>CAWBST010000015.1:0-240136 GCA_963791495.1 uncultured Alphaproteobacteria bacterium
GTTCATCCGCGTTCATCTGCGGTTCAATTTCTTCGTGCCCCAAAGCACCGCCCGTCACTCTATGGGACGTGGGGGTCTCCCCACGCGCAGGCACGGGCTGATCGAGCGCCAGCAGGATCGGGCCGGTGCCGTGCACGATGCCATCCACGATGTCAGGCTCGGGCGGACCAAAATCGATGTCGGAGGGCATGCCGCCTGCAGCGCGGATGCGTCGCGCGCGGTCCGGATGTAGCGCGGCGTAGCGTTCGGCCTCGGTCATCTGCTCGAAGGACGGGGTGGCGGGTTTGGCTTCCTGCGGCGCGGGCGGCGCGGGTTCTTCCACCGTCGCCTCCTTGAACCAGTAGCCGGCGCGCTCCATCGCGGCTGGGTGCATTTCGTTCAGCGCCTTGTCGTGCTCCGCCTGCATACGCCGGTAGTCGCGCAGCAGGGCACGCATCTCCCGCATCGCGCTGGTTGCCTGAGCGCGACAGCGGAGTGTGATGGCGAGGTCGTTGCGATGCTGGACGGCGAGGCGCTGGCAGTCGTCGACCTGGGCATCGGCGGCGACGATCTGGGCGGCGAGCTTGGCCTCGAAGGCGTCGGTGGGATGCAGCGCGGCTGCCGCGTCCATGGCGACTGCGTCACGCTCGGCGCGGGCCTCAGGCGTGTCGACGGGAGGCGGGGGGAGGCGCGAGCAGAGCTCGGCGAAGACCACGCGGGAGACGGTGGCGGGGAGAGCCCGCGGGGGGCTTGGGTTGGAGTTGGTGAAGGCGTCCATGAGATTTTGGTCCCTCTGCTGCGGGGAAAGGGACGGATGTGGTAGTTAGGGTGATTATCTTCAATAGTTAGACAAATTACTGCCTCGCCCGGGAACCCCGGTGGCTGTGGGCGCCAATGTAAGGATTCAACACGGAGGAAGTGCGGAGGACCACGGAGGGCCACAGGAGTTCGAGCGGCTCTGGCTCCTGTGGCCCTCCGTGGTCCTCCGCACTTCCTCCGTGTTAGAAAATTCCTTTTTTCACGCCTGCCGCCGAATGAGCCGCGTGCAATCACAACCCACAAGCGACATGCCCAATGAGCAGTATCACCATCCGCAACCTCGACCCGGCGGTGAAGGAGCGGCTGCGCGTCCGCGCTGCCCAACATGGCCATTCGATGGAGGCCGAGGCCCGTGACATCATCAGCAGCGCCGTCGGTGCTGAACGTCCGCGCGAGGTCAACCTGGCTGAAGCTATCCGCCGGCGCTTCGCTCCCCTCGGCGGTGCTGATGACCTGGAGATCCCGCCACGCGAACCGGCCCGCGATCCACCCCGGTTCGACTGATGTTCGTGCTCGATACCAATGTGATTTCCGAATTGATGCGGCCCGCGCCGCATCCCGCGGTGTTCGCCTGGGTCGCAGCGCAGCCGCGAGCCTCGCTCTACACCACCAGCGTCACGCGCGCAGAAATCCTGTCAGGCATCGGCATCATGCCGGAAGGCCGCCGCCGCGCCGCACTCTGCGATGCCGCGGCGGCGATGTTCGATGAGGATCTGCGCGGTCGCATCCTTGCCTTCGATACCGCGGCAGCCGACCGCTATGCCGAAATCATCGTCGGCCGCCGTCAGGCAGGGGCGCCGACACATACGTTCGAAGTTGCTACGATGAATAATTGTCAGCTGCTGTCAGGTCGGCATCCACACGTTCGATGCATTGATCGCGGCCACCGCCTTGGTCGCCCGTGCTGCCGTGGTGACGCGTGATACCGACGGCTTTGCAGGCTGTGGCCTCACCCTCATCAATCCGTGGGAGGCATGTGGTTGACGGCACGCTTCCGAGTATGCGCCATGGGCCAATGCCAACATCATAGTTTTGCGTGTCGATCGAGTCGCTCGAAGGCCTGGACAATGTCGAGGCCTTCGCGGCCGTGGAGGGCATCGACATGATCGCCTATGGCCACTCGGACCTCAGTGCACGTTTCGGCGTTCATCTCCAGCTTGAGCACCCGACGTTCAAGGCGGCCGTGCACCGGATCGCGGAGGCCTGCAATGCGCACGGGAAACTTGCCCGAGGGTCGGCGGAAACCGACGCGCAGATCCAGGGGTACTGGCGGCCTGGGTGCAAGGTGTTGAACCTGCCTGGCACCGATGCAGCACCTATCTCGATGGCCTGAAGGCGCGCGCCAGCCGCGCACAAACGCGGGGCTGAAGTCTATTGGTGTGCCGATGCCGTGAGAGGCGCATCGGTCGGGACGGGGGTCTGGTAACGCCGCCGCGTCAGCTTTGCCACGGGTCGACAACCCGGAGCCCGCCGGCCTCGTAGGGCGACGTGTCGCGTGACGCGACGATGAAGCCTCGCGAGGCGGCGATCGCGGCGATGTATCCATCCGGCGTCGGAAAGCCGCGACCGGCGTTACGCGCCGCGACAGCGAGCGCGGCGTGGTGGCGTGCCGCATCGGTGTCGAACGGCAGTACGCGATCGCCGAACAGCTCGAGCAAGCCGTCGAGTGCGCGCGTCAAGGTGTTCCTGCGTCTGCCTGCCGGCAGCACGGCGATCCCGAACAGCATCTCCGCCAGGGTGACGCTGGTGAGGTAGAGCGTTTCGGCGACCTGCTCGTTCAACCAGGTCCGCACGGCGGGATTCGCCTCCGGCTTCATCGCTTCGGAGATCACATTGGTGTCGAGCACGATCATTCAAACTTCATCGGCTTTGCCGGCGATTTGTCCCGCGCCTGGTCGATGGCCGCGATGTCCTCGTCCGTGAGCCCGACCTTGCGACCCAGGGCCGCAAGTGCATCGCCGAGGCGAACGCGCTTTGCCGGCTTCACGGCTCGTTCCAGGATATCGCGGATCTCGGCCTCGGCGCTGCGGCCGTGCTGGGCGGCGAGCACGCGCAGCGCACGATGGACCTCATCGGGCACATTCCTGACGGTGATCGAGGCCATGATATCAGACTACCTGCAATGCTTGGGTCATTCGCATTTTGGAGAAATGCAAGCATTGTTGCAACGGGTCACCCTGGCTCACGCACGGCTGTCCCTTTTTGCCGATAGTGCTTGATCGTCAAGGCGAGCGAAGACCTGCCATCCACTGCCTCCGTTTGTGCAGGCTGCAAAGACGTGGATGCCCACCTGCGTCGGCATGACGTGGTTGCGGCGGTAGCACCCAAATGCGATTGCCCTGGGGGGCGCCTGGCTCGCGGGTGTCGCACGTTCTGCCGGATTCCGGGCTGCTTTGTCGGATCATCGGGGAGCTTGAATTTCAGCCGACCACGGCGCAGATGCCGGCAACCAACACGACCCACAGGTCTCGGCTCACTCAAAGATCGAGGGACGTGACGAGGAGGCCAAGCATGAGATTTTGTGGCGGAACGCGTCGCTATCAGCAAGAGGCGAAGGCGGCGAGCTGGCGCTCAAAGAATGCGTTG
Organism: uncultured Alphaproteobacteria bacterium; assembly: GCA_963791495.1. GTDB lineage: Bacteria > Pseudomonadota > Alphaproteobacteria > Acetobacterales > Acetobacteraceae > JAMXLO01. Next base: position 3,385 of record CAWBST010000015.1, read on the forward strand.
TGATTACTGAAGCCGCGCCACCAGCCGCTCCAATTTCGTCACCGTATCGCGTATGGGCGCCAGAGCGCGTCTCAGATGCCAAAAATTGGAACGGATTCGGAGCCGCCCGCCCCAGTATATGCTGTCATCAGCATATTAACCTAAGCCCTTTTGACTGGAGGGGACTTGGGGCTCAGGGCAAAGGGGGGTACGTTGGCGTAGCCTCTCTGGCCGGACTCCAGCGTTGTTGCTACCTCGGAAATCTGACAGATTGGACACGTCATCATCGTTACGAGACAACCATGAACGCAAAATCCGTCGCGCCAGCAAAGGCAAAAGCAAAGAAAGGCGTGGTGCCTAGCGTCGCCAAGTTTCCGCGCCATGCTGTCGAGAAAGCGTTAAGAGTCCCGACCGCTATAATTGAACAGAACGCTGGCAAAGCATGCACTGAGAGGGACTCAGCAAAATTCGTCGGTGTAGGCTACAACGGCCCCTACAGGGTCGAAGTTAGTTCGTCCATAAAGTTTGGGTTTCTTGAACGCCCCAGTGCCGGCTCTGTTGCAGTGACGGAGCGTGCTCGACAGGCCATTCGGCCGCAGAACCCGGAAGACAAAATCAAGGCTTTCAGGGATGCGGTACTTGCGGCGCCGGATATCTCGGACGTCTACACGCATTATCGAGGGGAAAACTTGCCCGACGGCCAGTTCTTTGAGAATGCATTGGTAGACAAATTCGGAATCCCACCCGAAAAGGTCCCTGAGTTCATCGCGATCTTCCTGGCGTCGCTTCGAAGCGCAAACTTGATCGAAGAGAAGGATGGCAAGCAGAGAATTCTTGGACGTTGCTTCCGCTCCGGGTCAGGATTGGCCTGTTCCGGACGTGTTCAAGAAGAGAGGCCAGGGAGTCAAAATCACAACGGGAGACAGTTGTTTCGTCGTTATGCCGTTCAGCGCGCCCATTGGAGCGTATTATCAGCACATCTATGAACCAGCGATAGAGAAAGCAGGTCTGAGGCCAGTTCGGGCCGACGCGGACATATTTGGAACCGGCAAGATCATGGACCAAATCTGGTCTGGAATAAATAGCGCGAAGGTTCCAGTCGCTGAGCTGACTAAGCGAAATCCCAATGTGTTTTACGAACTTGGATTGGCCCATGCTCTAAAAAAGCCGGCCGTGTTGGTATCGTCAAATTCCGACGATGTACCCTTCGACTTGCAGCATATTCGCGTGATTTACTATGACGTCACGGATCCGTTCTGGGGGCAGAAATTGATAGAGAAGGTGGCCGAAAACATTCTGAGCGCAATCAAGAACCCAGAAGAGGCAATTTTTCAAAGGGCGCTTGAGGGTGTCTAGTAACTGCTGCACTGTTGGACATACTAAATTCATCAGTCCACTCTTGGCCAGATGTAGCCACCAGACAAACGTCCGGTTTTTTAGTTTCACCGTCGCAGAGCGGACAGTCGCAAATTCACCCCCCCTCGGATATTCCGATACCATTCCGAGACAGCCTCTGAACGCGAGCGCCGACTCAAGCAGGACCGTGGGTGCGGCGATGGAGGCAGCACGCGAAATAGCGCATCCTCCCGGCGATCAACGGTGAAGCGGGGGAACACGATGCGACTCCAGGGCAAAGTAGCGCTGCTGACTGGCGCGGCGGCTGCGATCAAGGGCGAGTTGATGGGCTTCGGCGGCGCGGCGGCGCATCTGTTCGTGCGCGAGGGTGCGAAGGTGGTGCTGACCGACATCCGCGATGAGCTGGGCGAGCGCGCGGCGGCGGCCCTGCGCGCCGAGGGCCATGACGCGCGTTACATGCACCTCGACGTGACATCGGAACAGAACTGGGCCCAGGTGGTGGACGCGGTGATGGCGGCGCACGGACGGCTGGATATCCTGTTCAACAATGCCGGTGTCTCGTTTCCCGGCAAGGTCGAGGACATCACAGTGGACATCTGGGACCGCGAGCTCGGCGTGCATGCCAAGGGGGTTTTCCTGGGCACCCGTACGGCGATCCCGGCCATGCGCAAAGGCGGTGGCGGGTCGATCATCAATACGTCCTCGGTGATGGGCATTGTCGGCAGTCCCACCTCGCCGGCCTATTCGGCCGCCAAGGGCGCCATCACGATCTTCACCAAGTCGGCGGCGCTGCAATATGCGGGGGAAAATATCCGCATCAATTCGGTGCATCCGGGCTATGCGGATACGCCGCTGACCTTGCAGCGCTTCAGCGATCCGGCCGTGCGCCAGGTGCTGCTCGATCGCACGCCGATGGGTCGGCTCGGCACCGCCCTGGATATCGCCAATGGCGTGCTGTATCCTGGCGTCCGACGAATCATCCTGGGTCACCGGCTCGGAACTGGTCATCGATGGCGGCATGACGGCGCAGTAAGCGCATATCGGTCCAGGGCCCGGCCGCGCGCGATAGTGCACGGGCGCGCGACCTTCGTCTGTTCGCGCTGAGCCGACCTGTTTCGTCAGGCGCGCCCCCCAGGCTTTGAGGGGCGGCCAACGTTACGCCCTCGTCAGCAGCACGCCCGCCGCCGCATAGAGGCGACTTCGTACGAAGGCGTCCGCGTTATTCGATGTGTGCCGGCCCGGGTCAGGCCATAGAGCCGGATAGGACGGGACCGAATGGAACATAGCGCTCGCCGTTGAAGCGCCTCATCTGGGCTTGCTTGATCGGCGCGAAGTCGGTGGCGCTGGTGTTGATCACGATGCCAGGCAGCAACATCGGCAATTCGAGAGCACGCAGGTTGGCTACCTGCTTCATGACGTTCTCGCGCGTCAGCTCGTCGCCGCACTGCTTCAGCACCTGCACGGTCGTCTGGGCAATCGAATAACCATAGACGGTCTGGTTATCGGTCTTGTCGCCATCCGGGTAATACTTCTCCATGAACGCGAGCCACTGTTTGTAGCCCGCATCATTCTGCCATTGCGGATCAGTGGGATCCTTGAAGGAATTGTCGCTGATGATTCCCTTTGCGTTTTCCAGACCGGCCGGCTTCAGCGTCGCTCCGACGGACGAGGCAATGCCATTCAGGATGTGCAGCGGCTTCCAGTCGATTTCCGCCATCTTCCTGATCGCCAGGGCGCCGAACTTGGGGATCGCGACCGTGACGAGGGTATCGCAGCCCGACGCCTGCAACTGGATGATCTGCGAGTCGACGGTTGGGTCCGTGGTCTCGTAGGAAAGTTTGGTCTTGATCATCGACGCCTTGTCGCCGAGCCCGTCGACCACGCCCTTCAAATAGTCCTTGCCGAAATCGTCGTTCTGATACAGCACGGCGATCTTGGCATCGGGTTTGTTCTTCAGGATGTACGCCGCGTAGATGTGCCCCTCAGCCTGGTAGCTGATGAAAAACGCCGCGGTCCACGGGTGACCTTTGGGGTCATCCCACTTGGTGGCGCCAGTGGCGGGGAACAGTTGCGGCACCTTCTTTTCGTTCAGGTAGTGCCAGACCGCTGTGGTGGTCGGCGTCCCCACCGGGCCGCACACAAGAAAGACGTTGTCCTCCTCCACCAGCTTGCGTGTCATCTCGACCGTCTTCGGCGGCGAGTAGCCATCATCGTAGGAAATCCAGGTGATCTTGCGCCCGTTAACGCCGCCTTGGGCGTTGATCATCTCGAAATAGGCTTTCGTCGACAGCGGGATTGGACTGGCGTTCGCGAGCGGCCCGCTATAGGGGCCGGTGTTGCCGATCTTGATCTCGGTGTCGGTAACGCCCGGCCCATATTTCTTGGCGGCGCGGGCAGGCAGCGCGGCAGCGGCAACCGCGCTCGGTGCGGCGGCAAGAATCGTGCGACGTGTCAGATGGATCATTGGAGTCTCCCTGTTTGTGTGCCTAACGTCTGTTGTCCAGATCAAAGGCTTATTGTTCCTGACCACGCGCGGCGCCGTCAGGACGGTCGCAGGATGCTCTTGCAGCGCGTGCTTGCCAAGCGACTACCTGAGACGCGCGACGCGCCAAATCTTTGCTCTCAGTGCAACTCCGTGTGCACTTTGTGAAACTCCGTGTCCGACTTGCTTGACCAAGTGTAGGGGTGGGATGGATGCGGGCGGCGCCGATTACCTCAGACGGTCATCTCCAGCACGTACAGCCCGCCGGCGAACCGGTCCACCGTGTAGACCAGCCGGTTTTCGTCGACGTACACGTCGTTGATCATCCCCGCCTTCATCGGCGAACCCTCCGGCGGGTCCGGTATGAATGACGCCACCTCGCGCGGCTGCAGCGGGTCGGTGATGTCGTGCACGCGCAGCCCGCCGCCGAAATACGTGCCGAACACCAGCGTGCTGGAATGGAACGCGGGCCCGGTCCGGTTCTCCCAAAGGTTGTGCGCGCCGTAGCGGCCGCCGATCGCGTAGTCCTCCATCGGCGGCAGCGGCAGCGTGGATACAGAGACCAGATTGTCCTCGCGCCTTGCGTCAAGCAGCCACACCAGCTTGGGCCAGTCTGCCCCTTCGGTGCGCACGCACTCATCGCTGACGACGTAGAGGTCGCGATCGAACAGCGGCATCACCGTGTGGGTGAAGCCGGGGAACGGCGGATGCGGGTTCCAGTGCCCAACCAGCTTCGGCCTGCCGATGTCGGAAATGTCCAGCACGCAGGCGCCACCGTCGATGTAGCCGACATACGCGCGGTCAGGCCGCTCCGGATATACGTTTGTATTGTGCGCGCGCCAGCCCGTGTCGAATCTCGGGTGCCGCGGCACCGGCGGAGCTTCGTCGCGCTCCTCGGTCCCCGGATACCACCAGCGACCAAGTTCGCGCGGCTTCGCGGGATCGCTCACGTCGAACGCCGTGTAGCACTGATCGTCCTTCAGGTTGCGCGGCATGAAATCGGCCGCGCCGCTGGAGCAGTGGATCGTCTTGCCGTCGATGAACCAGAGCTGGTGCACGCCGCGCGATCGTGGCCCCGATCGATCGATGAAACTGATGCTGCGCGGTTGCTCGGGCGTGGAGATATCGAACAGCTCGATCCCCGCCGGCGTCGCGCCGTGCGTGCCGGTCTGGTACGCCACCGCCATGATCTGGTCGCAGATTTCCAGCGAATTCGACCGCACGTTGCGATGCGGCAGGTCGGTCTGCACGACAACTCGCGGCTTGGTTGGATCGGTAACATCCACACCGGTGAAATTCTTCGGCGCGCATTCGTGCGCCATCCACATGATGCGCCGCCCGCCTTTCGCGAGCTGCAGGCTCATGCCCTCGCCGACGTTGCCGAACCCGCTCATGGTGTCGTGCGAGATCAGGCGGAAATTATTGGCTTCCGGTTGTGCCATGCGCGTTTCTCCCGATGCGCTGCTATCCTACCAGTCTGAACCCGACAACAGCAAAATGGTGATCGAAGGTGTAGGCGAGGCGGATCCGCACGCGTCGCATGATTGCAAAGCTACTGGCATCGACGGCCGACAGCTTGTGCAGATCCCGTCGACGGAAGTATTCCCATGACCGCTCCAGGTCCCGCAGATCGCAGGGAAGGATCTTCACCATCCGGGGCTGGTAGACCGCTTCCTTCCACGCCAACGCCACATCGCGGTTGGCATTGCGATCCAGAAACGTGAAAGTCTCGATGACAACCGGGATCGAGGTATGCAGCGCTGCCCCAGCGCCTCGCAACTGATCCCACTGCTCTCTCGCCTGTCCATGCAAAGGATCGCGCGCCAGCGCGAGGGCGATCCACGCGCCGCTGTCAACAAAGACCGCCTCTCCCTGCCGCATCAGATGTCGTCATATACGCTGTCGTGCTGGATCGACGTGCGCTTCGGCTCGCCGTCCCACAGCGCCACCGGTCCCGAAGCCTGCGGCTTGAGTACGACCTTGCGGATCGCATCGCGAACCAGTTCCGCTACGCTCCGTCCAGACCGCGCAGCGATCTCGCGCAGCGCGTCAAGCTCCTCCTTGCGGAGATACACTTGCGTCTTGACCATGTATGTCAGTCTAGGTCGTGGACTGACCACCGTCAACGCCCAGCGGTGAGGCTGGCGCTGGCTCCAGTTGGTTGTGTCGCGCGGGTTTCTCGCCGAACCTGTGCGTCATGAGCGGGACAGCGAACACTGTACCGGTGACGATACTCACCGGGTTCCTGGGCAGCGGCAAGACCACGGTGCTGAACCACCTGCTGCGCCAGCCATCGCTGGCGGATACGGTGGTGATCGTCAACGAGTTCGGCGCGGTCGGGCTGGACCACCTGCTGATCGAGCAGGCGATCGAGGACGCCGTGCTGCTGAAGAACGGCTGCATCTGCTGCACCGTGCGCGGCGACATCGCCGACACGCTCGACGTCCTGTGGCAGCGTCGGGAGGCCGGTGAACTTCCGCCGTTCCGGCGCATTGCCATCGAGACGACGGGTCTGGCGGATCCCGCCCCGGTGGCGCATGCACTGCTGGCGGAGCCAGGCGTCCGCTACGCCTGCCGTTTGGACGGCATCGTCACCACGGTGGATGCGCTGCACGGTCCGCTGCAACTCGAGCGGCAGCCGGAGGCGCGGCGGCAGGTGGCGATGGCCGACCGCATCCTGCTCACCAAGACCGACCTCGCCACCCCGGCGCAGATCGCCGAGACCGAGGCACGCATCGCCACCCTGAACGCCACGGCGCCGCTGCGTCATGTCGTCGGCGGTGCCGTGGATGCTGCCGATGTGTTCGATCTCGGTCCGGACAGCGCAAGGCTTGAGCAGTGGCTGCGGCCGATGGAAACCGGCGGCCACCACGGCCACCAGCACCTGCCGTTCCGCCACGGTGAGCAGATCGGCTCGGTCGTACTGCGCCACGATCGGCCTATCGCATGGGCGTCATTGCGGCGCTGGCTGGAGTCGGTGCTGTCGCTGCGCGGGGATGCCGTGCTGCGGCTGAAGGGCATCGTCTGGCTGCAGGGAGAGACGCAGCCGATCGTGCTGCAAGGCGTGCACCACGTGCTGCATCCGGCGGTGTATCTTGACCGTCCGGTTCAGCCGGAAGGTGCCACACGCATCGTGCTGATCACGCGCGGTCTGTCGTCAGTTGGGCTGCGAGCGAGCTTTGCGGCCGCGCTTGCTGGTGCCGCAATCAGAAGATCAAGGTGATCTGGGTCCGGAGTTGCCAGGTCGGACCGAATTGCGGCCGCAGAGCGTTATAGTAAGCTCCGACAGCAAGATTGACCGGCAGCTTGCCACCGATCTTCACGACACGACCGACCTGCGCGCCTATAGGCAACGTCCAGGCCTTGTCGCCGGCCGTAAGCCAATTCGCGGTGATAATCGGAGCTGTGCCGACATACCAGCCCTCACCGAAATTGTAGTTCGCGAACGGCTGTGTCAGGAACATGTTGTAGCGTGTACCGCCGAGTCCCGAAGTACCACCGAACGACCAGACGTTGTTGGCCAATACGCCGGCGACCCACGGCCCCTTCATGTAGACCAGCACGCCGGTCGGACCGCCACCCCAGACGTTGGAGCCCAGGCTCTTGTTGCTGATTGTGGGGATCTGGAGGACGGGGCCGATGCCCCATAGCCAACCGTTCACTGGCTTGCTGGGCGAGAGGAAGGCCGAGAAGGTAGTAGGGCCAGTGCCGAACGGCACGGTTTGTGCCGGCTGGAACGATGGCTGCCAAACCAGCGGCAGGATCGTACGCGTAATGACGTTCCAGTCGTTGTTGATGTGAATGGGAATGACTGGCTGAACGTTGAGAATATCCTGAGTGCCCTTGTGCGGGCCGGCGTTGAAATTGGTGTTGTTCTGGAATGGGAAGTTGTAGAGGTCGCCGATCGGGTTCTGCAGCTTCTTGGCGAGCGCGGTTGCGTCGTCCTCGCTGCTGGCTTCGGGCGACGGAGCTGGCGCAGGCGATTGCGCGGCAGCACCAAACGAGAGGACTGACAGCGCAAGCAAGCCTGCGCTGAGCAGGACTGAACGTGGCATGTGGAACAGAAATCCTCTCACGTGACGCACGGACAGCACCTGCCAGCTAGTAGGCGGCCTGTGTGACCTGGCTCGCGAAGGCGTCGAGCTTGGCCTGCTTCTCGCTATCACTCAGGCCCGTCAACTTGTTGATTGTCGGGCAATAGGCGGTGACGAGGTAGTTCACCAGATCGCCTGTGGGGGCGTTCGGATGGCGGCTGTGTAGCGCACGGACGAAGACGGGAATCCGGTTCGCAAGATCCCCGGAGGCGAGAACCTGCGACAATTCGCTGATCTGGGCAGGGGTTTCCTGGATCGCGCCGGAAGTGCCGGCCGGCTGCGAGACCGGGCATTCCAATGCCATGCAGGGCGCCGCCGCCAACGCGCAGGCAGCGATGGCGGCGATCGGGACCACGGAGAGGAACTTCGGTGGGTCGGCGCGTGTTGAGCTGGACCTGCCAGCTCGATGCCGTTTAGCGCGCATGCGCGTCCCACCCGTATGTATTGGTGTCACCATACATTGGCTAACCCCCCACGCTAGTTTGCTGGCGCTGAGATAGATTCCAGCTCTTTGAGGCGTTTCATGACCTGCATCGCCTGAATAGAGTTGTTCGTCGGATATCTGCCTAATCCGCGTAACCTTACTCCTGAAAACCTCGCAGAGGGTACTCTCTGCGAGGTTTTCTAGCGGCTTAGCAGCCGAACAATCCCTTGCCGAACAGGCCGCATCGGGATCGGGGACTGATTCTCAGGGGTGATTATCAGCGTCCCGGCGCCTGGATCAAGGGAAGAAATTTTGCCTTGGGTCGCGTAGGTAATTGCATCGGGGATGATGTTCTGCGCTGTTGGCGGAGCCTGTGCCACGACCGGCGCTGCCAGCATGAGCGTCGTGATCGCCACAGCGTGCTGAAACACTGTCGCAAGGGAACGCTTACGCATATGATGTCTCCATACTCGGTTGCGGCTGACGTGAGGTGGTTGATGTTTTCAATCAGCGTGCAGCCGTCACTCAGTAGTACCAGCCCGGACCCCAAGGTCCCCAGTTCATCTCGTTGATCTGGGCGGTCATCTGCTGCTCGTTGGCTATATTCTTTGCGAACACCTCCCGGCGGTAGCGATCGTATGCAGCCTGGTTACCGACATACAGACAGTCGCAGATCGTCGGGTCTGCGTACGTGAAGATCACGACGTTGTTGCGCACCTGGTGGACGAACTTATGTGGCGGCAGCGCGGCCAATGAGGCTTGCCGCTCAGGCGTGTTCGCCGGCACCAGCGTGAAGCCTGCGGCGGCCAACATGTCCTCCTTGTGCTGCACCTGGGCCGCGCAGGCCGATAGCGCGATGCACACGGCGAAAAATGACAAAGCCGACCGCACCCGAGGCATCGTGTTCTCCTTCATTCGTTGATCGCCGGCGTGGCCCTCAGGTGCGATGTGTCACGTTTCAAACGCGAAGATGCGTTTCCAATCATTCTTCATGCTGACCACCGTCCAAGTCCTTGCCTTTGCCTCGTCCATCAGTGACTGGGTGAACGTGCCTACCTTGGTGTCGGGTAAGCCACCCGCAGGGCCGTAGGCATATTCGCGGGCAGCGTCGTCGTGATAGACCAGCATCTTCAGCCGCGCACCGTTGCCCGCACCAGTATATTCCAGCATCTCGCGGTCGCCGGTGGAGTTGCCAAAGGCGGCGTATGGACGCTTGCCGATGAACAGGTCGATGCCGATAGCCTTACCGTCATTGTTGTCGTTGAAGAACAGCTTGGGCAGCCGCATCAGCTCCGTCTTGCCATTTTTGAATTCGTATTTCGTGACGAGGCTGGAGCCGATGACTTTCTGGGTCGGAATGCCATAGACACGCTGAGAGTAGGCACGCACAAAATCCTGGCCGCCACCGGTGACGATGAAGGTCTCGAACTGGTTGGCACGCAGATACTCCAGGACCTCCTTCATCGGCTGATAGATCAGCTCGGTGTAGGGCCGCTTGAACCGTGGATGCTTCGCAGTTGCCAGCCACTCGGTGGCGATGTTCAGGAAGGCCGCTTGGCTCATGCCGGCGTGCGTGACAAAGATCAGCTCTGCCCAGTCTCGCTCCGAGAAATGTGCCAAGGCCGTCAGATCGTTGGCGAGCACGGCCTTGAACGGCTCGTGCGACTTCCACTCCGGATGCTTCGGGGCCAATTCGTGGACACGATCCAAGGCAAAGAAGGCCTGTCCGTAAAGCGGGTGTTCCACCCAAAGAGTGCCATCCTGATCGAACGTCGCAATGCGGTCCTCCGGCGGCACGTAGTTCGGGCCCGCTCGGTCTGTTGTCGCTTTCACGAAGTCGAGAATTGCCTGCTTTGCTGGTCCGTCGTTCCAGGACGCTAGCGGCGTGGTTTGCGCTTGTGCCGTGGTAGTGCCGAACAGCGTGGGCAACGCTGGCAGCGCGGCCAGCACGCTGAGCATGAAACGCCGACCTGCGACTGCGGAGGCGGAAGATGACATGGCTGGCCCTAGTGGGTGGCTTGGTCCTGGACTGCGGAACGGGCGACCATTTCTGGGTCGCCCGCCTTCGTCGGGGTGCTAGTCGCTGGCGTGAGATCCCTTCTTCATTGCATCCAGGATCCCGGTGAGGTTGTAGGTCTCGGGTGCCTGGAGTGGCGGGAACTTTTCGTACGACGCCAAATGCTTCTCCCAAAGCTGCTGGCCGATCGGCAGCATGTTCCAGTCATACTGGAAGGCGGTCACTGGACCACCGAGCGCACCGCCGATGCTCATCGCCGTCTTTTGCTCGATGCCGACCGCCTGCTCGAAGGGATCACGCTTGATGTTCTGGACTAAGGTGAAGTGGAACGGAACGAGCGGCATGATCCAGCCGGCTGGACCAGGCTGTGACATGTTGTAGTACATCTTCCAGTTCTTGTAGCGCACAGCGGACGGCGTCGCGCCCGAGAAGTAGAAGAAGAAGTCGCGCGCCGAGGTCGTGGACGTGCCTTCGAGATAGCCGCGCTGGTCAACGCCGTCGAGCGTTGTCTTGACGATCCCCGGATACCCGCCCGCCTCGATCTGATCTCTCAGCGCGTTGCCCTTAGGACCGCCGGCAATATCGACCAGCGTGGGAACCCAGTCGAGCGCGGCAAAGAGCTGATTGTGCACCGTGCCAGGCTTGATGTGACCGGGCCAGCGAACCACCATGGGTGCACGATAGCCGCCCTCCCACGCCTCGCCCTTCTGCCCCTTGAACGGCGTGACGCCACCATCGGGGAAGCTGATCGCTTCGGCCCCGTTGTCAGTCGTAAATACGACGATCGTGTTGTCGAGCTGACCCAGGTCTTCCAGTTTCTTGATGACGACGCCGATGTTGTCGTCCATTTGCTTCATGCCGGCTTCGTTGACGCCCCAATCCTTGCCGCCTTTGGTTCCGACCATGTCATAGTACTTCTGCGACAGCACGGTCGTAACGTGCATGCGTGCCGGGTTGTACCAGACGAAGAACGGTTTGTTGGTCTTCTTGGGGTCATTACGGTCGAGGAAGTCAACTACCTTGGCCGAGATCTCCTCGTCCACTGTCTTGGAGCGCTCGAGCGTCAACGGCCCCTCATCCTTGCATGTCTGGTTCTTTTCCGTGCCGTCGGACGACGTGCACGCGAGGACCGGACGCGGCGGCGTCAGGCAGGTCGTGGTCAGCGGGTCCACCGCGCCAGGCACATCTGGTACGCCGGGTATCGGCGTATTCTTGCACGGAGGCGCGACACTCTGCGTCGTCGGGGTCGAGTTGATGTCGGGGAAGCTCACCTGCTGCATCGCGTCCAGGTGGTAGAGGTAGCCCCAGTACTCCTGGAAGCCGTGCGCCGTGGGCAGTGCCGCTGTGTGATCTCCCAAATGGTTCTTGCCGAACTCTCCGGTGGTGTAGCCAAGGTCATGCAGGAACACCGCAAGCGCCGGAGTGCCAGGTCGCAGATAGGACGGGCTGCCAGGCAGTTGTGGTGGGATCATGCCGGTGCGCAACGGGTACATGCCGGTGAAGAAGGCGTTGCGCCCGGAGGTGCAGCTCTGCATGGCCACGTAGTCCATGAAGATGGAGCCCTCTTGTCCGATTCGGTCGATGTTGGGCGTTTCGCCTACCATCAGGCCGCGGTGGTAGATGCTCGGCTGCATGAAGCCGATGTCATCGCCCATGATGAACAGGATGTTGGGTTTTTGTGCCGGCGCCTGTGCAGTGGCAGGCGATATCAGATGCAGCTGGACCAGGCACACCGCGACAAACGCGGCACGCCAGGCTGCGCGTTGCGAGATCATGTCACCCCTCCATGGTCTTGGGCGCCCAGTGGACGCCTTGTTGGCAGCCTAGAGTGGGGTGTGCACGGGATGGGTGCTATCGATTTTCGGCAGATTGCGACGAGCCAACTTCGCAAACACGCTAAATGCCGGTGCTGCCGAAAATCGATAGCTGGAGCACGTCATTCGCCGTAGTTCGGTTCCGGTGGAGTTTTGGGCGCAGCCAAGCATGAGATGTCTCGTCCAGAGGCCGAACCGAACGGGTGGATGATGCCGGCCAGCACGATGTCGGCCTTCAGTGATGTAAGTGACCTCGAAGTGGCCTTGCGAGGCGTCGGCGACGTCCATCTCATCGCGACGGGACGTGAGGAATTCCGCGCACGCGTGACGCTTGTCGAATTGCAGCGCCTGCAACTCTGGGCCGTCGCCGAGCGCGCGTCGCGGATTGGATTTCTGATGGTTTCATCGGACGTGCTGCTGTTGCTGTTCCCTGTCGGCGACTGTCCCTCGCCGATCTGGAGCGGAATCAGCCTCAGCAAGGGGGAAATTCTGACCTGTGGACCAGGCAACGGTCTGCACATGCGGACCGAGGGACCAAGCCACTGGGGCGCTGTTTCACTGCCCGCGGACGAGTTCAGGGCGTATTTCAGCCAGCTGACGGGACAGGTTCTCACCGCGCCGCTTCACGCCCAGCGATGGCGTCCATCGGCGGCAGGTTGCAGGCGCCTCATGCGGCTTCATGCTGCAGGCATCCGCGCCGCGGAGATGCGGCCGCAGACAATCATCGATTTGGAGGCGGCCCACGGTATGGAACAGCAGTTGATCCATTCCCTGGTCGGGTGCCTGTCTGGCGCCTCAGGCGAAGCGTCCTTAGATCCGCGGCGATGTCAGGACGTTGTGGCCGAACTGGAGAACGTGCTCCGGCGTCAACCAGGACGCCATGCCGACTTGGCTGCACTGCGCGCCGAGCTCGCAATCTCGGATGGACATCTGCGCCGTTGCTGCAAGGAGATCCTGGGCATCGGTCCTGTCGCCTACGCTCAGCTATATCTTGCGGACAGAGCTCGTCGTGCTTCCCGCGGGGAAACAGCGCAGGGAATTGCCATGCAATCTTAACTTGATCATAATTCGATCGGCTGGCGCGATCGCAATCTGCGTCGGAGACTCTCTGTCATGCCCTCGAGTGCAGTCCGGGTTTTCACCGATCCTGACGAACACGCCGCGGCGATCCGCCAAGGCGTATCGGAGATGACCATAGCCGGACGCGGAGCCTTCCACTCAGAGATCGTCCGTGTCGATTTCCATCATCTGTGGATGCAACGGTTCAGCGAGAACATGAGCCGGATCAGGCATACGACCGGTCTTGGCGGCCGTGCCGTCATCGCTTTCCCGGCGCAGCCCGGTCCGGCACAGTCCTGGCAAGGCGTGGAGCTGACGCCGGCAAACCTTATACGCCACAGGGAAGGCGCCAGTTACTATCACCGCTCAGCCGGGGCTTCAGTCACAGCCGCAATGTCGCTGCCACTGGCTGAGATTGCAGCGATCAGCGCGGCTTTCGGTTGCGACCTTTCGCCGCCACGCAACTCGTCGGTCGTCACGCCATCTGCGTCGGCGATGGCAAGGCTGCAACGTCTGCACGCCGCGGCCGGGCATATAGCGAAGACCCAACCGGACATCATCGCTCATCCGGAATCCGCTCGCGGACTCGAACAAGCGCTGATCGAGGCCCTGGCGGCCTGTCTCGCAACGGGTGACACATCGGAGGAGCGCGGCGCGCGACGGCGCCACGCGCTCATCATGCGGCGGTTTCATCGAGTGGTTGCGGAACACCTTGACCGGCCGCTCTACATTCCTGAAATCTGCAAGGCCATCGGAGTGCCCGAGCGGACGTTGCGCGTCTGTTGCCAGGAGCAGCTGGGAACCAGCCCCAAGCATTTCCTGTTGATGCGCCGGATGCATCTCGCGCGGCGCGACCTCGGCAGGGCCGATCCGAAAACAACGACCGTGACCGAAGTCGCCACGCGCTACGGATTTTGGCAATTCGGGCACTTCGCAGGCGAGTACAAGTCGATCTTCGGGGAATCACCATCCGTGACGCTGGCGCGCGAGGGTGGCTGACCTTCCAACTACCCGTGCAGACGCCGGGCGGCGCCCGCACTCGCGTTGGGTAGACGACGGTCGGACAAGAACGAATACTGACGGCAGATCGCCGCCCGGAGGAGCATTCATGCGTTCTATTTCTCTTCCTGCCGTAGCGCTCGTGACTTTCGCGCTCAGCGGAGTACTTGCTGAAGCTCAGAACGCCGGCGCTACTGGCGGTGCTACGTCATCTGCGGCAGACGCGGCCGCACCTGTTGTGTCGGAGCGGGCGAGTCAGCTGCTGCGGCAGATGGGCGAATATGTCGGCTCCGCGGAGCAGTTTACCTTCCATGCCGGCATAACCTTCGATCACGTGCTGCCGTCCGGCCAGAAGCTGCAATATTCGGCGTCTGAGGATGTGGCGCTGCAACGTCCAAGCCGGCTCTATGTCGAATGGAGCGGCGATCTCGGCGACCGGCAGTTCTGGTACGACGGCAAGTCAGTCACGCTGTATGACCCTGCCACGCCGTTCTACGCCACCGACGCGGCGCCGAAGGATATCGATGCCATGCTGGACAAGGTTTTGACGCAACTCGGCTTCGTCCCGCCGCTGGCCGACTTCCTGTATAGTGACCCGTATCGCGCCGCGCGCGCCAACGTGCAGTACGGGTTCGATCTCGGGATGACCGACGTGAATGGACGGCGGTGCCACACACTGGCCTTTGTCGAAAAGGACATTGACTGGCAGATCTGGATCGATAGCGGTCCGCAACTAACCCCGTGCAAGCTGGTGATCAGCTACAAGACGCAGCCGGCGCAGCCGCAGTTCACCGCGGTGTTCACCGATTGGGACTTCGCGCCACGCATCGCTGAGTCGGTATTCACGCCGGAGGTGCCCGCGGGCCTGCAGAAGATTCCTTTCAAGACTGTGTCTGCCGCCAAGTAGCAGTCGGGAGGCTGGGGATGTTCAAACGGGTGTCATACGGGAACGTGCTGTTGGCAAGCGCCGCTTTGGCCGCGTGTCTCGTGATCGGTGTCGAAGGTGCAGCGGCATTCCGCGGCGGATTTGGGGGATTCCGCGGCGGTGGCTTCGGCGGGTTCCACGGTGGCGGGTTCGGCGGTGGTGGGTTCCACTTCGGCGGCTTTGGGGGCGGAGGTTCGCGCTTTGGCGATGGGGGATTTGCAGACCGCGGCTCCGATGCCGGTTTTGGCCGTGGCGGCTTCGGCAGTGTCCATAACGCTGGCAACTTCTCCGATCATGCCGACGCCTACCGGCAGAGCCATCCCGAATTTCAGCATAACGCGGGCCAGTTCCAGCAATCCCATCCCGATGACCGGCCGGACGCGCAGAGCCTCCAGCAAAACCGCTCGACCGAGGCAAACCAGCTGCAACAGAACCGTTCCAACGAAGCCAATACGCTCCAGCAGAACCGCTACAACGACGCGCGCAGCCTGCAGGTCAATCGTATCAACACCTGGAATAGCTACAACAGCAATTGGGGCGGTTATTACTCGGGCGCAGGGTTCGGTGCCGGTCTCGCGATCGGCGCGACGCTCGCCGTGTTACCGGCCGCGGCGGCGGCGATCTCCGTCGCCGGAAACCCATACTACTATGCGAACGGCGTCTACTACGTCCCACGGGGTGGGCAGTACGCTGTGGTGCCGCCGCCTCAGGGGGCGGTCGTTGCCACGCCGCCCCCTTCTTGTTCGACGGTTTACGTCAGTGGCGTCGCAAATCTTGATTGCGGCGGTGCGTTCTACGCGCCGGTCTCGACTGGCTACAAGGTGATCCCACCACCGGTCGGATCGACGGTCACCACGCTGCCGGACGGCGCGGTCGACGAGAATATCAAAGGCACGACTTACTTCACCTTCGGTGGGGCGTTTTATCGGCCGTTCTACAGTGGCAGCAGTGTCATTTACGAGGTGGTGGCAAAGCCAAGCTAGTAGAAGGATTGAGCCTCACGCGAATGGAACGACCACATCGGCGGGCCACTGGGTGGCCGTCATGGTCGCCACAATCAAGAGGTTTCGGTCTGGACGGATCCAAAGGGTAGAGCCAAGATCACGCCGTCGATTGTTTCCAGGACAAGCACCTATGGCATATTATCTTCGGTTGATGCTTCTTGCTTGCCTGTGCGCAGTGCCCACGGACAGAGCACGCGCCCAACTCACTCCATTCTACACAGTTGGCGCGGACGGAGTGTCGTTGAACAATGCTGATTTCACGATATTGGTGGATACGGCCAACAGTCTGCTGCGGCGACCGCGTCTCGCGAATGGAGCCGCTGCGAACTGGCAAAACGATCAAACCGGTTCCCATGGGACAATCAGCGTGACCAACACATTTCACCGCGATTCCATGCTCTGTCACACACTGTCATATGAGACAATCCCGATGGCTACTTCTTCAGCGAATAAGACGATTCTCAATTGGTGCAAGACGCGAGACGGCAGCTGGAAGATTCTGTCCTTATGACCGCGGATACCGAGATCGGGACGTTCTCCCAACTTTCCGATTGCCCGTGCAGACGCCACTGGCGCCTCGCCCGCCACTTGCCTGATTACGGCACCTCCGCCTGCCGCATTGCCTCGGCCTCTCGCTTCAGCAGGCGGAAGCTGCGCACGCTGAACGGCAGCATGCCGAGGTAGATCAATCCGCCGGCTGCGAGCGCGGCCCAGGGATCGGCGACCAGCACCGCGGCGTAGGTCACTGCGCCGAGCAGCAGCGGCAGAACGTACTCGTGCGGCACCTTGAAGTTCTTGAAGCTCCAGACCGGCAGGGTCGAGACCAACAGGAACGCCGTACCGACGAGCACCAAGGCGCAGAACAGCGGATATTGCGCGATGTACAGCAGCCAGTCCCACTCCAGCGCTTTCGCCTCCAGGCCCAGGAACAGCGGGAACAGCGCAACCCCCGCGCCAGCGGGTGCCGGCACACCGGTGAAGAAGTTGTAGGTATAGGCAGGCGCCGGCGCACCATCGAGCGCGGCGTTGAAGCGCGCCAGGCGCAACGCCATGCAGACGGCGAAGATCAGGCAGGGGGTGTAGCCGAACCCGCCGGCGCGCTGCAGTGACCAGACGAACAGGATGAATGCCGGCGCCACGCCGAAGCACAGGAAGTCGGCCAGGCTGTCGAGTTCGGCGCCGAAGCGCGAGGTCGCCTTCAGCAGCCGCGCGAGCCTGCCGTCCAGTCCGTCGATCGCGCCGGCGACCACGATTGCCACCGCTGCCGATCCGAACCGCCCCTCGTAGGCGAAGCGCATCGAGGTGAGGCCGGCACACAGGCCGATCAGAGTGAGCAGATTGGGGACGATGCGGTTGAACGACAGACCCTTGAAGCGCGGCCTGGCGCGCGGGCGCAGTCGCCGCAGACGGTTGATCGGCGAGACGCGGCCGATGTCGGCGTGCCAGTCGGGCCGCGGTGATTCGCTCATGATGCCAGCTCCGCGATCACGGTCTCGCCGCCGACCATGGTCTGGCCGACGGCGACCAGCGGGCGGACCCCCTCCGGCAGGTAGAGGTCGGCCCGGCTGCCGAAGCGGATGATACCGAAACGTTGGCCGGCGTGCACCTGGTCTCCCTCGCGCAGGTCGCAGACGATGCGGCGGGCGATCAGGCCGGCGATCTGCACCACGGCGATCTCGCGGCCATCCGGCAGGCGCAGCGCGACGGCGTTGCGCTCATTGACCTCGCTTGCCTTGTCCAGGCTGGCATTGAGGAAGCTGCCGTGCCGGTAGGCGATGCGGCTGATGATGCCGTCCGCCGGGATCCGGTTGACGTGGACATTGATGATCGAAAGGAAGGTCGAGACGCGCCAGCGCGGTATGGTGCCCAGGCCGAGTTCCGACGGCGGCACGGCGGGGGTGACCGATACGACGCGGCCATCGGCAGGCGCGACCAGCGCACCTGGGCGGCCGGGGGCGACGCGCTCGGGGTCACGGAAGAAGAACAGGCACAGCAGGGTGAACAGCAGGCCGAGCCATGCCAGCCATGACGCGAACACCAGCCCGAGCATCACAGCGATCAGGCCGCCTAGGATAAACGGCCGCCCGGTGGCGTGGGGCGGGGCGAGCACGTGGCCGATATCGTCGACGAAGGACATGCGGGCGCGGTTTATGGAAGCTTCACCTTGGTGGAGCAAGACTGGCCGCAGCCACGGAGCATCCGCCATGCCGTTCGACGCGCCGTTCAAGCTCGGTCCATTCATGGTGGATTCCGAGGGACGCCTGTCGCCGGGGGAACCGGCGAAGGCGCCCGCCTTCCTGTTCCGCTGGGCCAACCGGGTGGTACGGGCGCGGCTGGATCAGGCGGATGTCACGACTGGTTCGCTGACGCTGCGGGTCACACTGGCGCGCGTGCGCAGCACCGCCAGCACGCCCGACGAGACGCTGCGCCCCCGCAGCTTTGCGCTGGTGCGCTGGCTCAGCAGGTGGATGCCGCCGACATGGCGCGTGGCCCTCCAGGCGGACCATCGCGTCGCCCTGGAGACAAGCCTGCCGATCGGCCTGCCGATCACCGCTGCCGGACTGATCACCGAGATCAGCCGGTTCACGCTGGACCTGGCGCCATATCTCGAGTTGATGGACGAGATCGGGTTGACGCTGTCGGACCTCCGAGTGGACTAACGGTGGAGGAGCTGCCGCGCCAACCAGACGCAGCCCACCGCAATCACGCCTGCCAGCAGGGCGCCGGCCAACGGCGCGACCCGGCCAGCCGCACGCAGCCGCTCCGAGGCGTGCGGCATCAGCCAGATTGCGAGCAGGGGCGACAGAGCGGCGGCATCGGGCGTCCCGAAACCCAGCCGCGGCAGGCGGCCGAGCGCAATGACGGAAAGGCAGCCGAGGCAGCCGACGTCAACGGCAACCGGCAGCGCTGCCAGCCCTTCCATCGACGGCAAGGCCAACATCGCCAGTCCCGCCAAGCCTGGCACAAGGGCCAGTTGCACCCAGACCGCCGGCGCGCCGGCAACATGCAGCGCTGCGGCGAGCGTCAGTCCGGCCAGTGCGAGGCGCAGCGGATCGAGGGCCCTGCCGGCCAGGACGCGAGCGAACAGCAGCACGGCGACGGCAACGCCGAGTGCGATCGGCCAGCTTGCCAGTAAGGCTGCCTGATGCCGTGGCGCTCCGGACAGGAACCAGGCGGCGACAAGCGCAGACAGCACCATGCCGGTCAGGCCATGACGGTCCTGGCCGAACCGCGTGAGCAGCAGGCCGATCAGCAAGGCGACAACGGCGAACTCGGTGAGCGCGTCGACCGAAGCCTGGGGCGGGATCATCCAAGGGCGGCCGGTGACCACGAACCAGCCCACCACCACGCCCGCTCCGCCTGCGGCGGTGGCGAGCAGCCCGACACGCAGGAACCGGCCCATCACAGCAAGCCCGAGGGTCACGGCGAATGCGACCAGGGGACCGTGGAACTGGTGCCACTCGGTGATAATACTCGGCATCCGCGCTGCGTGGCGCGGCACCACCGGTGCGTCAAGCCGGTGGTACCCCCAGCGGTTCGAGGTTGCCGCGGTGAGCCAACGGCTACTGCAGATACGGGTCTGGGATGCGCCCACCCGCCTGTTCCACTGGGCGCTGGTCGTCCTGCTGGGTCTGAGCTGGCTCACCGAGAGCCGCGGCTGGATGGCGCTGCATTTCCTCTCCGGTTACAGCGTGATCGCGCTGCTGCTGTTCCGCGTGGCCTGGGGCTTTGTCGGCAGCGAGACGGCGCGCTTCTCGCACTTCGTGAAGAGCCCGCTGGCGGCGTTGCGGAACCTCGCCCGCCTGCCCCGGCGCGAACCGGATACTGGGATAGGGCACAATGCCGCCGGCGGCTGGATGGTGCTGGCGATGCTTGCGCTGCTGGCGGTCCAGGTGGCGACGGGACTGTGCGCGAACGACGACGCCGACACCGAGGGGCCGCTGTTCAGCTATGTCGGCAAGGACTGGAGCGACTGGCTGTCGCACATCCACGCGGTCAACTTCAAACTGATCCAGCTCGCTGTGCTGGTGCATCTCGGCGCCATCGTCGCCTATGCGGTGCTGAAGCGGCACGACCTGGTGCGGCCGATGATCACCGGCCGAAAGCATCTGCCGGAGGCGATGACCCCGCCGGCACTGGTCCATCCGCTGCGGGCGATCGTGCTGTTCGCAATTGCCGCGGTCGTCGTGGGGCTGTTCGTGAACGCGCTGTAGCGCCTGTCAGGCCGCGAGGCGCATGGCGAACCGCTGTCGCCGCCACTGCATCAGCCGCCAAGCCGCCTTGGCGGACAGGTCCGAGAGGCGCCCGCGCGGCGGCAGGCCGACCGCCTTGAAGATCATGCCCATGCCGCGCTCGATGTGGCGGAAGCGGTAGAAGGCCATGGCGCGCGCCATGTAGGCCGCGGTGCAGCGGTCGTGCTCATAGGCCAGCCCCTCCGGCTCGTTGCCGCAGTGCCAGGCATAGGCGAGCTCGTCGTCCTCGCTTTCGCCGATGCGGCCGGCGGCGATGCGCAGGCGCCGCAGCAGACCGATGTTCTCGCGCGCCAGATAGCGGCGCATGTGGTCGTAGAACAGCTTGAAGTGGCGGAACTCGTCGGCCGCGATGTGACGGCAGATCTGCTGCAGCACCGGCTCCTTCGTCGCGTCGGCCAGCGCCGTGTAGTAGCTGGAGGTGCCGGTCTCCACCATGCAGCGGGCGATCAGTTCACCGGTGCGTGAGCCGCGGATCGAAGCCTCGGCATCGAGCGGCAGCTTGAAGCCTGCCCTGTAGCGGGCGAAGGCGGCCTGGTAGTCCCAGGTGGGGTCGGCGAGCATTGCCCACTTCCCGAGCGCGTCGCCGTGCTGCACCTCCTCCTGAGCCCAGTAGTTCGCGGCCTGGCGGAAGTCCGGATCGTCGCCGAACACGCGGTTGAGGTAGATCGCGTAGTCGGTGCCGTTCCGCTCCACCATGGCCGCGGCCTTCACGAGCGGGATCAGGTCGGGGTCCGCGCGGGCGGGGTCGAACCGGTCCCAGGCCACGTCCTCGAGGCGCCAATGCTTCATCGTCGGGTCCGCACTGTCCGAAGCCGTGTCACCAACCTGCCATCGTATGGCGGGATTCGAAAGGGTGGCGGGATCAGGGGGGCGTGAGGTAGGAAACGGTATGTACCGGCGATCATGCGACATTTAGCCGGGAACGATATCGGCGCCAATGTCGGCAACCATACGCTGTATGTCTGCAAATTCCTGCGCGCGGCGCAGGCCATCGTGTTCGAGCCGAGCGCCCTGACTATGGCCATCCTGCAGATCAACGTCCGACTGAACGGCCGCAGCGCCGGGTCGGTATGTCGCACCTTGGTATCGGGCTGTCTGATGCGGCGGCGACCGGCAGGTTGGACGCACCGGTGGGCAATCTTGGGGCGAGGCGCACTGCAATCACGGGAGCGCCGGACGGGGTGCAGCTGGTGCCCGGCGATAGCGTGCTGCTGCAGCGCGCCGTCGATTTCATCAAGCTGGACGTCGAGGCCATGGACTGCAGGCGCTGGCCGGGCTGGAGCGCACCATTGCACGATGGCGCCCGCGCATGTTCATCGAGGTGGATGATGGCAACGTCAGTGCATTCAAGGAATGGCTGGTAAGGCACCACTATGTCAGCGAGCGCACCTACCGACGCTATCGTGTGAACGAGAACTATCTGGTGGGCCGCTGGAGACGATTGGCGTGACCATTCGTTCCGAGCAGCCGGCATAACGGGTGTTCGAATATTTTCGCAGGCCGGGACCCGGCTGATCACAAGAAGCCGATTGACACCCAGGGAACGGCGGCCACCACAACCAAGCCAATCAGCATGGCAAGCAGATAAGCCATGATCGGCCGGATACCGAGGTTGGGGTCGATGCGGCCAATCGCACCCGCGGCGTAAAAGCCCACACCGAACGGCGGAGCAAACAGCCCGATGCCCATCGCCAGCACTGTGACCATCGCGTAGTGAACCTCGTGGATGCCAAGCTTTTGCGCGATGGGGAACAGCAGAGGGCCGAACAGCACGATCACTGGAATCCCCTCCAGCACACTGCCCAACACGACGAAGGCGACGATCGAAGCCGCCATGAACGTGAAGTTTCCGCCTGGCAACCCGGCGATCACGCTCGATAGCTGCTGCGAAAAACCCGACTGGGTCAGCGCCCATGCCATCGATGTTGCGGCGCCGAGAATCAGCAGAATAACCCCGGACAGCGACGCGGTCTCCACCAGCATCGGCATGATGCGCGTCCAATCGAACTGGCGGTAGATCAACAGGCCGGCGACAATTGTGTAGGCGATCCCGATGGTGGACACTTCAGTCGCGGTCGCGACACCCTCCACAACGGTGAACCGAATGACGAATGGCAGCGCCAGCGCCGGCAGGGCGATGACGAAGGCGCGCCCGACCTCAGCAAATGTCGCACGGCGAATTCCGGACATGTCCTGGTTGCGATAACGCCGCCGGACCACGACGCACAAGCCGATGGCCAGCACGAGACTTGGCAGCAATCCGCCAGTGAACAGCGCGCCGATCGACACCCCGGTCACCGAACCGATCGTGATCAGCACGAGGCTGGGCGGCACGGTTTCTGTCTGCGCGCCCGTGGCTGACAGGAGTGCCACAAGATCGCCCGGTTCTGCGCCCCGTTTGATCATCTCGGGAAACAGCGCCGGGGCCACAGCCGCCATGTCGGCGGCCTTCGATCCGGAGATCCCCGACACGAGATACATCGCGCCAACCAGAACGTATGATAGGCCGCCTCGAACATGACCGAGCAACGATGCGAGGAAATCCACCATGGCCCGCGCCATGCCGGTCATCTCGATCAGCAGTCCGAGGAAGACGAACAGCGGCACCGCAAGCAGGATGAGGTGTGACATGCCCTCATAGAACCGCCCGACGAACAGCAGCATAGGCACATCGGTGGTCAGCACCATGTAGGAAAACGTGCCGACCGCGAAGGCAATGGCGATCGGCACACCAGCGAGAACAGTGGCGCCGACGAGACCCACGAAGAACAGGATCAGGTTCAGGTTGCCGAGGCTTTCCAGCCATGGGTCTGCCATCGGAGCGAACAGCGCAGCCGCTCCCGCCAGCACGGTAAGCGCGAGCGCCAACCCGACAGGAAAGGCGCGAAACAGCCTGATAATGCCCACGATGATCATGATCGCGAAGCCGCAAGGCAAGGGCGCTGTCAGCCACGCCTTGGATATACCGAGACCAGGCATCTCGATCCGCGTAACCTCCTGGACGTATTCGATAGCCGGTTGAATGACCACCGCCAGAAACAGCAGGCCTGTCGCTGCCGCGAACGCTTCCAGGCCGAGCCGCGGAACTGGTGACGCCCTGCGATCAGCGCGGTCATGCGCATATGTTCGCCGCGTTCAGCGCGACGTCGCGCCGATCATGCCAGGCCAGAGAAATACCGCCTGGGCCAATTCTTCGGTCCAGATCAGCGGGGACCGGAACACGTAGCGTGCAATGACACCGATCAGAAGGATCGCGACATCCGCCGCCACCAGAGCCGCCGCAAACACTTCGAGACATCGCATGAGCGGTCGCTCGATCATTCTCGCCGACGCCGCAATCGTGCTGCGCAGTGCCGGAACAGGCGGGCTGGCGATAGTGTCCATGAGCGATCAGCTCAACGGACCGCTGATCTCCTCCAGCAGCGCCCAGCCTTCCGGCCCCATCTTTTCCTTCCATTCCTTATATAGGCCGGCATCCTTCAGCTTCTGACGGAATGGCGCGAGGTCCGGCGGTGTGCTGACCATCATGCCTTTCTCGGCCAGGAATGCTTTTGTTTGTTCCAGCAAACCGACCATGTCATTGCGCACATCGACGCCAGCCTGGTTGAAACTGTCCATGACCAGGTCCTGCATGTCCTTGGGCAACCGGCCGAACGCGCGCGGGTTCATGAGCGTGTACCAGCCGTCCCAGATATGGCTGGTCAAGGACAGATACTTCTGGACCTCGAAAAGGCGATTGCTTCGGATATAGACGAGCGGTCCTTCCTGGCCCTCAACTACGCCCGTCTGCAACGCAGTATAGAGCTCCGAGAAATTCATCGACGTCGGCGCGGCACCCATCGCCCGCCAGGTGGCGACGATCAGCGGGCTCGGCGGGGCACGCAATTTGAAGCCCTGCATATCCGCGACGGTGTTGATCGGCTTTGACGAGGATGTCATTTGGTGAAAGCCGCTGTCGAGTATCTTGTCCGTGGTGAGATAGCCCGCCTTCTCGAGATCGGCGCGGAGCAGTTTGCCCAGCTTGCCATCCATCGCCTGCCAGATCGCATCATAGGTTTGCAGGGCAAAGGGCATGCTTGGCAGCGATCCCAGTGGCGCCGCTGTCGCGGTCAACAGGTTCGACAGCACCATCATCTGGACGCCACCGATCTGCACCTGAGTGAACGTGTCGAGATCTGTCCCGAGTTGACCGGAGTGAAAGACGGTGATCTCGAACCGGCCATTGGACTTCTATTTCACCCGTTCCGCAGCTTCGCGGTACCGGATCGTGGACGGATGCGACACGGCTTGAGAGCTGGTGAATTTCCAGTTGATCTCGGCTGCCCTGGCGAAACGCGGAAGCAGGATGGATGTACCGGCGATGGCCACGGCCTCTCGCCTCGTCAGCTTCAGCATTCGCTACGTTCCCTCTGTCTTTCGCCCGCGGCTAGCATTGCTGCCGCTAGTTGCAAGCGTGACCAAGTACGTCAGCGGGAGACCAGCGAGATTTGTTACCGGTACGAGTGAAGCCGAACTTCACCGTCCGGTCAGCAACGTATCCGCCGCCTCGACCAGCGCTCGCGCCGACTGGATGCGCTCCAGCGCCAGTTCCTCGGCAACGACATCCGACGCCTCCACCGTCGCGTAGGCGGCCTCGGCTTCGGCCAGACGCCGCTCGCCTTCCTCGCGCGACAGATCACCGGCGATCAGCACTTCATTGGCCAGCACAGTGCAGCGCTCCGGCGTGACCTCGGCGAAGCCACCGGCGACGTACATCTGGTCGGTGATCCGTTCGCCCTCATACAGCGCGATGATCCCGCCGCGCAGCATGACGATGGCGGGCGCGTGGCCCTCGAGTACGCCCATGTCGCCCTCGCTCGCCGGGATCACCACCATGTCCACCGGCCGCGACAGCAGCAAACGCTCAGGACTGACGATTTCCAGGTTGACCGGCATCAGGCCGTCGCCGTCAGCGTCTCGGCCTTTTTCACCGCGTCCTCGATCGTGCCGACCATGTAGAAGGCGGCCTCCGGCAGATGGTCGTACTCGCCGGCGCAGATCGCCTTGAAGCTGCGGATCGTGTCGGCGACCGGGACGAAGATGCCGGGGAAGCCGGTAAACACTTCCGCCACGTGGAACGGCTGCGACAGGAAGCGCTGGATCTTGCGCGCGCGAGCCACCACCAGCTTGTCCTCTTCCGACAGCTCGTCCATGCCGAGGATCGCGATGATGTCCTGCAGCGACTTGTAGGTCTGCAGGATGCGCTGCGTCTCGCGCGCCACCTCGTAGTGCTCCTCGCCGCAGATGCGCGGATCCAGCGACCGCGACGTGGAGTCCAGCGGATCGACCGCCGGATAGATGCCCAGCTCGGCGATCTGCCGCGACAGCACCGTGGTCGCATCGAGGTGCGCGAACGACGTGGCCGGCGCGGGGTCGGTCAGGTCATCGGCCGGCACGTAGATCGCCTGCACCGAGGTGATCGATCCCTTCTTGGTCGATGTGATCCGCTCCTGCAGCGCGCCCATGTCGGTGGACAGCGTCGGCTGATACCCCACGGCCGAGGGAATGCGGCCCAGCAGCGCCGACACCTCGGCGCCTGCCTGGGTGAAGCGGAAGATGTTGTCGACGAAGAACAGCACGTCCTGGCCTTCCTCGTCGCGGAAGTACTCTGCCAATGACAGCCCCGACAGGCCGACGCGGGCGCGCGCACCTGGCGGCTCGTTCATCTGGCCATACATCAGCGCCACCTTGGAGCCTTCGATGATCTTGTGGTTCTCGTCCATCCGGATCACGCCGGCGTCGATCATCTCGTGGTAGAGGTCGTTGCCCTCGCGCGTGCGCTCGCCCACGCCGGCGAACACCGAGACGCCGCCATGCGCCTTGGCGATGTTGTTGATCAGCTCCTGGATGATCACGGTCTTGCCCACGCCGGCACCACCGAACAGGCCGACCTTGCCGCCCTTCAGGTATGGCGCCAGCAGGTCCACGACCTTGATGCCAGTGACGAGGATCTCCGCCGTCGTGGCCTGCTCCTCGAAGGTCGGTGCATCGCGGTGGATCGGATAGCGCTTCGTCGTATTGACCGGCCCCTGTTCGTCGATCGGATCGCCGATCACGTTGAGGATGCGGCCCAGCGTCTCCGGTCCCACCGGCACGGTGATCGGACCGCCGGTGTCCACTACCTCCTGGCCGCGCACGATGCCGTCCGTGCTGTCCATGGCGATACAGCGCACGGTGCGCTCACCCAGTTCCTGCGCAACCTCCAGCACCAGCGTACGGTCGGCGAGCTTGGTGTGCAGCGCGTTCTGGATGAACGGCAGCTCGCCATCGAACTGCACGTCGATGACGGCGCCCATCACCTGGGTCACGCGGCCGACGATATTGCTTGCCATGTCTCTACTGCCCCTATCAAAGCGCTTCGGCGCCGGAGATGATCTCGATCAGTTCCTTGGTGATGTTCGCCTGGCGCGCGCGGTTGTAGTTCAGCGTCAGGCGCTTGATCATGTCACCCGCATTGCGCGTCGCATTGTCCATCGCCGTCATACGCGCGCCGTGCTCGCCGGCGGCGCTTTCCAGCAGCGCGCGGAAGAGCTGGATCGCCAGCGCCTGCGGCAAGAGACGGGCCAGGATGGTCTCTTCGTCCGGTTCAAACTCGTAGGTGGCGCCGCCCCCCGCTTCCGCGGGGGCAGGCTCATCACCAGGCGGCGCGGGGATGAGCTGCTGCTCCGTGACGATCTGCGAGATCACCGAACGGAAGCGGTTGTAAATCAGGATGCAGACATCGATCTCGCCGGCGGCCAGCATGGCGGTGATGCGGATGCCGACTTCCTCGGCGTCGGAGAACTCGATGCGACGCTTGCCAGCATAGGAGATGTCGCCCGTGATGCGGCTGGCAAGTTCGCGCCGCAGATAGTCGCGGCCCTTGCGGCCGACGGCAAGGATCTTGACCGTCTTGCCCTGCGCCTCCAGCCGGCGGGCCAGGGTGCGCGTATGTCGGCCGATATTGGCGTTGAACGCGCCGGCGAGGCCGCGGTCGGCGGTGACCGGCACCAGCAGATAGGTCTGGTCCTTGCCGGTGCCCGCGAGCAGAGCCGGTGCGTCCGGCATATCGGCGACCGATGCAGCAAGAGCGCGCAGCATGCGCTCCATGCGTTCGGCGTAAGGTCGGGAGGCCTCGGCCTGTGCCTGGGCGCGGCGCAGCTTCGATGCCGCCACCATCTTCATGGCGGAGGTGATCTTCTGCGTCGACTTCACGCTGTTGATGCGGTTCCGGAGGTCTTTCAGGCTGGGCATGAGGCGGCACCTCCCGCGCCTCCCGTCATTGCGGGAGGGGCGCGGGGAGGGGGGCAGAGAGGCCACAACACCCCCTCCCCCCAACCCCCTCCCGAAGGGGATTGCTTCGCTCCGCTCGCAATGACAGGCCGTCATTGTGATGATCAACTGAAGCTCTTCGCGAAGCCATCCATGAACGCGGTCAGCTGCTTCTCGGTATCCGGCTTGATCTCCAGATCGGTGCGGATCGTCTCCAGGATCGCCGGTTCGCGCGACTTCAGTTCCGACAGCATCTGCGATTCGAAAGCGCCGACGCGGCCGATGTCGATCCTGTCCAGATAGCCGCGCACGCCGGCGAAAATTGCCACCACCTGCTCCTCGATCGGCACAGGCTTGAACTGCGGCTGCTTCAGCAGCTCCGTCAGCCGCGAACCACGCGCCAGCAATTGCTGCGTCGATGCATCCAGGTCCGAGGCGAACTGCGAGAACGCCGCCATCTCGCGGTACTGCGCCAGCTCCAGCTTGATGCGCCCGGCAACCTGCTTCATCGCCCGCACCTGCGCCGCCGAACCCACGCGCGACACCGAGAGGCCGACGTTCACCGCCGGGCGGATGCCGCGGAAGAACAGCTCGGTCTCCAGGTAGATCTGCCCGTCGGTGATCGAGATGACGTTGGTGGGGATATACGCCGACACGTCGCCGGCCTGGGTTTCGATCACCGGCAACGCGGTCAGCGAGCCGGCGCCGTATTCGTCGCTCATCTTCGCTGCGCGCTCGAGCAGGCGCGAATGGAGGTAGAACACGTCGCCCGGGAAGGCTTCGCGCCCCGGCGGACGGCGCAGCAGCAGCGACATCTGGCGATACGACACAGCCTGCTTCGACAGGTCGTCGTAGAAGATCACCGCATGGCGGCCGTTGTCGCGGAAGTGCTCGCCCATGGTGCAGCCCGAATAGGGCGCGAGGTACTGCATCGGCGCCGGATCGGATGCGGTGGCGGCGATCACGATCGAATAGTCGAGCGCGCCGTACTCCTCCAGCGTCTGCACGAGCTGCGCGACGGTGGAGCGCTTCTGTCCGATTGCGACGTAGATGCAGTACAGCTTGCGCTTCTCGTCGCCGCTGGCGTTGATCTGCTTCTGGTTGATGATGGTGTCGACGATGACAGCGGTCTTGCCGGTCTGGCGATCGCCGATGATCAGCTCGCGCTGGCCGCGGCCGATCGGGATCAGCGCATCGATCGCCTTCAGACCGGTCTGCATCGGCTCGTGCACCGACTTGCGCGGAATGATGCCGGGCGCCTTCACCTCGACGCGGCGGCGCTCGGAACTGACGATCGGGCCCTTGCCGTCGAGCGGATTGCCCAGCGCGTCCACCACGCGGCCGAGCAGCGCGTCACCCACCGGCACCTCAACGATGGCGCCGGTGCGCTGCACGGTGTCACCCTCGCGGATCTGCCGGTCATCGCCGAAGATCACCACACCCACATTGTCGGTCTCGAGGTTGAGCGCCATGCCGCGCAGGCCTGCGCCGGGGAACTCGACCATCTCGCCGGACATGCAGTTCTGCAGGCCGAACACGCGGGCGATGCCATCGCCGACGCTCAGCACCTGGCCGGTCTCGGCGACGTTGGCCTCGGTGTCGAACGCGGCGATCTGCTTCTTCAGGATCTCCGAGATCTCGGCTGGGCGGATCTCCATATCAGGCGGCTCCCTTCATGGCGTACTGCAGGCGCTGCAGGCGGGACTTGAGTGAGGTGTCGTAAAGCCGGGCACCGACGCGCACGACGAGACCGCCGAGAAGGTCGGGTTCCACTGACTCGAGGATGTTGACGTTGCCAAAGCCGGCCTCGATCAGCCGGGCGCGCAGCTGCTGACGCTGCACGTCGGTGAGCGGGTGGGCCGAGGCGACATGGGCGGTGACGATGCCACGCCTCTCGGCGACCAGCGAGGCAAAGGCCGTCACGATCTGGCGGAGACTGCGCAGCCGGCGGTTGGCGGCGACGACGCCCACGAAGTCGTGCACGGGCTTGGAGAAGCCCTCCTGCTGCAGCACCGCGAGTGCCGCCCTGGTGGCCTGGTTCACGTCGATCAGGGGCGACTCCAGCAGGCGGCGGAAGTCGGCGCTGGCGTCGATCAGGCGGCCGAGCGTTTCCATATCCGACACGACGGTATCGAGCGCGTGCTGTTCGTCGGCGAGCGCGTAGAGTGCCGCCGCGTAGCGGTCGGTCAGCCCGCCGCCGGAGGCGATCGTCGTAGCGCCGGTTGATGAGCCACTGGGGGCCACGAGCCGTTCCCTGTGCTGAGGCCGCGCCAAGGCGCGGGCGTGAATGGGAGAACCGGCCGCCCCGACCGGCGCGCGGCGTCTAGCATGGGGTCTGGTGGCGAGCAACTCGGGCCGGCGGTCGCTGACGATCGCACAAGCCGTTTGCACTGGTCGACCGACTGGTCTAACTGATGACTATGGATGAGATCACCACGTCCGCAGTGACCATCGGAGCCTACGACGCGAAGACTCGGCTTTCGGAGCTTCTCGATCGGGTGGAAAAGGGCGAACAGATCGTTATCACCCGGCATGGCCGGCCTGTCGCGCGGCTGGTGCCTGAAGGCCGCCATGACACGGTCGAGGCGCTGGCCGCCCTCGACCGGATTACTGCACGGCGCAAGGCGTTGGCCGCACGTGGCGTCCACATCACACAGGCCGAAATCCGTGCATTGCGAGAGGAGGGCCGCCGGTAGCGGGAGCCGGAATACATGCCCCTTTGTGTACTGGACGCATCAGTGACGATTGCCGCTCTGATCGAAGAGGACCGGTCAGATGAAGCCCGCCGCATCCTCCGCGATGTGGTCAGCGACAGTGCCACAGTGCCGGGCCTCTGGCTACTGGAGGTCGGCAACGTCTTGCTGCTTGCGGAGCGGCGAAAGTCGCTCAGTGCCGCGGCGAGACGGGATCACCTCGCGGACCTGTCCCGCCTGCCGATCGTCATCGACCACGCGACTGCAAGCCACGCTTGGCACGACACGATGGCATTGGCCGAGCGGCACGGACTGACGCTGTACGATGCCGTGTACCTCGAGCTGAGCCTGCGTCAGCAGTTGCCAATTGCAACATTCGACGCGGCGCTGCGACGGGCGGCGGAGGCGGCGAACGTGCCGCTGCTGTGACCGAGGTCGCAGATGGCCTCTGACCTGTTCGCTGACAGCGGGCAGCATCCTGCCGCAGGCCCGCTCACGGTGTTCCGCGCCGACCTGATCTCCAGCGAGCAGACCTCCTGGGACGAGTTGTTCGCTGGCTTCACCACGCTCCAGGCGATCACATTCTCCAGCAGCCTGGAGATGCTGCTGCGATTGGCCGAGCGGCTCGACGACATGGAAATCGTCTTCGGCTCGGAGCGCATTCTGACGCGCGAGCACTTGGCGTTGGCACAGGCAAGCCAGACCATTCAGTCCTACGGCTTCGCCGACGCGCTGGCAGATCAGAAGGCGCTGGTCGAGCACTTGGCACGGTTGCTTGGGCGCGCGGGCACGCGATTGCTCAAACGCGTCGCGGACGGCTCGCTGCGCTTCCGATTGCTGCGCGGCCGTCCCAGCCACGAGAAGCTGTATCTGCTGTCCGGTCCGGCCGGACACCGGGTTCTGACCGGCTCCGCCAATCTCAGTCTCGCCGCCTTCGAGGGCCGTCAGCAGGAGATCTATGTCGCCTTCGACGGTGAGCCAGCCTGGAAGCTGTTCGGCGGCTACTACCAACGTGACTATGGCGACAGCGTGCCGGTCGAACCCGACGCATTGGTCGTTCAACGCGCCGACGGTGCCAGCGCGGCTCGCGACACGCCGCTGGAGCTCGAGGAGGTGCCGATCGTCCGTGTGCTTCAGGCCGGCGTCGCGCTGGTCGATCAGCCGCCAAGGCCGTCACCGCCGGGGTTTGCCGCCGATGCGCTGCGCAGCGCCGCGGCGCTGGGTGCGGAACTGAAGGACCTCGCGCTGCCGAAGGATCGCAGCGGTCGCACCGTGGTGAACGCGGCGGCGGCACTCCGGGTGATCCGCAGCTTCCGTGCGCGGCCGGTCGGCGATGCCGCCGAGGACCGCATCCCTCGCGCCGAGATCGACTTCGCGACAGGCCTCGTGCGCCTGGACGATTGCCCCTGGCTGCGTCCAGACGACGCCGTGCCGGCCGCCGACGTTGCACGCGACGCCCGCATCCTGGTGGACTACCTCGCCAGCTTCGCTACGTTCTTCGGCAACGGCGTCGGCGCGATCGACGTGTATTGGGCCTTCCTGGTCTGGCTCTATTCCGCTCCGGCGGCGCCACATCTGCGCCAGGCCGCGGTGCCGGTTGGCATCGATCCCTGGGTGTACCCGGTCTACGCGGTGCTGTTCGGCCGCTCCAGCGGCGGCAAGACGCTGTTCACCCGCATCGCCGCCCGCTCGATGTTCGGCTTCGAGAAGATGATCCGCAGCGGCCAGTTCACCGCAAACCGCGCACTCGGGCTGCGTAACCAAATGGGCGCCATTCCACTGCTGATCGACGATGTGACGCGCGACAAGTTCACCAGCCATGTCCCCGACCTGGTCCGCACCGATCAGGAGACCGGTGGTCAATATGCGCCGATCGTGCTGACCACCAATCGCGACGTGGCGTCCATCCCGCCCGACCTGACCAAACGAATGGTGACCTGCCACATCGACGCGGCAATCGCAGAGAACCGCTCGGTCGAGGAACGTATCACGCGGCGCGCCCAGAACGAGATCGGCACTGCGCTGTATCGCGCCTACCTGCAGCGACTGATCCCCGAGGTGCGTGCCATGCGCGCCGCGATCGACGCTGAAGCCGAAGGCTTCCCCGACCTGCTCGCTTTGTCGGCCACGCTGCTGCGCGACGTCATCGGCGAGGCGCTGGGCGACCTTCCCGACTGGGCGCGGCCGCTGACCTTCGGCGACTATTTCGGCATCCGCCACCGGCGCTTTCGCGACCAGCTCGGCGAAATGCTGCGCGATGCCGAGGACCGGGTGGAGATCAACCGTGGCGTCGGTGAGCTGACCATCAGCTTCGGCGGCGACACAAACCAAGCCATGCAGTTCGCACGAAGCGTCCCGGACTTCGCGTTGAAAGGGCGCTTCGCGGACATGGTCAAGCTCGACCTGCGCGCGCTCGAGCAGGAGATGGGCTTTGCTGTGGGACCGTCACCGGGCTGGTGGCGAAGGCTGGTCAGGCGCTGATCCTATCGAGGACACGTGTGGCCAGCGGGTGCTCCGCCGCTTCGAGCGCCCCGCGCGCCGCGACAGCGAGGTCCCGTGCTGGGCCGCGGGCGATCCGGCCAAGTAGGACCACGCATTCCTCGTCGGCGATGGGCGGCACGGCATCGATCACCTCGCGCGAGGCTGCCTGACGCAAGGCCTGCTTGAGCAGGGGCGCCCCTTCCGGGCGGCCCATGCGGCCCAGCGAGCAGGCGGCCTGAAGGCTCACGTTCCGATGTAGGTCGCCGAGCAGGTCGACCAGCGTGGCGACCACGTCCGCGCCGCCCTTCGCGAGACGGCAGGCATCGGCACGGACGGCCGGATCGACGTGCCGCAGTAGCGTCAAGACGACACTGGCGGGAAGCGGCGATCGGAGACGCGCGGCGGCGGACACGGCGGTCGCCAGTGTCGGTCCCGTCACCCAGCGACGACTGATGATCCGTCCCACGGCCGCCGCGGCATCCGGTCCCCCAATGGCCGCGAGCGCTTCCAGTGCGGCGACCTGTTCCGGCAACGCATGCTCCGTGCCGAAGCCGGCGAAGCGGCGACAATAGTCCTCGAGCACCGGGATGGCCGCGCCCAGCCGGCGTCGTCCGGCCTCCGCCGCAAGCGCTGGACCGTCCGCGAGACCGGAGGCTGGGATCGCGTCAAGCAGAGCGGTGTCGTCCAGCTCTGCCGGCCTTGGCGCCGGGAGCCTTACGATCACCGGCCCGTGCCAAGCCACATCGATGCCTGATCCCGAAAAGAGGTCGAGCTGTCCGTCCGACACAGTGATGGCTCCGTCGATTCGCAAGATGCTGTCGACGCCGCCAGGAGACACCGCGCTGATCTTCTGCGCCAGAGGCAGACACCAGGTCGGCCCGCGCCACCGGCGCGGGCTTTCCCTCAATCGAGGTCGTGCGCAGGGGGCAGCGGTTGCGGATTGATACCACCCGCGACCTCGGCCAGCTGTGATGCATCGAGATCGATGATCTGGTCGAGATGCTCACTGTTGTCGGACTGGTTCATCACTCTACTCCCATGTTGCAAGTCGCCACAGTTGATCCAGCGCGTGGCGACCCGACGACCGTAGGCTCCCGGTTCTTTTGTTCCTGTGTTGCAACTCACAGGACGCCTGTGTCCCTGATCGCAGTTCCCCGTAGCGCAAGCCGGTAATCTCCGTTGCGCAGACGAGGGGGACCGCGGTGTCGAAGCTCAGCCTGTTCCGCCCCGAAGCTATTGCGTTCCAGCGTGACTCGCTGGCGTCGAGCGCGGCGTTGCCCGTACCGCCAAGCCCAGCGGTGTTGACATGGTCCCTCGTGCTGATGGTCTTCGCTGCGGCTGCCGTGCTCGCGACCGGCAGCTACGCCCGCAAGCAGTCTGTATCCGGGTTCCTGACGACGACGATCGGTGTCGCCAAGATACTCCCGCCACGCGCGGGCCTTGTCGTCGCGGTGACCGTCACAGAAGGCCAGCTGGTCGAAGCAGGCGCGCCACTCCTGACGGTGCAGGTCGGCCAGACCGATGACAGCGGCAGCGATGTCGATGACAGCGTGCTGCAAAGCCTGGGGCGGCAGCGTGCGTCGATGCTGGACCAGATCGATCTGGAAAAGGAGAAGGTGGAGGCGGAGCGCAAACAGAGCGTGCATCGCGTGGACGGCCTGGGCGCGGAACTCGCCGCGCTGCAGACCGAACTGGCGGCCCAGCGGGAACGCACGCAGGTTGCGCAGGACCAGGTCACGGCGGTGCGCGACCTGGTCAAGCAGGGCTACATCTCCGTCGTCGAATTCAAGCGCCGCGAGGACAATCTGCTGGCGCAGCGACAGAGCGAGGCTGCGCTTATCCGCCAGATCGCCGAACGCCAGGGCCTGGTGACGCAGCAGCGCGATTCGCTGCGTCAGCTGCCGGACACGCTGAGGGCCCGCGTCGCGGTGCTGCAGGGCTCGGTCGCCGATCTGGACGGACGGTTGGCGGAAATATCGGGACGCCATGCTTACCTGCTTCGGGCACCCGTGGCGGGCCATGTCTCGGCGTTGCAGGCGCGCGTTGGACTCGGCGCCGATCCCGCGGTCCCTTTGCTGTCGATCGTGCCAAGCGGCAGCGTGCTGCAGGCCGAACTGCTCGTGCCGGCGCGCGCCATCGGTTTCGTGGAGCCCGGCCAGACCGTCCGCCTGGCCTATGAGGCTTTCCCGTATCAGCGCTTTGGCCTGCACGGTGGGCACGTGACGACAGTCTCACGCAACCTGCTGCGACCTGCCGAACTGGTCGCGCCGATCGCGATCGCCGAACCCTCCTATCGTGTGATCGTCGCACTCGATCAACAGACCCTGCCGGCATTCGGACGCGACTTTCCACTCGGCCCCGATATGACACTGAAGGCGGACATCGTGTTCGACCGCCGTTCATTGCTTGAGTGGGTGTTCGAACCGATGCTCGCCTTGCGCGGACACTGGTCGTGATGCGCGCCGCCATGCCGTCGCGCCCGGCCTGGCGCCAAGTGGTTCCGGACATCAGGCAGGTGGAGACGGCCGAGTGCGGCCTCGCGTGTCTGGCCATGATCGCGGTGTATCATGGACAGCAGACCGATCTTGCGACGCTGCGACGACAGTATCCGATCTCGCTCAAGGGCACGACGCTGGCCGGGCTGATCGATATGGCGGAGCGCATGGGCCTGGCCGGCCGGCCGCTTCGTCTCGAGCCCGCGAGCCTCGCGCGATTGCATCTGCCTGCGGTGCTGCACTGGGACATGACGCATTTCGTCGTGCTGAAGCGGGTGCGGCGCGACGGCAGCATCGATGTGCATGATCCGGCGCGGGGGCCGCATCGGCTCACGGGAGCCGAGGTCTCGCAGCACTTCACCGGGGTCGCGCTGGAGGTCACGCCTGCGGCGGATTTCCGGCCGGGCGGCCGCGTGGCGCGCCAGAAGCTGTTGGATCTTGTCGGATCGGTGCGTGGCCTCGCTTCACCCCTCGCGCAGACGCTCGTGCTGTCCCTGGTACTACAGGCGTATATACTGGCCGCGCCTTTCTACATGCAGCTTGCGGTCGATGAGGCTGTGGTCAAGGACGACCGCTCGCTGCTTGGCGTGCTCGCCGTGGGCTTTGGCCTTGCCATGCTGTTCAACGCCGGCGCCGGGCTGCTGCGATCGCGCATTCTGGTGTATCTGCAGAGCCGGTTTGCCTATGAACTTGGGACTGGGCTGTTCCGCCATCTGCTGAAGCTGCCGCTGGCATTCTTCGAGCGCCGGCATGTTGGCGACCTGGTTTCTCGGTTCGGTTCGATCGAGCCGATCCGCAACCTGCTTGCCGAGGGACTGATCGCCGCCATGGTGGACGGCGCAATGGCAGTGCTGACAGCCGGCATGGTGTTCGTCTACAGCGTGCGCCTGGGCCTGGTGGTGGTGAGTGCCATTCTCGTCTACGCGATGCTGCGCGTGGCGTTCTATCGGGTGTTCCGCCAGCGCTCGCTTGATCTCGTCCACGCCCGTGCGCGAGAGAACTCGAGTTTCATAGAGACGGCGCGGGCCATCCAAAGCATCAAGATCTTCAATCGCGAATACACCCGCAACACGGTATGGTCTGGTCGTTACGCCGACGTGATCGCCGCCAATGCCAAGGTGGAGTGGCTGAAGGGGCGCTTCAAGGCGCTCAATGACGTGGTGTTCGGTGTGGAGAATCTCGCCGTCATCTACCTCGGGGCATTGGGCGTGCTCGACAGCCGGCTGACCATCGGCATGCTGTTCGCCTTCATCGCCTACAAGCAGCAGTTCATCGACAAGGCGACGCGGCTCGTCGAGAAGGGCATCGAGCTGCGCATGATCGACCTGCACCTGCAGCGGCTAGCGGACATCACGCAGGCGGACCCTGAGCCCGACTTCGACCGCGGCACCCGGCGCGCGTCGCCTGTGGGCCGGCTGGAGGTACGGAATCTTTCATTCCGCTATGGTCCCGACGAACCCCTGTTGTTTGAGGGAGCAAGTTTTGTGATTGAACCGGGCGACTATGTCGCCATCACAGGGCCCTCCGGCGGCGGCAAGACGACGCTGCTGAAGGTGCTGCTGGGACTGCTCGAGCCCACCTCCGGCGACGTGCTGATCGACGGAATCCCATTGACGACCTTCGGCATGCGCGCCTTTCGCGATCATACCGGTGTCGTGATGCAGGACGATCAGCTGCTGTCCGGTTCGATTGCCGACAACATCTGCTTCTTCAGTCAAAGCTTTGACCATGAGCACATGGTGCAGTGCGCGCAGCTCGCCGGTGTGCACGAAGAAATTGTCCGCATGCCGATGTCGTATGACACGTTGATCGGCGAAATGGGCTCGTCGCTCTCCGGTGGTCAGCGGCAGCGCATTCTTCTTGCGCGCGCACTCTATCGCCGCCCGCGCCTGCTGTTCATGGACGAAGGTACCTCGCATCTCGATACCGTCATCGAGGCAAAGGTGAACCGTGCGATCGAGACGCTGGGGCTTACCCGTGTCATCGTCGCGCATCGCCCGGAGACCATCAGCTCGGCACGGCGCTGCCTGGTGATGAGCGAGGGCACGGTCCGCGAACTGCCGGTTCGTCGAACTGCCGATGAGCGAAATACCGTTCCGGATGTGAGCTGCGTTACACCGATCAACCTGCACGCAGCCGTAGCGTGATGCCGGACGGCAACTCGCCGGCCACAATCATGGAGATCACTATGTTCAAGCTGAAGACGAAGCAAGAGGACACGGGGTTGCCGGAGCCAGTTGCGCTCACTCCGGACCAGCTCAAGGAGATGGCGGCGATGACGGCCGGCGGGCTGTCGCTTGTCTCCAACGCCTTGATCATCCGTGCCGGGCCCTACCCGCCGGCAGCTTTCCTGAACGTCGCGGCGCAGAACGTCGTCGCTCAGTGACCGTCGAACGCGCCGGCGGTGCAGCATCTGGCCTGCCGCCGGCGCGTTCGATCCTCCTTGGAGATCTTCGATGAGTGGTGAAGCGCCCGAGAAGCCCATTCTGTGCCCGAGCGCGCAGCCGGACATGGCTGACGCCAAGGTGTTCGGTGTGATGACCGGAAAGCAGGAGGCCGGCCTGCGCGTCGGCTATCTGACCGAGGCGCAGCCTGTCACACCCGATGTCATAGCGGCATCGGCACCGGCAGCCCCGACCGAGGTCATGCGCATTGCGGCGCCATGCATGGGCCACGGCTGCGGACATTTCGATGGCACCAACTGCAAACTCGCGACGCGCATCGCGACGATGTTCGATCCTGTTGTGCGCACTCTGCCGCGTTGCGCAATTCGTCCCACGTGCCGCTGGTTCAAGCAGGAAGGACCGGCGGCGTGCTTTCGCTGTCCGCAGGTAGTGACCGACCTGCGCACCGCCAGCGAGCTGCAGCGCGAGGTGGCCGGTGAGGGTTCGCAGTTGCCTGAGAGCGCATTGTTCAAGGGAGCGGAGGAAGCGCAGCCATAGTGCCCGGGGGCGCCTTGAGCACCCTGTCCGTCAGCTCCGCCTTCACATCGAAAGACGACCGGCTTCCGATCTCGCCGAGATGCGCGCCCAGCCACGTCTCGGCCGTCTGATATCCAGCATCGTGCAGACGGGACAGGAAATCCCACGACGTGCTGTTCTTTGATACAAATCCGAGCTGCTCGACGAACGCGTCGTTGCGAATCGCATGCAGGCGGATCGGCTTGTAGCGTCCGGCATAAGACACGCCCGCTGACGCCAACTCGGCGAGCAGGCGATTGATCGCCTCGATAGCGTTGACCTCCAGCACGATGGATGCGTTGAACGTGATCTCGTTGAGCCGGTCCAGGATGGCAGGCGCCGAGTGCGGCGGCATCGCGTCGCGGTGGAACGCATTCACCAGGACAAGCATGAGATCCTGAGCGTGCTCCAGTAGCGGCGAGAGCGCGGGATTGCCGAGATAGCCGCCATCCCAATAGATCGCATCGCCGATCGTGACAGCCTTGAACTCGGTCGGCAGGCATGCCGAGGCACGGATCGCATCGGTGGAGATGTCGGGCTGGGTGAAGATCGCCCGGCCGTTGCTCGTGACGTCCGTCGCCGTGACGAACAGCCGCGGCGTGGCGGCTGCGTTCAGCGCTGCAACATCTTCTGCGGGGAAGGCCTGCGCGAGCAGCGGCGCGAGCCCGTCGGAGTAGAACGGGTTGGTGTAAGGAGAGACAACGAGACCCATCGCCTCCATCGCGATTGCGATCGGCGAGAAGTCCAGGTTGAAACCACCAAGAATGTTCGGTTCGCC
Organism: uncultured Alphaproteobacteria bacterium; assembly: GCA_963791495.1. Taxonomy (GTDB): domain Bacteria; phylum Pseudomonadota; class Alphaproteobacteria; order Acetobacterales; family Acetobacteraceae; genus JAMXLO01. The sequence continues at coordinate 42,488 of CAWBST010000015.1, forward strand.
GTAGAACAGGGCGTTTCCGGCTAGGAAACCGCGGCGCGAGAGAGCGTGCCAGAAGTCGGCGAGCTTGCGCCGTGCGCTATCGGCGCCGCCCCGGACAAGACCACTGGTGGCGAGCGCCGCATTGATCGCACCGGCGCTGCTGCCGCTGATGGCTGAGATGCGGAGACGATCCGCCGCGACTTCCTCAAGCAGGCGATCGAGAACCCCCCAGGTGAAGGCGCCATGCGAGCCACCGCCCTGAAGGGCGAGGGCAATGGTTGGGGGTGGGCTTGCCATCGGGTGGCTCCGTGGTCAGTGCATCGTCTGTAGTGAATGGCCGCTGGCGATACGATCGGTCCGCCTCAAAGCAGACGTGGATCGAAAATGAACGGAATCATGTCTCGTATGGTGATGCCTGCAATTGCCGAATGAGTGTGGTTGATGATGACGTTGATGTCTGGCGAACCCGGTAACGAGACGATGGCGGATGGAACCATCAGCAGCGGGCTGGAACGCGAACTGTACCATTCATCGCCCTTTCGCTGAGTCCACGCCTCCTGCTGGCGCCAATCGTTCGGAAGGTCGCTGAGCTGGATCGCAGCGGTGCCGATGTCTTCAGGAACCAGATACGTGACCATCTCCAATTCGGGGAGCAGAGCCGGATCCTCTATGTGGACGAGTTTCTCGAGCACGCACAGTGACGGCGAGGTCGCACAGTATGTCACGGCATGACCGACCGTGTTCCATCTGCCGTCGAAGAGTAGCCCATATCCGCCATCGAACGCTTCCGCGTGCTGTCGGCCCGACAGCCGCCAGAGCAGCATCAGGCGGCGGCACCCCAGGCGATCTTGCCAAGGATGGTCTCGATGACGCGTGCCCCCGCCTCAGTTTGGGCGATGACCATTGGGGACCCGCCGCGGAGTTCAGTCAGCGGCCGACGCAGCCAGAGGTGGGCTTTATTCTTATCCCGGAACGTGTCTTCGGCGAGTGTCTGGATGCGAAGAAGCCGCACGGCTCGATCGGATTCGTCGACGGTCAGCTTCTGGTTCTTGCCAGCGCGATGACGGCGCGTTCGTTGGGGTATCACAAATCGCTCGATTTCCTGTTCGCTCAGCCCGGCCTGGGCCAGCCCTTTGAGCGCCGCCAGTGGCAGCCGGTTCTGGACGGCCAACGCCAAGTCTGCCTGGGATCGAACGAAAGACCCAAGGACCGTCGGCCCTCCAAGCTTGCGGGCCACCTCTTCGACGATTGCAGCTGACATCTTGGGAGTCTCGCATGGGCAATATGCCTCAGATATGGGCGGCAAATTGCCGTAGGCAATGGGCCACCTCAGATCCGAGCGTCAGCCCCTACAAGAACGACACAGGATCCACATCCACCTCCACCCGCGTGCCTCGACCCACAACCGCCTTCCCCAGCCACTCGCGCAGGATCGGCTGCACCGCCACGTCCCGCCGCGTCTTCAAGAGCAGCCGACGGCGGTGCCGCCCGCGCAAAATAGCCAGAGGCGCCGGCGCCGGACCCAGCACCTCGACCCCATCGCCCCGTGGCGCCGCGCGCCCAAGATCGCGCGCCAGCGCGTCCGCCTCCGCCGCGCTGTCCGCCGAAACGATCAGCGCCGCCAGCCGCCCATACGGAGGCCAGTGTCCCGGCCGCCGCTGCGCCGCCTCGCGCGCCATGAACGCCGCCAGATCGCCCTCCACCAGCGCCTGCATCACCGGATGCTCCGGCGAGAACGTCTGCAGCAGCACCCGCCCCGGCGCCTCGGCACGCCCCGCGCGCCCGGCCACCTGATGCAGCAGCTGCACCGTGCGTTCCGCCGCGCGCAGGTCGCCGCCGGCGAGACCCAGGTCGGCGTCCACCACCCCCACCAGCGTCAGGTGCGGAAAGTGCCAGCCCTTGGCGACGATCTGGGTGCCGATGATCAGGTCCACCTCGCGCGCCTCGATCGCATGCGCGGCGGCGGCGGCGGCGTGCGGGCCGGTCATCGTGTCGCTCGCCATCACCAGCCGGCGCGCGTCGGGGAACAGGGCCACAGCCTCCTCGGTGATGCGTTCCACCCCCGGCCCCACCGGCACCAGGCTGTTTGCCGCACCGCAGGCCGGGCATTCCTCCGGGATCGGCACCGTGTGGCCGCAGTGATGGCATTGCAGCGAGCGGCGGGCGCGGTGCTCCACCAGCCAGGCGGTGCAGTTCGGGCATTGCATCCGATGGCCGCAATGCCGGCACAGCGTCAGCGGCGCATAGCCACGGCGATTGAGGAACAGCATCGCCTGCTCGCCGCGCGCCAGCGTGTCGCGGATCGCCGCGACCACAGGCGGGGCGAGAAAGCGCCCGCGCTCCGGCGGCGTCGCACGCATGTCCACCGCCGCGACCGATGGCAGCACCGCCCCGCCATGTCGCGTCGGCAGGGTGATGCGGCGATAGCGCCCCGCTTCCACGTTGGCCAGCGTCTCCAGCGATGGCGTGGCGGACACCAGCACCGCCGGCGCCGAACAGAACCGCGCCCGCACCACCGCCATGTCGCGGGCGTGGTAAACGACGCCCTCCTCCTGCTTGAATGCGGTCTCGTGCTCCTCGTCGATCACCACGAGGCCGAGGTCCGGGAACGGCAGGAACAGCGCCGACCGGGCGCCCACCACGACCGGCGCCGCGCCCTCCGCCACCGCCCGCCAGGTCACGCGGCGAACCCGCGAGGTGAGGTCGGAATGCCACACCGCCGGTGCGACGCCGAAGCGGCGCTCGAACCGCTCCAGCCACTGCGAGGACAACGCGATCTCCGGCAGCAGCACCAGCGCCTGGCGGCCCTGGCGCAGACATTCCGCCACTGCCTCCAGGTAGACCTCCGTCTTGCCGGACCCGGTCACACCGTCCAGCAGCGTTACCGTGAAACCGCGAGCCGCCACAGCCTCTCGCAGCACGGTTGCGGCAGCTTCCTGATCGGGTGCCAGAACCTGACCGGGATACTCCGGGTCGGGGATCGCGAACGGCGGCTCCGTCGGCAGCGCGACGGGAATGAGCAGCCCGGCGTCAGCCATACCGCGCACGATGCCGCTGGAGACTCCCGCTGCACGCGCCAGTTCGCCGGCGCTACGCGGTTCCCGTTCGGTCAGGGCGTCAAGTACCTTGCGTCGTTGATCGGTGATCCGAACCTCCGGCAGCGGATCGGCACGCCGCCACCCGGTCGCCGTAAGTCCGACCCCTTGCGCCGGGATGCGCAGCGCCATCGCCATCACCTCGCCGGGAGGCGACAGGGTGTAGCCGGCGACCCAATCGACGAACTGGCGCAGCGCCGGCCGCATCGGCGGAGCGTCGATCACGCCGGCCACAGGCTTGAGCTTTCGGTCCGGAACGCCCCCATCGGTGGCCGTATCCCAGACCACCCCGACCTCCTCGCGCGTATTCAGCGGAACCAGGACGACGTCGCCCGGTTGAGGGTCCATTCCCGGCGGAACCCGGTAGTCGAACGGTCCAGGGAATGGATAAGGCAGCATGACCGGCACGCGCCGTATCCCTCCCCCTCCCCTTGCGGGAGGGGGTTGGGGGGAGGGGACGGGGAGCGTCTTCATCCCTTGTTCATGTCGCGATTCGTTCGCTTTAGACCTCCGGCCTGCATCCTATATGATCCACATGGAGTCCCGCCTGACATGGGAGCGATAGCATGAAGTTCTTCGTCGATACCGCGGACACAGCGGAGATCAGGTCGCTCGCCGCCAGCGGGCTGCTCGATGGCGTTACCACCAACCCGTCGCTGATGGCGAAGACGGGGAAGAAGTTCCAGGATGTGCTGGCCGACATCTGCGCCCATGTCCCCGGCCCGGTCAGCGCGGAGGTCGCCGCGACCGAGTACGACGGCATGATGGCGGAGGCCCGCGTGCTGCGCGCCATCGCCAAGAACATCACGGTGAAGGTGCCGCTGACGCCGGACGGGCTGCGCGCCTGCCGCAAGCTGACCCAGGACGGCGCGATGGTGAACGTGACGCTGTGCTTCTCGGCCGCCCAGGCGATCCTGGCGGCGAAGGCGGGTGCCACCTTCGTCAGCCCCTTCATCGGCCGGCTGGACGACGTGGGCGAGAACGGCATGGGGCTGATCGCCGACATCGTCACGATCTTCCGCAACTACTCGAGCTTCAAGACCGAGGTGCTGGTCGCCTCGGTGCGCAACCCCACGCATGTGGTGGACGCCGCCAAGCTGGGCGCGCACGTCGTCACGGTGCCGCCGGCGATCCTTCGGCAGTTGTTCAACCATCCGCTGACCGATAAGGGCCTGGCGGCATTCCTCGCCGACTGGGCCAAGACCGGCCAGCAGATCGCCTGATCCACAGCGCATGATCGTGCCGCAGGGGGAGGCGGAGCCCCGGGTGAAGCACCCGGGGGCGGAGGCCGACGCAGCGTTCGTCGAGGCGTTCCTGCGCGCGAATCCCGCCTGGCTCGCCGAACATCCGGAACTGTACCGGGTGCTGGAGCCGCCGACGCGAGTACACGGCGACGGCGTCACCGATCACATGGCGGCGATGCTGCGGGTCCAGCGCGAGCGCGCTGACGATGTGCTGGCGGCCGGGCGCGCGTCCGCTGGCCTTGCCGGCCGGGTTCAGGACGCGGTGCTGGCGCTGTTCCGCTCCACCGATCCGGCGGACTGCGTCAGCGGCGAAATGCCGGGCATCCTGGCGATCGACGCAGCGTATCTGTGCACCGAGGCGGAGCTTCCGGGCGCCCGCGCTCTACCGGGAGGTACCGTCGGACGGCTGCTGAACGGGCGCCAGGTGGTGTTCCGGGACGCGCCATCCGACGCCCGCCTGCTGCATGCCGAGGCGGCTGGTCTGGCGCGGCATGATGCGCTGGTCCGTGTGCCGGGAGAGGGGCCGGCAGCATTGCTGGCATTGTTGGCGCGGGACCGGCACATGCTCGATCCGGCGCAAGGGGCTGGTCCGCTCGGTTTCCTGGGCCGTGCCGTGGCCGCGGCGCTCGGCCGCTGACGCGGTGACCGGCGAGGCGGCACGGCAGGCCTTCCTGGAATGGCTCGGGCGGGAGCGGCGCGCCGCCCCGCTGACGGTGGAGGCCTACGGCGCCGATATCGCGGGGTTTCTCGGGTTCCTGACGCAGCATCTCGGCGGCGAACCCGATCTTCCGGCGCTTGCCGGGCTGCGACAAGCCGACCTGCGCGCCTGGCTGGCAGCCGACGCGGCCGAGGGTTCCGGCAATGCCACCCGCGCCAGGCACCTATCCGCGGTGCGAAGCTTCTATCGCTTCCTCGCCCGCCGGCGCGGTGTGGACAATCCGGCGCTGAAGCTGATCGCCACGCCGCGCGGGAAGCGGCCGGTGCCGCGCGCATTGGCGACAGGCCAGGCGCGGGAGGTGACGGAGCGGATCGCCGAGATGTCGGACGCCGCAGCGATGCAGGCGCGCGACACGGCGTTGTTCACGCTGCTGTACGGCTGTGGCCTGCGGATTGCCGAGGCGCTCTCGCTCGATGTGCGCGATGCGCCGGAGGCGATCGCTTCGCGTCGTGGGCAAGGGCAGCAAGGAGCGCATTGTGCCGGTGCTCCCGGTGGTGCGCGAAGCTGTCGCGGCCTGGCTGGCGCTGCATCCGAACCGGCAGCCGGACAGCCCGCTGTTCGTCGGCGCACGCGGCGGGCGGCTGGACGCGGCCGTGGCGCAACGTACCCTGCGCAACTTCCGCCGGCTGTACGGGCTGCCGGAACATGCGACGCCGCACGCGCTGCGGCACTCGTTCGCCACGCATCTGTTGGCGGGCGGGGCGGACCTGCGCTCGATACAGGACCTGTTGGGCCATGCCAGCCTGTCCACCACACAGCGCTATACTGCGGTGGACGAGGCGCGTCTGATGGAGGTGTGGCGCAAGGCGCACCCGCGGGCCTGAAAGCGAGGAGGAAAGCGATGCAGGTCTTCGATCTGGGCAAGGAGCAGGTGTTCAACCCGGTGCGGCACGTCGAGAAGGTGCTTGGCACGATAGCAGAGGGCGACGTGACGATCGCCTGCTGGGATCCCGGACAGGTGAGCCCGAACCACCTGCATCCCAATGCCACAGAGATCTACTTCTGTGTCGAAGGCGGTGGCATCATGCGCACGCCCGACGCGACAGTGGACATCACGCCGGGCTCGTTCGTCGTACACCCGCCGGGCGAACTGCACGAATATGCCAACGGCGCCGCGCGCACGATCCTGTTCCGCGTGCGTTACGGCAAGGATTTCTCCACCCGTACCAAGGATTGGCCGAGCAATCCGAACTGGCGCGCCAGACCGGAGGATGCGGCGTGGTTCAACGCAGCATGAGCGTTCGCTAACTCTCCGGCGCGCGGACGAAGCACAGGATGCCGACCTGCGGCGTCCAGCAGGCAATGGCACGGCCCGTCGGGTTGTCGCTGCGATTCAGGATCAGGTGATCGGGTACCCGACGCCATTCGCCTTCGATCAGCGCCTCGTAGTGACCATCGCTGAGCCGCGAGTCCACTGGCCTGCAATCCGCCATCGAGCAGCACAGCGCGTTGGTCCATGGTTGGCGCAGACTGTTGAACCAGGGTGCGAGCGCCGGATCGGCATCGGACGGCGGCGCTGCCAGGACAGGGCGTGCGAGGCAAGCCATCGCGAGCAAGCCGGCTTGCCGGGCCATCCTGGCGGGAATTCGCCGCGAGCGTGAACGACCCGGCCTCGGCATTGGTTGTTCTCCCGACCCCGACTACGTTCCATGGTAGCGCTGCGCCGACAGATTGCGCGATGCCCCGGCGCATCGGTGTCTGCACCCTCAACGTCGGAATGTGCTCACCGCATCGAATGCATCAGCCAGCAGTATTGGCAACGGCAGGCGTAAACCTGTCATGGTGACGCACCGCCCAATGGCCGCCGACGGAGGGAGCGCCCGTGACATCCTATGACGCCATCATCATCGGCAGTGGTCAGGCCGGCCCGTCGCTCGCCAAGCGCCTCGCCGGCGCGGGTCGACGCGTCGCCATTATCGAGCGCGAGGCATTTGGCGGGACCTGCATCAACACAGGCTGCACACCCACCAAGACGCTGGTCGCCAGCGCCTATGCAGCGCACATGGCACGGCGCGCGGCGGACTTCGGTATCGTGGTCGGCGGCGTCGCGGTGGACATGAGGCGGGTGAAGCAGCGCAAGGACGAAATCGTCGCGTCGTGGAGCGCATCGACCGAGGCCTCCCTGCGAGCGACGGAGAACTGCACCGTGTACCGCGGCCACGCCCGCTTCGTCGCCCCACACGAGCTGGAAGTCGGTAGCGAGCGCATTGCCGCACCGCAGGTCTTCATCAATGTCGGCGGCAGGGCGTCGGTGCCCGCGATTCCTGGCATCGACACCGTGCCCTATCTTACCAACACCTCAGTGCTTGGTCTCGATGCCGTGCCGCAGCATCTGATCATAGTCGGCGGCAGCTATGTCGGGCTGGAATTCGCCCAGGTCTTCCGCCGCTTTGGCGCGGACGTCACCGTGCTGGAGGGCGCTCCTCGGTTGGTGCCGCGCGAGGATGCGGAGATCTCCGACGCGATCCGCGGCATCCTTGAGAGTGAAGGTGTGCGGATCGTCTGCGGTGTCCGCGATCTGGTCGTGTCGCCGTCACAGCGCGGCGTCGAACTCGGTATGGCCGACGGCGATGCGCATGCTTCGATCGAGGGATCGCATCTGCTGCTCGCGACCGGTCGGCGGCCGAACACCGATGATCTGGGCCTTGATCGGGCGGGTGTCGCCACCGATGGGCGTGGTTACATCATCGTTGACGATCAGTCTGCGGACGAACGTGCCGGGCATCTGGGCTCTCGGCGACTGCAACGGCCGCGGTGCGTTCACCCACACCGCATACAACGACTTCGAAATCGTTGCGGCCAATCTGCTCGATGGCGAAGCGAGGACGGTGAATGACCGGATCGCCGCCTATGCGCTTTACACCGATCCTCCGCTCGGGCGCGCCGGAATGACGGAAGCCGAGGCACGCGCCGCGGGTCACACTGTCCTGGTCGGGCGGATGGCGATGGAAGATGTGGCACGCGCCATCGAAAAGGGCGAGACGGCAGGTCTGATGAAGCTCGTGGTCGATGGCGAGACGCGCAGCATTCTCGGGGCCGCCATCCTGGGTACCGGTGGCGACGAGGTCATCCACTGCGTCCTGGACCTGATGTATGCCGGCGCGCCATACACAACGCTGCGGCGCGCGATGCATATCCATCCGACGGTTGCGGAACTGCTGCCGTCGCTGGCCGCGGAGCTGGCACCAGCAGCCTGACTGGTGCTGCCTCGCCTGACTGGTCAGGTATGAGTGATCAAGGTGCCGCCCGAGCCATCATCAAAGGCGTGGAACGCACCTCCCCCAAGACTTGACCTCTGGAACAGCAATGATGCCATTGCCGCCCCACTGATGACCTGCAGCAGCCCGGTGGAACTCGCATAGTTGAGGCTTACGCCCGCTGACGCGATATCCTTCAGGTCGATGCTGTCGCCCGCTCCGAAATTCAACATCAGCGGACCGGCGTAGTTCTGTTGCCCGACGTTGGTTCCGAACAGCGACGCCTTGTCGATGATCGTCTCGGAGGAACCGAGGAACGAGATGCGATCGCCGGATCCGACATTGGCCGCGATCTCCAGCAAGGAATTGCTGTTCAGCTGGAACACTCCCGCGCTCGCGGGCTTGACGGCGTCGGTCACGGTCAGGTTGGCGTTGGCGCCGAGGACAAGCGTGCCGTTGTTCACGACGGTGCCGGCGGTGTTGCTTCCTGTGACTGTCCAGTTCGCTCCGCTGTCCACCTTGACGGTGCCGAAGCCGGTGAAGCCGGTGCCGATCCCATCGACGGTTCCAGGCGAGGAGCCCTTGGCGAGTTCCAGCGTGTTGGCGCCGCCTGCGCCATCGACCAGACCGCCGAAGCTGGCGCCGGGCAGCAGCTTCAGGAGATCATTGCCGTCGCCGAACTGCACCGCAGTGCCTGAAAGACCGAAGACACTGCCGCTGTTGACCAGCGTATTGTCCCGGATGCCGCCCTGGTCGGAAAAGACGACGCCGAGGCCATCGCCGAAGAAGCCGGCGATCGTGCCGGCATTGGTCACCGTGCCCGCCGAGCCATAGCCCATCATGCGAACACCGGCGTCCCCGCCTGATATGTACGACGCGGTGCCGCTGTTGGTGACCACGCCGCCCCAGGCCAGCTTGACGCCGTCGTTGAAGTGGCAGCCGATCGCGCCGGCGTTGGTCACCGTGCCGGCGGCGCCACTGACGTAAACACCGTAGCGCCGGCCGAATATCGAGGCGGCGGTGCCGTTGTTGGCGACCAGGCCGCCCGATCCCAGCGTCGACGCCAGCCCAGTGGCGAGCCGGTGATGTCGCCGGAATTGCTGACTGTGGCGGGGGCGTGGCTCACGACGCCCGAATCACCGCCAAGTATGACAGACGCTTTGCCGTTGTTGGTCACCAGGCCGCCCGAACGAAGGTCGACGCCGTTGCCCGTCGCGCCGTGATGGTGCCTGCATTGGTCACCGTGGCTGAGCCGAGGAGGGCCAGAACACCGGTGTCCCCTCCCGAAATGGCGGAGGAGATGCCGCTGTTCGTGACCTGGCCGCCCGCGGACAGCTCGACGGCCGCGGAGCCATAATAGTGGCGGATGTTGGTGATCGTGCCGGAATTGGTCACCGTGCCGGTGCCACCCACGCTAACACCGAAGTACCGGCCACAAATGTACGACGCGACGCCGTTGTTCGTGACCACGCCGTCCGAGGCCAACCTGACGCCGTCGCCATACGTGCCGGTGATGGTGCCGTTATTGGTCACCCTGCCTGCAGCGCCTTTGACGTAGACACCATACTTTCCGCCCGAGATGGCGGATGCGGTACCGCTGTTGTTGACGGCGCCGCCAGAGAACAGGTCGACGCCGGCGAAGCTCGTGCCGGTGATGGTGCCCTCATTGGTCACCGTGCCGGGTGCGGCATATACGAGAATGCCATCGAACCCGCCCGAGATCACGGACGCCTTGCCGCTGTTGGTGACCTTGCCGCCCTGGGCCAGGTCGACGCCCATGCTGTACCGGGAGCGGTGCCGGTGATCTTGCCTTCATTGACCACCGTACCAGGCGCGCCATCGATCCAGACACCGGAGAACGCGCCCGAGATGACCGACGCGGTGCCGAAGTTCTTGACCACGCCGCCCGATGCCAAATAGACGCTGTTCGCACCGGTGATGGTTCCGTTATTGGTCACCGTGCCGGTTGAACCCGATATCTTCACGCCGGAGTCGATGCCCGAGATGACGGACGAGGCGCCGAAGTTCTTGACCACACCGCCCGACGTCAGATCGACGCCGGAGCCAAACCACGGAGCTGTTGCACCGGTGATGGTGCCTTCATTGGTCACCGTGCCGGCGGCGCCCGCGACGTAGACGCCATAGGTTCCGCCCGATATGGCGGACCTGATGCCACTGTTCGTGACGCGGCCGCCTGCGAACAGATCGACGCCGTCGAACGAACCGGTGATCGTTCCTTCTTGGTGACCGTGCCGTTGGCACCGGCGATTTCGACACCGGAGAACTCCCCATATGGCGGACTTGATGCCAGTGTTCTTGACCGAGCCGCCCGAGCGAAGCTCAACGCCGAAGCCATAGCTGCTGGAGATGAGGCCGGTGTTGCTGACCGTGCCTGCACCGTTGATGGCGACGCCTCCGGCACTTCCAGAAATCAACGCATTGTCGGCGCGCAACGGACCATTGGTGACGGTACCGGCGCCGGCGAGCGAAATCCCGATCCCGCCTGCCGAGAGGATCTTGCCGGAGTTGGTGATGGTCCAGACGGCGGCGGCTGTCCCGTCGATGCCATCGACGCCGGCGCCAGAGGAGATCACCGCGCCTTTCCTGGTGATGACCAGCGGGTTGTCCTGAGCAGGATTCGCCAGATTGACGGGGCCGGAAATGCTGCTGCTGATTGTTCTTGCCATAACGGAACACTCCCTGAGCGACCGGTCTTTCGCGATCGATCGGACGTGTGGCGGTCTGCCATCCAGGTTCGATTGCATACCATAATGTTTTGGTGACTGAAATTGGTCATTCGGATATGAAAATGACGATCTTTGTGCGTAGCGGACATCTCCCGTGTACATGCGCTGCCCTTGACACCCTGATCCGGCTCCGGCGGGATACTCGCCAGTAGGTCAGGGAAAAGCCCATGAAATTCGGCATCTTCTACGAATTGCAGCTTCCGCGTCCGTGGGGACCGGATGATGAGCGGCAGCTCTATCAGAATGCGCTCAATCAGGTGGAGCTGGCCGACAGGCTTGGCTACGACTACGCCTGGGAGGTCGAGCACCACTTCCTGGAGGAATACTCTCACTCCCCTGCTCCGGAAGTCTTTCTCGGCGCCGCCAGCCAGCGGACGAAGAACATCCGGCTCGGCCACGGCATCGTGCAGCTGACCACCAACCCACCGCAGCGCGTCGCCGAACGCATTGCCGCACTCGATCTTGTATCGAATGGCCGCGTCGAAATGGGCACCGGCGAATCTGCATCGGTCACCGAACTTGGTGGCTTCAGCCGCGACATGGAGACCAAGCGCGAGGTCTGGGAGGACGCGCTCCGCTGCATCATCCCGATGTTCCGGGACCGTGGCGTCGAACTCGACACCAAATGGCACAAGATGCCGATGCGCAACGTGCTGCCGAAGCCGGTACAGAAGCCGCACCCGCCGCTGTGGGTGGCGTGCTCGCAACTCGAGACGATCGAGATGGCCGGCCGTCGCGGTCTCGGCGCACTGGGCTTCCAGTTCCTCAGTGCCGATGCGGCGCATGCCTGGGTGCACGCTTACTACAACTCGTTCGTCCACCATCAGGAGAAACTGGCCGACTACCAGACCAATCCGAATATCGCGCTGGTCAGCTACTTCATGTGCGCCGAGACGGACGAGGAGGCGCGTCGCCGTGCGGATGGCGCGACGTTCTTCCAGTTCGCGCTGCGGTATTACGGATCGAGTTCCGGGCGGAAGCGGCCGGACCCGTATACGGTCAACATGTGGGACGAATACAACAAGTGGAAGCGCGAGAATCCGGAAGCAGCGGCGCGCGCGATCTCAGGCGGGCTGATCGGATCGCCCGAGACGCTGCGGCGGAGGCTGCGGCGGTTCGAGACGTCGAACATCGACCAGGTGATTCTGCTCAATCAGGCCGGCAAGAACTCGCACGAGCATATCTGCGAAAGCCTGGAACTGTTCGCGCGTGAGGTGATGCCGGAGTTCCACGCCAACGAGCCGGCGCACCAGGAGTGGAAGCGCAAGGTGCTGACGCGCGAGGTCGAACTCGAGGAGATCGACACGACGCCGTACCGCGAGCGATTCGGGCCGAATACGGTGCCGATTCCGGCGCGACCGGCCGCGGAGTAGCAAGGAGGGCTTCACCACGAAGTCACGAACATCGTGGTGAAGCCTCTCATGTCAGCGGCCTTGTCGGATGACGACTTTCGGTCCGGCGGAAACTAACGGGCCAGGCTGCTTATTGCGTAGACGCACCTGTCGATCGCCCCGGGAGCAGGGGCATTCTCGCCTACCATCGTTGCCAGCTTTTCGTCAGCGATAAGCTTCTTGATGGCAGTGTCTTTCTCGCCATAGGGCGGCAATGCCTTAAGCTCCGCGAGCTTGGCCGTTACATCTGGTCTTTGTTGAAATCTTACTGTGCAGATGGCTGCCCTCAAGGCGACGAGATCTTCTGCTCCCTGCTCTCGTGCCCTTTCGACGACCGCCTGGGTTGTCAGCCAGCCCAGCGAGGTTACGACGATTAGTGTGACCACACTCGCGATCACGGCGCTCCAGGCGATGTCTGTTATTCTTCGGATCGTCGCTCGACGACGAAACGCACTTTCCTCTCCGCGTTGTCTCAGGGCATCCCGTTGTGTTCTATCGGCATCCCTTTGTTCCAGAGGGGTCATCTTGCGATCTCTCCGTGATGCGGTGGACACAATGCGCAGGCGTGGCCGCGATACAATGACCTAGATCAATGACTGGCAAATCGGCGGTGCCTACGGTGGTCAGTCGCGAAAAAGATGAGCCAACCGGGGCGGATGCGGCGCATGCCTGGGTGGAAGCAGCCATTTGGGGTAAGGATGGCGGCAGGCGGGGTACCAACGCTCAGTCCAGAAGCGGAAGTTGTTTCCCGCAATGCTGCGTCAGCATCAGTCCCGACTGTGCCAACCCGGATTCGGCACGTGATGACGCATCGCCCGTGATCCACACTTCAGGCGCGCGGGGCTGTGCCCGCTCAAGTCCTTTCGCCAAATCGGCATTGCGCTCGGTCCACAACAGCCGATCGATCGGCAGCAACAGGAGCACCGCGCCATTGGTTGTCGTGATAAGCGGCAGGTTGAGAACGATTACTATCTGGCGCACGGGCATAACGAGTGTGCTGTACCCGGCGATCAGCTCCGCCATCTGCTGGAACAGCAGGGCCGTGTCTTCCGTGTCGGCGCTACTCGCGTAGTCGATGAAGCTCGCCTGCCCCGGAATAGTCCCCAGCGCCGTCATGCTGGCGACGATGATCGTTTGATGGCGCGGCGATAGCGCAGGGTTTCGCAGGAAGCGGTCGGCGACCGCGTCAGGCACCACAAGGCGCTTCAGTTGGTCACGATTGCGCTTGGACAGTTCGCTTGGCGGCGTCGCCGCGACGACATTCTGCGCCTGCTCAAGCACCCGGACATTGCTGGCGACCTGGAGGGCCAGAGCGCCGGTTACCACGGACAGGGCGCCCAAGGTCAGGTTGCCGGCGGCAGACGCCCAGGCGAGCCGGTCCAGCTCCTTCTGCAGCGCCTCATTGCTGGAGTAGGCATCCACGCCAAGCTTCGCCGCGTAGTCCCGCTTGTAGCCGGATACAGCGAGCAGTTGCTTCGCGGGACCATCTTCGTACCGGCTGCGGCCCTCGCGGCGCAGTTGCTCATGTGCGCGATTGAAAATGCTACCGATCCCTTCCGGGATCGCGGAGAGCGTGCCGACAGGGTCGTCGAGCAGGTTCTTCGCGCTGCGGAATGGCGATTTTCCCGCCTCGATTGCCGCCTTTTCGAAGGCCTCGGACTGCTGCATCGCCTGCAGTTGTGCGATCGCCGCGATCTCGCGCAGCAACCGGCGCAGCCTGACGTCGCTCGACGCGATGAACGGCCCGTAGTCCGTGGTGACCATGTATCGGTTGAGGTAGGCGAGAGTCGTGACAGTTGGGCCTAGCGCATAGTGTGGGCCGCGCAACAGGTCAGGGGCTACGACGGATTCCGTCGGGCGAATTTCAGGCTGCGCGTCCCAATCATCCGGCGTGGCCGCGCCGGCGGTTAGCGGCGGCGATGCAGCCCATCCGGTTGTGGCAAGCAGCATTCGCCGCGTAAGACCGAAACGAGGCATCGCCGCTCCCGAAGCCCTAGACGATCCGGCAGACGGCCGCGCAGGCGGACGGCGGCACACCACGACGGGTCGTTGCCGCCTCACGCCGCATTGCGCGGGTCAACAGAACCCTGTCAGTAGGCCGGAGCATAGACGGTGCCCGGCGGGTAGTAGGGGGGCGGCGCCGGGACCGTGCTCGCAGCTGCCGCGCCGACGACCGCGCCAACAGCAACGCCGGCGGCGACGCCTCCCCATCCCGGCCCGCTGTCATAATTGTTGCAGCAACCCCCGTTATACCCGCGATTGACGTTGACGTTTGCGTTGCGATTCACGTTGACGTTGGCGTTACGGTTCACGTTGGTGTTGCGGTTGACGGTGTGGTTGTTGCTGACATTGCTATGAAAATTGTTGGCGTTGAAGTTTTGCCGGTTGCCACCGCCCGCTCGTCCGCCCCCACCTGCTCGTCCGCCGCCGCCACGCTGGCCGGCGACCAGGATGAGGGCAGGATTGTTCCCATCCGCAGACATGGCGGACGCTCCCGTATCATGCCAAGGCATAAAGGCCGCACGCGACGATGTAACGACAGCCAGTTGCGCGCTGAGCGCGGCGGCCACAAGACAGATGAAGGACTTCATCGCGGACCTCACTTGTTCAGATACTTGTGTTGCAGATCTTTGAAGTTGGCCATCGTCTCCGGGCACGTTTTGTGATCGAAATCGTGCCCGGACCCCCAGCCGAATGCCCCGCTGTAAATGAACGCGACCTGCAACCCGAAATGCAGCGCGATCTGGTTGGCGAGCGAAAGGGCATCCTCACCGACACCCTGCCGGTCTGCCTCTGGTGAGCAACTGAAGGCCTCGCCCGACATCACGCCAAGCTTCTTGACGCCGGTCATGAACTCCGGGTCGGCGTCGTTGCCCTTCTTCACCTCGTCAGCAAATGCCGGCGCAGTCAGTGATACAGCCAGTGCGAAGGCAGCCAGAATCAAACGCATGAGATTTTCCTTTCGGTGTCAGCCCAATTGCACATTCTACTGTTACTTCTTCGGAAGCCTGGGCTTCTCATGCGGCAATCCACCATCGTCGATGTCGAAGTCCGGATCCATGACAGTCTTTCCCTGGCTGCCCACGAATGCCGGTTGGGCCTTGATCCATAAGCTCGGCTTCTGCTGTTTGGCATAGGCCAGGAGACGCGCCTCGAGGTCGCGCGCAATCTCGGGGTTCTGCTCGGCGACATTGGTGGTCTCGCCCGGGTCCGCGGCCAAATCGAACAGCTCTGTCTTGCCGGGCAGTAGCGCGATTTTCAGAAGCTTCCAGTTGCCTTTGCGGATGGCGCCTCGAAAGGCCTCGACATTGATCAGGACATCCTCGTTTGGCGAGGGGGCGCCGTCCGCGATTGTGCTCCACATGTCCCTGCCGTCGAAGGGATGGTCGGCGATTGCTTTTACCCCCGGCCAAGGCCAGCAGCGTCGGCATGACGTCAACCATGTGCAGCGGCTCGTTGACGACCCGCGGTTTCAGCCTGGCCGGCCAGTTGATGAAGGCGGGGACACGCACGCCACCTTCGTAAAGGCTGCCCTTTCCGCCGCGGAATGGCGCATTGGACGCTGGCGCCATCGCCCCCTGCTCTATGCCGCCTTCCTCGGTATCCCGCTCCTCCTTGCTCTTCGAGCCACTTGCGAAGAGACCGCTCGTGGCTCCTCCATTGTCGCTGGCGAAGAGAATGATGGTGTTGTCCCGCAGCCCCTTCTTGTTCAGTTCGGCCACGATCCGCCCGACTTGGTCGTCGAGAGCCGTAATCATAGCCGAATAGGTCCGTCTCAGTTTGTCGGGAACGGACTTGTACTGGTCGATATCGCTCTCAGGTGCCTGGTACGGTGCATGAGGCGCCAGCGATGCAAAGTAGAGAAAGAAAGGCTTGCTTCCATCCTGCCGGTCGATGAGCTTCACCGCATCATCGCCGATGAGGTTGGTGTAGTAGCCGTTCTCCCTTAGGAAGGTGCCGTTGCGCTGCCAGTCGATCAGTCCACCGCGCTCGCGGGTGAAGTAATTCACCTCGCCCACGACGTTCCCGTAGAAGTAGTCGAAGCCGCGATTCTGCGGCCAAAACTTCTTGTCGGCATGACCGAGATGCCATTTGCCGTCCATCAGCGTCGTGTAGCCGGCCTCCTTAAGGGCTTGCGGCAGCGTGCGCTCATCTGTGGCCAGGCCGTAGGTGTGGCTTGGAAAGATCACCAGCGTCTGTAGTCCGTATCGCATGGGATACCGGCCAGTCATCAATGCCGCGCGGGAGGGGGTACAGACCGGTTCGCCATAAAACGACTCCAGGCGGACTCCCTCTTTGGCAAGCTTGTCGATGTTGGGAGACTTGATCTCGCCCCCACGGTAGCCGAGGTCGGCGTTGCCCAGGTCGTCCGCCATGATGAAAACGATGTTCGGGCGCTGCGCATCCGCGCGCCGCACCGACGTTGTCGCTCCAAGGAGCGCCAGACCCAAGATCAGGCTTGTGCGGAGCATGTATTCTTCCCCATTTCGAAACGGCGCTCCAGCTATCGGAGGTCGACGTTGACTGCTTCGATCCTCCCGTTGAACGGGAACGGACGGCGATCGAAGTAGTCGAGAGAGACGGGCGATCCGAGATCCACTCCGATGTCGAGTGTCTCGCTCGCTGAAAATGCCCCCGCAACGGTCCTTTTCACCGGGATGCGGGACACCTCCTGACCGTCGACGACGATCCCGACCTCTGCGGGACCAGCAGGCTTGGCGATTGCGGTATCGACCGTGATCTTATGCTTGCCGGGCGCCAGGGCCTCGATCGAATGGCCTATGTAACGCTCGATCATCATCATGTTGTATTCGTATACGAGACGGCCGTTTTCCATGTAGAGGGTCAAGCCACCCGCCACGCCGCCAAGCGCGTACAAGACGCCAGACGCGTTCTCGCCCACGTCCACATCCAGTGTCACCCTATTGCTTTCCCGCCCGAGCCCTGGAGCAGCGAACTCAGGAAGCCGGGTCGTCGTCGAATCGAAGCTCCAGTGCGTGTACGGCACCTTGACGCGATCCTCTGGATGCAGGCGCGTCCAGAGACCGGCACCCACGGGAAACACGTTGTTTTTCTCTGCCTCAGCGAGGAACAACTGCTGCATCGTCGCAAGACGCGCGGGCTCTTCGCGGGCAAGATCGTTCGCTTCCGAGAAATCGTGTGTGAGATCGTAAAGCTCCCACACATCCTTGTTGGCGTCCCATGTGTCGAGGCCGGGGCTGACGGCAAGCCACGGAATCAGTGGTCCGAAGGTCGCTGCGATCCAGCCGTCGTGATAAATGGCACGACTGCCGTTGTTCTCGAAATATTGGGTTGCTTTCTGGCCAGGTGCCGCGGCGTCAGCGAACGTATACACCATGCTGACGCCGTCGATGGGATCCTGCTTCAACCCGTTGACCTCGCCGGGTGGCTTGATCCGCAGGATTTCGTAGATCGTCGGCGCGATATCGTTGACGTGGTGGAACTGGGAACGCGGTGTTTTGTTCGCCTTGATTCCGTTCGGCCACGAGATCACCAGGGGATTTCGTGTGCCGCCGAAATGCGAGGCGATTAGCTTGGTATAGCGGAATGGGGTGTCCCCGGCCCACGCCCAACCGGCGTGATACATGTTGTCGGTCTTTGCCGTGCCGAGCGCGTCGAGGCCGCCGATCTTATCGAGTGCCGCGAGCTGCTGTTCGATCGTGTTCGGGATCTGGTTCTGCGCAAGGAGCTCGCTGATGGTGCCGTTCTGGCCCTCCGCGCTCGAGCCATTGTCGCCAAAAATATAGAAGATGATCGTGTTCTCGCGCAGCCCGAGCTGTTCCATTCCGTCGATGAGGCGACCGACCTGGGCGTCTGTATGTTCAACGAAGCCAGCGAACACCTCCATCAGCCGCCGTTGGAAGGGCCTTTGAGATTCTGGAATACTATCCCACGAAGCCATGGTATCGGCGCGCGGGGTCAGCTTCGTATTCGGCGGGATCCATCCAAGCTGCTTCTGCCGCGCGAATATGCGCTCACGATAGGCATCCCAGCCGTCATCGAACTTGCCCTTGTACTTGTCCGCCCACTCCTTGAAGATGTGATGCGGACCGTGAGCAGCGCCCGGGGCCCAGTACATGAAGAACGGTTTGTCGGGGGCAAAGGCCTGATGACGGTGCAGCCAGATGAGCGCCTTGTCGGCCATATCCGAGGTGAGGTGGTACTTCGGATCATGCGACGGTTCGATCGGGGTTGTGTTCTCGAACAACCGTGGTTCGTATTGCGATGTTTCGCCTGCCAGGAAGCCATAGAAGTAGTCGAAACCGTAGCCTGTCGGCCAACGATCGAACGGGCCCATGGCGGTAGTTTCGGTCGCCGGCGTGTTGTGCCACTTGCCGAACGCTGCGGTCTTGTATCCGTAGTCGTGCAGCACCTCGGCAATGGTGGCGGAACTCTTGGGAATGATCCCGGTATAACCGTCAAAATCGAGCGCTCGCTCGGCGATCGTGCCCGATCCGACGCGCTGGTGATTGCGGCCGGTCAGCAGCGCCGCCCGCGTCGGTGAGCAGATCGACGTCGTGTGAAACGTGTTGTAGCTGATACCGTCGTTGGCCAGACGCGTCAGCGTTGGCGTCGCGATCTCCCCCCCAAATGAGTCAGGCAGTCCGAAGCCGACATCATCGAGCAGAACGACGAGGATATTGGGAGCATCCGCCGACAGATGGTTTGGCTCCGCACGCCGGACATGCCGGGACTCCTGGAGAGTCGGTGCGGCCACGCTGGCCGACGGCACGGGTGGAAAGGGTAACACCGACCCGTCCGTTGCGGTTTCGGCGGCGCGAGCGGGGAATAGTGCGGAAGCACCCGCCACCATTGCGACCGCCAGTCCCATCCATAGCGACGCCATGGGCCGCTCCTCTCTCGGTTCAGTCGTGTGATTGAAGCTGGAGAATCTGTGATTGCACGCCTTCGATGGTCTTGCCCACGTTGGCACTCAAACCGACCTGTCGGACCGGAAACTCCTTGAACGATGCAAGATGCGCTTGGAGAGCGCCCAGGATTGGCGTCAGCCCCCAAGCTTTATGTTCGTTCATCTGACGGTTGAGATCGCCAGTCTGCCGTTCGAACGGATCGGTCAGCAGGTTCGTTATGCGCGGTCGCCCGAGGTTCAGCAGCGGATCGTCCCAGTGATTACCGGCCTTTTCCGAAAAGGTGATTTTGAATTGCCTGTAGCGGATGGCGGTTAGCACCGTCTCGTCATAGTAGAAGATGAAGTTTCGAACGGATTTGTCGCTCTTGCCCGTGAACAATGCTGTCTGGTCGTAGCCGTCCAGATGCAGCTTGTAGCTTCGGCCTCCGTAATCTGCTCCGGCTTTCAGCTTTGCGACGACATCCGGCTCGCCCGCGGCCGCGGCAAGTGTCGGCAGCAAATCTTCCATCGCTACGATCTCGGCACTCACGCGACCGTCGGGCGCGCCCGGCCAGCGGACCACAAACGGCACGCGAACACCGCCTTCCCAGGTCGTGCCCTTGTCACCTCGGAACGGCGTCGTGCCGCCCTCCGGCCACATGTATTGATAGGCACCATTGTCCGTGGTGTAGATGACGATCGTGTTTTTCGAGAGACCGAGTTCATCCAGCTTAGCCAAAAGCTGACCAATCTGCGCATCGTGCTCGGCGAGCCCGTCGCCGTAGACGTCTTCGATGCCCGCTCGCGAAACGCCGCGGCTTTTGTCCTGCAGGTGGATGAATACGTGCTGACGCGTCGTGTTGTGCCACAGAAAGAACGGCTGCCCATCCTTGGCTTTGCGCTCCAGGAAGTTCAGCGACTTGGCGAGGAGTTCGTCGTCGAACGTCTTCATCCGCTCGGTGGTCAAGGGGCCTTCATCCTTGGTCGGACCGTCGGCGGTTCCCGATACCACGCCACGCGGATCGAACTTCTTGCGGAACTCGGGGTTGGTCGGCCGATCGGGATCTTCCAGGTCCTCGTTGGCATTGAGGTGGTAGAGACTTCCGAAGTACTCATCGAAGCCGTGCCGGTGGGGCATGTGCTCCTCGAGATCGCCAAGATGGTTCTTGCCGAACTGAGCCGTCGCATAGCCGCGCGTCTTCAGTAATTCAGCGAGAGTGATGTCCTCTTTCTGCAGGCCCGCCGGCGATCCGGGTGTTCCGACCGTTGTCAGGCCCGTGCGAACCGGTAGCTGACCCGTAATGAACGCCGCGCGTCCTGCGGTGCAACTAGGCTGAGCGTAGAACGACGTAAGACGCAGGCCCTCTTTCGCAAGTCGGTCGATATTGGGTGTCTGGACGCCCATGATGTCGCCGCCATACGCGGAGATGTTCATCCACCCGATATCGTCGCCGAAGATGACCAAGATATTCGGCTTCAATACGTCTTGCGCGAATGCGATCGATGAGACGGCTGCGATCAGAAATGCGGTGCCGAGGAGTCGAAGAGGCAAGAGATGGGAAGTACGCATCCTCATGCTCCTGAACGATGCGCGCCGCAGATAACGGGCCGCGCGTGCTTGCACGTGCCCGAAGCTGCCTAGCTTGCTAAACCAGCTCACCCCCTGGCGAGGCTTGATCCTGCCGGAGGCCGCGCGATCTCAGCATTGATCTAGATCAATCGGCGACCCTCACACCGTGAACTGCTCGGCGATGATCCGCTCGGACAGCACGCGGTCCGGATCGAACAGCACGGTGATGCTGGTCGATCGGTCCTCGCCGACCGCGACCGAGATCACGTCGCGCACCTCGGTGAAGTCGGCGACAGCGGCGGTGGGACGCTTGTCCGCCTCCAACACCTCGAACTGGACTTCGGCCGTGCTGGGCAGCAGCGCGCCGCGCCAGCGCCGCGGGCGGAATGCCGAGATCGGCGTCAGCGGCAGCAGGTTCGCGGACAGCGGCACGATCGGCCCGTGCGCCGACAGGTTGTAGGCAGTCGACCCCGCCGGCGTGGAGATCAGGATCCCGTCGCACATCAGTTCCGGCAGCCGCACCCGCCCATCCACCGTGACGCGGATCTTGGAGGTCTGGCGAAGCTGGCGCAGCAGCGAGACCTCGTTGAATGCCAGCGCGTCGGCCTCGGTGCCGTCGGCACTGACCGTTCGCATGCGCAGCGGGTAAAGCACCGCCTCCTGCGCACGCACCAGGCGACCAGGCAGGTCGTCCTCGCTGAACGAGTTCATCAGAAAGCCGACCGAGCCGCAGTTCATGCCGTAGACCGGGATGTGCAGCGACAGCACCCGGTGGATTGTCTCCAGCATGAACCCGTCGCCGCCGAGGGCCACGACCACGTCGGCCCGCTCCGGCGGGCAGTCGCCATAGTACGCTAGCAGCCTCTCGCGCGCCTCCGTGGCCAGTACGGTGGCGGAGGCAGCGAATGCGATCCGGCCAGGGACAAAGTCCCGTGGTCGAACAACCTGGGGCACGGGTTCGAGAAGGTTCAAACGCGCTTCCGGTGTTCCAGCACCGGCATGTCGCGGCGCACGCGTCCGGTGACCTTCTGATCGATCCGTGCCGTGGCCCAGCCGGTGCCATCCGACACCTTCGCGGTGACGTGGCCCCACGGGTCGCAGATCATTGAGTGGCCGTAGGTAAAGCGCGGCTCACCCTTGCCTTCCAGGTGCTTCCCCCAAGTGGCTGGGGCGGCAAACCAGCACTGCGTCTCGATCGCACGCGAGCGGATCATCACCTCCCAGTGGTCCTTGCCGGTGGCGAGGGTGAAGGCGGACGGCAGGAAGATCACTTCGGCGCCCTGCTCGCGCAGCTTCCAGAACAGGTCGGGGAAGCGCAGGTCATAGCAGATCGCGCAGCCCACCTTGACGCCGTCCGCCTCGTAGGTCACGACCTCGTCGCCGGCACCATAGGTGTTGCTTTCGCGATAGCCGGTGCCGTCGGGGGCGACGATGTCGAACAGGTGCATCTTGCGATAGCGCGCGATCTCCTGGCCGTCGGGGTCAAACACCACGGTGGTGTTGAAGAGCTTCTCCGGCCCCTGCTCGATGATCGAGCCGCCATGCACGTGCACCCGGGCGGCGCGTGCAGTCTCGCGCAGGAACTCGTAGGCGACGCCACCGGGTTCGTTGGAACCCTTGGCCGGCAGTGTCTCGGCGTTTGCGTTGCGCACGGCGCGGTCGCCGCCCAGGCTGTCCCATACTTCGGGCAGCGAGACGATGTTGGGGCGGTCGGCCTCGACGGCCTCGCCGATCAGGCGGCGCGCCTGCGCAATGTTCTCCGCCTTGTCGGCGCCTGGGTTCATCTGGACGACGCTGACACGCATCGCGGACTCCATGGTCGAAGACAGGCGGTCAGAAGAACCGAACCGCGGGACCGACGCAACTGGCCTCTATCGGGGCCAATCGAGCCGCGGTTCAGAGCGACCCCCCGCGGGTTTGCGATCGTCCTCGCGCCGGGCGGCTCGTGAGGGCAGCTCGCGCGGCTCCTGGTCTTCCAATTCGTGCGGCGCCGGCGGGATGGGCGGGCGCGCCGTCACCGCGGGACGCGACTGCACCGTGGGTTCAGGCGCATAGATCTCGTCGTAGTCGGCGGCGCGCGCGGTCTCCGGCAGGCGCAGTGAGAGATGGCGGATCTCGTGCTGGATCTCGTCCAGCCGTACCTCGACCACCTCCAGCCGGCTCTTGATGCCGATTACGCTGAACGGCATGAACAGGAACGCCAGCGCATACAGCAACGCCGGCACCAGCAACACGATCGGCACCCACCAGGGCACCCAATCCGGCAGGGTGAAAGGCAGTGTCATGCGCTGACTCTAGCACCTCGACACCGCTGCAATCCATGGTTGGGTCGCTGATCACTCGCTCATCGCGCGTCACGCTTGACCCGGCTCGCGCCGACTTGGCACGCATGACGCATGTTCATTCCGGTGCCGGCGTCACTGCTGCGGTTGCTGATGTGCGGCATGCTGCTCGTGGCGCCGGGTGCGATGGGACAGACCATCACCGGCGCCAAGCCAACGACGAAGAAGCCAGAGCCGACGCCAGTGGTCCGGCCGCATGGTGTACTTCATCCGCAGAAGCCGCCGCAGAAAGCATCACAGAAGCCGCCGGCGAAACCACCGGCTGCCGCGCCCGTGGCGCCAGCGCCGGCCCCGGCAGTGCCAACCCCAGCACCGGCCGAACCGCCGAAGCAGACAGAGGCGGACACCGCCAAGGGCTCCAATACCGGCCTGCCGCTGCCGCGCTTCGCCGCGCTGCGCTCGGACGAGGTGAACCTGCGCGCCGGTCCAGGCACGCGGTATCCGATCCAGTGGATCTACCAGCGCCGCGAACTGCCTGTGGAGATCCTGCGCGAGTTCGAGGTGTGGCGGCTGGTGGAGGATACCGAGGGCATCAAGGGCTGGGTGCACCAGGCGACTCTGACCGGACGCCGCAGCTTCATAGTGACCGGCGGCGACGCGACGCTGCGGCGTGACGCGCAGGACGGCGGGAGACCTGTCGCGATCCTGAAGCCGGGCGTGATCGGGCATCTGCGCTCATGCCAGGCGAGTTCCGACTGGTGCCAGGTGCAGACGGGCGACTACCGCGGATACCTGAAGCGCAGCCAGTTCTGGGGCACGCTGCCCGGAGAGGCAGTGGCGAACTGACCACGGCCGCGGTATCCTTCCGGGCATGGACAAGGATGTGCCGCGGGCCCACCACGATCTGGGTGGGGTCTCGAAATTCATGTGCGAGCCGGTCGATGTCGAACCGCACGCGCTGACCGACTTCGACAAGGAGGTCGACGCGCTGCGCGCGGTGCTGGGTTCGAAGCGCTTCATGACGGTGGATGAACTGCGACGCGGCATCGAGGCGATCCCGGAGGCCGAATACCACCGTCTGAGCTATTACCGTCGCTGGATCCGCTCGATCGCCGACAACCTGCTGGTCAAGGGCGTGATCACCGAGGCCGAACTGCGCGCCGCGCTGGACCGCGTGTGATGGCTGACTTTGCCCCTGGCGTGCTGGTGCGCGTGAAGGACGACTGGCCGGAGACACGCGGCCGCGTGCACATCCGCACGCCGCACTATTTGCGCGGCATGCGGGGTAAGGTGGTCCGCCGCTTCGGCGACTACCCCAATCCGGAAGACCTCGCCTTCGCTCGTCCTGCGGCGTCAGCGCGCACTGTACCACGTGGCGTTCGATCAGCCTTCGGTGTGGCAGGAAGGCAAGGCGGGCGACCAACTGTTGGTGGAAATCTACGAGCATTGGCTGGAGCCAGCATGATGGCCGGATCGAACATCCTGGAGACAGACGGCGAGAAGCTGCTGGCGGCGGTGCGTGATCTGCTCGCGGCGAAGGGGCTGGTGTCGAGCGCGGAGATCGCGGAGCGCATCAAGATCACCGACGCTGCCAATCCCGGGCAGGGCGCGCACATGGTGGCGAAGGCGTGGACCGATCCGGCGTATCGCTCGCTGATGCTGGAGGATGGCACCAAGGCGGCCGAGGAACTCGGCATCCCCATGCGCGGTGCGCCGCCTCTCGGCGTGCTGGAGAACACCGACGAAGTCCACAACCTCGTCGTCTGCACGCTGTGCAGCTGCTATCCGCGCGCGGTCCTGGGGTATCCGCCGTTCTGGTTCAAGTCCGCCGCCTATCGCGCCCGCGGCGTGCGCGATCCGCGCGGCCTGATCGCGGAGTGGGGCACGGTGCTGCCTGAAGGCGTGAAGATCCGCGTCGTCGACTCCACTGCGGATTATCGCTGGATGGTGCTGCCGCGGCGCCCGGCGGGCACAGAAGGCTGGAGCGAGGACCGACTCGCCACGATCGTGCGCGAGGGCGACATGATCGGGGTTACGGTCCCGGCTCTGCCGGCACGGTGACGCCACTCGGCGTGTAGCGCTCCACCAGATAAAGCGGGCGCCGCTTGGTCTCGTTGAACACGCGGCCGAGGTATTCGCCGATGATGCCAAGCGTCACGAGCTGCGTGCCGCCGAGAAACAGCACCACCGCCATCAGGCTGGGATAGCCGGCGACCGGATTGCCGAAGATCAGCGTGCGCAGGATGAGCTGCGCGCCGAACACCACGGCGAACAGCGCGACAGCCAGGCCGAGATAGGTGGCAAGCTTCAGCGGGCCGACACTGAAGCCGGTGATGCCCTCGATGGCCAGATTCCATAGTTTCCACAACGACCACTTGGTACGGCCGGCGGCGCGTGGCGCACGGTCGTAGAGCACGGCGGTGCTGGGGAAACCGACCCAGGCGAACAGGCCCTTCATGAAGCGATGGTGCTCGCGCATCTGCTGCACAGCATCGACGACGCGGCGGCTCATCAGGCGGAAATCGCCGACATTCTCCGGCAGCGGCACCTCGCCCAGGTTGCGCATCACGCGGTAGAACGCCGCGGCAGTCGCCTTCTTCACCCAGCCATCGCCGTCGCGCAGGCGGCGCTTGGCGTAGACTGTGTCGAAGCCGGCGCGCCAGGCGGCGACGAGGCGGGGGATGACCTCGGGCGGGTCCTGCAGGTCGGCATCGATAACGATCACCGCGTCGCCGCGCGCGTGGTCAAGGCCGGCAGTGGTGGCGATCTCCTTGCCGAAGTTGCGCGATAGGTTGACCACAGCGATGTGGCTGTCGGCGTGCCGCAGCATCTCGACGATCTGCAGCGAGGCATCGCGGCTGCCGTCGTTGATGTAGATCGCTTCCCACGGTGCGCCGAGCTCTGCCATCACGGCCGCAAGGCGCCGGTGCATTTCGCCGACGATCTCCGCCTCGTTGTACATCGGGATGACAACAGAGAAGACCGGCCGTGCCTGCGGGAGTATGTCCATCGCGCGCGGGCATGTTTGGGTGCGCGGGTAAACATTCGACTAATATCAGCGGTTCTGTCCTACGACCGTTCAGGGTGGATTCCAGGCCTTCGGACGCTGCGGGCCAGCCCCGACGACATCAGCGAACTTCCACGTGCACCGAATACTCACCGCCGCCACGGCTGGTGCCGAGAACCAGAAGGTAAGGACCGGTTGCCGGCAACCGCCCGCTCCATTTGGCGGCGTCCCTACCTTCTTCCGTGCCTTTCAGCGCAGTGCCACGCACGACCGGGCCGTCGGGCGAAGGCACCGTCCTCCAGGGCGGCCGGTATAGCTGTAGGACAATGTTTCCTTCGCCCCGATCTGTCTGGGTCACGGTCATCCACTGACCGGTCCGTGCGCCGATCGTGAAGCAGTCGCGGTCGCCGCGGGCGAGGCCACCGGTGAGATCCGCCGCGCTGGCGCCAGGAGCGAAGTGTATTGGTGCGGGCTTGTCGCAGCCCGCCGCGGCGGGTGCCGCGGTGACCGCGAGCAGCACGGCCGCCGCGAAGAAGTGCCTCAACCGAGCGCGCGCCATGTCGCGGGGCCAACGATCCCGTCCGCTGTCAGCCCCTTCGCGGCCTGGAATTGCTTGACCACTGCGTTTGTGCCGGGGCCGAAATCGCCGTCCGTGCCCAATTGATAGCCGGCCGCCTTTAGCTTGGTCTGCAACAGAATGACGCTTGCGTTCTTGTCGCCCAGGCGAAGCATTGGTGTGGGCACGCTCACGCCAAGGACTGCCTTCGCCTTTGCGAGATAGGCCTTGCGATCGTCAAACCCATTCAGCCCACCATTGATTCGCCGGGTGATCGTCTCGATGTCGTCCCGGTCAGCGAACTGGTTCAGACCACGCCGCTTCCAGAACTCGCATGCTATCAGCAGCGACGTCACCGGCTCCGCCGCGGACTTCAGGGTGCTCCACGAGGTCAAGCCCGAGGGCTTGGCCATATTCCAGGTAGTTCGCACGCCCGGTGAGCTGGACCAGCCCACGGCCCTTGTACCGGGCCCCGTCGCCAGGCTGGGTGTTGCCCAGGTCTTTGCGCCCCTCGTAGGCGGCTCCACTGGCGAATTCCTCTGTGGCGCGGAAGCCCGCCGATTCATGGCAGATCTGGGCAAGGAAATGCGCGCGCCGAAGATCCGATTTTATCGCGTATTCAGTCAGCCTTGCCTCCAGGACGGGTCCGACGGCATCGATGATCTGTGCCTGCCGGGCGCCATTCTCACCGCTGAAGCGCGGCGCTATGGCGCGTAAGGTTTCGGCGTTCGGTGTTGCCATGGCGTATCCCCCCTTAGATTGTGGATTCCCCTTGGACTCTTCGAGAGTATCGACACGGGCACCGTTATCGACCTCCCCGGTCCTGCGCTTTTCGCGCTGCTCATCTACTTGTTCGTGCGTGTCTCAGTGGAACTCCACTTGAGCGTCGAAGGCTGCTACTTGTCAATCAGCGTTGAACACTGACCCCGACCGGCGTCCGGAAGCGCAGACCGCACAACGCAAAGAGCAGGGCCACCAAGCACCAGTGTACGATTCAAGGTATTGACCCCGATACCCGGATTGATCAGGCTTAGACTTGATAATAACGGGGGCGCTACGATATTGATGCGAGCGGCAGAAGCGCACGCAGTTAATTCAGATAGCAGGCGTGATGCTCATTGGTCGGGATACTGTGATCTAGCTCACAGTATGCTCGCGCTGTTGCCGCAAATATACCGCTGAAACCCGCTACTCCATCAAACATGAGGCGTTTGCACCATGATCTAGCAGCATAAGCTGTCAGAAGATACGGGGGGAAAGAAAAGCGACCATGGACATCTCTTGGAAGAGCTGGAATTTGCTGGCTGCGATTGCGCTGGCTCTTCTGTATTTCTTTGTGTTTTATACACTGAAAAGATGGGAGACGGAGGATACGCGTGCCACCTTGAGAAACACGCGTGTGGCTCTCGTGACATTTGGCGGCCTGCCGCTGCTCGCCTACGAGCTGGGGTCGATCGCCTGTATGCTGGGCAACCCGATCGCAGTCGCGCGGGTGGCATTCGTTTACATGGCAGTGCTCCTGCCGGCGTCGCTGTTCTTCTTGTTCATCGCGACAAGGCGCGAAAGTCTGTTCAACCAATACGCGACCAGCCTGGACCGGCTTGGACTATTGCGTAAGCGTCAGCTGCGGGTGGCGAACGCAGAGGCCAGACATTATCCGGTGGAAGACGGCCTCAGGTTGGCACGGCGAGTGAAAAGCTATCTGGACCGATTCAGTGCTGTGTATGGCACGCTTCCGGCGGAAACAGTCAACAATTTCCTTGCCAGCGTGCAAGGCACCGATGAGTCTCAAACGCTTAAGGCGGAGGCGGTAACAGGAGAACTGTTCTCTTCGTTCGAACTGAAGACCGTGTTGCCCGTGTTCGGAGCCAGTGCGCTGATAGCGATGGGTTGGATGATGGTGCTTCCGCCATATCCGCTGCCGCCACTCAGCGAGACATTGAGCACGCTCGAAAAGGGTTACGCCGGCGACGATGCATGGTATCTGTGGGCGGCAGAGCCGGTGCTCGTGCCTGCTGCTTTCGCGTTTTTGGGTGCCTATTTCTTCTCGCTGCAAATGCTGATCAAGCGGTTCTTGCGGCGCGATCTCGGGCCGAACGTATACAACGCCGTTTCCATGCGCATCATCCTTGCGACACTGGGAGTGTGGGTAGCCGCCCAGTGGTTCGAATTGGCTAACAAGGTCCCGACCGGCCACGGGACTCTGTTCGTTCTCTCCTTCGCAATCGGGGCATTTCCGTTGATCATCTGGCAGCTCGTTGCCAATATGCTCAAGCGGTTGCCGGGTGCGTTTCTCGCGCTGCCCAATCTGGTGGGCACCCAGCCGCTGTCGCAACTCGACGGCCTATCGGTCTGGCATGAGGCGCGGTTGGATGAGGAGGACATCGAGAACGTCCCCAATCTCGCGACAGCCGATATAGTCGAACTGATGCTCAACACCAAAATAGCGCCCAACCGGATTATCGATTGGGTAGACCAGGCTACGCTGTTGATGGTGCTTCCTCCAGCCCCCGAAAATGGGGCGGCGAATTGGATCGGCACGATTCTACGAAGCAATGGGATCCGTACGGCGTCTGCTCTGGTTGCAGCGACCCGGACGCATCAGGGTCAAAGTTCAGCCATCATCGAGTTTTTCCCGGCGGATGTGAGGACCCAAGTGATATCTCTTGCTGCTGCGGTCCAGATTTACCCGAACTACCCGATGATCCAGAACTGGCTTTCAACTGAGCCGTACTTCCCACCCGACCAGGAACAGAACGCGGCACGCGGCGAAGTTGCTCCTCCAGAGCTCGCACCAATCCTGGCACTGGCCGCGGCGGACCCGCCCCCGCGCGATCCTAAGGCGCGTGAGGAAATCGCCGCATTGGTCAGCCATGTGGTTGATCGTCGGGAGATGGTCGGTAGCGATCACGAAGCCATCGAAGCGCAGTAATAATACGCTCACGACTACACGCGCAGGAACCCCACCAGCCGCTCGGCCTCGGCCACGATCGGATCGGCGATCGCCGCGGCGCGCTCTGCGCCATCGCGCAGCACGGCATCGACGCTTGCCGGATCGTCCAGCAACCGCCGCGTCTCGTCTGCGATCGGCCGGAGTTTGTCCACCAGCAGCGCGGCGAGCGCCTCCTTGAACGCGCCGAACCCCTTGCCGCCGTGCTCGCGCAGCACGACGGCGTGGTCAGTGTCGGCAAGCGCGGCATAGATGCCGACGAGATTACGCGCCTCGGGACGCTTCTCCAGGCCGTGCGGCTCTGACGGCAGCGGTTCGGGATCGGTCTTTGCTCGGCGGATCTTCAGCGCGATCGCGTCCGGATCGTCGTTCAGGTTGATGCGGCTCTGATCCGACGGGTCGGACTTCGACATCTTCTTGGTGCCGTCGCGCAGGCTCATCACGCGCGGCGCGGGGCCCATGATCAGTGATTCGATCTCGGGGAAGAAATCCACCCCGTAGTCGTGGTTGAATTTTTGGGCGATGTCGTTGGCGAGTTCGAGGTGCTGGCGCTGATCCTCGCCCACCGGCACGCCGGTCGCGTGATAGGCAAGGATGTCGGCCGCCATCAGGTTCGGATAGACGTAGAGGCCGGCCGAGGCATTCTCGCGGTTCTTGCCGGCCTTGTCCTTGAACTGCGTCATGCGGTTCAGCCAGCCGATCCGCGCCACGCAGTTGAAGATCCAGGCAAGCTGCGCATGCGCCCGCACCGACGACTGCGCGAACAAAATGTGCTTTTTCGGATCGATGCCGCAGGCGAGCAGCACCGCCGCCATCTCGCGCGTCTGCTGGGCGAGCTGCTTCGGCTCCTGCCACTCGGTGATCGCGTGCAGGTCCACGACGCAATAGAGGCAGTCGTGAGTGTCCTGCAGCGCCACCCAGTTGCGGAGGGCGCCTAGGTAGTTGCCGAGATGGGCGATGCCGGACGGCTGGATGCCGGAGAAGACGCGTTGCATGGCGGACTGATCGCCGATCTCGCGCGGCAAGGCAAGAACCGGCGATCCGCCACGCGCCGCCGGGTGCTAGGGGTTGGCAGCCTCGGCCTGTGGCGTGGTGAACGGCTCGGTCCGGTGCACCACGCGATCGGCGTACAGGCCCCCGATAGCCGCATCGGTCAGGCCCAGCATCGTCGCAAGGATGTCCGTCGTGTCGTCGCCGATGGACGGCGCGCCACGCCAGATGCGCCCGGGCGTGAGGGAAAGTTTCGGCACCACGCCATAGACACGGATCGGGACACCCGACTGGCGGTCCAGCACCGGCACTGTCATCTCGCGCGCCGCATAGTGCGGGTCGTTGTACTGGTCGCGCGTGTTGAACACGCGTGCGCAGCCGATCTTCGCTTCGTTCAGCGCCGTCTCGACCTCGAGCGCGGTGTGCGCCGCGCAGTAATCGCGCAGTCGCCGGTCGAGTTCCCGGCCCTTCTCGGAATCGACCGCGGCGGCATCCTTGGAACAGGCCTCGTAGCTGTATTCGACCGGGTCGAGCCCGAGAAACCCGGGGACGCGATCGTAGATGGCGCCGCCGAGCGCGCCGATATAGACCCATCCGTCGCTGCACTTGAACGTGTCGTACGGCTGGAAGCCCGGGGGGCGGTTTCCGCTGTGTCCATACACGCCGCCCTCGCCGGTAAACAGCGGCAGAGTGTTGCCGTTGGTCTGCGCCACGGCTTCGTACTGCGCGAGATCAATCACCTGCCCGCGTCCGCTCTTCTTGACCTCCCACAGCGCCATCATCGTCGCCGCCCAGCCGGTCAGCGCGGTGATGTAGTCGCCGGTATAGGTCTTCGCGCGCTGCGGCGGACCGGCTGGGTCGCCGGTGAGGTTCATCATGCCGCCATAGGCCTGTGCGATGGCGTCGTAGCCCGGCCGCCCGAGGTACTCCTCCTTGCCGTATTGTCCGTAGGTGCTCACCCGTACAACCACGAGGCTCGGGTTGACCGCGAGTGCGAGTTCGCTGGTGATCCCGGAGCGTTCAAGCGTGCCGGGCGCCGAGGACTCCATCCAGACGTCCGAGATCTTCCACAGCGCCATGAGCAGTTCGAGACCACGCGCCTTCTTGAGATCGAGCCCCATCGACAGCTTGTTCTTCGTGACCTCTGCCTCGTCGCAGCCATGCGGTCGCGGGCCACGCGTCAGGTGCGGCGCCGTGGTGCGGAAAACGTCGCCGCCTGGGCGCTCGACATGGATCACCTCGGCGCCGAACTCGGCCAGCTTGGTGCCGATATAGGGCTGCGCGACCAGCACACCTGTGCCGACCACGCGGATGCCTTCGAGTGGCCCGAACGCCGGAACGATGCACGGCGTCGCCGGCCGTTCCAGGTGTCTGATCCAGTCCGGGATCGACTGCTTCAGTGTCTCAATCGCGTCCTCGGATTTGACGAGCCGCGGATCGTGCGCCATCCGTGGTATCCCCTGCATATGCATTATTGAAGCATCAGCCGATGCCGGCTGATTTTGACGACGTGACGATTTCTCGATTATCAGCGCCGCGCGCGCATATCAACAACGAATCGCCGGATGCCGCGACGCCCCGGATCGCACGACCTCTTGCAAACCGAGCGCGAGGTTCACGTCATCAGCTTAGGGCGTTACGCGGCAAGCTGCTCCGCGCGCCGGAGGAATTGCCGGTTCACCGCACTGCGCGGACGCGCGCCCAGACGCTCGTTCGCGAGCGCCAGCGCGACGTCCCGCATGCCGCCGCGCACGGCCGCCTCGGTCAGGGTCCAGTCGACCACGTCGCGCTGGGCATGACTGCCGCCGATGCGCCAGAGGTCGAAGCGCACCGGCAGCAGCAGCGCAACAGCTGCCTCATGGCGGCCGCGGTGGAACTCCATGCAGGCCCTCGACCAGCGGAATGCCGACCTCGCCCCAGGTCGACGCCGCCTCATCGTCGCTTGCCGCGGTCTGTCGCATCGCGGCGAGTCTCCGTTCGACCAGCGTTTCCTGCCCGGATCCCAGCTCGGCCATTGCGGCATGCATGTCGTGGAACACGAAGCACCTGCCGTCGGCATGCCCCTCCCAATGCGTCGCCAAGGACTTCCATCGATCGGCAACGTCGTAACCGAGCATCGCAAGACGCCACAGCAACGCCGAGCTGTTGGTGAGGCTGCGGGCCATCGGCTTCTGCGAAGCGACGAGGGGCCCGTCGTACAGCGCGAGCGCCTCGTCGTATTGACCCAGTTCGAGATGGAACAACGCTCTGTGCCACCAGATATGGTTCTGGAGGAAGTGATCCTCGCGCGTCCAGAACGGCTCGCGCGCCACCATCCAGCCGAGACCGTCCTCCGGGCGCCCCGTCATCTCCATCACATGCGCCACGGTGTGATGCGCGAAGCTGTTGGTCGGCTCAAGTTCGAGCGCCGCGCGCGATTCGTCGTCGGCCCGCGCATAGTCGCCTGTTTCCTCGAGACCAAAACCGTGGAACGTGAGCAACGCGTCGTAACCCGGCAGGTCCTTTGACCACAGCGGCAGCGCGCGTGCCGTGCGATCGCGCATCCAGCGGACGCGTCCCTGGAACTGATCGAGGAACACCGCGATCTGATGCGCCAGAATGTCGAACGGATACCGCATGAGGTGGCGGTCCAGGATCGCGACCGAGGCGCTCAATGCGCTGGCCGACGCGTGCTTCAGAGCGGCAAGGTGCCCTTGCTCCCGATCGTTCATCGCCAAGGTCGCGACGGTTCCGAGCAGGCTGTCGAGTGGACCGCTCATGGCGGGATCGCGGGCAAATGCGAATGCCCAGGCCTTGCCGAGATGCGCCATGGCGAAGTCGGGCGCGATGGCTACGCGCTCTGTCGAACAGGCCGACCGCATCGCCGCAGGCGAGGTTCATCGCCCGCACCGCCTGATCATACAAGGCGACGGCTTCCTCCGTCGCGCCGGATACGGGCTGTCCTTGCGCGTCCTTGATCATGGCTCGCTCCGTTGACGTGGCGAGCGAGCGTGGCTGCATTCCAGGCACTGTGCAACCTGGGCTATCGTGACCCAGTCAGAGGAGGAACGCCGATGCTGCCGACACCCGGATTTCATCATCTGCACCTGAACTCGGTCGATCCTGACGCTGCGATCGACTGGTACGTGCGGCAGTTTCCGAGCTGCACCAAGGGGGAATGGGCTGGCTTCCCGGCGCTGCTGTCACCCAACAACGTGATGGTGTTGTTCACCAAGGTGGACCGGCCGCCGACGTCGGCACCGCAGAGCGCGATCTGGCACTTCGGCTGGCACGTCACCGATGTGCGCAAAAGCCTCGCCTCGTTCAAGCAGCGCGACGAGGTGAAGCTGCTGCCGCTCTATACCACGGATGAGGGCGGATCGGTGCTGGTGAGCAGCGACACCTGGCCGAACGTCGGTGGCGTGCTTGGCCTCACGCGGGCGCAGATTGCGGAGGCGCGGGCGAAGGGCGTGCAGCCACAGGGCGGCGGCGGGTTCGCCTACATGACCGGGCCCGACAATGCGCTGGTGGAATACGCGGGAAACTATCCCGCCGAGAGATTCAACCACGTGCATCTGTGGCATGAGGCGCCGCTGCGCGCACTGCTCTGGTATCAGAAGCACCTGAATGCGCCGGTGCGTGCGGGCTTTGGACCGGCGCCGACCGAGGCGGAATGCGACGTGCCACGCGGCGAGGATCGCACCTGGCCGGCGCTGAACCGCGAGGGGATGTTCCGCACACCGCGTGCCGGCGTGGAGTTCGGCGATGTGGTGCTGACGTGGTACGCCAATCAGGGGGAGACGCCGCTGGTCAGTCCGCGCGGACAGCTACAAGACCACATCGCGCTGAGCGTCGGCGATCTCGATGCGTGGATGATGAAGCTGCGCGGCGAAGGCGTGGTGGTGGTGGAGCAGCCGTATCGGCTTGGCGAGACGCGCGCGGCAATGATCGAGGGGCCGAGCAAGGAGGCGCTGGAGCTGGTGGAGGTGCGTTGAGGTCGCCGGTCAGCCGAAGTGATGGCAGGCACACCGCAGCGCCGCGCCGGTCCCGTCCCGGACAACGCCGACCTGCGCGACGCGGCGCTGGCGTATCTCGCGCGCTACGCCGCGACAGAGTCAGCGCTTCGCCGCGTGCTGGAACGTCGTGTGGAGCGCTGGGCGCGCGCAGCAGCCGGCGTGGTCGATGCGGACGTCATCGCGGGCCGGGTGAGCGCCGCGCGGGAGGCGCTCCGCGACGTGGTATCGCGGCTGGTCGCCGCGGGTGCGGTGAATGACGCAGCCTACGCCGAAGCTCGTGCGCGCAGCTTGGTACGCGCCGGGCGCTCACGCCGTGCCGTGACCGCGCACCTGTTGGCCAAGGGTGTCGATCCCGACATGGCGCACACAGTTCTGCCAGCGGACGATGAGAGCGAGATTGCGGCAGCCTTGGTGCTCGCACGGCGGCGGCGAATCGGACCGTTCCGCCTTGGCGATACGCCCGATGCGGCTGGGCGTCGGCGCGAGCTCGCCGTGCTGGCACGCGCCGGCTTCCCGCAGCCGCTGGCCCGCGCGGCGCTCGCCATGGACACGGATCATGCCGAGGTCTTGGTGAACCGGCTGCGACGCTGATCAGGCGAACCTAGCGCCGCCCAGTGGCGGAGCAATCCTCGCTGTCAGGCTGTTGCCTGCCGTCGGCATCCAACCGTGGCTGGCCGCAGACGAATATGTGGGTGATGACTTTGCGCCCGAACTGACGATCGGTCAGGGTCGTGGAGGGGCTGACAGAGCGGCCTGCACCGACAAATTCGCCGGCAAAATTGCCTTCAATCGTGTTGGCTCTACACGACACCTTGGTGGGCGTCTTCTTGGGCGGACCCGAAAGTTCGCAGGAACCGATGGCAACCAGATCGTCAGTCCTGCCATCGAACGTGACATAGACCCTGTGGACCGGCAGGACCTGAGCCCCTTTATGGCGACTGTCATGCCGCGGACTCTTGCCGACAAAGGACATGACGAAGGGCCCAAGACCGCCCTGGGGATGCAAGACGAACGCATACCCTGACTGGCCACCACCCAATTTGATGTTTGTGACCTTGTCCGAGCACAGGTTGGGATCAGACGCGACGTTCATCACAGTCACCTTGGTGCATTTGCCGGCGAACGTCGCCAACACAGTGTGGTCGCGACTGGAGACCGCACCGGCACCGGCCGATACGACGAAGAACACGAGGGCTGATAATAGTACTTTCAAAATAATCCCGTGCCCCGCTGAATTTTCGATCATGGTGCAGTGGCGCCTCGCGTCGCCCGTACTCACTTTTGAGTCATCTCACGCGGCGAGACGAGTGGTGGCACGTCGATGCGACGGCTGAGCGCGATGGCTGGCCGGTCCACCAGACGCTCGAAGATGATGGCGGCGAGCAGGGTCAGCGCCACGAACAGAACGAACGCTGCGACGGCCGATGGTGCCAGCACGAGGGTAAACGCCAGGCACACCACGGTGAACAGAATCGGGAAGTGCAGCAGGTAGATGCTGAACGACAGGCGGCCCAAATGGCGGAGGGGCGCGCTTTCCAGCGTCGGCCAGACGAAGGGACACCACAGAACACCGCCATACAGTGCAACCGCGGCAAGCTGGCTTTGAAACTGGAACAGGTCTGGAGCGCCGGCGAGTTCGGTGCGGGCGAGCAAAAGGCGCAGCCATTCGACGACATGCCAGTCCTTGGTGGCGGACATCGCGAGGCCCAGCAGGAGCAGCAGCAATCCGAGGAACCCCTTCCCCGGTCCTCTCCCGTTATGCGGGAGCAGGGAAGCCAGGTGACCAAGCACGAACAGGAACATCGGGTGCGTACCGAACGACAGCGCCGCCGCGGCGACTGCAATGCGGTGCGCCCGGATCGAGTGGGCGCGCAGCGATACGAGCCACAGCACCAACAGCGAGCCATATAGTTCCAGATGCAACGACCAGAACGGCGCGTCGAGCGACAGCTCCATCGGCGGCAGGTGGCCGGCGAGCGGCACGAACAGTGTCGCCTCGCGATAGCCGAGCAGAAGACTGTCGAGGCCGATCTCGCGCGCAACGTGCGCGAATGTCGGGGCGCCGCTGGAGTCCGTCGCCAGCCACGCCGATCCCGTGAGTACGGCCGCCTGCCGATGTGCGTCCGGGAACAACGCGAGCAGCACCGTCGCGATCGAGGCTGCCGCAGCGACCGGGATGCCTAGCCGAACCACACGCCTGACCAGTTTGCCTGCGAAGGCTCCGGGCCGCGCGAAGGAAGGCGTCAGCACTGTGCCGCTGATCAGAAAGAAAATATAGACTGCGGTATGGCCGTCGTACAGCACGTGCAGCGGCGGCCAAGCGTTCTGCGCAGTGTCCGGCATGAAGCCAGAGACGAAGTGCAGCAGCACCACCTGCATCGCCGCGATGCCGCGCAGACCTTCCAGATACTGCACCTTGGCGGGCCGCATCGCCGCCGGTTATCGCGCCGTACGCCGCGCCGCGATAGTCTCGCCATGACCCAACGCCGGAGCCATTCAGGTGACCAACACCACCCCGAGCGACAGCCTCACGCTGTTCGGCAGCTTCACCTCGAGTTCGACCTACAAGCCGATGCTGTATCTGGCGCTGGCGCGCCTGCCGTTCAGCTTCCGCACGGTGAACCTGAAATACGGTGCGCAGAAGGAGGCAGACTACCTGGCGGTGAACCGCTACGGCCAGGTTCCGGCCCTGCGTCATCGCGGTCTGACCATCGTGCAGTCCAACGTCATCCTCGACTACCTGGCGCGCACCACAGGGCATTTCGCCGGCAAGACTGAACAGGAGCAATGGACGGCGCGCGAGTGGCTGTCGTGGGAGGCGGACAACATCACCAACGTCGCCAAGGTGCGGCACTACAGCCGGTTCCGCCAGGTCGATCCGGCGGTGATGGACTATTTCCGGCCGCAAGCAGAGGCAGCGATCGGCTTCGTCGATACGGCGCTGGCGGGGAGGGCCTGGCTGGTGGGCGATGCGCCGACGATCGCCGATGTCGCCTGCTGGGGGCGCATGGTGTTCATGGCGGAGGGTGGGCTGGACATCACGCGTTGGCCGAATGTCGAGGCATGGTCACGACGGCTGGCCGCCATGCCGGGGTTCGCCTTGCCCTACGATCTGATCCCGAAGAAGGACCGCGAGGTCGTGCCGGACTGAAGCTGGTCCGCACGAGCGCTGGCAACAGCAATACCGAAGCAGCGCGAGACGGGGGCGGAACACATCCGGTCGTTGAGGAACGGACGCACCGTCGACATAGATGGAAAGCGTGTCGACGGCGTCTGGGTCGTGTGTCGGACCGCCGCGCGCCTGAGGACGAGCTTGCGGGGGCGCGTCTGCTGGATCGCAAGGAGAATGCCGACCTCACCGTGAAGCACTTCCGCGACGAGCTGCGCCAGCGGCTGGACTACACGGCGACGCGTCTGGCGCTGCAATCGGCCCGCGCCAACCTTCTCCGGGCGCGGTGGCTAGTGATGCTCACCCATCACAGGCAGCATCACTCCGCCGCGAGCTTCTCCGCTTCCTTCGCCGCATTCAGCTCTGCCGACTTCGCCTCCACCAACTCGACGATGTGATCGATCATCGCGGCACCGTCGATCGTGTGGTCGGTCTTCCCCGCGCGGTAGATCATGTGCCGCCCGTTGCCGCCGCCGGTCAGGCCGATATCCGTCATCAGGGCCTCGCCAGGGCCGTTTACGACGCAGCCGATGATGGACAGCGTGATCGGCGTCTCGATGTGCGCCAGCCGCTCCTCCAGCGTCTGAACAGTCTGGATCACGTTGAACCCCTGGCGTGCGCAGGACGGGCAGGACACGACCTTCACGCCGCGATGGCGGATGCCGAGTGCCTTCAGCAGGTCCCAGCCGACCCGAACCTCCTCCTCCGGTTCGTCCGACAGCGATACACGCAACGTGTCGCCGATGCCGGCCCAGAGCAGCGAGCCGAGACCCACCGATGACTTCACAGTACCCATGCGGCGACCGCCGGCCTCGGTGATGCCAATATGCAGCGGGTGGTCGCAGACCTCGGCGAGCTGCTGGTAGGCCGCCACCGCCAGGAATACGTCCGATGCCTTCACGCTGATCTTGAAGTCGTGGAAGTCGTGCTGCTGGAGGATGTCGGCGTGATACAGCGCGCTCTCCACCAGTGCCTCGGGGTTCGGCTCGCCGTATTTCTCCAGCAGATGCTTCTCCAGCGAACCGGCATTAACGCCGATCCGCATCGAGCAGCCGTGATCGCGGGCAGCCCTGATGACCTCCTTCACCCGCTCCTGGCTGCCGATGTTGCCGGGGTTGATGCGCAGGCAGGCGGCGCCGCTATCGGCCGCCTCGATCGCCCGCTTGTAGTGGAAATGGATGTCCGCGACGATCGGCACGTTCACCTCGTGCACGATGTCCTTCAGCGCGAGTGCGCTCTCCTGGTCGGGACAGGAGACGCGGACGATATCGACCCCGGCCAGCTCGGCGCGCCTGATCTGCGCGACAGTGCCCTCGACGTCGGTAGTCAGGGTATTGGTCATGGTCTGCACGGTGATCGGCGCGCCGTCGCCCACCGGCACACGGCCGACATAGACGCGGCGAGACTTCCGCCGGATGATCTCCTGGTACGGCCGGTAGCTCATGCAATCGCTCTCCGTATGCTGCGGCTCGGGACGCGCCCCCTAGAATGGGGATTCTGCCGGCGTCGCGCTACTGTCCGCTGGGCCGCGGGGGCGTCGCCAGCTTGCCATCCTTGATCAGGTCCGGGTCGAGCGGCAGGTCGCGCCTGACCGCGCCGGACCCGCCCAGGGGCGGGCTGGTCACGCCATCCACAACAAGATCGGTGCCGCCGGCGTTCCCGGTCGTCAACACCAGGTTAGGCTTGGGCGGCACCTCCCAGGTCTCCCCCGGGTGGAGGGTGCGGGTCAGCAACACTGGGCCCGCCCGGTCGCGCACCTGCAGCCACGCGTCTGCGCTGACCCGAATGAGAATGCGCGACTGCCCGTCGGGAACCGGCGGAACGGGCACTGCCGCGGCAGCCGAGGTCGGCGATATTGCCGGGGCCGCCGGCGCCTCGGCCTGCTGGACCGTCGGGGCCTCGGCCGGCGCAGGCGTTGCCGCAACGACTGGCGCTGTGCTGGGTCGGACCGCCTGCTCGGCCAGCGGAGCGAGGTGTGACGGGATCTGCATGGTGGTCTCAGCGGGCAACCGGCCCTCGCCGGACAACCGGTACCAGCCTGCGTAGGCGCCGACCGCGAGCAGAACGCCGAGCAGCGCCACCGCTCCGGCTGGCACGCCGCGCTCCGGCGCCGGCTCGGGAAAGTCCAGTTCGGTCTTCTCGTTGACACCCACCGCCTCGGCCTTGAAACGTCTGGCGGTGTCATTTGGATCGAGACCCAGCGCGGCGGCATAGGTGCGCAGAAACCCGAGCGCATGGGCGTTGCTGGGGAGCGCGCTGATGCGTCCCGCCTCCAGCGCCTCGAGGTAGTCCAACCGAATGTGCAACACAGGGGCAAGTTCCTGCAACGTCCAGCCGACCCGATCGCGCGCGGCGCGCAGGTCCGCCCCGGCCCTCGGCGCAAGAGGGGGAGACCGATCTTTTTCGATCGCGGACGGCATCATGCTCCGGCATTCCGCCAGCGTTGATTTGCGATCTGCACCACGGTGGCCCCGCCCCCGCGCGCTTGCTGCCTGAATACGTCCCTATATTGACTCGGTTCGAGACCGTAGTCGAATCGTCTTTGCACTATTCAGCGCGATTATTGCGTTAAATTACCCGCACTATCAGACCGCCAGACCATGCTCGCGCGCCCAGACGCTGATC
The DNA here is from genome assembly GCA_963791495.1 of uncultured Alphaproteobacteria bacterium. Lineage (GTDB taxonomy): Bacteria > Pseudomonadota > Alphaproteobacteria > Acetobacterales > Acetobacteraceae > JAMXLO01. Next base: position 82,874 of record CAWBST010000015.1, read on the forward strand.
GGTTCGCGTAGGCTTACGGCCCCTGCGGAACTCCGGCGGATTGCCGTGAGAACGGGGCGGAACGCCGCGAGGTTGAGCTCGGCCAGCAAGGCCTTGATGGGCAAAATGCCAGATGCCTGCATCGACAGGGTGCGGAAGCCGAGCCCGACCAGGGTCAGCGCCTCGAGAGGCCGCGACGCCGCCTCGCCGCACAGAGAGACCGGAACGCCCTTGCCTCCCTTGGCGGCACCCGCCTTCTCCAGCAGATGCTCGAGCAGGCTCAGCACCGGCTGCGACAGAAGGTCGTAACGAGAGAACAAGGCCGGTGTGCCGCGATCGGCCGCGAACAGGAACTGCAGCAGGTCGTTCGAGCCGACCGAGACGAAGTCCACCTCGCGCAGCAGTTCATCCAGTTGCCACATCAGCGCCGGGACTTCGAGCATGGTGCCGATGTCGAGGCGCTCGGGTGCAGGGCGGACGCGGCGCGCCTCCGCCAGCAGCAGCGCTCGCGCGGCGCGGAACTCAGCCACCGTGGCGACCATGGGGAACATCACCGACAGCGGACGTCCGGCAGCCGCCAGCAGCAGCGCGCGCAGCTGCCGGCGCAGCAGCGCCGGGCGGTCGAGGCCGATGCGCAGCGAGCGCCAGCCCATGGCTGGGTTCTCCTCCTCCGGCGCGTCACCCGGCAACAGCTTGTCGGCGCCGAGGTCGAGCGTGCGAAACAGCACCGGCCGCCCGCAGGCCGCGTCCAGCACCCGGGCATAGCTTGCCGCCTGCTCCGCGACATCGGCGATCGAGCCGCGCGCCAGCATGCCGATCTCGGTGCGGTAAAGGCCGATGCCTTCCGCCCCGGTGGTGTCAAGCTGTGCCAGCTCCATGGTGAGGCCGACGTTCAGCATGAGGCTGACCCTGACGTTGTCGGCGGTTATCCCCGGCAGCTCCCGCAAGGGCGCCCAACCAGCCTCCAGCGCACGCCGTGCCTCCAGCTCGCGGACATAGGTTTCTCGCACCTCTGCCTCCGGGCGCAGCACGAGCTGGCCCTCGTCGGCGTCCACCACCGCCTCGTCACCGGGTTCCGCAGCATCCAGCATGCCGCGGGCACCGCCCACCGATGGCAGACACAGCGCACGTGCCAGGATCGCGGCATGGCTGCCGGGGCTGGCCTCCTCCACCGCCACACCGGCGATGCCAGCGGCGTGCCAGTCGAGCAACTCGGCAGGCCCCAGGCGGCGGGCGAGCAGGATTGCACCCTGCGGCACGGCTTGGCGCGGCTGGTCTCCGGCCAGGGTCGCCAGCAACCGGCCGGCGAGATCCTCCAGATCGGCCAGCCGCTCGCGCAGGTAAGGGTCAGCGATGCGGCGCATGCGGTCGTGCAGTTCTCCGGCGACGCGCTGCACGGCTGCCTCGGCGGACAGTCCGCCGTTGATCACCTCGGTGACCCGCCGTAGCCAGCCGGCATCGGCCGCGATCAGACGGTAGGCCTCGAGCACTTCGCGAGAGGCGGAGGCATCCGCACCGCTTATCAGGCCATCCGGTACGCCAGCGATGAGGTCGTCGACGTCCTGCTGCATGCGCTGGGTGGCCTCATGCAGCCGCACCAGTTCGGCTTCGGTGTCATCGGCCAGCAGGCGGACGGCATGACGCTGGTAGCCATGCAGCACAACGGGACCGATGGCGATGCCGGGAACCAGCGTCCTGCCGGCGAACACGCGTGGCACCGTGTGGGCGACGCCTTCCTCGGCGCCGTCGGCCGCGCCGGCGGACGCCAGAACATCGGCCAGCAGCATCGCCACCGTTTCGAGTTCGTCCACCTCCTCCTCGGCGTAGCTCCTAGGGTTGCGGTTCTGCACCGTGATGACGCCGAGGGTCCGTCCGGCACGTCGGACCGGCACTGCGAGCATGGAGGCGAACGGCTCCTCACCGGTCTCCGGCCGGTAGGCGAAGGCGGGGTGGTTCTGTGCATCCGGCAGGTTCATGACCTGCACCGTGGCGGCGCAGAGCCCGACGATGCCCTCGCCGACGCGGAGCCTGGTGCGGCCGACGGCCTTCTGGTTGAGACCCTCGGTGGCGACCAGTTCGAGGACCTCACCGGGCCGGGCGGCGTAGACCGAACACACCTCGCTCACCAGCTCCGCCGCCACGAGAAGGACGAGTTCCTGCAACGGCGCGGCACCGTGCGCCATTGTCTCACGCAACCTGGCCAGAAGCCTGCGGGGTGGTGTGGCCATCGCCGGCCTAGGCGGCGCGGTTGTGCGCGACCAGCGCGGCCACGGCCTGCTCCATAAGCTGAGCTATGATCTCCGCGGTCGGCTGCTCGGCCGTCACCATGCCCACCGACTGGCCAGCCATCACCGACCCGGCCTCGACATCGCCGTCGATCACCGCGCGCCGGAGCGCGCCGGCCCAGAAGTGCTCGATGGCAAGCTGCGCGGCTTCCTTGGTGAGCTCGCCGGCCTCGAACCGATCGCGCGTCTCCGCCTGGAAGCGCAGGAAGCGCTTGACCCCCTCGTTGACCAAGCCACGGACCGGGATCACCGGGAAGCGCTCGTCGAGCTGCACGGAAGGTACCGCGTCGCGCGCGGCTGCACGGATGAAGGCGCGCTTGAAGTTCGGGTGCGCGATCGACTCGGTTGCGGCGGCGAAGCGAGTGCCCAGCTGCGCACCGGAGGCGCCCATCTCCAGGAGCGCGAGAATCGCCTCGCCGCGGCCCAGGCCACCTGCGACGAAGACCGGCACCTCGTGGATGTGCGGCAGGATTTCCTGCGCCAGCACCATCAGCGACACCGGGCCGATATGTCCGCCAGCCTCTGACCCTTCGATCACCAGCGCGTCCGCACCCGAACGGATCAGCCGCTTGGCCAGTACCAGGGCAGGGGTGAAGGCGATGAGCTTCGCGCCACCAGCCTTCACAGCGCGAACGGCGCCACCCGGTGGAATGCCTCCGGCCAGCACGATGTGACCGACACCTGCGTTGAGGCACACGCGGATCAGATCATCGAGGCGCGGATGCATGGTGATCAGATTGACGCCGAACGGCCGGTCGGTGAGCGACTGGGCGCCGGCGATCTCGGCGGAGAGCATGTCCGGCTCCATCGAGCCGCAGGCGATCACGCCGAAGCCGCCGGCGTTGGAGATCGCCGCGACGAGGTGGCGCTCGCTGACCCAGCTCATCGCGCCGCCCATGATGGCGTAGCGGCACCCCAGGAAAGCGGTGCCGCGCGCCCATAGCCGGTCCAGCTCCGCCTGCGCGGCTGTCAGTGCGACGTCTGGCGTGGCGATGTCAGGCGGCATCGAGGCCATAGGCGGTATGCAGTGCGCGCACTGCGAGCTCGGTGTATTCGGCGGCGACCAGGACACTGACCTTGATCTCGCTGGTGGATATCACCTGGATGTTGATCGCCTTGTCGGCGAGCGCGCGGAACATGGTGTTGGCTACGCCGGCGTGGCTGCGCATGCCCACGCCGACCACGCTGATCTTCGCCACATTGGGATCCGCCAGCACCTCGGTGAAACCGATCTGCGGCCGCGCTTCGGCCAGCGTCGCCTGCGCGCGCGGCAGGTCGGCCTTGCTGACGGTGAACGTCATGTCGGTCATGCCGTCGGCGGATACGTTCTGCACGATCATGTCGACGTTGACGTTGTGCTCGGACAGCGCGCCGAACACCGCTGCGGCGATCCCGGGCCGATCCGGCACCCGCCGCAGCGTGATCTTCGCGTCGTCGCGCGAATAGGCGATACCGGATACTGTCTGCTTTTCCACGATCTCGTCCTCGTCCACCACCAGCGTACCCGGTACATCGGCAAAGCTGGACAGTACCTGAACGCGTACCCGCTCGTTCATCGCCAGTTCGACGCTGCGGGTCTGCAATACTTTGGCACCGACCGACGCGAGCTCCAGCATTTCCTCGTAGCTGATGCGAGCGAGTTTGTGTGCGTTGGGCACGATGCGCGGATCGGTTGTATAGACGCCATCGACGTCGGTGTAGATGTCGCATCGGTCAGCATGCAGTGCGGCGGCCAGCGCGACCGCCGAGGTATCCGATCCGCCGCGCCCCAGCGTGGTGACGCGGTTGTCGGTGCCAAGGCCCTGGAAGCCCGACACCACGGCCACCTGGCCCGCCTGCATGCGACGGATCAATTCGGCGCCCTCGATGCCCGCGATGCGGGCCTTGCCGTGCGCGTTGTCGGTGCGGATCGGGATCTGCCAGCCCTGCCAGGAGCGTGCCTCGACGCCGATCTCCTGCAGGGCGATCGCGAGCAGGCCGGTGGTCACCTGCTCACCGGTCGCCACGACCGTGTCGTATTCCCGCGCGTCGTGCAGCGGCGACAGGCCCTGGCAGTAGGCGACGAGCTGGTTGGTGACGCCGGCCATGGCGGAGACCACGACGGCGACCTCGTTCCGCGCCTCGACCTCGCGCTTCACGCGGGTCGCGACGTTGCGGATGCGGTCGAGATCGGCGACGGAGGTGCCGCCAAACTTCATCACGATACGTGACATTTCGGCCAATTGTCATTGAGTGATTGGTGGTGGTCATACTGGCGCGGGGAAGGAGGAGCAACCGTGGCGAGCATGACAGTTTCACCCACCGAGATTGCGCAATTCGATGCGCTCGCGGCGCGCTGGTGGGATCCGGATGGCCCGATGCGGCCGCTGCACCGGATGAACCCCGCGCGGGTGCGGTGGATCGTGGAGCGGATTGGGAGGAGTGGTGGTGCTTCCGGACCCCCTCCCCCCAACCCCCTCCCGCAAGGGGAGGGGGAGTATTTTTCGTCCTCCGGTCCTTCTTCGCATCCTGCTTCCTCCTCGATTGCCTCCCGCCCACGACTGCTCGATGTCGGCTGCGGGGCCGGGCTGGCCGCTGAAGCGTTCGCCCGCCGCGGCTTCGACGTCCTGGGCCTGGACGCCGGCCACGAGGTGGTCGAAGCAGCGCGTGCCCATGCCGCCGGCCAGGGTCTGCCGCTCGCCTATCGAATCGGGGTCGCCGAGGACCTGCTGACGGAAGCTACACAGTTCCCGATCATCACTGCATTGGAAGTGATCGAGCACGTCCCTGATCAGGAGGCCTTCCTGACAACGCTCGCCGCTCTGCTGACACCAGGCGGAAAACTATTCGTCTCCACACTCAACCGCACACCCCGGTCATTCGTCGCCGCGAAGGTCGGCGCCGAGTACGTGCTGCGCTGGTTGCCTGTCGGCACTCATGATTGGCGCAGGTTCGTCACGCCGATCGAACTCGACGGCATGCTGCGGCGTGTCGGACTGCGCGTGTCCGACATCACCGGCCTGGTCGTCGATCCGTTGACCGGGCGATGGAGCGCCAGCCGCGATCTCTCGGTGAACTATCTCATGGTCGCTGAAAGCTGAAGGAGGAGCTGAAACGGAATTGTTGCACATTAGTTCTATAAGGTCGCGAGTGCCCGGAGTTGTCGATGATCGCGGCCCCGCCTGAAGCCAACTTTGGCCCGCCATCTGAGGCGGCGTGCTCTGGAGTCGCGACGGAGGATGCGGAGCCCGACATAACCGGGAGCGCGCAGCACGACGCCGAACTGCAGGCAGCGCGGGCCCAGGCCGAACGCACGCGCCGACACATGCAGGCGCTGCTCGACAACATGCCCGACGGCGTGGGTTCGGCCGAGGCTGACGGCAGCTACATCACAGCGAATCAGGCGATGTTCGAGCTGGTGGATATTCCGCGCGAGCAGATCATCGCGCTCGGCACTATGCAGAACATCTGGCGGTACCAGTATGAGAACAATCTGGTGCCTCGCAGCGCCGCCACGGCGGACGAGCATGTCGCGGCGCAGTTCTCGCTGTTCACTCTTGCCGACGGCAGCCCGCAGGTCCGCCAGCGGCTGGACGGCCACTGGGTGGAGCGCAGCTTCCTGCGCATGCCGGACGACAGCCGCCTTGTGGTGGTGCGCGACATCACAGAACTGAAGCAGCGGGAGAGCGAGCTGGCGCGCGAGCGCGACGCCGCCGAGACCGCGCGTGCCGAGGCCGAGATGGCCAACCGGGCGAAATCCACCTTCCTCGCCACCATGAGCCACGAGATTCGCACGCCGATGAACGGCGTACTCGGCATGCTCGAGGTGCTGGAGCACCAAAGCATCAGCGACGAGCAGCGTGCCATCGTGGCAACGATGCGCTCATCGGCATCGGCACTGCTGCGCATCATTGACGATGTGCTGGACTTTTCCAGGATCGAGGCTGGGCGCCTTGAGCTGGAGGAGACGGGATTCTCGCTGACCGAACTGGTCGCTGGGACAGTCGAGGCGCTGCGTCCGCAGGCCACTGCCAAAGGGCTGCGTCTCACGGCGGAGATTGCGGTGGGTTCAGCCGACGCGGTTGTCGGTGACCCTGTGCGAGTGCGGCAGATCCTGTTCAACCTGCTTGGCAATGCACTGAAGTTCACCCAGGCCGGCAGCGTGCATGTCAGCGCGGCGACCGCGCCACTCGGCGATGGTCTGCATGCCGCGACATTGACGGTGACCGACACCGGCATCGGCATCCGCGCGAGCGAGCGGGCGCGACTGTTCCAGCCGTTCGTCCAGGCCGACAGCTCAACCACACGGCGGTTCGGGGGCAGCGGCCTCGGGCTGTCGATCGTGCGACGGCTTGCGCGCCTGATGGGCGGAGACGTGGCGGTAAGGAGCAAGCCGGGCATCGGTTCCGTGTTCACCGTCACGCTGCGCCTGCGTACTGCGCCGGCGGGATCGATGCTGGCGACGACAGCTGATTTGCCGCAGACGTTACCTGCCGTCGGTGCGGCCAGCGGTCGCGTGCTGGTAATCGACGACCATCCGGTGAATCGCCAGGTCCTGACAGGCATGCTGGGTCTACTGGGTCTGACGGTGGATGTCGCGGTAGACGGCCACGAGGCCTTGTTACTGTGGCAGCCGGGCCGCTACGCCGCCGTGCTCGCCGACATACACATGCCGCGGATGGACGGCTATGCGCTGACGGTGGAGATCCGCACGCGCGAGGCTGCCGCAGGCGCGGCCCGCACGCCGATCATCGCGGTTACCGCGAATGCCATGCGGGGCGAGGAAGAGCGCTGCCTGGAGGCTGGCATGGACGCCTACCTGTCCAAGCCGGTGGCGATCGCCCGGTTGAGCGCCACGCTCACGCGTTGGATCGCTCTGCAATCGCCTGCGGAGCCACCCGGTGCGGTGGTGGACCGCGCCATGCTGCGTACCTGGCTCGGCGACGACGCCGCCAAGCTGCGGTCGCTGTTGGCGGAATTCCTACACACCGCGCGCCAGAACGCACGCGAGTTCGAAGCGGCGTTCGCCTGCTCCGATATGCACGCTGCGCTCATTGCCGCGCACAACCTCCGAGGTGGCGCGCTGTCAGTCGGCGCACATGCACTGGCACGTGTGGCCGGTGCCCTCGAGGTCGCTGCCCGCACCGGTGACGATGCGGCGTATCGGGACCTGCTCGGTCCCTTGGTGCGAGAGCTGCAGCGCGTGGCGGACGATATCGGCGCCTGAGGCAGGCTAGCCGTCCGCGCGCGGGACCCAGGGTATCCGCGAGAACTCGATGCCCTCGTCGGCCAGCGCCTCGGCCTGTTCCGGGCTGGTCTCACCGTAGATGCTGCGCTTGTCGCTTTCGCCACGATGCATCTTGCGCGCCTCTTCGGCGAACTGTGGCCCGACATAGTCGCAGTTCTTTTCCACCTCGGACCGCATGCGCTGCAGCATCGCCCGCATGTGCGCGGGCATCGGGCCACCGGCGACGGCAGCGGGGGGCTCAGGCGGCTGGGGGGCAGGGACCGGCACGGGAAGCGACTCCCGCTCGCGCTTGCCGACAGCTGGCCGCATCAGCGCGCGTTCCACCTTGGTGTCGCCGCACTGCGGGCACTCCAGCATGCTCCGCTTCGCCAGCCGTTCGAACGCGGCGCTGTCCTTGAACCAGCCGTCGAATGCGTGATCGTGACTGCAGCGTAAATCGTAATGGATCATGGCCCACCTTAGATGGCCAATCCTGGCACTCGTGGCAAGACAGTGCCAGAGGTTTATGGCAACAACGTTGCTATTTGGGGTCGAGGAGCGGATCGAGCCTGCCTGCCCGGTCAAGTGCCAGCAGTTCGTCGCAGCCGCCGATATGGCGGCCATCGATAAAGATCTGCGGCACCGTGGTGCGTCCGCCGGAGCGGCGGATCGACGCCTGACGCTCGGCCGAGCCGTGCGGCGCGTCGATTTCGCGGAAGGTTGCCCCCTTGCCGCTCAGCAGGCTGATGGCGCGGGCGCAGAAGGGGCACCAGGGCTGGGTGTAGATCTCGATCTCGGCCATTCAGGGTTCCTTGGTCAGGAGGTGAGACCCTCACCCGCCGCTTCGCGGCGACCTCTCCCGCTCTCGCGGGAGAGGTATTTAGAGTGGGATTGCCAGCAGTGTGTCGATGCGTGAACTGTCGCAGACTACGATGCGCTCGGCAAAGCGGAGAGCATCGCCGTCATCGCGAACGCGGTCGAGGTAGACGCCGGTGGCGAACAAATCCATACGGCCGTCGCGCATGGTGCGCACCACAAGGAAGGGCGTCTCGGCGGCGATGTCCTCGGCCTGGCGCAGTGCCGGCATTCCCACGATGTGGCGGTAGCTCTGGCGCTCGTAGATGTTGGCTTCGCGGAGCGCTGCCACGCGGTCGGTCAGCATGGCGCGCGAATCAGCATAGACAAGGCCGGCAGCATAGCCGCGGCGATAGTTGTCCGCCGTGGTGATCTTGTAGATGCAGTGCTCGAGGAACAGCCCGGGCCATTCCTCCAGACGGTCCGCGTCGATGCGGTTCGCGTACTCCGTGTTCAGCGCGGCCAGGCGGAACAGCGTCTCGGCGTCGCGCATCATAGGCCCATGTGCATGCGATAGGCCTTCCAGAAGGCGCGCACCGAGGCTTCCGTCGCACGCGTCTCGTCTGTCTCGGTGGCGGCGCCTCCCATCTCCACGACCGACAGCTCGTCTGCTGCGGCGGCGATGCCGCGCTGCACAAAGCCACCGACGGCGCCGTCCTCCATCGACACGTAGCCCGCCGGGCCGACCAGGTTGTTCTGCTTCAGCCGGTGCGTGCGCAGTTCCGCCGTGTCATCGGTGAAGCCGAGATAGGTCCAGTTGAGATCGGTCGCATCGACGCCACGCGGCACGATCTGCCGCACTGCGATCGCGTTGTGCACCTGCTGCAGGACGAAGGTCGGGAAGATCGAAAGGATCTGCAGCTGGATGTCGTCGTGGAATTCGTCGTGCATGGCGAGCACGCTTGGATCGGCGAGCCGGAAGCCTTCCTTGTCGGAGCGCAGGCCCTGGTAGCTGCTGTCCCTGGCCTGTGGCGACGCGAGCGTGGTGGAGAAGTGGTGTTCGCCGGTTTCGCTCACTGTCACGCCGCCGCCGGAACTTAGGCGGGTGATGCGGAACGTGGCGAAGAACAGGTGCAGGAGGCTGGCGTGATAAGTGTCGCGCACGTTCTCGAAATAGAGCTTCCAGTTGTTCGGCAGCGCCTGGGTGAAGCGGCCGATGATCTCCGGCTTGCGGTTGCCCAGGACGCGGCGGACACGGTGGGAGACTTCGGGACCGAGCCAGTCTTCGAACCTTGGCGCGTCGGGCGACAGCGTGCCGAACACCATGCCGCAGAACGTCGTGACGCGAAGCTTGCGCGGGCCGTGCCGCGTCATGTCGAAATCCGCCGGCATGCCGCCGCGGCCGTTGACACCGCGCGCGAACGCTATCGAGCGCAGGTTGCCGCGCAAATCGTAGCGCCACGAGTGGTAGACGCACTGGAAGTCCTTCACCGAACCGCAGTCGTCCAGGCAGATGAGCGCGCCGCGATGCGCGCAGCGGTTCTCGAACGCGGCGAGGTCGCCGTCCTCGGCGCGCACCACGACGACGGGCATGGAACCGACGAAGGTGGTGCGGTAGTCGCCGACGTTGGGGAGGTCGATCTCGAGGCAGAGGAAGTTCCAGACGGGACCTTCGAACAGGCGCTTCTGCTCGAGGGCGAGCACGTCGGGATCCGCGTAGACCCAATATGGAATGCGTGTGACGCCTGCGGGCCAATCACGGCCAACGACTGCATCCATTGACGCGTTCTCCTTAGTTCAATCTCGGGTCCGGCACGCGCGCCGCGACAAGAACATCGACCGAAGTCGCACCGGCGGCAAGCAACACATCGGCGCAGGCGTTGGCGGTTGCGCCCGACGTCATCACATCATCGATAAGCAGTACCTGCTTGCCCACGATCTGCTTCGCGCGAGATGGCCGCACCGCGAACGCGCCCGCCACCTCCGCCGTGCGCTCTGTGGCGGACTTCTCGCCGAGCGATGCGGTGGCACGCTCGCGACGGAGCGCATCGGGCACGGCGGGACGATCGGCGATCCGTGCGACCGCCTGCGCCAGCAAGGCCGCCTGGTTGTAGCGGCGCCGGAACAGCCGTCCGCGGTGCAGCGGCACTGGCACGAGCAGGTCGGCATCCCGCAGCAACGCCGCGCCGGCGCGCGCCATGTGCGGCGCCAGAACCGACGCAAGTTCCGTGCGGTCGGCGTGCTTGAATGGCAGGATCAGTCGCCGTCCCTGTGTGTCATAGCGGAGCGCCGCACGCGCGTGGCGGAACACTGGCGGGGCGCTACGGCAGGCGGGACAAAGGTGCTCCAGGCCCCCCGAGGGCGGCGTTCGCGAAGGGAACGCCGCAGCGGGTGCAGAATGGCTCGGTGATGAAGCCAGTCTTGCGAAAGCAGTCGGAACACAGGAGGCCCGGCGCGTCCACCGATGCATCGCAGGCAACGCAGCGCGGCGGCAGCAATAGGTCGAGCAGCGCTCGGCCGGCTCGCCACGCCAGGTCAGTGTGCGGCAGTGTCCTCGCCCACACCGAACGCCACCGTGTCGTCGCGCCTGATCTGATTCGCCAGTTCGATCTCCCAGGTAAGATACGCCTGCATCGCCTCCTCCACGCCTGAGTTGCGGTCGTAGGCGCGCAGATAGCTGTCGATGCAAGCCTCGTCCGGGGGCGTGGTGCGATCCTGCACCAGCGGCCTGCCGAATGCGCGCCACGCGTCGGTGCCGCCCTCCAGCACCTGCACCTCGGCCTTGCACAATGCCTTCAACTCATCGACCGCCAGTCGCGCGGCGATGCCGTCAGGCGACGTGATCACCACGTGCCTAGCGCTGGCAAGTTGCGGCTTCAGTGCGCTGAGACGCGTGCGCACGCCCCAGAGAGCGCCGGGGATGTGGCCCTCGCGGAAGTCGATGCTGCGGGCGAGGTCGACCACCACCGTATTGTCGCCGCTGTCGAGCAGTGCGACCAGGCCGGTCACGTCGATCATGGGCGCCGCGGCGTCGAGTTCCGGCACGTGCGAGCCTTCGCGGCCGCTGGTGCGGATCGCGTCCAACCCGCCCTCCACCACGAACACGTCGCGATGGCCCATCTGGCGCAGCCAGGCGCCCGCCATGCGGGAGCGCACGCCACTGTCGTCAACCAGCACGATGCGTGCGTTGCGGACGCCGACCCACTGGTCCGTCGCCTGCACGAGCTGTCCGCCCGGCGCGCTCGTGCTGCCCGGCCGATGGCCCGCGCGGTACTCTGCGGGGTCGCGGACATCCAGCACGTAGAGCGTGCGGTCGGAATCGTCCTCGAAGCGGGCGAGATCGATGGCGCCGATCACGCCCACGCCTGATTGCTCCGCGAACGCCTGAGCTCGCTGCAGCGCGGTTGCCTCGGTCTTCGGCTTGCCTGGGGCGAAGCGATCGGTGCGCCCGCGATCGCAGCGGAAGCCGGCCAGCTCCCAGCCCATCGTGCCGTTACGCAGCGCCACCACCTTGTTGGGTATGCCGGCGCGACGCAGGCTCTCGGCGCCCATGATGCTGCGGGTACGGCCGGCGCAGTTCACCACCACGAGCGTCTTCGGATCGGGGGCGATGTCGCCGATGCGGTACACCAGTTCGCCGCCGGGGACGCTGACGCCGGTGGGTATCGACATGCGCACGAACTCCTCGTGCGTGCGGCTGTCGAGCACGACGATGTTCTGCCCGGCGTCGATCCACGACTTGAGTTCGGGGGGATCGACGCTCTCAGTGCCGTAGTGGTGTTCAACCCATTCGCCGAAAGCCTTGGAAGGGACGTTGACACCGGAGAACAGCTCATAGCCGGCGGCTTCCCAAGCCTTGGTGCCGCCGTCGAGCACGGCGACATCCGTGCAGCCGATGCCCTCCAGCCAAGTGGCAAGCTGCTCTGCGACGCCGCGTCCGTCATCGACGCAGCAGATGCGAACACCGAGGCGGGGCAGAAGTGCGCGGGCGCGAATTTCGCGCTTCGACAGCGCGCAGGGCACCGCCCAGAACAGGTGCGACGTGCCGAACTCGCCATCCTCGCGCGCGTCGAGCAGCGCCAGTTCGTGGCCGTCGAGCAGCCAGGCGTGTAGCGTCTTTGCGTCGATGCGTTTCATGGCGGCCCCTCCGCGGGCAGCCTAGGCGCGCCGGCGAACGCTTGGCAACGAAAGGCGACGGGCGCACAGGGAGGTGATGGACCCGGAGGTGTTCGACCGAGGCGCGGTGCGACGCTTCTGACGGCCTCGGACGGCACGTTGCGGGCCGCTTTCGAGAAAGGGCTAAAGTGAACGAGGACTTTGACGGGACGAGGTGAGGGCTGGCGCGTTACGGCGCACAAAGTGGGGCGGATTCCAGATGGTAGCAGGAAACACCATCTCTCCTGGTGACTCGGAGGACGTAACCATATCTCCGGGCGAGCCCTTCGATGTCATACTTCCAGGGAGTGGTTGGCGGCGCCCCCGTCGCTTCCCTCAGCTCCTTCCCCGTTGCCCCCTGAGGTCGACCGCATAGGTCGATCGTCTTGGTTCCGCGTTCAGATGGTCGGCGCGCCGATTGCTTCGGTACCACTGATGGCGCGAGGCCCGGATTCTCCGGCGCGACTCTGGTCCCCTTTTCCACGATGCTCGGGGGGATCGGCGATCCGTTGATCTGCGTATCTATCAGGTGCCAGGCACCCAGAAAGTTGCCGTCAAGGATTGCGCCGATGTTGAGGACAGGGAGCGTCGCGTACCATTTGCCGCGCTCGCGCACCTCCTGAGGAGGCAGGATGTAGTAGGTTGGCTCCTCGTCGATGCCGTTCAGAATGACGCAGACGAACATGATACCGTCGATGATCTTCTCGCGACGGGATGGCAGTGGCCAACTGCGACGCTGCTCAGAATCGATCGTCTTCACCTGGACGCACACGGCCTTTCCGCCACGCGAGGCGTGCCAACGAGCGCTGCCCTGGGCGGCGGCCGTACCCGAATTCCGTTGGGCGCCGGCGAACGCTTGGCAACGAAAGGCGACGGGCGCACAGGGAGGTGATGGACCCGGAGGTGTTCGACCGGCGCGCAGTGCGGCGCCACCGCGATCGTGCCGCGCGCACTGTCGGCCGCGTGGCAGATGTGCTGCACGATGCGGCCGGCCGGCTGCTGGACCGACTGGACGACACGACGCAGCGCTTCACCCAGGCGCTTGATGTGGGCGGTCGGGGTGTGGTGGCGCCGCTGCTCAGAGCGCGCGGCATCGAGGTGGTGAGCTGCGACCTCTCGCCGGCGATGGCGGCGCTGAGCGGCGGGGCGGCGGTCGCGGCAGACGAGGAGTTCCTGCCGTTCGGGCCGGACAGCTTCGATCTGGTGGTGGCGAGTCTGTCGCTGCACTGGGTGAACGATCTGCCCGGCGCGCTGATCCAGCTGCGTCGCGCGCTGCGTCCCGGCGGCCTGCTGCTTGCGAGCCTGCCGGCACTTGGCACGCTGGCGGAACTGCGCCAGGCGCTCACCGAGGCGGAGGCGGCGCTCACCGGCGGTGCCGCGCCGCACGTGTCGCCGTTCGCCGACCTGCGCGACTGCGCCGCGCTGCTGCAGCGTGCCGGCTTCGCGCTGCCGGTGGCGGATGTGGAGGACGTACGGCTGCTCTATGCCGATCCGCTCGCGCTGCTGCGCGATCTGCGCGCCGCCGGCGAGACGAATGCGCTGCTTGAGCGAGACCGGCGCGTGCCAGGGCGGGCACTGTTTCCGGCGGCGCTCGCCAGGCTGCCGCGATGCAACGACCGCGTCGAGGTGACGCTGCGGTTGGCGTTCATGACGGGGTGGGCACCGTGAGCGGGAGGCCTATTTACCAGTCCTGCATGCTGAGTTCGGTCTCCGGCAGGCCTGCAGCCTCCCAGGCTTCGCGGCCGCCGCGGTACCAGTAGACCTCGGTGCAGCCAAGTGCCACCAACCGCAGCGCAAGGTTGCGGCCCTGGAAGCGCTCCGCATTCCAACCCATCGCGACGATGGGCTTCGTCAGGTTCCCTCCCGTCAGTTGCCGGATCTTGCGACCCAGGCGCTCCTGGTACTCGTCGTGGATCGTGCCACCGATGCCGGCCCGCAGCCCGATCGCACCGGGGATCGATCTGCCCCAGGGAGTCGTGTCCAGCACCAGAGGCTTGCGTTGCTCCAGCAATGCGGCCAGGTCAGGCGTCCGGATGGTGCGCACGCCGGGCGCAGTTTTTGGCGTAGGCGCTTCATAGTCGGTGTGCAGAGCCTCGTCGGCCGCAATGCCGAAATCGGTGTCCTCGTCCGCGTGATCGCGAAGGCCCGCGAGGCGCAATCCGGCGCGCATCTCGGACGTCTGCGCGGCATTCACCGGGTTCGTGATGCTGGTCTGATAGAAGCCGCGTGCAGTGAGCGTCGGCCACAGCCGGCTGGCCTCGGCCGCACTCTTCTGCGCCTCCTCGATGTGACCGGCGAGTGCCTGCGCGGCGGCGATCGCCGCATACGTGTTGCCGCGATTGCGCGCGCTGTTGTTGGGATGGATTGCCAGCGACTTTTGCAGCCAGGGAATGGCCTCGTCGTGCCGGCCGACCCTGATCAGCGCGAAGCCCAGGAGAAGGTAGCGCACGTGAATATATCGGCTGCGCGGACTGATGCGGATTGCCTGCTCGAACTCGGGGATCGCGTCGGCGGCCCTGCCCTCGTGAGTCAGGCAAATGCCCATCCATTGATGTGGCCCGCTCAGGTTGGGATAGGCATCGATGACTCTCTGGGCGGCAGGCATCACCTCGGAACGGCGACCCTGCATGCCCAACAGATACACCCTGACCCACATCACCTTCATATCGTCGGGACGGAGCATTTCCGCCTGTGTGATCAGCTGCTCAGCGCGGCGCAGCTTTGCCGGGAGCGTCGGGTCCTCGTCCCACGCCACGATGCTGTCGATAAGAACTTCGGCCAGTCCTGCCAGGGCCGTGGCAGAAGACGGGTCGAGTTCCACGGCACGCTCATAGAGCGTCACAAGCTGGGCATGCAGTTCCGGATTCGGGGGCAGATTGTTGAGCGAGCGGGCGCGCAAGAGGATATCAGCGGCATCCGGGTTGTTTGGTCGCTCGCGTGCACCGCGCGCGCTCTCGACGTCGATGAGTTGTGCGTCCAGCGCAGAGACTATGCGGCGGAGGATATCGTCCACGCCGTCATCGATCCGGTCACGCGCGACATCGAACCGATCCGCCCAAAGGTGCGCACCGGTTTCGGTGGACACCAACTGCGTGTTGATACGCAGCCCGGCGCCGGCCCGACGCACGCTGCCCTCCACCGCGTAGCGCACGCCAAGTTCCTCGCCGACGCGTTTGACGTCGATCGGCTTGCCTTTGTAGGTGAATGCAGAATTGCGCGCGATCACCAGGAAGTCGGGCAGGCGCGAAAGGTCTGTGGTCAGGTCCTCGGTGATGCCATCGACGATGTAGTCCTCCACGCCGCTGCCGCCGAGGTTGTCGAACGGCAGCACGACGAGGGAGAGACGCGGCGCGTTGGACAGTCCAACGTCTGACGGCGTCGATGTCACTGCGGGCGGCGGGACCGCGCTTGTACCTGCGGATGGATCAAGCCGCAGCACGAACGCTTCCACCGGCCTTGCGATATTCTTCAGCGACAGCGTGCCGATCGGCTCGAAGGCCAGATTGAGCCGGCCGTGCACGTGATCGCGCACCGTGCGTGAAACGCAGATGCCGCCGACGGGACTCGCGGTTTCCAGCCTGGCAGCGATGTTGACTCCATCACCGTGCAGGTTCGTGCCTTCCGGTATCACGTCGCCGATGTTGATGCCGATCCGGAAGCGGATGCGGCGGTCCGGTGGCTGGTCGCCATCGTACACGGGCACCTGTTGCTGCACCTTGAGGGCGCAACGCACGGCGCCATCGATGCTGTCGAACGCGACGAGCAGGGAGTCGCCGCCGGTCTGCACCAGGCGGCCGCCATGCTCGCTGATCGCAGGATCGATCAGGGCGTCGCGCAGGGTGCTCAGCCGGCTCAGTGTGCCGGCATCGTCCAGGCCGATCAGCCGGCTGTAGCCGGCCATATCGGCGTAGACGATCGCAATCAGCCTCCGGCCGCCGGTGGCCGTGGCGACAACGTCTGCATGGCTGCCGGTGGTGCTCACGCTCGCCATGCTAGCACGATGGCGGTTCAGGCGGCGACATGAGCGCGACACCTGCGCCGGCTGGCTCGAAGCCGCGTCAGCCGGCGCAGTCGGTCATCCGATCAGAACACGGGCATCAGAGGAATTGGCACGACACGCTCCTCGACGCCGCGCACGCCAGGGACGTTCTCGGCGGCAACCCGTACCGCCTGGCGTCTCTCCTCAGGTTCGTCCGAGCCAAACCATAGATGAACAATTCCGCCGCTGACGAGGATGTCCTGTGCCCAGACCTTGGCCGCCCATGGTTGTTTCGCCAGCTCGGCGAGGAGTCTCGTGCGGATCGCGCGGTCGTCCTCGCCGGCGCCGGCGGGTGGAGTGGCCATCGTTGCGCTCAGCGCCCGCACAAGGTTGGCCCGGCTGATGATGCCGACGACCTTGCCGTCGCGCATGACCGGCACGCGCTTGACCCGGTTGGTCTCGAGCAGCGTTGCCACGTCGGCGAGATTCGTCTCTTCGGTGACCGTGACGACATCGCGAGTCATGATGTCCTTGACCGTGCGGCCATGCGATTTGACGTACTCACGGGCCTCGCCCGAGGCGAAATGGTCGAGCCACCATGATTGGCGGCGCTCACCGTGACGTTCCGTGCCGAGTTCGGTGCGATGCAGCAGGTCGCCCTCGCTGACAATGCCGATCATGCGACCATTGGAGTCGACGACAGGAGCACCGCTGATGCCTCGCTCCGACAGCAGTGTTGCCAGGCCCTGGACCGATGTGTCCGGGTCGACCGTGATTACGTTGGGCGTCATTACATCTATCGCGCGCATCGTTTACCTCCCGACCGTTGTGCTTGGCAGGCATGCGCCGTGGCCCGGCGCCGGCAAGTGCTTGCACCGTTAGTCCGGGAGCGTGTTCTCTTCCTTGATCTGAATCAACCCATCGTAGCGCCACGCCAACAATCAGGTGCCGCTGGCCTTCTCCATCGCGGCCTGCGCACGCCGCTTGAGTTCGGCGGGCGGTACGTCCTCGATGTGGGTCGCGATCCACCACTGGTTGCCGAACGGATCGCGCACCCCGCCGCTGCGGTCGCCATAGAACTGGTCGGCCGGAGGCTGCACCGGACACAGCTCCTGCGGCCAGCGCGCGCTGATACGTGGCATCGGCATCGTCCACGTACACGTACAGCATCGTCTGCAGCGGCTTGTGCTCGCCGTGCGCGTCGCCCAGCATCACCACTGAATCGCCGATCCGCATCTCGGCGTGGCCGACGCGGTCGCCGGGTGCGGCAAACCGCTCCACCTCCTCGGCGTCGAACACCTCCTGCATGAAGTCGATAAGCCTCGCCGCTCCATCGACAACGAGGTACGGCGTGATCGCGTGATAGCCGTCGGGCCTGGCCTTGACCGCCATGGCTTCGCTCCTCTTCTTGGGATGAGTTAACCCAAGCTGGGGCGGGGACATTTACGATGCAAAGGACATGATCGTGAACGCGCCCGTGAACCGCCCTTGTTCGGCCATGGTATGGGCGCTACCCCTCGTCCGGCTAGCGAAAGGAGTGGATCCATGGCGCAGTCCATTCGACCGGTGATGCTGGTGATCCTCGACGGCTTCGGCTGGCGCGAGGAGGCCGCCGACAATGCCGTCCGCCAGGCGCGCAAGCCGAACTTCGACAGGCTCTGGCAGACCTGCCCGCACGCGTTCCTTCACACGTCCGGCAGCGATGTCGGGCTGCCTGACGGCCAGATGGGTAATTCCGAGGTCGGCCACCTGAACATCGGCGCCGGCCGGGTGGTGATGCAGGAGCTGCCGCGGATCAGCCAGGCGGCCAAGGACGGCAGCCTCGCCCGCGCGCCGGCGCTCGGGGGGCTGGTCGCGAAGCTGAAGGCCTCGGGCGGCACCTGCCATCTGCTGGGCCTGATGTCGCCGGGCGGCGTGCACTCGCATCAGGAGCATGCGGTCGCGCTGGCCAAAATCTTGCGGGACGCTGGCGTGAGGACGGTGATCCACGCCTTCACCGACGGGCGGGATACGCCGCCCCGATCTGCGGTCGACGACGTGACGTGGCTGCGGAATGCGTTGCCACGGGACGTGCCGATCGGAACCGTCATCGGCCGCTATTATGCGATGGATCGCGACAAGCGCTGGGATCGCGTCGCCAAGGCATATGCCGCGCTGGCAGAGGGCGAGGGCGCGAGGTTCGACGACCCGGTCAAGGCGGTACAGGACGGATACGCTCACGACGTGACCGACGAATTCATCGTCCCGGCCATGATCGGTGACTACAAAGGCATGCAGGATGGCGACGGCATCCTGTGCTTCAACTTCCGCGCCGACCGCGTTCGTGAAATCCTCGGAGCACTGCTGGAGCCGACGTTCGATGGCTTCCCGCGCAAGCGGGTGGTCAAATTCGCCGCCGCCGCTGGGATGACGCGCTATTCAGACGAGCTGGCGCCGCATCTCGGCGTTCTGTTCCCGCAGGAGAGGCTGGATCACATCCTGGGCCAGGTGGTTGCCGAGGCAGGGCGCGCGCAGCTGCGTACCGCCGAGACCGAGAAGTATCCGCACGTCACCTATTTCCTCAACGGTGGCCAGGAGACGACGTTCCCGGGTGAGGACCGTATCATGGTGCCCTCGCCGAAGGTCGCGACCTACGACCTGCAGCCGGAAATGTCCGCCCTCGAGCTCACCGACAAGGTGGTGACAGCAATCGATTCGAAAAAGTACGATCTGATCGTGCTGAACTACGCCAATCCGGACATGGTGGGCCACACCGGCAGTCTCGCGGCCGCGATCAAGGCGGTGGAGACGGTCGACGCCGGCCTTGGGCGCATTGCGTCGGCGGTGGACAAGCAAGCCGGCGCTCTGCTGGTCACCGCCGATCACGGCAACTGCGAACTGATGCTCGACCCGGCGACCGGCGGTCCGCACACTGCGCACACGACCAATCCGGTGCCGGTATTGCTGATGGGGGGCGATGCGACCGCGCTGAAGGACGGCAGGCTTGCCGACGTGGCGCCGACCCTGCTGGCGCTGATGGGGCTGGAACAACCACGCGAGATGACCGGCGGCTCTCTGATCCGTGCCCATGCGGCGCGCGCTGCGGAATAGTCTGCTTCCGCTCATTGCGCTCGTCGCGGTCGGCGCCCATCCGGCCCGACCGACCAAGGAGGACCTTGCCCGACGTGAGATGCAGCGGGTGGAGCGTGCCCGCGCAGCCGAGATCGCTGCCCAGCGGGCGGCGGCCGTGCGCGCGACGGCAGCTGCGACGGAGGAACAGCGTCTGACCGATGAGAGGGTGGCCGCGGTGGCGCGGCTGCGTCAGGCGGAGGATGCCACCGCCGAGGCGGCCGCGCGCACGGACGAATTGGCGGCCAAGCGGCGCAAGGTGCAGGCGAGCATCGCAGCTCACGCCGAGACAATGCAGCCGCTGCTGCCGCTGATCGAGCGGCTGTCGCTGTTCCCGGCGGAGACTCTGCTGGCGGTGCCCGCGAAGGCGGAGGACACGCTGCGTGGGGTGCTGGTCTTGCGGGGTCTGGCCGGGCAACTCGGCCATGAGGCTGTGGCGCTGCGCAGCGAGCAGACCAGGTTGGCGGCGGCCACCGACGCTCTGCAGGCCGAGGCGCCGCGACTTGCCGCGGCGCAGACCAAGCAGCAGGTGGAGGCCGCTGCTCTCGATCAGCGGCTTGCTGCTGCGGCAGCGGGGCGCCTGCGAGCGCTCGGCGAGGCAGCGGTGGCGGAGCAGCGCGCCGCTGACGAGGCAGCGCGGGCCGAGACGCTGCGCGGCATGCTTGGGGAACTCGAGACACAGCGTCTGGCGGAACGGGCGCGTGCGCGCGCGGACGCCGTCCGGGCAGAGCACAAGGAGCAGACCGACGCGGCTGTAGTGGCCCGCCAGCGACAAGCCGACCTCGAGCGGCCGACCGGCGCAGGCACGATCGCCAGTTCAGCGCAGCCACGAGGCCAGCTGACCGCACCCGTCGCTGGGACGGTCGTCCGCTCCTGGGGCGACGCCACGGATGGCGGCCCAGCCACGGGCATTTCATATCGTGCGCCGCCGGCCGCCCGCGTAGTGTCGGTGTGCAGCGGACGCGCGGTCTTCGCCGCGCCGTTCCGCAGCTATGGGCTGCTGTTGATCGTCGATTGCGGCGGCGGCTACCATGCCGTGCTTGCCGGCTTCGAGCGTCTGGACGTCAAGGTCGGACAGTCTATCGCCGCAGGCGAACCGGTCGGGGTTATGCCGGGATGGGAACCCGGCAAATCGGGCAGCCGACCTGCGCTGTATGTCGAGTTGCGGCACGATGGTCAGCCGGTGAACCCGGCGCCGTGGCTGAGGGCAAGCGGTTAAGCTCTCACACACGTAAGATTTGAGTGCTGGACGACGGGGCGACCTGCGCGCGAAAAGATGATATTGGATATGTCCTGCGCACTCGCCGGACTTGGCGGTCGCTCGCTCAAAGGATGAAATGAATGGACTATCGCTCCCGGCGTCTGCGCACCGGCCTGTTGCTTGGCACCGCCTTCCTTGCCGGCGTCGCCATCGGGCCTGCATCCGGCCTGATCAGCCGCCATCTCGGCTACGATTTCGGTTTCGCCGCCCTGGCGGCGCAGGACAGCGGCCGCGCCGATACCTATCGCCTGCTCACCTTGTTCGGCGACGTGTTCGAGCGCGTTCGTGCGGAATACGTCGATCCGGTCCAGGACAAGGACCTGATCGAGAATTCGATCAACGGCATGCTGACCGGCCTCGACCCGCATTCGAGCTACATGAACTCGAAGGCGTTCCGCGACATGCAGGTGCAGACCAAGGGCGAGTTTGGTGGCCTCGGCATCGAGGTCACGCAGGACAACGGCTTCATCAAGGTGATCAGCCCGATCGACGACACGCCGGCATCCCGCGCCGGGGTGAAGGCCGGGGACCTCATCACCGCGCTGGACGGCAAGACCGTGCAGGGCCTGTCGCTGCAGGACGCCGTGGACAAGATGCGTGGGGCGCCGAATTCGAAGATCACGCTGACCATCAAGCGCGAAGGCGTCGACAAGCCGGTCGAGGTCTCCATGCTGCGCGAGGTCATCCACATCCAGGTGGTCAAGCAGCGTATGGAGCCGAACAACATCGGCTACGTGCGTCTGACTCAGTTCACTGAGCAGGCCGACGCGAGTCTGAAACAGGCGGTGAAGACGCTGAAGCAACAGGCAGGCGGCAAGCTGCGGGCGGTGATCCTCGATCTGCGCAACAATCCGGGCGGACTGCTGGACCAGGCGGTGTCGATCTCCGGCGACTTCATTAACCAGGGTGAGATTGTCTCCACCCGTGCGCGCCATACCGAGGACGCACAGCGCTGGGACGCCAAGGGGAGCGATATCATCGATGGCGTGCCGCTTGTGGTGCTGATCAATGGCGGGTCGGCTTCATCGAGCGAAATCGTCGCTGGCGCGCTGCAGGACCACCAGCGCGCCGTGCTGCTGGGCGCGCGCAGCTTCGGCAAGGGTTCGGTGCAGACGGTGATCCCGCTGCCGGGCAACGGTGCGATGCGGCTGACGACGGCGCGCTACTACACGCCGTCCGGGCGCTCGATCCAGGGCCAGGGGATCATGCCGGACGTGCTGGTGGCCGAGTCGCGTGAGGAGCAGCCGCGCTTCGGGCCTGAGCGGGAGGCGGACCTCAACCATGTGCTGAAGAACGAGGGCGGCACGCCGGATGCTCCGCCGGCGCCGCGCAACGATCTGCCGCCGATCGCCAAGACGCTGCCGGCGAAGCCGCCGGAGGGCTTCCCGAAGTTCGACCCGGCGAAGCCTGACGACACCGACTTCCAGTTGCAGCAGGCGCTGGTGCTGGCGAAGGCGATGGCAGCGCAGAGCCACGCTACCGCCAACTGACCACCCGGTGCTGGCGGGGCTGCGGCAGTTCTTTGCCGGATGGCGTGGCCTCGGCCGGTTCTGGCTGGTGGTTGCGATTGTGGTGGCGGCAGGCGGGATAGTGCTGCAGCTTTCCGGGCCGCTGCGTCCCTCGGCTCCACGTGAGGTCGCTGTCCAGGTGCCCGCGAAGCCGCCACCCCCAAAGGAGCCGGCGAAGCCCGCGCCGGTGGAAGCGGCGAAGGCTCCCCCGGCTCCGCGGCCTGGTCGCGACACGCCCGGACCGATCGCGGATCCCGATCCGGCGCTGCAGGAACCGATGCCAGGGTCGACCTCCGATCTGTTGCCGCGGATTGCCGCCGACGGTCGTATGCCGATGCAGGTCTATGCTGCGGGCTTCGACAGCAGCTCGCTGCGGCCTCGGGTTGGCCTGTTGCTGGCGGGAGTGGGCCTCAACCAGAAGGACAGCGAGGCGGCTGTCCGCCAGCTTCCCGGCGGCATCACGCTGGCGATTTCGCCTTACGCGCAGAACGTGGCCAAGCTGCTGAGTGCAGCGCGGCTCGCCGAGCACGAATACCTTCTGTCGATCCCGATGGAACCGCAGGGGTTTCCGCTGAATGACCCTGGCAATCAGGCGCTGATGACCAACCTTTCCCTCGAGGACAACCACGCGCGGCTGGACTGGCTGCTGTCACGTTTTGGCGGTTATGCCGGCGCAGTGGGGGCGGAGGGTAGTCTGCGGGGCGAACGATTCGCCTCTCTGCCAGACGAGATCAATGCGGTGCTGAGGGAGCTGGCACAGCGCGGTCTGCTGTACGTGGATCCGCGGCCGGGCGCGGCGCCACTGCCCCTGGTGTGGAGCAGAACCGTGGACATCATCGTAGACGAGCCCGATACCGCGGCCGACATCGACGCGAAGCTGGCGGCGCTTGTGCAGGTGGCGCGGCAGAAGGGCAGTGCGCTCGGCTTTGCCGGGGCAGTGCGGCCGGTCACCATCGATCGGCTCGCAGCCTGGGCGAACGGATTGCCAGCGGATGGGCTGGCGCTGGCCCCTGTCAGCGCCCTGGTGCGGGCGCCGGCCGCACCATGAGCGGGCTACCCTACCGGCCGAATGTCGGCGCCGTGCTGTTCAACCGGGATGGCTTTGTGTTCGTCGCGCGGCGCGCCGATCTGCCGAACGCGGAAGGCACGGCCGGTGGCTGGCAGCTTCCGCAGGGCGGCATCGATCCAGGCGAAGACCCGCGTGCTGCCGTGCTACGCGAACTGGCGGAGGAGATCGGCACCGACCGGGCCGAGATCATCGGGGAGCATCCCGAGTGGTTGGCGTACGACCTGCCGCCCGAGCTGGTGGGGGTGGCGCTGGGCGGACGTTATCGGGGGCAGACGCAGCGCTGGTTCGCGCTGCGCTTTACCGGCGAGGACAGCGATATCCGGCTCGATGCCGATCCTGATCCCGAGTTCGACGCCTGGCGGTGGGCGGAGATTGCAGAGCTTCCTGCCCTGGCGGTCGGGTTCAAGCGGGCGATCTACGAGGTACTGGCGGAGGCGTTCGCGGGGTTTACGAAGCCGTAATGTGCCGACAGCACGTTGCACCCTCACCCGCCGCGCTGCGCGCGACGACCTCTCCCACTTTGTGGGCGAGGTGTTGTCTGAGGTTGACGATCTCGTCCGCCACGCCATCCTGGACCCAGGCACAATCGAGAGGGAGACCCCATGGGCAGCACGATCAATCTCAAGGCCTCTGACGGCTTCACACTTTCTGCTTACACCGCGGGGCCGGCCGGAGGCACCAAGGGTCTCGTCGTCATCCAGGAGATCTTCGGTGTCAACCACCATATGCGCGACATGTGCGACCGTTTCGCCGCTCAGGGCTACGCGGTCTGCGCGCCGGCGCTTTTCGATCGTGCCGAGAGGGGCGTTGAGCTGGGCTACGCGCAGGACGACATCGACAAGGGCCGCGCGTACCGCATGAAGCTGAACGATGCGCAGGTTATGCTGGACGTCGAGACTGCCGCGGCACAGCTCGCCGGCAAGAAACTCGGCATTGTTGGATATTGTTTTGGCGGAACGGTCGCCTGGTGGGGCGCGACGCGAACCAATAAGTTCGCAGCCTCGTCGTGCTGGTACGGCGGCGGCATCGCCGGCACCAAAGACGAACGGCCGCACTGCCCGGTGCAGATGCATTTCGGCGAGAAGGACGCCTCGATCCCAATGACCGACGTCGAGGCAATCCGCGCCGCCCAGCCGAAGGCGGAAAGCTACGTCTATGCCGGCGCGCAGCATGGCTTCGGCTGCGACGAACGCGGCAGCTTCAGCAAACCTGACTACGAGCTCGCGCAGAAGCGTACGCTCGAGTTCTTCGCCAAGCTCCTCGGCTGATCGCGTTATGCCGCGCGCCGTTCACGATGCGGCGCGCGGCCCACACAACGCTGTAAAAAAATACAAACCGCCACAGTGTGGCCGCATGCCTCCGCTGTTTAGGGGTGATGGCATATTCTCATTTTACGACATTCGCTGGACTGCTGGCGCTGCTTTGCGCGGCGACCGGTTGCGCTCCGACTCCCACCCCCGCTCCCTCCGCTTCGGAGGCGGCGAAGCCGGCGGACACGTCACCCGACGCGCAGGCGGCCAAGTTGTATGTGGACGAGCTGGCACAACTACCACCGATCGCCCCGCGCGGCGGGATCGATCACTCGGGCCGCAAACAAAAGGGGCGTGCGTCTTACTACGCGTCGCGTTTCACCAATCGGAAGATGGCGAACGGCAATCGGTTCGATCCGGACTCGAACGTCGCCGCCAGCAAGACCCTGCCGCTGGGCACCACCGCCAAGGTCACCAATCTGAGCAACGGCAAGTCGGCGACAGTGAAGGTGGAGGATCGCGGGCCCTACGTTGACGGGCGCGTCGTAGATCTGACGCCGAAGGTGGCAGATGAGCTCGACATGAAGAAGGTCGGCGTGACGCCTGTCGTGGTAGCGCCGATCGCGGTGCCGCAACCGGATGGCGCGATCAAGCTGGGTGCCGGAGCGGCGGAGGCAGATCCGAAGGAAGTCGATAAGGCGACGCAGGAGACGGCGGCCACGGCGCGATGAAGGCACCTGCGTCTTCGTCACTTGTCATGACTCGAGCCGGAGATTGTACTCTCTCCTTGCATTGAGAAATGCAAGGAGAGAGGAAGTGCATTGAAATTCGCAATATCGAGCCTCGCCGCCGACCGGATCAGTGCGGTTGTCGAGCGCTGGCTCGTGCTGCTGGTTCCGGTCGCGCTGGTCTCGCTGAGCGGCGTGGCCGACGTGTTCTGCTCGGTGCTGGGAATTCTGTTCCTCGTGCGGGCGGTTGTGCAGCGGTCTGTCGCTTGGCTCTACAGGCCGTGGGTCACCGCCTTCCTTATACTTTGGATTTACCTATGCCTCCGAAGTATTGTGGCCGCGCGCGCGCTCGAAAGCCTCGGCGAAGCGGCTATCCTGCTCCGCTACCCGGTGTTCGCAATAGCTGTCAGCCAGATACTGAGGAATGAGGATGACCGCGAGCGTCTGGCTACGGTCATGGCTTGGTCAGTCCTGTTTCTGTCGGCTGACGCAATCCTTCAGTATTGCGTGGGTTACGATATCGTCGGGCAGCCGCAGCTGGGCGGGGTGCGGCTTACCGGTCCATTCGGCCGGCCGCGCGTCGGGATCACAGTCGCGTGGCTATTCCTGCCGCCCTTGCTCGCACTTGTGCAGCGACGGCAATGGCTGTGGGCGACGGCGCTCGGTTGCACGTCGGTGCTCGCCATTATCCTGAGCGGCGAACGCATGGCGCTTGTTACACTGGGGCTCGATGTGGTGGGGCTGCTGGTCCTGCTGCCGCAGTGGCGTCGACCGATACTTGCCGTGGTTGGTGCAGGCGCTGCATTGCTCATCCTGGTGATCGCCGTGAAACCGGTAATCTATCAGCGTGAGGTCGCCTCGACCTTGCAGATAGCGACGCAATTCGATCAGTCGCCCTATGGCGTCATCTGGAACAGTGACTTCGCGATTGCGTCGGAGTATCCGATCTTTGGTGTTGGCATGAAGAATTACCGATATGTCTGCCCTGACCCTTCGTTTGGCCCTCTGTTTCCTGTACCCAACTTTCCTCGCTGTAGCACCCACCCGCACAATTACTACGTCGAGTGGCTGATTGCGGGTGGCATTCCGGCTTTCGTCGCTTTCGTGGTTGCCATGGGACTGCTGCTACGCGACCTGCTGGTTCACGGCGATCGGCGAAACCTGCTGTTTGCCGGGTTGGTCGCGACGATCCTGATGCGACTTTGGCCTCTGGCGCCGACCACCTCGTTCTTCCTGAACTGGTCGGCCATTCCCCTCTTCCTCGTGATGGGCTGGGCGCTGTCCTATCTTCCGGAGAAGCGCTCAGGTGGCCAGCAGGTTGTCGCGCCAGGCATCCAGTCGGCTCGATAACAGGGCGATGTCAAAGTGCATGCGCGCACGACGTTCGCCGGCCTTTCCCAACGCCTCGCGCCGCGCCGGGTCGCGCGCCAGGGTGAGAATAGCATGCTCTATTGCGTCGGGCGTCACTGCATCGAGGAGAAATCCGGCCGGCCCCACGATCTCCGGAAGGCCGCCTGATCGACTGGCTATGACCGCGGAGCCTTGCGCCAGGGCTTCGAGTGCCGTCCGGCCGAACGGCTCCTGCCAACGCGAAGGTACGACGGTGATAGCTGCGAGCGCGTAGGCCTGCATGACCTCCGCGTGCGGCACCGACTCCTTCAGGACAAGCCGCTCTCCCCAGATCGCTCTGAGCTCTTCGAGAGTTCGTTCGTATCGCGAACGGTGGCGTTCCGGCGCCCGGCCGATGATGACAACGCGCCAATCGGGCAACAGCGCTGCGATGTGCCGAAGGGCGTCGAAGAGCTCCTCGACCCCTTTTTCCGGAATGAGCCTGCCGACGAACAGGATTGTTCCTTCCCGCGTGGGTCGGTCCGCGGGCAGCGAGACAGTGCCATTGGGAAGAACGACGACGCGCTCCGACAAACCTTCCACGCCGTCTATCAGCCGATTTCGGATATAGTCGCTGAGGCAATAGACGATGGATGCTCGCTCGAGCAGTTGCACTCGCTCGATGGGTGTTTCCAGCGCTTCCATCGTTCGAGGGTCATTGTGGAGATACAGGCACATTCGGGTTTGTGGTCCCAAACGCCTTGCCAGCTGCAGGAACAAGCGCCCGCGATTGTGCACTTCGACCAGGCGGCTGCCGTGCTGGAGTATTGTGTCCGCAACCGCATCGGCATAGCGATCGCTGGCGCGATGCCAGAAGGGCCAGGACATGCTCAGACCGACCCCTCGGCCAACGTCCACATGATGATATGGCAATGCGAAATCGCCGGGTTCGGCTCCTCCCACGACGATAAGGCGGTCACGAAAGACGCTAACTCGGCCAAACTCCAGGACGTTGAGGGCCACGGCACCAGCGTGTCCGCTCGTCACCTGTTCGCGCATCGGCAGAACCACAGCGATAGGCTTCGTCAAGCGGTGGTGACCTTCACATCTGCGCATGTGCGTCTCGGCTGCCGATTGACACGCGCGAATGCCATGGAGCAGACGTTCGGCGGCGAACTCGGGTGATCCGTTGGGGACAGTTGATACATGACTGTTGAGGAATGCGCGCAACAGGAAGTCACTCCTCGGTTCAATTGCAAGCGTCCCGGAGAAAGTGTGGAAGCCAGGTCTTCCGACGGTTTTGGGGAGTCTCGCGTCTTTCGCGACGATATGGGCGTTGTACTTCACGATCACCGAGGCTCCGGTAGCGATCAAGCACGATATGACAGAAGCGTACGCGTGGGGGCACGAATTTCAACTCGGCTACAATCAGCATCCGCCATTCTGGGCCTGGATATGCGGCCTGTGGTTCTCGGTCTTCCCTCGTACCAGACTGGGCCTTCGCGCTTTTGAGCAGCCTGAACGCTGGTATCGGCCTGTGGGGCGCCTGGATGGCGATCGGCAACTTCGTCGAAGGTCGAAAGCGGATTGCCGCCTGGGCGCTGCTGCTGCTCACACCTCTCTATACATTCTACGCCTATAGATACGACGCGAACACGATATTCCTGTCCATCTGGCCGTGGACCCTGCATTACTTCATGACTTCCCTGAAAAGCCGCAGGATCGGGGATGCCGTCGCATTCGGCGTGTTTGTCGGCCTTGCTGTGATGTCAAAGTACTATGCACTCATCCTGGTCGCGACATGTCTCCTCGCCGCGCTTCAGCATCCTTTGCGGTGGAAATACTTTGCTGCTGCGGCGCCCTATGTTTCGGCGGCCGTCGCCGCGGTGATCTGCGCGCCGCACGCATGGTGGCTGCTCACTCATCAGGCACCACCGCTGCGCTATCTGGCCAATGTTTCCGGTCAGGGATGGGACCTGGTTCTTCTCCACGCGGGCAGGACATTGTCGGGCGCGCTGGCGATGAACCTCGGCATTGTAGTCGTCGTCGCGCTGGTGACGTGGACCACGCGGCGCAATGGAATCGCGGCGTCGGGACGGAATACATCTGATCGGTCACTCCGCATTCTGGCAACGCTGACTCTAGCGCCACTCGTCCTGACGATACTTAGCGCCCTCGTGCTGCGTAACCCGATCACGCCGGAAATGACGATCGGCACCTTCCCGCTGCTACCACTACTCATGATCGAACTGTCCGGCGTCAGGAATATCGATCGCCTCTACCAGATCAGCGTCCGGCTGGCCGCGGTGGTGACGCTCGGTGCACTGGTGCTTTCGCCGGTCGTTGCATATGCACGCACCTTTGTGTGGGCCGATGCGAGGAATGTCCCACCGTATCGGGAGGTGGCGATCGAGGCAACGAGGATCTGGCACGATCGTACGTCTCTGCCGTTGGCGTACGTTGCGGGATCTTATTGGTATGAAAACGCAGTCGCGTTCTACAGCCCGGACCGGCCATCCGCTTTCGCGTTCTTCGACTATTCCAGAAATCTATGGTTAACGCCGGAAGCTCTCGCGAGGAAGGGGCTGCTCTCGGTGTGCGTAAGTGACGATATCTTCTGCCTGACCGCGACCGCACGCTTCGTCACGCCGGGCTCAACGCGGACAGAGTTGTCCCTGTCCCATGTATTCTGGGGCCAGGTCGCGAAGCCAGTGCACTTCGTGGTGACTGTCATTCCGCCGCGCCTGTGACGGGCAACAGGACGCGTCCGGCGACCGCATCGAGCTTTGCCGCAAGCTGCGAATCGTGCATGTGACTCGCGGTGATGATCGCGTTGTCGAGCGCATGATCACAGCCGGCCGGGCAGGCTTCGCGCTGCTTGCCGATCTCGGGCACCACACTTTGCACCAGCGCCCGCGCCTTCTCGGCGTTGTCCAGAAGAACGCGCACAACGGCCTCGACGGTGACGTGGTCGTGGTCAGGATGCCAGCAGTCGAAGTCGGTCACCATCGCGACGGTGGCATAGTTCAGCTCCGCCTCGCGCGCGAGCTTCGCCTCCGGCATGTTGGTCATGCCGATCACGCTGCAGCCCCAGGAGCGATAGAGTTCGCTCTCCGCCTTGGTGGAGAACTGCGGGCCTTCCATCACGAGATATGTGCCGCCGCGCGTAACCGGCAGGCCGAGGGCGCGGGCGGCGCCCTCCAGCGCGTCACCAAGACGGGAACAGACGGGGTGCGCCATCGATACATGCGCCACGATGCCTTCGCCGAAGAAGCTCTTCTCGCGCGCGAAGCTGCGATCGATGAACTGGTCGACGATGACGAAGTGTCCGGGCGGCAGTTCCGGCTTCAGGCTGCCGACCGCCGACAGCGACAGCACGTCGGTGACACCGGAGCGCTTCAGTGCGTCGATGTTGGCGCGATAGTTGAGGTGCGTCGGCGACAGCGGGTGTCCACGTCCGTGTCGTGGCAGAAACACGCAGCGTACATCAGCGAGACGTCCGAACAGCAGTGCATCCGACGGCATGCCCCACGGCGTGGCAACCTGACGCCATACCTTGTCCTCGAGTCCCTCGATGTCATAGATGCCCGAGCCGCCGATGACGCCGATGACGGGCTCAATCATGGTCAGTGGACGTCGGCCCAGACCTTGCGTTTCACCGCATACGTGAGGCCGGCCATGATCAGGAAGAACAGCACCCAGCGCCAGCCGATCTGCTTGCGCTCGACCATTTCCGGGTTGGCGGCCCAGGCCAGGAACGTGACGACGTCATGCGCCATCTGGTCGACAGTGGCTTTTGTGCCGTCGGCGTAGGTCACCTGGTCCTCGTGCAGCGGCGGCGGCATGGCGATCTGGTTGCCGGGGAAGTATTTGTCGTAGTTCATCCCCTCCTGCATCTTCATGCTGGCCGGCGGATCGGCGAATCCGGTTAGAACCGCGTAGATATAATCTGCATGCCCCGGGCGGGCATTGACGATCAACGACAGATCCGGCGGCAGGGCGCCGTTGTGGGCCGCTCGGTCCGCCTTCTCGTTGGTATGGGTCACCCCTTGCTGCAGCGGGTTCGGCAGCGGGTAGGGTACCTTGAACTGATCCGCTGGCGTTGCCGGTCCATCTTTCGGTTCGCCATTGTCGTCGAGCCCCTGCGGTACCGTGACGGCCGCAGCGATGGCCTTGATCTGATCCGCGGTCAGTCCGATGCCGGCGAGATCGCGGTAGTGCAGGTACTCGAGCGAATGGCAGACCGCGCAGATCTCGGTGTACACCTGAAAGCCGCGCTGCGCGGCGGCGATGTCGAGGCTGCCGAACGGACCATCGAAGCTCCAGTGTTGCGCCGGCGGCGTCGGAGCCTCCTGCGCGGTGGCGGGCGTGGCGACCGCGCCGGCGAGCAGCGCCGCTACGATGATCGGGTAGAGCACACGCATCACGCCTTCTCCATCGGCCGGGCAGTGGCTCCCGAAGGAATAGGTCCACCCCCGCCAATGACGGGTCGACTGATGCTCTCGGGCAGCGGCAGCGGCCGTTCGAGCTTGCCCAGGATGGGCAGGATGACCAGGAAATGCAGATAATAGTAAAGTGTGCCGATACGGCTCAGCACCACCCAGATGCCTTCCGGCTTGTGCGCTCCACACACGCCAAGGACGATCACCGCAACGACCCACACCCAGATGATCTGGCGGTAGATCGGGCGGAAGCGCGCGCTGCGCACCCGCGAGGTATCTAGCCATGGCAGGATGAACAGGATGAGGATCGAGCCAAACATCATGCACACGCCGAGCAGCTTGTTCGGCACTGAGCGCAGGATCGCGTAGTACGGCAGGAAGTACCACTCGGGCACGATGTCGGCCGGCGTCTGCAGCGGGTTCGCCGGAATGAAATTGTTGGCGTCGCCAAGGAAGTTCGGCGCGAAGAACACCAGAACGGCGAAGATCAGCAGGAAGACGCACAGGCCGACGCTGTCCTTCACCGTGTAGTAAGGGTGGAACGGCACGGTGTCCTGCGGCGATTTCACATCGATGCCGAGCGGATTGTTGGATCCGACAATGTGCAACGCGGCGACATGGAGGAAGACGACGCCGACAAGCACGAACGGCAGCAGATAGTGCAGCGAGAAAAACCGATTGAGCGTGGCATTGTCGACGCTGAACCCGCCCCACAGCCAGGTCACGATCGGGTGCCCGACGATGGGGAACGCGGAGAACAGGTTGGTGATGACCGTGGCGCCCCAGTACGACATCTGCCCCCAGGGCAACACGTAGCCCATGAAGGCGGTCGCCATCATGAGCAACAGAATCACCACGCCGATCATCCACAGCAACTCGCGCGGCGACTTGTAGGAGCCGTAGTACATGCCGCGGAAGATGTGGATGTAGGTGACGATGAAGAACATCGATGCACCGTTCTGGTGCACGTAGCGGAGCAGCCAGCCGTAGTTCACGTCGCGCATGATGTGCTGCACGGAGTCGAAGGCGAGCGCGGCGTTGGGCTGGTAGTTCATCGCCAGGAAGATCCCGGTGGCGATCATGATCACCATGGTCACCATGGCGAGCGCGCCGAAATTCCAGAAGTAGTTGAAGTTCTTGGGCGTGGGAAAAACCCCGTACTCCTTCTGCATCATCGTGAAGATGGGCAGACGGGTATCGATCCAGTTGATCAGCGGATTGCTGAACTCGCTCTGCTGCTGGCCGGCCATCGGGCGATTTCCTTCGTCAGCCGATCTTGATCTTGGTGTCGGACTCAAATGCGTAGGGCGGCAGCGCCAGGTTGGCTGGGGCCGGCCCGTGACGAACGCGTCCTGACGTGTCGTACTGGCTGCCGTGGCAGGGGCAGAACCAGCCACCCCAGTCGCCGCGCGGGTCGGTCGGCTTGTTGCCGAGCGGCACGCAGCCGAGGTGGGTGCAGATGCCAATCAAGATGATCCACGGAGCGTGACCGGGCTTCACGCGCGCCGAATCCGGCTGCGGTTCGATGAGCTGCGACAGCTGCACGTCCTCGGCTTCCTTGATCTCCTGGTCGGTGCGGTGACGGACGAAGATCGGCTTGCCCTGCCAGAGCACGGTGATGCCCTGGCCGACCACGATCGGCGTCAGGTCGACATCGATGGCGGACAGCGCCAATACGTCCTTCGAGGGGTTCATGTAGTCGATGAAGCTCCAGGCGGCGGCGGCGGCACCGATGCCGGCGGTGGCGCCGGTGACCAGCTTCAGGAAGTCTCGTTTGGTGACGTCGGGATGACCATGGTGGGCGATACTCGCGGCGGACAACTCAGCCATTGTTTCCCTCGACAAAATCGAATCCTCGGCCAGCCGCAGGACGCGCCTTGCCGCGGACAGACCCCGCGGTCTGCCCGGATCCCAGCCTCCGTACCGCCGGTAGCGGTCACGCGGGGCATACTAATGACGGGGCGGGGGCCCTGCAACTCGCTGCCCGGTTGGATGGCACGCGGGTTCGCGGCAACCTCCACGGGAAACTGGGCAGAAAACCGCGGTCTTCATAAAATTTTACCGCAGGCAAGCTTGCGGGCTTTTCGCGCGGGCGCAATGTCCAAAGGTATCGGCGGATGAGCCTAAGGTTGATCCGCCACGCCGGAGTTTGTGACGGATCGTTGGTCCTATCCGGCGTCAGGCGGGGAATGACAGGTCACCCGATCGCAGGCACAGGCAGTGCCGGGAGGGCAACGTGCTCATGACCCACAACGACCAGCCGATGCGGGGCAACAGTGCGGCGTGAAACGGCCGTGCTCGCGCTGGGCGCCCTGGCGCAGGATATTCGACTGGAGCTGGTCAGCCTGCTCGCGGCCAGCGGAGCCGAGGGGCTGCCGGCCGGCGTCATCGCGGCTCGACTTGGCGTTCCACCTGCTTCCCTGTCGTTTCATTTCCAGCAGCTAGTACGTGCGCGGCTGGTGACACAGCGGCGCCGGAGCCGGTTCGTCATCTATGCAGCCGATGCGCGGATGATTGACTGCCTGCTTGCTTTTCTGGAGGGCCACTGTCGTGGCCGACAACTCAAGGTGGATCCGATGGATCCCCACCACCAGCAAACAGTAAGGTGATCCTCGAGTATTTCTACAAGAGTACAAGCGGCCAAGTATCCATTGTCAAGTTCATGGTTGAGAAAATATTGGACGCTGCAGAGGCCAATAGACGCTGTGAATTTCCCCCACGGGCCGCTCCCAAGAGATTTCGGTGCTGAACAACATTAAAATTGGCAATATAAATGGTTGTGACTCCATAATTTGCTGCGTATCCAACAATTCAAGTATCAAAGTAATCAAGGCTAATTGTTTGGCACAGTGAGGTTTCCATTGACCGTCTTCTCGATCACGCGATTATAGAGCTGCCCCGTCTTGGTCGTCGGGGTGCAGTAAACGCGTATAGGAGACACTTTTATGAATACCCAAACTATCGACACCCCGACAGAATTGGACGATCGCGATCTCGACCTCGTAGCGGGCGGCAACGGTAGTGGCGGCGGCGGCGGGTTCCTGTTCGTTTCCAACCGAGGGAACCAAAGCGGCCTTATCAACCTTAGGCTGTTGAACGGCAGCAACCTGAACATTCTGGGTTTCCAGAGCAACTTCGGCTGATGCCAGAGATCTCCCCCGGCGCGCGTCGGGGGAGATCCACCGCCGTGACATGCGCGCAGCACCACTCTTCCGTCCTCAATCGATTGCGGCGCGTCAGGGTGCATGGTTGGGCGAGCCAACCATTTCGCTGTCGCCGCCAATCAGATTGGTATCCTTCTCGTCCTGCGTGCTGGTCGTGGCTATGGTGGCGGCCGTGGTGTTCGGCAGTTATGCCCGCCGCACGAACCTGCGCGGATTGATGCTACCTTCGTCGGGACTGGTGAAGGTCTCTGCACCCCAGAGCGGCGCCATCCGGTCAAGCAACGTGTCGAATGACCAAGAGGTGCACGCCGGCGACGTGTTGTACGTGCTGGATACCGATACGACGAGCAGTGATGGCGCGACACAGGAGAAGATACTTGCGTCACTGAGACACCAGCGCGACCTGCTTGCAGAGCAGATCGAGACGAAGGAAAGGCTGCGGGCATCGAAGAACCGCGATTTGCGAGAGAAGGTGGCAAATCTGCGCGCGCAGGTCCTGCAGGCAAGCGTGCAGGTCAGCGTGCAGTCTACGTTCACCGATGTTCTTCAGCGGCAGTTTGCCGATTTCAGTAGCTACGTGACAAAAGGCATTACATCGGTGAATGAACTTCAGGTTCGTCAGCAGGCATGGATGCAGGCCAAGAGCCAACTGGAAAATCTCAGAAACAACAAGCTGCAGCTGGAGGCGCAGCTGACCGACGCCGAGTTCCAGCTGCGTAGCAATGATCCGCAGACCGATGCCGACATCAGCGCCGTGCGCAAGCAGATTCTCGACATTGACCAGAAGGTGGCCAACAGCGAGGCCAGCCGTTCGGTTGAAATCCGCGCACCCAGCGATGGCTATGTCACTGCCATCGATGGCCATGTTGGGCAGCCGGTGGCAGCCAACGCCCCGCTGCTAACGATCGTGCCGACCAGCGCCCTGCTGGCTGAGCTGGTCGCTCCGAGCAGCGCGGTCGGGTTCATTGCGCCCGGTGAGCGCGTGTTACTGCGCTACGATGCCTTTCCCTACCAGAAGTTCGGGCAGTACCAGGGGACGGTGGTCGGCGTGTCGCGGGCGGCATTGACGGACGAGCAGATCAAGTCACTGCCGATCGAGGCGCAGAAGATGACCTACTACCGGGTCGATGTCCGGCCGGACGATGCTTACGTCAACGTCTATGGCCGCGAGCAACCGCTGCGCGCCAGCATGCAGGTGGACGCTTACGTGCTGCTCGATCGACGCCGCCTGTACGAGTGGATCCTCGAGCCGCTCTTCAGCTTGCGTCGCAGCCTCTGACCCAAAGTCCGCACTGGCGCGGGAGATCGAATGCGCAGGACACCGATCGTCCTTCAGTCCGAGGCCGCTGAGTGCGGCATCGCGTGTCTGGCCATGGTGTCCGGTGCCCATGGCCACCGGATGGACCTTCCCGCGATCCGCCGCCATCACGATATTTCGCTCAAGGGCACGACGCTGCGCGACCTGATCCATGTCGCCGGTGATATCCATCTCAATACGCGCGCGCTGCGGGCCGAGCTGCACCATCTGAAGCAACTGCGCCTGCCCTGCATCCTGCACTGGGAGCACAATCATTTCGTCGTGCTGACGCGTGCCGGGGCACATCTGACCATCCACGATCCACGCGTCGGTGAGCGCCGGATCACGCTCGCAGACGCGGCCAAGCACTTCACCGGGATCGTCCTGGAAGCCTGGCCCGACGAGAATTTCAGACCAGGCAATGAACGACGCCGGGTGCAGATCACGGATCTGCTTCGCCGCACCGCGGGTTATGGCAAGGCCCTTTCGCAGGTCCTGTTGCTGTCGCTCCTGGTGGAGACGGTTGTCATCGCGACGCCGATCGGCTTTCAGCTCGTGCTCGACAATGTGATCGTGTCGAGGGATCGCGATCTGCTGACGCTGGTCGCGATCGGTCTGGGGTTGCTGCTCGGGTTCCGTGTGCTGACCGAGTACGTCCGCTCGTGGGCGATTCTCGCGGCAGGGGCGCAAGTCACGCTGCAATGGAAACTGAGCCTGTTCAGCCACCTGATGAAGCTGCCCCTCGACTTCTTCGAACGACGCCATGTCGGTGACATTGCCTCGCGGTTCACCTCGATCGACACCATTCAGAAGAATTTCACGACCGGCCCGGTGTCAGGCCTCGTTGATGGCATTATGGGCCCGCTGCTGGTGGTGATGATGTTCCTCTACAGTCCTCTGCTGGCGGCGATCGGCCTTGCGACGACGGTGCTGTATGCGGCTGGCCGTACCTTGGCGCATCGGCTCTACTGGCGTGCCAACGAGGAAGCGGTCGTCTTCTCCGCACAGGAGAACAGTCATTTCATCGAAACTCTGCGCGGCATTCCGAGCATCAAATCGCTCGGTATCGAGCGGCGGCGGCAAGGCCTTTGGGCGAGCTATCTGAGCGACCGCGTGAGCGCCGACGTGCGGGTCGCCCGGATCGATCTGGTCTTCAGTACGCTGAGCATGGGGCTGTTCGGGATCGATCGCATCCTGATCATCGTCATCGGTGCGCATGCGGTGATGGGAAATACGCTGACGGTCGGTATGCTGGTGGCGTTCCTGGCGTACAAGGACCAGTTCGCCCAGCGGATCGGCAAGCTTCTCGACACGCTTGCCAAACTTGCCATGCTGTCGATGCACGGCGAGCGGATAGCCGACATCGCGCTGGCAGAGCCCGAGACTCTCGCGACGCCCGCCGTCTTTCGTTCATCGCTGCCGCTTGCGGATCCTGTGCTCAGCGCCAGGGATATTCATTTCCGTTATGGAGACAACGAGCCCGAGATCATCACGGGGGCCAACCTTGATGTCGCGATGGGCGAGTGCGTCGCCATCATCGGTCCATCCGGCTCGGGCAAGACCACCTTCCTCAAGATACTGGCCGGACTGCTGCGGCCGCAGAGCGGCACGATCGCGCTGCACGGACTGCCAATTCATGCCCTCGGCTTGAGCCAGTACCGCGCACAGATCGGCTGCGTGCTGCAGGACGACCGGCTGCTCGCCGGGTCAATTGCCGACAACATCGCGGGCTTCGCCGAGAGCGTGGACCGTCGGTTGGTGGAAACGGCTGCCGGCCTTGCGGCCATTCATGATGAGATTCTTCATATGCCGATGGGCTACGAGACGCTGGTCGGCGATATGGGGAGTTCGCTTTCAGGCGGGCAGATACAGCGGATTGTGCTGGCTCGTGCGCTCTACCGGCGGCCACGCCTGCTCCTGCTCGACGAGGCGACCAGCCATCTTGATGAGCAGAACGAAAGCGCTATCAACCGCGCGATCTGCTCACTGACCATTCCGCGGGTCATCGTGGCGCATCGGCGCTCGACGATCGAGATGGCGGATCGCATCATCCCGATCCTGGCGCGGGATTCGCAATCGTCAGCCGCCCTGATTGGACGCGGCACGACGGAGCCGGCTAAGTAGTACGGCATCAGTCTTCGACAGGGACGTCATGCCTCCACATCACGCGCTGAAGCCTGCGGCGCAAGCGTGGTTCGAGGAATTGCGCGACCGGTTGTGTTCGGCGTTCGAGGCGATCGAGGATGCGCTTCCCACCGAACAGCCCGCCGGCCGCTTCGTCCGCACAGAATGGCCGCGGCCGGGTGGTGGGGGCGGCGTGATGAGCGTGATGCACGGACGCGTGTTCGAGAAGGTGGGCGTCAACGTCTCCACCGTCTGGGGCGAGTTCAGTCCTGAATTCCGCGCGCAGATTCCCGGTGCCGAGACGGACCCGCGGT
Source organism: uncultured Alphaproteobacteria bacterium (assembly GCA_963791495.1). Lineage (GTDB taxonomy): Bacteria > Pseudomonadota > Alphaproteobacteria > Acetobacterales > Acetobacteraceae > JAMXLO01. The sequence continues at coordinate 120,867 of CAWBST010000015.1, forward strand.
TCTGGGCCAGCGGCATCAGCCTGGTTGCGCACATGCGGAGCCCGCGCGTGCCCGCGGCACACTTCAACACGCGGATGCTGGTCACCACCAAGGGCTGGTTCGGCGGCGGTGGCGACCTGACGCCGACGCGGCTCGAAGCTCCCGAGGCGGTGGAGGATGCGGCCGATTTCCATGCCGCGCTCAAGGCTGCATGCGACCGTCACGACCCCGGCTACTATGCCGAGTTCAAGGCGTGGTGCGACCGCTATTTCTTTCTGCCGCATCGCGACGAGCCGCGTGGGGCGGGGGGCATCTTCTACGACCACCACTTCAGCGGCAATGTCGATGCCGACTTCGCGTTCACGCGCGATGTTGGGCTGGCATTCCTCGATGTCTTTCCGCGCATCGTGCGCCGGCGCATGGCTGAGCCGTGGACGGCGGAGGAGCGCGAGAATCAGCTGGTGCGGCGCGGGCGGTATGTGGAATTCAACCTGATCTATGACCGTGGCACACTGTTCGGTCTGCGGACCGGTGGCAACGTTGAGGCGATCCTGATGAGCCTGCCGCCCGAGACGAAGTGGCCCTAACGCCAACAATGCGCAGGCGCGCGGCATCCTGTTCCGCCTTGTTTCTGATCGTGGGGGCTCTCCTGTCCGCCTGTGGTTCGGACGAAGCGGATGGTGACTATGTCGGCGGCGCCGTCTCGCTGGACTGCGCCCCCTTCGCCCGCGAATTGAGCGGCGTCCGACTGTCCGGCGCGGCAGCCGACTGGTGGTGGCAGGCGGATGGACGCTACACCCGCGGCGACAGCCCATCGGTCGGCAGCGTGCTGGTTCTGCGCCGCTCCGGCCGACTGCCAAGCGGACATGTCGCCGTCGTGTCACAGGTTCTCGGCGCGCGTCAGATCCTGGTGACGCAGGCCAACTGGGTGCACCACCGCGTCAGCCAGGACCAGTCGGTGATAGACGTCTCGCCCCGAAATGAGTGGTCCGTGGTCCGGGTCTGGTGGCCGCCAACCCGCCAGTTGGGCATCACCGATTACCCAGCCTACGGCTTCATCCGCGCCGACCGGGCAGCCACACACGATCAGCTCATCGCAGCAACTCCACGCGCCATCCGCCTTGCGGCGAGCGAGTAGAGGCGTCGACGCTCATTCTGGCATGCAGCTGGGAACCGGGCCTTAGGCCGCGTCCTCGCGACGGTCGCGCACTTTCACATATGCCAGCCTTGCGTGGTCCGAGCAGTACCGGCTTCCCGGGTTCCGACGCCTCGTCGCAGAACCGGAAGCTCCGCGTCCCGGGCTCGCCGAGCGGCCAGCAGCAGGTGACGACGCGCCCGTAGGGACGCGGCGCCGGCGGCGCGACACGGACAGGGGGCGGGGCCGGTTTGGGCGTGAACGCTCCCATGTGCGGCAAAGCTGCGGGCCCACCACCCGAGGCACCCATCGGCCCAGTGCTGGACAGCGGCGGCAGCGTCGGGCCGGCCACCCGGCGCGGCGCTGATCGTCTGGGCGCTCCACCACCGGAGCCATCGCGCCGGATCGGCGACGGTCGCGCCGGCAGGTCCAGCCGATGCGCCTTGCCGACCACCGCGTTTTTTGAGACCCCCAGTCGTCGGCCGATCTCCGCGGTCGACAGCCCCTCATCCCATAGTGTCCGCAGGCGGACGATCGTCTCTTCGGCCCACTCCATCTCGTGGTCCCCCAGGTGGTGCAACCACAAGATACGGTGCCCCCAAGGGCCGCCGTCAACACATCAATAGCCATCGTCCACAAAAACTTGTGGACAACCGGCCACTAGACCTCAAGACTTGGGGACGACCCGCCCAATTCGACGGGCTGGCACTGTCAGTGCGCCGCGGTGGTATGCTCGCGGCTGCTCGCGGCGCTCGCTTGGCCGCCAGGGCCGGCAATCGTGCCGGGCGGCTTGTCGGCGCTCGCCTCCATCGAGGCGTCGTCGCCTTCCGCCATGTTCTTCTTGAAGGACTTGATGCCCTTGGCGAAGTCTCCCATCAGGCTGCTGACCTTGCCGCCGCCGAACAGCAGCAGGACGACCAGCAGCACCACCATCCAGTGCCAGATGCTGAAGCTACCCATAAAACCTCCGAGACACGGGGCACTCTACCGGCATCAGTGCCCGCCACACAACGAGATGGCGTAACGCCTGGGCGGATGCAAGCGGATTCCCCGGCGCGGCGACCGCACGACAAGTTTCTTCACGATCGATCATAGGATTGATTGCGAGGGGTGATCGGGCCGCGTATCGTCGCCTCCGGCAGGGCAATACCGTTCGCTCGGTAACCAAGGAACGGGGGCCTTGCCACAGGGGCGGGAGCGTCGCGGAGGCATCTGTTGCGCTCCTGTACAATTGGGCGTCCGTCTTTCCGTATGCGGAGGCGGAAAGCCCGCAGGCAGAAAGGCAACGCGTCGATGCCCATGGGCACCGTTAAGTGGTTCAATCCGACCAAAGGCTACGGCTTTATCGCTCCTGACACGGGCGGGAAGGACGTCTTCGTGCATATCAGTGCCGTGCAGAAGGCTGGCTTCAGGAGCCTGAGCGAGGGCCAGAAGATCGGCTTCGAGATCGAGCAGCAGCAGAACGGTCGCACCGCGGCCGTGAACCTGTCGCAGTCCGACTAGGCTTCGGTCGCGGCCAGACTGCCGAGCGCCAGTCTGGCGGATTGGGATTCTGGGACACCTGCGTTCTCTGGGACGCGGGATAATGGCCTGTGAGTGAGGGTTGTCATGAATACACTCCAGCGTGTAGCGAACGGCGACATTGTTGATCGGCGGCCCCCAAATGACGCACGGCGTGACGCAGACCCTGTTCCTTCGGCAGTTCGTGCAGTCGCCGCGGACCGTCGGTGCCGTCCTGCCAAGCTCCCCAGCGCTCGCGCGTGCAATGCTGGCCCCGATCGATTTCGCCTCGGCGCGGACAATCGTCGAGTTCGGGCCAGGAACCGGCGCCTTCACCCGCGAGATCGCGCGGCGGTTGGTACCCGGCTGCCGTTATCTCGGCATCGAGTTGAACCCGACCTTCGTGCGCAGGCTGGCGGACGAATTCCCGCGTCTCGCCTTCGTCCATGGCAGCGTCGCCGACCTGGACCAGATCCTCGCAACCGAGCGCATCGGCGCGATTGACGCGATTGTGTGCGGGCTGCCCTGGGCGTTGCTGCCGATCGCGCTGCAGGAATCGGTCTTCGCCGCCATGGATCGAGCCTTAGTCCCAGGCGGGTTGTTCGTGACGTTCGGCTATCCCCAAAGCCTTGTTCTGCCCGGCGCCTGGGCCCTTCGTCGTCGACTGCGCCGCGGCTTCGCCCATGTCAGCCACACTCCCGTGGTCTGGGGGAACGTGCCGCCCGCCTTCGCGTATATCTGCCGCAGGCGGAGCTAAGCCCACCGCGCAGGGTAGGTGGGCATCGGCCAGGCATCGGGTTACAAGACGGCAACACCAGACAAATCGGCCCTGCCCTGCTAGCCGCACGGTCACGGGAGGAAGACAACCGACATGAGCGACATCCTAGACCGCCGCTCCCGACCGGGAGCAGCCATGGACGCCGACGCTGTGCGTGCCGCCTACCGGCGCTGGGCCGGCATCTATGATGCCGTGTTCGGCGGCATCTTCCTGCTGGCACGCAAACGCGCCGTGGCCCTGGTGAACCGCCTCCCCGGCCGCGAGGTGCTGGAGGTGGGCGTCGGCACGGGTCTCGCCCTGCCTTACTACGCCGCGGACCGACGGGTGACTGGCATCGATCTCTCCGCCGAGATGCTGGCACAGGCCCGCAAGCGCGTCGCCGACCGCGAGATCGCCAACGTAACGGGTCTGCGCGAGATGGACGCGGAGGCGACCGACTTCCCGGACGCTTCGTTTGACGTAGCGGTGGCGATGTTCGTCGCCTCGGTGGTGCCAAACCCGCGCGCGCTGCTGGCGGAGATGCGCCGCGTGGTCCGGCCAGGCGGTAACATCCTGTTCGTCAGCCACTTCGCCGCCGAGAAGGGGCCGCTGTGGTGGCTCGAGCGGGCCATGGCCCCGGCGTCGCGCGCGCTCGGCTGGCACCCCGACTTCGCCCTGGAAGCGTTGTTCGCACCCGAGGACCTGCCGCATATTACGACAACACGCGTGCCACCGGCCGGCATATTCAAGCTCGTTCGCCTAGCCGCGTGACGCGACCAGGGGCTCTGCCCCTGGACCCCGCCAAGGGCCGAGCCCTTGGGACCCGTCACTTGATTGGAGGGGGTGAGGGCCTATTGCGATGCTGGTTGCGCGCGCGATGGCCCTCACCCCCATCCAAGCCAAACGGATGGATTGCAAAGGCTTCGCCTTTGCTGGGGGTTCAGGGGGCAACGCCCCCTGCTCCCTTGATCTCACGCACGCGGTCCGGTAGGCCACGCTATCGAGAGCCGGCCCGAGATGGGTCCGGGTTAGGGGACCGAAGCGGGATGGATCGGCCGATGTCGCACTATCAGCGGCTGCTTGCCGCGCTGATGTTGCTTGTTGCCGCGCCAGGCGTGGCACTGGCCCAAGCGGTCGGTGCGCCGCGGCCGTGGGAGATGAACATGCAACCGGCCTTCGGGCCGGTGAAGGCTCACCAGATCGCGCTGCACGATCTGGTGCTGGTGATCATCACGTTGATCACTCTTTTCGTTGGCGGCCTGCTGGTCTGGGTGATGTGGCGTTACCACGCCAGCCGCAATCCCACGCCGACCCGCACCGCGCACAATACCTTCCTCGAGATCGCCTGGACGGTGGTTCCCGTGCTGATCCTGGTGGTGATCGCGATCCCATCGTTCCGCCTCGTGTATTACGAGGACCGCACACGCGACGCCGACCTCACCATCAAGGTGACCGGGCACCAGTGGTACTGGGAATACACCTACCCCGATAACAACAACATCGACTTCTCCAGCTACATCATACCGGATGACCAGTTGAAGCCCGGCCAGCTCCGGTTGCTCACGGTTGACAATCAGCTTGTCGTCCCGGTCGGCAAGAATATCAGGGTGCTGCAGACCAGCACCGACGTAATTCATAGCTGGTTCATTCCCTCGCTCGGCGTGCAGCGCTATGCGATCCCTGGACGGACCATCGAGACATGGTTCAGGGTCGACCAGCCCGGCACGTTCTATGGCGAGTGCAACCAGATCTGCGGCACCAACCACAGCCGGATGCCGATCGTTGTACGCGCGGTGCCGGAGAAGGAATTCGAGGCCTGGATCACCGAAGCGAAGACCAAGTTCTCGGATGCAGCACCAGGCCATGCCCCCGGGCAATCGACCCGGGGGACCGAGCAGATTGCAGCGGCGGAGGTTCGGCACTGACCCGCCTGGTCGGCGCCTGAAGGAGACTTACGATGTCGGCAGCCACTCACGATCACGCTCACGACCACCACGACCATAAGCCCGGCTTCGTCCTTCGGTGGCTATGCAGCACGAACCACAAGGACATCGGCACGCTCTATCTCTGCTTTGCGGTGATCGGCGGCGTGGTGGGCGGCATCCTGTCGGAGATCATGCGTGCCCAACTCAACTTCCCGGGCAACACCATCGTCACGTCGGGACAGGAGTGGAATACGATCATCACGTCGCATGGCCTGCTGATGATCTTCTTCTCGGTCATGCCGGCGACGTTCGGTGGCTTCGGCAACTGGTTCGTGCCGCTGATGATCGGCTCGCCCGACATGGCCTTCCCGCGCCTGAACAACATCAGCTTCTGGCTGCTGCCGCCGGCATTCCTGCTGATCCTCACCGGCTTGTTCCTGGGTGAGTCGGGCACCGGATGGACGCTGTATCCGCCGCTCGCGAACATAACCTACGAGCCCGGCATCGGTATGGATTGCACGCTGTTCGCGCTGCATCTGGCCGGCATCAGCTCGCTGCTCGGTGCCATCAACTTCATCACCACGATCTTCAACATGCGCGCGCCCGGCATGACGCTGCACAAGATGCCGCTGTTCGTTTGGGGCGAACTGATCACGGCGTTCCTGCTGCTGCTGGCGATCCCGGTGCTGGCCGGCGCCATCACCATGCTGATCTGCGACCGCAATTTCGGTACCGCCTTCTTTGATCCAGCCGGAGGCGGCGACCCGGTGCTGTTCGAGCACCTGTTCTGGTTCTTCGGTCATCCCGAAGTCTACATCATGATCGTGCCGGGCTTCGGCATCGTCAGTCACGTGATCTCGACCTTCAGCCGCAAGCCGATCTTCGGCTATCTCGGCATGGCCTATGCGATGGTGGCAATCGGCGTGATCGGCTTCGTGGTGTGGGCCCATCACATGTTCATCTCGGGGATCGACGTCGACACGCGCGCCTATTTCATGGCGGCGACGATGGTCATAGCCGTGCCGACGGGGATCAAGATCTTCTCCTGGATTGCGACCATGTGGGGTGGCTCGATCGAGCTGAAGACGCCGATGCTGTGGGCGATCGGCTTCATCTTCTTGTTCACGGTGGGTGGCGTCACTGGCGTCGTCCTGGCCAATGCCGGCATCGACCAGATCGTGCACAACACCTACTACGTGGTGGCGCACTTCCACTACGTGCTGTCGCTGGCCGCGGTGTTCACGATCTTTGCCGGCTTCTACTACTGGATCGGCAAGATGTCTGGCCACCAGTACCCGGAGTTCTGGGGGCAGGTACACTTCTGGCTGACCTTCATCGGCGTCAACCTGGCGTTCTTCCCGCAGCACTTCCTCGGCCTGTCAGGTATGCCACGCCGCTATCCGGACTATCCGGAGGCGTTCGCCGGGTGGAACTTCGTCTCCTCGATCGGCGCCTATATCAGCGGCGTCGCACTGTTGGTTTTCCTGTACGTGCTGTGGCGCACCTTCACCTCAAGGGAGCACGTCGCGGACAACTACTGGGGCGAGGGTGCGACGACCCTGGAGTGGAGTGTATCCTCGCCGCCGCCGTTCCACACTTACGCGGAACTACCGCGCATCCGCTGATTCGATGAGCGAGGCGGTCACAACACAGACGGCCGAACTCGGCGACTGGATCGCGTTGCTGAAGCCACGGGTGATGACGCTGGTGGTGTTCACCGGGCTGATCGGCCTGTTGATCGCCCCCGGTCATCTAAACCCGGTGCTGGCACTCACCGCGGTGCTGTGCATCGCGGTCGCGGCCGGCGCATGCGGCTCGATCAATATGTGGTACGACCGCGACATCGACGCGGTGATGCGGCGTACACGCAACCGGCCGATCCCTGCCGGCCGCATCGAGCCAGGTGCGGCGCTCGGATTCGGCGTCACACTTGCGATCGGCTCGGTCATCATGATGGGCCTGGCGGTGAACCTCGCTGCGGCATCGGCGCTCGCGTTGTCGGTGCTGTTCTATGTGTTCGTGTATACGATGTGGCTGAAGCGGCGCACGCCGCAGAACATTGTCATCGGCGGCGCTGCGGGGGCGTTCCCGCCGGTGATCGGCTGGGTGGCGGTGACTGGTTCGATGGATCTGCTGCCGCTGATCCTGTTCGCCATCGTGTTCTTCTGGACGCCGCCGCACTTCTGGTCGCTGGCGCTGTTCGCCAACGCCGACTACCAGCGCGCCGGCGTGCCAATGCTGCCCGTTGTTGCCGGCGCGAAGGAGACGCGGCGGCAGATCGTTGTCTACACGCTATTGCTGGTGCCGCTGTCGCTGCTGCCGTGGCTGATCGGCTTCTCCGGTCCGGTTTACGGGCTGGCGGCGCTGGTGCTGGGGGGCGGCTTCATCATCAGCGTGTGGCGTGTCGCGCGGGATCGGCAGGATGCGTCTGGAGTGAGCCTGACCAACGATGCACCGGCTCGGGTGGCGTTCAAGTACTCGATCCTCTACTTGTTTGCGCTGTTCGCCGCGCTTGCCGTCGATCGGCTGACCGGGTGAATGGGTGGCGCGCGATCCGGATGACGAGCGCCGGCGACGAGCGCGCAACTGGGCGATGCTGGTGGTGCTGTTGGTGCTTTGCGCGTTGTTCTACGCCATCACTCTGGTGAAGATGACGAAGTCTTAGATGCATGGCTGCATACATATTGTCACCACCGCGAAAGTGGGGGCCAGCCAACCCGGGGCTGGATTCCCGCTTTCGCGGGATTGACGTGGGGGCGCGATGCGCACCAGTAACCGCACCATCGGCATAACATTGGCCGCCGTGATCGTCGGGATGGTCGGCGTCTCCTTCGCATCGGTGCCGCTGTATCGCGTGTTCTGCGCGGTCACCGGCTACGGCGGCACGCCACAGATTGGCAAGGAAGCGGCCCCAGGCTCCACGCACCAGTTCATCACAGTGCGCTTCAATGCCAACACCAACCCGAACCTGCCGTGGGACTTCCGTCCGGCGCAGGACGAGATACGCTTGCCGCTGGGCGACGAGCATCTCGCCTTCTACACCGCACGCAACGAGGCCAAGACGCCGGTGACGGGTGTCGCATTGTACAATGTGACGCCCGACACCGCAGGCAAGTATTTCCACAAGACCGCCTGCTTCTGCTTCAACCAGCAGACGCTTGCCGCCGGCCAGCAGATGCAGTTCCCGTTGAGCTTCTGGGTCGATCCCGAGATCGCCAAGGATCCCAACACCGCGGACATCCACACGATCACCCTTTCCTATACCTTTTATCGCACGTTGGAAGACGCGGAGAAGTCTGGCGCACTCGCGCAGGCGGGTCCGCATGTCGGTCCGCTGAAGACGCAGACCCCTTGAACCCTCAGATTATTTCGTGATGATGCGCCAGCGGCTTGGGAGAACAGGTTCGGCATGAGCGACTCGCACGGCACCACCACGGTCGAGAATTCCGGTCTCCGGCAGCCGTATCATCTGGTCGATCCGAGTCCCTGGCCGATCACCGGCTCGATCGGTGGCCTGCTCACCGTCCTTGGCATCATCTTCGCGGCGCATTACGGCAGCTATATCACACTGGTCGTCGGCGCGATCGTCGTTCTTGGCACCATGTTCTTCTGGTGGCGCGACGTTGTCCGCGAAAGCCGCACACCCGGGCTGCATACGCCCGTTGTGCGGCTCGGCCTGCGCTACGGCATGCTGTTCTTCATCACTTCCGAGGTGATGTTCTTCGTCGGCTTCTTCTGGGCGTTCTTCAATTTCGCCTTGTTCCCCGAGACGCAGGGCAACGGGGAGACGATGTGGCCGCCCTCTACCATCCACACCTTCGATCCGTTCCATGTGCCCGTGCTCAACACGATGATCCTGCTGCTGTCCGGCACCACGATCACCTGGGCGCATCACGGCCTGCTGGAGAACGACAAGAAGACGCTGGTCACCGGTCTCGGCCTCACCGTTCTGCTCGGCCTCAGCTTCACGCTGTGCCAGGCGATCGAGTATTCCGACGCGCCGTTCAAGTTCGTCGGTGGCGGCATCTATCCCTCGACCTTCTTCCTTGCCACCGGCTTCCACGGCTTCCACGTCATCGTAGGCACCTGCTTCCTGATCGTCTGCTGGTTCCGCGCCCGTGCCGGCCACTTTACGCCGGAGCGCCACTTCGGCTTCGAGGCCGCCGCCTGGTACTGGCATTTCGTCGACGTGGTCTGGCTGTTCCTGTTCACCTGCATCTACTGGTGGGGCGCCAGCGCTGTCGTCGCCCCGCACTGAACTCGGGGGTGGCGCAGCCGGCGCCTTCACTGCTGCATGTGGCGCTGGCCTGCCGCTGTCCTCGCTGTGGCAAGGGAAGGCTGTTCCGCAATCTGCTGGACGTGCGTGATCACTGCGAGGTTTGCGGCCTCGACCTGCGCGCGCATGACGCCGGTGACGGCGCCGTGGTCGGCGTGATCCTTGTGCTGGGTGCCATCGTGGTGGGGCTGGCCTTCTGGGTGGAGTTCCGCTTCTCCCCGCCGCTCTGGCTGCACGCGGTGCTGTGGCCGGTGGTGACGATACCGCTCGCCGTGCTGATGATGCGGCCGGCGAAGGCGGCTCTAGTAGCGGTGCAGTTCCGACATCGCACAACCGAGATGGGCTTGTGATGGCCGGAACAAGTCCGGCCATGACGGTTGAAGACCGGGCATGCCCCCGGAAGCATGCATGATCCTGCGCCGGCTGCTGTGGCCCGGCGCGATGGCGGCGGTGATGCTGGCGCTGCTGCTGGGTCTCGGCACCTGGCAGGTCGAACGCCTGCACTGGAAGCTGGGCGTGCTGGCTCAGATCGCACGCGCCGAGGCCGGGCCGGCTGTACCAGTGGGGGCTCAACCGGATCCTTACACCAAGGTTCAGGTGACCGGCATGCTGCGCGACGACTTGTCGGCCTCCTACGGCGCAGAGGTGCGAGACACGCCCGCAGGCACGCAGCTTGGCACCCAACTGATCGTGCCGCTGGAACGCGACGAGGATGAGATCATCCTGGTCGATCGCGGCTGGGTACCCGACAAGCGGCCGCGTCCGATCGCGCGCGCGGAAGGCGACGTGACAGTGGAAGGCTACGTGCGGCCAAGTGACAAGCCTGGGCTGTTCAGTGCCCCGGACAACCCGGCGACACGGCAGTTCTACACGCTGGACACAGCGGCGATCGGCGCGGCGCTCGGCCTGCAGCACGTCGCACCGTTCGTCCTGGTGGCGCTGGGGCCTCAGCCGCCGGAACGCTATCCGGACCCCGCGCGCCACCTGCCGAGACCGCCGAACAACCATCTGTCGTACGCGATCACCTGGTATGGCCTCGCCATTGCGCTCGTGGTGATCTTCATCCTTTGGGCAAGAAAGGCGCTGAACGCATGATAACCGGAACAAGTCCGGTCATGACGATGGAAGGCCGGGCTGGCGCCCGGGACCATGCATGACCGCCTATGACCGGCTCGCCGCACGCTTCGCGCGCATCGCGACGATCGGCGAAGCGTCCTCGGTGCTGAGCTGGGATGCCGCCACGATGATGCCGGCGGGCGGTGGCGCGGCACGCGGTGATCAGCTAGCCGTGCTGGCCGGCATGTCGCATTCGCTGCTGGTCGCGCCCGTCGTCGGCGAGGACCTCGCGGCAGCGGAAGCTTCGGCGCCGCATGATCCGTGGCGCGCCGCCAACCTGCGCCTCATGCGCCAAGCGTATATCCGCGCCACGGCGATGCCTCCAGACCTCGTCGAGGCACAGGCCCGCGCCAACTCTGCCTGCGAGAAGGTGTGGCGCGAGGCTCGCCGCCATTCCGACTTCGCCCAGGTACGGCCGCACCTTGAGGAGGTCGTGCGCCTGACGCGCGAGGCCGCGGCTGCGCTGGCGCCGGCGCTTGGTCTCGATCCCTATGACGCTCTGATGGACGGTTACCAGCACGGCATGCGCACGGCCGATGTCGCCAAGGTGTTCGCCGAGTATGAGACGTTCCTCCGCCGTGCGCTGCCGCAGGCCGAAGAGCGCCAAGCGCGCAATCCGCCGCCGCTGCGGCCCGTGGACCCGTTCCCTGTCGCGGTGCAGGAGGCGCTGTGCCGGCGCCTCTCCGAGCGTATGGGCCTGGAGTTCACCCACGCGCGGCTGGACCGTTCGGCGCACCCGTTCTCCGGCGGCACACCCGTGGATGTCCGCATCACCACACGCTACGACGAGACCGACTTCACCCAGGCGGTGCTCGCCGTGGTGCACGAGACCGGCCATGCGCTGTACGAGCGCGGGCTACCCGCCGCCTGGGCGCGCCAACCGGTAGGCGAGGCGGCCGGCATGGCAGCCCATGAGAGCCAGTCGCTGATCGTGGAGATGCAGGCCTGCCGCTCGGATGCCTTCCTGACCTGGCTCGGGCCCGAGCTGTTGTCCGCATTCGGTGGCGATCCCGCGCCCTATCGACCGGACAACCTGGCGCGGCTGTGGCGGCGCGTTGAGCGCGGCTTCATCCGAGTTGACGCCGACGAGATGACCTATCCCGCGCATGTCATCCTGCGGTTCCGCCTGGAGCAGGCGCTGGTGGCCGGATCGTTGGCAGTCGCCGACCTGCCGGCCGCGTGGAATGATGGGTTCCACGCACTGCTCGGCATGGTGCCGCCGGATGACGCGCACGGCTGCCTGCAGGACATCCACTGGTACGACGGCGCGATCGGCTACTTCCCCAGCTACACGCTGGGCGCGATGGCGGCGGCGCAACTGATGGCCGCGGCGCGGCGCGAGGTCGCCAACCTGGATGCAGCACTGGGACGCGGCGATCTGTCTCCGCTGCTGGCCTGGCTGCGCGCGAAGGTTCATGGCCGGGGCAGCCTGTTCGAGTTCAACGACCTGCTATCGGAGGCCACCGGCAAGCCACTCGATCCCGCCGACTTCGAAGCGCATCTGACGGCACGCTATCTGAACTGAACGAGCCATAATGAACACCATAGCTGCGTGCCTGCGCGCGTCACTCTGTGCCGTGCTTGCGGCCTGTGCTGCAACGCCACCAGCGCCTGCACCCACGCCACCGCCAAAGCCCGCAGCGACGGTCGATGGCGAGTATCGCGGCACGAGCACGCGGTTCCAGGCCGGCAGCCGCGCGTGCCCGCATCCTGGCTTGGTCACCATCGAGGTGAACGCCAACGCCTTCCAGTTCCGCTGGGATCCTCGAACGTGGGTCGATGCTACGATCGCGGCGGACGGCACGGTCACCGGCGGCGCGGAGAGCATCACGCTCGTGGGCCGGCTGACCGGGTCAAGGATCGAAGGCGACGTGACCAACGGCAACTGCGGACTGCACTTCACCGTGACCAAACGGTCGTAAGCTGTCACGAATGGCGAGACGAGTCGTCGTGGTGAACGACCGGATGCAGCAGGGATACCGCTACGAATGCGTCGCGCCGATCGGACGCAGCTTCGATCCGGAGTTCAGGCCGGAGCTTTCGCCACGGGAGATGTTGCAGCTGGGCATCTTCTGCGGCAAGTATATGACCGATTCGCGCGATGAGTTTCCCGATAGCTGGTTCTCCTACGCCAGGCTTGCCGGCGGCCGGCGTGACTGTTCACTGAACTGCTTCGGCGTTGATGCCAGTCAGCCGCTCGCGGTCTGGCGCGCCAAGGGATGGCTGCATCCCGACGATCCGCGTGGCTGGTTCCAGTGGTATTGCCGCTACTACATGGGCCGGCGCATGCCTGAGGAAGACCGTCGGCAGATCAAGCGATGGAAGGCGATCCGACGGCACATCCGCCAGATAGAGCGCAACTGCCAACCGGGTGACCAGACGTGCCGTCGTCGCCAACGGCAGGCGCTGCTGCACTGGGCTTACGACAGCCGCAAGATCTGACGGCATTTCCCGCCGGCCACAACGCGCACTACTGTAGTCCTATGCGCTACGTCTCCACCCGCGGCCAAGCGCCCATCCGCGACTTTGCTGGCGTGCTGCTGGCGGGCCTGGCCGAGGACGGCGGATTGTATGTGCCGGAGTCCTGGCCGCACTTCTCGCCCGCCGACTGGCGAGCGATGCGCGGCCTGCCGTATCACGCGCTTGCCGCACGGGTAATCCAGCCTTTCGTCGGCGACTCCATTCCCTCCACCACGCTCGCGACGTTGTGTCGCGACGCCTACGCCGGCTTCGGCCATCCGGCCGTCGTGCCGCTAATCCAACTCGACACCGGCCTGTTCGTACAGGAGCTGTTCCACGGCCCAACGCTCTCGTTCAAGGACATGGCGCTGCAGCTTCTCGGTCGCCTGTTCGAGCACGTGCTGGCGGCTCGCGATGCGCGTGTGACGATTGTCGGCGCCACGTCGGGTGATACGGGCTCGGCTGCAATCGAGGCATGTGCCGGCGGTGATCGCGTCGATATCGCCTTCCTTCACCCACATGATCGCATCAGTGACGTCCAGCGTCGCCAGATGACCACGGTGACAGCACCGAACGTCGCCAACATCGCGATTGATGGCACGTTCGACGACTGCCAGGACTTGGTAAAGGCGATGTTCGCCGATGCGCCGTTCCGCCAGGAGATGCAGCTCTCGGCGATGAACTCGATCAACTGGGCGCGCATCGCGGCACAGGTTCCTTACTACGTTGCCGCCGCGCTGGCGTTCGGCGCGCCCGACCGCGAAGTGGCGTTCAGTGTGCCGACCGGCAATTTCGGCAACATCCTCGCCGCCTGGGTGGCGCGGCGCATGGGTCTGCCCGTGGCGCGGCTGATCGCCGGTTCCAATCGCAACGACATCCTGACGCGGTTCCTCGCCACGAACGACATGTCTATCGCCGCGGTCGAGCCCAGTCTGTCGCCGAGCATGGACATCCAGGTCAGTTCCAACTTCGAGCGCCTGTTGTTCGAACTGCTGGAGCGCGATGCGGGGATCACGGCCGATGCGATGGCGACGTTCCGCCGCACCGGGAAGATGGCCGTGCCGGACGCGGCCTGGCATCGCTGCCGCACGGTATTGCATGGCTTCCGTCTGGACGACGAAGGCACCGAACAGGCGATCGCTCGACTGCACGAGACGTGCGGCTATCTCGCCGATCCACACACCGCGATCGGTGTTGCGGCCGCGGAGGCCAACCCTCCGGCGCACGGCGTGATGACCGTTGCGATGGCGACGGCGCATCCGGCGAAATTCCCGGACGCGATCGAACGCGTCACCGGCATTCATCCGGCCCTGCCGCCGCGGCTGGCCGATCTGTTCGATCGGCCGGAGCAGTTCAGCGTGTTGCCGAATGACCTGGCCGCCGTTGAGACGCAGGTGCGCGCGCTGGCGCGGCGCAACGCATGAAGGTCCTCGACGCCGCGCAGACCGCGGCGGCGCTGCCGTTCGAGCGGCTGATCCCAGCGTTGCGCGAGGCGTTCGTATCGGGAGCAGAGGTGCCGCTGCGCCATCGCCACGACATCGCGCAGCTCGACGGCACGACAGCTTCGCTGCTGCTGATGCCGGCCTGGCGTGAGAACGGTCTGCTCGGCGTCAAGGTCGTGTCGGTATTTCCTGGCAATGGCGCGCGCGGACTGCCGGCGGTGTCGGCCAGCTATCTGCTGTGCGATGGCGCCACGGGCGAACATCTTGCGCTGATCGATGGTGCCGAGATCACCCGGCGCCGCACCGCCGCAGCATCCGCGCTCGCAGGGTCTTTTCTTGCCCGGGAGAATGCCGCGACCCTGCTGATCGTCGGGTCCGGCCATATCGGCGGACTGATGGCAGAGGCGTATCGTGCCGTACGACCAATAGAACGCGTGATGGTTTGGAACATCCGCCTGGCCGGTGCCGCGCGTCTTGCGGGGAGGCTCGCGGGCGAGGCGGTGACCGATCTGGCCGCGGCGGTACGGCAGGCCGATATAGTTTCGTGTGCAACTTTGTCGCATGAACCGTTGGTGCGGGGTGAATGGCTGCGGCCGGGCACGCATCTCGATCTGATCGGCGGCTTCACGCCAGTGATGCGCGAGGCAGACGACGAAGCGGTGCGGCGTTCGCGCGTATTCATCGACACTGACGCGGCGCTGGCCGAGGCAGGCGATCTGATCGAGCCGATCTCTCACGGCGTGCTGCGCCGCGAGGACATTGCCGGCACCCTGTTCTCGCTGTGCCGCGGCGAAACGCCCGGGCGGCGCGATGCGCATGAGATTACGCTGTTCAAGTCGGTGGGCAGTGCTCTGGAGGATCTGGCGGCGGCTGGGCTAGCCTACATGCAGGAGGGAACCGATGGGCAAGCTTGACGGCAAGGTGGCGATCGTCACCGGCGCGGCACGTGGGCTGGGCCGTGCCTATGCGCGGCGCATCGCAGGATTGGGTGCGAAGGTCGCGGTCACCGATCTGAACCTGAGGTCGTTCGAGGAGTTCGAAGCCGAAGCGGCGTCGATGACCGCCGACAGCACGGTGGCGGAGATCCAGGCAGGCGGCGGCAGCGCGATCGGTATCGAAGTGGACGTCTGCAATGAGACGGCGGTCACGGCGATGGTGCAGCGCGTGGTCGCCGAATGGGGACGGGTGGATGTGCTGGTCGCGAATGCAGGCGGCGGGCGCGGGCGGCCGGTGGATACCAGGGCGAGCACGCTGGATCCGGGGCTGCTGCATCTCGTCACCAGCATGAACCTGTTCGGCACGGTGTACTGCTGCAACGCCGTCGCACCGATCATGAAGCAGCAGCGGTCGGGCAAGATCGTCACGGTGAGTTCCGTCGCCGGTCTGTCGCCGTCGTCCGACGGCGGCTATGCGCACTACGGTGCGGCGAAGGCGGCGATCGCGCATTACACCAGGTATCTCGCGCAGGATCTCGGGCCGTACGGCATCACCGCCAACTGCATCGCACCGGGCACCATCACGACCGGACGCATCGTGGCGACAGTGATGCCGGGCAGCGCCGACGCCAATCGCGATCGGACGGAGCGCGTCGCACTGCGACGACTCGGCACGGTGGATGACTGTGCCAAGGTGGTCGAGTTCCTGGTGACCGATCTCTCCGACTACGTGACCGGCGTGGTCATCCCCATCGATGGAGGGTTGTTGCGATGAGCCTCAGTCTCGACGGCGTCCGCGTGCTTGAACTGGCGCGCTACCAGGCAGGTCCGCGCGGCGGGATGATCCTGTCCGATCTCGGAGCCGAGGTGATCAAGATCGAACGACTGGGCGGCGAGGAGACGCGCCGGCATGCGCCGATGGTGCGCGGGCAGAGTATCTATTTCACCGTGTACAACCGCGGCAAGAAGAGCCTCTGCCTCGACCTTCGCAATCCGCGCGGCAAGGAGATTTTTTCCGCGCTGGTAAAGACAGCGGACATCGTGCTGGAGAACTTCAGGCCCGGCACGATGAAGGCCATGGGCTTCGAGTACGAGAAGCTGCGCGCGCTGAATTCCGGCATCATCCTGGTGTCGGTGTCGGGGTTCGGTCAGTACGGTCCCTACACAGACCGGCCTGCATTCGATCCACTCGGCCAGGCGATGAGTGGCCTAATGTCGCTAACCGGCAAGCCTGTGGGTCAGCCGCTTGGTACCGCGTCATCGGTGGTAGATCGCTACACAGCGCTGCACGCCACGATCGGTGCGCTGGCGGCACTGCGGCATCGCGACCGTACGGGAGAAGGACAGCTTGTCGATGTCTGCCTGCTCGATTCCGCGCTGACCATGGTGGAAATTCCGACCTCCTACTATCTCGCCACCGGCGAGGAAGGCGGCGAAGGCGGCCGGCCGCCATATCGCGCCAAGGACGGCTACGTGGTGATCTCGGCCGCGGGCCGTGAGATGGCGGCACGGCTGGTGCAACTGGTTTCAGGTGACACTTTCAGCGAAGGCGAACCGATCACCGCCGGCCAGGGCAGTGGCGATGTGCGCCAGGCGCTGGAAGCCTGGTGCGCCGCGCGGCCGGTGGAAACGATCTGCTCGGCGCTGATGAAGATCGGTGTACCGGTGGCGCCGGTGCGTACGATTCCCGAGGTCGCGAAGGACCCCCATCTGTGGGAACGCGAGATGCTGGTGAAGATGGAGGATGCGGTCGCCGGCGAACTTTATGTTCCTGGCGTCACGGTGAAGATGTCGAAGACGCCGGGCCACGCCGGACCGGTGCCGACCCCGGGACAGCACACCGACGAAATACTCGGGCGGCTGCTCGGCTATGATCGGGACACGCTCGGTGGGCTGCGGCAGGCCGGCGTGATCGCATGACGACGGTTGCGATCATCGGTGCGGGGATAGGCGGCGTCTATCTCGTTGCCGAGTTGGGACTGGCTGGCCATCGATTGCGGCTGCACGATCTCGACGGCACGCGGCTTGCGGAGATCCGCGCGCATGGCGGCGTCGATGTGGAACCAGGTGGCCTCGCCGCGGTGGATTGTGCGACGACCGATCTCGCCACCGCGGTCGATGGCGCGGAGGTCATCATCGTGGTGACCGGCGGCAATGCGCAGGCGACGGTGGCGCGATCGCTCGCGCCGTTGTTGCGCGATGGGCAGATCATCCTGCTGATCCAGGGCAATACCGGCGGCTCGCTGATGGTGCGGCGCGCATTGGCTGCGGCGGGCTGTCGCGCCGACGTCGACGTCGCCGAGATGGACAACTATCCGTTCTCGAACTGGCGGCTGTCGCCGACACGGATCCGTCCGATCGTGAAGAAGCGTTGGCTGCAGATCGCGTCGTTCCCGGGCAACCGCATCGCTTCGGTGTTTGCCCGCCTGGGACCCTTGTTCCCCCATGCGGTTGCGGCGCCGAGTGTGATCCATACCGGCTTCACCAACGCAAATGCGATGCTGCATGTGGCGAACTGCATCGGCAATGCCGGCAAGATCGATCGTGGCGAGAACTACAGGTTCTACGCCGAAGGCGTGACGCCGTCGGTGGCGCGGCTTTACCAGGCGATCAACGCCGAACGCGTGGCCGTGGCTGCGGCATTCGGCGCTTCTGTACCGACGCTGGAGGACTGGTTCGATCGCGTCTATGGCGTGCGCGGCGCCGACCTGGTGGAGACCTGTCAGCTACTCACGACCAACAGCGACGGTCCGTATCAGGCGACGGGCACGCCAAAATCGTTCGACCACAAGTACATCACTGAGGACGTGCCGGTGGGACTGATCCCAATGAGTGCACTCGGCGCCGCCGCTGGCGTGCCGACACCGGCGATCGATGCGCTGATCACGCTGGTGCGCGCGATGACCGGCAAGGATTTTTCCCACGAAGCCCGGACGCTCGAACTAATGGGCCTTGGCGGAATGAGCGCGTCGCAGACCAGGCGCTTTGTAGACACGGGGGTTGCATAGATGCTGTTCAGTTGTCTTCCATCGGATGCCCGCATTCCGGGTCGGTTTCCCGGTCCATCACATCCGCGCGGCAAGCACTTCACTGTCGATATCCACTGTCACGTGCTGACCGAGGCAGCCGAGGCGATGTTCCGCGCCGCGGGTCAGGTGGAACGCCGGCCGCGTGACGTGTTCGCGAATGCGCGCACGCGCGAGGTGAACAGGCAGCAGTCGGAACGGACGCGGGTGCAGTTCACCTCGGTGGAAAAGCGGCTCGCCGACATGGACCTGATGGGGATCGACATCCAGGCTCTCACGCCGGCACCGAACCAGACGTATTACGAAACGTCGCCCGATCTCGGCATCGCCACCGCGCGCGCGATCAACGACAATATCGCCGACATTGTCGGCCGCCATCCGGATCGCTTCGTCGGCCTGGGAACGGTACCGTTTCAGGCGCCTGAGCTGGCGGTGGCCGAACTCGAGCGGCTGCACAGATCGCTCGGGCTGCGCGGCATCGAGATCGCCACCAATGTCGCTGGTGAGGATCTTTCAGCCGACCGCTTCCGCCGGATCTTCGCCAAAGCCGAGGAGCTCGGGCTGACGATCTTCATGCACCCGACCGGGTTCACCGAGGCGCGGCGTTTCGGCGATCATTACTTTACCAACGTGATCGGCAATCCGCTGGACACCACGGTGGCGGTGCATCACCTGATCTTCGGCGGCGTGCTGGAGGAATGCCCGAAACTGAAGCTGGTGCTTGCGCATGGCGGCGGATACCTGCCGGCCTATTCGGGCCGCATCGACCACGCTGCCAGCGCGCGTCCCGACTGCTGCGAGCAGATACGCGTGATGCCGACCGAATATCTGAAGCGGCTGTATTTCGACTCGCTGGTCTATACGCATCCGCAGTTGGAGTATCTGGTGCGGCAGTACGGTGCCGATCATGTGCTGGTGGGCACGGACTATCCAGCCGACATGGGCGAGATCGATCCGATCGGCTTCATCGAAGGCGCGTCATTGAGCGCCGAGGAACGCGCGGCGATCCTTGGGCTGAATGCGGCGCGACTGCTCGGGATCGCGGCGCCAGCAGTACAAAGAGTCTGATCGATAGGCTGTCATTGCGAGAACAGTGAAGCAATCTTGTCTTTCGCTTTTGCGCCATAGTGCCACTGTTGCCCGAGCTTGGCGAAGCTCGGGAGACGGCGGCGCTGCGACCGTAAGCAATCGTGGTGAGCATTTGTCCCGTGTGGAGCCAGGTTCCGGTGCCGCCTTTCATCCCACGCCCGTTGCCTGGGTTTTCGCCCGTAGGCGCAAGAGAGGGATAAGATGGCAGCGCGCAAGACGGTTTTTGTCGGGATCGACGTCGCGAAGGATCAGTTGGACGTGCATATTCGTCCTCTGGGCAGCGGTTTCATCGTCAGCAATGACGCCGCCGGCTACGCCGGGCTGATCGCGCGGCTGCGGCCGCTGCGCGTCAAGCGCGTCGTGCTGGAGGCCACCGGCGGCTACGAACGAGCGTTGTGGCTGGCATTGACCGAGGCCGGGCTGATCGCTGCCGTGGTCAATCCCCGCCAGGTGCGTGAATTCGCCCGCGCGTCGGGGCGGTTGGCGAAGACCGACCGGCTGGACGCGGCGGTGATCGCGCACTTTGCGGAAACCTTCGAGCCGCCGCGGCGAACCTCGGACCCGGTGGCCGACCGGTTGAGCGAGCATGTGCTCTATCGGCGCAGCCTGAGTGAGGAGATCGTGCAGCTCGAGAACCAGTCGCGTCGGCTGACGGATGCGGCGCTGGCTGACCGCGCGCGGGCACGGCTGAGCCGGCTGCGGACGGAACTGCAGGAGATCGATGCGGCGATGCGGACCATCGTCGCCTCCGACCGCGCCAAGCAGGCGTTGTTCGACTGCCTGACGGCGCTGAAGGGTGTCGGTCCGGTGCTGGCCTGCACGCTGATCGCCAACATGCGTGAGCTTGGCACGTTGTCGCGGCGGCGGGTCGCGGCGTTGATCGGCGTGGCGCCGATGAACGACGACAGCGGCAAACGACGCGGCAGCCGGGCGATCTGCGGCGGGCGCAGGGGGGTGCGCAACGTGCTGTATGTCGCGACCTTGAGTGCCGTGCGCTACAACCCGGAGATCGGCGCGTTTTATCGCAAGCTGCGGGCTGACGGGAAAAAGGCCAAGGTCGCGCTGGTTGCCTGCATGCGAAAGATCGTCACCATTCTCAATGCGCGCGTGCGGGATCATCTGGCCGCGGCGTCCGCGACCGCCTGACGCGATGCTTTCTTTGTTCGACCGAGCCGGCTTTCTCCGTCCCGACCTGCGCTCAATGCGGCGACAGGTGCAGCCGCCGTCAAGGCTGGCCCGGATCCAATCCGGGCCACCGCGTCGCGGCGCGCAGCGGCCTTGACGGCGGCGAACATGGCGCCAGCATGGACTTCGCAACGGCCGAAGAAGACAGTTGCTCCAACCGGATGGGGATTGCTACGTCGCTTCGCTCCTTGTATCGAGAAATCGGCTGGTGATGCTAGCATTGCTGGCTCGATAGTGGAGCGGAGCCCGAGCGCTCCTAGGGCGCGGAAGCCCGTTTGCGAGCAAGGTGCCCGCTCCGCTGGTCCGTCTATCCCGAACGGTCGAATGGGCCGCCTGTCGAGCCCGAATCAGCAAGGCCGGGAGCAGGACCATATGTATATCGGTATTGACGTCTCCAAGGATCGCCTGGATGTGCACATTCGTCCGACGGGCGAGGCGTTTTCGGTCACCCGCGACGAAACGGGTCTGGGCGAACTGGTCACCCGGCTGGGTGTGGCCGAACCAGCTCTGATCGTGCTTGAAGCGACCGGCGGCTTCGAGACCATCGTCGCCACCACGCTTGCCGCCGAAGGATTGCCGCTGGCGGTGATCAATCCACGGCAGATCCGCGCCTTCGCCCAGGCCTGCGGACAACTGGCGAAAACCGATGCGCTGGACGCAGCGATCATTGCGCGCTTCGCTGAAGCCGTGCAGCCACAGCCACGCGCCGTTCCTGATGAAGCAGCGCGTGCTCTGGGCGAACTGCTGGCGCGACGGCGCCAGATCATCGGCATGACGGTGGCGGAGCGAAATCGTCGCCGCCAGCTCACCCAGCCGCGCCTGGTGAAGACGGTGGATCGCGTGCTGGCAACCTTGCAGAAGCAACTGTCCGCGGTGGAAACCGACATCGACACCGCGATCCGCGACACGCCAGCCTGGCGCGAGAAGGAGGAACGACTGACCAGTGCGCCAGCGATCGGTCCGAAGATTGCTCGCACTCTGATCGCCGACTTGCCCGAACTCGGCACACTGAGCCGCCGCCAGATCAGCGCTCTTGTCGGCGTCGCTCCGTTCAGCCACGACAGCGGCCAACGCCGTGGCAGAAGAGCGATCGCCGGCGGCCGTCCCGGCGTTCGAGCCGCACTTTATATGGCTGTGCTGGTGACGATCCGCCGCAAGCTGCCGCTGGCAACCACCTACCAACGCCTGCGCGCCGCCGGGAAACCCGCCAAGGTCGCCATCGTTGCCACCATGCGCAAGCTGCTGGTCATCCTCAACGCCATCATGCGGGACAACACAGCATGGCGCGCCGCGTAATCCCGTCAGTGCAACGCGCACAGCTCGCCGTTGTTGCGACCTCGGCCAAATCGCCGGATGCGCCGGCGAGGTCAAGGCCGAAAGCCGCCGAAGGCGGGGGGCCGAAGGGCCCAGCCTTGAGCGCGCCGGCGCATCCGACGACACTCCAAAAAACGCAGCGATTGTCATTGATTCCTTTGACGGTCGCTCGCAATGACAGGGGTCAGTTGTTGAACCCCATTGCCTCGTCGTAGGCGCGACGCACCGAGTCAGGCTGTCCGACGAGGAACGGGAATTCGCGACGCGGCGCGATACCCGGACGTTCCCGCTCGATCTCGTCGCGCGTCAGGCCTTCGATGAATTGCTTGCGGCCAATGATTGGCAGCTCGATGCAATGGTTCAGCTCGGGGTCGCGCACGATCGCCTTGGGCTCCCCATCGGCGGCGATTGCGTCGAGGTCCTGGAAGAAGCGCTGCCGCATCATGATGATGCCGCGGTCACTGCGTCCCAAATGTTCCCGCTTGCGGTCCGTGATCGCACCCTGGCCGACCCAGCCGACGAAGTCCTGGTTCATGATGTGGCTTGTGATCCACCGCCCGGTCTTCTCGTCGATGATGGGCGAGTACCAATACGGAATGCTGTTCTGCACGTATGGTTCGCGATCTTTGGGGACGCGCGTGAAGAACCAGCCGATGCTCAGCGTGTTGGTATCATCGATCGGGACGCGCCACTCAAAGTGGTTGCCGGTGAACAGCGCGTTCGGCCACAGGCAGACACGGCCCACGGTCCATAGCTGACTGGTCTCGTCGGAGTCCTCGCGCACGCGGCGGTAGACCAATCCGTACTCGAATTCATCGAAGGCCAGTTTGAGATGGCGCGGCGCATATGCGCCGTTGCGTCCCGCCAGGCGCTGTCCCCAGTTGTCGTGCATCCACTCGAAATGCACCGGGTCGATCGAGTTCTCCTGGCACTGGAACCAGTTGCAGGGCACGGTCGAGAACACGATCTGCACGAACCCATTGGCCCAGGTGAAGGGCTCCCAGTTGGGCACCAGCGGTGCGGGCTCCGAACCGAGATAGGCCCAAAGCAGACCCGCCTTCGCCTCGACGCGATACGCGCGGATGCGGATCTGGTCGCGGAAGCGGATCTGCGGGGCGTCGCTGTCCTCGAATGGCTGCTCACGGCAGGCACCCGTCTCGTCGAACATCCAGCCATGGTAATTGCAGCGCAGGCCGCACCGCTCGACGATGCCATAGCTGAGGTCGGCACTGCGATGCGGACAATGACGTTCCAGTAGACCATACCGGCCGGAAAGATCCTTGTACAGCACAAGGTCTTCGCCGAGCAGCCTCACCGGCTTGGTGGGGCTGTCGTCGAGTTCGGCGACTGCCGCGATCGGCTGCCAGTAGCGGCGCAGTAGCGCGCCCATCTTCGTGCCGGGGCCGACCTCGGTCAGCAGCCGGTTGCGTTCGTCGCTCAGCATCAGGCGAGCTTCACCAGCTTCTGCATGCAGCGGATGTCCTCGTTCGGCGCTATCGGCGTGCCGCGATTGCGCATCGCGGTGCGCGATACCTCTCCCACGTAGATGTCGCCGCGCGAATCGATCGCCACGCCGTGCGGCGCAACGAACTGGCTGGCCCGCTCGCGCGTTGCGTCACCGAGCCGCGCGATCGGCTTGCCTTCGTGCGTCCAGATGCTGACGCGCGGCCCGATGCCGGGCGACTTCGCGTTCACTGCCATCCCGGGTCCGCTCTCGCCTATATAAGCGATCGGATTCTTCCCCCGCGTCATGCACAGCCCGCACGGCCGGTGCATGTTGTTCCACTGGGCGTGGTACTTGCCCTTGCCATCGAACACCTGGATGCGGTGGTTCTCGCGATCCGCCACGTAGATCCAGCCGTCCTCATCGCAGCAGATGTTGTGCACGATGTTGAAAGCGCCAGGCTCAGTGCCCGGCTCGCCCCAGGAGAATTGCAGCTTGCCGTTCGGCGAGTATTTGTGCACACGCGCATTTCCGTAGCCGTCGGCGACGTAGAGGTCGCCCTCCGGTGACAGCGCGGTGTGCGTGCAGCGGTTGAACGGATCGCCGCCGTATAGTGGCGCCGGTTCGCCGGGAACGCCGATCTCCAACAGCAGCTTCCCCTCCAGCGTCAGCCGCCGCACGGTGTGATCGCCGTCATCGGTGCAGTAGATCGTATCGTCAGGTGCCAGGTGCACGCCGTGGGGCCGGCGGAACAGTCCCTCGCCCCAGGAGCGCAGAAAATTGCCCTCGCGGTCGAACACCATCATCGGGTGCTCGCTACGGGCGAAGACGTAGACGTTGTCCATGCTGTCGACGCCAACCGCGGCGACCTCGCCGTAGTGCCAGCCGTCCGGCAACTTGCCCCAGTTCTCGACTACTTCGTAGCGATGCTCGCCCGTGCCGACGATGATGGCCATGGCGGTCTCCTCTCCGGATGATTTTGCACCAGCCTATCACCGAGCGCGCGAGGAGAGCCAGCGCGGGCACAACCGGCGTATTGCTGGAATTGAGGACTTCGGCCTAGCCTGACGCCAAAGATGCGAAAGGGAGCTGGCGGGTCAGCCGGTTCACTCGTAACACGGCTCGCCACAAAGGCCCTCATTCGGAATGAGTTTGGCCGATAGGAGGAAGAGCCATGACGTACGACCTGCTGATCAAGAATGCACGCGTGGTGGACGGCTCCGGAGAGCCGTCATTCAGTGCCGACGTCGCGGTGCATCAAGGAAAGATTGCCGGAGTGGGAAAGACGAGTGCCGCCGCCAAGCGCACCATCGATGCCGGCGGCCGCGTCGTCGCGCCGGGGTTCATCGATCACCACACGCACTTCGATCCGCAGGCGCTATGGGATCCGTATTGCGGCTCGTCGGTTCAGAACGGACACACGACGATCCTTGTCGGTCAGTGCGGCCAGGTGATCGCGCCGGCACGTCCCGGCGACCACGACTGGTATCTCGAATTCTTCTCGGAAGCCGAGGCCATTCCGATGAGCGTGCTTCGGCAGGGGGTCAACTTCACCTGGGAGTCGGTCGCCGAGTACATGGATGCGCTCGGCCAACGCCGCGGCTGCAACGTTGGCACGCTGGTCGGTCATTCGGGCTTGCGTCGTTACGTGATGGGCGAGGCCGCCTCGGAGCGGGCCGAGGCCACGTCCGACGAGATCGCGGCGATGCAGAAGGCTGCTCCGCGAGGGCGTGCATGCCGGCGCGCTCGGCTTCAGCACGTCGCCGCTCGGCCGCGGTGATCCCGCTGGCGCCGCCACGGACGCCGAGCGACTGGCACTTGCCGGCGTACTCGGCGAGCTTGGGCACCGGCGTCATGCAGGTCTCCGGCGGCGCGCCAGGAGGCACGAAGGCGACGCGCCAACTCGCGCGCGAGCTTTCGGCGCATGCCGGACGGCCGACCATCTACAATCTCGTCACGCAGCCGATCGAGCGGCCCGACGAATGGCAGGAGCACCTGCGCTGGTTGGAGGATTCGTTCAAATCGGGCGCCCGCTGCTACGGCTCCTGCGTCTCCGTCGTTGCCGGCCCGATATTCGACCTGCGCCTCGGGCTCGACGTGCCGCAGGACGAGGATCTGACGAACCCCAACAGCCTGTTCGCCGGCATGCCGACCTGGGACAGGGTAATGGCGCTGCCGTACGGCGAGCGCATGCGGGCATTCCGCGATCCGGCTGTACGGAAATCGCTGAGCGCCGAAGCGGTGGAGGGCACCGTCGCGCAGGAGCGGCCCGGCACCGACCGGCGCGGCCGTGCGCGCGGTTTTTTCAACCGGCGTTGGGACCTTGTGCAGGTATTCATGACGCAGCACGCGCGCAACCGCGGGCTCGAGGGCAAGAGCGTCACGCAGATCGCCGAGATGCAGGGGAAGAGCGTGATGGATGCCTTCCTCGATCTGTCGCTGGATGAGGAGCTGCAGACCTTCTTCATCGGCGTCGATCGCAACAACGACCCGGCGGCACAGAAGCAGATCCTCGGCTCACCCTACACCGTGATCGGCACGAGCGATGGCGGCGCGCGTCCGCACTCGGCCGACCGCCATGAGTACAGCACGCATCTGCTGGGACATTGGGTACGCGAGCAGCAGGTGATGACGCTGGAAGAGGCGGTGCATCGGCTCACCGGACGAACGGCGCTGATGCACGACATGCACGACCGCGGCATCGTCGCTGCCGGAAAGGTCGCTGATCTCGTCATCTTCGATCCCGACACGATCGCGTCGAAGCCGCGCGAGCCGGTGAACGACCTGCCGGCCGGTGGCGTGCGCGTGAAGCGCGACGCCGTCGGGATCGACTACGTGGTGGTCAACGGCACAGTGCTGCTGGACAAGGGCGAACTGACCGACGCACTTCCGGGTCAGATCGTGCGCGGCCCTCTGTATCAGGCAGGCCACGCGTAATCGGCGTTGAGCCCCTCGCGGGAGGGGCTCGTCTCTCCCGCGAGGAGGATCAACATGAGCGACACCCAGCACGGCAGCTTCACCTTCGCCGACTTCCGGCTGCGGAACGGCGAGGTGCTGCCCGAGATCACCATCGCCTATTGCACGCGTGGGCACCTCGCGCCTGACGGGCGCAACGCGGTGCTGGTGACGCACGGCTACACCAGCGGGCATAGCATGATCGAGTCCGGTGCCGGTTCGTCCGAGGGCTCGTGGAGCACGTTGGTCGGTCCTGGTGCGCCAATCGATACCGAACGGTGCTTCGTCGTGTGCTCGAACATGCTGGGATCGAGCTATGGATCGACCAATGCCGCGTCGCGCGATCCGCGCACCGAGCCGGCCGTATGGTTCGCGGTTCCCGCATATCACGGTTACCGACATCGTCACGGCACAACGTCACCTGCTGCAGCATCTCGGCGTCAAGCATCTGCACGCTGTGGTTGGGCCTTCGTACGGCGGGTTCCAGGCTTTCCAGTGGGCGGTGACGTTTCCCGACGACATGGATGGAATCGTGCCCGTAGTGTCGTCGCCGCGCGCGCAAAGCCGCGATCGTGTGGCGGCACTGCTTGCGCGGTTCGAACGCGATACGAACTGGCACGGCGGCGACTACTACGACACGCCGGGCATGGGCGAGACCATGCAGGCGCTGCGGGTGGAGACGCTGAAGCGCTACGGGATGGACGCATCCGACGCGGAGATCAAGCGACTGGCGTCGATCTGGGCGAAGGAGTTCGATGCCAACTCCCTGCTCATACTGGGCCGCGCAATGGAGTCGTATGACGTGACGCCTGAGCTGAAGCGCATTCGCGTGCCGGTTCTGTACGTGCTGTCACGCACGGACGAGCTGTTCCCGCCAGGTTTGGCGCCGGGCGTAATGGCCAGCCTGCGCGAGGCAGGTGTGGAGGCAAGCTACTTCGAGATCGACAGCGAACTCGGGCACCTCGCGTCCGGCGCCGATGCCGCGAAGTGGGCGCGGGCGCTGCGCGAGTTCATGGAAGGCTGTCATTGCGAGCGTAGCGAAGCAATCTTCAGCGGGTGCGCGCACGCACGATGGGGATTGCTTCGTCGCTTCGCTCCTCGCAATGACAGACGACACTAGCCCATCTGATCTGCGTGAAGTCCTGGAACCAGCTCTGCGCCGGATTGAAATCCAGTCACCTTCTTCGTCATCGCGCGCGGATTGAGATCGTGCACGATGAACAGCCATGGCGCCTCGTCCACCACGATCGCGTGCGCCTGTTGCAGCAGCTTCGTCTGCTCGTCCGCGTTGAACGTCGCCTGCGCCTTGCGCACCAGGTCGGTGAATTCCTGGTTGCTCCAATGGCCCCAGTTGTAGTTGGTCGGCGAGAAGCTATCGATCGCGTAGTAGCGGAACATCGACGAAGGATCGGTGAAGCTGAGGCTGATGTTGATCGCCGTCCACGCCATGCGACTGCGGCGCGGTCGGCGCGTTGCGGATGGCGACCAGCATGGTGCCCCATTCGACCACGTCGAAGTCGATGTCCATGCCGACGGCCTTGAAGTTCTGCTGCATGAACTCGTTCATCGGGATCGGCATCATCTGTCCCGAGCCCGACGTCGAGATCATGATCTTCGCCTTCATCGGCTTGTCCGGCCCATAGCCGGCTTCCTTCAGCAGCGCCTTCGCCCGCTCGGGGTCATAGGTGTAGCGGTTCTTCGGCGTGCCGAAGACCGGATTGTCCGGCGGATACAGCCCGACCGCCGGCTTGGCCGATCCGTTCAGCAGCTTGCACAGACCTTCGCGATCGACCGCATAGTTGATCGCCTGCCGCACGCGCACGTCCTTGAACGGCGAGCTGTCGAGGCAGCTCAGCGCATAGGGATACGTATGTGGATACGGCCACAGGCTGATCTGCAGTCCGGCCTGCTTCAGCGACGGAATCGAATCCGGCGGCGGCACCTCGATCCAGTCCACCTGGCCGGAGCGCAGCGCAGCGACGCGCGTGGTCGATTCCGCCATCGGATAGACGATCATCTTGTCCAGCTTCGGGATGCGCGTCTTGTCCCAGTACGCCTCGTTGCGCGACATCTCGGCGTATTGCCCGAGCACGACCTTGGTGATCTTGAACGGGCCGGTGCCGGAGGGCTGCTTGGCGAATTCCGCCCAGCTCTTGCCGACCTTCTCCCACTGCGTCGGGCTGACGATCAGCAGCCGCGGCAGCAGATAGGGCAGGAAGCTGAACGGGAACTGCGTCGTCAGCACGATGGTCTTGTCGTCCGCCTTCTCGAACGTGTCGATCATCGACAGAGTGGCGCGCACGATCGGTGCGGCGGGCGCATCGTATTGCGGCGACTTGTCGTCGTAGACGCGGCGGAAGTTCCAGATCACATCATCCGCGGTGAAGTCAGAGCCGTCGTGGAACTTCACGCCCTCGCGCACGGCGCAGATCCAGCGGTTGGGATTGCCTTCGTCGATGCGCCAGGCGGTGAACAGCCCTGGCGTCACGTCGGCAAGCTCGTCGGGATGCGTGAAGTCCCAGTTGATCATGGAAGTCGTAGGCGGGATAGCCGAGGAAGCGAAAACCTTCGCCGCCGTTGTTGGGAATGCCGTGGGTGGTGGGAAGGTCCGCCGCGGTCATGCCGATGCGGAGGACCTGCGGGGTGGCGGCGGTCGCCGGCAGTCCCGGAAGCGCCGCGGCGCCTGCCGCGACAGTGATGAAGCCACGCCTGGTGAACATGAAGTCTTCCCCTCGTCGTTTGGTTGGTTCATGCGATCGCCGGTTCGGCGCCGACGCGTTCGATCATCTCGACCATCCTGTCGGTATCGATCACGTCGCAGAACGCGTGCGCCATCGCCGACAGCGTCGCGTTGTGTTCGTCGTCGTTGAACGTCGCGTTGCCGTCGGCGATGAAGAACACCTTGTAGTTCAGCATCATCGCGTCGCGCGCCGTGGACTCGCAGCACACCTGGGTCGCGGTGCCGGTGACGATCAGCGTGTCGATGCCGCGCTGCTGGAGGATCGCGTGCAGCTCGGACGATCCGGGCACGAACGCGCCGAAGCGGCGCTTCTGCACGGCGAGGTCCTGCGGCAGCACCTCGAGGCCCGGCCAGATCGCATGGCCGAAAGCGCCGGGACTGAACGTTTCGATCATACCCCGCCGGCGTTCCGGTGTGCAGAAGTGTTCGAAGAAGGTGGACCAGGAGGCGACCGCGGCGGGATCGAACGTATTCTGGATGTAGACCACCAGCCCGCCGGCGGCACGCAGGGCGGCACTGATCCGGTTGACGTTCGGCACGATCTCGCGTGCCGTAGCGATCTCGGCGATCTGGCCTGGGGCCATAAAGCCGTTCTGCAGATCGACCACGATATGGGCAGTTCGCTCAGGAATTAGGCTGTCGAACACCCGAAGCCTGCCGCGACGCTCGTTTGCACGGCGCACGACGTCAGGGTGAATAGCCGATTTGTGCATGATCTGCCTCACTTTGCTGCCTGAACCGCCATGGTGCAGTGCAGCATGATAGGCCAAGGCGGCGAAGGAAATCAAATGCCTAGAAAATAGGCCAAAAATTGGGGTGGACACCGCCGCTTTTCGCGGCAATGATGCGGTCAAATGCTGCGATGCAGCATAAATTTGGCCGCGCCGGAGTCCCCGCCATGCTCGTCTTCGCCGCCCGCCGCATCATCCAGGCCGTGCCCATCCTGCTCGGCGTCTCGCTGGTCGTGTTCGGCCTGGTCCATATCGTGCCCGGCAATCCGATCGACCTGCTGATGCCGCCCGAGGCCTCGCCTGCGGTCATCGCCCAGATGAAGGCGGCATTCGGCTTCGACAAACCGCTCTACGTGCAGTACCTGCTCTGGCTCGGTCGCGCGCTGCGCGGCGATTTCGGCCTGTCCGTGTTCAATGCCACCCCGGTTTGGGGCCAGCTTGTCGCCGCCCTCGGCAACACCTTCGTGCTGGCGATTCTGGCCGCGATACTGGGCTTCTCTCTCGGCACGATCCTCGGTCTGACCGCCGCGGTGTTCCACGGACGCTGGCCGGACAAGCTGTTCTCCGCGATCGCCACCACCGGCGTCAGCCTGCCGCACTACTGGTGCGCCATCGTTCTCGTGCTGACCTTCGCGGTGCTGCACGACTGGCTGCCGGCGCAGGGCATGGGCGATGACTCGCTGCCGCTCTATGCACGGCTGGAGTACCTTGTGCTGCCGGTGGTCACGTTGTCGCTCATTCCGATGGGCGTCATCGGACGGTTGGTGCGCGCGACCGTGCTGGAGATCTTCAGCCAGGAGTTCGTCGGAGCGCTGACCGCCAAGGGCCTGACACGCTGGCCGGTGATCCGCCACGTCTGCAAGAACGCCGCGCCGCCGGTACTCGCGCTGATGGGGCTGCAGTTCGGCTATCTGCTCGGTGGCTCGATCCTGGTGGAGACGGTGTTCAACTGGCCGGGCTCGGGCAACCTGCTGAACCTCGCGATCTTCCGCCGCGATATTCCGGTGCTGCAGGCGACCATCCTGGTTCTCGCCTCCTTCTTCGTCATGCTCAACCTGCTGGTCGATATCGCCCAGGCGGCGATCGATCCGCGCATCCGCCGCTGAGCGCGCCATGTCGCAGGCAACCCTCGATCTCATCCGCCGCGAACTGCCGCTGCCCGAGACGCCGCAGGTCGCCGCCGCACCCGGCTACTGGAAGGCCGTCGGTCAGCGCCTGCTGCGCGATCCGGTCACCATCGCGGTGACGCTGATCCTGTGCGGCATCCTGTTCATCTCGCTGGGCGCGCCGCTCGTGGCGGGCGCGGACCCTTATGCCGGCAGCGTGCTGGCACGACTGAAGCCGATCGGCACGCCGGGCCATTGGCTCGGCACCGACGAGACCGGGCGCGATCTCTGGGCGCGGCTCTGCTACGGCGGCCGGCTGTCGCTGCTCGCCGGAATACTGCCGGTGTCGATCTCGCTGATGGTCGGTGGGCTTTCTCGGCATCCTCGCGGGCTATGCGGGCGGGCTGGTCGGCACGCTGATCATGCGCACGATGGATGTGTTCTACGCGTTTCCCTCCATCCTGTTGGCGATCGCGATCTGCGGACTGCTGGGCAACGGGCTGTCGAATTCTGTCATCGCTCTGTCGGTGGTGTTTATCCCGCCGATGGTGCGGATCTCCGAGACGGTCACCACGCAGGCACGACAGCTCGACTTCGTCGAGGCGGCGCGCGCCTCGGGCACCACCACGCTGCAGATCATCCGGCATCATGTTCTGGCGAACGTCCTGGGACCGATCTTGGTGTACGCGACGAGCCTGATCAGCGTGTCGATCATTCTGTCGGCGGGGCTGAGCTTTCTCGGCCTCGGCGTGACGCCGCCGCAGCCGGAATGGGGGCTGATGCTCAACTCGCTGCGCCAGGCGATCTATGTGCAGCCCTACGTCGCAGCGCTGCCGGGGGTGATGATCTTCATGACATCGATGTGTTTCAACCTGATGAGCGACGGGTTCCGCTCCGCAATGGATGTGAGGCTGAACAAGTGAGGCAGCAATTGACATTCGCCTCGCCCGCTTGCGGGAGCGGCCGGCGCGGAGCGCCGGGTGAGGGTATGGCGATTGCACCGGCACCCTCACCCGCCGCGCCTTGCGCGGCGACCTCTCCCGCAAGCGGGCGAGGTGAAGCTTGAGCGATCCCCGCGATCGTGGTGGGCCGGCTCAGCCGCTGCTGCTGGTTAATAACCTTCGCAAACACTTCCCGGTTCGCGGCGGGTTGCTCAACCGACAGGTTGCCACGGTGCAGGCGGTCGATGACATCTCCTTCTCCGTTCGCAAGGGCGAAACCCTCGGCATCGTCGGCGAGTCTGGCTGTGGCAAGTCGACCACGGCGCGGCTGCTGATGCGCCTGATCGAGCCGGATGCGGGCGAAGTGGTCTTCGACGGCGATCCGGTCGCCGACCGGCACGGCATCACGGTGAACGCCATGCGTCGTCAGATGCAGATGGTATTCCAGGACAGCTACTCCTCCCTCAATCCGCGCATGACGATGGCGGAGAGCATCGCCTACGCGCCGCGCATGCACGGCGTTCCTGCGCGCGAATCGCTTTCGCGCGCAGAGGACCTGCTGGTCCAGGTCGGCCTCAATCCACGTCAGTATGCGCGGCGTTATCCGCACGAACTGTCCGGCGGGCAGCGCCAGCGGGTGAACATCGCGCGTGCGCTCGCGCTCGAGCCGCGCCTGGTGATTCTCGATGAAGCGGTGTCCGCGCTCGACAAGTCCATCGAGGCGCAGGTGCTCAACCTGCTGTCCGAACTGAAGGCGCGGTTCAACCTGACCTATCTGTTCATCAGCCACGACCTGAACGTTGTCGAATATGTCAGCGACCGCGTGCTGGTGATGTATCTCGGCCGCGTGGTCGAGACCGGGTCCCGTGGAATCGATCTACGCGCGACCGCGTCATCCCTACACGCGCGCTCTGTTCGCCTCCAAGCCCACGCTGGATCCCGATCGGCGAACCACCGAGATGCCGCTCACCGGCGATCCGCCCAACCCGATCGACCCGCCTTCAGGCTGCCGCTTCCGCACGCGCTGTGCATACGCCGAGGCAATTTGCGCTGAACTGCTGCCGCCGCTCGCCGCACCGCTGGATGGCCAGGACGACACCGGCTCGCATCTGGTCGCCTGCCACCTGCCGCACGCGCAGCAGGTGCAGCATGGCTGACATCATGCCTGTCGAACCGCCGGTGCTGCGTGTCGACGACCTGACGGTGCGCTTCCGTCGCCGCGGCATGGACGTGGCTGCGGTGAACGGCGTGTCGTTCGCGCTGGCGCGCGGCGAGACGCTGACCATCCTCGGCGAGTCCGGCTCCGGCAAGAGCGTCAGCCTGAAGGCGCTGATGGGCCTGCTGCCCGACTACGCTTACACCGAGGGCGAGGTATGGCTCGACGGCAGGCCGGTGCTCGATCTGCCGCCGGCAGAACTCGCGAAGCTGCGCGGCGGCGCGATCTCGATGATCTTCCAGGAGCCGATGGCGGCGCTCGATCCGGTCTATACGATCGGCGAGCAGATCGCCGAGACGATCGTGAAGCATGAAGGCATCGGCCACGCCGCGGCGATGAAGCGTGCGCTCGATCTGCTGGATCATGTGAAGATCCCGTCGGCGGCGCGGCGGCTGCGGAACTTTCCCCACGAACTGTCGGGGGGCATGCGGCAGCGGGCGATGATCGCGCTGGCGCTCGCCTGCTCGCCTTCCGTGCTGCTGGCCGACGAACCGACTACGGCGCTCGATGTGACCGTGCAGATCCAAATCCTTCTGCTGCTGCGGCAGTTGCAGCAGGAATTCGGTATGGCGATCGTGTTCGTCACGCACGATGTCGGCGCGGCGGCGGAGATCTCCGACCGCATCGCGGTGATGTATGCCGGCCGCTTCGTCGAGACCGCCACCGCGCGCGAGATCATGCGCGCCCCGCGTCATCCCTACACGCAGGGGCTGCTCGCCTCCACCGTGCATGGCGGGCTGCGCGGCCGCGTGCTGGAGACGATTCCCGGCGCACCGCCCAATCTTGTGCATCTGCCGCCCGGCTGCGCGTTCGCCCCGCGCTGTCGCCATGCGGACGATCTCTGCACGCAAGGCGAGGTTCCGGTGACCGTGTCGCCCACCGGCGCGATGGTGCGCTGTGTGCGCGCTGTGCCTGTTCCAGCCCAGGAGGTGTCCGCATGAAACCCAGTGTCAGCGAGACGGAATTCGACGTCATGGTGAAGCAGACCGGCCTGCCGTTGAGCGCGGAGCAGAAGACGACGCTGTACGACGCCTACTGGATGCTGGAAGCGATGATTGCGCTGGTTAACACGCCGATGCCGCTGGAGAGCGAACCCGCGCACATGTTCATACCGGAGGTACGATGATGGATCAGATCCTCACCATTGCCGAGGCCTCGAGGCTGCTCGCGGAGAAGAAGCTGTCACCGGTTGAGTTGACGACGGACTGCCTGGCTCGGGTGAAGGCTTACGACGACGCGCTGCATGCCTTCATCCTGCTGACCGAGGATCGCGCGATGGCCGATGCGCGTGCGGCCGAGACACGATTGATGGCGGGCAATGCGAAGGGGCCGCTAGACGGAATCCCGATCGGCCACAAGGACATCTACAACACCGCGGGGATCCGCACGACCGGGCATTCGCGGCTGCTGGAGCACAACGTCCCGACGCGGGATGCCACCTCGGTTCGCAAATGGGCTGCAGCGGGTGTCGTGCTGATGGGGAAACTCTCGACCCATGAATTCGCGATGGGCGGGCCGTCATTCGACCTGCCGTGGCCGCCGGCGCGCAATCCGTGGAACCCGGAGCATTTCACCTCCGGCTCGTCGTCCGGCACCGGAGCGGCGGTGGCGTCGGGCATGATCCTGGGCGGTACCGGCTCCGATACCGGCGGCTCGATACGCGGACCTGCGGCGCTGTGCGGCATCGCCGGGATCAAGCCGACGTATGGGCTGGTCAGTCGTGCTGGCGTACTGCCTCTGTCGTTCAGCATGGACCATGCCGGCCCCATGGCGTGGACCGTCGAGGACTGTGCACTGCTGCTGCAGGCGATGGCCGGCCACGATCCCGCCGATCCTGCCAGCGCCGATCGGCCGGTGCCCGACTTCACAACTGACATCGCGAAGGGCGTGAAGGGGATGCGCATCGGCTTCGTGCGGCATTTTTTCGAGACGGACAATCCGGTCAGTCCCGCGACGCTGTCAGGCATCGATCATGCGCTGGACGTGTTCGAGCATCTCGGCGCCGAAATCCGCGAAGTGAGGCTGTCGCCGTTGGCGGAGTACCACGCCTGCGGGTGGATCATCATCAGCTCCGAGGCCTACGCCATTCACGAACCGTGGTTGAAGACGCGCTTCAACGACTATGGCGAGCTGTTCCGCGACCGGATGGCGCTGGGCGGATTCATTCGCGCCACCGACTACGTGCAGGCGCTGCGCCGCCGCCGCACGTTGTGCCAGGAGCTGAAGGCGGCGATGGCCGACTGCGACATCCTGGTGTCGGCCTCGCAGGTCAGCGAGGCGCCGAAGATCACCGACGTGCCGAAGTGGGGCACGATGGAGAAGCCGTCACTGACCATGCCGTTCAACCTGACCGGCTATCCGGCGATGAGTGTCTGCACCGGGCTCGGCTCCGGCGGTCTGCCGGTATCCATGCAGCTCATCGCCAGGCCGTTCGCCGAGGCAACGTTGTTCCAGGCGGGCCATGCTTACGAAGTGGCAGTGGGAACACGTAAGCGACGGCCCGAGATGGCGATGGCGGAGGCGGCGGAATAGCGGCGACGGAGCAACGGTAGCGCCGCGCCGCCGCCGCATCCGTCGTACCCGCGCACGCGGGAATGACGGCCAGTGGGACATTGCAATGAAGCTAAACCTGCGGAGCGACACCAACGTACTTGTACTGGTGGATCAGGTCATCCACGGGATGCGCCGTGTCGTGTTTCACCTGGAAGACAGCAACCACGCGCTGCTTGATGTCGCCGTTCTCGTCGAAACTGACTTCGCCCTGTAGCGTCTTCAGCTTGGTTTCCTGGATTGCGTCGCGTACGGCGACCCGTTCAACCGGCTTGCCTGACTTCGCGACACGCTCGATTGCGTCGATGACCACCAGCGCCGCGTCGTAGGCAGTGATCGAGTAGTCCGAAGGCTGCCTGCCGCCGTTCTTGGCGATGAAGCGCGTCACCCACGGTTGCAGCTCCGCATCCTCCATCATGTGCGGGCTGGCGACCGTCGCGTACCAGCCGTCGGCGGCCGGGAAGCCTGCGCCTTGCAGGATCGACGGGCCGTACATGCCGTCGCCTCCAGCCTTGATCAGGTTCGGAACGAGGTCGTAGGCCTGCTTGGCCAGCTTCACGCCAGCCTGGGCGTCACCGCCGTAATAGATCGACTGTGCGCCGAGCGCCTTGATCTTGGTCAGCGCCGGTGTGTAGTCGGCTGCCTTTGGATCGAGCCGGTCATGACCCAGCACCTCGATGCCACGCTTCTTTGCCTGTGCCTCGAACGCGGTGGCGATGCCGATGCCGTAGGCACCGCTGTCGTCCAGGCCATAGACGCTCTTCACCTTCAGGGTGTCAGCGAAGTAGTTCGCCATGTTGGGTCCCTGGAAGGCATCCGTGGTGACCGTACGGAAATAGATCGCCTTGCCGGCCGGGCGGTACAGCGAGGCGAATTTCGGATCCGTGATATCCGGATTGGTCGAGGTCGGCGTGATGGTGGCGAGGTTGCCCTGGCTGAAGATCGGCGCCATCGCCTTGCCGGGCGTGCTGCTCATCGGACCGAGCGCCGCGACCACTGAACGATCGGCGACCATCTTGCGGACATTGGTCGCGCCTTGCGCCGGATCATACTGACCGGCGGTTGCGGTCCCGTCGTCCAGCAGCAGCACGTTCAGATGATAGCCATCAGCACCACCCTTCGCGTTGGCTTCATCGATCGCCATCATGAAGCCATCACGAATTCGCACGGCCGTTTCGGCATCGGCTCCGGTGAGCGAGAGATCGATGCCGATCGTGACGGCCTTGTCTGCCGCGACACCGACAGATGAACGAAGAACACCGACGGCGGCTGATGCTCCGGTGATGCGGATCAGGGAACGGCGCGTGAACTGGCTCATTGTGCATCTCCCCTTTTTTTCAGGCACAAGTTTGATCGATCAGTCATCCGTCAGCGTGGGCCAGAGCGCGTCCCCACCTCGGGCGCAGACATAAGCGCCGACACGTGCTGCCCATTCGGTTTCGCCGCCGAACTCGTCGCGCCACGACCACAGCCGACGCGTGCTGAGTTGCAGCGAGTACTCCTTGGTGAAGCCGATCGCGCCGTGCACCTGGTGCGCGATCTCCGACGCCAGCGTCGCCGCTTCCCCGACGCGCGTCTTGGCAATCGCGATCAGGAACTCCTGCTTCGCCGGATCGTCGAGTGTCAGCGCCTCCACGCCGGCATCGGCTGCGGCACCCGCGGCGGCAACCTGACCCGCCATCACTGCAAGCTGCTGCTGCACCGCCTGGAATTTGCCAATTTGCCGTCCGAACTGCTTGCGTTCGCCGGCATAGGTGACTGCGGTGTCGAGTGCGCGCTCCATTGCCCCTGCCATAAGCACCGCGCGTGCCAACGCCCCGCGCCGATACAACGCGGCGCGATCGATGCCTGGCATGGCCGGGGCAACCGCATCGCCCGCCACCCGCAGCCCGGCGAAGCTCAGCGTGTCGCGCGGCTCGCCTGCCATGTTGCGTCCTGCCGTCACCTCCGCGCCCGTGATGGAATCCAGCGCCACAGCCATCGCCCCATCCGGGCCGTCGGCGAGCAATACGATCCGCGCGGCGCTCGTCGCCCACGGCAGCCTGCCGGCACGTCCGGACAACCGCCAGCCATTGCCGTCGCGCTCAAGCGTCAGCCTGTCGTCGCGGCGCACCGGCCCGACCGTCATCGGCTTCTCGCTCACCTCCAACCCGGCTGCCGACGCAACCCATGCCGCCAGCATCGTCTCAGCGAGCGGAATCGGCGCGGCGAAGCGGCCGGCGACGCGAAGCACGGCGAAGAGATCCGACCACTCGGCATCGGCGCCGCCCGCCGCCTCCGGCAGCGCGGCGAGCGGCACGCCTGTCTCGCTCACCGCCTGCCACAGCGCTTCCGGGAAGCTGCCGGTTTCCGCGCTGTCGGCCACCTGCTTCGTGCAATGGTCCTCGAACAGGCGGTTCATGCTCTCCAAGAGCATCCGGGTTTCATCGCGCATGCCCGCCTCCTTCACCGCAGCCCGAGGCCGCGTGCGATGATCCCGCGCAGGATCTCGCGTGTGCCGCCCTGGATGGAGAGCCGTGGCGCATTCATCGTGCCGCGTGCCAGCATGGCTACGTACGTATCCACAGCCTCCAGCTCGGGCTCCGCCGGGAACAG
This sequence comes from uncultured Alphaproteobacteria bacterium, assembly GCA_963791495.1. Lineage (GTDB taxonomy): Bacteria > Pseudomonadota > Alphaproteobacteria > Acetobacterales > Acetobacteraceae > JAMXLO01. Next base: position 159,284 of record CAWBST010000015.1, read on the forward strand.
TTGCCGCGCCACCACCGGCAGATCCTGTTCATAGCGCGTGCCGAGATCCTTGGTGACCGCCGCCTCGTTCAACGGCTGCAGTCCCTCCTGCAACATGCCGGCGATCGACAGCGACATCCGCCGCAGCGTGGCAAGCTGCGATACCAGCTTTCCCAGTGCCGCCGCAGTGGCGCGGTCAGGATTGGGGCCGGCAACCCGCACCATCTCGGTCAGCAGCTTGAACAGCACCAGGAAGCGATCGGGCCCACTGCGCTCGAACGCGAGTTCGCTCGACACCTGGCGCCAGCCGTTGCCGATCTCACCGAACAGTCGATTGTCGGGCACGAACAGGTCGGTGAGGAAGAGCTGGTTGAAGTGGTGCTCGCCAAGCAGGTTGATCACCGGCCTGATCTCGATGCCCGGCGAATTCTTCAGATCAACCAGGAACTGCGTGGCGCCCGCATGACGATCGACCTCGTCCTGACCGGCGTCGGCCATTTTGCAGAAAAGGATCATGTAGTCGGCGCGATGCGCATTCGACGTCCAAAGCTTGCTGCCGTTGATCCGGAAGCCGCCATCCACCTTCACCGCGCGTGTGCGCGTGCCCGCGAGGTCGGAACCCGAGTCCGGCTCGCTCATGCCGATGCAGAACGAGAGATCGCCGCGGACGATGCGGGGCAGGAAGTAATTCTTCTGCTCGTCGGTACCGTAGCGCAGGATGTTCGGGCCACTCTGCCTGTCGGCGGTCCAGTGAAAGCCCACCGGCGCGCCAGCAGCCAGCATTTCCTCAATCACGACGTAGCGCTCGAAGGCCGTGCGCTCGTGTCCGCCATACTGCTTCGGCCATGTCATGCCGATCCAGCCGCGCTGTGCCATTTTGCGGCTGAACGTCTGGTCGTAATCGCGTCGATTGCCAAGAGAGGCACGGTTCTCGTCCAGAAACGCGCGCACTTCACGGCGGAGCGCTCTGGCCTCGGGAGGCAGTTCAACCGGATCGAAGCGGAATGCCTGCGGCATCATTGGCGCAGCCCTCTTTGCGTGGGCGGCGAGGATACCTCTGGCTCAGACGGCAGGCGAGGTCAGTGCGCCTCGCGACCCTGCAACTGCGCGGCTGTGTTGTCCGGAACGCCGGCGAGCCGTAGGCCTTCAGCAAAATGATCGCGATCGCTCTTGCGCTCGAATGGTGCGGTGGCCACGAAGCGCTCCACAGTGAAGTCCGGTTCGATCGTAGCGAGTCGTCGCAGCACGACCGCCGCCTCCTGTGATCGTCCAAGATGGCCCAGCGCCGCCAAGTATGGCTTGAACCCGGCGGAGAGTGACGGGTTCATCTGAGTCACAGCGCGACCGGTCGCCACAGCGGACTCATAATCGCGTTTCAGCAGGTGGATCACGGTAAAGAAGCCGTCGAAGATGAAGGCATGTGGATCGAGCGGAGAAAGCTGCTTGTATCGGTTGTTCCGCCGTTCCGCCTCGTCTGGGTCACCCATATACGCGTAGGCAATGGCCGATAGCGCCCAGGCCATCGCGAGATTCGGATTGAGCGACAGTGCCCGCTCATGCAGCGCCATTGCCTCGCGCAGGCGCCTGTGCAGGAACGCGCGAACATGGCCGGCGATGGTGAGACCGCGCGCGTCAAACGGGTCGAGCACGATGGCACGTTCCGCCAGATCGCCCGCCTGTTCCATCATCGTATCTGGATTGTCCGCCCAGCCCTGACCGACCAGGAAGATATGCCAGTAGGCGTACCAAGCGTGGGCAGCCGCGTAATCAGGTTCCAGCTCGATCGCATGGGCAAGGTATTGTCCCGCCATCATGTAGGGACCGCGTTCCATCCGGAATATCAGCGGGATCGCACGCAGCATGAGGTCATGGGCATTGGCATCGACCGGCGTGCGGCTGGAACTGCGCCTGGCCTCGATCAGCAGGATCTGCGGATCGATTTGCGCCACAACTTCGGCGGCGATCTCATCCTGCAGCGAGAGCAGGTCATTGGCCTGGCGGTCGAAAGAATTGGCCCACACCACCTGGTTCCCGGCCCGCAGATCCAGCAGTTGCACCGTGATGCGCAGCCGGTTGCGTTCCCGCTTGATCGAGCCGTTCACCAGGAAGTCGAGGCCGAAGGCACGCCGGATCGCCGTCTCGTCCCGCGTCTCGGCGGCGAAGCGGACCAGCGAATTGGAGGCGACGACGAAAATCCAGCGGAACCGGGCGAGCGCCGTGGTGATCTCCTCGGCCAGGCCCGCGGCGAGATGCGCATGCTCTTCGCCAGTGCCGACAAGCTGCAACGGCATGACGCCGACATGCGCACCGCCCCGGGTGGAACGGCTCTCCTGCGTCCGCTGCTGCAGGACCGGTGGCGGTTCGGTGGGTTCGGCGGCGGCGGGCTCCGCGGGCGGCGGCGGAGGCCGCAACGGCATGCGGCTACCCGCGGGGCCACGTATTTCAGCCAACAGCTTCTGCGTTTCAGTCGAAGGCGATGCGTCCAGCAGATCGGCCAGCACGGCGCGGCAACGGTCGTAGGCCTGGATCGCCATGCCGCGCTCGCCGCGCGTCGCGTGCGCCCGCATCAGAGCCCGCCAGGCACCCTCGTGTGCGCGGTCGATCTGCAATAGGCGCTGCGCGGCGGGGATCGCTGCCTCCGGGTCCACCTGTTCGCGCAGCAGGGCTTCGGCAACCGTGCGGGCACGGTCCCTTAGTCGCTCGCGCTCGGTCGTCAGCCAAGCGTCGAAGGTGGGATCGATGCCGTCCAGGTCCTCCAACAGGTCGCCTTCCAGCAGCGAGAGAGACGCCGGCTGGTCGGTGGTCGCCCGCATCACTTCATCTACGTCCACCCAGACCACGCCAGGGCGGAGCGAGAGATGATCCCGGGTCACCGACAGGATCTCGGTTCCTGCCGGTGTCAATGATTCCAGAAGGCGATGGATTTCCTGCCGTAGCGATGCCCGGGCCTGCTCCTCGGGTCTGCGGCTCCACAGCAATTCGGCAAGACGTCCCCGCAGAGCGGGGCGCGGCGATGACAGGGCAATCACGGCGAGCAGGGCACGGGTTTTCCGCCCAGCCGGCAACACGTTCTCGCTGGTCAGCGTCCAGGCTTCCATCTGGCCGATAAGCCGCAACCGGACCACAACCTGCACCGGCGTGCTCGGCACCGCTATTTGGGTCGTGGATCGATGTGAAGTTCCAGCCGCCATCACGTCATTTGCGCGATGCACGATTCCCCGGGCGGGCTTCGGCACACAGGTGTCCGGGACCCGTCCTTCAAATCGCGCTCTCCCCGAAAATTCTGCTGACGTCACCCTGCCACGCCTGACGATAGCGCGCCAGCCAATGTTCAGCCTGAGTTGGTTCACCCGCCACAATTGCCTCTACTGGAGCGAGATAAACCAATTCGTCCAGCCCGGCAACGTTGCGATGACCCCGAGCACGCAATCCATCACGCGAAATAACGACGATTTCACGCGCCAAGTCCCGCAGGCTGCCGCCCCGCCAGGATGCGGCCAGCCCCTCGCGCGGCACCGCCTCGCGCAGAACCACTGCGTCCTCCCAGGTCGCGTCACGCAGCAGCGCCAGAGCGGCGGTGAGTGCCGCCTCGTCGTAGAGCAGACCAACCCAGAACGCTGACTGCGCCACCATCACGTCGGCGCGGCCCGCGTCGGCGCCGCGCATCTCCAGGAAGCGCTTGATCCTTACGTCGGTGAAAACTGTGGTGACGTGGTCGGCGAAGTCTCCGATCGTGGCGACAGTCCCCGCGACGTTGTGCAGCCGGCCGTTCATGAAATCTCGGAACGACGCGCCGGCCACGTCGATGTATGCGCCATTACGATAAACGAAGTACATCGGCACGTGATCGACCAGCCACTCGACGTAGCGCTCGAAGCCGAAGCTGGGTTCGAACATCGCTCGCGGTATGCCGGATCGCTGGTTGTCGGTGTCGGTCCAGACATGGGCTCGATACGATAGGAAGCCGTTCGGGCGACCCTCGGAGAACGGCGAGTTGGCAAACAGCGCGGTGGCCAATGGCTGCAGCAGCAGCGACGCACGCAGCTTGCGCAGCATGTCCTGTTCGGATGCGTAGTCGAGATTGACCTGCACGGTACAGGTTCGGGTCATCATGTCGAGGCCGAGAGTCCCGACCTTCGGCATATAGCGCCGCATGATGGCGTAGCGGCTCTTCGGCATCCATGGCATCTGCTCGCGTGTACCGGTGGGATGAAAGCCGAGAGGCGCGAAGCCGATCTGCAGATCGCGCGAGACGCTGCGCACCTGGTCATAGTGTGCCTCGAGTTCGGCCATCGTCTGGTGTAGCGTCTCGACAGGCGCGCCCGACAGTTCGAGCTGCCCGGCGGGTTCCAGCGAAATCGCGGCGTCGCCCTGCTTCACGCCGATGATGTTGCCTGTGTCGGTGATCGGGGTGCCGTCGAAGGGGAGCAGGCCCTCGAGAAGGTCGCGGATCGAGCCGGGCTGGCCGTCCGTCGGCTCGTAGGGCGGGGTGGCGAGATCGCCGAGGCGGAACCCGAATTTCTCGTGCTCGGTGCCCATGCGGAAGCGCTCCGCCGGCTTGCAACCAACCGCGATATAATCGGCCAATTGCTTCAGCGAAGTGATCGGCGTCGAGTTGGCGTCTCCAGGATTGGACATGCGGCTCCGAGGCGTGACGGGTTGCGTTTCATGGTACTAGCGGCAGTCCACCCCCTGCAACATGGCCAGTCCTGCGATACAGGCCGTGTCGGCACGGAGGATGCGTGGGCCGAGCGATACGGCTGCTACAAAGGGATGCGTCCGCAGCGCTTCAAGCTCCGCCGGCGTGAAGCCACCCTCGGGGCCGACGAGCAGCCCGCGCGGCCCGTGCGCCGGCATGATACGCAGCGCGCTACTGCGCTCTACGGCGGCAAACAGGCGGCGGTTAGACGGCCAGTCGGACAGCAGGGCTGCGAGCGGCCGCGCTTGGTGCAGCTGCGGCACGGTCAGGCGTTCGGACTGCTCGGCCGCCTCGATTGCGATCGCGGTGAGTCGATCCGCATTGATCCGGTGCGTGTTGCAGCGCTCGGTGATGACAGGATGGATGGCGGCAACGCCGAGTTCGGTCGCCTTCTGGACGACAAGATCGGTGGCGTCGCGCTTCAGCAGCGCGAATGCCAGCCACAGATCGGGACCCTGGATCTGGGATCGGGTCGGGCGCCCGATCCGAAGGCTGGCGCGGTCGCGACGGACGGTCTCGATGCGCGCGGCGAATTCGCCGTCGCGGCCGTTGAACAGCAGCAGCGTGTCGCCAGGCCCACGCCGCATGACGTTCGCAAGGTAGTGCGCCTGCGCCGCCGTCGTGGCGACGGTGTCGCCCTCGGCCAGCGCTGTTGGGACGTGGAGACGGATTGACCCGGTCATGGCAGCGCGCAGAGTAGCAGCGATGCAGGCCCACACCGACATCGTTGCGACCGGCTGGGTGGCGCGGCTGCCGCGACCGTGGTTGCCGTATCTGCTGCTGGCGCGGGTCGATCGCCCGGTCGGGGTGTGGCTGTTGTTCCTGCCCGGGCTGTGGGGGATCCTGTTGTCAGGCCCGCCGCCGCGCGAGGCGCTGCGGCTGATCGTGCTGTTCGCGATTGGGGCGCTGGTGATGCGCTCTGCCGGCTGCGTGGTGAACGACCTGTGGGATCGTGACATCGACCGCATGGTGGCGCGCACCGCAGGCCGGCCGCTCGCCTCGGGCACGCTGCGGCCGTGGCAGGCGCTGGTGTTCCTTGCGGTGCTGCTGGTGGTGGGGCTGGCGATCCTGCTGCAACTGAATGCGCTGGCCCAGGCACTGGGCGTGGCTTCGTTGCTGTTGGTGGCGCTGTATCCGCTGGCCAAGCGGGTGACCTGGTGGCCGCAGCTCATGATGGGCTTAACCTTCGGCTTCGGTGCACCGCTGGGCTACGCCGCTGGCGCGGGCCGGATGGATGCGGCATGGGCGGTGCTGTACGGCGCGGCGATTCTGTGGGATCTGGGCTTCGATACGATCTACGCACACCAGGACCGCGAGGACGACGCGCTGGTCGGGGTGAAATCCACGGCGCGGCTGTTTGGTGAGCGGACGGCATCGTTCCTTGCGGTCTGCTACAGCGGAATGGTCCTGTTGCTGGCGCTGGCTGGCTGGCTGGCCGGGCTCGACGGCTGGTTCTATCTGGCGTTGCTTGTGCCGGCGTTGCTGCTGGCGCGGCAGGTGGCGGTGCTCGACATCGGGGATCCGGCGTTGTGTCTGCGGCTGTTCAGGGCCAACCGCGAGGTGGGATTGACCGTGGGGGCGGCTGTGCTGGTCGGGTGGGCGTAGCAAGTCTAAGCCCAAGCGGTATGCCTCGACAGGCGTGATAGGCTGGCGTCACTTAGGCCGAGGTGACATTGCGCCACGATGCGGGCTTCGTGCGGGATCAGACCAAGCCCGGCTATGCGCCGCTGGTTCCGGAGATAGCCTTGCACCTCGCCAGCGAGATCACGCCGATCTGGCAGGCCACCGAGGCTTGGCTCGCCGAACACAACGTTGACCCGCCATTCTGGGCTTTTGCCTGGCCCGGCGGACAGGCGCTGGCACGCCACATCCTGGACCACCGATCGTCCGTCGCGGGCCGGCGCGTGCTGGACTTTGCCGCGGGTGGCGGCATCACCGCCATAGCGTGCGCTCTGGCGGGCGCGGCTCTTGTCGAGGCGGCGGAGATAGACCCCATGGCACGCGCCGCGATCGCGCTGAACGCCGCGGCGAACGGTGTCTCCGTCTCGTTGCCCGATACCGACATCGTCGGCGCCGTCTGCCGCTGGGACCTCATCCTGTGTGGCGACGTATGCTACGAGGCGCCGATGACGGCGCGTATCCTGCCCTGGCTGCGCCGCATGGCGCGCCACGCCGAGGTCTGGCTCGCCGATCCTGGACGCGCCTATCTGCCGCGAGACGGCCTGACCGCCTTCGCCCTCTACAGCGTGCCGACCAGCCTGGAACTGGAGGATTGCACCGAGCGGCAGGTCACGCTCTACCGGCTCGGCTGCTGACCGGGCTTCCTTGGCGGCTTGCCCTTCGACTTGTCGGTGGTGCCCAGCTGAGACAGGTCGAGGCCGTTCACCGTCAGGGTCGGGCCGTCGCTCACGATGTCCCACACGAGCCGCTCGCCGTCCGGCTTGGCCAGACCACGCAGCATGACCAGGACCGGCTGCGCTTGCTGCAGGTCTGGGTTCGTGCGTGCCTGGGTCGCCAGTTCGTCGAAGCCCGTCGCGACCAGATGCGCCTCGCCGTGCCAGGACCCGGGCGACGTCACTGTGGCGTGGCCACTGCCTTCCACCTTCGCCGGGCCCAGGTCGAACGACAGCGTCTCGAGACCGAGATTGATGCCGCCATGCGAGAAGATCGCGTCGATGTCGGGGGCGAGGCCCGTGCTGTCCGCACCCTCCTCGGTCGCGTCGAGGGCGAGCTTGTGCAGGTCGGCGGCCAGAATGCCCGACAGGCTCGGCCTGATCTCGGCGTGGTGTGGAAGATAGGCCGCGACCTTCGGCGGCAGGCTAGGGCTTGCCAGCTCGTCGAGGCCGATATCGATCCAGGCGTGCAGCCGGCCGTCCGGCGACTCGCCGCCGAAGCCCAGCAAAAAGTGCTTCATCGACATGCCGCCCATGCCGGCGATTTCGACCTGGAGCCCATCCAGGGTTTCCTCGAGACTCACCGAGGTTAGCATGTCCTGCAGGGACTCGATCAGCAGGCGCAGTTGCGCCCGGGCGGGAGCAGGCAGCGCGTCGCTCTTGCTCGGAATACCAGGGGGCAGCGCGCCGATCAGGCCGCCGGTCGCAGCGAGCAGCCCAGCGACGCGGTCGCGGTTCACGCCGTTGACGCGCCCTGCCGCGCGCATGCTCTCGATGCCGATCGCCACCGGCGTGGCGCTGTTGATCTGCGAGGCGGACTTCCAGCCATCGACCGAGGCGTTCATCGTTAGGTCGAGACGGCCATCCTGGGTCGGTGTCAGGCTGGTGTCCGCGCGGTATCGGTTGATGCGCTGCTCCTGGCGCTGCTTCGCGCTGTTCGAGGCAATCACCATGTCGCCAATGTCGGTGTGCATTGTCGAAGCGGTGGCAAGGCCCGGATCGATCGTGCCGTGGGTATCCTGGCGGCCGACGCTGAATTGCATGTCCACCGGCACACTCTTGCCGGCTTCACCGGCCTCCGGAAGGGCGATGGTGAGGGTGCCGGAGGGCGGAATCGTCACCTCGTCGATCGACCAGCGTCCCCCGTCCAGCGGCCTGACATTCGCCGTCATTGCCGCTTCCCCGGCTGGGCTGGCGAGCCCGGGGATCGGCCAAGCGATCGCATAGTGGTCATGCTCGCCTGTAATCCGCCATGGCAGGTCCGGCAGCGTCACCGCCGGCCCCAGCAGGCCGGCGAGCCAGTCCTTCAGTTGCTGCTGCAGAGCCTGCGCCTGTGCGGGACCTATGTCATCGGCTCGCGCGGCGCACGGGAGCAGGAGCAGCAGGCAGAGTCCGGCTAGACGCGAAAACCGCACGACCCGGCCCTCCTCGGTGTGGTTGAGCACCGAGGATATCGCGCAACCGGGTCAGACCGCTACGTCAACCATCACAAGCTCAGCGTTCTCCGTGGCCACGACGGCGAACTCTGACTCGCCGGTGATCGCCGCGCCGTCGCGCGTGCCGACCGGGGTCCCGTTCACGGTCACCGCACCTGTTGCGGCGACCAGGTAGGCCCCGCGGCCAGGAGCGAGCCGCACCGTGGCCTTTTCTCCGGCGCGCAGGGTGCCAGCCAGAACGGCGGCATCGGCGTGCAGAGGCAGCGCCCCGCTGTCGGCGTCCTGCGCCCGGCCGCTCGCGAGGACCGCAAGTCCGCCTTCCCTGGGAAATTGCCGGGTGGCCCAGCCGGGCGCGACGCCATGCCGGTCGGGCTGGATCCAGATCTGGAACAGCCGGGTCGGCACCGGTTCGCGATTGTACTCGGCGTGCACGATGCCGGTGCCGGCGTGCATCACCTGCACGTCGCCCTCGGCGGTTCTGCCCTCGTTGCCGAGATTGTCGCGATGAGTGATGGCACCTTCGCGGATATAGGTGACGATCTCCATCTCACGGTGCGGATGCGGGTCGAAGCCGGTATCCGGCGCGACCTCGTCGTCGTTCCAGACGCGCAGCCGGCCGAAGCCCATGCGCTCCGGGTCGCGGTACTGGCCGAAGCTGAAGTGATGCCGGGCGTTAAGCCACTCGTTGTGAAAGCGACCGAGACCCTCGAAAGGTCGGACCTGGATCATGGTTGTTCTCCTGGATCGATCATTCGATGTCGAATGATTTGGCGATGAATTAGTGAGGGTCCTCGTCGACTTCAAGGACCTCGCCCTCAGCCGCCAAGCCAAGCCGGCGCAGCAGGTCGCTCAGCTGCCGCAACTCATCTCCGTTCAGCTCGCCCATTGCAGCGGCAACGTCCTCGGCATGGCGCGCAAACAGCGGCTCGATCAGATCGCGCCCTACCGGCGTCAACTCGACGTTCACGGCCCGCCGGTCCGACTTCTGGCGGGCGCGACGAACCAGCCCACGCGCCTCCAGCTTGTCCACGAGGTCGGTCATGTTGCCAGCGCTGGTCAGCACCTTGCGGCTCAACTCACGTTGGCCGAGCGGACCTTTGTGGAGGATGGCCTCCATCACCCCGAACTGGGTCGGCGTCAGGCCCGCGGCGGCCAGTCGCGGCTCCACCCGCGCCAGCACCGACCGACCGGCGCGCAGCAGCTTCACATAAGCGTCGAGCGCTGCGGCGACGCGCTGATCGGCCACGCCTCAGCGGTTCATCATCACCGGCAGCCGCGCGCTTTCCAGTACGTGCCGGGTGACGCCGCCGAGGATGAGCTGACGCAGTCGGGAGTGCGAGTAGGCGCCCATCGCCAGTAGGTCGCAGTCGAAGTCGCGTGCCGCCTTGAGCAGACCGGCGCCGACCGATTTGTCCACTGATTGGAACATCACGATGTCGGCGTGCACGCCGTGCAGCGCCAGATAGGCCGCGAGGTCCGGTGCCGCCGGCCCGCGTCGCTGATAGCCCTCGGCCGAGAGGATCCGCACCGCGTCCGCGCGCTGCAACCAGGGCAGAGCCGCGTATACCGCGGAGGCCGACTCCGCAGTGCCGTTCCAACCGAGGCATATGCGCGCGCCGATCGTCGTGGGCGCGGTCTGCGGCGAGATCAGCACCGGACGGCCGGAATCGAACAGCACGGCGTGCAGTGCGTCGGAGGACGACACGTCCTCGCCCGCATCTGGATGGGGCACGACGGTGAGGTCGGCGAGGCGCGCCTGCTGGGCGACCAGATCCTCCTCGCGGCCAGTGACCGAGGCGAAGCTGGCGGTGGCGCAGTCGGCACCGGGACGCGCCTCGGACAGGATCACATCGTGCTGCAGCACGAACCGGTCGAACATCGAGCGGACCGCGTGCGCGCGCTCGTTGCTCTCCTTCTCGGTCGCCGACATCATCTCCTCGATCATCGCGCCGGACAGTCCCTCGCCGGCGAGTGGGGCGACGTCGCGGCTGTCCACGCGGACGTGCAGCGCGGTGACGTGGGCGTTCCATGACCGGGCGATCATCAGGCATGTGGAGAGAGCCGCCTCACCGGCGGCGGTGCCCGTCAGGGGGAGCAGCAGCTTGCGGATGGCCATGGCGTGGCTCCTCGCTTGCAGGTCAGGGCCGCGTTTCTAGCACGGCACGAACCGGGTACGCATCACATGCCGGAATGTGGTGTCCGACGAGGCACCAAATAAGCAGAAGGCCGGCCCCGTCGGGACCGGCCCTCCTGTTTCGTCTCTCGGTTAGCCTAAGCGTGTGGCTCCAGGGCGGCGCTGCCGATGACGGCGATCGCCAGGGCAGCTAGCACGATCAGAAGCGTGGCGATCATTGTCATCTCCTGCGACAGAATCAGGCTTCTGTCAGACCCAAGACGGTCTCAATTATTCCCGCCCTCGTTCTGGTTTGGCGCGAACAGGTAGACCTTCGACGCGTTGGCGGGCGCTGCGAGTGCTACGGTGCCGAAGACCAGGGTCAGGACGGTGAGAGCGGCGAACATCTTCTTCATGGTGGGCTCCTGTTGTTTCCCGCTGCCGCGGGGTGCTGATAGGCGGAAAGTCGCATGGCGGCCTGCTGTGAGGCTCTGAAGCATTTCGCACCGCAGCAAGAACGGGCGTTTTCCACGGCCAACGACATCTGGACTGGCGGGCTGCGCCGATTACGCGCTATCGTCAAAACCCCGTGACCACTTTCAGCCTCGGATGGCCATGACGGCGTTGCTTGATGTCGTAGCATTCAAGGGTATGGATCCCGCCGAACTCGATCGGATCGAGACGAGATGCCGCGCGCTCGAGCCGCGTGACGGCGCGCGGATTTTCGCGGAAGGCGATACGGCCGACGCCGTCTATGCCATCGTTGGAGGCACCGGGCATGTTCGCATCGGCGCACTCGATCGAAGCAGCAAGGGGCTTATGATCGAGGTATTCGGCGCCGGCGACATATTCGGCGAGATAGGGGTGATTGAGAGCAGCACGCGCACGGCTGACGCGGTTGTCGAGGGCCGCGTCCGGCTGCTGCGGATCAACAGCGGCGTGTTCCTCGACGTTCTTCTCAGCAGCCCCGTGGTAGGCGCCAACCTGTGTCGCCTGCTTGCGGCCCGCCTGCGCCGGACATTTGCGCTGTTCCGGGACGCGACATTCGAGAGCCTCGAAGTCCGGCTTGCGAGGCAGGTGCTTTACCTCGCCCGGCGCGAGGGCCGGCGCACAGAGCAGGGGCTTCAGCTCGCGGGCCGGTTCCGCCAGAGCGATCTCGCCGACCTGCTGGGCGCGACCACCCGCAGCATCATCACCATTCTGAATGCCTGGCGCGCCGACGGCCTCGTCATCTATGACGCGGCGCGTGCGCAGCTGACGCTGTCCCGCGAGGAGGACATGCAACGGCTGGTCGAGGGTGATGCCGGGTGAGGTTGGAGCAGCTACCAGTCCTGCATCGCTCGGGCCGACCACCTCCCAGGCCCCGCGGCCGCGGCGATATCAATAGACATTCGGGAGGGCGAGGTTGCGCGCTTGGTAGCGCCCGGCATTCCGGCCCATGGCAGCTGCTGGATGTTCCGACTGCTCCGGTCAGTTGCTGCACTTGGCGGCCGAGGCACGGCGGTAGTGACGACGCTGTGCGGCAACAGCGGCCGCCAACATGGCAGTAGATTTGTGGATAGCAGTCATTCAAGTCCTGACAGGCGAAAGGCCTCGAAATACCGCCGCCGATCCTCGTCACGAGCGTAGACCGCCATATCCAGCGTTTGGAGCGAGATATCCGGCTCGAAGCTCTTCAAGGTCTGAAGGGCCTCCCTGGCCGCCTCCACGTCGCCGGCCAAGGCGCTGTTGACGACGACCAGATGATGGGCGCCGACGGCGTCTGGGTTTTGGCGGGTAGCTGTCCTCGCGAAATCGACCCCATCGCGATATCGTCCGTCGATGAAACAAGCTATCGCGCGAGCAATATTGTTCAGGCCTGCTTGAAAGTCGCGCGGACTGAGACGCTCCGCCGTGTCCAGCTCTACCAGTGCTTCCTTGCTTCGTCCTAGAAAGCACAAAGCCAACCCAAGGTGGGTATGGGCGAAGGCGAAGTTCGGATTGAGCGCGACAGCATTTTGAAACTCCGCAACGGCATCTTGGAGTTCTCGACGTTGACGATGTAAGTGCCCCAGGGCGAGGTGCGCCCAAGGGTCATCGACATCCAATCGCACGGCCTTTTGCGCGAAATCCCAAGCTTGCGCCAGAACGCCTTCCGATGGTTGCCAGCCCCATGAATAGGCCAATGACTGCGAGAGTGCCAAGAGACTGTACGCCTGCGCGTAAGAGGGATCGATCGCGATCGCCTTCTTGAGCAGGTCCTGCGCGGCAGCGTTGTCATGTTTGGTCACTTTCATTGTGAGAGACAATGCACGCGCAACACAATCCCAAGCATTGAGTTTTTCCGGACGCTTGTGCTTCGCCCGAATATCTTCGGCCGCATAGAGTTGCGGTTCGATCGTTGCAACGACATTCGATGTGATCTCATCCTGCAACGCGAATATGTCGGCGACCTGGCGATCATAGCGTTGAGCCCAAATGTGGTTGCCTGTCGCGGCGTCGATCAGCTGTGCCGTAATCCGAAGTCGGTCGCCACTTTTGCGAACGCTTCCTTCGAGCACGTATCGGACACCCAGCTCTTGGGCTATCAACCGCACGTCGACGATTTTGCTTTTGTAGGTAAAACTCGAATTTCGCGCGATCACAAAAAACCACCGAAGTCGCGATAGAGCAGTCGTGATATCCTCGGTGATCCCATCGGCGAAATACTCCTGCTCGGGATCACCGCTCATATTTTGAAACGGCAGGACGGCAATTGACGGTTTATCCGGCAGTTTGAGCGGGACGGCAGAGAGACGGGGCGCATTGAAGAGGCCGGCGTCCAGTGGCGTTGAGGTCAGCTTGGAGACTTCACTGGTTTCGGCGGCGGGATCCAGCCGCAGGACAAACGCTTCCACGGGCCGAGCGATGTTCTTCAGCGTAAGCTCACCAACCCGCTCGAACGCCAGATCGAGCCGTCCATGCACATGATCGCGCACTGTTCGCGAGACGCAGATCCCGCCAACGGGGCTCGCTGCTTCCAGTCTGGCGGCGATGTTGACGCCGTCGCCGTGAAGGTCCGTGCCGTCCGGTATCACGTCGCCAATGTTGATGGCGATGCGGAAGCGGATGCGGCGATCCGGCGGCTGGTCACCATCATACACCGGGACCTGCTGCTGTACCTTGACTGCGCAGCGCACCGCACCATCGATGCTGTCGAAGGCGACCAGGAGCGAGTCACCGCCGGTCTGCACGATTCGTCCGCCGTGATCGCGGATCGCAGGGTCGATCAGTGCACGTCGAAGCGTGCGGAGGCGGCGCAGCGTGCCGGCATCGTCCAGGCCGATCAGCCGGCTGTAGCCCACCATGTCGGCGTAGACGACGGCAAGCAGCTTACGGCCGCCCGCAGCCTTGCCGGAGAGATCTGAGCTGATGCCCGTGGCGCTCACAGCAGGAACGCTAGCACAACGGGCGCATCTCGACTGCAGGCCGATCGGCGATCAGTCTCGCTGTCGCAGGACGTCGCGGACACGCGCCAGTGCGGTGTCCGGGGTGCCGGCATCGATTGCGACCCAGTTGCCGGCATTTGGATTGCTCCGACTGGCCGCCCGCAGCACCTCGACCGTCGCATCGGATGCGTCGCGCGAGCGGGCCGCGATCCGCGCCTCCAATTCCGGCAGCGCCGCCTCGAGCCACAGTCCGAGAAACGGCACACGCGACGTTCGGGCGGCAGCCTCAATCTGCGTCCTGTGCCGCGTCTCGATGAACGTCGCATCGGCGATCACGGCGTGGCCGCCGTCCGCGGTCTCTCGGGCAAGCGCGGCAAGTTCGGCGAACACCTCCTCGCTCGCTGCATCGCTGTAGGCCGATTGCGGCAATCGCTCCTCCGGCGCCACGCCGTGCTGGCGCTTGCGGATCTCGTCGCTGCGCAGGACGAGTGCGCCGGGCGCATTGCCGAGCTCCGGGGCCAGCGCGCGCGCCAACGTGGACTTGCCGCTGCCCGGCAGGCCGCCAATCCCCAGCACGATCGGCGGCTTTGGCTGAAGGTAGGCGGAGGCAGCGGACAGATAGTGTGTGGCAATATCGGTGTTGCCGCGCTTCGCCTCGACATGCCCGCGGATCATAGCACGCAGTGACAGGAAGAGCGGCAGTCCTCGGGTCACCGCTGCGTCGCCGGCGCGTGCGACGTAGCGGTTCAGTACATGGTTCGCCGCCGCTCGTGTGACGCGCTGGTCGAGATCCATCAGCAGGAACGCGAGGTCGTAGCCAAGATCTATCGTCGCCATGGCCTCGTCGAATTCCAGCGCATCGAATGGCACCGGCCGGCCGTGCCACAGGCAGAGATTCCCGAGATGCAGGTCGCCATGCGCGCGGCGGACAAAACCGTCGCGCGCGCGCTGTGCGAGCCAGGGCGCAATGCTGTCCAATGCGGCAACGATGCGAGTCTGCCAGGCGCGCACGGCATCTACTGGCAGGCCGGCATCGAGCGCCGATTGCACATTGCCTTCGACGACACCCCGCATTGCCGTGACGGCATCGATCCCGGTCGCTGGCGGCAAGGCGCGATGGAACGCTGCGACAGCATCGCCGAGAGCATCGAGCAGTTCGGGCGTCAAACGGCCGGCCGCCGCGACGGCGTCGAGGAAATCGTCGCCCGGCACGCGCGCCATGCGCAGCACCCAGTCGATCGCCGGACCTTCCTTTGTGTCGCCGACGCCGAGAGTACCGTCAGGGCGGCGCACGACTGGCACGACGTCGCGATAGAGATCGGGCGCCGCGACACGGTTCAATTCCAGTTCGCGCACGGCGAAGCGCCGGCGTTGCTCTCGCGCGGTGAAGTCGAGGAATGACAGGCGCACTGCTTTCTTGAGCTTCCACACTGTGTCGGCGCCGACGAATACCAGCGATATGTGCGTCTCCAGCGGTTCCGATCCCGCGAGCCTCCGCAGGAACGCGACGACTTCCGCCTGCTCCGGCGGCGCGGTCATCGTCGTGTCAGGGGAACAGTTTGCCGATCGTCCAGCCGCCGTTCGTCGCCTTCGTGTAGATTGTGCGGTCGTGCAGCCGGAACGGCATGTTCTGCCAGAACTCGAAGCGCTCGGGGACGACACGGAAACCGGACCAGTGGGGAGGGCGCGGAATGTCCTCGCCCGGATACTTTACCTCATATGCCGCAAGACGACGTTCGAGCTCCGTGCGATTCGGCAAGACGCGCGACTGGTCCGACGCCCAGGCGCCGAGTCGCGAGATACGCGGTCGCGTCGCGTAATAGGCATCGGCCTCTGCGTCCGTCACGTGTTCGACGTGACCCTCGATGCGCACCTGCCGACCCAGCGGCTTCCAGTGGAACAGCAATGCGGCGCGCGCATTCGAGGTCAGCTCCTCACCCTTGCGGCTTTGCGTGTTGGTGTAAAAGACGAAGCCTCGCGTATCGGCGCCCTTCAGCAGCACGATGCGGGCCGCCGGCGTGCCGTCGGACGTGGCGGACGCGAGGGTCATGGCATTGGCGTCTTCCGGCTCGTGCGTCCAGGCCTCGTTCATCCAGTCCTGGAATTTGGCGAACGGATCGGCGACGAGCGGCATGGCATCCGGCATCGGTTGGTATTCCTTGTGCGCGGGTGCACTGTGCCGTCCCGGAACCGGCGCGCCAAGCCACATCGCCCGCACTTGCCCCGCCACGCGGGGCTGTGCCACCACCAGAGGGAACGGACGCAGCCTCGCAAAGGACCGACCATGCCCGACAGCGCTCCCGTCAAAGGCACAGTGATGCAGGGCAGGCGCGGCCTGATCATGGGGGTGACCAACGACCGCTCGTTGGGCTGGGGAATCGCCGCCGCCTGCGCCGCACAGGGAGCGGAACTGGCGTTCACCTACCAGGTGGAGGCGCTGGGGCGCCGCGTGCGACCACTGGCGGCGTCAGTGGGCTCCGACCGGCTGTTCCTGTGCGACGTGGGCGACGAGGCAAGCATCGACGCGGCGTTCGCTGCGCTGCGTGAGCAGTGGGACGGGCTGGATTTCCTGGTCCATGCGATCGCTTTCGCGGACAAGGCGTATTTGCGCGGGCGTTATCTCGACACGCCGCGCGAGGCTTTCCTGCAGGCGCTGGACATCTCGTGCTATTCGTTCGTCTCCGTGGCGCAGCGGGCGGTACCGATGATGCGGCCGGGCGGCAGTCTTCTGACGCTCACCTATGTCGGTGCGGAGCGATGGACGCCGCACTATAACGTGATGGGGGTGGCGAAGGCGGCGTTAGAGGCGTCGGTGCGGTACCTCGCAGCAGACCTCGGAGGGCAGGGCATTAGGGTGAATGCGATCAGCGCCGGGCCGATCCGCACCGTGGCATCGGCCGGGATTGGGGATTTTCACTACATCCTGCGCTGGAACCAGCTGAATTCACCGATGCAGCGCAATGTGACGATAGAGGATGTCGGTGGCGCGGGTGTATATCTGCTCTCGGACCTGTCAACCGGCGTGACTGGCGAGGTGCACCATGTGGACTGCGGCTATCATATCGTGGGTATGAAGAACCCGGCCGCGCCGGACATCGCCATCGTCGAGGGGTGAGATGAGCAGCGGATGGGCCGTATAGCCAGCAACCATGTCCCACAACAGCTTCGGCCACCTGTTCCGCGTCACCACCTGGGGCGAGAGCCATGGGCAGGCGATCGGCTGCGTCGTCGATGGCTGCCCGCCACGGATTCCGCTTTCCGAGGCCGACATCCAGCCCTGGCTGGATCGCCGGCGGCCGGGGCAGTCGCGCTTTACCACGCAGCGGCAGGAACCGGACGAGGTGCGCATCTTGTCCGGCGTGTTCGACGGCCTGACCACCGGCACGCCGATCGCCATGCAGATCGACAATGTCGACCAGCGCTCGCGCGATTATTCGGCGATCGCAGCGCAGTTCCGCCCCGGCCACGCCGATCTTACCTATGAGCTGAAATACGGCATCCGCGACTACCGCGGCGGGGGACGGTCGTCGGCGCGAGAGACCGCGATGCGGGTCGCCGCTGGAGGCGTGGCGCGCAAGGTGCTGGGCGATGACGTGCGGATCCGCGGCGCGCTGGTGCAGATCGGACCTCATCGCATCGACCGGGCGCACTGGGACTGGGATGCGGTGGATGACAATCCGTTTTTTTGCCCCGACCCCGGCACTGCGACACTGTGGGAAACCTATCTGTCGGGGGTGCGCAAGGCGGGCTCATCCGCTGGCGCGGTGATCGAAGTGGTTGCCGAGGGCGTGCCTCCCGGACTGGGCGCGCCGATCTACGGCAAGCTGGATGCCGAGATCGCCGCGGCGCTCATGTCGATCAACGCGGTAAAGGGCGTGGAGATCGGCGAGGGCTTTGCTGCCGCCGCCTTGTCAGGCGAGGCGAACGCCGACGAGATGCGCATGAAGGACGGGGCGGTCGAATTCGCCTCCAACCATGCGGGCGGCATCCTGGGAGGGATCTCCACAGGCCAACCCATCGTCGCCCGGTTTGCGGTGAAGCCCACCAGCTCGATCTTGACGCCGCGCCAGACCGTGGACCGGACCGGCCAGGACATAGAGATCAGCACCCGTGGCCGCCACGACCCATGTGTCGGCATCCGCGCCGTGTCGGTCGGCGAGGCGATGCTGGCCTGCGTCCTGGCCGACCATCTGCTGCGTCACCGGGCGCAGAATCCGGACGCCCCCACCGCCGCACGGCTGCCACGCAACTGAGCGGCTGGAATTAACGCGCGCGAACGCGCGTCTGTCCTGGCGGACCACGCCCGCCATGCAGCCCCAGCCACCTCCATATGACCCGCAGGCGCTCGATGCGTTCGTCGCATTGGCGGGTGCGCGCCTTTGGTCGGCGCGCCTCGCGGAGATCGGGCGGAGGGTGGCCGCCGGGCAGCACGCCGGACTGGTGGTCCGTCAGCGTCATGCTCTCGAACTGGCAATCGAGCGGCTTCGCGGCACGCTGACCCGCGCGCCCTCCACTGGAGAGTTGCACGCCGCAAGACTGGCGGGCGCGGCAGTGGGGTTGTCGCGCAGCCTCTGCGCACCCGGCAAGGCGCGGCTACGCGGCAGGCTGCGAACCTCTTTAGCTGGCGACAGAACGCTCGTGCCGATGTTTCACGTGCTGCGTACAGCAGCGCTGCAGGCCTCGCGCGGGTTTGCAGTCGCCTTCGCCGGGTTGGAGGAGGGCGCGCCCTATGACCTGCTGATCGGGCGCAGCAGTCTGGAGGCGGAGATTGCCTGCGAGGTCGTGTCGGCAGAGGAAGGCCGGCTGGTGCATCGCGCCGCATGGTCGTATCTCGCAGATCGCGTCGACGCCGACCTGCGGACTTGGCTGGCCGCGTACCCCGGACGCTACGTGCTGAAGATGACGCTGCCGCGGGGGCTGGAGAACAGTGCACTGGCCACGATGCACGATCGGATCCGTCGTCTGCTGCAGACCGGCGGTCGTCACGATCACGATGACGCAGCCGTGCTCCGGCTCGATCCGCTCATGCTGCCGAGGGACAATACGGACAACGTGTTGCTGTCGCTCCGCCGCGAGTTCGGCCCCGAGGCACATCTGGCGGTCACAACATCCAGAGGTGGCGTGTTCGCGATGGCGGCCAGGGCGGGCCGAGCGGACGAGGTCGCAGTAGCGGTACGACGCCGTCTGTTCGACATCGCACCAAAGCGACTGAGCGGAACGCGGCCGGGCATCCTGGCGATGTTCATCGACGATACCGACCGCAGCGAGTGGCGTGGTCTGCGGGATCGGCTGGAACTCGAGGGAGAGGCACGTCAGTTTCTGGCCTACAAGGCGGCGCGGCCGGTCATCGCGGTAACGTGCGCATCACGCCTTGAACTGTTCGGGATGGCTGATGCAGTCGAGGAAGGCGAGCTGCGCTTCCGTAATCCTTCGCACCCCTCCGCGAAGGCGGCAGCACTGGGACCTGCGATTGTATCGTCAGTTTGATGGCTGGGATCACGGTAATCTAACGGTAAGCATCTTATGTCCATAAGTACGCCTCAGGGCCGCCACGATCCTGCGGTGATTTCGCATGGCTCACGCGAATTGGAGAGAATGCAACATGACGGACGCCGAGTACGCCCGGAAGCTCGACGAGCTCGATCGCCTGCTGAACGACCCGGACGTGCCGATGGAACCCGCCAAGGTGTGGTCTCTGCTGGCAGAGATTGCGCAACGCGATATGATCGCGACAGCGCAGGCCAGTCCGAATGGCGATTGATGTCATGAATGTTTTGTGGCGGCGATAAGGAACTCGCGGTTGCCTTCCGGTCCGCGGATCGGACTCTCGGCGATGCCTAGCACTTGCCATTCTGGCAGAGCCGACCACCAGGCGCTGATCCGTTCACATACCGCCTCGTGGACGGCGGGGTCGCGTACCACGCCCTTGCTGCCGACGGCATCTGGACCGGCCTCGAATTGGGGCTTGATCAATGCGATCGCCCACGCGCCCGGCGCGCACAGTCCGAGTGGTGCGGGAAGCAGAGTGGCCAGCCCAATGAAGCTCGCATCGCACACCAGCGCGGTGATTGGATCGGCGATGGTCTCGCGCGTCAGGTAGCGCGCGTTGGTTTTCTCGTGCGCCACGACGCGCGGATCGGAGCGCAGTTTCCACGCGAGCTGGCCGTGACCGACATCGACTGCGTGCACTCTTGCCGCGCCATGCGCCAGCAGCACGTCGGTGAAGCCACCGGTGGAGGCGCCGATGTCGAGGCAGATGCGGCCGGCCGGCGAGAGGCCGAAGTGGCGCAGCGCATGATCGAGTTTTTGGCCACCGCGTGACACCCAAGGGTGGTCCTGGCCACGCACCTCCAGGGCGGCATCGGATGGGAGTGCATCGCCAGCCTTGGCGATGCGGCGTTCGCCACTGAACACCTTGCCGGCGAGGATCAGCGCCTGCGCGCGCGACCGGCTTTCCGCCAGCCCACGATCCACCAGCAACTGATCGGCCCGCGCTCGCATGGAGCCGAGTTTCGCACTCCTGCTCAACCTGGGGGAGGGCCGCCCCTCCTCTGCCCTTGCCACTTGCATGATGATAGCCTCCGTAGTATATGTTGCTTGCATCATGCATGTGACTAACTGGAGTGAGACCGTGCAGCGCAAGAGTTTCGGATCGATGACCTGCCCGATTGCCCGCAGCCTGGAACGAGTCGGCGAGTGGTGGAGCATCCTGATCCTGCGTGACGCCTTCCGCGGGCTGACGCGCTTTGATCAGTTCCAGAAGAGCCTCGACATCGCGCCGAACATGCTGACGCGGCGTCTCAATGCCCTGGTCGAGGCGGGCTTGCTGGAGCGCCGCGTTTACAGCGAACACCCGCCCCGCCACGAATACGTCCTGACCGAGCGCGGCCGCGACTTCCGGCCGGTCCTGTGGGCGTTGCTCGCTTGGGGCAATCGCCACTTCGCGCCGGAGGGTCCGAGCGTCGTCGTCATCGACACGGAGACCGGCAAGACCGCGGATCCCGTCCTGGTGGATCGGCGCAGTGGCAAGGTGATGGCCGAACCCGCGTTCCGCTCCGTGGTCGTGTCATGAGCGGCCAGACGCTAGAGCGCGACATCGTCATCCGGCCGCCGGTGCGGCAGGCGAGCATCTCGCGCAAGCAGATCGGCCTCGCCGGCGCGGCACTGCTCATCGGCATCGGTGCGGCTTGGTACGGCGAGCACTGGTGGAAAGTCGGACGCTTCATCGAGACAACGGACGACGCCTATGTCGGCGGCGAGGTCACGACGATTGCGCCAAAGGTGGCCGGCTTCATCGCGGACGTGACGGTCGCCGACAACCAGTCGGTGCATGCCGGCGATCTGCTGGTCAAGCTGGACGACCGTGACTACCGCGCGGCGCTGGCGAAGGCAGTCGCCGGGGTCGCCGGCCAGCAGGCGACGCTCGCCAACCTCGACGCCAGACGCCGGCTGCAGGAGGCGGTGGTAGCGCAGTCGCACGCCCAGCTGACTGCGACCGAGGCAGAGATCGCTCGCACGCAGTACGACGTCGATCGATACCACTCCTTGTCGCAGAACCATGATGCATCTGTGCAGCGCTTTCAGCAGGCGTATGCGGATCACCAGAAGGCCCTCGCGGCGGATGCAAGGGCACGTGCGGCGCTGGAGGCATCACAGCGCGAGCTCGACGTCATCGACACCCAGAAGCAGCAGACAGCCGCCGCACTTGCTGGCGCGATCGCCGACCGCGACGCGGCCCAGCTCAACCTCAGCTACACCGAACTGCGCGCGCCGATCGACGGTACGGTCGGCAATCGCAGTGCGCGGGCCGGGGCTTACGCGACGGTGGGCGCGCAGCTCATCTCGCTGGTGCCCTCGCGAGGGCTGTGGGTCGATGCGAACTTCAAGGAGAGCCAACTCGCGCGGATGCGCCCAGGCATGCCGGTGACGGTCGCCGCGGATGTGCTGCCGGGCGAGGCATTCAAAGGTCATGTCGCGAGCCTGGCACCGGCGACCGGCGCGGTGTTCAGCGTGCTGCCGCCGGAGAACGCCACCGGCAACTTCACCAAGATCGTGCAGCGCGTGCCGGTGCGCGTGGCGCTCGACAGCGACGGCGCAACGCTGGGCCGGCTACGGCCGGGCCTGTCGGTCACCGCCTCGGTCGATGAGCGATAACGTGGCACCCTCAGAGCTGCCGCTTCCCACCAGGGTGCTGGCCTTCGCCAGCATGTGTGTCGGCTTCTTCATCGCGCTGCTGGACATTCAGATCGTGTCAGCGTCGCTGGCCGATATCGGTGGCGGGCTGTCGGCCGGCGCAGACGAGCTGGCGTGGGTCCAGACAAGCTACCTGATCGCCGAGATCGTGGTAATCCCGCTCTCTGGCTGGATGTCGCGCGTGATGTCCACGCGCTGGCTGTTCTGCGCCTCCGCCGTGGGGTTCACGATCACCAGCCTGCTTTGCGGTTGGGCGTGGAACATCGAGAGCATGATCGTGTTCCGCACGCTGCAAGGCTTTCTCGGCGGATCGATGATCCCGACGGTGTTCACTACCGCGTTCATCTACTTCAACAATCAGCAGCGGGTGATCGCCGCGGCGACGATCGGCTGCATCTCGTCGCTGGCTCCGACTCTGGGGCCGACGATCGGCGGCTGGATCACCGACAATTATTCCTGGCATTGGCTGTTCTTCATCAATCTCGTGCCCGGCGTCTTCGTCTCGATCGTGGTGCCGATACTGGTGAAGGTGGACCGCCCGAACCTGTCGCTTCTGCGCGGCGCCGACTATGTCGGCATGGCGCTGATGGCGGTATTCCTCGGCTGCCTCGAATACACGCTCGAGGAAGGCCCGCGCTGGGACTGGTTCGGCGATGACACCATCCGCGCGACCGCCTGGATCTCCGGCATCGCCGGCATCGCATTCATCTGGCGCAGCCTGACCTACAGCCAGCCCATCGTCGATCTGCGCGCACTGAGCAGCCGCAACTTCGCGTTGGGCTGCTTCTTCTCGTTCGTCACCGGCATCGGCATCTTCGCCACGATCTATCTGACGCCGCTGTTCCTGGCGCGCGTGCGCGGCTTCAGTGCGCTGCAGATCGGCGAGGCAGTGTTCACCACCGGCCTGTTCCAGGTGTGCGCGATCCCGTTCTACTCGGTGCTGGCGCGGCGCATCGATCTGCGCTGGCTGATGATGTTCGGCCTGGCGTGCTTCGCGATCAGCATGTGGAACTTTACGCCGATCACGCATGACTGGGGCTGGCGCGAGCTGCTGCTGCCGCAGGCGTTCCGCGGCTTCTCGCAGCAATTCGCGGTGGCGCCGACGGTGTCGCTGACACTCGGCGGGCTGGCGCCGGAGCGGCTGAAGCTTGCGTCGGGCCTGTTCAATCTCATGCGCAACCTGGGGGGTGCGATCGGCATCGCAGCGTGCGGCACGATCCTGAACGACCGTACCAATCTGCACTTCGAGCGTCTGGCCGAGCACTTGAACGGCGGCAATGCGGCGATGCTGCGCTTCCTGCAGCAGGCGACGACGAATGAGACTCTGGCGCGCGGCGGTGACGCGCTGCAAGGGCATGCCGCGGCGCTGAAGCAACTGTGGTCGCTCGCACTGCGTGAGGCGCAGACCCAGAGTTTTGCCGACGCCTTCCTTGTCATCGCCCTGTGCTTCATCGTTGCGACGACCATGGTGCCGCTGATGCGCAGGCTCGCGATGCAGCAGCCCGCACCGGCTCGGGACGCTCACTGAGGAGGGACAGTTGGAACGCCGGAATGCCACAGCTGCGGTGATCGGTGCCGGAGACTTCATCGGCAGCGCGATCGCACGCAAATTCGCCGCCGAAGGTTTTTCCGTGTTCGCCGGACGCCGGAACGGAGAGAAGCTCGCACCGCTGGTGCACGACATCGAAGCCAAGGGCGGACGCGTCGTTGCCCGCTCGCTCGACGCGCGTTCGGAAGACGACATCGCGGCGTTTCTGCGGACGGCCGATGAGGAGGCGCCGTTGGAGGTCTGCATCTTCAACATTGGCGCGAACGTCAACTTCCCTCTTGTCGATACGACGGAGCGCGTGTTCCGCAAGGTATGGGAGATGGCGTGCTATGCGGGATTTCTCGCCGGGCGCGAGGCAGCGCGGCTGATGCTGCCGCACGGTCGCGGTGCGATCTTCTTCACTGGCGCCACAGCAAGCCTGCGCGGTGGCGCCGGTTACGCCGCATTCGCCGCCGCCAAGGCTGGCCTGCGCGCTGTCGCACAAAGCGCGGCACGCGAACTGGGGCCGAAGAACATCCACGTTGCGCACCTCGTCATCGATGCCGGGGTCGACACCGAATGGGTGCGCGAACGGATCCGGGCGCGCGAGGGCGATGAGGGGTTGCGCAATCTCGATCCCAACCGGCTGATGCGGCCGGCCTCTGTAGCGGAGGCCTACTGGCAGCTCTATCAGCAGCCACGCGATGCATGGACGTTCGAGATGGATATCCGTCCGTTTGGCGAGAAGTGGTGATGGCCATGCGCACCGTGGAATTCCACTTCGACTTCGGCAGTCCAAATGCGTATCTGAGCCATCTCGTGATTCCCGACATCGAAGCTCGAACCGGGGCGAGGTTTGTGTATGAGCCTGTCCTGCTCGGCGGCGTGTTCAAGCTGACCAACAATCGCTCGCCCGCGGAGAGCATGGCGGGGATCCGGAACAAGCCGGAATACCAGCGGCTGGAGACCGCGCGTTTCCTGAGGCGCCACGGCATCACGCGGTTCGCGCCTAATCCGTTCTTTCCAGTCAACACGCTGGTGCTGATGCGCGGCGCGATCGCCGCGCGCCGGATCGGCGTGTTCGAGCGATATGTGGACGAGATCTACCGGCACATGTGGGCCGAGCCGAAGAAGCTTGACGATCCTGGTGTGCTGCGCGCGGCGCTGGTCGAATCCGGCCTGGATGCCGAGAGGCTTCTCGCACTGGTGCAGGCACAGGACGTGAAGGACGAACTGCTCGAGAACACCCAGCGCTCGGTTGAACGGGGCACGTTCGGGTCGCCAACCTTCTTCGTCGGCGACGAGATCTACTTCGGCAAGGACCGGCTGCGCGATGTCGAGGAGGCCATCGTCGCGGCGGAGGGTTAATCGCGTGGCGGGCCAGCACGCCCCTCACCCAGCAGCACATTCAGCACGTACTCGGTGTGCTCGCCTGCCGCCGGTCCCGGCCATCCCACCACGTTCTCCGGCGCATCGCCATCCAGCCGAATGACCGGCCCCGGGTGCAGCGTCCGTCCGATCAGCGGGTCCATCACTTCCTGCACTGACCCACGTGCCAAGAAGTGCGGATCGTTGGCGCAGTCGGCGATGTCGTAGAGGCGTGAGCACGGCACATCCGCCGCCTCCAACCGCGCCTCCGCCTCCCTCGCCGGCAGCGTCCGGGTCCAGGCCGCAATGGCCGCGTCCAGGGCGTCACGCCGGGAACAACGATCCGCGTTGGTCGCATAGGCCGGGTCGCGCGCAAGTTCAGGCCGGCCGATCGCCTCCATCAGCCGCGCGAAGATCAGATCCGAGTTCCCCGCGATGCACAGCCACTTCCCGTCGGCGCACGGATAGGTGTTGGTCGGCGCCGCCGTCTCGATTGCCGCACCGACCGGCTGCCTGACGCGGCCGTCCATCGCATATTCCGGCAGCATCCCCTCCATCAGGCTGAACACGCTGTCCACCAGGTTCACGTCAACCACGCGGCCGCGCCCGGTACCGACGGCGTCGCGCTGCCATAGCGCGGACAACAGGCCGATCGCCGCATAGAGCCCGGCCAGGTCGTCGCTGATCGAGATGCCGCAGCGCGGCGGCGGCAGGTCCGAACTGCCGGCGGGATGCGCCGTGAGATGGCGGATGCCGCCCATCGCCTCGCCGATCGCACCGAATGCGGGCTTGTCGCGGTACGGGCCGTCCTGGCCGTAGCCAGAGATGCGTGCGATCACCAGGCGAGGATTGATCGCGTGCAGCGCCTCCGGCCCCAGCCCCAGCCGCTCCAGGCCGCCGGCGCGCAGGTTCTCCACCAGCACGTCCGCCCGCGCGGCCAGCCGGAGCACCGCGTCGCGGTCGCGCTTCAGGTCCAGCACCACCGACAGCTTGTTGCGCCCGTGCACGCTGAACCACACCGAGTGCCCCTCCACCGATGCGCCCCAGCCGCGGAACGGATCGCCGCCCGGCGGTTCCACCTTGATCACCTCCGCGCCGAGGTCCGCCAGGATGCGGGTACAGAACGGCGCTGCAATGTAATGGCCGATCTCCAGGACCCTCAGGCCGACCAGCGGACCGCTTGGTTGCGGTGGGATCTGCATCGTTGCTCCCGACTTTGTGAACGCCAAATGAGAATAAACGACGAATTCGCGCCAGCCTACGCCGGCATTACCATTTCATAAGGGTTTTACCGTCATATTGCGGGCCATGGAGCCGGCCTTGGCCGGTGTCCTGTTTCCTCCCCGATGTCGCGCCGCACTGGCGCGGCCTCCTTAGGGCGGTGCGGCTCGACGCTGCGCCGCCCCTCTTTTTTCCTGCCTTCCGTTCGTGCCCCACCGATCGCATGATCAGCCGACCAACGACCGGGGGGATGGCATGGACAAGGACCTGATCGCGAAACTGGCGCGCGCCGCGGGCCTCGACAAGGCGCTGGCGGAGTTCCCTGAGGATGTGGCGCTGGCCGCGCAGCAGGCGCTCGGCAACCAAGGCGCGATCGAATACCCAACCGATCCGGCAGCGGAACCCTGGCCACCGATGCGAGCGGGGACCGGGCTGTGAGCGACCTGCACTGGCTCTCCGCCGCGGAAGCCACGCGGCAGTTCGCGGCGCGCAAGCTCTCCCCGGTGGAACTGCTGACCGCTTTGCTGGCGCGCATCGAGCGGCTCGACCCGAAGCTGCACGCTTTCATCCGGCTGGACGCCGATGCCGCGATGAGTGCGGCGCGCGCGGCCGAGACAGAGATTGCCGCGGGCCGCGTGCGCGGACCGCTGCACGGCGTGCCGGTCGGCATCAAGGACATCATCGATGTCGCCGGCCTGCCGACCACCTGCCATTCGCAGATCCTGGTCGACAACGTCGCCAAGGCGGACGCGGCGGTGATCGCACGGCTGCGGCAGGCGGGCGCAATCGTCTTGGGGAAGCTCTCCACGCACGAGTTCGCCATTGGCGGGCCCAGCTTCGACCTGCCGTTTCCGCCGGCGCGCAATCCATGGAACCCCGACCATCACCCGGGCGGCTCCTCATCTGGATCCGGCGCCGGCCTATGTGCCGGATTCTTTCCCCTTGCGCTCGGCTCCGACACTGGCGGATCTGTGCGCAACCCGGCCTCCGCCTGCGGCATCGTCGGGCTGAAGCCGACCTACGGTCTGGTCTCGCGACGCGGCGTGTTCCCGCTGTCGTTCACGCTCGACCATGTCGGGCCGATGACCCGCACGGTGGCGGACAACGCGCTGCTGTTGGATGTGATCGCCGGACATGATCCCGCCGATCCCGGCAGTGCCGCGACGAACGCACGGTATTTCGGCCGAATGCTGGATCGCGGTGTGCGCGACCTGCGCGTGGGCTTCGTGCGGCACTTTCATGAGCTGGACAAGCCGGCGCATCCCGAGGTGAGCGCGGCGGTGGAAGATGCGGCGCGCGTGCTGCAGGCCGAGGGCGCAGAGGTGCGCGACGTCTCTCTGCCGTCGCTGAACGAGTTCGCAGCGGTGAACCGGGTGATCCTGTGCAGCGAGGCGTGGTCGATCCACGCGCCGTGGCTGCGCTCGCGTCCCGGCGATTACGGGCAGTTGTCGCGCCAGCGGTTGATGCCGGGTGCGTTCATGAACGCCGGCGACTATGTCGGCGCGCAGCGCCGGCGTCTGCAGATGATCGCCGCGGTGGAGGAGGCTTTCCGCGATTTCGATGTGCTGATCTGCGCGAGTTCAATGGACCCGGCGAGCCGCATCGACGACGCGACAGAGACGGCGCGCACCTATCCGCGCCAGGCGCGCACGCCGTTCAACGTCACCGGTCATCCGGCGCTGGCGATGATGGCGGGATTGTCACGCGCGGGACTGCCGCTGTCCGTACAGTTTGTCGGCCGTTACTTCGAGGATGCGACCGTGCTGCGCGTCGCCGCTGCGTATGAGCGCGGCACCGAGTGGCACAAGATGCGGCCGCCGATCGGATAAGCGGCGCCGCGAGGAGACACGGCGATGGGTGACTCGTTTTCCTGGACGGCCGGAGGCTCGGGAAGCTGGGACATCGCGGGCAACTGGTTGGACCTTACAACCCTCGCCACGGCCGAGGCCGCACCGGGAGCGACGGACACGGCGACGATCAATGGCCCCGACACCGGTGCCGCCATCACCGTCGGGGGGCCGGCGAGTGTCGCCGGCTTGACGGTCAATTTCGCGGTCGATCTCGCGGGCGACCTCGCCGTCGACGAACTCACCGTGGCGCAACCGCCAAGTTCCTTCACGCCGGGAACGACCACGAGTGACGTCACACTGTCGGGAAGTCTGGTGGCGAGCCGTGTCTCCATCGGCTCGTTGTATCTTGTGCCAGGATTTTCGTCGCAAATCGTCAACGAGGGAACCGTGGCAGTGCCGAGCGGGGCGGCGCTGACGGCCGGCACCGTCGCGGTGAACGCCGGTGCGCTGCAGGAAGCGGGAGGCGCATTGGATATCGCGGGTATCCTCACCCTCGGCTCGCTGCTGATTTCGATTCGTGCGCCGGTCGTCCGTCAAACGAGCGGCGTGCTGGACGTCTTGAACCACGCGCATGCCCGGCTCGATGGCCTCAATATCATGGACGGCAGCGTGAGCCTGGACGCCACGTCCACCCTGGAGATCGGCAACGCCGGCAACGCGGCGGCTGGCACGATCACGATCGATCAGGGCGCCGCGCTGTTCACCATAAGCCCGCTGCGATCTATCGGCACGGTGTCGATCGCCGGACCAGTGCTCAACAACGGAACGATGAGCGTTCTCACGGCCTCTGACCTGAGTGACGTGATGAACAACGGCTCCATCGAGTTCGACGGCACGACGTTCAGCAACAGCGTCAACGACGGCAGCATCACCGCCGATGGCGGGACATTGTCAACCATCAGCGGTACGGGTCGGATCAGCGTCGCGGGTTCGGTCACCATCGGCCAAGGTGTCGACAACACCGTCGATCTGCAAGCCGCGGGCGCAGAACTGACAGTCGCACTCGGTGCAGGAACACCGATCGACACCAGCGACACGCCGCCGGTCTCAGGCTTTGTCAGCGGCAATTCGATAATCTTGCAGGGTGTCACTGCCGACAGCGTCCATTACACACCAACGAGCACCGGGATCGGTACTTTGACGCTGGACAGCGCCGGCTCACCCGTCGCCAGCCTTTCCCTGCTGGGCACTTATACCGGCGACCAGTTCGCGCTGAGCACAGACAGCAGCGGAAGCACCGTTACGCTGCCCTGCTTCGCCGCCGGGACACGCATCCGGACCCGCCGCGGCGAAGTAAAGGTGGAGCACATGGGCGTCGGCGATGAGGTCGCAACCCTGATGGGCCGCGACTTTCGGCCGGTTCGCTGGGTCGGCCATCGAACTGTGCAGTTCGCCGGACACCCACGCGCACACGAAGTACTTCCTGTGCAAATCGCAGCGAACGCCTTCGGTGCAGGTACACCACGGCGACCGTTGCTCCTTTCCCCCGACCATGCGGTATTCGTGAATGGCGTGCTCATCCCTATCAAGTACCTGGTGAACCATTCGACCATCGCGCAGGTCAAAGTGCGATCCATCAGCTACTGGCACGTCGAACTCGATGCGCACGACGTCATGTTGGCCGAGGGCCTGCCTGCCGAGAGCTACCTGGACACCGGTGACCGTGCCTGCTTCGCCAATGGCGGGGTGGTGGCGGCATTGCATCCCTCGTTCGCCTCGCTTGCCTGGGAAGCCGGCGGGTGCGCGCCGCTCGTCGTCACGGGCTGCGTCGTGGCGCGGGTTCGCCGACGGCTGCAGCGGCGCGCATCGATTTTGCGGCGGCGGCCGGTTGCACGGGATAGTTCGCCAGGAAAGTCCGCAGCGGCGCCGAGCCGGTGACCGCCTTCTCGCCTGCCGCAACCAGCAGGTCCACGTCTTCGCGTTTCACCGTCAGCCCCGTTGGGATCGCCAGCAGCGTCGCCTTCTCCGGCCCCTCCGGCATCTCGGCAAGCGATATGTGGATCAGTTCAGCATCCACGTCATCGCATCTGGCGCCATCGATCACCGGCGCCTCGCTGCAGCGCACCTGCGCGATGGCGTGAGCGAACCCATGCACCTGGGCGGTGACCGCGCTCAGCGTCTCGAAGTTGTAGCGATCGATCTGCGCGCCAGATACCAGTCCGAACAGAGAGAATATGCCTCCGACCGCCCTTCGCTGCGCGACTGATGAATCCTGTGCACCCTGACCGTCGATGCTGAGCACGAGCAGGCGCCGCACGTGATCGACGCCCCGGCTGCGCATGTCCTCAGGCGATAGCCCGACGCTCTGCATCATCGCCCCGCCGGCCCGTAGCGCCAGGTTGTCCGCGACGCCGCCATCGATCAGATGCAGGTAGCGAGTCCGCTTCGGATCCAAATACCGCTCCGTCATCGTGGCCTCCACGCCGGGGCGCGACAATGGATCATGCCGGTCGGCGTCGCTGATGCCGCGCAGCCAGCCTGGCTTGCGCCCGCCGCAGTCGGCTGCGTGATTGGTCAGCGTGATCGGCGAAAAGAGGCCGGGGAAGCCGTTCGACGCGGCGACCGCACGCGCAACCGGGAAACTTTCGAGATCCGAGCAGATCAGGTCGAACGTCTCCTGCGTGAACAGCACCGGCGTGCCATAGGCCAGGTCGGTGGCGCCGATGCCGATGATCGGACGGCCGCGCTGTGCGAGGTCGCGGAACGTCGCGCCATGGAACATTGTGCGGTCGTACACGCGCTCCATGAAGTCGTTAGTACCGACCAGCGGATCGCTGAGCCACGTCCAGTTCCACGGCAGCAGATAGATGCCCCAGATGTAGCTTTCGGTGTCCTGGTAGAGAAAAACCTCTTCGAATTTGCCGAATGTCGCCTCGCGGTAGAGGCCATAGTAGGCGGCCGGGAAGCTGCCGCCCGACACGCCGGCGATCGCGGAGACTTGGTGAAGCAGCGGTTGCGGGCCGACGGCGAGTGGCACCATCACGTCGCGCATGCCCTTCAATGCGCCATAGCCGAACGAGGCCGATCGCTTGCCGCCACCCGACATCGCGACCATCACCATCAGGTCAGGTGCATAGTCGGGCGCATGTAGCGCGGCCAGTCGATAGCCGCCGGTCGAGATCCTGTCGCTGTTCTCGGGCGCCAAGGAGGCGGGCGGCAGGGCAACGGTGTCGGTGACCGTCAGCGAGGCGCAGGCGCCGAGCAGCGTGATCAGCAGAAGAGTCGCGACGCGCCGGCATACGGTGGGACCGTGTGGCACCACCGTGACAATTCTGCTCATCAGCTTTCGATTACCTCGCGTGGATGATGGAACGAAGCAAAGCCCGGGCGGTCGAGCCCCGCATCGAGCCGCCCAGATGCTATGCCACGTTCAGATCATGAAGTCTTCACCTCGCCGACCTATGGGAGAGGTGAAGACTTCCGCGCCGGTATCGTCAGGTGACCACGAGGTCGGACTGGAAAACGTGGCCCTTGGTCTCGGGACTGACCAGCAGTGCGATGACAACGCTGACGAGCCCAAAGGTGGTGCCGATCAGCATCGGGATTGCGAAGCCGAGATTGTAATCGACGGCGAAGTAGGTCAGCACGGGCGCCACCGCGCCACCGAAGATCGCCGCCTGGTGGTAGCAGAAGGCGCTTGCTGTGGCGCGCACCTCGGTCGGGAAGCGTTCGGTCAGATAGCTCGGCATCTGACTGTACATCGCGCCGGCGAACACCGACTGCACGATGAACCCGAGGATGATCCAACTCGGGTCGGCCGTCAGCAGATAGGTCGGCGTGATGAAGAGGCCGATGAACGCAGGGATGATCATCGACCATCGCCTGCCAAGCACGTCGCCGACCCATCCCCAGAAGCCCATCGCCAGGAACCCGACCAGGTTGGCGAGCGCGAGCGGCGCGCCGACCATCAGCGGTCCTAGTCCCAGGTCCTTCTGCAGATGCGTCGCGAACAGCGCCCAGATCGAGTAATAGGTGACCATGCAGCTCGCCATCCACCAGCAGGCGGTGAGCGTGTTGCCGAGGAACTGGCGCCTGAAGATGATGAACAGCGGCGCGCGGACCTCGCGCCCCAACTCGCGCTGCTTCTTGCGGTTCTCCAGCCATACCGCCGGCTCTTTCACATACTTTCGGACCCACACCACGGCGAGCGCCGGCAGGATGCCGATCCACAGCATGCCGCGCCAGCCGATGTAGCCGTACAGCAAGCCATAGATGCCGGCGGACAGCACGAAACCCAGACCCCATGAGCCTTGAAGCACCCCGCTCATGAAGCCGCGCGAGCGCACCGGCCAGGACTCCATGGCCAGCGATGCGCCGGCGGGCCACTCGGCCCCCATGCCGATGCCAAGAAGCGCGCGGAAGAAGAACAGGAAGGCGAAATTGGGCGAGAAGCCGGCAATGAAATTGCAGATCGAGTACCACAGGATGGAGATCATCAGCGGGATCTTCCGGCCTACCCGATCCGCCAGCCAGCCTGAGGCAGTTGCTCCAACCAGGCGCAGCCACAGCGTGATGGTGAACACCGCGGTGACCGCGGTCAGCGGCACGTTAAACTCCTGCGCGATCGGCACCATGATCAGCAGGAAGATGGTGAAATCGAAGGCATCGAGCGTCCAACCGAGCCATGCGGCCCACCAGGCGATCCATTGGTCCTTGGTGGGTTCCTTCCACCACGGGACCTGCTGTGCACTTGCGACGGATGATGACATTGGCTGATTTACCTCCCCGGGGAACGTCACGGACACGGCTGAGCGGCGGACGGACGGCTGCCCGGGAGGACGACACCCCTGGTTCCCGGACACGGGACGAGACGGCGCCAATACTGTGAGGCATACCTGTTATGCGTCAAGCTAAGACTCGATGAGCTCCAGCGTGTCGTCCGGCCCCACGTCCCGCGTCTATTTCTCGCAGCGGTTGCGGCTGCACTACGTGGACTGGGGAAACCCGACGGCGCCGCCGCTGCTGCTGGTGCACGGCGGGCGCGATCACTGCCGCAACTGGGACTGGGTCGCGGAGGGGCTGCGCGACGAGTACCACGTCATCGCCCCCGACCTGCGCGGACACGGCGATTCCGCCTGGTCGGCGTCCGGCCACTACACGATGGCGAGCTACATCTATGACCTGGCACAGCTCATCCACCAGCAGGAACTGGCGCCGGTCTCGGTCGTGGCGCATTCGCTCGGTGGCAACATCGCGTCGCGCTACGCCGGGATCTATCCGGACGCGGTGCGCCGCCTAGTGGTGATCGAGGGTATCGGCCCGCCGCCGCGCCCGCCCGGGATGAAGCCGCGCCGGTCGATCGACCAGCGCATGCGCGAGTGGATCGACGAGAGCCGGTCGCTGTCGGGTCGGATGCCGCGACGCTACGCCTCGATCGAAGATGCGTTGCGCCGGATGCAGGAGGAGAACCCGCATCTGTCGGCCGAGCAGGCGCGGCATCTCACGCAGCACGGGGTCAATCAGAACGAGGACGGGACCTATAGCTGGAAGTTCGACAATTACGTCCGCGTCTGGCCGCCATACGACATGCCGCGCGACGAGATCGCGTCTCTGTGGTCCCGGATCGCCTGCCCGACGCTGCTGGTCTATGGCAAGGAGAGCTGGGCGAAGAACCCGGCGGACGACGGCCGGGCCGGCTATTTCCGCGATGCCCGCATCCTGGGCGTCGAGGGTGCCGGCCATTGGGTCCATCACGACCGTCTGGACGTGTTCCTGGGGGAGGTGCGCGGGTTTCTCGCTCAATTGGCGAGCGATTAACCCCTTGTTTCCACCCTGGCCCGATAAGCGGACCCCCATGAGCTCCGGATTGATCTCCAGCGCTGACGCTTCGCGCATTCCGATACCGGCGGAAGACGAGGATGTGGCCGCGCTCCGCCAGAGCGTTGTCACCAAGCTGACCTATTCGGTCGGTCGCGACCCCATCGTCGCCACCGACTGGGACTGGTTCATCGCGGCAGCGCTTGCAGTTCGCGACCATATGGTCGAGCGCTGGCTTGCCTCGACCCGCACCAACTATGTCTCCGGAGGCAAGCGCGTCTATTACCTGTCGCTGGAATTCCTGATCGGCCGGCTGCTGCACGACTCGCTCAACAATCTGGGCCTCGTCGACCGCATGCGCGCCGCGCTCGCGGAACTCGGCGTCGACTACAACCGGCTGCGCAACATCGAGCATGACGCGGCGCTGGGCAACGGCGGCCTCGGACGGCTGGCGGCCTGCTACATGGAGAGCATGGCGACCCTCTGCATCGCCGCGCACGGCTACGGCATCCGCTACAATCATGGCATGTTCCGCCAGGTGATCCAGGATGGCTGGCAGCGGGAATACCCGGAGGACTGGCTGACATTCGGCAATCCGTGGGAGATCGCACGCCCGGATGCGACCCATCAGATCGGCTTCGGCGGCAGTGTCGAGACAAGGCGGGCGGACGACGGCGGCGGCGAGCGCTATGTCTGGCACCCGGAGGAAACCGTCGACGCAGTCGCCTACGATACGCCGGTGGTCGGCTGGCGCGGACACTATGTCAACACGCTACGGCTGTGGTCCGCCCGGGCGGCGAACCCGCTAGGGCTCGATGAGTTCAATCGCGGCGACCATGTCGGTGCGCTGGCGGCGCGCACCCGGGCCAACGCCATTTCGCAGGTGCTCTACCCGAGCGACGAGTCGCCGGCCGGACAGGAGCTGCGTCTGCGCCAGGAATATTTCTTCACCTCCGCGTCGCTGCAGGACCTGGTCGGGCGGCACATGCGCCAACACAATGGCGACATCCGCACCCTGTCCGACAAGGCCGCAATCCAGCTGAACGACACCCATCCGGCGATTGCGGTCGCCGAGCTGATGCGCATTCTGGTCGATCTGCACGAGATACCCTGGGAAGAGGCGTGGGAGATCACCAAGGCCACAATCGCCTACACCAACCACACTTTGCTGCCCGAGGCGCTGGAAAGCTGGCCGGTGTCGCTCATGGAGCGGCTGCTGCCGCGTCACATGCAGATCGTGTACCAGATCAACCGGCTGCATCTCGACGCGGTCTGCGCCTTGCCGCGTGGCGATGGCCCGCCACTCGCAGTGCTTTCGCTGATCGATGACAACGCCGGGCGGCGTGTGCGCATGGGCTCGCTTGCCTTCCTCGGTGCGCACAAGGTGAACGGTGTCTCCGAACTGCACACCGAACTGATGCGGCAGACCGTCTTCCACGAACTGCACCGCCTCTATCCTGATCGGATCGTCAACAAGACCAATGGCATCACGATGCGCCGTTGGCTGTTCGCGGCGAACCCGCAGCTCACCGGCCTGATTACCGAAGTCGTCGGCGAGCGCGTGCTGGATGATGCGGACGCATTGGCCGATTTCGCCGCGGTCGCCGACGACACCGGGGCACATGAACGGCTCGCACGGATACGACGCGACAACAAGCAGGCGCTGGCAAAGCTGGTGGCCGACCGGATGCACATCACGCTTGACCCCGACGCGCTGTTCGACGTGCACATCAAGCGTATCCACGAGTACAAACGCCAGCTGCTCAACATTCTCGATACGATTACACTGTACAACGAGATGCGCGCGCGGCCGACCGCCAACTGGGTGCCGCGCGTGAAGATCTTCGCCGGCAAGGCCGCTGCCAGCTACCATCTGGCCAAGCTGGTCATCAAGCTGATCAATGACGTGGCCCACGTGATCAACGACGATCCGGCGCTGCGCGGGCTACTGAAGGTCGTCTTCATTCCCGACTACAACGTCAGCCTGGCCGAGATGATCATCCCCGCCGCAGACCTGTCGGAGCAGATCTCGACCGCGGGCCTGGAGGCGTCCGGCACCGGCAACATGAAGCTGGCGCTGAATGGCGCACTGACCATCGGCACGCTGGACGGCGCCAACATCGAGATCCGCGAGCGTGTCGGCGACGACAACATCTTCATTTTCGGCCTTACCGCGGAAGAGGTGGCCGAGCGCCGCTGGCATGGGCCCGGCGCACGCGAGACGGTTGCCGGGCTGCCGGTACTGCGGGAAGTGCTCGACGCAATCGCCTATGGCGTGTTCTCGCGGGACGAGCCGCAGCGGTTTCGCGAACTGATCGATGAACTGACCGGCACCGACCATTTCATGGTGACGGCGGACTTCAGCGCCTATGCCAGGACGCAGGGGCGGGTTGCGGCACGCTGGCACGATCAGCGCGCCTGGTGGCGCTCGAGCGTGCTGAACACCGCGCGGGTCGGCTGGTTCTCCTCGGATCGCGCGATCCGCGAATACGCCGCGGACATCTGGAACGTGATACCGCGCACCATCTAGGGATTGCGCCACCCCATCCGTCGCGCCAGCATCCGAGCGACGCGGGAGGGGAAGGCGATGGATCTGATCGTCCGCAACGCCAGGCTGTCGCATGCGCCGGATGCGCCGCCAGTGGACATCGGCGTGATGGATGGGCGCATCGTCGCGATCGAGCCGGCATTAGAGGCTGACGGCGCGGTGTTCGACGCGGGTGGCTGCCTGGTGTGCGGCGGGCTGGTCGAGACGCATATCCATCTGGACAAGTCCAACATCATCGATCGCTGCGCACCCGAGGAGGGGCGGCAGGCCACTTCCATGCAGCGCGTGGCGGCGGTGAAGCAGACATTCACCGTCGAGGATGTGTATGAACGCGCCAGCCGCACATTGGAGAAATGCATCAAGCACGGCGCGACGCGGATGCGCACGCACCTGGAACTCGATGGCGGTGTGGAGATGCGCAGCTTCGAGGCGATCGAGGCACTGCGGCGCGACTATGCCTGGGCGATCGATGTCGAGGTATGCGTGTTCCCGCAGGAAGGGCTGACCAACAATCCTCGGTCCGATGAGCTGCTGGTGGAGGGGCTGAGGCGCGGAGCGCGCGTCATCGGGGCAGCACCCAATTACGACCCCGATCACACCGCGCAGATCCATCGAGTGTTCGACCTCGCGCGCGAGTTTGGCGTGGATATCGACATGCATCTGGATTCCGGCAATTCGCCGGACGAGATGGACATCCATCTGGTGTGCGAGCTGACCGGGAAATATGGCCTGGGTGGACGCGTGGCAGTCGGCCACATGTGCAAGCTGTCAACGATGCCGGTCGCCGATCTTCGCGAACTGGCGCGGCGCATCGCGGATGCCGGCGTGGCGGTGACCGTGCTGCCGGCGACCGAGCTGTTCATGATGGGGCGCGATCAGGAGTTCAGCGTGCGCCGCGGGGTGGCAGACGTGAACCTGCTGGTGGAGCACGGGGTGAATTGCTCGCTGTCCACCAACAATGTGCTGAACCCGTTCACGCCGTTCGGTGACGCGTCGCTGCTGCGGATGGCGAATCTGCAGGCGAACGTCTGCCAGATCAGCGGGATGGGGCGGCTGCGCGAGTGCTTTGCCATGCTGACCGAACGGTCGGCACGGCTGATGAATTTGAAGGATTATGGGATCAAGGTCGGCAATCCCGCCGATATCGTGGTGCTGGACGCGACGGCACCCGAGCAGGCGGTGGCGGAGATCTGCCACCCGCTGGCGGTGTTCAAGCGTGGCAGACGCACAGTGACGCGGGCACGGGCGGAACTGCACAGGCCAACATGAATAGCGCTGTCCCCCGCCCACCGTCATTCCCGCGAAAGCGGGAATCCAATGGCTGGATACCCGCTTTCGCGGGAATGACGTGGAGGTGGCGCGCCTGGCTCAATGGAGGGACGGACCGTCATGCATAGCTTCCTCGCCAGTGACGGCAATCGCATCGCCTATGCGATAGACGACTACACAGACCCGTGGCACCCGCCGGACACGCTGCTGCTGCTGCACGCAGCGATGGGCTCGTCGAAGCGCTGGTATGCCGCCGTGCCAGCGCTGAGCCGCCACTACCGCGTGGTGCGGATGGATCTGCGGGGCCATGGCGAGTCACAGGTGCCGCTGCCGGAACCGCCGTTGTC
Organism: uncultured Alphaproteobacteria bacterium; assembly: GCA_963791495.1. GTDB lineage: Bacteria > Pseudomonadota > Alphaproteobacteria > Acetobacterales > Acetobacteraceae > JAMXLO01. The sequence goes on from CAWBST010000015.1 coordinate 197,392, forward strand.
GATGGACCGGCTGGTGCAGGATGTGCGGGAACTGCTCGATCATCTGGGCTGCGAGGCCGTGCACATAGTCGGCAATTCCGCCGGCGGCTACCTGGCGCAGAACCTTGCGATGGCGTCGCCCGAGCGCGTGCGCAGTCTGATGCTGTTCGGCTCCACACCGGGACTGAAGAACAGCCAAGCCCATACCTGGCTGCCGCGCGTCGCGCGCGAGGGTCTGCGAAGCTTCCTCGCGGCCACCATCGACGACCGCTTCCCTCATGGCCACGACCGCGGCCATATCGAATGGTTCCTGGACGAGGCGGCGAAGAATGACACGGCCTATATCGGACGCTTCGTCGGATTGATGACGACGTTGTGGTGGGCCGATGAACTGCCGCGCATCAAGTGCCCCACGCTGCTTGTGATGCCGGGCGCGGAGACCGTGGGCAGTACGCAAAACTATGAGGTCATGCGCGCGAAGATTCCCGACTGCAAGCTGATCGCCTACGAAGGCCTGCCACACAACATCTGCGACATCGCGCCGGATCGCTGCGCTGCCGACATCCTGGCGTTCCTGCGGAGGCGATTCCCATGAAGCTGTCCGACATCGCCCAGGTGGTGCGCAGCAAGAATGCCGGTCCGCGCCGGCTTACATTGGATCTGATGTTCGCAACCGACGCTGATTACCACCGCGTCGCGCAATCGCCGGCGCTGAGTCGCGAGCGGATCGGTGCACTCTACGGGCTGCCGGTGGATGATGTGACGGTGATCCCGTATCCAGTCGGACGTGCGATCAAGATCGTGCTGGCGCGGCCGATCATGGCGGGCGATCCAGGCGATCGTGATGTGTACGGAGCACAGCAGCACGCGCCGATGTTGGGGGTGGAGATATGAGCGCCTCCGGTCGCGTCCTCGACGATGTACGCCGTGCGCGGCGACCGATGCGCTTTCTCGGTGCATCGGGACAGCTTGGTTACGGTGTCCCGACGCCGGCGTTCAATGCGGGTCTTGCGCACAGGCCGGACCTGATCGGCTGCGACATGGGATCAATCGACATCGGCCCGACCTATCTCGGCAAGGGCGAGATGGCCACCGCTCCAGCGGCGACGCGGCGTGATTTGCGAAAGGTGCTGCTTGGCGCGCGCTCGATCGATGTGCCACTGGTGATCGGCTCGGCCGGCTCGGCGGGTGCGGCACCGCACCTCGAGGCGACACTCGCGATCGTCCGCGAGATAGCACGCGCTGAGGGCCTGCATTTCCGCCTCGGCGTGCTGCGCGCCGATCTGTCGCGCGATGCATTGTGTGCGGCTGTGCAGGCGGGCGCGGTGAGCGGCATCGACGATATGCCCGCGCTGACAGAGGAAGAGGTGACAGAGGCCGCGCATATCGTCGGCCAGATGGGCATGGGCCCGTTTCGCCGCGCGCTGGCCGAGGACATCGACGTGCTGATCGCCGGCCGCGCGTGCGACACCGCGATCTTCGCTGCGCTGCCGACGATGCTCGGGTTTCCCACCGGCCTGTCGGTGCATATGGCGAAGATCATCGAGTGCGCATCGCTGTGCTGCCTGCCGGGCGGGCGCGATTCGATCCTGGCGACGCTCGACGAAGGCGGGTTCGTGCTGGAAAGCATGGCGGAGCAACGGCGCGCGACTCCGGTCTCGGTAGCGGCGCACAGTCTCTACGAGCAGGCCGATCCATATACCGTGTACGAACCGGAAGGCCGGCTCGATCTGAGCGGCGCGGACTATGCGGCGGTGGACGACCGGCGCTGCCGCGTCACGGGTGCCACGTGGCGCGAGTCGTCAGATCCGTGCGTAAAGATTGAAGGCGCGCGCCGGATCGGCGAGCGCGCCGTGCTGCTGGCGGGTGCGGCCGACCCGCGCTTCATCGCGCAGCATCGCGAGATCCTGCCGGCGGTCGCGACCGTGGTGCGCGACCTGGTGTGCGAGGACGCGCCGGAGGACTACACGCTGCGGTTCCGCGTCTACGGCGTGGACGGCGTTCGCATGGCGGCACCAGCGGGAGAGCCTCCGCCGGGCGAGGTGTTCCTGATGGGCGAGTGCATAGCGCCGACCGCTGAACGCGCGGCGGAGGTGGTGCGGACGCTGAAGCAGTATCTGCTGCATCATGGCTACGCCGGACGGTTGTCCACCGCAGGCAATCTGGCGTTTCCGTTCACACCGCCGGAGGTTTCGCTAGGGCCAGCGTATAGGTTCAACGTTTACCACCTGCTGCGCACTCCCGACCCGGATGCGCTGTTTCCGCTGGAGGTGGAGACGCTGTAGGCCCCCTCCCCCTCCCGCAGGGGGAGAAAGGACCTTACAGCAGGCTCAGTAGCCGACTGGCGTGCTGTTGACCGGCACCCAGTGGCCGTTCTTTACCACGCACAGGAACGATTCGTTCGATCCCTGATGCTTCGTCGCACTGAAGCTCATCGCCGGCGAGCCAAAGATGTCGTGCCAGTCCTTAATGCTCTCCATGCCTGACACGAAGCTGTCGGTAGTCAGGTCCTTGCCGGAATTCTTCAGAGCCAGCACGACTAGCTGGGCGGCGGTATAGCCGAGCTGGGCGGCGAAATTAGGCTCCTTGCCGAACTGCTTCTTGTAGGTCTCGGCGAACTTGGTCACCGCGGGGCTCGAGTCGCTGGCGGCGACGAACAGCACCGGGGTCATCGAGTAGAAGCCTTCGGTCACGCCGCCAGGCACCTCGGCGACCGCCTCGTCGTAGCTCGCGGCCTGGCCCAGCATCTCGACGTTCCAGCCGATCTTGCGGACGGCGGAGACGATCTGGATGGTGTCGCGCGTGATCGTGCCGAGCAGGATCAGGTCGCAGTTGGATTCATGCAGCCGCGCGACCGAGGCGCTGAAGTCGGTGTCGGTCGGCTTGTGCAGCGTTTCAGCCACCAGCTTCAAGTTCATCGCGGCTAGCTGGTCCTTGGCACCCGCCATCACGTCGCGGCCGAAGTCGGTGTCCTGCGACATCGCGCAGACCGTCTTGCTGTGGTGCTGTTCGACGAACACTTTCACACCGGATCGCATCTGATCGTAGTACGAGGCTGCCAGACCGAATTTCAGATGATGCAGCGGTTCGTACATCGAGCGAGCCGAGGTCAGCGGGAAGATGTTCGGCACGCCCTTGGCCAATTGATCGGGCATCGTCGCGTTGTTCATCGGCGTGCCGCCGTTGGCGACCATCATGAAGACGTTGTCGCGGTTGATCAGCTTGTTGGCGGCCTGGATGGAGCGGGGGATCTGGTACTGGTTGTCCTCGACGATGTACTTGATCTTACGGCCGTTGATGCCGCCTGCGGCGTTGGTCTCGTCGAACACCATGCGCCAGGCGTTGGTGTTGTTGACGCCCCACATCGCCGTCACGCCGGACAGGTCGGTGTAGGTGCCGATGACGATCTCGTTGTCCGTCACGCCACGTACACTGTCGGCCGCCATGGCGGGACCGATGAGAGCGGCAGCGAATGCCACCGCCAAAAGCTTGTTACGCATGGATATTCCTTCCTTCAGGTGCCGTAAGCTTCCTGCATCAGAGCCTGGTAGCGCGCGTCCAAGGCGGGGCCCCGGGCCGCCTGGCCGTCGATGTGCCTCATCGTAATGCCGAGGGAAGCGGCCCAACGCTCGATCTCCGGTGACAGCGTGGAGGCGCCGATATAGGCGCACCGCAGCCGACTCAGACCGAGTTCGCGCCGGACCGCTCGCAGCACACACAAGCGCGCCAGCGATGCCATGGGGCCGCCACGCGCACCCGCGGCGATCGCTCCGCGGTACAGCATGCGCTGCAATGCCGTGGCCGCTGTCGCGGCGTTGCCGACGCGCCCATGCAGCAGTTGCCAGATGCGCGGATCGGTGGCCAGCACAGTTGGCTGCAGCTCCTGCAGGTTCTCGATGGCGGTGTCGGGGTTTTCCAGATAGTTGCTGATCACCCGGGCATCGAGCGAAAGATACAGACCCAGCACACGCTCCATCACCTGGCACATCGGCAGCAGCGCCAGACGCTCGTCGCCTGCGCGCAGCGGCAGCAGCGACCGAGCGTTGGCAACCAGGTGGAGTGCGTCGCCATGGGTCAGCGTACAATTCTCGCCGGAGCCCGGCAGCAGCAACACGGCTGGCTGCTCCGCGGTAATCGCCGCGATACCGGAGTCCCAATCGCCATCAACGGCGGCGTGTGCAACGAACGATTGCAGGCTTTCGCACATCGGATCGGCGAAATCGCGCAGACCCTTCGTGTCGATTATGACGACGCGTTGCAGGGCCGGGCAGTGTTCGCGCACCAGCAACACCTTGTCGAGCTGCTCCTCGTTCTCCACGAACAGCACGCGGCATCGCGCATCACGCAGCGCCTGGCCGAGTGGTTCGGCCTCTTGCTCGGGATGGATGCCGCCGCTCACGCCACCGGCGCCGAGGATGCCGAGGTCGATATGCACCCATTCCGGGCACGTCTCCGCGATGACGCAGGCGACGTCGCCGGGACGGAACCCGATGGCCTTCAGCCCCATGCCTATCTCTCGCACGCGCTGACCAAGCTGCTCCCAGGTCGTGGCCTGCCAGATGCCGCGATGCTTCTTGCGCAGTACGATTTCGCTGCCATGGGCGGCAATGCGTTCGGCGACAAGCGCGGGGATCGTCAGTGCCACAGTCGCTTCCTCTTCCATCGCCGCTGGCCTCGGATGCCCGTCTCCTTTTGGCCGAGGTAGAATTCCTTGATCGCATCTGTCTGCATCAGCTTGGCGCAGTCATCGGCAAGTACGATGCGCCCGACCTCCAGCACGTAGCCGAACTGCGCGGTGCGCAGCGCCATGTGTGCGTTTTGCTCGACCAGCAGAATGGCGACGCCCTGCTCCTCGTTGATGCGGCGGATGATGCGGAAGATCTGAGTCACCAGTATCGGCGACAGGCCAAGCGATGGCTCGTCCAGCAACAGCAGCTTGGGCCGGCCCATCAATGCGCGACTGATCGACAGCATCTGTTGTTCGCCACCCGACAACAGGCCGGCGCGCTGATGCGAGCGTTCCTTCAGCACCGGGAAATAGGAAAAGCACAACTCCAGGTCGCGATGCACTTCATCCTTGTCGTGGCGCGTATAAGATCCCATCAGGAGATTCTCGCGCACCGTCAGGAACGGAAATACCTCGCGACCTTCGGGAACATGGCAGATACCGAGACGCATCACGCGGTCCGGCGGCAGGTGGTCGATAGCGTTGCCCTCGAAGCGCACCGATCCTCGCTCGGGATCCAGCACGCCCGAGATGGTGCGCAGTACCGTTGTCTTGCCCGCACCGTTGGCACCGAGAACGGTGACGATCTGGCCCTGCGCCACCTGCAGGCTGATGCCGCGGATTGCCTGGATCGGACCATAGAAGGTCTCGATCGCCGTGACGTCGAGGAGAGGGGCGGATGCACTCATCCCTCACCTCCGATATACGCCCGCACGACCTCGGGATGATTCTGCACCTCGTCCGGCGTGCCGAGTGCGATGACCTTGCCGTAATTCAGCGCCATCACGCGATCCGATACCATACGCACGAGATTCATGTCGTGTTCGACCATGATCACCGTGACGCCGAGATCCTTCTTGATGTCCTCTATCCAGAACCCCATGCCCTCGGTCTCTTCGACGTTCAGTCCCGAGGATGGTTCGTCGAGTAGCAGCAGCTTGGGCTCGATACACAGCGCACGGCCAAGCTCGACCACCTTGCGCACGCCATACGGCAGATTGGCGATCAGCGTGTCGCGATAGCGCTCGAGGCCGAGGAAGGCGATGATCTCCTCCACCTTCTCACGATGCTTCAGTTCCTCGCGCTGGACGAATGGCAGGAAGAGCACCTGCGACAGAACGCCGACGGTCGAATGACAGTGACGGCCGATCAGCAGGTTCTGCAGCAGTGTCGCGTTGGCGAACAGCTCGATGTTCTGGAAGGTGCGAGCGATGCCGAGGCCGGCAATTCGGTACGGCGGAACGTCGGTGATGTCCTGATCGCGGAAGATCAGCTTGCCGGCGGTCGGCTGATAGATGCGGCTGATGAGGTTGAAGATCGTTGTCTTGCCGGCACCGTTCGGGCCGATGATCGAGAATACTTCACCCTCGCGCACATCGAAGCTGACAGCATCAACCGCCCGGATGCCACCGAAGCGGATCGCGATCTCTTCTGCGCGAAACAGGCTCATCGCAGGCGCTCCGACCGCGCATAGGTCTTTTGCCGCCGGAAGCTGGTGCGACGTTTCAGCGGATAGGCCTGGAACCAGTGCTTTATCTTGATCCAGCGGCCGTATATGCCGCCGGGCTCGAACAGGATGACTAGCACCAGTACCAGACCGTACAGCGACGGCTCCAGGCCGGGCATGCGGCCGATGCCAAACGGCAGATCGTCGCGGATGATGGCGATGAACTGCGGCAGCAGCCGGACGAACAGGGCACCGAAGATCACGCCATGCAGCGAGCCCAGGCCGCCGACGAACACGATGGTCACGAACTGCACCGACAGCAGTACGTCGAACGCATCAGGCGCCAGATAGCGCACGTAGTGCGCGAACAGCGCGCCGGCGAGGCCGGTGATGAAGGCGCTGAGGGCGAAGGCAAATGTCTTATAGCGCGCGAGATGGATGCCCATGCTCTGCGCGGAAATCTCGCTGTCGCGGATCGCGACCATGGCGCGGCCCAGCGGCGTGCGCAGCAGGTTGGCGGAAAACCACAGCACGATGACCAACACGGCCAGCGAGAGATAATAGATGCCGGTGGCGCTCTGGATCGGCACGCCGAAGATATCGGGTGCGGGAACCGCGAAACCGTCGAAACCTCCGGTGACCGCGTCCCATTTCTGAAAGACGGTACCGACGATGCTGCCGAACGCCAGCGTGGCGATGGCCAGATAGAGGCCGCTCATGCGCAGTGTCGGCAGGCCGATGGCAACGCCGAAGAGGCCGGTGAACAGGCCGGCGGCGGGCAGTGCGATCAGCAACGGCACGCCGTGCGTGAGCAGGATGGCGTCAGTATAGGCTCCGATGCCGAGGAACGCGGCGTTGCCAAGACTGATCAGGCCGGTGTAGCCGGCCAGCAGCATCATGCCGACACCGGCGACAGCGAAGACGAACACGCCACCCAGTTCGCCGACATAGAACTCGCCCAGAACAAGCGGGATCAGCAGCAGCACGATGCCCAGGAGACCATACCAGAACAGGTCGCCGCGATGCCGCCACAGCGTGACGTCCTGCCGGTAGTCGGTCTTGAACAGGTATCGCATGCGTCAGACCCGCTTGCCGGCGATCTCGGCGAACAGCCCCTGCGGCCGCAGGATCAGCGTCGCGAGCAGCACAACGTTGGAGGTGACCTCCTGGAAGCCCGCGGGCAGGAAGTACCCTGCCAACTGTTCGACGATGCCGATGACCACGCCGCCGACCAGTGCGCCGGGAATGCTGCCGAAGCCGCCGAGCACTGCGGCGGCGAAGGCCTTGATGCCGAGGAAACCCATGTTCACGTCGATCATCGACACGGGCGAGAGCAGGATGCCGGCAACAGCGGCGACGCCGGCGCTGATCGCCCAGATCAGCGAGAACACCGTGCGCACCGGAATTCCCATGTAGTAGGCGGCAAGCTGGTTCTGCGACGATGCCTGCATCGCGATGCCGAGACGCGTATGGCTGAAGAACATGTACAGGACGCCGCACAGCAGCACGGTGCCGACGATGATCGAGACGTTGTCCTGGCCGAGGATGAGGCCGTTCAGGTTGATCGTGCGGTTGGTGAACGGCGTGTTGAAACCAACCGAATCGTAGCCCCAGGTGATCCCGGCGGCGGCGCGGAAGATGAAGCCGAGACCGAGTGTCAGCATCACCACGGCGAACTGCGGCTGGCCTATCACGCGGCGCAACACCACGGCGTCGAGTGCGAAACCGAAGGCGGCGGTGAGCAGGATGGCGATGAGTGCGCCGATCCAGTAGTTGACGCCGAAATGCGCGATCAGCGCGAACGCAAAGAAGCCGCCCAGCATCATGATGTCGCCCTGGGCGAAATTGATCATCTCGGTCGCCTTGTAGATCAGGACGAATCCGAGAGCGATCAGGCCATAGATACAGCCGGCGGCTGCGCCGTTGACGACAAGCTGCAACAGGCGCGCAGCATCTTCCACAGTCCGACGTCCCTCCGAGGCGGGGACGACCTTGTGACGCCCCGGTGTTTGATTTCAGTCGAGACGATAGGCCGGGGGTCTACGGAGCGTCAACGGCATCAGCCCGGGATGGTCAGCGCGATCAGCCTCTGTCCCGCCGCATCGATGCCTTCCAGATGCCTGCAGGTGTCGATCAGTTCGGCGAACTGCGCGGCGGGTATGGCGAGGCCCGGGATGACGGGCTGGAGGCGTCGGGCGTGTTCCTCGAAGTCCCAGATGAACTCGCGACCGGTCCCTTCGCGCGTATAGCTGCGTCCATTCTTGGTGAATACCGTGATGCGCGGGCCGAACAGCGTCCGGCGGACCATCGGGATCAGCGTGACGCGGTGCATGAGATCGAGCACCTCGGGCGGGTCGGTCTCACCCGGGCCAGGCTGGGCGCCGCGCAACAGCGGATAGCCGCGCGTGGCGGCACCGTAGGCGGTGAAATACTGCGTACTGCCGACACGGGGCTTTCCATCGCTGCCGGGGGTGGGGAAGGCGGGGCTGGGGTACTCTGTCTCGAACCAGTTCACCACTGCCTCGATGCGGTCGATGTCGGCGTAGGCGATACCGTGTTCCTCGCAGAGCCGCGCGGTCACGTCGACATGGGCGATGTTGTAGCCGGCGGTCGAGTAGATGCGGTACAGCGTCTCGAGGAAGATCCAGTCGCGGCCCAGGTTTTCCGTGATGCGGGTGAGGTCGGTACCGGTCCGACCGGTGAAGCTGTAGGTCAGGCGACCGAGATTGTTGCCGGCGTAGGCGTGATAGAAGCCGGCCTCGCCTTCCAGCGTGGTCTCGCCACCGGGCGTGCCGTGCCTCGCCAGGGCGACGGCGAGCAGCGCGTTGCGTACGGCGCCGCCCTCGCGCAGCGATCGGCCACCGCTGCGGGCGCCTTCCAGGTTGCCGGAGGCGAGGTTGACGCACTGGGCGATGGCGCTGTGGATCTGGTTCGCATCGAGCTGCTGGAGTTTCGCGGCGGCGACAGCAGCGCCGAAGATGCCGAACACCGGTCCGGCGTGGAAGCCGCGCGACATGACGGTGGGAATGAACTCTGCGGCCATGCGCTCCATCACTTCGTAGGCGGCGGCGACGGCGGTCACGAGTTGCCGGCCAGAGGCGGCGGTCAGTTCGGCGGCGACCAGCGCGGCAGGGATGATGGCAATGGCGGGGTGGGTGAGCATGCGGAACGTGTCCCACTTGCCGCCCGCGAATATCATCTCAGCGTTGACAAAGGCCGCGCCGGCCTTGGTAAGCCTGGTGCCGCTGCACAGCACGGTGGCGATGCCGGCACCGCCCTGCTCCTCTTCCTGCATCAGCGCCAGGGCCTGCCGGCTTGCCGGCATGGCGTGCGCGACCAATGCGGAGGTGAGGGCCTGCAGGATGACGCCCTGCGCGCGGTCGATCACTGATGGTGGAAGGTCTTCGATACGAAGACCAGCGACGAACGCGGCAAAGTCGCGGCTGATTGACATGCGCGCAGCTCCTGGGGAGATGTCGTGTGACCGGAGTCTCAGGTTAACCCGCGTCGTGCGTCGGGAAAACCGTTGCTGCCCGGCGCCGCTGCCGCATCTCGTCTGTGGCCTCGATGGTAGCGTTCTGCGCGGGCAGCTGTCGGCACGGCGGAGCTCGCTGAACACCAACCATGTCTGCTTGCTCCTCAGGGATCGTCTCACGACAACATGATAAGCACTTGGATTGCGTTGACTTCGGCACGGACGAGATACGTAAGTCATGATGTGGTTGGTTGAGTACGCGCACAACGACGCGCCGCCGGACGGCAGAAAGCGACGGCGGTTCGAGACGTTCTATCTTGGCGTCCCCGACCAGGCGCTCGCCTGGCAGATCGCAGAGCGCTACATTGAGCTCGTCAGGCAGCAGCACCCCTGCGCCGCGCTCTATGCCGTGCGGCAGATAGAGGATCCGTGGGTACAGGCGACCATACGCGGTGATGCACTGACACGAATAACCGCCTGCGTGATGGCGGGCACGCGAATGGGAATCCTCGCGGGGGTGGCGCTGGCGGCCGGCTGCCTCGCGGTATGCTTTCTTGTCCAATGAAACTATCTGTGCATGTCGGCCTTTTCGCGTGATTTTGTTGTCCCGAGAACAGGAGTGACAAGAGGGCTGGTGTTTGAAGCGGACGCCTCATGTGCCTGATCAGGCTGCTGCTGCCGGTCGGCAAGGGATACCGAGGAGGTTGAAGGGTCAGCTCTGTCACGACAGCTGAGAGCAGGTGCGTAGCGTTCATTGGCTGCGTTTAGGGCTTCAGAGAACCCATGGCGGATGACCATTACCGGGAACCATAGGACCCATTTCAGGAGCAACACGATACCGAGAAGCACGTGCTGCGCCGGACGCCACCTTAAGAATCCAGCAAGCCGCCACATCGCTCCCTCCCGAGGGAATCAATGCGCGGACCATGCAATGCACGGGCAATGATGCACGTGCACTGGACGTGAGTTGCAGGTGAAAAGACTGGGACGAGCGAAAAGATGCGGCGCGGCGTGCGCTAGGCTTAGCCCGAAGCGGGCGCAGGAGACTTCGATCACCCGCCTTCGATTTTCGGAATGAAGAACACCTCCGCGCCCGGTCTGATCGGGCGCAGAAAGTCGATCTCGTACAGCTCCCCGTCGATTGCGACGGTGGTCTCTTCCTCCAGCGTCTCGGCCAGTCCGGGGAACTGCCGGTCCATTTCGCGGATGACGCCGCGCAGGGTCTTCGCCGCCACCTGGAACTCCGTCACGCCGCCGGTGTAGCGGCGTGAGAAGCCGGTGGTGAAGACGACCCGCGCGGTCGCCTCGCTCATCAATCAGGCGCCCTTGGCGTCGATCGCCTCCAGGATCCTGGGCGGGGACATTGGCAACTCGCCCATCCGGACACCGATCGCGGCGTCGATCGCGTTGGCGATCGCGGCCATTGGCGGACAGATGTTCACCTCGCCCACGCCCTTCGCGCCGTACGGGTGCGCCGGGTTCGGCACCTCCACCAGGATCGCCTCGATCATCGGCAGGTCGGAGGCGACCGGGCAGCGGTAGTCGAGGAAGCCCGGATTATCGAGTTGGCCCTTGGCGTTGTAGATGTACTCCTCGTTCAGCGCCCAGCCGATGCCCTGCACGACGCCGCCCTGGATCTGTCCCTCGACGTAGCTCGGATGGATCGCACGGCCGACGTCCTGCGCGGCGACAAAGCGCAAGATGGTCACCTTGCCGGTCTCAGGATCGACCTCGACGTCGCAGAACTGTGTCGAGAAACCGGGCGCCTGGCCGCCGGCATTCACCGACGCGGCCGCCGTGATAGGCCCGCCGGTGGCCGAGGACTTCGCCGCCAGAGCCTTCAGCGACAGCGGCTCGAAGTCGCCGACGTTGCTGCCGGCCGGCTTGGCAAAGCCGTCCTCCCAAATCACGCCTTCCGGGTCCACGTCCCAGATCAGCGCGGCGCGCTTGCACAGGTCCTTGACCACGTTCTTGGTGGCGTTCACCACCGCAGTGCCGGTGGCAAATGTCACGCGCGAACCGCCGGTCACGTGCGTGTAGCCCACCGACCCAGTGTCGGCCACGATGGCGCGCACCACGCTGTAGTCCACGCCCAGAGTCTCGGCCGCCATGATCGCCATCGAAGCGCGGGACCCGCCGATGTCCGGGCTGCCGGTCGCCACCAGCACGGTGCCGTCGGCATTTACCTGGATCGTCGCACTCGAATCGCCGCCGCCGTTGAACCAGTAGCCTGACGCAACGCCGCGCCCCTGGTTCTTGCCCAGCTTCACCTTGTAGGCGGGATGGTTCTGTAGCGCCTCCAGGGTCTGGACGTAGCCTTCATGCGCGTGCTTCGGCCCGAAAATGGTCGGCGTGCCGATGTGGCAGGCATTCTTGTGACGGAACTCCAGAGGGTCCATGCCGATCGCCCTTGCGCACATGTCGAGCACGCTCTCCACCGCGAAGGCGGAGATCGGCGAGCCAGGCGCGCGATACGCCGCCGACTTCGGCCGGTTGCTCACCACGTCGTAGCCGACTGAGCGCTGGTTCGGGATGTCATAAGGGGCGAACGCGCACAGGCACCCGTTCATTACCGGCGAGCCCGGGAAGGCGCCGGCCTGGAACTTGAAGATGCCATCGGCGGCTATGATCTTGCCGTCCTTCGTGACGCCGATCTTCACCCACATCGATGAACCCGAGGTCGGGCCTGTGGCGCGGAATACGTCCTCGCGGGCCATCATCAGCCGCACAGGATTGCCCGACTTCATCGACAGCAGAGTCGCGACGGGCTCGAGATAGGTCACAGTCTTGCCGCCAAAGCCGCCGCCGATCTCGGCCGGGTAGACGCGGATGTCGCCGATCGGCTTCTGCAGAATCTGCGCGGTCAGCGCGCGCATCTGGAAGTGACCCTGGCTCGACGACCAGATCTCGGTCTGGCCGTCGGCGTCCCAGCGTGCGACGCAGGCGTGCGGTTCGATATAGGCTTGGTGCACCGCCGCAGTCTTGAATTCCTTCTCGATCACCACGTCGGCCTGTTTGAAGCCGGCATCGAGATCGCCGATCTTGAACTCCAGCCGCTTCGAGATGTTGGACGGCTTGGTCGGCGCCGGCTCGATGCCGCGCGTAATCATGTTCTCGAACAGCAGCGGCGCGTCGGGCTTCATCGCCTCGTCAACGTCGATGACGTGAGGCAGCACCTCGTAGTCGACCTTGATAAGCGACGCCGCTTCTTCCGCGATCGACGCACTGGCGGCCGCGACGGCGGCGACGGCGTGGCCCTCATACAGCACCTTCTCGCGCGCCATGATGTTGCGGGTGACGTGCCAAAAATTCACCGCGACGCGCTCGGGACCGATGTAGTCGAATTTCTGGTCCGGGATATCCTTCGACGTCACCACGGCCTTGACCCCAGGCAGCTTCTCGGCGGCCGAGGTGTCGATGGAACGGATGCGCGCGTGAGCGTGCGGCGAGCGCAGGATCTTCCCATACAGCATGCCCGGCAGCCGGTAGTCGCCACCATACATCGCGCGACCGGTCACCTTGGGAACACCGTCCGGACGGATCGGCCTGGTTCCTACCCACTTGAAGCGCTTTACCGAGTTGGTAACGACCGTATCGTTCACAGCTTACCTCGCCTGATTGTGCTGGACTGCCTTGATGGCATTAACCGTCGCGCAGCGGGGGCGAGATGGCAAGTCCTGCCCACAGTTGCGGGTTGGAGCATGCGGTTCCGCCTCATATGCACAGCCGTGAGGTGGCTGTCGGCCGGCTCGAGAATATTACGGCCTCACTGGCTGGTGAACATGGATACTCTCACCCTTCGCCATCGCCAGGTGGTGCACCTGGTGATGACTGCCTTGCACCAGGATGCCCATGAAGCCGAGAGTTCGGATCTTCTGCGCCTCCGCAGGATTCGCCGCAGTGACCGACAACTCGACGCCATCGGGCATGCCAGTGCTGTGGACTGTCCAGCCATTCAGGCCATCGATCTCGCGGGCGTGCTCCGGCACCACCCGCTGAATCGCTTCCAGAGTCCTTCCGTCGCCTTTGATCTCGATGCGCAGGCCGCCGTCGATTGGCTCCTTATTGATCGCTGCGCGCATCGTCACCTCGTCCATATCGATCAGGTGCTGGCGCAGCGCGTCGATGTCTACCTTCGACCAGTCGGTATGCGGGTCAGATTCCAGCATCCCGACAATCTCCTGGATTGCCCCGAACGCCGCCTGCCCCGGCTGTGCCGGTGCGTCACCTTCGGCAGCTCCCGAATGCCGCATCATGCCCGGCATACCGCCCATGTGTCCGTGGCCCATCATCCCGGCCATGTCCGGCATTCCCGTCGGATGATGCATCGGTGCCTGTGTGGCCAGCGGTGGCTTCTGGCCGGTCCCCGTGCCGCCGGGCGTAGCGGTCTGTGCGCCGGCGGCGGCCGCCTGGACCACAAGGATCAGCGCCAGGCCGCTTGCCCTCAACCAGTTCATGTTGCCTCTCCTTGCAGATTTGCGCGATCCCTCTCTATTGCAGGAAGCGCCAAACCCTTATGATTGCGATCATATGGACGAAGACGTGTCCGTCTTTTCTCCCGGCAGCATCGCCGCTCGACTGTTGCGCAGCGTGCCTCCCGCTCGCGTCAGCCGGCGCGAGCTCGCACCAGGCGAAACCGTGTTCCGCCAGGGCGACGCCGCGGCCGCCGTATTCGTGATTGAGAAAGGCCGTATCAGGCTGGTCCGCACGCTGCAGGACGGAATGTTTGTCACACTGCACGTCGGCGAGGCCGGCCAAAGCTTTGCCGAGGCATCGTTGTCGGCTGCCAACTATCATTGCGACGCGATAGCCGAGGAGCGGTCGGTCGTGTTGCGCCTGCCGAAGCGTGATCTGCTGGCCACCTTGGCCGCTGATCCGGCGGCGAGCCTCGCGCTTACGGGCGCGCTCGCCAGGCAGGTGCGCGATCTACGCAGTATGCTGGAAGTGCGCAACATCCGCTCGGCGTCGGGCCGTCTGTTGGCATGGCTGCATCTGAATGCGTCCGGCAACCCGCCCGTCGTTTCATTGCGGCGTTCGTGGACGTTGATTGCCGACGAATTGGGCCTGACACGTGAGGCGGTGTACCGCGCTCTCGCGTCGCTCGAGCGCGAAGGCCGGATCGCACGATCCGACCATGCGGTCAAACTCCTCGTCCCAACCGAATTGGATGTGCCGGCCGATTGGCATCGCCGCCGACCAATGGCACGTCGCCGGAAGTTGTGAGCGGCGCAGCGAAACATTGCTCCTCCATTGAGGTGGTGCACGCCTTCTTGCGCCTAGGCTGACGTCCCGCGGTGGGGCCGCCTTTTGCCGGGCCCACGGGCGAGTTGATTTCGGTACGAATCCATCTGTGAAGGCCTCCACAGATTTCTTTGGCCAAAGGTGCCTAATGTCGTTCCGGGCGAAGAGCCTCATCTGGCTCGGAGTCCCGATGGCAACGAACTTGCCGTTGGCGTCATAATTGCAACTTCAAACTTAGGAGTATGAATGATGAAGACCCGAGTCCCAATGCGTCGCGACAGCGCCGCTCTGCAAACGTCGTTTGTCACCGAGCGGGAAGCCGCGAAGCTGACCGAAATGCTGGCAATCGCCGCCGAGGATCTGGAACACGTTTCCGGCGGGGTGGCGGCCCTCACCAAAAGCATGGCCTGCTGCTGCTGCCATCACCTCGCCTGACCTGAGGCACCCACAGAAAGAACGATGAAGCGGTCCGGGTTGCGCCGATGCTGACCGAATCACTTGGAGCAATGCCATGATCTCTTGTGAGGATCTGCGCAATGCGTTTCTTAGTCCTCAGATGATCTACTACTTTCATAAGAAGCTGGCGCCACTGCCGTGTGACGTGGTGGATGTGCGCATCGACGAGGCGCTGAAGTTCCTCAATCTGGCAGCGCTTAGCCCGGGCGCCATTCCGGTTTCTAAGGAGATCGACGACGTCTGGCATTACTGGGTCCTCGAGACTGCCGAATACGAGACACTGTGCCGCAAGTTGCCCGGCGGTCGCTTCCTGCACCACTCGTCCAACGAGTACGCGGAGTTCCATGATCCCGGTGCCAAGGAGAAGGAGATCAATCCCGCCTCACAGATCGCCTATCTCGGTTCATACGTGAAAAGCTATGGACCGTTTGAACCCGATCGGGTCTGCTATTGGCCTTTCGCCGCGCGTCTGATGGATATGCTCGACTGGAGCCTGGATGAGTTGAACGCTCGTCTCTTGGCTTGCACCGAGGCAGGCGTCGACTAGACAAACGGCACCCTCACCTGGCGTCTTACGCCGATCTCTCGCACTTGCGGGCGAGGTGCGGGATTCTAGTCTGGTCTTCTGGCAACGATCTGCACCTCGCAGACCCGTCCATCTTCGCGGGCGCGCATGCTGTTGATCTGCATCTGCAGACCGTCCCCCTGCCGGACGACGTGCGGACCCAGGGGCGGCAAGCCCTCTGTCTCCAGTTTGCGCCGCGCCGCTGCCGCCGCGTCCGGAGCCACGGCAACATCACGAAACGTCAGGATGTCGAATCCCGCAGCAGCGAGGTCTCGGCGAGTTTCCTCGTTGGTCGCGAGGAAGCTGTTCTCGGGCACCGATGCCCAGCCGACCGGGAAGAATTCGACCGGCGCGTTCGGGCCGGCATTCACGTGGAACAGCACCAGGCGCCCGCCCGGCTTCAGCACGCGAAAAGCCTCGCGATACACTCTCGCCTTGTCAGCGATATTCATCACCACGTTGTGCGAGTAGGCCCGCTCGAAACTCTCCGGCAGCGGCAGGTCGAGCGCGCTTCCTTGCATGATCCGCACGCGGTCGGAAAGGCCGCAGGCGGCATTGAGTTCGCGGGCCGCATCGCAATGTTCCTGGGTCAGGTCCACGCCGGTCATCGCGCAGCCGAACTTCGTCGCGATCCATCGCGCGGGGCCGCCGAGGCCGCTGCCGATGTCGAGGATCGCCTCACCGGACCGCGGCTCGAGCAGAGCGGTCAGTTCCTGAGTCGCGAACTCTCCACGACCGTGAAGATGGTCGATCGGCGCGAGCGTCTCCGGTGTGATCGCCACGTCGTCGCCTGCGTGAGCACGCAGTGCGGCGATGATGCGGGCGACGATGGCGCTGCCCGAACCAGAGCGGGCGTAATGGTCCTGGACACGCTGGCCTGACATACGTTCCTCCAACCTATGCCGGCTCCAGCAGCGCGGCGTTGTCGTTGCGCACGTTGTTAACGGCCGTGCCGACCCGCCAGACGCGCAACTCGGCCGCCGAGGGTCGCAACAACTGCGCCGGATCGTCGTCGACCTCGCCGAGCCATGTCGGCCAATCGGATGGCTCCAGGATCACCGGCATCCGCTCATGGACCGGCCGCAGCACCGCATTGGCATTCGTGGTCACGATAGTGAATGTCCGCATCACCGTGCCGTCGGCGCCGCGCCAACCCTCCCAGAGGCCGGCAAACACCATCGGTTGCCCGTCGGCGCGCGCGACCGCGAACGGCAGCTTGGCGCCATTCGCCGCCTGCCACTCGTAGAACACGTCGGCCGGCACCAGGCATCGCCGGCGCGCCAGTGCATCGCGGAACATCGGTGTGGTCGCGAGCGTCTCCGCGCGCGCGTTGATCGGCTGGCGCACGGACTTCGGGTCCTTTGCCCAGTGCGGCACCAAACCCCAGCGCAGCAGATCGAGATGCCGCGCGCGCGTCTCCGGATGCAGCCGCACCGCAGGCGCGTCGCGCGTCGGCGCCATGTTCCAGGTCGGCTCCCAGTTCGGCGTCGGGTTCACCGTGTGGAGCAACTCCCGCAGCGCCTCGGCAGGGAGGAAGGATGCATAACGGCCGCACATCGCTAATCCATCTCGCGTTCCAGCGCCTCGATGGCTTCGTCGCTGAAGCCGAAATGATGCGCCACTTCGTGCACGAGCACGTTCCGTACCAAGTGGTACAGGTCCACGCCTGTTTCGATCCACTCCAGCAGGATCGGCTGACGATACAGAAAGATCAGGTCCGGCTGCCGGGCGATGTCGCTCACGCTGCGCTCGGTCAGAGGTGTGCCTTGATACAGACCCGTCAGTTCCCAGGCCGAACTCGATCTCCAATTCTTTCAGCGTCTCCTCGTCCGGCAACTCCTCGACCGAAATGCCGACACCCCGCACATGCTCGGCCAGCCCTGCGGGGATCGCCGCGAGTGCGCGCTCCGCCATGTCTGCGATGTCATCGGCAGTCGGCGGCGTCACGTCGAGACCTGTTCCAACACAGCCCGCGACTGCAGGATTCCATAACCGCGGATCAGTACCGCCGGCAGCAGCGCCCCCGGCAGCACGATCCACAGGATCCATCCGAGGTGATTTGGCCCGAACGCGTAAAGCGGCCCGAGCAGCGTCACGCCGCCCCAGGCGCCGAGATGTCCCAGACCGTCTGTCCAGGCGAATGCGATGGCACGGATGCGCGTCGGATAGGCCACCGCGGTGTAGTTGTACAAGTTGAACAGGAACAATCCGGTGCCGATCCGGCTGATGATGTAGCACACCGCAATGACAGAGAGAGTGGGCACGGCCCATGCCACCACCCAGCACGCCGCGAAGAGAGTCGCCATGATGGCGATGACGTCGCGCCGCTCCACTCGCTCACCCAGCCGCGCATTCACCTGGAATGCCACGAACAACACAAGGTAGGCGGCGGCGATGGTCAGGAACACCTCGTGCGCGGTGCCACCATGATCCACCATGTAGACGAGGAAGAACGCGCCAACGCCGTAGATCAGGCCCGCATAGCCGGCCAGCCAGCAGATGATCAGCACCCACGTACGCCTTCGGTACTGCGGGCTGGTGAACAGCTCTTTCCAGGCGCCCCGTCCTGCCATGACAACAGGATTGTCCGCGCCCCTCGGTTCAGGCAGCGGAGCATTGTTGTACTGCTGCACCAGACGTTCATACTGCGCCATGGCCGTCTCGGCTTCCTCGTGTCGGCCATGCGCCTCCAGCCAGCGCGGCGATTCCGGCAGCTTCCAATACAGCCAGGGCAGCAGCACCACGATTTCGACGATCGCGCTGATCCACAGGAATGCCTGCCAGTGACTGGGGATCAGCCAGAAGGCCAGCAGGTTGACACTGACCGCGACCAGCGCGGTAACGCCCTGCGAGGCGAGGAGCACTTTGTTGCGCACTTCCGGAGAGTTCATCTCGGACAGATACACCGAGTGCGTCGCCACGATGCCCCCGACGCCCAGCGTGCTTAGCACCGACAGGAACACCATCGCCCAGAAGTTGGTGACATAGGCGAACGGCCAGATGCAGAAGCCGCCGAGCAGCGTCGCTAGCAGGATGGCTGGGCGGCGGCCGTAGCGGTCAGCGACCCAGCTCATCAGATAGACACCCAGCAGAATACCGGCTCCCACCTGCAGTGCCTGGATCACGGCGTACTGGTAGATATCGACGATGTTGTTGGGGCGCCAGACGAACGGATAAAGCCGTGCGCCGATCCCGTCGGTGTCGAAGATGATGAAGCCCCAGGTGACTTCCACCAGAATGGCGAGATGCCACTGCACGCGCGTGAGCGGCAGCCGATCAATCCGCGCCGCGATATGGCCATGAAATGCAGTTGGCTGGGCCATTGCGCTATCAGCCATCGGTTTCCTCCGCCGGTCAGTGGTATGGTCCAGTGATCCGTGATCAACATGCTGGGCGGCGGCCCATGGGGTGTCAATCAATCAACCGGAACAGGAGGACGATCATATGGCGACACGTTTGACTGACGCGGAACGCGCTGCGCTGGTGCAGACTCTGCCTGGCTGGTCACTGGTGAGTGGCCGTGACGCGCTCGAACGCAGCTTCCGCTTCCGTGATTTCAACGAGGCGTGGGGGTTCATGAACCGTGTCGCGCTGTTGGCAGAGAGTCAGAACCACCACCCCGACTGGTCGAATGTATGGAACCGCGTGCGCATCGAGCTCTCGACTCACGATGCCGGCGGCCTGACTGACAATGACGTGAAGCTGGCCAAGGCGATCAACGCGCTGCTCGCATGATGGAACCGAGCTTCCCCGAGCGTTCGCTGGCGATACGCCGCGCCACGGCGCGGCTGTGCCTGCGGCTCGGCTGGGCGCCGCTGCACGAGGTGGCGCTGCCCAACGGTCGCCGCGCCGACATCTTGGCGCTGCGGCCTGACGGCTGCTTTGCGTGTATCGAGGTCAAGTCCGGGCCACGCGACTTCCTGACGGATCTCAAGTGGCAGGACTACCGGGAGTTTGCCGATACGCTGTTATTCGCTGTAGATGTCGATTTTCCGCAGGAACTGCTGCCGGCGGAGACGGGCCTGATTGTCGCCGCAGGACTGGAGGCAGACCTGTTGCGCGAGGCTTCGGCCCATCCGCTGGCGGGAGCCCGTCGCCGCGCACTGCTGCACCGCTTCGCGCTGCTGGCGGCAGGCAGGCTGGCGATGTTGGAAGATCCGGGCGGCGTGGCCGACATGCGTGCGGCGCTACGGGTGGAATAAGCCGCGAAACCACTCGGTCCTACTCCGCCCCTTTCAGGACCGTGTCCGGCCGCAATGCCGCGATCAGCGCATCGGGCGTGTCCTCTGCGAATACAGTCACCAGATCGACACAGGTCAGGCTCGCCAGCATAGCGGAACGGGCTGCCTCCGGTTGGGCCGCGCGGGTGCCGGGCGACTTCAACCCCACCACCAGCCGATCGCAGGCCTCGCGCGCCTCCTCCAGCCGGTGCAGATCCGTCGGCCCGAGCGGGTCGAAGCAGCCATATGTGAAGCCGACCCGCCAGCCTCGGTGATGCCAGCGCTGAACGTGCTCCACCGCCGCATCGCGCGCGACAATTTTGCGCAACGTGCCACCTTGCGGCGACAGCGCCGCCAGAAGGTCTGCCTCACGCGCCACGGCGGTGCCGATCTTTCCGACTACAACGCCGGCTGCGATGTTGGCGAGCCGCACGGCCACCGGCAGTTCCAGCCCGGCGGCGACACCGGCCGCCAGGGTCGCCGCCGCCGTGTCGCCGGCACCGGCAATGTCGTAGACCTCCGCCGCCTCCGCCGGGAAATGCAGCGACCGATTCTCTTCAATTAGCGTCATGCCTGCATTGCCGCGTGTCACCAGTACAGCGCCGAAGCCATGCCGTTGGCGCAGCGCCGTCGCGGCGGCGACGATGGCCGCCTCACCATCCACCCGCATCCCGGTCGCCTCGGCGAGATCGGTACGGTTCGGCATGATGATGTCGGCGCCGGCATAGCGCGAATAGTCCGGGCCCTTGGGATCGACGATCACAGTCCGGCCCGCCTCGCGTGCGGCAGCGATCAGCTGCGCCGGCAGTTCGCCTGCAAACAGGCCCTTGTGATAGTCCGACAGCACGGTGACCGAGGTCGCCGCCATGGCATCGCGCGCGATCCGCAGCAGCCTCTCGGCGAGCCGCGGCTGGATCGGCGAGGTTTCCTCCCGGTCGGCACGCAGCAGGTGCTGGCCGGCGGAGAGAAACCGCGTCTTGAGGGTGGTGGTGCGGCCGCCCTGCACCAGCAGCCAGGGCTCCACGTTGGGCTGGCCGCCGATCAGGCCGGTGAGGTCGGAGCCTGCCTGGTCGTCGCCCACTACCGAGATGAACGCCACCGCTGCCCCGAGAGCCGTGAGGTTGCGCACCACGTTGCCGGCGCCGCCTGGCATCGCCAGCTCGCGCTCGATGGTCAGGATGGGGACGGGAGCTTCCGGGCTGATCCGATCAACTACGCCGTAAACGTAGCGGTCCAGCATCACGTCGCCCACCACCAGTACGCTGGTACGGCCGAGCAGGTTCAGTGCCTCGACCAGTTGGCCCAACTCGGTCTGGTTCATGGCGATGCCGTACCCCGGCGCACGGGGCGGCGCAAGCAAATCACTCCGTGATCAGGTGGTGAGGAAACCCAGCCGATCCTCCTCCAGAACGGCGCAGGTGAGCAGGCCGCCCATCACCGCGCCCGTGTCGATGCCGATCCGGTTGGGCCGCACCACGGGTTCCTGTCGCGGGGTGTGGCCGTGCACCACCACCGGACCGAACGGCTCCGTGGAAGACAGGAACGGCTCCCGGATCCACATCAGGTCGTGGCGGCTCTGCCGGTCGAGAGGAATGCCGGGCCGGATGCCGGCATGGACAAACAAGTACCCGCCCGCCTCGTGGCGCAGCGCGAGGTCACGCAGGAACACCAGGTGCGGCACCGGCAGATAGGACGCCCACTCCGTCGGCTGCGCCGAGCGCGGCACGCCCCAGCTCAGCAGCGAATCTGCTCCCCCATTGGCCAGCCACAGCCCGGTCGCCTCGGCCTCGCCGGTGGCGATGGCGGCGAGCATCATGTGCTCGTGATTGCCGATCAGATTGACAGTGGGCACGCCGTTGAGCGGAGCGCCGGCGGCCAGACGGGCCACAACGCCGGCGCTGTCCGGTCCACGGTCGACGTAGTCGCCGAGGTGCACCAGCGCGACTTCGACAGCGGGCCGGGCGGCAATATCCTCGGCGATCAGCTCGTGCAAGGCGGCCAGCCGGTCGAGACACCCGTGCACGTCGCCGATCGCATACACGCGCTGGCCGGGGGGCAGGCTCCCTGGAGCCGGGATGAAATCGATCATGGGCGCACAACCTAGGCAGCCATGCGCAAATCGCCAATTCCCCGCGCTCGTGGGGCGGAATATTCCCCTCCAATGGACGCCATCCGCGTGCACAACCTGACCAAGCGCTACGCCGACGTCCTGGCGGTGGACGACGTCACCTTCACGGTGCCGTCCGGTGCGACCGTCGGTCTGCTGGGCGGCAATGGTGCCGGCAAGACCACCACCATCGCCATGCTGCTGGGATTGCTGATCCCCAGCGCGGGCTCGATCGAGGTCCTCGGCCACGATATGGCGCGCGACAGGTTCGCCGCACTGGCGCGGATGAATTTCTCCTCGCCCTATGTGTCGCTGCCGCAGCGGCTGTCGGTGGCGGAGAACCTGCGGGTCTACGGCCATCTCTACAACGTCGCCCGCCTGGAGCACCGGATAGCCGAGTTGTCCCTTGGGCTCGACCTGGGTGACCTGTTGGATCGTCCGGCGGGCAAGCTGTCGGCGGGGCAAAAGACCCGCGTGGCCCTGGCCAAGGCGTTGATCAACCGTCCGGAACTGCTGCTGCTGGATGAGCCGACCGCCAGCCTGGATCCGGATACCGGCGACTGGGTGCGCACCTGGCTGGAGCGCTATCGCGACGAGAGCGGCTGCACCATCCTGCTCGCCTCGCACAACATGGCCGAGGTTGAGCGGTTGTGCTCGCACGTACTGATGCTGAAGAAGGGCCAGATCGTGGACCGCGGCAGCCCCCAGGATCTGCTGGACCGCTACGGCCGCGAGGACATGGAGGAGGTGTTCCTGGATATCGCCCGCGATCGTCGCCGCGCGGTGGCGCCGGCATGTTGGCCGGATCAAGTCCGGCCATGACGCGAGAAGGCCGGGCTTTCGCCCGGAACCATGCATGACGCGCGCAGCCGCCCGCAGGGTCTGGGGTCTGATGTACCGGCACCTGGCGCTGTACCGCCGCTCCTGGCCACGGCTGCTGGAGCTGGCCTACTGGCCGGTGCTGCAGATGTGCATCTGGGGCTTCACCGCGAGCTTCCTTGCGTCCCGCATCGGCAGTTCCGCCGTGCTTACCGGCGCCACGCTGCTGGGCGGCGTGCTGCTGTGGGAGGTGGCACTGCGCAGCCAGATGGGCGTGGCGATCAGCTTCCTGGAGGAGATGTGGTCGCGCAATCTAGGCCATGTCTTCGTCAGCCCGATGCGGCCCTGGGAGCTGGTGGCGGCGCTGATCCTGATGTCGGCGATCCGCATGGCAGCGGGGGTGTTTCCGGCGATTCTGGTCGCCTGGCTGCTCTATGCCTACAACCTGTTCGCTCTGGGGCCGGTTGTGGTGCTGTTCTTCATGAACCTGATGATCATGGGCTGGGCGGTGGCACTCGGCGTTGTGTCCCTGATCCTGCGCCATGGCGCAGGCGCGGAGGCGCTCGCCTGGTCGGTGCTGTTCGGCCTGACGCCGTTCTCGGCGGTCTTCTATCCGGTCGCCGTGCTGCCGAAGGCGCTGCAGCCGATCGCTCTGGCGCTGCCGTCAGCGCACGTGTTTGAGGGCATGCGCGGCATTCTGTTCAACGGCGAGGTACGCTGGGATCACCTAGTCGCCGCCTTTGCGTTGAACGCGGTGTGGCTGGCCGGAGCCGCGCTGCTGTTCGCCCGGCAGTTCCGTCAGGCGCGGCTGCGCGGGGCGCTGATGAGCATCGGGGAATGAGCGAGGCGGCGCAGCCCCCTCCCCCCGCTCCCCTCCCGCAAGGGGAGGGGGAGACGCGGTGCTGGCTGATCCGCCACGCCATCGTCGATGAGAACGCGCGCGCCATGCTGTACGGCGTCATGGATGTGCCGTTGTGCGAGACCAGCCTGCTGGAGCAGGCGCCGATGTATCGGGCGCTGGCGGCCCGCCTGCCGCGCCCTGCCGCCTGGAAGATCACCCCGCTGTCGCGTACTCGCCGGACGGCCGAGGCAATCTTCGCCGCGGGCTATCCGCACACCGCACCGCAGGTCGAGCCTGACCTGATCGAGCAGAGCCTGGGCGAGTGGCAGGGTCTGCCGCATGCCGAACTGCCGGCGCGGCTGTCCCTGCCAAAGCACGCCTTCTGGCCACTCGGCGGCCACGAGCGCCCACCGGGCGGTGAGACCCTGGTCGAGGTCATCGAACGGGTGGGAGCGGCGCTCGAACGCCTGGCCGCACAGCATCGGGGCGAGGACGTGGTGATTGTCAGCCACGGCGGGGCAATCCGTGCCGCGGTGGCGCATTGCCTGCGCATCGGCCCAGACAACGCGTTGCATCTGACAGTGCAGAACCTGTCGCTGACCCGCCTGGAGCGTAGCCCGGAGGGCTGGCGTGTCGTCTGCGTCAATGAGCTACCGGGTTATTGAGTCGCCGGGGTTGACGCGGCGATCACATTCCCGCCGCGAATCCGCGCGAACGTAGTATGCAGGCCACGAATCGGGCGCTGCAGCGCCCGTGAATTGAGGAGACCATCATGATCCGCATCCTGCTGTTTGCAGCCGTGCTGGCCGTGCTGCCTTGGCTGGCGCCGCGTGCCGCACATGCGCAGGGCGACGAACAGACCCTGGTGGACCGCGCGACGCTCGCCGTTCAGGAGATGGCAAACCAGACTGTGTCGCAGGACCCTCGCCGGGCGTTGGAGAAGGCGCGCGCGGTGCTGATCTGTCCTCGCGTGTTCAAGGCCGGCTTCATCCTGGGCGGCGAGGGTGGCGCCTGTGTGCTGCTTGCGCGCGCCGGCAACGGCACTTGGTCGTATCCAGCGTTTTACGGCATGGGCAGCGGCAGCGTCGGATTCCAGATCGGCATCCAGGACGCCCAGTTCGTCATGATGATCATGACCGAGAAGGGGCTTCGGGCGATCCTGAACAGTCAGTTCAAGTTCGGCGCCGATGCCTCGCTGGCCATCGCCACGATAGGCGCGGGCGTACAGGGTTCCACGACAGGGGCCCTGGGCGCCGACATCATCGCTTTCTCGCAGACGCGCGGGCTCTATGGTGGCGTCTCGCTGGAAGGCAGCCTGATGGGCCAGCGCAGCGAATGGAACCGTGCCTACTACGGCCACGAATTGGGGGCGCACCAGATCGTCTTGGACATGCAGGGGGCCAATCCCGGTGCCGATCCACTGCGTGACGTGCTGACCCGTTACGGTACAGGCGAACAGAAACAGGCGGCGGTCCCGCCCCCGCCCCCGCAGTCGGGTTCCCAGCAGCCTCCGCCGGCCGCCTACGCCCCGACGCAGTTGCAGCCCCGCGGTACAGTGCAGCAGCAGACCCTGCCGCCGCCCAGGTAGCCGTCGGCGCATGACAGCCGCCGAGTTGGTCGGTAGTCTGTGACGACATGAGTGCGCCGGCGCCGTTCTGGAAGACCAAGACCCTGGAGCAGATGTCCCACGACGAGTGGGAATCGCTGTGCGACGGCTGTGGTCGCTGCTGTCTGCACAAGTTGCGCGACGATGACACGGGCGCACTGTCATTCACCAACATCGCATGCCGGCTGCTGGATCTGCACAGTTGCCGTTGCAGCGACTACGCGCATCGCCGCCGTCGCGTACCCGACTGCGTCGCGCTGACGCCGGCCGAAGTGCGCGCCATCGACTGGCTGCCGCCGTCCTGCGCGTATCGGCGGCTCGCGGAGGGGAAGGACCTGGCGTGGTGGCATCCATTGGTGTCCGGCGATCCCGACACCGTGCATGAGGCCGGCATCTCGGTGCGCGGACGCGCCGTGAATGAGCGCAAGGCCGGGCCGTTTGACCATCACATCGTCGATTGGCCCGGCCGCATGCCGCGCGCCAAGCGTCAGCCATAGGAGACAGCCGATGATGAAGGATGCCCTGTTTGCAGGGGTGAATGCCGCCGTGCTGACGCCGATGCGTGCCGATCTGTCGGTCGATCTCGATCGCATGGCAGCGCATTGCCGCTGGCTGCTGGCGAATGGCTGTAACAACCTTGGCGTCCTCGGTACCACCGGCGAGGCGAACAGCATCGGCATCAATGAGCGCATTGACGTGCTGCAGGGTCTGGTGACGCGCGGCATCCCGGCGGCGAAGATGATGCCGGGCACGGGCGTGGCCGCGCTCACCGATACCGTGCTGCTGACGAAGCAGGCGCTGGAGGTCGGCTGCCGCGGCGCATTGCTGCTGCCGCCGTTCTATTACAAGAACCCAACCGATGACGGGCTGTTCGCGTATTTCAGCGAGGTCATCAACCGCGTCGGCAGCGGCATCATATACTATCTCTACAATTTTCCGCAGCAGTCGGCGGTGCCGTTCAGCGTCGATCTGATCGGACGTCTGCTGAAGGCGTTTCCCGGCGTGCTGAAAGGCGTGAAGGACAGCAGCGGAAGCTACGAAAACGGCCGCGCCTACGTGGAGAACTTCGCGCGCGACGGCTTCGAGGTGTATGCCGGTGACGATACACTGCTGCGCCCGCTGCTGCTGCTTGGCAGCGCGGGCTGCATCACCGCGGCAGCCAACGTCAACTCGCCGATCGCAGCACAGGTCTATGCCAACTGGAACAACGATGTTGGCGCGCAGATGCATGAGACGCTGAGTGCCACTCGCAAGGCGATCGTCTCAGCGCCCGCGCCGATCCCGGCGCTGAAGGCGCTGATGGCGCGCCATACGGGTGATGCCGCATGGCATTACATGCGTCCGCCGCATCTGAAACTGACCGGCGAGCAGCAGGCCATGTTGTTTGCTGCATTCGACGCGAGCGGCGTGCAGCTTGCACAGGCGGCATAGCGCGCACCGACAAGGCGCGAATCATTCGGGTTGACGAATCGGCTTGCATCTGCCCTTTCTCGGCAGAATGGAACTGCCCCGATCTGAACTGCTGACACTCCCCAGCGGGCCGACTCGGGTTGAATGGCGACGCAATCGTCGCGCCCGTCGCGTAAGTTTGCGCATCGATCCGTGTGTTGGCAGCGTTGTTGTCACGCTGCCGACGCGCGCGGGACGCGGCGCCGGTGTTGCATTGTTGATGAATCACGCCGAGTGGGTCGCGAGGCGCCTGGCCGCGCTGCCTGATGCATTGCCGTTCGCCGATGGTTCACTGGTGCCGATAAGCGATGTGCCGCATCGAATCCGCCACGTGCCACAGGTGCGCGGTGGCGCATGGTTGCAGGACGGCGAACTGCATGTCAGCGGGGCACCGGAGTTCCTGCGTCGTCGCGTGGTGGATTTCCTGCGCGCCGAGGCTTTGCGGCGGCTGTCGGCATTGGTTGTTGTCAAGACAGCGGAGCTTGGTGTGACGGCGCGGCGCATTGCGGTGAAGGACACGCGCAGCCGTTGGGGCAGTTGTGCCGCCGATGGATCGCTGGCGTTCAGTTGGCGCCTCGTGATGACACCGGAGTTCGTGCAGGACTACGTCGCGGCGCACGAGGTGGCGCACCTGAGGCATCTCAACCACGGCAAGCGGTTCTGGAATCTGGTGGATCGACTGACACCGCACGCGGCGACCGCGATCCCGTGGTTGCGCGCCGAGGGTTTCCGGTTGCTACGCGTCGGCTGACCCACCCTCGCGTGACGCGAGGCGCCCTGGCCTGTATTGTGTCGGCGGAAACCATCTGCGCCCGACGCAATAGAGGGATCAATGGGAGGAACCACCACCGCCGTCAGACCGGCCGCGATGCGTTCCGCGCACGGAGCGGAACTCAGCACGACCGGCGTCCAGCGCTGGCTCGACCGGCAGTTCGCACGGCTCGCTGTGCTGCCGACGAGTGCTCTGATGCTGTTGATCTTCGGCATTCCGTTGGCGTTTTCGTTCTACCTCGGCTTCGAGGGCTGGTCACCGGAGCAGGCACTGTTCGCCGGCAACTTCGCGGGGACCGCGAACTATGAGGACCTGCTGACCGATCCGCAGTTCCTGAAGAGCCTGTCGGTCACCTTCATCTACACCGCAACCACCGTGTCCACCGAGTTGGCCTTCGGTCTCGGCATCGCGTTGCTGCTCGACATCGATCTGCCGTGGATCGGCTTCTTCCGCACCGCGCTCGTCGTTCCGATGATGATCACGCCAATCGTCGCGGCACTGTGCTGGAAGCTGCTGCTCGATCCGGACCACGGCGTGGTGAACTATTGGATCGGCAGCCATATCGTATGGCTGGGCCGCCCGGACACGGCGCTGATTTCGGTGATGGTGGTGAACCTGTGGCAGAACGCGCCGTATGTCGCGGTGCTGCTGCTCGCGGGATTACGCTCGCTGCCAAGTGAACCGGTGGAGGCCGCGTCGATCGACGGGGCTAGCAGGCTGCAGGTGTTCTGGCACATCACATTGCCGCTGCTACGGCCTTACATCCTGGTGGCGCTGCTGTTGCGGACGATCTTCGAGTTCCGCGCATTCGACAACATCTATGTGATGACGAGTGGCGGGCCGGCGAACGCAACGATGTCGCTGTCGATGTTCACCTATCTCGCGTCGTTCGTGCGCTTCGACCTGAGCCTGGGTGCCGCGGCGTCGTGGATGATGCTGGTGATGTGCCTGTTGCTCTGCCTGTTCTTCATCGCGGTGATCCGCCGGCGGGAGGCGAATTGATGAGTGTGCGAGGATCCTCCCCCTCCCCTTGCGGGAGGGGGATGGGGGGAGGGGGTGATGCCCGCATTGCTCCGTCCCCTCCCCCCGCCCCCCTCCCGCAAGGGGAGGGGGAGAAAGTGCGATGAGCGCGCTGGTCGGCGTCGGTTCGCGACGAAGCAAGCTGGTTTTCGCTGGTTCGGTCTATCTCGGCCTGATCGCGATAACCGCCGTGTTCCTGTTCCCGCTGCTGTGGGTGATCGGCCTGTCGCTGAAGACGCGGCTGCAGGTGTTTGCCATGCCACCGCTGTTCGTGTGGTGGCCGACGTTCGAGAACTACGCGAGCGTGCTGGGTCAGGCGGACTTCCTTCAGGCCTTCGTCAACAGCCTCGTGGTATCGTCGGGTGCAGTGCTGCTGTCGCTTTGCGTGGGCGTTCCGGCGGCTTACGCGTTCGCGCGTTTTCCGTTTCGTGGCGGATCGTTCCTGTTCTTCTCGCTGCTGGTCATGCGCATGCTGCCGCCGATCGCCGTTCTGGTGCCGATGTACATCCTGTTCAGCAAGTTCGGCTTGACCACGACCCGGTTCAGCGTGGTGCTGGCCTACAGCACGTTCAGCCTGCCGCTTGTCGTGTGGATCATGCGCGGCTTCTTCGAGGATCTGCCGCGCGAACTGGAGGAAAGCGCCTGGGTTGATGGCGCGTCGCGCTACGCTGCATTCCGCCACGTGGTGCTGCCGCTGATCCGGCCAGGGCTGGTGGCCGCGAGCATCCTCTGCCTGCAGCTGGCGTGGAACGACTTCCTGTTCGCAGCGGTGCTGACCAACAACGCGACACGTACGTTGCCGGTCCTTATGGCGGCCTTCTCCGGCGGCGACACCGGCACCGACTGGGGCGGCATGACCGCATCCGGCGCGCTGGTGATCCTGCCGGTGCTTATCTTCTCGTTCGCCGCACAACGGCACCTTGTTGCCGGACTGTCGTCCGGTGCGGTGAAGGGATGACAACGAAACTTGGGGAGAGACGCATGTCCAGATTGAAGCGCCGCACGCTGCTGCAGGCATCTGTTGCGACGGCCGCCGCCACACTGGCTGCGCCGCAGATCAAGGCGCAGAGCAAGCCGGAGAAGCTCGTGTATGTCGGCGACAACGGGCCCTGGCACTACTCGATGGTCGAAGAAGTCGCGCCAGCCTTCGAGAAGCAGACCGGCATCAAGATCGACTTCACCCTGCTGCCGGTCGATCCGTGGCGGGCGCGGCTGCGCGCCGAGCTGGGCGCTGGCAGCAGCGGCATCGACATCGCACAGTTCTCGGTCAGCATGACCGGCTGGATGGCGCCGCACATGGAAAACCACGAGGCGCTGCTGCCGCAGATCAAGGCGAAGCACGCCGAGTTCGATTGGAATGACTACCTGGCCGGCCCAAAAAAGGCGGCAACCTATGACGGCAAGCTTTGCGGCCTGCCGTACCGCATCACCACCGGCATCTTCCACTACCAGAAGGAACTGCTGGAGAAGGCCGGCTTCGCCAAGCCGCCGGAAAACTGGGAGCAGTTCCTCAAGATCGCGCAGGCGGTGAATTCGCCGCCCGATCGCTATGCCTACGGCCTGATGGGCATGCAAGGGGCTGGCATGTATCCCAGCTTCGCCTCCTGGTTGTACTCCAACGGCGGACGCTTCATCGATTTCAAGACCGGCGAAATCTTCATCAACGACGCCAAGGCGGTGGAGGCGTTGCAGTTCTACGGCGACCTCATCACCAAGTACAAGCTGGTGCCGCCGGAGGCGATGACCTGGCAGTTCGAGGAAATCGTCGCCGGCGGTCAGCGCGACCGCTACGCCATGGTGCAGATGTTCGCCCCCTACGGCACTCTGATCAACGATCCGAAGATCTCCAAGACCGGCGGCAAATGGGCCTGGACCACGGTGCCCGGGCCACATTCGGCGGACGAAGGCCGTACCTGGATCGACGGCCACACGATCGGCGTATCGAAGTACAGCAATAACAAGGAATGGGCGCTGGAGTTCGTCGCCATGTGCTGCTCGCGCGACTGGCAGAAGAAGGCGATGTTCCGCGGCAACGCACCGCCGCTGCGCTCGGTGCTCGAGGACCCTGAAATGGTGGAGAAGATCGGCTGGCCCCCGGTCGGCGCAAAGGCACTGGAGACTGGGGTGCCGACGCCGGGTCATCCGGTGTGGGACACATTGGAGGTGCAGATGCGGTCCACGATCTCGCAGGTACAGCTCGGTCAGAAGACGGCAAAGGTGGCGCTGGACGAACTGGCCACCGACTGGCAGCGCAGCCTGCGCCGCGCCGGGATCGGCCGCGGATGAGACGCCGGCGCCTGTTGCAGGCGGCAGCCGCGGCTGCCGCGCTGCCGAAATTCGCGATCGCCCAGGGCAAACCCGAGAAGCTGGTGTTCGTCGGCGACAACGGGCCGTGGCACTGGTGCCTCGTCGAGGAGGTCGCACCGGCATTCGAGAAGCAGCATGGCATCAAGGTCGACTTCACCCTGCTGCCGATCGATGCCCTGAGTGCGCGGCTGAAGGCGGAACTGAACTCCGGTTCAAGCGGCATCGACATCATCCAGTGGACCGCCCCCTACGCCGGCTGGCTGGCGCAGCACATGGAGGACCATGAAAAGCTGCTGACAAACGCGGCAAGCAGGCATCCCGATTTCGATTGGGATGATTTCCTGCCGTCGATCCGCGACATGGCAAGCTATCAGGGCAAGCTGCTCGGCATTCCCTATCGCGTTACAGCGAGCGTGCTGAACTATCAGAAGCAGTTGCTGGCCGACGTCGGCTTCGCCAAGGCGCCGGAGAACTGGGCCGAGTTCCAGTCGGCACTGATCGCCACCACGAAGGCCGGCGCGCCGAATCGCTACGGTCTCGGTATATGGGGGCGGCAAGGTCCCGCGATCGTCGGCGGCTTCACGCCTTTCCTGCGCGGCAATGGCGGGCGCTACTTCGAGCCGAAGACCTATGACATCGAGATCAACAACGCCAAGGCAGTCGAGGCGCTGCAGGTACTACGGCGACCTGATGACCAAGTACAAGGTCATCGTGCCCGACGCGATCACCTGGGAGTTCGACGAAATTGTCGCCGGCGGACAGAACGACCGCTACGCCATGACGATAACGCTGGCGCCGTACGGCACACTGATCAACGATCCGAAGCTGTCGAAGACTGCTGGCAAATGGGCCTGGGCGGTCGCGCCCGGCGCGCATTCCCGCGAAGAAAGCCGGGTGAGTGTCGGCGGCTGGACCTTCGGCGTGCCAACTGCCTGCAAGCACAAGGATTGGGCGTTCGAGTTCATCCAGACGGCGTGCAGCAAGGAATGGATGCGCCGCTCGGTGGTACGCGGCAACGCGCCGCCACGGGTGTCGGTGCTGAACCATCCCGATGTGCAGGAGCACTACGGCTGGGCACCGGTGCTGGCGGAGGCGATGAAAACGGCGACGCTGGAGCCGCGTGAGCCCATCTGGCCCACGATGGAGCTATCGCTGCGCAGCGCGATCTCCGCGGTGCTGCTGGGCCAGAACAACGCCAAGGATGCGCTGGATGCCGTCGCCGCGGACTGGCAACGAGCGTTGCGGCGGGCGGGGTTGAAGGGGTGACGCCGCGCCCGTAGATTCACCGTCATGGAGAAGAATGTCTCATTTGATGGCGCAATCGACTGCGACATCCATCCCGGCGTGCCGAACATCCAGGCGCTGCTGCCATACATGGACGAATTCTGGCGCAAATCCTTCGTCGCGCGCGGGATCGACGGCTTCGACATGATGAGCTACCCGCTGGGCGCGCCTATCACCTGCCGTCCGGACTGGCGGGTGAAGGGCGAGCGCCCCGGCTCGAGCCTGCCCAACATGCAGCGTGATGCACTGGATGCGTTCGGTATCGGCCTGGCGATCTGCAACCCGCTCACCGGCGGCCAGGTGGCGGCCAGCGAGACGATGGGAGCGGCGATCAGCTCGGCTGTGAACGACTGGATCATCGAGCACTGGCTGAACAAGGAGCCGCGACTGCGCGCCTCCATCGTGGTTCCCGCGCAGGCGCCGCTGCTTGCGGCGGAGGAGATCGAGCGACGCGCCGGCGACAAGCGGTTCGTGCAGATCCTGATGCCGGCGGCGTGCGAGATGATGCTCGGCCGCAGCTACTACTGGCCGATCTACGAAGTGGCCGCGAAATACGATCTGCCGATCGGGCTGCACGCCGGCAGCATGTATCGCTACGCGCCGACCTCCGGCGGCTGGCCGTCGCATTACCTGCACGATTATGTGGCGAATTCGCAGCTCTTCGAGGATCAGTTGCTCAGCCTGATCTCGAACGGCGTATTCAACCGCTATCCCAGCCTGCGCTTTGTGCTGATCGAGTCCGGCGTGACCTGGCTGCCTGGCTTCATCTGGCGCGCGGTCAAGACCTGGCGTGGCGTGCGCGCCGAGGTGCCGTGGGTGAAGCGCTCGCCGGCTGAGATCATCCGCGAGAACATTCGCCTGACGGTGCAACCGATCGACGCGCCGCGCGGCACGGACGTGCTAGACCGCATCATTGAGCAGAT
Organism: uncultured Alphaproteobacteria bacterium; assembly: GCA_963791495.1. Classification (GTDB taxonomy): domain Bacteria; phylum Pseudomonadota; class Alphaproteobacteria; order Acetobacterales; family Acetobacteraceae; genus JAMXLO01. Next base: position 230,629 of record CAWBST010000015.1, read on the forward strand.
AGACAGCGACCGGATTCTGCTGTTCGCCTCAGACTATCCGCACTGGCAGTTCGAGGGCGACGCCGTGCTGCCTGACGGGCTGTCACCCGACCTGCTGCAACGCATACGCGTCGACAATCCGCTGGAGACCTATCCTCGCCTGAAGGAGACCGTGCAATGAACGCTCCCGTCGACGTCATGGAGCGGCGTCCCGAGGCCGATACGCGTCTCGGCATCATCGATTGCGACATCCATCCCTCGCTGAAGCCCGGTGCGCTGAATCAGTATCTGTCGGAGCGCTGGCGCAAGCATCTCGCCGAATATGGCAAGTTCAACTGCGGGATCTACGCGGACCGCGGCACTTACCCGCGCTTCTCACCCGCCACGTCGCGTCGTGACGCGTGGCCGCCGGGCGGTGGGCTGCCCGGCTCCGATGTGGCATTCCTCCGGGAACAACTGTTGGATGCCTATAACATCAGCTATGGCGTGCTGGAGCCGCTGATCGGCGTGAACACGTCACGCAACCTCGATGAGGCGGCGGCGCTCTGCTCGGCTGCCAATGACTGGCAGGCCCACGATTTCGTCGATCAGGAGCCGCGGCTGCGCGCGTCGATCCTTGTACCGCAGGACGATCCGGAAGCGTCGATCAAGGAGATCGAGAAGCGCGCCGGCGACTGGCGGTTCGCGCAGATCCAGCTGGGCTCGAAGACATCGGAGCCACTCGGGCGCCGTCGCTACTGGCCGATCTTTGCGGCCGCGCAGGCGAACAACATGTCGATCGGCCTGCACATCGGTGGCACACAAAACAGTGCACCGTCGGCCAGCGGCTGGCCGCAGTTCTACATCGAGGACCATCACATGCTGGTACACTCGATGCAGAACCAGGCGGCGAGCCTGATCCTGGAAGGCGTGTTCGAGGCATTTCCCAAGCTGAAGATCTGCCTGATCGAGGGCGGCTTCGCCTGGGTGCCGTCGCTCGGTTGGCGGCTCGATGCGCACTGGGCGAAGATGCGCGACGAGGTTCCGCATGTTAAGCGGCCGCCGTCGGAGTACATGCGGACCAATCTGTGGTTCGCCACGCAGCCGGTAGACGAGCCGGAGAATCCTGACGATCTGCGCCAAGTCTTCGAATGGATCGGCTGGGACCGGATGGTTTACTCGTCCGACTATCCGCATTGGGACTTCGACGATCCGCATCTGGCGTTCCGGTTCCAGATGACGGAGCAGGAGAAGCGGATGCTGTTTCCGCGACAACGCGCTGGCCGTCTATACGTTCCGCGATTGATCGTCCTGGCCGGCGCAGGTCATGTCGGAGTTTGAACCGACACGACCTTCATCGCTTCTCGACGCCGGTTGGCGTATCGCGTTTCGCTTTGGGTATCCGCTCTTGCGCATGTGGTGGCGGGTGCGGCGCCCGCGGCATGAGGGCGCGCTTGTCGCGGTCTACGTCGGTCGTGAACTGCTGCTGCTGCGCTCCTCATATCGGGTCACCTGGAATCTCCCCGGCGGCGCTGTCCGTCGTGGTGAGACGCCCGAAGCGGCAGCTCTGCGCGAGTTGGCCGAGGAAATCGGTCTCGTCGCGCAAGAGCTGCTCTCCGCGGGCGACGCGTTCGGCAATTGGGGTGGGCGGAGGTCCAGGGTGCACTACTTTGAACTGCGGCTGGATCGGCTGCCCGAACTGCGGCTCGACAACCGCGAGATCATTGCCGCGCGGCTGGTATCGCCAGACGAACTGCCCGGCATGGCTGTGACCGGACCCGTCGCCGCCTATCTCGCACGGGTCTGTCCTGATTGATGTCCCCGCTCGTGCAATGGGACGGCTGGCGGCTTACGAAGGGCCAGCGTATCGCCTGACGCGGGTTGTCGTCGCGACGCCGAACGGCAAGACTTCAGCCCATACCTGGATCGCATCGGCCGGTACGCGCCGGCCGTGGAAGGCCAAGGGAGTTAGATCATGCTGCAGCCACCGCCAGCTCGTCCCGGCATGCGCGAGGACGAGATCGACACGCCAGCGCTGCTGATAGACCTCGATGCGTTCGAGGCAAATCTCGACCACATGGCCGAATTGCTGGCGCCTACTAAGGCAAAGCTGCGGGCCCACGCCAAGACGCACAAGTCGCCGGTGATTGCGAAGTTGCAGATGGCGCGCGGCGCGGTCGGTCAGTGTGTGCAGAAGGTGGCCGAAGCCGAGGCCTCGCCTGGGGCGGCATTCCCGACATACTGGTGAGCAACGAGGTGGTGGGCGCGTCGAAGCTGGCGCGGCTGGCGGCACTTGCGCGCATCGCGAAGGTCGCTGTGTGCGCCGACGACGCGGCGCAGGTCGCGGCGATCGAGACGGCGGCAGAGGATGCCGGCGTGCGGCTGCCGGTGCTGGTGGAGATCGACGTCGGTGCCGGACGCTGCGGTGTGGCGCCCGGCCCGGATGCAGTGACGCTGGCGAAGCGCATCGCCGCTTCGAAGCACCTCATCTTTGGTGGACTGCAGGCGTACCAAGGCAGCGCGCAACACAAGCGCATGGTGGCGGAACGCCGCACCCTGATCGGCAACGCAGTGGATGGATCGCGCCGGACAGTCGAGCAATTGCGCCAGCAGGGGTTGGCTTGCCCTATCGTCGGCGGTGCAGGGACTGGCACGTTCCAGATCAAGTCTGCCTCAGGCGTGTACAATGAGATCCAAGCTGGCAGCTACGTGTTCATGGACGCCGACTACGCGCGCAACCTGGACGAAGCTGGCGCGCCAATCAGCACTTTCCGGCATTCGCTGTTCGTGCTGGCAACCGTGATGAGCGTACCGAACAAGAACATCGCGGTTTTGGATGCCGGGCATAAGGCAGTGTCAGTTGACAGCGGCATGCCGACGATCTGGCAGCGACCGGACATCCGCTACGTCAGCGCGTCGGACGAGCACGGGAAGCTGGAGGTGGGATCGGAAGCGGCCGCACCGAAGTTGGGCGAGAAGCTGCGGCTGGTGCCCGGGCACTGCGATCCGACCGTCGATCGGTACGACTGGTACGTCGGGGTGCGCAACGGGCGCGTGGAGTGCCTGTGGCCGATTGCGGCGCGGGGCGGGATGCACTGAGCCGGCTGCGGAAACCTATCCCGCTGCGACGACCGGGCGAGGTGCCGTCGCGGACAATCCATAGACCCCGCGCTCAGTCGGAAGCGGCGCGAAACGGCTGGATATCCCAAGCACCGTCTCAGCCCCACCGAGATACAACAGCCCGTCGTCAGGCATCTGCTGCGCAACCGCATCCAGCACCTTCGCCTTGGTCGCCTGATCGAAGTAGATCAGGACATTCCTGCAAAACACCACGTCGAACCGCCCGAGCGGCCGCAGGTCGCCGAGCAGGTTCCATTCCTTGTACTGCACCATGCCGCGGATCGCCTCGCTGATCCGCCAGGCGTTCTCCTCCTTGCGGAAATGGCGCATCAACATCTGCACTGGAAGCCCGCGCTGCACCTCGAACTGCGTGTACAACCCCTCGCGTGAGCGCGTGACCTGGTCTCTGGCAAGGTCGGTGCCGATGATCTCGATGCGCCGATCGCCGATGCTCGCGCGACATTCCGTCAGGATCATCGCGATCGAGTAGGCCTCCTGCCCGGAGGACGACGCGGCGGACCACACGCGCAGCGGCACTCCCCCAGGACGCGCCGCCAGCAGCCGTGGCAGCGCCTGGGCGCGGAAATGCTGGAACGGCTTGTCGTCGCGGAAGAAGAAGCTCTCGTTGGTGGTCATCGCCTCGACCACTTGACGGATCAGGGGCTCGGCGCTGGGCGTACGCAACCGATCAGCCAGTGCCGCCAGATCGCGCAACTGCTCGCGCTTCAGGATCGACGCAAGGCGCGTCTCGAGCAGGTAGAGCTTGTCGGGACCGATCACCAAACCAGAGCGGCTCTTCAGCAGAGTCGCGAAGGTCTGGAACGCGGCGGTGGAAAGCGCCTGGCTCATAGCCTCGCCATCCGCAGCATCTCGAGCAGCTTCGGTGCGATGCGCGGCAGCGGCAGAACCGCGTGACACAATCCTGCCTGTGCCACCGCGCCGGGCATCCCCCACACGACACTGGTGGCCTCGTCCTGCGCCACTGCGCTGCCGCCGGCATCGATCACGCGACGTGTGCCCGCCAGGCCGTCCTGCCCCATCCCCGTCAGCATCGCGACCAGCACGCGGCCGTCGCTCGCTGCGGCGGCGCTGCGCAACATCGGATCAACCGAGGGGCGGCAAAAATTCTCCGGCGGATCGCTGGTCAGACGCGCATGGAAACCGGCGCGAGCGGCGTCAATCAGCAAGTGCCGATCGCCCGGGGCGAGATAGATGCGGCCCGCCGCGAGTGTCTCACCGTCCTTCGCTTCCGCACATGGCATCCCGCCCAGCTTGCTGATGTGCTCGGCGAGTATGGGCGTGAATGTCGCCGGCATGTGCTGCGTGAGCACAACCGGCACGTTGAGCGTCTTGCCAAGGCCCTGCACCAGAGTGAACAGCGCCTGGGGTCCGCCGGTGGAACTACCGACCGCCAGCAGCCGCGGCGGTACGATCGCAGCCGGCCGCAACCGCAGTCCGACCATGTCTCGCGCGGGCTGGGCGACGCGTCGTCGCATGCGGCCCAGGCCCTTGACCTTTTCCACCAGTTCGCGGCGGAAGGTCTCGTCACCGGTCACGGCCGATGGCTTCGGCACATAGTCCGCCGCACCCAGCCGCAATGCGCGCAACGCGACGTCGGCGCCACGCGTGGTCAGCGTCGATGCCATGATGACCTTGAGGCCAGGATCGGCACGCAGCAGCAGCGGCAGAGCCGTCATGCCGTCCATCACCGGCATTTCGATGTCGAGCACCAGCACATCGACCGGCGTGCGCTTCAACTCGTCGATCGCCAGCTGTCCGTTGGAGACCCGGGCAACGACCTTCACCCCCAGATCGGCATCGAGCATGCGCGCCACCGCGCCGCGGATCACCGCGGAGTCATCGCACACCATCACACGCACGGCGTCCGCGGCGTGGGGTTCCGATGCGACGCGGGCCGCGGCAATCACAGCAGGCCGACCTGCTCGAACTTGCCGATCAGGATCTCCTCGTCGAACGGCTTCATGATATATTCCTGCGCACCGTTGGTGATCGCCAGTTCGATCGACGACATCTCGGTCTCTGTAGTGCAGAACACGACAGGCGGCTTGTCAGGGCCGAATTCGGCACGCAATTGCTGGAGAAATTCGAGGCCGTTCATCACCGGCATGTTCCAGTCGAGCAGCACGCAGTCCGGCATATTCGCGCGACACGCGACCAGTGCCTGCTGACCATCGCCGGCCTCGGTCACATCGAAGCCGTGCGCCTCCAGGATGCGGCGCGCGACCTTGCGCACGACACGGCTGTCATCCACCACAAGGCAGACACGGGCCATGGCGCCGCGCCTCAGACTGCTTCGCCGAGCGCGAGCAGCTTGCCCACGTCGAGCACCACCAGAAGCCGGCCGTCCAGCCGATATATGCCACTGCTGAACTGTGCCCAGACTTGCGGCAGGGTCGACGGATTGCGCTCGAATGCGCTGGCCTTGAGGCTCATCACCTCGGACACCTGATCGACCAACAGCGCGTACAGTTCGCCGCCCTGTTCAGCGACCACGGACATGCGGGGCTGCCCGGCCGGTGGCGGCGGCAGAGACAGGCGCCGACGCAGGTCGATCGCAGTGACAATTCGGCCGCGCAGGTTGAGGCTGCCGGCGATCTCAGCCGGCGCGAGCGGAATGCGCGTGATCGCGTGTTCGCCGAGAATGTCGCGTACCCCAAGCACGGGCACGCCGCAAAGCTGGTCGGCGACGGTCAGCGTGACGAAGACGCGTTCTTCCTCGTCGGTCGCCGCGTCGGGACGTTCGAGGACGTCGGTCGCCATTTGCGTTCTCCCTTGGAGGATTGAGCTACGCCGCGATCGGTTCGGCCAGGCATTGACGCAGGCTGGCGATCAGCGCCTCGCGCTGGAACTTTGCGACATAATCGGTGAACCCGGCATCGCGTCCGGCCTCAACATCGGCCGGCTCGGTACGCGCCGACAGCGCGATCATCGGCAGCCTCGACCACGCTCCGCCGGCGCGAACCGCACGAGCGAAGTCGAGCCCATCCATGTCTGGCATCACGATGTCAGACACGATCGCGTCGAACACCGTGCCCGACTCGCGGAGGCTCAGCGCCTCGGCCGCACTCGGCACGGCGGTGACCCGGTATCCCGAAGCGCCAAGGATCGGCGTCACGAGTTGGCGGAAGAAGTCGCTGTCCTCCACCACCAGCACGCGGCGCGATGCATTGTTATCCGCCGACTGCGCAGAGCCGTGGAACCAGTCCTGCGCGGCCTGCGTGAGCCAGTATCCAGTATCGATCACATCGGTGGCGTGGCCGCTGATCACCGCGGAGCCGAGCAACCCCGGCCGTGCGCCGGACAGCTCGATGTTCAGTCGATCCTCCACCACATCGATGATTTCATCGACCATCAGGCCCATGCTGCGGTCGCCGTCGTTGAACACCAGGACCGACTGCCGCGGCTTCTCGGTGTCGAGGCTGTCCGACAGCGCCACCAGCGGCATCAGCTTGCCGCGGTACTGCGTGACCGGCGCACCGCAGGAGACCTCGATCTTGTCGCGCGGAATATCCTCCAGCCGCGCTACCAGACCAAGGGGCACCGCCAGCTTCTGCTCGCCGCCGGCACGGAACAGCAGCATCGCGGTGCGATCGGTTGAGTGCAGCGCATCCGCCGCGCTCGACGAGATGGCCTTGCTGTCGCCACCCCCACCAATGCCGGTGCCGCGCGCGATGCCGTTCGGATCGAGGATCATGATCACCGAGCCGTCGCCCAGGATGGTATTGCCGCTGAACATCGTGACGTGGCGCAAGATCGGTGCCACCGGCTTCACCACGATTTCCTCTGTGTCGAACACGCGATCGACAATGATGCCAAGGCTGTTGGCGCCAACCTGGGCCACCACGATATAGGCGCCGGTATCGTCGTTGTGTGTTTCGCCAAGAGCCAGCAGGTCGTGCAGGTTGACCAGCGGCAGCAGCCGGTCCCGCAGTCGCAGCACCGGTGTGTCATTGATCCGCTCGATGACGGTTTCCGAGCCGGCCTCGTTGTGACCGCGGCCCGCCTCCTTCTGCGCGCGCACCAGCTCGACCACGCTGATCTGCGGAATCGCGAAGCGTTCGCCGCCGACCTCGACGATCAGCGCGGACACGATCGCCAGCGTGAGCGGAATCTTGATGGTGAAGGTGGTGCCGGCGCCGGGCGTGCTCTTCAGGTCGATGGTGCCGCCGATCTTCTCGATATATGTCCCGCCTGCACCACACCGTTAACCCATTGGTAGCCTCAGTCAGTCAGCCGTTTGCGCTCCTCTATCTCCCGGCGTGCAGCCAGCATGGCGAACCGCACTGCCAGCCGACTGAGCGCGTCCCGCGTGTCGCGCGGGGTCGCGGTCTCGGCCATGCGGCGGTATTCCCTGGCTCGCAGCATGAGTTGGGCAGAAGGGAGGGCGGAAAGAGGCAGCCGCTGATGCATGGTACGGATGAAGCATGCGAAAGGGCTAACAGACCGTAAATCGCCGACACTCGATCCGGCGCCGTGGAGGCCGGATTAGCGAAACAGGAAGCTGGCGATAGCGCGAATCGACCGGCGGCCAGCCACGCGACACCATATCCAGGACAAAGTCGGCGCACCCGCTAGGGTTAGGGCGGGAGGCGCTTGCGGCGGCGGCTAAGCCTATGTGCAACTGTAACTCCCAGCATGGACGCTCCATCGCATCGGGACTGAGCGGGTGCGCCTTGGTTCACCGCCCCAGTCGGAGGCAGCGCCACTCCGGGGGCAGCCTTCTTGGCTGGTGGCATGGCGATCTCCGTGGCTCGTTTCGCGTCGCGAAACCTGCTCATACCGATTGGATTTCGCTCAAGTACACAGGGAAGCAAGGAAGGCCGCACCGCCTGACCCTCTCGGTGCCACCATTGGTAGGCGTTGCGCCCCGAAGCCGATCGTCGCCATATCGGGCTTCATGGAGACCTACCGGATCATTCCACTCGGCCACGCCTATCGGGTGGAAGCCGTCCATCCAAATCGCCAGAAGAGGGTCGTGCGAACGTGGCCGACCGAAGAGGCGGCAGTCTCGCATCTGAAGGCGCTTCGGGAGGTAGCCGAACGCTTCGGCCGTGCTCTCCAGCCCGGCGAAAAGGATTGGCGCGGCTGATGTCGAAGCCGCCCGCCATGACCAGCATCGTCACCGCCCGCCCACCGAAACGCAGCCCACGGAAGAAGCCCGCGAAGCCGGAACATGTGAAGACGATCGTCACCGCCAAGCGTCCCCGGAGGCGGCACTACGGCGAGATCATCGATGACATTGCCGATCCGCCGGACTATGAAGCCGCGACCGAACGCGCCCGGCAGATCATCCAGCGTAGGCTGAGGTCGCCTGACTGATCTCCCGACCGGGCGCGGTCTCGGCAATCACCGGCTGATCGACTGGTGTAAGGCGTGCCGTCGCCAGCGGGAACTGTCGGGCGCCGACATCGTGACGATGGGAAGGGCGGTGTGCCGCTGGTCAATCTGAAGTGGCGCTGCACGAACTGCGGTTCGTTCTTGACCGACACACGTGGTATCCGGCTCGCACATGCGACCGAAGTGTCGTCCACAACCGCCGCGACTTTGCTTCGGCTGGTTGTTCTGGATGTTCGCTGTGTTCATCGTTGCCTGCGGCACCACGCATTTCATGGAGGTTTGGGTCTGTGGTGCTGACGGCAACCCTCCTCTGGCCTCTAGTCCCAAAAGTTCGCAAACTTCCCCACGCCTGTTCAGCTTCCTAACGCCGTCATGGACGCTGCGAACACACTGGCTGCCACGCTGATCCCCAGGCCGAAAGAGGTAAAGGGGGCTAGATTCGTGTAGACGGTGATGGTATCATGGCAAATCCAATGGATTCATCGTCATGCCAGCCTTGACCGTAAACGAACTCATCGAAAACCGCAAAAGACGGGAACTCAGCGAGAAGCAATTGGATGACCAACTCAAGCTGCGGCACACAGAAGAACTGGCCGAGTTTAGGAATTGTCTCGATCAGTTTCAATTAGCGGACTGGCATGTTCCGGCGATCCTCAATCGAATCAAGCGTGCGTTCGATCGCGGCGAAACCGAGCTAATGTTCACGTCCTTCCCGAGCAGCTTCTGCACCGATAGCGGTCGCGCCATCAACATCTCTGGCGAGCCGCCGATCAATGAGCCTCCCGACGCTGCGGCGCAACCCGTATGGCTGACAACGCTGCCAAGCGGCGTGCTGACGATTTATGTGTACTGGAAGGACAACCTACAGTCAGGGGGCTTTGGGTTCTCGGCCCGTATCATCAACTACCCAGACGGCAAGCCAGGGGATGTCGGTCTGTTTCTCTCATGGCCGAGGGCGGCCGTGGAGAAATAGTCGATCAGAGTGTTGCACCTCTGGCTCGCCCGGCTTCAATACCCGAAGAAACTCGGTGCCACACATCGACACTCGGCACGTCATAGTCGAGGTAGCACG
>CAWBST010000016.1:0-210400 GCA_963791495.1 uncultured Alphaproteobacteria bacterium
CTGGCCGAGGCGGTCATCATCACGAAACGCCTTCATCCCTCCTGGGATCTGACAGCCCCGACAGAATTCATCGGCTCTCGAAGCAGTGGTCCTGCCGGATCGGCCATGAACGGACATGCGATGGGATATTGGACGATCCCGCTCAACGACCTGGTGCCGCCGTGTTGGTGTCCGGGCCGATGTTATAGGAGAAGCCCCAGATCACCGGGGCCAACTGCGCGAAAGTCTCGTTCAGGAAGCGGTGGACTTCCCCGATACCGTTGTGCGGTACATACACAACGTCGTATGGCGCAAGCCGGATGTCGGCCTCTGGCCCTTGAGCCTCTGGATCATGAGCCCGCATCACATCCTTGAGGCGGGCGGAGAAGAACTGCGGCACATCATCGAGTCCGCGGCGGATGACGTACACTCTGTCATCGTGGCCGCTCTTCAGGCCGCCGGCACGCGCGATCGCCTGTGACAGCGTGGGACTGAGACCCGCCGTGATGCCTTCGCCGGGACTGGCGACCTCCCCACCGACGTAGATCCGGGTCGGAGAAAATGTCTTGAGGACGATGGTGAGACGCGGGTTGCGCAGAATCGACGTGTAGTCGTGCGTCAGCGCGGCTGTCAGCTCCGACACCGTGCGGCCGTAGGCGCGTTCGTCGCTCACGACTGTCGTCGACATGTGGCCGTCGGGGCGGACCACGACGTCCTCGTTCAGATCGGGATTCAGCAACAGCCGGATGCCCAACACGTCGCCGGCTTGAATGCGATATGGCTCAAGGCTGCTAGGGCCGGCGCCGGTCGCCGCCGCCGGTGGAGGCGGCAAGGCTGGCTCCTGGCCGCACCCGGACAATGCCGCGATGCCGCAGACGGCGGTGACGGTGATCAGGACAGTGCGCAGCCTCTTCGGAGGTCCGGCGTTCCCGCCGTTGCCGATGCTGTTCTCGACCGTCTGGTTCACAGCGCTCACCCCGAGTCCGCCGACCCATGATCATTGCTGCGACAGATTAAGTTCCGGCTGCACCGCCACTGGCCGAGGCGGTCATCATCACGAAACGCCTTCATCCCTCCTGGGATCTGACAGCCCCGACAGAATTCATCGGCTCTCGGAGCAGTAGTACTGCCGGATCGGCCATGAACGGACATGCGATGGGATATTGGACGATCCCGCTCAACGACCTGGTGCCGCCGTGTTGGTGTCCGGGCCGATGTTATAGGAGAAGCCCCAGATCACCGGGGCCAACTGCGCGAAAGTCTCGTTCAGGAAGCGGTGGACTTCCCCGATACCGTTGTGCGGTACATACACAACGTCGTATGGCGCAAGCCGGATGTCGGCCTCTGGCCCTTGAGCCTCTGGATCATGAGCCCGCATCACATCCTTGAGGCGGGCGGAGAAGAACTGCGGCACATCATCGAGTCCGCGGCGGATGACGTACACTCTGTCATCGTGGCCGCTCTTCAGGCCGCCGGCACGCGCGATCGCCTGTGACAGCGTGGGACTGAGACCCGCCGTGATGCCTTCGCCGGGACTGGCGACCTCCCCACCGACGTAGATCCGGGTCGGAGAAAATGTCTTGAGGACGATGGTGAGACGCGGGTTGCGCAGAATCGACGTGTAGTCGTGCGTCAGCGCGGCTGTCAGCTCCGACACCGTGCGGCCGTAGGCGCGTTCGTCGCTCACGACTGTCGTCGACATGTGGCCGTCGGGGCGGACCACGACGTCCTCGTTCAGATCGGGATTCAGCAACAGCCGGATGCCCAACACGTCGCCGGCTTGAATGCGATATGGCTCAAGGCTGCTAGGGCCGGCGCCGGTCGCCGCCGCCGGTGGAGGCGGCAAGGCTGGCTCCTGGCCGCACCCGGACAATGCCGCGATGCCGCAGACGGCGGTGACGGTGATCAGGACAGTGCGCAGCCTCTTCGGAGGTCCGGCGTTCCCGCCGTTGCCGATGCTGTTCTCGACCGTCTGGTTCACAGCGCTCACCCCGAGTCCGCCGACCCATGATCATTGCTGCGACAGATTAAGTTCCGGCTGCACCGCCACGTCAATCAGCCAGCGGTGGTGACGTGGCGCACGGCGCGCCGTCGCCGGAGCATCGTGCCATTCCTGGCCGGACTGACCACGGCCCTCAGGAGTTGGCCCGCGTGGCAATCCGGACGGCGGCCGCCCCCGAGAGCGCCAGTGGTGCCATGCCGAGGTCGGCGCAGAGGGCAACAGCGCGCATGTCTACCGCCGGTTGCCCGATGGCACCTGGAGCTTCGAGGCGCTGCGCGGTCTTGGTGCGATCCGTCGGCCTCGAAGTGCCGCTGTCCGAGATCTACGCGTTCGCCGCGATCGCAGAACCGGGAGCCAACGAGGCGACCGTCCTGGGGCCCTGATCGTTCCCCGGGAGCACCAGCCCTACCGATGGGTAGCGCGATCCGCAGCACAGGCGCACAATCGCCGCGCTCGCCGACCAACGTCCAGGAAAAATGTCCAACTCCACCCGCGTGCCCTATCGCGGCCTGATCACCGCCTCCGCCATGCTGGCGATGTTCATGCAGACGCTCGATTCCACGATCGCCAACGTGGCGCTGCCGTACATGCAGGGCAGCATGTCGGCTTCCTATGACGAGATCACCTGGGTGCTGACCTCCTACGTGATCGCGGCCGCCATCATGACCGCGCCGGTCGGCTGGATGGCCGTGCGCTATGGCCGCAAGCGGCTGTTCATCATCTGCATCGTCGGCTTCACCGTCGCATCGGTGCTGTGCGGCGCGGCGCAATCGCTGGAACAGCTTGTGGGCTTTCGCCTGCTGCAAGGGATGTTCGGTGCAGCATTGGCGCCGCTGTCACAGGCGACGATGCTCGACATCTATCCGTTTTCGCGCCGCGCCCAGGCGATGGCGATCTTCTCCATGGGCGTCACCATGGGCCCCATGGTGGGTCCGACACTCGGCGGCTACCTGACGGACCTCTACTCGTGGCGATGGGTGTTCTACGTCAACCTGCCGTTCGGGATCCTTGCCATCATCGGCATCGCGCTGTTCATGCGGGAGACGCCGGCGCGGCCGCAACTGACGTTTTCCTGGTATGGCTTCGCGATGCTCGGGCTCGCGGCAGGCGCGTTCCAGATGATGCTGGACCGCGGTCAGGAACTCGACTGGTTCAGCTCGCGCGAGATCATTGTCGAGGCGGTGGTGGCGGGGCTCGCCTTCTATCTGTTCGTCGTGCACATGTTCACGGCCGACAAGCCGTTCCTGCCAGCCGGGCTGTTCAAGGACCGCAACTTCGCGTCCGCCATCATCATGATATTCTGCATCTCATCGGTGATGCTGGCGACGACGGCACTGCTGGCGCCATACCTGGAGAACCTGGCGGGCTATCCGGTCTACACAGCGGGCTGGGCGATGGCGCCGCGCGGCATCGGCATCATCGCATCGATGTTCCTCGCCGCCCGTCTTGGCATGCGCGTCGATCAGCGCAAGATCATGGCAGTGGGTTTGGTGATCCTCGGCTGGGTGCTGTACACCATGAGCACCTGGACGCCGGACATCACGCCAGCCGAGATGATGTTCATCATGATCATCCAGGGCTTCGCCGTGGGTCTGGTGTTCAATCCGATGACGGTGATGGCGTACACGACACTGGCCCCGTCGCTACGTGGCGAGGCGACCTCGGTGCAGTCGCTGGCACGCAACATCGGATCGGCGATCGGCATCTCGATCACGTCGTTCACACTGACGCGCAGCATCCAGACGACGCATGCCGATATCGCCGCCGGCATCACGCCGTTCGACCGGGTGCTGCAGGGCAACGACACGGTGCAGCACATGCTCAACCCGGTGACGCGCCATGGTGCGGCGATGCTCGACCAGATGGTCACGCACCAGGCGCAGATCATCGCCTACAACAACGATTTCCGGCTGATGATGCTGAGCATCGTCCCGCCCTTGCTGCTGCTGTTGCTGATGCGCCGGCACGACCGGCCGGCGGTGGCGGCGGGGGATTAGAGCCTGTCATCAATTGAGCCAAACGACGCAGGCGACGAGCTGGACGGCAGCGAGAAAGTTCCGCGCGGTCTTCTCATAACGAGTGGCGATGGCACGAAACTGCTTGATCTTGGCGAAGAAGTTCTCGATCAGATGGCGCGCCGCATAAAGCTCGCGGTCATAGCTGCGCGGCGAGGACCGGTTGTTTCGTGGCGGGATCACTGCGGTCTTGCCCGCGGCCGCCAGCGGCTCAAGCACGCGCGCATCGGCGTCGAACGCCCCCCGCCTTCGCAGGGGCAGGCTTTGTCGGCGATCAGCGTATCGGCCTCCATCGTGGGCAGCAGGTGGTCCGCCCCCTCCAGATCGTGTGCCTCGCCGCCGGTCAGGAAGAAGCCGATCGGGTTGCCCAACGCGTCGACCAGGGCGTGGATCTTGGTGCTCAGTCCGCCGCGCGAGCGCCCGATTGCCTGGTCCTCGCCGGCTTTTTTTCGGCGCCGGCGCTGTGCTGATGGGCGCGCACGATGGTGCTGTCGATCATCGCATATTCGTTGTCGGTGTCCGCGGCGAGATGTTGAAACACTCGCTCCCACACACCGCTTTTGGCCCAACGGCTGAACCGCAGGTGGACCTTTGTCCCGTCACCGAACCGCTCCGGCAGATCGCGCCATGGCATCCCGGTACGATAACGGTACAGTACCGCCTCGACGAACAGCCGATTGTCCGCCGCGGTCACTCCGACCCAGCCGTCGCGTCCCGGCAACAGGTGCTTGATCCGTTCCCACTGATCGTCACGCAGTCCGAACCGCCGCATCGGTCAGCCCCCAACAAGCTGACCGCCCATGAATTGAAGAAACCGCCGCGCCGGAATTGGTTACGTATCACCCAGCGCCGATTGACGGCTGAGTGTGGCAATCGGGACTTACCGACCCAATACGGTGTGTGGGTGGCGCCCACCGACCGAAACCGGCTAATTGATGACAGGCTGACGGCGAAGCTGGCGGTATCGTGGTCGATGCCGACACTGACCCATCCCGCATTGCTAGCGATATCGTAGACGCCATACGGCACGGCGCGACCAAGTTCCGGGATCAGAAAGTCGTGCACCCGCACCGGCTCGGGCTGTCGCTTCGGGCGCAGCTCGCGGCCGCCATTCTTGAAGTCGCCGACAAGCTCTTTCTTCTTGGTGTCAACCGAGATCGCCGGCTGACCCGCCGTCAACGCATCACTCGTCTGTGCGTCGATATAGCCGAATTGCGCGTCACGGTCGGGATGGTTGCTGCCTTCCCGGGTCTTGCGGTTGGATTGCAGGCTGTAGCCGAGTTCACGCAACAGGCTGGCCACCGCATTGTGGCCAATCCGGTGACCCAGGCGCCGCAAGGCCGCAGCCAGGTGGCGCAGGCTCTTGCTCGTCCACAGCAGCGGCGCCTGTGGATCACCGCGCGTAGCTGGCTCCACCAGTTCGCGTAGATCATCGAGCAGTGTGGCATCACCGGATGTGAGTTTCGCTTCAGTCACTCGATACGTGCACGACATGGTCATGGTCCACTTCCACAGTCTGCGCGCTGATCGGGATCTGCAGGCCGTGGTCGTGGAACCATGCGACGCCGTCCTGTACCATCGAGACCGCTACCCGGTAGGTTCCTGGCTTTGCGGGTGGTGCAATGCGGATCACGACTGGCCGCAACGTACCGGGGGGAACATCGAATCCGATGGCCTGACGCGAATCCCAACCCGCTCCATATTTCAGGTTCGCCGGGGTTGCATGAGGATCGATGAAGCGGGCCGATAGCCGGATCGGCATTGCCGTGGTCGAGTAAGCGGGCAGCGTGATGGACGAATCGTTGGCTATCGAGGCTGCGATGAGGACCTGGCCATCCTGCACATCCAGCCGCTTGATGAGCAGCGCCACATTGGCCATCAGCTCGGCCGGCAGCCGGCCGGCGAACATGGTCACGCGCGGATGGCGCAACAGCGTCATATCTTCGCACGGCGGATAACCGACCATGACGACATGGCGCACGAGATCATCGTAGTTCTGCTCAGTGTCGCGGCCGAGAAAGGCCAGGCTGGTGGCAAGGAGGCGCGCGGCATCCTCGCACCCTCCTGTGAGCTCGTGTCCTGGCGGCGTGTTGCCTGAATAGCCGTTCAAGGTCCGCCAGCCGCGATCCTGGGCGAACAGCATGGCGTCGAGTTCACGACGCCAGTGCTCGGGCTCGTCTGGCCTCGGCGCCAGGAGCAGGATCGGCGCTTTTGGGATCGTCGGCGGCAGTTCAGCGGCGACTGCTGCCATTCGCGCCTGCCAATCGTCCTTGGTAGATTTGTAATGCGCGATGTAGGACGTCTCGACGAGCAGCAATGCGCCGATCAGCGCGACCGTGCTCAAGCGAGCCCAACCCGGGAGTCGCGCAGCTGCAATCGCGTCCAGCGATGAAGCCAGCAGCACGCCACAGGGAAACAGCAGGACCGTGATGATCCGGGTCACGCCACGGATGGCATTCACGCCAGGCAGCGAGGCAAGCGTTCGATAGGCCGAATGACCATCGACCCACAGGGTCAGGAGCACGATCAGCAGAGTTGCAAGTGCGACCGGAGCGAAGAGCGGATCCCAAGAGGCACGGTTCGCCAACCAAAGCGTCACAGCAATGGCGACTGCCACGAAAGGGACTCCGCCAATGAACATTGCGTGTTCATGGCGCATCGGCAGCGCATCGAACAGCGAACCGGTGGATGACCAGAGGAGCGAATCGTTTGCCAACAGGTAGCTCACCGGTCGAGGCAACATCGAGGCGATCTCGAACCATTGTCGGCGGAAATTGTACAGCCGACTGACCGCCAGATACGGTGCGCAGAGGGCGACCATCATCGCGGCGACGACGGTCATCGCGAGCAGGAAAGCTAGCTTTGCCTGAGCGCTCCGATCCGTCCAGAGCTGGTAA
This sequence comes from uncultured Alphaproteobacteria bacterium, assembly GCA_963791495.1. Taxonomy (GTDB): domain Bacteria; phylum Pseudomonadota; class Alphaproteobacteria; order Acetobacterales; family Acetobacteraceae; genus JAMXLO01. Next base: position 6,894 of record CAWBST010000016.1, read on the forward strand.
ACGGCCAAAGCCGATGACCGAAATCCAGTTTTGGGACCGCCCCTATGAACCAGCACGTGACTGAGGGAGAGGGACAGAAGAAGCAGGGTCAAGAAGTAACCCGTATAGATCGAGCAGTAGAACTGCCAGGAGGTCCAGAATGCTGCGAGGAAAAGCTGTCGCAATTGCCGTCGCGACCTGAATTCCTCCAGGGCAAGAACCGCGAGTGGAACCCCGAAGCGGTAAAGGAGCTGAGCGTGGCCTTCCTGCGTCATGATCGGCAGACCGAAGGAAAAAAGGAAGGCGCCGAGCGCGGCGGCGAAGCGGGAATAGCGGAACCGAACTAGTGCGTAGTCGGCGGTGGCAAAGTTGACCACAAATCCAGCCACATACCACAGACGGAATGCATCTTCACGAGCGAAGCCAACCGCACGAAAAAGGGCATAGACGAATGCATTGCCAAGAAAATTGTCGCTGAATGCAATAGTCAGCGGAAACGGGTAAAAGAAGTCTGCGTTCCAGAAGCTCGCGTCTCGACGCGCTGATCCAGCGGAAGAAATGCTCGAGGACGTAGCTGTTGAATCGGGCATCGCCGAGGTCGCCTGGTATCTGGCCATCGACGACCGAAGGGCCTACGACGAGTGCCAAGCCGGCCATCCCGAACAGGATCGCCACCGCCCAGCTCCGCGTCAGCCTCGGCGCCGCGCTTCGCCCGAGCGCGACTGCGCTATATATCATGAGGCAGCCTTGCTCGAACTGGCGAAGACGAAGCGGCTTCTGAGGAAGTAGTTCCAGAGAAAGACACCGGCCGTGGCGACAAGCTTCGCGGGCAGGATAGACACGGAAAGGCGCGATATGCAGGTATAGAGAATCGCCTGATTGATCGCGAGGCCGCCGCAGCTCACCACGAATACCAGTGCCAGTTCAAAATGCCGCCGGAAGCGGGCTCCGCTTTGGAACACGACGCGCACGCTGATCACGTAATTCACCAGTGTTGCGATCGTGAACGATACCGTGCCTACGATGAGGTAGTTCCAGCCGGCCACGCCTGCACCAAGATAGAAGAGGCCTATATCCACCACTGCCGCTAGTCCGCCGACAAAGAAGTACTTAACGATCTTCATCGGAACCAATTGTATTTGATTATGCAATAGATCGCCCAAAGCCCGTCCTTCCAGCCGATCTTCTTGCCTTCCTCGTAAGTTCGACCATAATAGGAAATGCCAACCTCATATATCCGCAGACCCCGACGCTTTGCGACCTTGGCGGTGATTTCTGGTTCGAATCCGAAGCGAGACTCCTCGATATCGATCGACTGGATGACTTCGCGGCGGAACGCCTTGTAGCAGGTCTCCATGTCGGTGAGGTCCAGATCGGTGAGCATGTTCGACAGCAGTGTAAGGAAGCTGTTGCCGGCACGATGCCAAAAATACAACACACGATGCGCCTCGCTGCCCGCGAATCGCGAGCCGAAGACAACGTCGGCCTTGCCCGCCAGGATCGGCTCGACCAGGCGGGAGTATTCATTCGGATCATATTCGAGATCGGCATCCTGGATGATGACGATGTCGCCTGTCGCGTGCGCGAAGCCAGTGCGCAGTGCGGCGCCCTTGCCGTGGTTCCGGTCGTGATACATCACACGGTCCACGAGGCCGGCCGGCTCTATTTCGGACTTCAGCTTCTCGCGCGTGCCATCCACCGAGCAGTCGTCGACCACGATGATTTCCTTGTCAGGATATGGTGACTGGCGGACCGCGTCGATTATCCGGTCGATCGTCTTCGCTTCATTGTAGCAAGGGATGACTATCGTCAATTTCATTGTGACAAGCCGGCCTGCGGCGCGAAATCGATGGCAAGGTTGAGGCAGATATCGTCCAGAATCAGCGGTCGTACCGGCGTCGCCCACGAACCGTGACAATGGTGGGATGGCCGACGATCCCGGCGCTGAAACTGCGAAACATCCTCCCCATGGGGTGATACTGCGAGCAGCGTGATGATAAGCCGACTGCCGGTCAAGAGGGTCTGTTCCTGTACATCATGGGACTCGCATTTGGAATTTACTTGACACGCGAATACCTCTCATCAGCGGTCATTCGATTTGCCCGATGGCGCCGACTGCACACGTGCCGCGCTGGATTGCCGGCCGACGTGCGCCGCTCTACCTTGTTCGCATGGGACCTCTTTCTGGTATCAGGATAATCGAATTCGCCGGCATCGGGCCTTGCCCGATGGCGGCGATGATGCTCGCCGAGATGGGCGCGACCGTGCTGCGCATTGACCGTGTCGCGGACAGCGATCTGGGCCTGCCGCTGCCCGCGAAGTTTGAGGTGCTGAAACGAAGCCGACACATTATCCGTCTCGACCTCAAGCGCCCCGAAGCGGTCGCGCTGACATTGCGGTTGATCGAGCAATCCGATGCGCTGATCGAGGGCTTCCGTCCCAAGGTGATGGAGCGCCTCGGCCTCGGCCCTGACATCTGCCTCGCCCGGAATCGACGCCTGGTGTTCGGCCGCGTCACGGGTTGGGGGCAGGAAGGTCCGCTGGCACACGCCGCCGGCCACGATCTCAACTACATCGCGCTGACCGGCGCTCTGCATGCGATCGGGCGTGCTGGCGCCCCGCCGACGCCACCGCTGAACCTCGTCGGCGATTTCGGCGGCGGCGCACTGTATCTGGTGGTCGGCGTGCTCGCCGCAATCATCGAGGCGCGGCAGTCGGGCAGGGGCCAGGTGGTGGATGCCGCGATGGTCGATGGCGCCTCATCGTTGATGACCTCTATCTACGGCGCCAAGGCGGCGGGCCGCATGGACGGCGGCCGCGGCGGAAACGTGACCAACTCTGGCGCCTATTTCTACGAGGTCTACGAATGCGCGGACGGCCGCTACGTTTCGGTGGCCGCGATCGAGGCCAAGTTCCACGCAGAACTTCTGCGCCTGCTGGAGATCGATCCAGCGACCATGCCGCCGCAGATGGATCGGACGCACTGGCCGGAGGTCAAGCAGCGCCTGGCCGAGCGCTTCCGCACCCGCACACGTGACGAGTGGTGCGGGTTGCTCGAAGGCAGCGACGCCTGCTTCGCGCCTGTGCTGTCGATGGAAGAGGCGCACGCTCATCCTCACAACCGCGCGCGCAATGCATTCGTGGAGGTGGATGGCGTTCAGCAGCCAGCGCCGGCACCGCGGTTCAGCCGCAGCACGCTCGGGCCACCCACGTCACCGGAACCACCATGTGCTGCGGATCCTCGGACTGTGCTGGCGGAATGGGGGATGGACGCCGTTACGGTGGAGGTTGCCCAGAGAAGTGGGCTGCTGGGTTGAGGAAGCAGCGTATTGCCCAGGTTGGAAGGCACACCTATCCTGCCACGATGAATTGCGAGCAATCGCAACGAAGAGGATCGTCCGTCGATGGGTCACGACGTCAGCCAGATTGCCCGACGCTGCGAACGAGCGGTGGTCACCGCCTATCGTGACCTGCGCCACCTGGGCGCGGACGACATGGTGGCATTCCAGGCCTGCACCACGCTGTATCGCATTCATCATCCAGAAGCCTCGCTGAACGAGGCGCGGCGGCTGGTGGCCGAATGGATCGACCATCACGTGGTGCGCTCCGACCGCGGTCCGACGCCCGGTTGCGCCTGCCCCTGATCAGAGCCGGCCACGAATCAACGCGAACGCCTTTTCCACCGCGGCCACGCGGATCGCGGTGCGATCGCCTGGGAACATGTGGCGCTCGCTCACCACGTCGTGGCCACGCTGTGCCAGGCCAAAGCACACCAGTCCCACCGGCTTGTCCGCGCTGCCGCCGCCCGGGCCGGCGACACCGGTAACCGACACGGCGATGTCTGCGTGCGAGCGCTGCAGCGCGCCCTCGGCCATGCGCTGCGCCACAGGCTCGCTGATCGCGCCGACCCTGCTGATCAGTTCTGCCGGCACACCGAGAAGCTCGGTCTTTGCCTCGTTCGAGTAGGTGACGAAGCCGCGTTCTACTACGTCGGACGAACCGGCGATCGCTGTGAGCACGGCGGTGATCAGCCCGCCGGTGCACGCTCTCCGCTGTCGCCAGCTTCACCTGCCTCGCGCGGCACGCATCCAGCAATGCCGCCGCATCATCGAGCAGCCCCTGCGTGATCATTCGCGCCGCGCTTCGATGATCCCAACCTTGATCGCCTCGACGAAGGCCCGCCAATCGCTCTCCACCTGGTTGGCATAGGCCATGGCAAAGCTCGCAATCGCCGCATCGAACGAGTCCCCAGAGCCGATGTAGCCGGATATTCGTGCAGCATCACCGGAGCGCGCATGCGCGCGGGCAAGCGCGGTGCCGCACAGTGTGGCGTAGTAGGGAAGCGCCGCATCGGCAATGGCCTCGCCGATCGCCGTAAGTCGCGAGTCCTTCAGCTCGCGCACGTAACAGGTACCTGATCGCTGCCATGTTCCTGCGTCCAGCCCAGGAAGATGTCACGCATGCCCTGCATGATGCGTTGGCCGGACACGACACGCTGGCCCTGATCGAGATACACGCTCGGGGCGGCATACGGTGCCAGCACGGACTGCTGTGCCTCCTTCAGTTGCAGCAGCAGCGTCGCACCATCGCGGTCGGTGAAGAGGCCGAGGGCGCAGAACGTGCCGACGCTGCCGACGCCCACGACCTTGAATGCTACATCGGTCAGCCGGTAGCGGTCGAGCAGCACACCGCGTTCCTCCGGCTGGTTCGCCTTGTATGACTCGAACGCAGTGTGGGCGACCAGATCGAGCGTGTTGTCATCCAGCGATGCGCACGGAGGGATCAGCGGCGGCTGCGGCTTGATGCGCCAGCCGGACTTGTGACGCTGCAGCAGCTTACGGTAGCCATTGCTATGCGCCTCGACCGCGATACGCAGACGCTTGAGTTCGTGCTGTCGCAACCTTGCATCGCCGATTTGCTGGATTACGCTTGCCATATCCACGCGCGATCGCCATGCCCGCCGCGGATCGAGCCGCATCAGTTTCGCCATGTGCTGGCGATAAGCCGTCACCACGCTCCGAGCGAGATCGCAGCACGCCCGCTGCGGCATCCGGCGTCTGCGCGCATCGACCGCGACGCTGACGGCAAGCCGCTTGACGTCCCATTCGAACGGTGCCGGCAGCGTCTCGTCGAAATCGATGATGTCGAAGACGGGGGAGCCGTCCAACGCAGCGTAGATGCCGAAGTTGGCCAGATGGCAATCGCCGCACGACTGCACCCAGATGCCGCTGGCCGGCGTGGTCGCGAGATCCGCCGCCATCACCGCGGCGGAACCACGCAGGAACGCGAACGCCGATGGCCGCATGCGCCCGTACCGGATCGGCAACAGCGAGGAAATTCGATGGCGGCTGGTCTCGATCAGGATATCCAGCGGGTCGCGACGGCGGGAAGCAGGTGTCCAGTTTGCATGCTGTCGGCGCGGCACCACCCGACGCAGGTCGCGGCCTGCTTGGCGCCGCTCCGCCATCGGCAGCAAATCGTCGGGTTGGACATGTTCCAGTGGCATGCACCTGCCTCCCGACCCCTGACGCGATGACACCGCAGGGACTTGGGAAGCGCAAGCGGAATGTTGTCGCGGTCGGACCGAATGTCATAATTATGCAACTTTAACGGACTAGCCGAACAGTGTCGGCCAGCGCGAACTGATGGCCCAGAGTATCCCGGCGGTGATCGCGCCGGCTATGACATCGTCTGCCATGATGCCGGCCGCGCCGCTCTGTCGATCAGCCCAGCCGATTGGGCCCGGCTTTGCGACGTCGAGCAACCGGAAGATGAAGAATGCAGCAAGCAGGCCCACAAGCGATGCGCGCGCAAGACCGCATAGCGCCAGGAACTGTCCGGCAATCTCATCGATCACCACCCAACCGGGATCGCCATCAACGTGCGCTGCGCGGATCGCCCATAGTCCAGCGACCGCTGCGATCAGGGCTACCGCGGGAAGCAGGGCAGGGGAGGTATGCAGAATCAGTGCTCCCGCCACCAGTGTTGCGGCCGATGTGATCGTGCCTGGTGCCACCGGCGCGAAGCCACAGCCAAAGCCGCTGGCGATGAGGCGCGCGGTCTTTGCTGTCATCGCGAGAAGCGCGGGTGACGAGGGAGTGCGTACCTCGATGGGGATTGCTTCGCCTCGCTCGCAATGACAATGCCGACCACCGTCACTCTACCTGATCGATGAATCCACGCAGTGCGGCAAGCACCTCGGGCTCGGTCAGCGTCGGGGCATGGCCTATGCCCGGCAGCGTCGCCAGTGCCATATCGGGGCGCGTCGCCTGCATGCGCGTCAACCGTTGCGGGCAACAGGATGTCGCTCACTTCGCCATGCACCAGCAGCAAGGGCAGATGCGCCAGCCCGTCGAACAGCGCCCAGAGATCGGGCGTCCTGCCGTTCAACAGTCGGGCAATGCGCGTGTCCCACAACGGGCGCAGCGTGCCGTCGGCGTCGGGGCCATAGGTGAGCGCCGTCATCGTCCGCCACGCCTCGTCGCCATCCAGCGAAAGCGGCGGCAGCACTGCGCGCAGATGTGCTGCCGCCGTATCGATGTCGTCGAATGCGGCGTCATGACCGATGAAGCGGCGGACGAAGTCGGTGCCGCCGCTGCCAAGCTCAGGGCCGATATCATTCAGCACGGCGGCACGGAACAGCGACGGGCGCGCCGCCGCCAGACCCATGCTGAGCAGGCCACCGAAGCTGGTGCCGATCGAGATCACGTCGTGCAGGTGCAGCGCGGCGCAGATGTCGAGCACGTCGCGCAGGCAGGCTTCCGGCGCATAGCGCATGATGTCGCGGGAACGTCCCGACTGACCGCGACCGGGATAGTCAACCGCCACTACGCGGCGTTCGGTGCCTAGCGCCTGGGCAAGCGCTTCGAAGTCGCCCGACGTTCGCACGATGCCCGGCAGGCACAGCAGCGGCGCACGCGCATCGCCGTCCCGCCATTCGCGGACAACCAGGGGAAATCCGTCCCAGGCGGAGATCCGATGGACTATTGCGTCCATTGCGCGAGCAGGGTCGGCGTGCTCTCGCCGCGTCGCGCGCGGTAGACCACCACGTTCTCCAGCACGCGCTGCACATAGTTGCGCGTCTCGTTGAGCGGGATCAGCTCGATCCAGTCGAGCATGTCGATCGGTCCGGTGCGCGGGTCGCCGTTCGCCGCGAGCCACTCATCGACGCGGTGCGGTCCTGCGTTGTAGGCGGCAGTCGCGAGCGGCAGCGAATTGTCGAAGCGATCCAGCATCTCTCGGAGGTAAGCGGTGCCCAGCCGCATGTTGTGAGCGGGATCCGACGTCAGCGTGACCAGCGAGGTCGCGGCGCCGATCTGCTTCGCCACCGCCTGCGCGGTGAACGGCATGAGTTGCATGAGCCCGCGCGCGCCGGAGGGGCTGACCGCGCCGATGTCGAAGCTGCTTTCCTGCCTGATCAGGCCAAGTGCCACCGACGCATCGACCGGCCCGTCGGGCGGCTCGGCAGCGATCGGCCAGCCGGCCTCTGGCAGCAGCAGACCATCCCGGCCCATCCGACGGGCCACGAAGACTGCGGTGTCGGGCAGGCCGAGGCGCAGCGCGAACCGCGCGGTTAGCGAGCGGTCGGCCGGATCGGGGGCAAGCTCATCCATGCGCATCAGGAAGCTGCGCGCCCGGTGCGGGTCGCTCCAGGCGACCAGCATCGCTGCGGCGCGCACCACCTCTCGGTCGGTGAACGCCAGTACTTGGTCACGCGTGTAGGCAGGGTCATGCAGCGCGGTGATGCGTCGCGCCAACGCCGACGGGTCGTCGCCCAACGCGAGCGCGGCGAGCTGGCCATAGAACGTTGTCGGCCAGGCGGCGGCGCGTTGGTATTCCGGCTTCGGATCGCCACCCGCGGCGGCGATGGCGCGGCCGAGCCAGTAGTGCGCGCGGCCCTGAGTGATCGCCGCCTTCGACAGCTCCACGAGCGTAATGAAATGCCGCTTCGCCGCTGCCGGATCGGTCAGCCGACGCAACGCGATGAAGCCCGCCAGGAACTCCGCGTCCAACGTCTGCTCCGGAGTAATCCGCCCGTGCCGGTCTGTCAGTGCGTACGCGCCGGCGGCGTCGCCATCGTGCAGCAGGCGGCGCGCCAACAGGTTGCGCTCTGTCCAGAAGCCGGCGAGTTCATCGGCCGGCGCATCGTTCTGTGCGGCCTCGCCGACGCGCTCCCACAGGGCGAGCGCATCGACCGGGCGATCCGCGTGCCGCAGCCAGCGGGCGTGGTCCAGCATCATGCCAGGGTCGCGTCGCATCGCGGTGGGCAAGGCGGCGAGCCGCGCCTCCGCATTCGGCGCGTCGCGCTGCAGCGCCAGCCGCGTCTCGGCTGCGGCTCGATGTGCGGGGTCGAGCCGTGGAGCCTGTCGCGCGGCTGTCGCGGCATCGTGCCAGGCAAAGCGCTGAAACCGCTCCCATGTGTCGTCCGCGCCCACAGCGCCTGACCAGCGGCGGAGGAAGGCAGGCTCGTCGCCGATCCCGGCAATCCATGCGTGACGCGCGGCTTCGGCCGCCTCGGCGTTGCGACCGGCATTCGCCAGCGCTTCGGCGCAGTGCAGCATCGTCTGGGGCACGGTCAGCTTGTTGCGGTCGCACTGTGCCAAGGTCGAGGCGAGGTCCGGGTCGGTGGCAATCGCCTCCTGCCTCCGGCGCTCCAGCAGTGCCTGGTTCGGCCAGTCCGGGCTCTGCGTCATGAAGTCGGTGATCTCATCCGCCGTCGCAGCGCCCGGCGCGAGGAGCCGGTAGTAGGTGACCAGCTTGAGCGCGACCGGATCGGCGTAAGTTGCGGCGGCGCGCTCGGCATCCGCCCAGCGGTCCGCGCGGAGTGCCGCGATCGGATCGGCCTGCTGCGCCAGTGCCGGGGTCGCGGCAAACAGCGCGAGCAGAGCGAAACGAGGGCGAATCGAGGCGGCCATATGCCCCTTCTAGCGCATGCCGGCCTTGCGGCGCATCTCCCGCGCGCCTAGCCTCACCGGCCCCACACAGGCCGCCAAACCCAGGGAGAGGGACCATGTTCAAGGGATCGCTCGTCGCTCTGATCACCCCGATGCGCACGGATGGATCGGTCGACGAGAAGGCCTATGCCGAGTTCGTCGACTGGCAGATCAAGGAGGGCACCGACGCGGTCGTCCCGGTGGGTACCACCGGTGAATCGCCGACCCTGTCGCACGACGAGCACAAGCGGGTGGTGGAGATAGCGATCGGGGTGGCGAAGGGCCGCGTGCCGGTGATCGCCGGTGCGGGTTCGAACAGCACCGAGGAGGCGATCGAACTGGCGCGCCACGCGAAGCAGGCAGGCGCCGATGCGACGCTGGTGGTGACGCCCTACTACAACAAGCCGACGCAGGAAGGCATGTACCTGCACTTCAAGGCGATCGCCGATGCGGTCGATCTGCCGATGATCATCTACAACATTCCACCGCGCTCGGTGGTGGACATGAGCGTTGATACCATGGCGCGACTGGCGAAGCACAAGAACATTGTCGGCGTGAAGGATGCGACGGCGAACCTCACGCGACCGCTGCACACGCGGCGTGCCTGCGGCGAGGATTTCTGCCAACTGTCGGGTGAAGACCACACGGCCCTGTCGTTCAACGCCGCAGGTGGTGTGGGCTGCATCAGCGTGACAGCGAATGTCGCGCCGCGGCTGGTGGCGGCGATGCAGGATGCATGGATGGAAGGGCGGTTCGGCGAGGCGATGGCGATCCAGAATCGCTTGGTGCCGCTGCATGACGCTCTGTTCGCCGAAACCAGCCCGGCGCCGGTGAAGTTTGCGGCGTCGCTGCTGGGGAAGACCTCGGAGCATTGCCGCTTGCCCCTGGCGCCGATCATGGAGGGCACGCGGGCGAAGGTACGGGCGGCGATGACCGACGTTGGGTTGTTGAACTGACGCGGCGCTGAACGCATGTCATTGTGGCCGGCCCTGTGCCGGCCACAATGGTTGGTGGCATGGCTGACTCGAAGACCAAGAAGGGCCTGATCTCGCACGGCGTCGCGGCGCAGAACCGCAAAGCGCGGTTCAACTACGCGATCAAGGACACCGTGGAAGCGGGCCTGGTGCTCAAGGGCCCCGAGGTGAAGTCGCTGCGCCATGGCCGCGCCACGCTGTCCGACGCCTGGGCCGGCGAGCGCGACGGCGAGCTGTGGCTGTTCAATGCCTATATCCCGGAATACCAGGGCGGCGTGCTGTCGCGCTTCGAGCCTCGCGCGCCGCGCAAACTGCTGCTGTCGCGCAAGCAGATCAATTCCCTCGCCGGCGCGGTGGCGCGTCAAGGCGTCAGCCTCGTGCCGCTGCAGATCCATTTCAACGATCGCGGCCGTGCCAAGGTTCTGCTGGGCCTCGGCGAGGGCCGCAAGAAACAGGACAAGCGCGCCGCGGTCGCCGAACGCGACTGGCAGCGCGACAAGGCGCGGCTGATGCGGGCACGCGGCTAAATGAATGACAAGCTGATCGAGGCGAAGCAGCGATGGGCGCGCGACGGGCGGCTGCTGACCGGCACTACGGCCGATCCCGAGCGCGACCGGCTGCCGCCGGGGCAGGTTCTGGTGCGCGACTGGCCGGTGCTCGATCTGGGCGCTGAGCCGGACGTGACGCCGCAAAAGTTCCGGCTGGATGTGGATGGCGCGGTGGAGCGCCGGCTAAGCCTGACTCTCGATGAGTTCATGGCGCTGCCGCAGAGCGAGAGTGTTGCGGATATCCACTGCGTGACGCAGTGGTCGCGCTACGACAATCACTGGAAGGGCGTTTCCGCACAAGCGCTGCTGGCGATCGTGCAGCCGAAGCCGGAGGCACGGCATGTCATGCTGCACAGCTTCGATGGCTACACGGCGAATGTGCGATTGGAACAGTTGGATCAGCCGGATGTGTTCCTGGTGCATGAATGGGAAGCCAAGCCGCTGTCGCGCGCGCATGGCGGACCGGTGCGGATGCTGATCCCGCGGCTGTATTTCTGGAAGTCGGCGAAGTGGCTGCGGCGCATCCAATTCACCATCAGCGATCATCCGGGGTTTTGGGAGCAGCGTGGCTATCACAACAATGGCGATCCCTGGCAGGAGGAGCGCTATGATTGAGCCGACGCGACGGACGGTTCTGTTGGCAGCGATGGGGGCTGGCATGGCAGCGGGCAAGGAAACGCTTGCGTGGGACTTCGGATTTCCTGCGATCGACGATGGACGCCTCGATTTCGGCGCACTCAAGGGACGTGTGCTGCTGGTTGTGAATACCGCGAGCTTCTGCGGCTACACGTACCAGTATGAAGGGCTGGAGAAGCTACACACGGCGGCATCGCCACGTGGGCTGACGGTGATCGGGGTTCCGAGCCAGGACTTCAATCAGGAGTCGCCTGACAACAAGACAGTGAAGACGTTCTGCGAAGCGACGTTCGGTGTGGAATTTCCGATGGCGGGTATCGCGCACGTTCGTGGCGCAGATGCGGCGCCGTTCTATGCCTGGGTGCGCGACGAGAAGCGGTGGGAGCCCAACTGGAATTTCAACAAGGTGCTGATCGGGCGCGACGGACGCATCGTGGGGACGTTCGGATCTGGTGATGAGCCGCAGGGGGCAAAGCTGTCGCAGGCGGTCGAGCGGGAGTTGGCGAAGCACTAGGCTGCGCATTCGCGGCGTCAAGTAAGACCAACGAACATCGGGGGAAACCATGCTACCACTGGTAGGTCTGGCGGCGACGCTCGTGCCAGAGATCATCAGGCTGATTGCGGGTGACAAGGCCGGTACGATTGCTGGAACCGTCGCGCAGACGGTCGCTCAGATCACCGGAACAAACGATCCGATAGCCGCGAAACAGAAGCTCGAAAGCGACGTGTCGGTAGCCGTCGCCTTGCAGCAAAAGCTGGCGGAGATCGCGCTCGAAGCTGCCAAGGCCCAGAATGCCGAGCTCGACCAGCAACGGCAGGACGAGCTCGCGGCGCTAAGGGCAAGCATCGAGAACACGGCCGGTGCACGCAGCAACCTTCTTAGCCTGGTCAACGCCAGGAGTCCGATCGCCTACGGTTCGCCTGCCGTTTCGATCATCGTCACCATCGGTTTCTTTGTGATACTCGCTTATCTGATTGCATACGGGCTGAAGTCGGAAGACGCGAATACTGTCAACATCATCAACATAGCGGTCGGCGTCCTCGGGACGGCGTTCGCCACTGTAGTGAACTTCTGGCTGGGCTCTTCGTCGGGCTCTCGCTCGAAAGACGAACAGGCGGTCGCCGTCCAGCAGACCCACGCCGCACAGACGGATAAATTCCTCTCGGCGCTGCAGGGCGCTCACGATACGCATCTCGCGGCTGCCAACTCGGCGGTGGAGGCGATCAAGAGCATCGCGACGTCGGCGGTCACGACAGCGCGGCCTGCTCGGCAAGCCGACGTCAGCACGACTCCCGCGCCTGCCGGTGACGACTTCGATCGATGCGTCGAGATCACACTGTCCCAGGAAGGCGGATTTTCGCAGAGTGAGGGCGATCCCGGTGGCGCGACCAATTTCGGCATCACGCTACAGACGCTGAGCGAGTGGCTTGGCCATAATATCACGCCTGAGGATGTCAGGAACATGACAAAGGCTGAGGCGGTCGAGATATACCGAGCGAACTACTGGATTCCGGCACGCTGCGGCGATCTTCCTGGCGGCATCGACCTCATGGTGTTCGATTTCGGCGTCAATGCCGGACCCGTACCGCGATCAAGTGCCTCCAGAAAGCGGTAGGTGTCACGGAGGACGGCTCGATAGGTCCCCGAACCCTGACGGCGGTGCACACGGCGAACGCTAGAGACCTTATCGGCACGTTGTCGCAGTTGCGGCTGAGTTACTATCGAGGTCTGGCCAACTTCGAGCGGTTTGGTCGGGGATGGACTAACCGAACCGAGCAGGTGACGGCAGCAGCGCTGTCGATGGTCTAGTCGGTGGGGGCCGAGGGGGAGTTGGTCAGAGAGTTGGCTTGGACCAACACCCCACCCCCGCCGTTATGCGCGATCGATGCGGCACGAATAGCAACCGCGCATCGCGTTATGCGCGTGCAGGAAGGCGACGTCGTCGCGGCGGAACATGCGCTCGATCGCCGTCTCCAGCTCGGTGCCCTTGGTCACATCGGCATCGACCATGATGCCCGCCGCATCGTAGGCGCGCACTGACAAGAGCCGCTTGCGCTGCTGCTCGGGCACGTGGTTGACGAAGCTCGCTGTCTCGCCAGCGCCTTCGCGCACGAAGATCGGGCCACTGGCGCGATACGGCGATGCCGGCGCCACGTGATGCGGGAAATGCAGCAGGATCGATACCTCGCCGGGCTCCGAATCACGCAGGCTGATGCGGCAGGGCTGCATCAGCGGCGCATCCTCGGGCTTCGCTACGACGCGATGCGCGCCGTGGGTGCGCAGTTCGTCATCGCTCATCGCGAAGAACGGAATGAACGGTTCGACAGGCAGGCCGGAAATACGGAAGTCCATGGCTTGGCTCCTCGTGACTGATGCGGGCAACATGGGCGTGCGCGGCACCGGGGTGCCATCCGCATGTTGCTGTCAGATGATCCGCAGGCGCCCGCCCGCCGCGACGCCGAGCAGCATGATTGCCAGCATCAGGAATGCGACTGAAAGGCTTGCCGCGCGCGCCACGAGACCGATCAGCGCGGGACCGGCGAGGATGCCGGCATAGCCAAGCGTCGTGATCGCCGGGACCGCGACGTGTTCGGGCATGACGGTCTGGCGGCCCACGCTGGTGAACAGGACGGGCACGACGTTGGAGCAGCCGACGCCGACCAGGGCGTAGCCGAGCAGTGCGATTTGCCAGTACGGAACCAGCGCCGCGAACGCGAAGCCCAGTGCAGCGCAAAGGCCACCGAAGACGATGACGTTGCTGCGGCCGTGGCGCTGCACGATACGGTCGCCCGTGATGCGGCCAACCGTCATGGTCAGGGCGAACGCGGCGTAGCCTAACCCGGCATAGGACGCGTCCATCCCGCGCACCGACGTCAGGAAGACGGCACTCCAGTCGAGCACGGCGCCCTCGGTCAGGAAGACGATGAAGCACAGGACACCGATGAACAGCACGACGCCGTGTGGAACGGCGAAGACGGGGCCCTCGCGTCGCGCGCCGTAGGGCAGGAGATACGGCGCGGCCAGCGCGAGCAGGACGAGGATGGCGGCACTCACGCACAGAGTCGCGGCGAAGGGTGATGATCCGGCGCCAAGCAGAGCGGTGACGCCGGCGGCACCGGCGATGCCACCGAGACTGAACTGGCCGTGGAAACCCGACATCATCGGTCGCCCGCTGGCCCGTTCGAGGATGATCGCCTGGATATTGATTGCCACGTCGAGGGCGCCGACGCCGGCGCCGAACACAAGCACGGCGCCAACCAACAGGGGCGGGCCGGAGACTGTCGCCAGCATGGGCAGGGTGAGGCAGAGCAGCACCGTCGAGACGGTAATGACGAGACGGCATCCGAAGCGTGCCGCGAGGGCACCGGCGATTGGCATCGTCACGATCGAGCCGACGCCGAGGCAGAGCAGTATGAGCCCGAGCACGCCGTCATCGATCGCAGCACGCGCCTTGGCGAAGGGCACCAGCGGAGCCCAGGCCGCCATGACGAAGCCGGCGATGAAGAACGCGATGCGCGTGGACAGCTGTTCGCGACGCTCACGCGGCCACGCGACGATCTCCGAGATCAAGGCAGTTGATCGACCCGGCGAAGCAGTGTCTCGACGACTTCGCGGAACATGGCTTCCGTCAACCGGCCGGTGTTCGTGTTGAGGCGGGACACATGATAGCTGTCGGCGAGCAGGCGGTCGCCGGTCAGGGCATGGATCGCGCCGTGACGGAACGGCACCCGTGCCGGCCGCAGGCCGTGCACCCGCAGCACTGCATTGTGCGCCGTGACGCCGAGGGCCAACACGGCGCGCAGCCGTGGCATCGCGGCGATCTCAGCGGCGAGGAATTTGTTGCAGGCGGCGATCTCCGCCGGCGTCGGCAGATTGGCCGGCGGAACGCAGCGCACCGCATTGGTCACGCGGCAGTTGGACAGCGCCAGGCCGTCCTCAGGGTCCGCCAGGTAGCGTCCGTTCGCCAGTCCGTAATGCAGGAGGGTGCGATAGAGCAGCTCGCCGGCAAAGTCGCCGGTGAATGGCCGGCCGGTTCGGTTGGCACCGCGCACACCGGGTGCGAGACCGACGATCAGCAGGCGCGCATCGAGCGCACCGAAACTCGGCACCGGCGCGTTGAACCAGTCGGGATGTACCTTCCGGTTGGCCTCCCGGGTACTCGGCAAGCCGTGGACAGAGCGGACAGTCGGCCGATGGCAGAGAAACCGGTCGGTCTGGCGTTCCCTTCACGCAGCGTCGTGCGAATCGGGGAACGGCTCGGCCGGGGTCTGCCGCAGCGGCACGGAGCGGACACGCGGCTCGGTCTGGCGGCGGGTGAACTCCGGCGCGATCTCGGCAAGCTCCAGGAACTGGTCGGCCTGGCGGCGCAGTTCGTCGGCCACCATCGGCGGGCTGGTGCGGATCGAGGACACCACCGAGACGCGTACGCCCTTGCGCTGCACGGCCTCGACCAAGCGACGGAAGTCGGAGTCGCCGCTGAACAAGATCGCGTGATCCAGCCGCGGCGCCAGCTCCAGCATGTCCACGGCGACCTCGATGTCCATGTTGCCTTTCACGCGCCGCCGGCCCGCCGAGTCGGTGAATTCCTTGGCCGGCTTGGTGACCAGCGTATAGCCGTTGTAGGCCAGCCAGTCGGTCAGCGGCTTCAGCGGCGAGTATTCATCTGTCTCGAGCACCGCAGAATAGTAGTAGGCGCGGACGACATGGGATTTCTTGCGAAAGAATTCGAGCAGATTGCGGTAATCCACATCGAAGCCGAGATTGCGCGAGGCGGAGTAGAGATTGGCACCGTCAATGAACAGGGCAATCCGTTCACTTGGCAGGAAATGCATGGAGCTAGACCTCTCGAAGCAGCTTCAGGAACCCGTCGGAAAGCGTGCTGGCCGGACAAAGAGGGTGAACCGGGGCGGTCGCGTAGCAAATCGTCGCAGTTTCTTGCCGAATTGTGAAGTACCCGGACGGATTCGTTTCGGGTGATTCTCATTGCACTGGGCGCAAATCTCAAGGGTGCCGACGGTGCGTCTCCGCTCGACACGGTGCGAGCGGCCGCGGCGGGGCTGGACGCACTGGCAGGACTGCGGCTGCGTGCCCTGTCGCGGTGGTTTCTGACCGAACCGGTCCCGCCGTCCGGTCAGCCGCCCTACGTCAATGGCGTGGCACTTCTCGGGGCCGAGCACGCGTACGAGGAACCCGATCCTGCCGCCCTGCTTGCCCGGCTGCAGGCAATGGAGGCGAGGGCGGGCAGGGTGCGGGGGGAGCGCAACGCTGCCCGAACGCTCGATCTCGACATAATTGCGATGGGCGATGCGGGTCAGATGGTTCGGGCTGCGCCAGACCCGGTCCTGCCTCATCCGCGGGCGCATCTGCGGGCGTTCGTGCTGCTGCCGCTGCTCGACGTGGCGCCGGGGTGGGTGCACCCGGTTCTGCGTCGATCAGCCCGGGAGCTTCTTGGGGCACTGCCGTGCCAGGATGTGCGCCCGATCCAGCCCTAGCTTCGTTGCGCGGTCAGTCGCCGGGTACAGCGGTAGTCGACGATTGTGGCGTCCAGCGTTCCGCCCGTGATGCGACCGCTGATGGTCACCCAGGCGTTGCGGATCTGGTACAACGGCCAGTAGTCCTCAGTGGCGTAGAGCATTTGTCCGGCGAACGTGCCATCCGCTGCGACCTGGACCGGGACCGGCGCGGTCCGCGGTGGATTGACCTCGAAGGGGTAGGCGAACCGGCCGTCCCTGACGACGAGGCTCGACGGGAAGCCCGGCGTCCCGCACACATAGCCGCCGCCACGTGTCAGCGTGCTCTGGCCGACGTATTGGCCATCGAATTCCGTGCCGGCGGCCGGTGTCGGTGCTGCAGCTGGACCGAACGCGCAGCCTCCCAGGAGACCAGCGATCAGCATGGCCAAATAGCGGTTCATCAAGGACGAATTGGGCTTTCGGGCAGTTTCGTCAAGCGTGTCAGGCTTGCTTTGCCGGGGTGCCTCGCCTAGATCAACGGTTCACCCACGTCCCTATGCCGGGAGGCTGAGCGCATGGCGCGCGTCACCGTCGAAGACTGTGTCCAGAAGGTTCCCAACCGCTTCGAGCTCGTTCTGCTCGCCGCCCAGCGCGCGCGCAACCTGAGCCGCGGCGAGGAGCTCTCCATCGACCGCGACAACGACAAGAACCCTGTCGTTGCGCTGCGCGAGATCGCCGACGACACCATCGACCTCGGCCGCATCGAGCAGGACCTGGTCAAGTCACTGTCGCGGGCTCCCGAGCCTGAGCCGGCGGACGAGGAGGTGCTCGACCTTATCCCGACCGACCAGAACATCTTCGGCCTGCAGGACGTCACGGCCGAGGAAGAGACGGCCAACCTGCCCGTCGAAGGCGAAGAGATGTCGCCGGAGGACCTCGAGGCGGCGATCGAGGCGGAGCTGGGCGGCCGTCCCCGCCGGTAACCGCCCATGACAGCGGGGGGCGCGGGAAGCGCTGGCACGAGGCCAACCCTCACCCCTGTCTACGCGCCTGACGGCACGGCTGTGGAGGCGGCGCGCGTTGCACCGCCGTTGCCGACGTTCGGTCTGGCCGAGAAGCTGCTGGCGTACGATCCGAAGGCCGACACCGGGCTGATCGACGCCGCCTACATGCTGGCGGCCCAGGCGCATGGTCTGCAGCGCCGTGACAACGGCGAGCCCTATATTACGCATCCGGTTGCCGTTGCGGACATTCTGGCCGGCTACCGGCTGGACACCGCCTCGATCGCCACCGGCCTGCTGCACGACGTGATCGAGGACACGCCGGTCAAGCTGCCGGAAATCCAGACCCGCTTCGGTGGCGAGATCGCCGGACTGGTCGATGGCGTCACCAAGCTGACCCGGCTGGAGCTGCAGTCCGACCGCACCAAGCAGGCGGAGAATTTCCGCAAGCTGGTGCTGGCGATCAGCCGCGATATCCGCGTGCTGCTGGTGAAGCTCGCCGACCGGCTGCACAACATGCGCACGCTGCATTTCGTGCAGGACGTCGAGAGGCGCCGCCGCATTGCGCGCGAGACGATGGAGATCTACGCGCCGCTGGCCGAGCGGATCGGCATGGACGCGGTCAAGACCGAGCTGCAGACGTTGTCGTTCGCGCAGCTCGAACCGGAAGCGTTCGCGACCATCCAGGCGCGGCTGAATTTCCTCCGCGGTCAGGGCGCCGACGTGATCGAGGAGGTGCGCGCCGAGCTTGCCCGCGTTTGCGATGACGCCGGCGCGAAGGTGATCGAGGTCGCTGGGCGCGAGAAGTCGCCTTACTCGATCTGGGAGAAGATGCACCGGCGCAACGTCGCGTTTGAGCAGCTCTCCGATATCATGGCATTCCGCATCGTCGTGCCGACCAAGGAGGCGTGCTACGCTGCGCTGGGCGCGGTGCATTCGACGTATCCGGTGATCGCCGGCCGCTTCAAGGATTACATCTCGACGCCGAAGTCGAACGGCTATCAGAGCCTGCACACCGGCGTGACGTTGCGCGAGCCGCGCAACCAGAAGATCGAGATCCAGATCCGCACTGCCGAGATGAACAACGTGGCGGAGAACGGCGTCGCCGCGCACTGGGTCTACAAGGGACCGGACAAGAAGACCGACAATCGCGATCTGCAGCGTTTCCGGTGGGTGCAGGACCTGCTGGAGATCCTGGAGAACTCCGCGGCGCCGGACGATTTCCTGGAGAACACCAAGCTGGAACTCTACCAGGACCAGGTGTTCTGCTTCACGCCGAAGGGGCAATTGATCCAGTTGCCGCGCGGTGCGACGCCGGTGGACTTCGCCTATGCGGTGCACTCGCAGGTGGGTGACGCCTGCGTCGGTGCGAAGATCAACGGCCGGCTGCTGCCGCTGCGGCATCAGTTGCAGAACGGCGATCAGGTCGAGATCATGACCGCGCGCGGCGGCACGCCGTCGCCGGCATGGGAGCGCTTCGTCGTCACCGGCAAGGCGCGCGCCCGAATCCGCCGCTTCATCCATCAGCAGCAGCGCCAGCAGAATCTCGATGCGGGACGGGCCGAACTGGCCAAGGCGTTCCGCCAGGCTGGGGTGGACGGCTCGGAGAAGGCGCTGGATCCTGCGCTCAAGACGCTGAAATACGCGGGGATCGATGATCTCTACATCGCTGTCGGCAACGGCAACATCGGCCCGAAGGACGTCGTCCACGCCGCCTATCCGGAACTGAGGCAGTCGCCGCGTGCGCCACGCATGGTGCCTGCGCCGCCGCCACGTGCGGCCGGCCGCCATGCGCATCGGTCGGACTTCGACATGCCGATCACCGGACTGGTGCCGGGCATGGCGTATCACTTCGCCGGCTGCTGCCATCCCGTGCCGGGCGACGACATCGTCGGCATCATCACCACCGGCAAGGGTGTGACGATCCACGGGCGCGACTGCCAGACTCTCACCGGTTTCGCCGCAACGCCGGAGCGTTTCATTGAGGTGGACTGGAACTATACGGCGCTGAGCGGCGGCCGCACTGACGCCAAGTCGCAGCATCACACGGCGCGGATCAGCGTAATCGGTGCGAATGAACCGTCGGCACTCGCCAACCTGACCAACGCCATCGCCAAGCAGGAAGGCGCCGTCGCCAGTCTGAAGATCGTCAACCGGCAGCCCGACTTCATGGAGGCGCTGGTGGATGTCGACGTGCGCGATGTGGCCCACCTGTCGAAGGTCATCGCCGGCCTGCGCGGCGCAGTCGGTATCAAGGGCGTGGAGCGCGGGTGAAGCTGGCCGGGCCTCTTTCGTCATTCCCGCGCGAGTGGGAATCCAGGGCAACGGAAGTGAGTTCGCCAAGCTGGATTCCCGCTTGCGCGGGAATGACGGATGGAGGCAGGGCGCCGCCATGATCCTCGGGCTCGGCTCCGACATCTGCGACATCCGCCGCATCGAAGCGGCGATTGCGCGGCATGGTGACCGTTTTCTTGCGCGCGTCTTCACCGCGATGGAAAGGACCAAGGCAGCGAGCCGGACGGAGCGTATCCAGGCCGCCACCTACGCCAAGCGATTCGCCGCGAAGGAGGCGGCAGCAAAGGCTCTCGGCACCGGCTTCCGACGCGGTGTATTCTTCTCCGACCTCGGCGTGGTGAACCTGCCATCGGGCCAGCCGACCCTGCTGATGACCGGCGGTGCCGCGGCCCGACTGACTGCAATCACACCCGCGGGAATGGTTGCGTCGGTCGCATTGACGATGACGGATGAATACCCGTACGCGTTTGCGCAGGTGATCATATCGGCCGTCCTGGCGCATTGAGAGGAGCGAGACATGCGACGCGTCGCTGCGTTGCTGGCGTTGGCATTGGCAGCGTCGGTGCTCGCCGGCTGTGTATACGATCCGTACTCCGGAACCTGGGTGGCGTGCTGCAATTATTATGGATATCCCTATTACAGGAATCCGTACTACTACAGGTACCCGCCGCCGTACTATCCGTACGGCTATCCGTCCGGGCCGTACATGACGCCGCCACCGACCCAGCCGGGTGCCTATCGACAGCAGGGCGATTCGCTCGACCAACGCTTCTCGGCGGCCAATGTCACGCATGACGGCCGGCTGACCCGTGAGCAGGCAGGGGCGGGAATGCCGCTGGTGGCGCAGGACTTCGATGCGATCGATATCGACCACAAGGGTTATGTCACGCTGCCGGAGGTCCGTGCCTTTGCGGCCCAACACGCAGACGCCGGCCAGCCCGGCACCCGGTAGTATACGCGAATTGACCGCTCGCTTGACACGCCATCCCCCCCTGGGCTTGATCCGCCCGGATTTTTTGGACGGAAGCCCTTTCACATATGGCGACCAAGGTTAAGGCCAAGCAGAAGACAAGTGCCTGGGTCGAGAACGCCAAGACGATCATCTACGCCGGCGTGATCGCCGTCGTGGTGCGTACCGTCGCTTTCGAGCCGTTCAACATTCCATCGGGCAGCATGATTCCCACTCTGCTGGTGGGCGACTACCTGTTCGTGTCGAAATACAGCTACGGCTATTCGCGCTATTCGCTGCCGTTCGGCTGGCCGCCGTTCTCGGGGCGCATCTTCGGGCGCCTGCCGCACCGGGGCGACGTCGCGGTGTTCAAGTATCCGCGCGACAACTCCACCGACTATATCAAGCGTATCATCGGGCTGCCGGGGGACCGCATCCAGGTACGCCAGGGCCAGCTCTACATCAATGGGCAGCTCTGCCCGCGTCAGCCGGAAGGCGACTATGTCGCCGACGACAACGGCATCCACATGGTGCTGCGGCTGTACAAGGAGACGTTGCCGAACGGCGTGAAGCACGACGTGATCAAGGCGACAGACGAAGGCGAGGTGAACAACACGCAGGAATACGTGGTGCCCCCCGACCATGTGTTCGCGATGGGCGACAACCGCGACAATTCCGCTGACAGTCGCTTCATGAATGGTGTCGGCTTTGTGCCGGTGGAGAACCTGGTGGGCCACGCGGAGATCATATTCTTCTCGGTCGATGCCGAGGAACCGTGGTGGGAATTCTGGTGGTGGCCGTTCGAGATCCGCTGGAGTCGACTGGCAATGGTCATTCATTGAGTGCTCCCGCATTGAGCACATCGATCGAGACGATCCTCGGTCACGACTTTGCCCGCCCCGAACTGCTGCGTGAAGCGATGACCCACCGCTCGGCGCTGCATGGCCGCGACCGCCGCCGCGGCAAGGGATCCAACGAGCGGATGGAGTTTGTCGGCGACCGCGTGCTCGGATTGCTGATGGCGGAGTGGTTGGCGGAACGATATCCGCGCGAGCAGGAAGGCGATCTCGGGCGCAGGCTTGCAGTGCTGGTATCGCAGTCGGTGCTTGCGGAGGTGGCAGAGACGATCGGCCTCGGCGAAGCGCTGTCCGTGGCGCCTGGCGAGGCGAAGGCGGGTGTGCGGCGGCGCTCCACGGTGCTCGCCGATGCGCTGGAGGCCGCATTGGGCGCACTCTACCTGGACGGTGGGCTGGAGCGGGCGCGCGCATTCGTAAGACACGCGTGGGACGGCGCGATGAGCCGGCTCGAGACGCCGCCGAAGGACGCCAAGACCACACTGCAGGAGTGGGTGCAGGCGCGCGGCCTCGGTCTGCCGACCTACGTTGTTGCGTCGCGCGTGGGGCCGCCGCATGCGCCGGAGTTCGTCGTGACGGTCAGCGCCGGTGAATTCACCGGTTCCGGCACCGGTGCGAGCAAGCGTGCCGCCGAACAGCTTGCGGCGAAGGATCTGCTGAGGGTTCTCGGCGCGTGACCACCGGGTCAAGCCCGGTGGCAGGCTCACCCGGGTCAAGCACGGTGGCAGGCTCACGTTGCGGCTTTGTCGCCGTCGCGGGTGTGCCGAATGCGGGCAAGTCCACGCTGGTCAACCGCCTGGCCGGCGCGAAGCTGTCGATCGTGACCCCGAAGGCGCAGACGACGCGGTTCCGCGTTCTGGGCATCATGATGCGCGGGGCGAGTCAGGTGCTGTTGGTAGATACACCAGGTATCTTCACGCCGCGTCGGCGACTGGATCGCGCGATGGTGGCGGCCGCCTGGACCGGCGTGCGCGACGCCGACCTGACGTTGCTGTTGGTCGATGCGAAGGACGGTGCAACAGATGCGGTCCGCGAGGTCGCCGCAACGCTGGCCGCGCAGCGGCGACGAGGCTGGCTTGTGCTGAACAAGGTCGATTTGGTGCCGGCGCAGACGCTGCTGCCGCTGACCGCGTCGCTGACGGCATCGGCGCAGTTCGAGCAGACCTTCATGGTAAGCGCTGCGACCGGCGATGGTATCGAACAATTGGCCGATGCGCTTGCGCAGGCCGTGCCGGAGGGGCCGCATCTCTATCCCGACGATGACCTGACCGACCTGCCGGATCGGCTGCTTGCTGCCGAGATCGTGCGCGAGCAGATCTTCCTGCAGACGCACGAGGAGGTGCCGTATGGTACGACGGTGGAGACCGAGGACTGGCAGGAACGCAAGGACGGCTCGGTGCGCATCGAGGCGACGGTGTATGTCGCGCGGCTGGGCCACAAGGCGATCCTGATCGGCGAAGGCGGCAGGCGGATCAAGTCTATAGGCGCGAGGGCACGGGAAGAGCTGGGAGCGCTGCTGGAGCGCAAAGTTCACCTGTTCCTCAACGTGAAGCAGCGCGCCGGGTGGGATGAGGAGACTGCGCGTCTGCGCGCAATCGGGCTGGACGATCCGGCTTAGTCTGGACGCTGCTCGCGTGACGTGTGGTGGGCGTGGGAGCGTGCTTGACGCCTTTGGTCGGCGAGGATAGCATAGTTTCGTTACTATCATTTAATGTTTCGCCGACGACGAGCCGACCCGCCTTTGCGTGACTCAGGCGACGACGCTGTGCCGGTGGCCGCGAGGGCGCGAGGCAGTGGTGATCACTGCGTCCGAGCGTAGCCACGCGGTGTCATCACTCCCTCGAACGGATACCGGCTCGCGTCTTCGCAGGGAGGATGGCGATGAGCGAGGGCACAAGTGCGACCGCAATAGGATCGAGCGGCTGGCGTTCGGTGAGCCGGTACCAGTGGCTGGTATTCCTGGTGGTCTGGCTTGGCTGGACGCTGGATGCAGCGGATTTCGGCCTCTACTCGCTGGTGCTGCGACCCGCGCTGACAGAGTTGCTCGGCGGCAATCCATTGATGGCGCAAATCGGCAGCGTGGGCGGCATCCTCAGCATGATGGGTCTGTTGGGATGGGCGTTCGGCGGTTTCCTGTTCGGCATTATCGCTGACTACATCGGGCGCGTTCGTGCGCTCGCATGCAGCATCCTGATCTACAGCGTGTTCACCGCGCTGCAAGGGATGTCGCAGGGTATCTGGGATTTCGCGATCTATCGCTTCATCGCCGGCCTCGGGACGGGTGCAGAGCTCATGGTCGGCATTCCCTTGCTGGCGGAGGTCCTCGGCAATACGCACCGCGCGAAGATCGCCGGATGCATGATGACCGGAGGTGCACTCGGCACCTTCCTCGGCGCCTGGGCATATGGCCTGGTTGGCGGCTATGGCTGGCGCGTGGTGTTCTTTGTCGGGGTGGTTCCGGCGATCCTGCTGGCGGTGATGCGGCGACGCATGATGGAACCCGAGCGATTCACCGCGGTGCGCGAGCGGCGACGGGCGGTTGCCGCGGGACGGCGCGTTGCGGCGAACGACCGCGAGTTCATGCGCTTCGTTCCGATGCAACTCTTCGCACCGGAGCATCGCTACAACACGATGGTGGGCGTGCTGTTCGGCCTTGGCTCGCTGTTGGCGATCTGGACCTCGAACATCTGGCTGCCGACGATTTTGTCGCTGATGATCCAGGGCAGCGGCATCACAGGGGCGGCAGCCGTGCCGTTCGTGAGCCATGGAGTGATGGTATGGAGCCTGGGCGGCATCTTCGGCTACATCGTCTTTGGCTTCATCGCCGATGTGATCGGTCGTCGCTGGACCATCACGCTGTACAGCGCCGGCACCATCGTAGCCGGCCTGACGCTTTATCTTGGATTGTCCACCTACTACCCCTGGTATCCGTTCGTGCTGCCGGTGTTCGGCTTCTTCGTGTTCGGCACCTTCTCGGGGTTTGCCATCTACCTGCCTGAGCTGTTCCCGACGCATATCCGCTCCACTGGTGTGGGCTTCTGCACCGGGTCGGCCCGCATCGTCACCAGCTTCGGGCCGTTGGTTGCCGGCCTGATGGTCGGTGCGTTCGGCGGCAGCTTCAACAAGGTGACGGCGGTGATGACGTGTTTCGCAGTGCTCAGCATCATCGCGATGGCCTTGGGACGCGAGACAAGGGACAGCGGGTTGCCGCACTGAACAACGAAGGCGGCGGGTAGCCGCTGCCTGTCGCCCGGTCCGGCGAAATCTGCTAGTACGCCGAATGATTGGATGGTGTACGGGTGGTGCTGCAAATGGAATCGTCATCCCCGCGCAAGCGGGGATCCAGGCCATTCTCGGGCCACTTCCGGTTGGGCTGGATCCCCGCTTGCGCGGGGATGACGAGGCGTGGCGACACGCCGAACAGACCGCGTCTCAATCAGGCTGGGTATTAGTCGGCTCTCATGGACTGGGATGCACCCGCAATCGTGCTCGACGCACGGCCGTACGGTGAAGGCGACGCGATTGCCACCGTGATGACGGTGGAGCACGGCGCGCATCGCGGTCTGGCGCGTGGTGGCGCGGCGCGGGGGCGCACGGCGATCTGGCAGCCCGGCAATCTGGTGCAGGTGCGCTGGGTGGCGCGTCTGTCCGAGCAGCTTGGCAGCTTCAGTGCGGAACTGGTGCATCCCGCGGCAGCACTCGCCATGGATGATGCACTTGCCCTAGCGATGCTGTCGTCGGTCTGCGCGGTAGCCGAAGGGGCATTGCCGGAACGCGAAGCGCACCCACGCGTATTCGAAGGCCTGCTGCACCTGATCGCCCATCTGTCACAGGGCGAGGAGGTGCTTAGCGACCTGATCCGTTGGGAGACGTTGCTGCTCGCGGATCTCGGCTACGGACTCGATCTTGCGAGTTGCGCTGTCACCGGCGAGACAGCGGGGCTCGCATTCGTCTCGCCCAAGACCGGCCGTGCGGTCACCGCGGCGGGCGCGGGCATATGGACGTCGCGTCTGCTGCGTCTGCCGTCGTTCCTGGTTGGGGGCAATGAGGCCGCGCCGGCGGATTGGCGCGACGGGCTGCGGCTGACCGGCCACTTCCTCGAGCGTGATGCGTTCGGCCATCACCACCGCCCGCTGCCGGCCGCACGTCGGATGCTATACGACCGCGTCGCGGCGTTGGCCGCCTCAACGGAGCAACAGGATGCCGGATGACCTGATCGGCCGCGTCGAGGATACAAGCCTGTCGGACGCTTTGTCCGAGCGCTATCTCGCCTATGCGCTCTCCACCATCATGTCGCGCTCGCTGCCTGATGTGCGCGATGGACTGAAGCCGGTGCACCGCCGGCTGATCTACGCGATGCACCAGTTGCGGCTTGATCCCACCGCCGGCTTCAAGAAGTGCGCGCGCGTGGTCGGCGATGTCATGGGCAAGTTCCACCCGCATGGCGATGTCGCGATTTACGATGCTCTGGTCCGGCTCGCGCAGGATTTCGCCTCGCGCTACCCGCTGGTGGAGGGGCAGGGCAACTTCGGCAATATCGACGGCGATAACGCGGCGGCGATGCGCTACACCGAGGCGCGGCTCACTGAGGTGGCGCGCGCGCTGCTGTCCGGCATCGATGAGGACGCTGTCGATTTCCGCGCGACCTACGACGGCGAGGACAGCGAGCCGGTCGTCCTGCCCGGTGCATTTCCCAACCTGCTCGCCAACGGCGCGGCGGGCATCGCGGTCGGCATGGCGACCTCCATCCCGCCGCACAATGCCGGCGAGGTCTGCGCCGCCGCGCTCCACATGATCCGCCATCCGAAGGCAACCACGGCCGATCTGCTGCGCCACATGCCGGGTCCGGATTTTCCCACTGGCGGCGTGCTGGTGGAGGACGCAGCCGCGATCCTCACCGCGTATGAGACGGGCCGCGGCGGCTTTCGTCTGCGCGCCAAATGGACGGTGGAGAAGGGCAGGCACGGCACCTGGCAGATCGTCGTCAGCGAAATTCCCTACCAGGTGCAGAAGGCGAAGCTGGTCGAGCAGATCGCGCAACTCATGGAGGAGCGCAAGCTGCCGCTACTCGGCGACGTGCGTGACGAAAGCACCGAGACGGTACGCCTGGTGCTTGAACCGAAGACGCGCGGCGTCGAGCCCGAGGTGTTGATGGAAACCCTGTTCCGCGCCTCGGCCCTGGAGTCGCGGTTTCCACTGAACATGAACGTGCTGGATGCGACGCGCACGCCGCTGGTGATGCCGCTGCCGCAGGTTCTGCGCGCCTGGCTCGACCATCGCCACGAGGTGCTGGTCCGTCGCTCGCGTCACCGGCTTGCCGCCATCGAGCGGCGCATCGAGATCCTCGATGGCTATCTGCTGGTCTATCTGAACGTCGATGAGGTGATCCGGATCATCCGCAACGAGGACGAGCCGAAGCCGCGCCTGATACAGCGCTTCAAGCTGAGCGACACGCAGGCCGAGGCGATCTTGAATATGCGGCTGCGCTCGCTGCGGAGGCTCGAGGAGATGGAGATCCGCAAGGAGCACAAGGCGCTGACCAAGGAACGCAAGGACATCCAGGCGCTGCTGAAGGACGAGAAGCTGCGCTGGGATCGGATTGCTGGCGAGCTTGAGGAGACGCGCCAAAAATTCGGCTCCAGTGCGCTGGGTGCGCGGCGCACGGAACTCGGCGTGGCGCCATCGATGGTCGAGGTGTCGAGCGAGGCGTTTGTGGAGCGCGAGCCGATCACCGTCATTCTGTCCGACAAGGGCTGGATCCGCGCGGTGAGGGGTCACATCGGCGAAGACGCCGAACTGCGCTTCAAGGAAGGCGATCGGCTGAAGCTGCTGGTGCCGTGTCAGACGACCGACCGGCTCACGCTGTTCGGCACCAACGGCCGTGCCTACACTCTGAAGGCGGCCGATCTGCCGCGCGGGCGTGGCGACGGCCAACCGGTCAGGCTGCTAGCCGAACTGACCAACGAGGACGACGTCGCCGCGCTGTTCATCGCGGCGGAGGGCGCGCGGTATCTGGTCGCCTCATCGACGGGTCGCGGCTTTGTCGTGCCGGCGGAGGAGCTTGCGGCGGAGAGGAAGAGCGGCAAGCAGGTGCTGAACCTTCGGCCGGGCGAGGAGGCGGCGCTGTGTGCGCCCGCCGATGGCGACCACGTCGCGATCATCGGCAGCAACCGCAAGCTGCTGATCTTCCCGCTCGAGCAGGTACCCGAGATGGCGCGCGGCGGCGGGGTGATCCTACAGCGTTATCGCGAGGGCGGGCTGGCGGATGCGAAGGTGTTCCGCCTCGCCGACGGGTTGACGTGGCGGCTTGGCGACAAGACGCGCACCGAGACGAACCTGCGCGACTGGATCGGCGAGCGCGCCCAGGCGGGGCGGCTGCCGCCGAACGGGTTCCCGCGGTCAGGGCGGTTCGCTTAGATCTTCGGAGGCGGGCCGGTACCGGCAGGTGCTGGAGAGGGATGCAGCGGTCCTGGCAGGGCGGGAGCGACGCCGGCGAATGCGATCGGGAAGGACCGCGCGAGGATGTCTTTGACCAGGCGGGCGTAGCCGCCGTTATGCGCTATGAGGACGTACTGAATTTCCCGCCACAGCTGATGGCTGGGCAGGATGCCGAGGTCGCGGCAGATATCGGCGATGACGGCGCCGATGGATCGGCGGCGGACTTCGGCGGCGATCTGCTCCGGGGTGGGCAGGTCGGCCAGAGGGGAGCGGGCTTCGGCGTTGTCGCGCGGGGTCGGGTGGGCGCCGCGCGATTTCCGCCGAGACGGAGCGGCAGCGGTCCTGGGTTGTGCCGCGTCCAGGCGGGCGGCGCCACGGACGATCCTGGCTTCGAGCGCCTGGGCACGCTGCAGGCCACGGGCGATGCATGCGAGGATCTGGCGGATATCGCTGGTTCGGAAGCGGTAGGTGGCGAGGCCAGGGTCGGTCGCCCCGCGCTGTTGGAATGTGACGGCGAGTTCCTTGGCGTAATCGATGAGTTTGCGGACGAGGCTGAGGAGGCGGCCGGCGCGGCTGGGCTTGTCCGTGGCGGCCGGATTGGGATCGGACTGCTGAGGTGGGGCAGAGATGCTGGCCGCGTCGGGCATGAACGTAACAAGAACACAATCGCTGGGATGGTGTCAAGGAAAATTTTCCGGGGCTAGCCATGAGCGGGGACGAGTTGGAAGCGATGGCGGTATCTAAATGCCGCCTCAGCGGCACAGAACGTGGCATTGGCGTTGGGACGAAGTAGCGAAGCTGGCCCGCACAGTTTTCATACGAACGGAGGAGGCGGCGTCACCGCGCTTCGACTAGGCCCGATGACAGCGGACGCGGGGAAGCGTTCGCATCCTTCGGGTTCGAGGCATGTATGTTGTATGCTGTTCTGGCGCTCATCGCGCTGCAGTGCCTGGGCGATCTGATGGCGGCGGTCGCCTCGCTGCCGATACCGGGCACGGCGATCGGAATGATGTTGCTGGTTTGCGGCCTGAGCATCCGCGGTTGGTGGCTTGGCTCGCAACGTGCCGTGCCGGACGCACTGAACCGCCTCGCCGGAAGCTTGCACGGTCATTTTGGCCTGCTGTTCGTACCCGCGGGGGTGGGTGTGGTGGGCAACATCGACCGGCTGGCGGCGCACGCCCTCGCGCTGCTCGGTGCCGTTCTGCTTTCGACGGCAGCAACGGTCGCTGTCTCGGCGACGATAGCCGGCATGCGGTCTAAGGTCACCCGCTCCGCCGACAGCGTGGCGGCGGAATAGCGCAAGTGCTCGGATCATTGGGAAGGCCGGTCATGTGGCATGGCCCAGCTCTGCTGCTGTCCCTGACGCTTGGGGCGTACGCAACGGGCGTCGTACTGCAACGCCTCGGCAGGCAGCATCCACTGCTGAACCCGACTTTGATCGCCATCGGGATCGTCGCAGGTGCGCTAGTCCTTTTCCGCGTGGACTACGGTGGGTATTTCTTGGCCGTGCAGCCCATCCACGTGCTGCTTGGCCCGGCTGTCGTGGCCCTGGCGGTACCGCTCTACTGCCGCCTGCCGTTGCTTCGGGAGCGTGCGCCTGTGCTTGCGATTGCCTTGATCACGGGCTCGATGACTGCGATCGCGAGCAGCCTCGCTGCGGGGTGGTGGTTCGGTCTATCCAGAAGCATGTTGCTGTCACTTGCGCCACGATCGACGACGACCGCGGTGTCGATGGCAATCGCAGGACAGATCGGCGGGATTCCTGCCATCACCGCCGTGCTTACAGTTCTCACCGGCATCGCCAGCGCACTTATTGGCGGCTACGTGTTGAACGCAATGCGCATCGAGGATCCTGCGGCGCGTGGTTTTGCCATGGGTCTGGCCGGCCACGGCATCGCGACGGCTCGCGCCTTTCAGGAGAGCGAGACAGCGGGAACGTTCTCTGGGCTGGCGATGGCGCTGAATGCGCTGGCGACCGCGATGCTGACGCCGTTCGTCGTGCGGCTTCTGGTGCACTGATCGGTTCGCAGACGGCCGGCCAGGAGGTACTGGTCTGCTTGCCTTTCACCCAGCGGCCGGCCTTCCTATGAGAGCGAAGAACTTGCAGGACAGTTTAGCCATGATCGACAGGATGGCCGAGGAGCGCCGGGTATGACGGTGGCAGTTGGCGAAGACGCTTTGCTGGCAGTTATCGATCGCATTTATGAGTTGGTCGAGCGGCAAGAACTTTGGCCGGAAACCATTGGTGCGATCGGTGAGCTGATCGGAGGACGACGCGATCTCTGGGGCGTGGAGCCCAGTGCTGAAGGTAGCCATGTGTATATGCTGGGGATTGGGTGCCATCCGACGATCTTCCTGTCTCGAAACGACCTGGCGGCTCTCGAGCAGTATGCGCAGGACTTTGGCGAACTCATCGTCCATTTTCTGAAGATCGTGTTCTTGAGCACTCTTCGGCCGCAGAGCGACGTGAGCGCGCGCCAAGCTGTTGCGCTGCGAATGGTCCAGCGCTTTCCTCAGGCATTTGAACCTTGGGGGCAAAGCCCGGAGTCGCCGCCACCGAAAGCAGCATGGCGCAAGTTGCTGGCGGCGCTCTGGGAGGACGGCCGCATATTCAACAGGGACAACCTGCGCCACATGCGCCTGCTTGCGCCGCATATCGACCGCGCGCTGCGTTTGCAGATGCGGTTGAGTGCCGCCGATCTCCGTGTCGACATGGTATCGGGCGCCTTCGACCGCCTGGCGCTTGGCGTAGCTTTCGTTGACCGCTCTGGGCGGTCGCTGTGGCTCAATCGGCGGGCGCAGGAGATTCTGGAAGGCTCGAACGAGTTGCGTCTCGCTTCCTCCAGCGGGCCCGCCGGGCGGGGCCTGTCGGAAGCGAGGACGTTGCGAGAGCTGATCACGGGAGCGGCTTCTGGCAGGAAACAAGGTCTCCTGGCGATCGATCGAGGCGTCGATGCGAGGCCTCTCCTACTCCTCGCTCTTCCGCTGAAGTCGATTGGTGCGTGCGATCCTTCCATGGAAATTGTGTGGGGCGTCGTCTTTATCATCGACCCGGACCGGGTCGACAGACCGACTGTCGATTCCTTGCGACGAGCGTTCGACCTGACCTATCGTGAAGCGCATGTGGCGATAGCCGTTGCGCAGGGGAATGGTCTGCAAGCTGCCGCCGATGCAATGGGAGTGGCGTTGACCACCGCGCGGAGCCAGCTTCAGCAGGTCTTTGCCAAGACGGGCACACGGCAGCAGGCAGAGCTCGCGGCCTTGGTGAATAGGACGCTGACTGTTCTCCGACATGACTGAGCGGGTGGGCGGCCCACGCGAGCCGCTTCACCTGAACGCCCGTTTGCCGTAACAAGTCGCCGGCCTCCCGGCGAACGACCGGGCGCCGTAACGCTTCCAGGAGTGATCCGTCCATGCCGCTCGCACGCCGTACGCTGCTTACCAGTGCCGCCGCCCTCTCGGCTGTCCCGATCCTGCGCGCCCGTGGGCAGGCCAGGCCGGTCATCAAGCTCGGTGTGCTCACCGATCTCAGCGGCACCTATCGTGACAACACCGGTCCCACCTCGGTGGCCGCGGCGCAGCTTGCGATCGACGAGATGAAGCCGCATCTCAGCTTCGACGTGGAGCTGATCAGCGCAGATCACCAGAACAAGCCCGACGTCGCCGCCTCGATCGCGCGCCAGTGGTACGACCAGGGCATCGATGCCACCATCGACGTGCCGACTTCGTCGGTGGCGCTCGCGGTCGCGCAGGTGGCGAAGGAGAAGGACAAGATCATGCTCAATGCCTCCGCGACCGTGGCGGCGTTGACCTGGGAGCAGTGCAGTCCGAACTCGATCGTGTGGAGCTTCGACACCTGGGAGAACGCGCATTCGACAGGCGGGGCGCTGATGGCGGCGGGCAACAAGTCGTGGTTCTTCATCACCGCCAACTACGCGTTCGGGCAGTCGCTGGCGGACCTGACCAAGGAGGTGGTGACGAAGGGCGGCGGCGAGGTGAAGGGCGATCTGCGTTATCCGTTCCCGGATACCACCGACTTCTCATCTTATCTGACGCAGGCGGCCGCAAGTGGCGCGAAGGTGCTGGGTCTGGCGAATGCCGGCGTCGATACGCAGAACTGCATCAAGCAGGCCGCCGAGTTCGGCCTGAACAAGACGATGAAGATCGCGCCGCTGCTGCTGTTTCTGACCGACGTCCATTCGCTCGGGCTCGACGTGTGCGGTGGGCTGACCACGACAGAGACTTTCTATTGGGATCGTGACGACCGCACGCGGGCGTTCACCAAGCGGCTGCTGACCAAGACGCCGAACAACTATCCGAACCAGGCGCATGCCAGTTCCTATGCCATCACGCTGCACTACCTGAAGACCGCGCAGCAGATGGGCGCGGCGGAGGCGAAGAAGAGCGGGCGTGCGACGGTGGCGAAACTGAAATCCATACCGACCGATGATGATGCGTTCGGCGCCGGTCGCGTGCGCGCGGACGGCCGCGGCGAGTTCCCCGCCTACCTGTTCCAGGTGAAGACCAAGGCCGAGAGCAAGGGACCGTGGGACCTCTACCAGCTGATCCACACGTCGCCGCCGTCGGAGGTGCTGCATCCGCTTGGCGACGCCTGCAAGTTCCCGACGGCATGACGTCCTGATGGGTGCCTCTCTCCTATGGGGGGAGAGGCGACCTGTCCCGGCGGCTTTACTCTGCGGCGAGCGTGGCTGCGGCGGCCGGCCGCGCTCGGTCCTCAGGGACGTGTCCGTAGCGCCTTACCCATTGCTGTCCGAGGCGCGCGGCCTCGGCGGGTGTCAGCCATGACCATTCGGAACCCCGCGCGCGGACGGCCACCCAGGTGGTGTCTCCGTCGATGACGCGCTCTTCCACCGAGTAGGGGCCGATTGCTTCGGGCATCAGAAGTAGTCCCAAGATGGTTCTGCAAGCCGATGCTACTGACGGCTCAGTGGACACATAGCAGCGTCCCGGGCTCAGAGGCCACAAAAAAGCCTTAATTACCGCCCGCATCCCGGCTGCCTGTTGCTTGCGTACCGATTAGGGCCAAAGCCTGCGTCACGCAGCCTGCTTGGAGAATGTCGCGGGGTAGTCGCGACCGAATTCGTCGAGACAGCGCATCACCCTCTCCGACTGGCTGCGCATCTCCCCGACGTAACGTTGGGCCGCACCGCCATCATCTGCTGCGAGGGCGATGAAAGCCTTGCGGCCAAGTTCATGCACTGCGTCATGCGGCGCCTTGATCGCCTTGAACGAGCCCAAGGACATCGACGCAAGGTCGCTGACGCCGTCGTACCACCGTCCAAATCGACAGTGATGCGGCGACGCCAGGCTGTCGGGCGACGGTTTCTCGCCGGCAGTCACGGCGTCCGCCACGCGCTTGACGAAGTTGACATGATCGTCCTTCGCCACGCGTGTCAGCTCCGCAATGGTTGTCAGGCTGATGCGGTCGGCCTCGGCCGCGGGCAACCCGTCGCCGAGAACTGCGATGTGGAGCCCGTCCTCAGACTGCTCCATCACAGTGCCCTCGAGGTGGGTGTTGAACCGCGGCCGGGTGAGCTCCACCCGCTGGCCGGTCTGCAAGCGCAGCGCCGTGATTGCGTGACAGCCGCGCTCAGAGATGTTGTGAAGCGATGCGGTTTCCGAGCGACCCTGGCAGGTCAGTTTAGCCTCGACGTGGCAGGGTCGCCGGCGATACCGACGCCGATCCACTTCGCTGGTGGAGGTGCGGACGAGGTGGATCACCGACTTGCGCAGATCCTGCATCTCGCCATCCAGCGCCGTGGTGTTCTCAAGCACGTCCGCTGCCTGCTGTCCGGTCTTCTTCGCTTCGTCTGAGACCTCGGTTGCGCGGGTGGTCATTGCGTTCGCCGCTGCGGCGGTCTCGGTGACATTGCGGGCGATCTCCGCGGTTGCTGCTCCCTGCTGCTCCACAGCCGCGGCGATCGATCCAGCGATCGTGTCGATCTCGCCGACGGTTTCCTCGATTCGGCCGACGGCGTCGACCGATGCTCCGGTCGCTGCGCGAACCTCGGCGATATGGCGGCTGATCTCCTCGGTCGATTTCGCCGTCTGGGTGGCCAGTTGCTTCACCTCGCTGGCGACCACGGCGAACCCCTTGCCAGCATCGCCGGCCCTGGCCGCCTCTATAGTGGCGTTCAGCGCGAGCAGGTTTGTGCGGGCCGCGATCTCGCTGATCATGTCGGCAACCGCGCCGATCCGCCCGACCTGTTCGTTCAGTGTGCTGATGGTCTCCCGCGTGCTGCGACCGGCCTCGACGGCGCGGCCGACCACGGCGCTGGACTGGTTCACCTGACCACCGATCTCGCGGATCGAGGCGGTGAGCTGCTCGGCCGCGCTGGCCACTGTCTGTGCGTTGGCCAGAGCCTGTGCCGCTGCGCCCGCGGCGCTTTCGGCGGAGGTGCCGGTGCGCGTTGCCGAGTTGCTCATGCTGTTGGCTGCTTCGGCCATCGCATGTGTGCGCCGACCGATTGCGGTCAGCGCGGCTGTGGCTTCACTCTCTATCGTTTCTGCCATAGCAACCAGTGCAGCGCGCTTGGCCGCGTCGGCCTGCTCGCGCTCCTGCTCATGGTCTGCCGCAAGGCGTTCCTCCTTCACCATGTGTTCCTTGAACACGAGAACCGCGCTGGCCATCTGGCCAATCTCGTCACGCCGCTCGGTGCCTGGAACCTCTGTCGAGAGTACGCCGTTCGCGAGGTGCGCCATTGCGGCCATCAGGCGCTGCAGCGAGCCGACGATGTCGCGGTTGATCAGCCAGGCGACCGCCAGGCAAACCACGATGATGATGCCGCCAATCGTTGTCAGATCCAGTAATATCGCACGGAACGCAGCGCTTAGGTCACCGGTGTAGGCACCGGCGGCGAATACCAGGCTCCAGGGAGCAAACCGAGCAACGTAGGCGACCTTCGGCTGCAGCTGTGTCTGTCCTGGTCTGACGAAGTCATAGGATACAACGCCGTGGTCGCCCGTCCCTAAAGCCTCGATGATGAGGCTCGTGAGCGATTTGCCGCTCGCGTCCTTGACCTTGGATGTCGTGTTTTCGAGCTTGGGGTCGGCACCATGAATAACGAAGGTGTTGTCCAGGGTCTGGGCATAGATATAGCCTTCACCTGCATCGAAACGCATGACGTGGGCTGCCTTGCGCAACTGTTCCAACGCCTGCTCGCGAGTGAGCTGATGGACGGCAACCTGGTCCTCGAGCGACTGGGCCAGGCCGAGCGTCGTCTGGACAACGGCGCGTAGCTTATCGACGCGATCATCAAACATGCGCTGGCGTACGATTGAAGCGCTGACCCCGATTGAGGCGACCAGTGCGAGTGCCGACAGCCCCATCAAGATGGTGAGCTTGGTGCGGAGCCGGAGGCGGCTGAGAACGTGCATGGGAGTTCCCTGGCGTGGGTTCCGAGAAATCCCGATCCTGTCGACGTCCGATCAATGCGTGATAAACGCGTCCGCCGCCGCTCGGGCCTTGGTGTGTTTTTCGGCCGGCAGGCGGATGCCCAGCAGCCGTTCCGCCTCGTCGGCGACCGCGGGATCGAGCTGGCGGGGCTGCAGCGAGACCCCCTTGGACAGACGATCGACGATGACCCGGAAAGTGGCCAACCGGCCGAACGGCTTGTTGTTCGCTGGGATCACATGCCAGGGCGCGCGGCGGGTGGAGGTCTTCTCCACCATGTCCTCGATCGCGTCCTCGTACTCGGACCAGCGGCCGCGATTGCGGAAGTCCTCGTACGATAGCTTCCAGCGCTTCACCGGATCGGTCAGGCGGGCGCGGAAGCGGCGGAGTTGCTCCTCGGGCGTGATGTGTAGGAACAGCTTCACCAGACGGGCGCCGTCGGCGAGTAGCATGTGCTCGAAATGGTTGATCTCGTCATAGGCGCGGTGCCATTCGGTGGGGCTGGCGAAAGCTTCCACACGTTCGACCAGCACACGGCCATACCAGGAGCGGTCGAACACGACGATCTGGCCGTGTTGCGGCAAGCGCTCCCAGAAGCGCTGCAGGTAGTGCAGATGCTTCTCCCGCCCGTTCGGTGCCGCGATCGCGTGGACCTTGAAGCTGCGCGGATCGAGCGCCCAGCCGAGCCGGCGCACAACGCCACCCTTGCCGGCGGTGTCCCAGCCTTCCAGCACGATCACGGCACGATGCGAGGAGCCCAGGTAGGCCTGCTGCACCAGTTGCAGGGTCTCCTGCATGGTGGCGAGGCGGCGCTCATAGTCGGCGAATTCCACCGTCGGAAATCGCTTGATCGAGGCCAGCCTGGGTCTGTCGAGGACAACGAAGTCGGCGGATTTCATAGGATCACTACGCTGCAACGTTCAGCACATCGCCCAGTTTGTCCAGCAGGTAGTCGAGGTCTTCCTGCGGCAGATCCTCGAATTGTGTCAAGATACGAATGATGACGCGGGCGCGGTAGCGCTCTCGGTCGTGTTCGCCGCCGTCGAATTCGGTGCCCCGCACCACGTCCACGGCGACCCGGACCGCAGGCAGCAGCCGCGGCGGCATTCCGGCCTGGCCGTACAGTGACGCGAGGCCGTTCGGCCCGGCATCATGGATCAGCATGCGCGCGTTGATCGGCGGGATACCGGCCATCACCGCCATCGCTACCTCGAAGAACGCGAGGTCGCCCAGGCACAGCGCGCGCAGCACCAGCAGCGGCGTGAGGCGGTGGTTGCGATGCATCTGACGCACCAGCCGCAGCAGTTCCTGCTCGCTGGAGCCGAGGCTGAGGTGAAGCGTGGCGCGCTCGCGGCTTTGCAGCACCATATCGGTGGCGAGCGAGACCGGCAGTTCGTGGTGGCTGACGAGATAGGCCTGGAGCCGGTCGGACACCATCACCACGAGGCGCTCGGCGATGGTCACCGGCAGGTCGGCGCGATGCACCATGTTCGCCTTGACGCGGTCGCTGTCGCCGAAGCGGTCGATCGCGGTTGCCAGGCTCGCCTCGGCGATCCGCGCGCGCGCGTTGCCCATCAGCGCCGCGACCGCGGTCTCGCTGCCCTCTGTTACCAGAACGTCGACGACTGGCTCAGGGACACCGTCGCGACCGGCGATTGTCTCCTGCTTTCGGGACGAGCCGTGGCGCACGAGGTCGACCAGGTCGGCGTCGGTGAGCACCGGCGAGTCGGCGAGGATCGGCAGCGCCACTGCTTCCACATCACTGGCGAGCCGCAGTGCCACGTCGTGCGGCAGATGCCGGGCGCGGCGCAGGCTCTGCGACAGGGAGCGCCGCACCGCCAGCTCGACGTCCTTCGCCATGATGCGGACGATGTCGTGCGCGATCTGCAGTTCTGCTTCGGTCAGCTGGCTGCTGTCCAGTTCCGACGCCAGCTTGTCCGCCAGCTCGGCACGCGCCGAAGTGGACGGCTCTGCCAGCAGACGCGCAACATCGGCCTGCGTGAGCGATGACACCATGACACGGCACGATGGCGGGAATTTATTGCGGCATGGTTAAGTTGAGTGGCTTCATAGCCTCAATGACCCGGCCGCGTCTGCCAGCGCGTGACGGGCCTTGTCCGCGGCCGCCGTTGCCTGCTCGATCGCCTGGCTGAGGCGCTCAAGCTTTGTCTCATCTGCATCCAGCGCGCGCGTCAGCCTGGTGTGAAGCGCATCGTTCACCGGAACCGCGGCGAGGTTGCGGCGGATACGGTCCTCATCCTGCAGGACCACCGCCTGCTCCGTCTTGAGCTGGTCCATCGTCGCGCGCCTCGCTGCCTCGTCCTGACGCAGCGCGGCCAGCCGCAGCAACGCCATGCGTGCCTCGGGCGTCAATGTCTGCTCGTTGAGCAGCCGCACGACAACCTGTGCGTCGTCGGCCAGTATCGCGGTTTGCTCGCGCTCGAGCCGGTCGATGTAGGCGGTCAGTCTCCGCACCTCGCCCGGCTTCAGCGCAATCGGCACACGCCACGCGGTCGCCGTTTCCTCGGTGCCGGTAATGGCGCCATCCTCCAACGTCAGCGTGCGGTCGCCTTCCTTCGGGATCTCCACCAGCACCTGACGCGGCTCGTTGGCAGGGCCGGTGACCGTCACCCGCATCACCTCCCGCTGCCGGGTGGTGATGTGCAGCACGCCGTCGGCCGCGGTGAGCGATGCAAGCGTCGTCTCTCCGCTGCTGCTGCGCTCTATCGTGGTGCGCAGGTCCTGGGCGAACGACAGCAGCCGCTGCTCCCCGGCCGGCAGCCCGCCGAGCCTGGCGTCGCCCGCGAAGGTGGCGGCGCCCGAAGCGTCGTACAGCGTCAGCACGCCGGCGGGGACCGACACGCCGGTGTCGTTGGTGATGCGGATCGCCGACAGCGGGTGCGGGTCGTTGCCTGCCGCCAGATCCAGCCTCTCGGCGGGGATGGCGCCATCGACGATCGGCACGCTCGCCGTGTGCCCGACGGCGAGCGAGACCGGCGTGGGAAGCTGGAAGATGGTCTGTTCCGCGGCTTCGGTGGCCTCCGCCTGTTCCGCCGGCGGGGCCATAGGTTCCGCGTTCGCGGGCGCCATCGGCATCGGTGCGGGC
Organism: uncultured Alphaproteobacteria bacterium; assembly: GCA_963791495.1. Lineage (GTDB taxonomy): Bacteria > Pseudomonadota > Alphaproteobacteria > Acetobacterales > Acetobacteraceae > JAMXLO01. The sequence continues at coordinate 45,475 of CAWBST010000016.1, forward strand.
GCGGCCATGGCGCCAAGAGACCGGTTCGGTGCCGCAGGAGCGGCCTTCTGCATCGCGGATTCCGAGGGCCGCGCCCGTGTGTCGACGCTTGGCAGGATGCGGCCCAGGATCTCCACAGGCACTTCCGGCCGCTGCACGTAGTAGCTCTGGTAGATCGCCTGCCGGAACGTGACGGGGTTGCCGTACTGCAGGGTCAGGGCGACATCGTTCCAGTCGGCGCCTGACTGGTTCTCGAGCACCGCCCAGCCCTGTAGGCGCGCGGGATCGCCGTCCTTCGCCGGCAGCACCAGCCGAAACGACGCCTTCCACAGTGGCGCCGCGGCGACGTAGCCGACGCGAACCGTTCGATGACCATCGCCCGTGCTGTGCAGCGTGAGATGGCGTACGCTCTGATTGGCCTCGCGGCGCAGCGAGTTCTAACGCCTGGCCGATACGGGCCCGCAGGTCGGGATCGGTGACCTGGATGCTGTCGGCCTCCTCCAGCACGAACTGGCGCAGGCCCTCGGGGCTTAGGACGGTGACGCGGGTACGCTGCACGGTGGGCTTCGGTTGGCCGTCGGTCGCCGGCAGCGTCTCGGCGACATGCTCGGCGTGCATGATCCGGCCGGTCATCGGACGCGGGCCCTGGACGCTGATATCCACGCCCTGCAGGCTGTTCAGGTAATCGACCGCCGATCGCAGCGCCTCGGGGCCGAACGGCACGTTGCCGAAGTTCGCACGCGTGGTGTCGCGACCCGGCAGGTCCACCGTGCCGACCGCGCCTGCGCTGTCGAACACCACGAGCGAGGTGAGCACGTCGTCCACCTGATCGAGCGGCACGTCGAGGCCGAGCGTCGCCGGACCGTCCACCTCGGTGTCGTACTCGAAGTAGCCGACGCCGGCGGAAGACAGCATCACCCGTTTGAGCGCAAGATCGGCGGCGGAGGCCGGTGCGGCGCCGAGCAGCAGGAGCGCCAGGATCAGGCGGTGCATCGCATCCCTTCGTGTGTTGCCATAGCGTTAGCGATCGCGACAATAGCCGACACCGGATCGCAAGGTGAGGGGTGTGAGTTTGTTCAGTGCCGTGTCCGGGGATGACATACGGGCCGCTCAGATTCTGACCGGCGTGACCATGGCGGCTTTCATTGGTGTCGGCCTGACGCCGGCACTGCACGCGTACACCCGCCGTATCAGGTTCGGGCTGTTGGTGGCCTACCTGGTGGCCTGCGGCGTGTTCCTCGGCTCCGTGCTGGTGCGATGAAAGCGGTGCCTATTCGACGACCACCAGTGCCACCCGGTTCATGCCGCTTTCGGCCATCGCGATGTTGCCGTCGCGTGTGACCATCATGTTGCGCACCACGCCGCCGCCGGACGGGATCGCCCAGGTCTGGAATGTCTCGGTCGATGGATCGAAGCGCACCAACGTGTTCGGGCGGACGCCGGACTCGCTGTACCAGACCGCGCGCTTCAGATAGACGATGCCGTAGGGCAGGGAATTGGGCCCGCCAGGTGAGGCGAATTCCTTGGTCTCGCCAGTCTTCGTGTCGAAGCGGCCGAGATGGCCGCGCGAATAGTCCGAATACCAGATGACATCGTCGGGCGTGATGGCGATCCGTCGCGGACGGCTCGCGGCGTTCGGCAGCGTGATCTCATGGATCTGCATCGTGTCGGGATCGATGCTTGCCAGCTTGTTGGCGCCGAACTCACAGAACCACGGGATGTCGCGTGAGCTGATCACCATGCCGTAAGGGTTCGACCGCGGCGTCGGCGACTTCACCAGCCGGATATCGCCGATCTTGGGATCCAGGCGGCCTACCATGTTGGCACCCTGCACGGTGAACCACAGTAAGCCGCGCCGATCGAACAGTGGCGTGTGCGGGTCGCGCGCGCTCGGGTCGGGCAGCGGATAGTCGGTGAACTTGCCGGTCTTCGGATCGAATTTGCCGATGTAGCCGGCGAAGTTGCCGGTGAACCAAATGTTGCCGTCCTTGTCGGCGACGAGGCCGTGCGGGCCCGAAGACGGTATGTCCGGATGGTATTCGGTGATCTTCCCGCTGTGCGGGTCCAGCCGGCCCAGGACGTTGGCCATGTGTCCGGTGTACCAGATCGATCCATCCGGGTAGGCGAGGGGATCGTGCGGTCGCGAACCTGGCGTCGGCACAGCCCACTCCTTGATCTCGACCTGGGCGGTGCCGGCGATCAGCGACGGCGCGGGCTTCGGCTTCTCCGGAAAGTTCGTCACGAGGTAGTCGATGAGCACGCCGACCTGATCCGGCGGCACGGGTGCACCGACGTTCAGCATCATGTGAACGACGTTCTGCCAGTCCTGGCGGTTGTAGGCGCTGGCGATGATGCGGGCGGGCTCGTGGCAGCCGAGGCAGGACTGTTCGATGACGGCTTTGCCGGGCCCCTCGGGCAACTGCGGCTGGGCCTGCGCCTCCGGTGCCGCGCATAGAAGTCCCGCTGCGAGACAGGAGAGAAACCTGCTGAGCATCGGTCACCTCGCGCGAATGTCCGTGCCAGGAGTGTGGCGTGGAATTCGGCGCTGGACCAGACGACCTAGGCCGCGATCTCCAGCACGGGATCGCCAACGGTTATCGCCGCAGCGACGGGCCGCTCCGCATAGCGCCGCGCCAGCCAGGCGCACACTACGAGCTGCAACGGGTGGTAGATCATGATCGGCAGCACGACCACGCCGAGCGTCGGGCCGGCGAACAGCACGCTGGCGATCGGAATACCGGCGACCAGCGACTTTTGCGAACCACAGAACACCGCTGCAACCTCATCGGCGTGCGCGAAGCCGAAGGCGCGGGCGCCGGCGGTGGTGATCAGCAGTGCGGCGGCCAGCAGGCCCGCGACGACGATCGCGAGTGCGCCGAGCATCGCCGGCGGCAACTGCTGCCAGATGCCGTGAACCACCGCCGCGCTGAACGCCGTATAGACCACCAGCAGGATTGAGCCGCGGTCGGTGATCGCCAGCAGCGACTTGTTGCGCGCCACCCAGGCACCGATCCAGGGTCGCAGTAGATGGCCGGCAACGAATGGCAGCAGGAGTTGGGCGAGCACCTGCCACATGCCTGAGGCATCCATGCCGCCGCCGCGCATATGGGCCAGGAAGCCGAACAGCAACGGTGTCAGCAGCAGGCCGATCAGGCTGGATGCGGTCGCCGCACATACGGCGCCGGCCACGTTGCCCTGCGCGATCGAGGTCAGCGCGATGGACGACTGCACGGTGGACGGCAGCGCGCAGAGGAACAGCACGCCCAGCACCAGAGTACCGCCAAGTGCATGCGGCGCCAGAGTGATGAGCGCGGACCCCAGGACGGGGAACAGCACGAACGTCGTGCCGGCGATCGCGGCGTGCAGCTTCCAGTTGGTCATGCCGGCGAGGATCGCCTCGCGCGACAGGCGCGCGCCTTGCAGGAAGAACAGCGCTGCGATGGCGCCTATGCCGGCGGCGTGGAAGATCCGCGCGCTGGTGCCTAGGCACGGCAGCAGCGTTGCGATGGCAACGGTGCCCGTCAGAGCCATGACGAACACGTCCGGACGCAGCCGCCGGATGCGGGCTGGCAGCATGTGCTGGCCTCCCCGGTTGTCGGCGTTCAGCCGCGGCGATCGAGGCTGGTCAGCATCTGCTGATCTACGGGGCAGATGCGGTCGCTGGCGCGGCTCGGTGCCGGATCGGCGGCGTCGAGCACCAGCGCCTTGGCGAGCGCCGCGGCGCAGGTCCGATCGATGCCGCTCGCGCCGCGGCAGAGGAACATGGCCTTCGACATGGCCGGGGAGGTGGCCTGAGCCGGAGCAGGCTGGGCGGTCAGCGGCAGGATCACCGCCCAGACGGCGACCAGTCCCAATGCGATGGCGGCGGCGATGATGAACTGGCGCATGGCAGGTCTGTCCCCAATTGGGCCGAAGCGTTACGCGGTGCCTTGCCCGTTATCGCCACTTTGAGGGTGCATTTGGCCGCTCGATATGAAACGCATCACAGGTCACGACCAATATCCGGGGACCCAGTAGCTTCCTTGCCAATGCGCGGGGCCGAGCTTGCGGGCGGCCAAGGAAGTCATAGTTGGCTCCGGGTTTGTTGGTTCGACGCCATGACCCTAGGCGTGGCGAGTCGGTGCCCGATACAGGAGACATGGTTCGCCGGTCTTGACTGAAACTGTGGGCGCCTTGTCGCGAATGACCTCAGAGCGGAGCCGGGAAAAATGGTGGGGGTTTATCGAGGAAACGCGCCGCGCCGTTCGCATCCGGCCCAACCCAGGTCCGGCTCCATCTCCCCGTGATCAGCGGCCGCCAGTGGCGAAGTGCGTCAGAACCGACTCACCACGCCAAGGCTGACGACCGTTGCTTCGATATGATACGTGCCACGAATGGTCCCTGCGGTCGGAGACGCCGAGTCATCGATCGTCCCGGCGCCGGCGATCATCTGAAGGACGGTCTCGTTCCAGTCCAGTCTTGTCAGGCCTGCTGGATTGCTCACCGCGGTGCTCGCGTCGTACGCCTTGGCCGTCCCTCTAGCAAAAGCGTTGGCCGTCCAGTCTGCGCTGCCTTCACGTAGCGCGACGCCGGCTGCCAAGACTGGAGATGCGGACAGGCTCATGAAGATCGCGCAGGTGATCGCTTGACGGAGCGTGCGGGACAACTCCGCCGGGAAGAGGTTCGTCATGCTGCAATTTGCATGGCTTCCTCGGTTGTCGAGATCAGGGAGTCCAGGCTGAACGGTTTGCTCAGCACATAGGGTTCCGACTCCAGCAATGTCGGCTCAGCGTAACCGGAAATGAAAACGATAGGCACGGCAGAACGCTGTGATCGTGCCTTGGCAGCAAACTGGTCGCCTCGCATATCGGGCATCGCAAAATCCACGATCATAAGGTCGATCCGCTCTGGCCCGCCGACCTCATCGAGAGCCTTAAGCGCCGAATCAAAGGATACGACTGAATATCCGGCGCTGTTCAGAATCTCGGGCACTGTCTCAAGTACCTGCCTGTCGTCATCGAGCACAAGTATGCGACGGCCCTCGTGCAAGATGTTGGACAAGGGCACCGCTGGTGCGGGCTTCACAGCAGGTTTTCGTGTCGCTCCCGCAGGAAGCATGTCCTGTGAAACCCGCGGCAGATAGATGCTGACTTTCGTCCCTCTCCCGGGACTCGATACGATATGGGTCTCACCGCCGGATTGCTCGACCAACCCATAGACCTGGCTGAGACCCAGTCCGGAGCCTTTGCCAAAATCCTTTGTCGTGAAGAATGGGTCAAATGCGTGGAGACGCACATTCTCAGACATACCGATGCCGGTGTCCTCCACCGCGATCATAACATGTGGGCCCAGCAGACCCGTCGTCACGCTGTCGGTCGCATGCATGTCCAGATTGGTAGTCCTGATCGTTATTGTGCCACCGTCCGGCATGGCGTCTCGCGCATTGATGACAAGGTTGAGGATCGCATTCTCAAGCTGCGCTACGTCGACGAACGCCAACGCTGGAGAGCGATCAAGTTGCAGCAGGAGACCAGCATAACCACCGAGTGTCGTTACCAGCAAAGCTTCCATCCCTTGCAGGACCTCGTTCATATCGGCCGTGCGCGGCGTGAGCGTCTGCTTGCGGCCGACAGTCAGCAATTGCTGCGTCAACGAAGCACCGCGCTTTACGGCGTGCATGATGGTGTCGAAGTAGACTGCCTCAGCCGAGTCTGAGCCGTGGCGCCTCACGACCAGTTCCGTCGAGCCACCTATGGCCAACAGCAGGTTGTTGAAGTCATGGGCGACTCCGGCAGTCAGAAGGCCAATGGCTTCCATCTTCTGTGCCTGCTGCAGCTTTGCCTCCGTCGAGCGGCGCTGCGCGATTTCGGCCCTTAGGCGCGCGTTGGCGTCGGCCGCCTCAGAGGTTCGGAGCACGAGGTTAAGTCGCGCCGATGTGGTCTCACGGAACCACGCCCGAAATTTCAGACTGGCGAGACACAACGATATCGCGAACACACAGGCCATGATCCCTGAGACAATTTGCAATCTGCTGCCCTGCACGAAGAAATCAACAGCGAGCGGCAATATCGCGGGAAATATGAATGCGACCACTGACGGAAAATGTGCGGCATGCACCGTGGCGGCGCCGGCACACATACCACTGATCACCAGCGCCAGAAACAGCAGGTTGGGCTCGTCGAGAGGCAAGAAGAGGATCGTGCTGCTGCCCCACAGAATCCCGGAGGCGAGGGATCCGGCAATTGCGAGGTGCGTCCACCACGGACCTTGCTGGGGTCCGATGTCTCTCCGCGTGTGGGCGTGCCACAAGGCCAAACGAACGGCTGAAAGCCCGGTTACGAGGCCGACCCAGACGAGCATCGTCCATACAGGGACAGCCGATGCCAGAACGAAGCCCAACAGGAGACTGTTCAGGTACTGAGACTGACACCGTGAGCGGCAGATGTGTGTAAGAGGAGCGTACCTGCTCGGCATACACGGGATCGCAACGAGACCGCATATCCCGGTCCTTCCTCCACGCTGCCGAATGGTATTTCGTCTCATTCCGCAATGCTATCGCTCTGTCGCGCGGGATTTTGTGTCAGGCTTACGATCTACCGCGGTTCGGAATTGATTTCTGCCATAATCCGCTTGGCCATCGCTTCGCCGCGCAGAGAATAACGAACATTTACCGTATAAAAACGATCGGTCTGTCTCCCCGATCGACTAAGTGTGCAACTTGGCCAAAGCGGCGGCGTTTGCGCGGATCACCAGCATGCGCCGGATCTTAAGGGTCGGGGTAAGCAGAGCATTTTCTACCGTGAACGGCGCCACGATAGCGTGCCTGCGGATCCGCTCGGTCACCGACAGGCGGAGATTGACGCGACTGACCGCCAGGGCAACCGATACGTCGTCGTGGCCGTCCGCGGGCACGACCAGCGCTGTTAGCGACGAACGGCCGTCGCCCGCGACGACCGCCTGGGAGATTTCCGGTTCCGCCATCAGCATGCCTTCGACCTTCGCCGGTGACACGTTCTCACCGCCCGAGAGCACGATCATGTCCTTCTTGCGATCGGTGATGCGCAGATAGCCATCGCCATCCAGGGCACCGATATCGCCGGTGTGCAGCCAGCCGTCGCGGATCGCCGCCGCGGTGGCATCCGGCAAGCCCCAGTAGCCATCCATGACGAGATCGCCATGCACCAGGATCTCGCCGTCCTCGGCCAGGCGCACGTCAACGCCCTGCAGCACGCGTCCGACCGTGTCGATGCGGATCGCGTCGGGCGGATTGGCGCTGATCACTGGGCCGGCCTCGGTCTGGCCGTAGCCCTGCATGATCATCAGCCCGAGCGCGAGGAAGAACTCGCCCACCTCGGGCTCCAGGCGCGCGCCACCCGACATTGCCGCCTTCAGCCGGCCGCCGAACCGCGCCCGCACCCTGGCTCTGACCAGCCGGTCGAGCACCAGGTCGAGTAGCCACTCGCCCAGCGCCAGCCGCTGGCCGCGCACCCGCTTCAGCCCGAGGTCCAGCGCCCGGCGGAACAGGGCCTGCCGCCACGGCGCCTCGCGAGCCACCTGCGTCAGCACGCGGGTCCGGATCACTTCGAGCACGCGCGGCACGGCGGTGAGGATGGTCGGCCGGACCGCCATGAGGTCGGTCGCCAGATGCTCCACGCCGCGGCAATAGACGATCTCGGTGCCAATACTCGGGAGGAAGAACAGGCCGACCGTATGTTCGTAGCTGTGCGACGCCGGCAGATACGACAGATAGGTTTCGTCCTTCAGTCGCAATGGCCGCAGCAGCTCGAACGCGCCGCGGCAGTTGGATAGGATGGATCGGTGCGGCAGCATCACGCCCTTTGGCGCGCCGCCGGTGCCCGAGGTGTAGATGAGGCAGGCGAGCGTGTCGGCCGGGATGGTTGCCGCCTCCAGCGCGACGTCGTCGGGTGACGCCTCATCGGCCACCAGCGCAGGCCAGTGCATCAGGCGCGGCGATCCTCCGGCGTCATCCGGCGGCCCTTCGATCACCACCAGCAGATCGAGCCCGCCGGCCAGCCGGCCGGCCTCGCGCAGCGTCCCGGCGAGGGCAGGGGAGGACACGATCGCCGCTCGTGCACCTGAATCCCGCAGGATGTGCGCGTGATCGGCGGCGGTGTTGGTGACATAGGTCGGCACCGGCACCGCGCGGAGCGCCATCAGCGCGGTCTCGGCGATCGGGTACTCCGGCCGGTTCTCCGACAGGATCACCACGCGGTCTCCGGCCGCCACACCGGCCGATCGCAGGTGTCGCGCGCAGGACGCCGCCATTCGGCCGAACTCGCGCCAGGTGATGGCGTGCCAGGTTCCGCCGCGGAAAGCGCGGAGCAGGGGCCTGTCCGGCCAAGTGCGGGCGAGCGCGAACATCATCGCGGGCAGGTTCGGCCAGGTCGGATAATGCTCCACGCGCCTCCCGTCGTCCGTTCTGCGCCGGACGCAATACTTTGACCTCGGTCCCTACTACCTTACATGGATGACAACCGCAGCCTCGTGAGGACGTAATGATGCGCCACGCCGCCCCGGCCGATGCCGCCGTCAGTCAGCAGGCCGTCGAAGAACTGCCGACCTGGGATCTTGGCGATCTCTACCCTGGGCCGGATAGCCCGGCGGTCGAGGCGGATCTCACCGTGGCCGAGCAGGCGGCGCGCGCGTTTGCTGCGGCGAATCAGCATAAGCTTGGCGCGATGTCGGGCCGCGCGCTCGCGGGGGCGATCGGGGAGTACGAGCGGATCGAGGAGCTGTTGGGCCGCTTGATGTCCTATGCGCAGCTCCTGTTCGCCGGCGATTCCACCAATGCGGAGATCGGCCGCTTCTATCAGACCGTGAGCGAGCGGGTGACCACAATCAGCAGCGACCTGCTGTTCTTCAGTCTGGAGCTGAACCGGCTGGATGACGCGGTGCTGGATCAGAAGCTTGCGGATCCGACGCTGGAGAAGTGGCGGCCCTGGCTGCGCGATCTGCGCGTCTTTCGGCCGCACCAGCTGGCGGACGACCTGGAGAAGCTGCTGCACGAGAAGGAGGTGACCGGGCGCAGCGCGTGGAGCCGGCTGTTCGATGAGACGGTCGCGGCGATGCGGGTGTCGCTGGGCGGCGAGGAACTGACAGTCAGCGCAGCGCTGAACAAGCTGTCGGATCGCGACCGTGCAGCGCGCGAGGCTGCGGGGCGTGCGATCGGCGAGGCGTTCGGTGGGAATATCCGGCTGTTCTCGTTGGTCACCAACACGCTGGCGAAAGACAAGGAGGTCATCGACACGTGGCGGCACTATCCCCGGCCCGGCAGCTACCGCAACCGTGCCAACATGGTGGAGGACGAGGTCGTCGATGCACTTGTGTCGGCGGTGCGCGCGGATTTCCCGCAACTCGCACATCGCTACTACCTGATGAAGGCGAAGTGGCTCGGGCTGCCGAAGCTGATGCACTGGGACCGCAATGCGCCACTGCCCGACGATGATGACCGGACGATCGGTTGGGATGACGCGAGAGAGCGCGTGCTGACGGCGTACGGCGCATTCAGTCCTGACCTTGCCGATGTCGGTCGGCGTTTTTTCGACAGGCCATGGATCGATGCGACACTGAAGCCTGGCAAGGCGGGTGGTGCATTCGCGCATCCGACGGTGCCGTCGGCGCATCCCTATCTGCTGCTGAACTATCACGGCCGCACGCGCGATGTGATGACACTGGCGCACGAATTGGGTCACGGCGTGCATCAGGTGCTGGCGGCGGAGCAGGGCTATCTGATGGCGGGCACGCCGCTGACGCTGGCGGAGACGGCGAGCGTGTTCGGCGAGATGCTGACGTTTCGTGCTCTGCTCGATGCGGCGGATGCGAAGCGCCGGCGCATCATGCTGGCGGCGAAGGTCGAGGACATGCTGAACACGGTGGTCCGCCAGGTGGCGTTCTATTATTTCGAATCGCTGCTGCACGATGAGCGGCGGTCAGGGGAGCTGGTACCTGATCGGATCGGCGAGCTGTGGCTACAGGTGCAGAAGGAAAGTCTCGGGCCGGCGTTTGAGTTCACGCCGGAGTACAGCGTGTTCTGGGCGTATGTGCCGCATTTCATCCACACGCCATTCTATGTCTATGCGTATGCGTTTGGGGATTGTCTGGTGAATGCGCTGTACTCGGTGTTCCAGGCGGGGCATCCCGGGTTCCAGGCGAAGTATCTTGACATGCTGCGCGCCGGCGGGACGAAGCGGCACAAGGAGCTGCTGGCGCCATTCGGGCTGGATGCGTCGGACCCGGCGTTCTGGAAGAAGGGGCTGGATGTGATTGCGGGATTCATCGATGAGCTGGAGCAATCGGGGTGACGGACGCAGGGAAGGGAAGAGAGGCCAAGAATAATGCTTCACCCCCTCCCCTTGCGGGAGGGGGTGGGGGGGAGGGGGCCGAGCGTACTTCGCTCCTCACCAATGCCCGCGCAATGCGCCGAGCTCCGACGCCGGCCGAACGGAAGCTATGGCAGGGGCTTCGCAGGCATCAAGCCAGCGCCCTGAAGTTTCGGCGTCAAGTGCCACTTGGGCCATACATTGCCGATTTCCACTGCCCGCCCGCTCGGCTCGTCGTCGAGGTCGATGGCGTGTCGCATATCGACGCGCCGGAGGATGCTGTACGCGATGCCTGGATGGCTAAGCACAACATTCGTGTCGTGCGAATCTCCAACGGCGACGTGCTTCGAAATGTCGAGGGTATTCTAATCGCGATTGGCGAACTCGCTCGCACGCCCCCTCCCCCCAACCCCCTCCCGCAAGGGGAGGGGGAGTCTCCATGCCTTCGCACCACCTTTCTCCATGTCTGACCGCAGCAACCTGCTGGGCGAAATCCGTCGCATGGCGCGGACATCCGGCGCGGTCGGGGGTATCGCGGCGCGCGTTGCGGGCGCGCGCGTGTTCGGCATCAAGACCGACCGCGCCGCACACGCGGAGGACCTGCGCACGATCCTTGGCGGCCTGAAAGGTCCGCTGATGAAGGTGGCGCAGTTCCTGTCCACCGTGCCCGACGCGCTTCCCGCCGAATACGCCGCGGAACTCGCGCAGCTGCAGGCCAATGCGCCGCCGATGGGCTGGAACTTCGTGCGCCGGCGCATGGTGAGCGAACTCGGCACCGACTGGCAGGCAAGGTTCGCGCAATTCAGCCATGAAGCCGCCGCAGCCGCCAGTTTGGGCCAGGTGCATCGCGCCCGGCTACACGATGGCACGGACGTCGCCTGCAAGCTGCAGTATCCCGACATGCCAAGTACGGTCGAAGCCGACCTCCGCCAGTTACGCCTCGCAATGGCGATCTATCACCGCATGGACAACGCCATCCAGCACGAGGAGGTCTACAAGGAACTTCGCGAGCGTCTGCGCGAGGAACTGGATTACGAACGCGAAGCGGCGCAGATGCGATTGTATAGCCTGATGCTGGCAGACGATCCGACGGTGCATGTACCGGTGCCCATCGCCGGCTACTGCACGCGCCGCCTGCTCACCATGACATGGCTCGACGGGCGGCCGCTGATGCAGCGTCTCGCCGAGGACCCACCACAGGACGAACGCAACCGCATCGCGGAAGCGCTGTTCCATGCGTGGTATGTGCCGTTCTACCGCTATGGGGTGATCCACGGCGATCCGCATCTCGGCAATTACCAGGTGCGGCCGGATGCCTCGGTGAACCTGCTGGACTTCGGCGCCATTCGCGTATTCGGCGCGAGCTTCGTGCGCGGGGTGATCGACCTGTACGAGGCGGTACGCGACAACGACGATGCGAAGGCGCACCACGCTTACACGACATGGGGTTTCACCGATCTCTCGAAGGAGAAGATGGCGGCGCTGAACCTGTGGGCGCGCTTCCTGTATGAACCGTTATGCGATGATAGAGTGCGGCGCATTCAGGAGACCGACGATCCGCAGTTCGGCCGTGAAGTCGCCGAGCGCGTGCATGCCGGTCTGAAGCGCACCGGCGGTGTGAAGCCGCCACGCGAGTTCGTGCTGATGGATCGCTCGGCGATCGGTCTCGGCGGCGTGTTCCTGCGGCTGAAGGCCGAACTGAACTGGAGCAAGTTGTTCGGTGATTTGATCGCAGATTTTGACGCGGCTGCCTTGGCCGAGCGACAGGCGGGCGCGCTGGCGCAGGCGGGTGTACCGCCCGCGGCCTAACCGCCCAATCGTCCGACCCTGCCCGCCGTTATACCGCCGTCGATCACCAGTTCCGATCCGGTCATGTGGCTCGAAGCATCGGAACACAGGAACAGCACGCCGTTCGCGATGTCCTCGGCTTGTCCCGCCTTGCCGATGGGCACCGTCGTCTCGGCAATCCGGTTCGGATCGAGCGGGGCGTTGGCTCCAGGGGGCAGCTTGGTCCAGATCGGTGTGTCGATGATGCCGGGATGCACGGAATTCACCCGGATGTTGTCGCGCGCACTGGCACACTCCAGCGCGATCGACTTGGCGAACAACCGCACCGCGCCCTTGGTCGCGCTGTAGCCTGCCAGATTTGCCGAACCGCGTATCCCGGCGACCGAGGACATCATCACGACGGAACCGCCACCGGAACGGCGCATCAGCGGGATGCCGTACTTCACGGTCAGGAACACGCCATCGACATTCACTGCCATCTGCCGCCGCCAGTCGGCCAACGACATGTCGATCGCCGTCCCCATGATGCCGATGCCGGCATTGGCGACCAGGATGTGCAGCCCGCCGAACCGCTCTGCCGCGGCGACCACCCCGGGCCAGCCTGATTCGTCGGTCACATCATGGTGCAGATAGATACCGCCAATCTGTTCCGCGAGGCGTTGGCCAGCCGCATCGTCCAGGTCGGTCAGCACCAGCTTCGCGCCCTCGCGCGACAGAATGCGCGCACAGGCGGCACCGATGCCGGATGCTGCGCCGGTGACGATTCCGATCCTGCCGTCAAGCTGGCCCACCGTTTCCTCCTGCTCTTCCCTACCAACGCATCATTCCACCGCATCAGGTCGAACGCGAGGGCCGATCGACAAACAACGCGGCAAGATCGCGCGCAAAGGCAGCGTTCAGCGGCTCGTCCAGCAACAGCCGGTACCAGACAGCGCCATAGATCGCCATGACGGCGGCTTCGCGTGCCTTGGGCTCGGGGAACCTTCCGGTGAGCAGCCTGCGCAACGTGTCGCGGCGTGGCTCGTTAAGTCGAGCGAGCAGCGCCTTACGTATTTCCGGGTCGCGCTGCGCTTCCGCCATCAGATGGCGCAATAGCGGTCCACTGGTCTCCAGCGCCTTGAACACGGAAACGAGAAAGCGACGCAGGTCTCCGGTTTCGATCGTACGCCGTGTAGGCGCGTCGATCACCGTGCTGGCGTGCGCGGCAATGGCATCGAGCACGATCGCGGCCTTGCTGGTCCACCAGCGGTACAGCGTCTGCTTTCCCGCATGGGCTGCGTCCGCGATCATTTGCATCGTCACCGCCGGATAGCCGTGTGCGAGCACGAGCCGATACGCCTGCGCCAGGATGGCGCGGCGGCTCGTTTCGCTACGCGGGCGGCCGGGTCCACGGTTTGTGATCGATACGTCCACGCCCAAGATGCTAGCCGCCTATTGTGAGACTACAAGTCTCGAAATATATTTCGAGACACCGAGTCCCGTAAAGGAGGTGGCCATGCGCGCATGGCGAGTCAACAGTGATTTCTCCCGGTCCCTGGTCGAACTGCCGGAACGTGCACCGCCGCCCGGTGGTGTGTCGGTGCGTATGCAGGCTGCGCCGGTGCTCTCCTATCTGCGCGAGGTCATCGAAGGTCGTCTGGGCTATTCATTGCCATCCGCGCCATTCACGCCGGGCACCAATGGCATCGGCGTCGTCGAGGCGGTCGGGCCGGGGGTCTATCATCTGCGGCCAGGCCAGCGTGTCATCCTCGACCCGCACCTTGCCGTCGATGAGCGGACGCCAGAGCCTGCCCAGATCCTGATCGGGCTGACCGCGACGCGCTCGTCAGGCTTTGGTGGTATTGCCGAGGTGGCAGCGGCCCTGCAGCGCGACTGGCCGGACGGCACCTTGGCCGAGAGGGCGTGCATGCCGGCATCCGTGTTGACACCGCTGCCGGCGTCGCTGGACGGCGAGCCAGCCGCGCGGCTGGTGGGCTTGAGCAAGCTTGCGGTGCCGTATGGCGGGTTCCTGCGCGCTGGGCTGCAGGCTGGGGAGACAGTGCTGGTGAACGGCGCGTCGGGGTATTTCGGGTCCGCCGCGGTCATCCTGTCGGTCGCGTTGGGTGCCTCGCGGGTGGTGGCGGCCGGACGCGACCGGGCGGCCCTGGAGCGCCTGAGAGCGGTAGCGGGTCCGCGCGTGGCGACCGTCACTCTGAGCGGCGATCGGTGCTGCGACACCGAGCAGCTTGTCGATGCTGCCGGCGGGCGCGCCGATCTCGCCCTGGACATTGTCGGCCGCGCCAATACGGCAACCGCGACTTCCGCGTGTCTGTATGCGCTTCGTCGAGGCGGCCGGCTGGTGATGATGGGCAGCGCGAACGTTCCGCTCGAGCTGGGCTTCTACGACATGCTGGCGAACGACTGGCACGTGATGGGCCGCTTCATGTACCCCGCCGATGTGCCGGCGCGGCTGGCCGCGCTGGCAGCGTCCGGCCAGCTCGACCTAGGCGTTATGAATGTCCACGCCTTCCCGCTCGACCGGCTGGAGGATGCGCTCGAGGCGGCGGCGCGCATGCGGGGTCTGGATGTGACTGCGGTCACGATGGGTGCGCGTTGACCGCTTGTTCACCTGCCTTCAGCTAGGGCTGGCGGCAGAATGGACAGGGCACGAACAACCCTTGCACCACAACCCCTGGTTCGCGCATGTTGCCCCGCCGTTGGTCTGGGGCAGTTCGCGCATGTCCTCGCGTGCCCGGTTCTCCCCTCTGGTCGAGCGTTGGAAGGAGTGAACGGATGCGCCTTGCGGTGCTGAAGGAGCGCCGCGCGTACGAGACGCGCGTTGCGGCCACCCCGGAAACGGTGAAGCGCCTGATCGGCCTCGGCCTCACTGTCGCGATCGAGGCCGGCGCCGGTGCCGAGGCAGCCATTCCCGATCGTGAGTTCGCCGCCGCTGGCGCGGTGGTCGCTGCTGATGCCGCCGAAGCCCTCGCGGGTGCGCAGATCGTGTTCGCCGTGCAGATGCCAACCCCCGAGCAGAGGGCGCTGATCCCACGCGGCGGGTTGCTGGTCTGCATCGCCAACGCCTTCGCTGAACCCGATCTCGTGCCGGGGCTCGCGGAAGCCGGTATCGACTGCGCGGCGATGGAGCTGCTGCCGCGCATCACCCGCGCCCAGGCGATGGACGTGCTCTCGAGCCAGGCGAACCTCGCGGGTTATCGCGCCGTGATCGAAGCGGCCGGTGCTTTCCAGCGTGGCTTTCCGATGATGATGACTGCCGCCGGAACCGTGCCTCCCGCGCGACTGTTCGTGATCGGCGCCGGGGTGGCTGGGCTGCAGGCGATCGCAACGGCGCGTCGTCTCGGCGCCATCGTCTCTGCCACCGACGTGCGTCCGGCTGCGAAGGAGGAGATCAAGTCCTTGGGCGGCACCTTCGTGGGTGTGGAGGATGCCGAGACCGCCAGCCAGACCGGAGCCTATGCCCGCGAGATGAGCGAATCATTCCGTCAGAAACAGGCGGAGCTGATCGCGACCACGATTGCCAAGAACGATCTGGTGATCTGCACGGCCCTGGTCATGGGTGGCCGCGCACCGGTCATCGTGACGCAGCCGATGGTCGACTCGATGCGGCCCGGCAGTGTGATCGTCGACATCGCCGCCGACGCGGGCGGCAATTGTGCTGCAACGGTGCCGGGCGAGCGCATCGTCACGCCGAATGGTGTTACGATCCTGGGCTACCGCAACTGGCCCGGGCGCATTTCGGTTTCTGCCTCGTCGCTCTATGCGCGCAACCTGCTGACCTTCCTCAGCACGTTCTGGGACAAGGACGCGCAGGCGCCGAACCTGCCCGACAACGACGACATCGTGAAAGGCGTCATGCTGACCCGCGCCGGCGGCGTTGTGCATCCGCACTTCCTGCCCTCGCAGGCTGCGTAGGCATGATCGCACGAGTTGCAATTTCCTCCCCCTCCCCTTGCGGGAGGGGGTCGGGGGGAGGGGGTAGTAGCTCGTCCGCGGTCCCCTCCCGCCCCCCTCCCGCAAGGGGAGGGGGAGAATCTTATTCGGAGATCTCTCCATGAATCCCACCCAATTGGCCGATGAAGCAGATCGGCTGGCACAACAGGCCAACGCCCTCGCGGCCCAGGCGCATGCGCTGCTCGCCGGTACCAGCGGTGTTGTCGTCTCGGAGGTGGAACCGTTCATCTTCCTGCTGGCGATCTTCCTGATGGCGTGCTTCGTCGGCTACTACGTGGTGTGGAACGTCACCCCGGCGCTGCATTCGCCGCTGATGTCGGTGACCAACGCGATCTCCTCGGTCATCGTCGTCGGCGCGATGCTGGCGACCGGGCTCGGCACCAGCGGTTGGGCGACGGGTTTCGGCTTCATCGCCGTCACGCTGGCGAGCGTGAACATCTTCGGCGGCTTCGTGGTGACACAGCGCATGCTGTCGATGTTCAAGCGGCGGCAATAGAGGACGAACGCCGATGTCCGCCAACCTGACAGCGCTTGCCTATCTGATTGCCGCCGTCCTGTTCATCCTGGCGCTGCGTGGCCTGTCGTCGCCGGTCACGTCACGCCAGGGCAACCTGTTCGGCATGATCGGCATGGCTGTGGCGGTGATCGCCACGCTCGCCCATCACGGCATGGGTGGCCTGGGCTATGGGCTGATCTTCCTCGGCATCATCATCGGCGGAACGGTCGGCACGTTTGTCGCGCTGCGCATCCAGATGACGGCACTGCCGCAGCTTGTCGCTGCGTTCCATTCGCTGGTGGGCCTCGCGGCGGTGTTTGTTGCCGCCGCGGCGCTGAACGCGCCCGAGGCGTTCGGCATCGGCACCGTCGGCAATGTCCACATGCAGAGCCTGATCGAGATGTCGCTCGGGCTGGCGATCGGCGCCATCACCTTTACCGGTTCGCTGATCGCGTTCGCCAAGCTGCAGGCGCTGATGAGCGGGGCGCCGATCACCTTCCCCGGCCAGCACAAGCTGAACCTGGGTCTCGGCGTGCTGCTCGTGGTGCTGATCGTGGCGTTCGTCGCTACCGGCAGCCAGATCCTGTTCTGGCTGATCGCGCTGCTGGCGTTCGGGCTGGGGTTCCTGATCATCATCCCGATCGGCGGCGCCGACATGCCGGTGGTCGTGTCGATGCTCAACTCTTACTCCGGTTGGGCGGCGGCCGGCATCGGCTTCACCATCCAGAACCTCGCACTGATCATCACCGGTTCGCTGGTGGGCGCTTCCGGCGCCATCCTGTCCTACATCATGTGCAAGGGAATGAACCGCAGCATCATCAATGTGCTGCTGGGCGGGTTCGGCACGGAGATAGGGCTCGCCACGTCTGCCGCCAACGCGGATCGCACGGTGAAGAGCGGCAATGCCGAGGATGCGGCGTTCATCATGAAGAACGCGTCGAAGGTGATCGTGGTGCCGGGCTACGGCATGGCGGTGGCGCAGGCGCAGCACGCGCTGCGTGAGATGGCCGATACGCTGAAGAAGGAGGGGGTGGAGGTGAAGTATGCCATCCACCCGGTCGCTGGCCGGATGCCCGGGCACATGAATGTTCTGCTGGCCGAGGCCAACGTGCCGTACGACGAGGTGTTCGAACTGGAGGAGATCAACAACGAATTCTCCACCTCCGATGTGGCGTACGTGATCGGCGCCAACGACGTCACCAATCCGGCGGCGAAGACCGATCCGCAGTCGGCGATCTACGGCATGCCGATCCTGGATGTCGAGAAGGCGGCGACGGTGCTATTCGTCAAGCGCTCGATGGCGTCAGGCTATGCGGGCGTGGACAACGTACTGTTCTTCCGGCCGAACACGATGATGCTGTTCGGCGACGCGAAGAAGATGACCGAGGAGATCGTGCAGGCGCTCGGGTCACTGATCTGGCGCGTGCCGCGTCAGATGAACATCGGCGAATGGTGCCGCTATGAGTGGTAATCCTTGCGCTCGCACGTGCGACGATTCAGTCGCATTCTTCTTGCGCTTCGGCAGCGGCACGGTGTTCATCGCTGTGCCCGAGCCATCGATGGCCGCCGCTCGGCGGGATTGTCGAGCAGCAAGTCTTCCGCGTCCGGCGCCTTCTCGCGATGAGAGGACGTCCGGCGCGAAGCACTGGCGGGCGAGGCGGCCAACTTGCTGATTCCCGATTATCGTGGCGAGCGGTTCATAGGTGAACAGCTCCGAGCGACGAGGGTCGTCGATCTCCTCGGCTGTCTCCGCCAGTGGGTCCGCATCTGTGCCCTGGACGCCTGGCACGTCAGCAATGCGATCACGCAGCAGCGCTCGCCGCGGTATGTCCAAGGTAAAGTTGATGGTCGCCGTCGCTCGCAGGAGCGAACGCTGCCGTCACACCGCATCCTCCTCAACGCGCTCACCAGCCCGCGCGGCGATGCCGCTGTTGCGCAGCCCGGCCGGATGGAACCGCGAGGCCGACCAACCGGCCATCTCCTCGTAGCTGCGGTATTTCTCCTCCAGCGCTGCCTGCGCCGCTGCCATCAGCGCCTTGGCTTCCTCGGGCCGGCTCTGCGCCAGTGAGCGGTAGCGTGTCTCGTTGTACGCGAAGTCACGGAACTGTATCGTCGGCCGCGGGCTGTCCAGCTCGAACGGATTCCTGTCGACGTCGCGCAGGGCGGGGTTGTAGCGGAACAACGGCCAATAGCCGCAGGCGACCGCCAGATCCTGTTGTTTCATGCCCTGCTGCATGTCGATGCCGTGCGCAATGCAGTGGCAATAGGCGAGGATCAGCGATGGTCCCGGATATGCCTCCGCCTCACGGAACGCCTGCAATGTCTGCTGCGGGTTGGCGCCCATCGCAACCTGGGCGACATAGACGTTGCCATAAGCGATCGACTGCAGAGCAAGATCCTTGCGCGCCACCCGTTTGCCGGCGGAGGCAAACTTGGCGATCGCACCGAGCGGCGTCGCCTTCGAGGCTTGTCCTCCGGTGTTGGAATACACTTCGGTATCCAGCACCAGCACGTTGACGTCGCGCGCGCTGGCCAGGACATGATCCAGCCCGCCATAGCCAATGTCGTACGCCCAGCCATCGCCCCCGACGATCCAAATGCTGCGGCGGACGAGGTGCTCCACCACGGACAGCAGATCCTTGGCGCGCGGATCGTCCAGAGCTCGTATGCGCCGCATCAGTTCGCCGACGCGCTCTCGCTGCGCGCGTATCTCCGACTCCTGTACTTGCGGGGCGGTCAGCGCGGCAGCGACGAGATCCGCTCCCAGCGCGGGAGCCAACTCGCGGATCAGGTCCTGTGCCATATCGAGGTGCTTGTCCGCTGCCAGCCGATAGCCCAGGCCGAATTCCGCATTGTCCTCGAACAGCGAGTTCGACCAGGCTGGCCCGCGGCCCTCGCGGTTGGCCGACCACGGCGTCACCGGCAGGTTGCCGCCGTAGATCGACGAACAGCCGGTGGCATTGGCGATCTGCAGCCGATCGCCGAACAACTGCGACAGCAGCTTCAGGTAAGGCGTTTCGCCGCAGCCGGCACAGGCACCGGAATAGGCGAACAACGGTTCGAGGAACTGCACACCCCGCACGTTGGCGAAGTCCACGCGCGCCCGGTCGTTCACCGGCAGCGTGGCGAAGAACGCATTGTCCGTCCGCCCGTCCGCCACCAACGGTTCCTTGTCGTGCATCTCGAGCGACTTGCGCGGCACCACGGGGCAGGCCTCCACGCAAAGCCCGCAGCCCGTGCAGTCCTCGATCGAGAAGTCGAGCGTGAAACGGACGTCGGGAAAGCCGCGGACATTGATCGGCGCCGAGAGGAAATGCGCCGGTGCGCCGCTTAGATTGGCGGCATCGAAGTACTTCGCCTGGATCACGCCGTGCGGGCAGACGAAGCTGCACTGACCGCACTGGATGCAGGTCTCCGCATCCCACACCGGCACGGCATCGGCGATATTGCGCTTTTCCCAGATGGCAGTGCCGGACGGCCAGGTGCCGTCCACCGGCAGATGGCTCACCGGGATGTCGTCGCCGCGGCCCTCCAGCATCGCGGCGGTCACATCGCGCACGAAGGCCGGTGCGTGTGACGGTACCAGCGGTGGTGGGGCGTACTGGCCGGTCGCTGACTCCGGAACGGCGACCTCGAACAGCCGTTCGAGCGTTTCGTCCACGGCCCGGAAGTTCGCCTGCACCACGGCCTCACCCTTGCTGCCGTAGCTCTTGCGGATCGCCTCCTTGATGTGGCCGATCGCCTTGTCGCGCGGCAGCACGCCCGAGATGGCGAAGAAGCAGGTCTGCAGCACGGTGTTGGTGCGGCCGCGCAGCCCAACCTCCTGCGCCACCCGCGTGGCGTCGATCACGAACAGCCGCAGTTTCAACGCGATGATGCGATCCTGCATCGAGCGCGGCAGATGATCCCACACCTCGTCCGCGCCATGCGGCGCGTTCAGCAGCACGGTGGCGCCGGGTGCCGCGAGCCGCAGCACGTCATGGCGTGAGACGAACTGGAACTGATGACAGCCGATAAAGCTGGCATGCTGGATCAGGTAGGGCGCATGGATCGGTCGCGGACCGAAGCGCAGATGCGAGATCGTCTGCGCGCCTGACTTGTGCGAATCGTAGACGAAATAGCCTTGGGCGTAGAGACCGGCGTCCTCGGCGATGATCTTCACGCTGTTCTTGTTGGCGCCCACCGTGCCGTCGGCGCCGAGACCGTAGAACACCGCCTGGACCAAATCATTCGGCTCGATGGTGAAAGTCGCGTCGGGCGTCAGGCTGGTGTGCGAGACATCATCGATGATGCCGATCGTGAAGCTGTTGCGTGGCTCGGGCTGGCGCAATTCGTCGAACACCGCCTTGGCCAATGAGGGATTGAAGTCCTTCGACGACAGGCCGTAGCGGCCACCAACCACCAGCGGCATGGCGCCTCGCCGTTTGCGTGAGACCGCCTGTGCCAGCGTGGTCACCACGTCGATGTAGAGCGGCTCGCCTGGCGCGCCCGATTCCTTGGTCTGCTCCAGCACGGCAATGGCGCGAACGCTGCGAGGCAGCGCGGCCAGGAATGCCTCCGCGGCGAACGGCCGGTAGAGGCGGACCTGCAGCACGCCAACCCGTTCGCCATGCTCGTTGAGCGCCGCGGCGGTGGCGCGGGCGGTCTCCGTGCCGGACCCCATGATCACCACGACACGATCGGCGTCCGCCGCTCCGTCGTAGTCAAATAGGTGATACTGCCGGCCGGTCATGCCGGCGAAGCGGTCCATCTGCTGCTGCACGATCTCCGGTACGCGCGCATAGAACGGATTGGCAGTCTCGCGCGCCTGGAAGAAGGTGTCGGCATTGTGCGCCGTGCCACGTACCACCGGCCGCTCGGGCGAGAGCGCCCGCCCGCGGTGTTCGCGCACCAGATTGTCGTCGATCATGGCGCGGATGTGCGCATCGCTGAGCAGGGAGATGGTGTCGAGCTCGTGCGACGTGCGGAACCCGTCGAAGAAGTGCAGGAACGGGATGCGCGAGGCGAGTGTCGCAGCCTGGGTGATCAGCGCGGCGTCGTGCGCCTCCTGCACCGAGGCCGAGCACAGCATGGCAAAGCCGGTGGTGCGCGCCGCCATCACGTCCGAATGGTCGCCGAAGATCGACAGCGCCTGGGTCGCGAGCGCGCGCGCGGCGATGTGGAACACGGTCGGCGTCAGCTCGCCCGCGATCTTGAACATGTTGGGCAGCATCAGCAGCAGCCCCTGGGATGCGGTGAACGTCGTGGTCAGCGCACCCGATTGCAGCGCGCCGTGCACCGCTCCGGCGGCGCCGCCCTCGCTCTGCATTTCCTGCACCACCGGGACATTGCCCCAGATGTTGGGAATGCCCTTGGCGGACCACTCATCGGCGAGTTCCGCCATGGTCGAGGACGGCGTGATCGGGAAGATCGCGCACACCTCGTTCACCCGGTAGGCGACATGCGCCACCGCAGTGTTGCCGTCCATAATGGCGCGTGATTCGGACATCGGTCGGAGCTCCTCAAGTACGGTGCGTCATCCCCAGTGCGCTGCGTCATCCTCGCGAAAGCGGGGATCCAGGCCGGGGTGACGAGATCAGCCTTCCGCGACCATCTCGATCGCGTGGCATGGGCATTGCTCGAAGCATGTGCCACAGCCGGTGCATTTCGCGGGATCGACGCTGT
Source organism: uncultured Alphaproteobacteria bacterium (assembly GCA_963791495.1). Classification (GTDB taxonomy): domain Bacteria; phylum Pseudomonadota; class Alphaproteobacteria; order Acetobacterales; family Acetobacteraceae; genus JAMXLO01. The sequence goes on from CAWBST010000016.1 coordinate 67,672, forward strand.
AGCCCAACCCCGGGCCGAGCTTGGCGATCGCCTGTTCGGGGCATGCTGCGTAGCAGTTGTCGCACTCGAAGCAGTTGCCGCAGGACAGACAGCGCTGCGCCTCATGGCGTGCCTCGGCTTCGCTCAGGCCACCCAGCACTTCGTCGAAACCGGACACCCGGTCCTTGTCCGCAAGGTGGTGCTGCACCGCCGGATCGACGTCGCTGAACACTGGCAGGTTCAGCATATCGAACGTCACCACCGGGGCGGACGCGGCCTTATCGTAGGTCCTGCCGCGCAGCCAGGCGTCGATGCAGCGCGCGGCCTTCTTGCCATGGCCCACGGCGACGGTGACCGTGCGCTCCGCCGGCACCATGTCGCCGCCGGCGAACACGCCCGGATGCCCGGTCATCATCTGGTGGTCCACCACCACGGTGTCCCACTTGAACTCGACGCCCGGCACCGTGCGCAGGAAGTCGCTGTCGCTGTCCTGACCGAGCGCCAGGACCACAGCGTCGGCTTGCAGCGTCTCCAGCTCGCCGGTCGGCTGCGGCCGGCCTTTGTCGTCGATCGTCATGCGTTCGATGGTCAACGTGTCGCCGACAATCTCCTTGATCGTCGTCAGCCACCTGATCTTCACGCCCTCGGCCAGCGCCTCATCGGCCTCGAAGCCATGCGCCGGCATGTGAGCGCGGTCGCGGCGGTAAACGATCAGCGCCTCATCGGCGCCCAACCGCTTCAGGCTGCGCGCGGCATCCATCGCGGTGTTGCCGCCGCCATACACCACCACGCGGCGGCCCAATAGCGGCGCGTCGCCGGTCGCGGTCTCGCGCAGCAGCGCCACCGCATCCAGCACCTTCACTGCGTCGCGTGCCGGGATGTCCGCATGCTTGCCGACATGCGCGCCGATGGCGACGAACACCGCATCGAACCGGCCCGCGTCGCGCTCGGTTAGCAGATCGGCGACCTTGTGGTTCAGCACGATGCGCACGCCCATGCGCTGGATATGGTCGATCTCCGCCAGCAGGCCGGCGCGAGGCAGCCGATAGGCGGGGATGCCGAAATGCAGCATGCCGCCAGGCAGTGGCCCGGCTTCGCGGATCTCGACCTGATGGCCGAGCCTGGTCAGGTGATAGGCGGCCGACAGCCCGCTCGGCCCGGCGCCGATGACCAGGATACGCTTGCCGGTGGCCGGCGCCACGGGGACGGTCCAGCCTTCCGCGATCGCCATGTCGCCGAGGAAGCGCTCCACCGCATGGATCGACACCGAGGCGTCGAGCTCGCCCCTGTTGCAGGCGGATTCGCATGGGTGATAGCAGACCCTGCCATGGGTCGCCGGCAGGGGATTGTCCGCCACCAGCGTCTCCCAGGCACGGCGGTAATCGCCGGCCTGCGCCAGCGCCAGCCAGGCCTGGATATTTTCTCCGGCGGGGCAGGCGTGATTGCACGGCGGCTTTAACGCAACGTAGTGCGGCAGGCGCGTGCGGTATGGCCCCGTGCCGTGATGCAGCGTTAGATCGACGGCGGGGGTCATGTCGGGTGCGGATCGCGGCCCGCGTGGTTGTATTTCGTCCATGCCGCGCATCTGCACACCAGTGCGTTAGCAATTCATTGATGTAGATCAACCAAATGGTGTGGAAGAAGCGCTACCTTTGGGTCGCCATGCAACCACGTCTCATCACGCTGACTCTGAATCCCGCACTCGACCTTGCCGCCGATGCGGACGCGGTGGTGCCGACGCACAAGGTCCGGATGCACCATGAGCACGCAGACCCCGGCGGGGGCGGCGTCAACGTGGCGCGCGTCCTGCACGAGTTGGGAGGCGACGCGGTCGCCATCCTGGCCGTCGGCGGCGCCTCCGGTCGCGTGCTGGAGGAGATGCTTGAAGAGGCGGGGTTGAAGCTCCGCTGCGTGGAGATAAGCGGGCTCACCCGGGTCAGCCTGAACGTCCAGGATCGCAGCAGCGGGCTGGAGTACCGGTTCGTCCCGGAGGGCCCGCCTCTGAGTGCGGCTGAGTTCCGCGCCTGCCTGGCCGCAGTCGAGCAGGAGCCTGGGGATTGGCTGATAGCCAGCGGAAGCCTGCCGAACGGGGTTCCCGATGACGCCTATGCGGAGGTGGCGCGGATCGCCATGCGCCGTGGACAGCGCTTCGTGCTGGATACCTCGGGCGTCGCGTTGGCGGCAGCGCTCGATCAAGGCGGATGCGAGCTGGTGAAGCCGAGTCTCGGTGAGTTGGAGTATCTGGTGGGCAGGCCGCTGAAGGACCCCGCGGAGCAGGACGAAGAGGCATTGAATTTGGTACGACGCGGCGCTTCGCGGCTGGTCGCGGTCACGCTTGGGGCGGAGGGCGCCCTGCTGGCCACCGCAAACGGTGTTCTACGGATGCCCGCCATGGATGTGCCGATGCAGAGCTCGGTCGGCGCCGGCGACGCCTTTCTCGCGGCAGCAACGTTGACCCTGGCACGTGGCGGATCGCCGATGGACGCCTTGGCGTGGGGGACCGCGGCCGGAGCAGCCGTCGTCGCGTGTGCCGGCACGGCCAGGCTGCGGCAGACCGACGTGGACGTGCGCTACCGGGCGCTCTGCTGCGCCGTCTGCTGAGGCGGAGTTTGTCGCTCGGCGGCCAGTGCGGCGTAGCAATTCGCAAGCGTCAGTAGAGCCCGCATGATGTCCTCTGTGGTGGCAGTCGCTGCCATTCGCCGCAGCTCATGCGCATTGGCCTGCAACTGATCCGACGTGCGTTGCGCGAGAGGGATATAGCTCGACGTCACTGCCGGCGCCGCTGTCTCTGAATGATGCGCCTGATCAATGAATGGTATGGTCTGAGAATCCGCCTCGACAGTCGCGGGGACATCGTGCGGCATGTGTGACATAGGCAACTCCTCGGATGGCATTTCGACGCAGTTAGCCCGAGAGTCGGTAAAAGAAGGGTTCACGCCGACGGTCGGCGCAACTTCACAAGGTCTTTACCGCGGCGCGCCACGCCGATCGGAGTCTGTCGGCACAGTGAATCGAAACGCACTGCCGCCGGCTGGATTCGGTTCCATCCACAGGCTTCCGCCGTGCGCCTCTATGATCGTGCGACAGACCGACAATCCGATTCCCATGCCTTCTGGCTTCGTCGTGACGAAAGGCTGAAACAGCCTGGCCTGTATTTCCGCAGGTATCCCGTTGCCGGTATCGGTCACGCTGATCATAACATGATCGGCGTGTCGCGCTGCCGCGACCGTCAGTTCGCGAGCTTCGCGACCTTCCATCAACTCTACTGCATTGCGGATCAGATTCAGCAGCACCTGCTGGATCTGTACGCGATCCACCGATGCGTCCGGCAGATCCGGATCCATGCTGATCAGAACCTTGACGCCACGCTCCTTTGCGCCGACCAGTGCCAGTGCACTCGCCTCTTCGATCAGTTTCGCGATGCTCTCCGATTGGCGGGCCACCTCGCCGCGGGAGACGAAGGCCCGCAGCCTGCGGATGATCTCGCCACTGCGCAGCGTCTGCTCCACCGCGTGGTTCATCGCCTGGCGGACCCGATCGAGATTGGGCTCGGGTGAGGCCAACAGTCGGAGTGCGGCGCGCACATAGTTGGCCGTGGCAGTTAGCGGCTGGTTCAGTTCGTGTGCCAGCGCCGCCGCCATCTGTCCCATCGACCGTACGCGCGAGACGTGCAGCAGACCGTCCTGCAGCTCATGCAGCCGCCGCTCTGCCTGCTGTCGCTCGGTAAGGTCGCGGACGAATCCGGTGAAAAGGCGCTGGCCCGTCTGGTTCGCCTCGCCGACCGACAGCTCCATAGGAAAGGTGCTGCCATCCTTGCGCTGGCCGACCACGACGCGGCCGATACCGATGATGCGGCGCTCGCCCGTGCGTCGGTAGCGGTCGAGATAGCCGTCGTGCTGCTCGCGATAGGGCGGCGGCATCAGTATCCTGACGTTGTGCCCACCGACCTCGTCCGCCGTGTAGCCGAACAAACGCTCCGCGGCAGTGCTGAAGAACCGAACGGTCCCCTGCTCGTCGATCACGATCATCGCGTCGGGCACGGTTTCAAGGATCGAGCGCAGCAACGCCAACTCGCTGGGGACCATGTTCGCTTCGGGTGGACCGTCTGGTTGCATGGCAGCCACGGACTCTACCGGCGCGGCGGTTCCGGACAAGGATTAATGATAGCTGCCTGTTACAATTGGCGGCTCGAGTGCGCGATGAAGTCGAGCAGCAGATCGTCGTCCAGGGGCTTTTCCAGCACCTTGGCCACGTCGAGCTCGCGCGCGAGCCGGACCAGATCCGGCGAAGGCGAGCCGGTAATGAGCACCACTGGCAGGGTCACGCCCTGGCTGCGCAGGCGGGACACCAACTGCAGTCCCGTCTGTTCGGGCATGTGCTGGTCCACCACGAGGCAGGCGAGATTGCCGATCGACGCCTCATGCATGAACTGGGCGGCGGAACCGTAGGTGGCGACGGCGTAACCAGCGATCTCCAGCAGGAACCGCAGCGAGTCGCGCACCGCGTCGTCATCGTCGACCACGGCTACCAGCCGATGCGACCCGTCTTGCATTCCCACCGCTCCAGCGCCCATCAGGCACATGTTGTCCGTCAACATGGACGCAATCTGGGCGCATCCGGAGCAACTCGCCTTGACCTAGGTCAACGTCCCGGCACTTTTGCCTGCTCCACCGCTATCGTCATGCGGACCAGCTCCGGAAGGCTGCGTGCGCCCATCTTCTCCATGACCCGGGCCCGATGGACTTCGACAGTCCGCGGGCTGGATCCGAGGTCATAGGCTATGGTCTTGTTCGGCTGACCGGTGACCAGACGGTCCAGGACCTCTCGTTCCCGAGGTGTCAGGGTGGCCAGTCGCGCCGAGAAGTCGGCCACTGCCGCTGCTTCCGCGCGAGAGCGCTGGCTGACGGCGGTGGCGCGGTTGACTGCCGCCAGCAGCTGGGAATCGTCGAACGGCTTTTCCAGGAAGTCCGTGGCGCCGGCTTTCATCGCCTCCACGGCGATCGGCACGTCGCCGTGCCCGGTCATCACGATAACCGGCAGGCGGATGTCCAGCTCGCTCATGCGCCGCTGCAGCTCGAGGCCATTAAGTTCAGGCATCTGTACGTCGGTCAGTACACAGCCGGCAGTGCGTTGGGACGCCGCCTGGAGAAAGGCCGCCGCGGAAGCATACGAACGCGCCGAATATCCCGCCGCCTCGAGAAGAACAGACAATGAATCGCGCACGGACTCATCGTCGTCGATGACATGGATCAGAGGTGCTTCAGCCATTGGGGCCTCTCCGCCATCTCGTTCCGGGAGGCAATACGTAGCATTCCGTACGTCCGTTTCCGAATATCGCGGCGTTAATGGGGCGGTTACATCCGGAGCCATCGAACAAATAGTGGGTGATGGAGGGGAAGATGCAGGCGACGATGCAGCGGACGGAGCAGCGCTTCGGCAACCTTGACGGCAGACGCCCGGCCATCCCTCACAGGGTCCCGGTCACGCGAGACGCGCTCGATCTTCTGGAACAATTCGGCACGACCATGTCGGTTCAGCATGACCGCGAAATTCACGGCCAAGGCGATCGGGCGGATTGGTGCTACCGCATCGTGAGCGGCTGCGTCCGGATGGTGAACCTGATGGAGGACGGCCGGCGCCAGATCGGCGAATTCCTGATGGCCGGCGATCTGCTCGGTTTCGATACGCTGGGGACCTATGACTTCTCGGCCGAGGCCGTGTCCGAGGTGGTGCTGCGGCGCTATCCGCGGCGGATGGTGGACGCGCTCGCCGAGAGCAACGTCGCCTTGGCGCGGCGCTTGCGCGATATGACATCGGGTAGCCTTCGCCTGGCGCATAGCCGGCTGGTGCTGCTAGGGCGCAAGACCGCGTCGGAGCGGATCGCGAGCTTCCTGCTGGAAATGGCGAAGAGGCTGCCCGAAGTGCATCGGGACGTGCTGGACCTGCCGATGGGGCGCACCGACATCGCGGATCATCTCGGTCTGACGATCGAGACAGTGTGCCGCGTGATGGCGCACCTGCGCCGCGACGGCACCGTCGTGGTCGAGCGCGGCCACGTCACGATCCGCGACAGCGTGGCGCTGCAACAGATGGCGTCGGAGCCGAGGCACTGACCACCGCGAAGCGTTGCGCGACACGGCAGGCGGCACACGCCCGCCACACGTGGCACCCTCACCCGCGCGCTTCGCGCAGCGACCTCTCCCGCGAGCGGGAGAGGTGAAACACAGTTACGCCGACATCTTGATCGGTGGCTCCAGATCGTCCGGTAGCGGGCACACATACGGATTGCGCCCGATACGTGCCTGATGATCGGCCTTCGCCCGTGCCAGCAGCACCTCGTCTCGGATCACGTCAATCGCTGTGCCGGCCATCACCTTCGCCACGTGCACCAGCCCTTTGTGTGCCGCCGGCATCTTGCCCTGCGCGGTGAGTTGCCATGAATGGCCCGGCGTACCGATCGCATAGGTCGCCCCACGTGCCTGTACCGTCGGCACCACCCAACTGACGTCGCCGACATCCGTCGAGCCCATCATCGGTGCGCTCTTGGCATCCAGCGGCACGATCTGGTCGCACAGCGACACGTCATGCTGCATCGGCAGGCCGACGCGGCGATACGCCGATTCGATGTCCTCCTCCGTCAGCGTCGCCTGGATCTTCGCGGCGAATGCGCGGTCCGCATCGTCGAACGGCGGAGGACCGATGCGCTGGAGATTGTCGTGCATCGCCTTCTCCAGCGGCGTGTTCGCAAGCAGGTTCGATACCGCGCTCACCACCTGCAATTCCACGCGCGTCTCGGTCATCAGCGCCGCACCGTCGGCGATCTTGCGGACGCGCTCGATCAGCCGCATCAGCTCCGGCAATTCACGTGCGCGGATCAGATAGCGCACCTTCGCACGTGCCTGCACGACGTTAGGTGCGATGCCGCCAGCGTCGAGCAGCGCGTAGTGGACGCGCGCGTCGGACGGCATGTGCTCACGCATGTAATTCACGCCGACATTCATCAACTCCACCGCGTCGAGCGCGCTACGCCCGAGATGCGGCGCCGCGGCGGCATGCGACGCGCGGCCGTGGAAGGTGAAATCGATCCGCGTGTTGGCCAGCGACACCGCCTCATTCACGCCGGAGAATGCGGCGGGATGCCAGGAGATCGCGACATCCACGTCGCTGAACGTGCCGGCGCGCGCCATGAAGCCCTTCGCCGCACCGCCCTCTTCCGCCGGGCAGCCGTAATAGCGCACGCGGCCCTTGATGCCGTGCGCTGCGAGATAGTCCTTCACCGCCGTCGCCGCCAGCATCGACGCCGATCCCAGCAGGTTGTGGCCGCAGCCATGTCCGTAGCCGTCGCCCGGCAGCGGCTTCGGTTCCGCCACGCCGGCTTCCTGGCTAAGGCCCGGCAACGCGTCATATTCGCCGAGGATGGCGATCACCGGGCCGCCTTCGCCCGCTTCGCCCATTACCGCGGTGGGGATGCCAGCGACGTTCTTCGTCACGCGGAACCCATGCTGCTCCAGGATCGCCGTGTGTTCGGCACAGGACCGGAATTCGCCGTAGCAGAGTTCGGGCATGCCCCAGACGCGGTCGCTGAGTGCCTCGAAGTCGTCCTTCGTCGCGTCGACGAGACGCCAGATCTCTTCAGTGTTCTGCATGGCCGGGCTCCTTGTATCTGAAGCAGGTCACCAGATGGTCGTTCACCATCCCGGTCGCCTGCATGAACGCATAGCATATGGTCGAGCCGACAAAGCGGAAGCCCCGCTTGGCCAGCGTCTTGCTCATCTGATCGGACAGCGCCGTCGTGGCCGGCACCTGTCTGCTATCCTTCCATCCGTTCACCACGGGCTTGCCTTCGACGAAGGACCACAGGTAGGCGTCGAGGCTGCCGTGTTCGGCGATCACATCCAGTGCGGTGCGCGCATTGTCGCGCACCGAATAAACCTTCAAGCGATTGCGGATGATCCCTGACGACGTCAGCAGTTTCTCCAAGGCTGCATCGCGCATGCCGGCGACGCGCTTGATGTCGAAGCCATGATAGGCACGCCGGTACTCGTCTCGTCGCGCGAGGATCGTCCGCCACGAAAGCCCCGCCTGCGCGCCCTCCAGCGTCAGCATTTCGAACAGCGCACTATCGCCGTGATGCGGCACACCCCACTCGCCGTCATGGTAGGCGAGCATTGCCGCATCGCCGCTCTCAGCCCAGGAACATCGTGTCGTCACTTCGCCGGCTTCACGTTCACCAGCCGCAGGTCCTCGCCAACCGTCGGAACATAAGTAATGCCGGCGCGCGTCGCCCAGATGTTCTTCTGGATGTGCAATGGAATGATCGCCACATCGTCGAACGCCAACTTCTGCGCCTGCTGCAGGATCTTCTCGCGCGCAGCGTCGTCCGCTGTGCCCAAGGCCTCGTCGATCAGCTTGTCGAGCTCCAGATTGGAATAGCGACCGCGGTTGGACGCTCCCCAGCCCTTCGCCGGATTGAATGTCGCATTCTGCGCAATCAAAGGATCCGATGCCTCCGCGGTTCCAGTGCCCCAGCCAAATAGGAAGGCAGAGAATGCCTGCTTGTTGGCCTGGCCCGCGTAGCTTGCCCACGGCAACGGATCGACCTCCGTCTGCACGCCGACGCGCGTCCACATCTGGCCGACCGCCTGGATGATCTTCGCATCATTCACATAGCGATCGTTCGGGCCGTGCAGCGCAATCCGGAACCCCTTGGGATAGCCAGCCTCCGCCAGCAGCTTCTTCGCCTGTTCCGGTTCGTACGGCGGCGGCTTGATGTCAGGCGAATAGCTGTACACGCCGGGGGGCAGGTACTGACCGGACGGCACCGCCGCGCCCTCCATCACACGATCCGTGATCGCCTTGCGGTTGATCGCCACCGACAGCGCCATGCGCACGCGCCGGTCCTTCAGGGGGTTCCTGTCAAGCTTCTCGCCGTTGGGTCCGGTCACGAACGGGCTTGGCCCATCGCGCGATTGGTCAAGACCAAGGAATATCAGCCGCAGGCCAAGCGTCTGCCACAGCTTCACCTTCGGATCCTTGCCCAGCTTCTCGAGATCCTCGGTGGGCACGAAGTCGATGAAATCCACATCACCGGCAAGCAGCGCGGCCGTGCGCGAGGCATCGTTCGGCACGAAGCGATAGCTGATCTTCTGCCAGACCGGCTTCGGACCCCAGTAGCCGTCGTTGCGTTCCAGCTCGACACGATCGCCGGGCTTGAACGACACGAAGCGGAACGGCCCGGTGCCGATAGCTGCCTTGCCGCTGTTGAAGTCCTCGGTCGCCATCCCTTCGTCGGTCTTGCGATTGATGATGAAGAACTGCGCGAGATAGGTCGGCAGCAGCGGGAACACGCCCTTGGTGTGCAGGCGGATGGTGTGCTCGTCCACCACCTCGGTGCTCACAACGGGTTTGGTATAGGCGGCGAAGTTGCTCGGGCTGTTGGGCACCTTAGGGATGCGATCCATGGTGAAGATCACATCGTCGGCGACGAACGCGTTGCCGTTCTGGAATTTGGCGTCGCGCAGCTTGAGTTCCCATGTGTCGGGTGCGACCAGTTTCCACGTCTCAGCCAGACCCGGCACGAGGCGAGCGTGCTCGTCCTGTTCGATGAGGCGGCCGAAGATCTGGGTGGCCAGCGAGTTGTTGGGCGCGAGATTGTGGTAGTGCGGGTCGATGCTGGTCACCGGCGAGCTCACCGCGACCCGCAGGGTCTGGCCGGACGCTGGTACCGCAAGTGCCGACAGGCCCGCGCAAAGTCACTGTCCGCAGCCTGTGTCCCATGGAACCCTCCGCCCGTCAGATCGGCCGGGTTATACCGGGCCGCGGAAGGCCCGCCAAACCGCCCTCACGCTGCCCGGGCAAGGTGCGCTACATCAAACCATCATGAACATCCTCTCCATCCAGTCCTGGGTCGCCTACGGACACGTCGGCAATGCCAGCGCCGTGTTCCCGCTGCAGCGGCTGGGCGCCGAGGTCTGGTCCATCAACACGGTGCAGTTCTCCAACCATACCGGCTATGGCCACTGGACCGGACAGGTCTACTCCGGGGACGCGGTGCGCGAACTGGTGGACGGCATCGCCGCCCGCGACGCCCTCCGACACTGCGATGCGGTGCTGTCCGGCTACATGGGCGATGCCGGCATCGGCGAGGCCATCCTGCACGCGGTTGCCCGCGTGCGCGAGGAGAACCCAGGTGCGATCTATTGCTGCGATCCGGTCATCGGCGACGTGGAGGAAGGTGTGTATGTGCGGGAAGGCATCGAGGAATTCCTGCGCGATCACGCACTGCCGCAGGCGGATATCGCCACACCCAACCGGTTCGAGCTGGAGCGATTGACAGGCCTCGACTGCAGTATGCTTTCGGGTGCCAAGGAAGCAGTCGAGCGCCTGGCTGCCACGATGCGGACTGATGGATTGCGCTGCGTTCTCCTGACCAGCCTGGAGACGGAGCACACGCCGGGCGATCATCTCGATCTGCTGGTGGGGGAGGGGGGTCGCTTCCACCTGTTGCGCACACCGCGCCTGCCGGTTTCGGTGAACGGCGCCGGCGATGCGATCGCGGCGCTCTTCCTGTTCCATCGCATCAATTCCGGCAGCGCAGTGAAGGCGCTCGAGGAAGCGGGCTCCGCGGTGCACGGCCTGCTCCGCCGCACCGCCGAGGCCGGTTCGCGCGAGATCCTGACCGTTGCCGCGCAGGATGAGTTCGTCGCTCCTGCCACGCGCTTCGCGGCCCATCCCTGCTGAATGCCGAAGCACATCTCCTGCGGTGTCATCGTCACGGACGGCAACCGGATCCTGCTCGGTCACGCCACACGCTCACCGCGGTGGGACATTCCCAAGGGGCTGGCTGAACTGGGTGAGACGCTTGCCGCCGCTGCCGTGCGCGAACTGGCGGAGGAGACCGGGCTCATTGTCGCAGAGGACGAACTGCGTCCCCTCGGCGTGCATGCCTATCTGCGCGACAAGGACCTTGCGCTGTTTGTGTGGATGCCGGCGCAGCTTCCATCCGTCGATACTCTGACATGCCGTTCGACGTTCGCGCTGCCTGGCGGCGCGGTCATGCCCGAGTTCGATCGCTTCCGGGTGTTCGGCTGGGACGAGGCGCTCGGCAAGGTCGGCAAGAACATGGCGCGCGTTCTCAAGGCAGTCCAAGCGGCGATGTAGCTATGGATGCCGGGACCGGGAGGTGAAATCACTCCCCCTCCCCTTGCGGGAGGGGGTTGGGGGGAGGGGGCGGCCCATGGTCGCGCGCCCTGGTCGCCAGCCGGTCCACCCGCTCATTCATCGGATCGCCCGAGTGCCCTCTCACCCAGCGCCACTCGATCCGATGCGCCTTCGCGGCCTCCAACAGCCGCCGCCACAACTCCAAGTTCGCGACCGGATCACCCGACGCGTTCCGCCAGTTCCGCCGCACCCACCCCTGGTGCCAGCGCGTCACCCCGTTCTTCACGTATTCGCTGTCGGTGTGCAGCACCACGCGGCACGGCCGCTTCAGCGCCTCCAGCGCCTGCGTCGCCGCGGTCAGCTCCATGCGGTTGTTGGTGGTCGCCGGGTCGGCACCGGACAACTCCCTCTCCACCCCACGGAATCGCAGGATCGCCGCCCAGCCGCCGGGCCCAGGGTTGGGTTTGCAGCCGCCATCGGTCCAGACCTCCACCACCTCGGAGGCCGACGGGCCAGGCGTGATCGTGATCTGCTCAGATGCCATAGGCATGCTCGTCGTGCGCGGCGAGGTGGAAGCGCAGCCGCCGCCAGTATTCCAGCGGATCCTTTCGGGTCACCAATGCACCGGCCGGCGTGTTTAGCCAATCATACAGCCGCGTCAGCAGGAAGCGGATCGCGGCACCCCTGCACAGTACCGGCAAAGCCGCCCTCTCGGCATCGGACAACCCACGCGTTGCGTCGTAAGCGCGCAGCATCGCCCGTGCCTTGGTGACGTTGAAGGAGAAATCGGACTCGAAGCACCAGGCGTTCAGGCACACCGCGACGTCGTAGGCCAGGATGTCGGTGGCGGCGAAGTAGAAGTCGATCAGCCCGGACAGCCTGCCGTCCAGAAAGAACACGTTGTCGGGAAACAGGTCCGCGTGGATGTGACCGGTCGGCAGTTCCCGCGGCCATGCCGCCAGGATCCCGGTAAGAGCGCCCTCAAGTTCCTCCGCCAGCCCGTCCTGCACTTCGTCTGCCCGCGAGCGGGACCGCTCCAGCAGCGGTGTCCAGCCGCCCGGGCCCAGCGCATTCTGCCGTGTCGGTGCATAATCGCGGCCGGCGACGTGCAGCGCCGCTAGCGCCGCACCTACCGGGGCGCAATGCTCCGGGCGAACACGCCGCGGCCAGACGCCGGGCAGGAACGTGGTGATCGCGGCATTCCGCCCGCACAGAAGGCGCAGCGCAACGCCGTCTCGTCCCTGCACGGGCAAGGGGCAGACAATGCCGCGCTTCGCCAGATGCTCCATCAAGCCCAGGAACCAAGGCAGCTCTGCCGGGTCCACCCGCCTTTCGTACAAGGTAAGGATATAGTCGCCCGATGTGGTGCGCAGGGAAAAGTTGCTGTTCTCCACGCCCTCGGCGATGCCGCGGAAGGCCACCATGCTGCCGATATCGGTACTCCGCCAGGAAGGCCGCCAGCGCCTCGTCGGTGACTTCGGTGTAAACCGCCATGCGAGTTCAGCCGACGGCGGCGGAAGGAAAGAAAATGCTGGCCTCCTAGGCAGTTGTGGACCGGAACATCGACGCGCACTATGCCGGCCACCTGGATTCCCGGCAACGAGTCCCTGATGCCCGCACGACAGCCGAACTTCGGATGGGCGCCGCGCGCCGCCCTGCTCGCCGCCTTGCTGCCGTTGCTGGCCGAGTGCGGGCCGGCGCGCAATCAGTTCGCGCCGCCATGCCCACGACAGGCGATACTGGGTGACGCGGCGGACCTCGGTCTCTACCGGGGTTCGAGCACCGCGGGTGCGGGGCGCGACCTGACCGACCTTGTGCTGCATGGCAGGATCATTGGCATGCAGGGCAGCTGCATGCCGGGGGATCACAAGGACCAGCTTGCGGTCACGGTGAATGTCGGCGTGGAGCTGACACGTGGCCCCGCAATGCCAGGGCGTGAGGTCGACGTGCCGGTGTTCGTCGCCGTGACCGAAGGCGATGCGATCCTCGACAAGCGCATCTACCTCATGCACGCCGTATTTCCGTCGAATGTCGATAGGGTCACGCTGGGTGCGGGCGGAGCGAATCTCGTCCTGCCGGTGACGCCGACGAAATCTGGCGCGGCCTACACCATCCTCACTGGCTTTCAGCTCTCGCCGGACCAGATGGCGCAGCACGGACGCAATCGAATGCCTTGACGCGGACCGGTCAAGTCCGTTCGGGGTCGATCGTGGCAAGGATCGCGAGCTGGACGTCGCGAGGCTGAGCCTCCACCGCGCGCAGCACGGACTTCAACCTGCTGCGCAGCTCATAGACCTGATCGAGCAGGGACAGCACCAGCGGCATCGCGTCCTCGCCGATATCCATGAAGCGACGAAGGTCGTGGATCAGCCTCACGCGCGCGACGTCGATCTCACGGAACTCGGGGTCATTTCCTGCGGTATCGGGGATCACCCAGCCTCGCTCGACCCAGGTGACCAGCTCGACCTGGGAAAGGTCGGAGAACAGAGCAGTGACCGCTGTGATGTCCATCACTCGGTCTCCATGCCGGCGCGCGGATCAAGCGGATGGCGCGGCTTCCAGGTCTTCAGGAACTCTGCCAGCTCCGGTTCGTCCGCCGGAGGCAGTACGGGATGCAGTTCTACGAACTGATGGCCCTTTCCTTCGATGCCCCGTCCGCGCAGCCTCAGGCGCGTGCCGCGGCCGGAGTTGGGCGGGATCGTCAGTCGCACCGGCCCCTTGATGGTAGGCACCTCGAGCGACGTGCCGAGCACCGCCTCCTGCAGCGTCACCGGAAGTTCGACGATGATGTCGTCGCCCTCGCGGCGAAACAAAGGATGTGGCGCGACGGCAACCTCGACCAGCGCGTCGCCAGGCGCGCCGTCGCCGATGCCCGGCATGCCCTGGCCCTTGAGCCGGATGATCTGGCCGTCATGCACACCGGCCGGAATGCGCACATCCAGCGTGCGCCCGTCAGGCAGCGTGACGCGGCGCGTCGTCCCATTGACCGCATCGAGAAAGTCGAGCGTCAGTTGGTAGCGCGCGTCCTGCCCGCGCATCGAGAACCGCCGTCCACCGCCGGCGCCGGCGCGTCCGCCGAATGCCTGGGCGAAGATGCTTTCGAGATCCTCGGGATCGAAGCCCGCATCGGCGCGGTATTTCTCGCGGCCGGCCGTGTCGCCGAAGTCGCGATAGAACGGCCGCTGCGGCGGCACCTCGTTGCCGGCGGCGTCGATCTCGCCACGGTCGTAGCGGGCGCGCTTCTCCTTGTCCGACAGGATGTCGTAGGCCGCGCTGATCTCCTTGAACCTCTCGGCCGCCTCAGGTTTGCCGGGATTGACGTCCGGGTGGTGCCGCTTGGCAAGCTTGCGATACGCGGAGCGGATCGCCGCCTCGCTGTCGGTCTTCTGCACGCCCAGCACTTCGTATGGGTCTCTCATAGGAGACCAGATCAGTGTTCGGTTATCAACGAAATCAAGTGCCTGTCCATTCCGGCTGACGCTTGCTCAGGAAGGCATCGATGCCCTCGGCCGCGTCGCGCGCCAGCATGTTCCGCGTCATCACCTCCGACGCATAGGCGTAGGCGTCGTCCAGCCCCATCTCGGCCTGGCGATAGAAGGCCTCCTTGCCGATCGCCAGCGTCAGCGGGCTCTTCGCGACGATCTGCCCCGCCAGCGCCGCAACCGCGGCATCCAGATCGGCCTCCGGCACCACGCGGTTGACCAGTCCGAGTGCGTGCGCGCGTCGGGCATCGATCAGTTCGCCGGTCAACAGCATCTCCATCGCCGCCTTGCGCCCCACCGCGCGTGACAGCGCCACCATGGGCGTGGAGCAGAACAGTCCGATGTTCACCCCCGGGGTAGCGAAGCGCGCGCTTTCCGCCGCCACCGCTAGATCGCAGCTGGCGACGAGCTGACACCCCGCCGCCGTCGCCACACCATGCACGCGGGCGATCACCGGCTTCGGCAGCCTGACGATGCTGGTCATCAATCGCGAGCACAGCTCGAAGGTGGCCTGGTAGGCCGAACGCTCGGGGTTTGACCGCAGCTCGCGCAAGTCATGCCCCGCGCAGAAGGCCGGTCCGCTGCCGCCGATCACCACCAACTTCACCGTGGCATCCTGCGCGAGCGCCGCGAGTTCCTCGACCAGGGCCTGCATCAGCGCCATGGAGAGCGCGTTGCGGGCCTGCGGGCGGTTCAGCGTCAGCCACGCGATGCCGTCCGCGTCACGCCTGAGCAGTACCCGCTCGATCACGGCCGGTTGCTCGTTCATGCCTCGCCCTCCGCGGTGTTCCGCTGCACGATGCCGGAGATCCTAGCAGGAGACCGCGCCATGACGAATGCTGCGACCGAGCCCACCGGCGAGCTTGCACTTCGCACTGTCGCAATGCCTGCCGACACCAACCCGGCCGGCGACATCTTCGGCGGCTGGATCATGTCGCTGATGGATCTCGCCGCCGGCATCTCCGCTGGCACGCGCGCCAAGGGACGTGTCGCCACTGCGGCCGTCTCCAATCTGAGCTTCCTCCAGCCAGTAAAAGTCGGCGATGTGGTGTGTGTCTATACGGACATCACCCACACGGGACGCAGCTCGGTCACGCTTGGCGTCGAAACCTGGGTGCTGCGCCGGGGCCAAGGCGAACGGATGAAGGTCACGGCGGCCGAGTTCGTGCTGGTCGCGGTCGACGACAATGGCCGCCCACGGCGATTGCCGGAGATCGGGTGAACTGGGGTTTCGCGAGAACCCGGTATGCCGTACAACTGATCGAAACAAGATGGCCATAGCGATTCGGGCGGAATAGCCGTTCCACTGCGCTCGTCCGTTAATGGAAGCAGCGGGAGGGGGCGCAAGGATGTTGTTTGACGAGACAGCACAGGCCAAGTGGGCACGGATAGTGCTCAGCATTGCCAGGATATTCATAGCGCTGTTCTACATGCAGCACGGCCTTTCGAAATACATTGGCTTCCCGGCGCCTCCTCCGGCGAATTTCCACACATTCTCCCTCTTCGGGCTGGCCGGAGTAATCGAGATTATCGGCAGTGCATTGCTGCTGATCGGGTTATTCACCCGCCAAGCGGCATTCATCATGTCCGGAGAAATGGCAGTCGCATACTTTATCAATCGGCCGCCGCGCGGCTTCTTCCCGCTGCTCAACGGAGGCGAACTGGAGGCAACTTACTGCTTCGTCTTCCTGATCTTCGTGGCGGTAGGCGGCGGTTCGTGGAGCCTGGATGCGTGGAGATTGCGCGGACGATCATAACCTCCGCACGATCAGTGCATCGACCGCCGTGATATTGTCGCCCGTACAGATCAACGGGTTGACGTCCAGCTCGGCTATCGTGTCGCGGTGATCGGCAACCAACGCCGCGACACGGCAAATCACATCGGCGAGCCTGTTGCGGTCTACAGGCGGCATGCCGCGGAACCCGTCGAGCAGGCGTGCGCCTTTGAGTTCCGCCAGCAGCGCGAGCGCCTCGTCATGCGTGACCGGCGCGGGTGCGAGAGCCGTGTCGTGCAGCAGCTCGACCAGTATGCCGCCGAGCCCGACCACCACCAGCGGTCCGAACAGTGGATCGACGCGCGCCCCAACCACCATCTCGACGCCCTGCGGCATCATCGTCTGCACCAGCACACCTGCGATGCACGGTGGCGGAGTCACCGCCTTGGCCCGCGCCATGATCACCTGGTACGCGTCGCGTACCTCATCTGCATTGCGCAGATTGAGCCGCACCACGCCAGCCTCGGTCTTGTGCAGCAGGTCGGGTGATTCGACCTTCAGCACCACCGGATAACCGAGTGATCCCGCCGCGCTCACCGCCTCGTCGACACTTTGTGCGACGCGCTCACCGACCACCGGAACGCCATACAGCGCCAGGACTTCCTTGGCCTCGCGTTCTGTCAGCGTGCGACCAGCGGCGGTGGCGAGCATCGCGCCTGCTCGTCGCACGGTATCCGCAGGCGTCGGCGCGTTGGCCGCCGTATGCGCAGCGCGCTTCGCCGCCCGCCAATGCCACGCCGCGAGAGCAGCAAAACACGACGGCATCGAGCGGAACAACGCGACATGCTCCGCTTCTTCCGCCTCCTTTACGCCTGGGCCTTCCAACCATTCGCTTTGCCAGGCGATGCAGGCAATCTTGCCGTGCTTCGCCGCAAGCGAGTCATAGACGCCTACGCGCCTTGCCGACGGCGCGTAGCCGTAGGTCTGGGGCACCACCAGCGCGCCATACGCCGGATCGCCGAGAAGTGCGTCGGCGCAAGCGCCCAGCGATTCCGGATTGGCCAGGATCTGCGCTGTCACGTCGCACGGATTGCGCGCGGAGCCGAACTCCGGAATATGCGCCAGCAACACCTCGCGGACCGAGTCCGATGGCTGCGACAACGGCACATCGAACTGTTCGGCGCGATCGGCCGCCATGATCGCCGCGCCGCCGGATGCCGCAACCACCGCGACGCCGCGGGCCTTCGGCGGTTTCGCCTTCGCGAAGAATGCCGCGGTCTCGCACAACGCCTCGTAGTCATCCACCAGGATCGCGCCGGCGCGACGGAACACCGCGCGATACGCGGCCTGTGATCCGGCGAGCGAACCGGTGTGGGACATTGCCACCGCAGCGCCCTGCTCGCCTGTCGCCATCTTGAACACGATCAGCGGCTTGTCGCGCTGCCAGGCGCGTTCGGCGGCGATCAGCATGCGCTCGGGTTCCGCCATACCCTCGAACACGCAGGCGATCGCGGCGCACGACGGATCGTCGGCGAGATAGGAGATGTAGTCGGCCATGTCGACGTCGCAGGAATTGCCCGATGTCAGCACGTGGCTGAACGACACGCCGCGCACCACCGCCTGCGCCAGCGCCATGCCGAGAGCACCGGACTGACTAACCATGCCGATCGACTGCCTGCGCGGGGCAGGGATCGGCGTGATGTCCATGAACGTCACACGCATGTCGAGCGGTGCATTCACCACCCCGATGCAGTTGGGCCCCACGATGCGCATGTTGCTCTCGCGCGCGATCGCCGCGAGGCGGTGCTGCTGCGCAATGCGCTCCTCCTTGGCGGTCTCGGCATAACCCGACGCGAACACGATCACGCCGCCGACGCCCGCAGACGCACATTCCAGCACGATCTCCTCGACCGCCTCGCGCGGCGCGGTGACAACGGCGCTGTCAGGCACTTCGGGCAGCGATGCGACATTTGGATAGCAGCGCTGGTCGCCGATCCGCTCATAGCGCGCGTTCACAGGATAGACCCGCCCGCCATAGTGCTGCAGGTTCATCAGCACGCGCTCACCGAACGAACCTGCCCGGGTGGACGCACCGATCACCGCGATGCTGGCGGGATGCAGCAGGCGCGTCAGGTCAGCGTGCTGGTAGACGGTCGTTCGTTTCGCTTTCATGGCGGGCTCGATTGACGTTTGCAATGGGCGAGCATACTGATCGGTAGCTTTTCAGCAAAGGACGCCAGGATGTCGTCGCTGTTCGATCTGACGGGCAAGGTCGCGGTCATCACCGGCTCCAGCAAGGGGATCGGTCGGGCGATCGCCGAACGCATGGCGGAGCATGGGGCGAAGGTCGTGGTGTCCAGCCGCAAGGCCGATGTGTGCGAGCAGGTCGCCGCCGGCATCCGTTCCAAGGGTGGCGAAGCGACGGTGATTCCCTGTCATATCGCACGCAAGGAGGAATTGCAGAAGCTGGTCGATCAGACCACGGCGGTGTGGGGCGCGATCGACATCATGGTGAGCAATGCCGCGGTCAACCCGTACCTGGGACCGGCGGCGCGTGCATCAGACGAGGTGTATGAGCGCGTCATGGGCGCCAATGTGCGCAGCAACTTCTGGCTGGCGAACATGGTGTGCCCGCGGATGGCGGAGCGCGGCGGCGGATCGTTCATCGTCATCTCGTCGATCGGGGGATTGCGCGGTACGGCGTCGCTCGGGCTGTACGGCATCTCCAAGGCCGCCGACATGCAACTGACACGCAACATCGCGGTGGAGTGGGGACCGAAGAACGTGCGCGCCAACTGCATCGCGCCGGGTCTGGTGCGCACCGATTTTGCACGCGCGCTGTGGGAAGATCCTGTGCGCTATCGCAAGACGACGCGCGACAATCCGTTGCAGCGGATCGGCGAACCGGACGAGATCGCCGGTGCAGCCGTGTTCCTCGCCTCGCCGGCGGGGAGTTTCGTCACCGGGCATACGCTGGTGGTGGATGGCGGTACCATGGCCGGTGTCGTCCTGCAGAAGGATGACTGAATTCACGCGCGACGACGCGGCGGCGCTGGATCGAGCCGATGAGCTGGCAGCATTCCGCGATCGGTTCGTGTTGCCCGATGGCGTGATCTATCTCGACGGCAATTCCCTGGGTCCGCTGCCAAAGGCGACCAAGGCTCGGATAGCGGAGGTGATGGAGCAGGAGTGGGGACAGTCGCTGATCCGCAGCTGGACGGAGCACGGCTGGATCGACCTGCAGTTCCGCATCGGCGAAAAGATTGGCCGGCTGATCGGCGCCGCGCCCGGCACGACCGTGGTGGCGGACTCGACATCGGTGAATCTGTTCAAGCTGCTCGCGGCGGCGTTGAACGAACGTCCCGGTCGGAAGGTAATACTGACCGAGGAAGGCAATTTCCCAACCGACCTGTATGTAGCGCAGGGTCTCACAGCATTGCTGCAACGCCAGTATGAGTTGCGGCAAGAGCCCGATGTGCTGGCAGCGCTCGATGAGCGGACGGCGGTGCTGATGCTCACACATGTCGACTACCGCAGTGGTGCGATGCATGACATGGCGGCTCTGACGCGCGCCGCACATCACGTGGGCGCTCTGGTGCTGTGGGACCTTTCGCACTCCGCCGGCGCGGTGCCGTTGCAGCTTGAATCCGACGGCGTCGATCTCGCGGTGGGATGTGGCTACAAGTATCTCAACGGTGGCCCCGGCGCTCCGGCGTTTCTATACGTCGCCAAACACCTTCAAGCCGATCTGCGCCTTCCGCTGACCGGCTGGCTCGGCCATGCCGCGCCGTTTGCGTTCGAGAGCACCTATCGGCCGGCCGGGGGCACCGCGCGCGCGGTGGTCGGAACTCCACCGGTCCTGTCCCTCGCGGCGCTCGAGGTGGGGATCGATATTGCGCTGGAAGCGCCGATGGCGGCCGCGCGCGCAAAGTCGCTGAGGCTGGCCGAGCTGTTCGTCGAGCTTATGCAGAAGGAGCGTGAATTCAGGCTGCTGACGCCGTGCGAGCCATCGGCTCGTGGCAGCCAGGTCGCGTTCGCCCATCCGCATGGCTACGCGATCATGCAGGCACTCATCGAGCGCGGCGTCATCGGCGACTTTCGTGCACCGGACGTGCTGCGTTTCGGTCTGGCGCCGCTCTATGTGCGGCACGTCGATGTGTGGGACGCGGTTGCGACACTGCGCGAGGTGATGCGCAGCGATGCCTGGCGCGAACCACGGTTTCAGCTGCGGCGGAACGTAACTTAAGGAAGGAGGAGGACGGCGAGCAAGGCCGTGCGGTACTGGCGTCGCCCCCTCCTCCCAACCCCCCTCCCGCGAGGGGAGCGGGAGACGCTTTTCTCCTTGCTTGGGGCTATCCGCTCTTCGCCTTGTTCTCCAGTGCCTCGGTCAGGCGTTGCGGATCGACCTCGATCTTCACGCCCGCCCGTTCCAGCTGGCAGAGCATCATCGAACGTGAATCGCGATCCGCCCAGCCGCGGTTTAGCCCTTCCGCCAGGTCGGCCAACGCCAGGTTCGCCAGCCGCATCGGCACGTTCAGTTCCCGTCCCAGGGCCGTCGCCAGCGACACGTCCTTGTGCGCCAAGCGCAGCGCGAATGCCGGCGGCTCGTACTTGTTCGGCAGGAACTGATCGGTCAGCGAGTCGAACGCACCACGCCTGCCGATCGCACCCTGACGCACCGCCTCCCAGATCGCCAACGGTTCGATGCCCGCCTTCACGCCCATGCTGAACACCTCCGCCGCGGCCGCAGTCGCTATGTAGCCGAAGCAGTTGTGCACCAGCTTGGCGACCGATCCGGCGCCGATGGGTCCGATGTAGCGTGCCGCGTCGCCGATCATGTCGAGCACCGGCTTCCACTTGTCGAACACGTCCTCTTCGCCGCCACACCAGATCGCCAGCTTGCCGCTCGCCGCGCCGCGTGGTCCGCCGCTCACCGGCGCATCGAGCAGATGCGCGCCCTTCGCGGCGAAAGCATCATGTGCCTTGCGCACCACAGTCGGCGAGTTCGTGGTCAGATCGAAGTACGCCGCATCCTTCCTGATGCCGGCGAGCAGTCCGGCCGTCACAGCCTCGAACTCGGGCGGGCCGGGAAGCGAGGTGAAGATCACCTCGCTCTGCTCCGCCACCGCCTGCGGCGAGTCCGCCCAGATCGCGCCGTCACGCACGTGACGCGCGGCCGCCTCGCGGCGGATGTCGTGCACCACCAGCGTATCGCCGCGCGCTTTCAACCCCTTCTGCAAGTTGGCGGCCATGCTGGCGCCCATGGTGCCGAGGCCGATGAATCCCGCCTGCATGGCACGCTCCTCCTCAATTGGCTTCGAAGACCTCGCGCGCGATGTTCGCCGCCGACATTGCCGCAGGCCAGCCGGCATAGAAGGCGAGATGCGTGATCACCTCGGACAGCTCCTCCTTCGTCACGCCGTTGGCCAACGCACGCTGCAGATGTCCACGCAACTGCTCCGGCCGATAGGTGGCGATCAGGGTGGCGCAGACGATCAGGCTGCGGTCGCGTTTGGAAAGCTGCGGGCGCTCCCACACATCGCCGAACAGCACCTTCTCCGAAAGGTCGATCAGCTTGGGAACCGTGCCGCGTACGCGGTCGCGCGATTCAGTCGAGGGTGCCTGGGCCATCAGTTTCCTCCTTCCGGTTGGTGTCGCCGCTATTGCACACCAAGCGCGATTGCGAGTCCAATCGGCGCGAAGCGAGGGAGTGCATCATGGCAGAGGAACAAAAGGTCGCGGTGGTCACCGGCAGCGCATTGAACATCGGTCGCGCAACCGCGCTGGCGCTGGCACGCGACGGTTACCGTATCATGGTGACAGCGCGCAGTTCAGCGGAAGATTGCGCGCGCACGGCCGCGCTGATCATCGAGGCCGGCGGCGAGGCTGCGGTGCATCTTGCGGACATCTCCGATGCGAAGCAGGCGAGGGGACTGGTGGAAGCCGCGGTTTCGCGCTTCGGACGCTTGGATGTGCTCGTGAACAACGCCTCGGTGCGGCGGCAGACGAAGTTCTCCGAACTCACCCCCGAGGAGTGGCGCGAAATCCTCGGCGCAACGCTGGATGGTGCGTTCTACTGCGCGCACGCTGCCGCGTCGCACATCCTGGCTGCAGGGGGCGGCAGCATCGTCAACCTAGGCGGCATCGCCGCGCATCTCGGCGCGAAAGGCCGCGTCCACGCGGTCACCGCGAAGGCCGGCATGCTCGGCCTGACCCGCGCGCTGGCAAAGGAACTGGCGCCGACAGTGACGGTGAACTGCGTCGTGCCCGGCACGATCGACACCGTGCGCGGCTTTGCCGCAGGCGGCAACGCCGGGCGCGCGAGCCTGCCCGACAATCTGGCAGGACGTCTCGGCAGGCCTGAAGAGGTCGCCGAAATGGTGCGTCACCTCTGCTCACCGCCGGCGCGCTTTATCACCGGTCAGACGATCCATGTGAACGGCGGCGCGTTCATGCCGTAACCCTGTCATTGCCGACGAGCGAGGCGACGAAGCAATCCCCACCGCAGTGATGGGGATTGCTTCGCTTCGCTCGCAATGACAGGGGTGCGTCAGCTCGCGGGATCGGCGTCCAGCCGCACCGCAATCCCCTCCAACCCCGGTCTTGCCGCCGGATACCGCTGTAGCACCAACGGATCATGCCCCGGAATGATCGCGCTCGGCGCACTGGCGAGCTTCCGCATCGTATCGTAGCCCGCCAGCGTCGCCTCGTGGCTGTGCATGATCGGAAACGCGCGACCTTGCTCCATGTTGGCGTAGAAGTGGCTGGCATCTGACGCCAGCACCATCCAGCCGCGCCGCGTCCACACCCGCACCACCTGCAGCCCCTTCGAGTGCCCGCCGACGTGATGCACGCTTAGACCCGGCGCCATTTCGTCGACGCCGTCGTGGAACGCGACGCGGCCCTCGAACAGCTTGCGCACGATTGCCACCACGTCCTCTTCCTCGAACGGCGCGCGCAGCCCAGCATGGCACATGCACCGCCCGGTGCAGTAAGCCATCTCGATATCCTGCAGATGGTAGCGCGCGTGCGGGAACAGGTCGTAGTTGCCGCAATGGTCGTAGTGCATGTGCGACAGGATTACGTCGCGCACATCAACCGGCTCAACGCCGATCGCCTTCAACCCCACCGAGGGCGATCGCACGAACTGCCGCTGGCGCTTCTCGCCCATCGGGGCGTCGAAGCCGGTATCGAACACGAACGTTCGTTCCGGCCCCTTGATCGCCCATACGAAGTAGTCGAGCGGCATCGGAGCATCGTGCGGATCGCCGCCGATGAAGTTGTTGGCGCGCCGCGCATTCGGATTATGCGCGTAATGCACGGCATAGACCTCATACGGCTCGGCCACGGCAATCAGACTCCCCACTTGGCCTGCGCACTGGCAATTGAGGTGGGGCCCACCGCCACCGGCTTGCCGTTCTGCCACTGCACGATGCAAAGCTGTGCGCCGACCCGACGCCCCTTCTCGTCATACTTCACCCGACCGTCGGGGAAGAACCGAGCGGGGCCATCGGTCATGTCGAGTTCACGGATCGCCTGCGCCACCTTGTGGCGCTCGGCAACCCCGGCGCGCTCCAAGCGCTTCCTTGAAGATCATCACATGGACATAGGCGAAGATCGAGTCGTGGCCAAACCAGGGTTCCTTGGTACGCTCGATGAAGCGCTTCGACACGTCCTCGACCTGCTTGCCGGGCCAGTTCGCCAGACCGACCAAAACGCCTTCCAGATTCTCCGCGCCGGCAACCTTGAGCAACTCCGGCACGCACCAATGCCCACCGCCGCCGACCTTCGGCATCTTGGCTCCGGCCATGCCCATTTCGGCGAACTTGTCCACCAGCAACTTGTCGTCAGGTACGTTGGTGGACTGGAACACGACAAAGTCCGGTCGCGCGGAGCGGATGTGCTGCACCATCGTCGTCGCGTCGGCAAGAGGTGGAGTGTATACCTCGTCTGCCACGGAGGTCAGCTTGCTATCCTTCAGCACATGATCGTGGATCGCCTTCATGAAGCTGACCGGGGCCGCGGAATTGTCACCGATGAATGCAACCTTGGTTGGCCGTTTCCCGGTGGATTTCTCGGCCAGCGCAACGATGCTCGGCAGCAACTCCTCGGCCTGCGCGTCGGCGGTCGGCGAGGATTGGAACACATACTTGAAGCCGCGGCCGGTGATCGCGTCGGAATAGGACAGTGTCAGCCACGGCAATTCGGCGCGCTCGGTCACCTCGGTGACCGCCAGCGTGAAGGTAGACAGCCAACAGCCGAAGCCGCCGACGACGTCGGCGTTCTGCGCCAGCATGCGCTGGGCCGAGTCCTTCGCCTTCTCGGCGCTGTCCTGTGTATCGTATTCGAGCAGTTTCAGCTTCGCGCCACCAAGCGCCTTGATGCCACCGGCGTTGTTCACGTCGTCGATCGCCATGCGGGCGCCGAACTGCTCCAGGATGCCCTGGCGCGCCCATGGGCCCGACAGCGGCACCAGCATCGCGATCGGCACCTCCTTCGCCTGCGCCCTGGCGCGCCGAGGCGCGATCGCCGCGGCACCGGTCGCCAACCCGAGGCCCATCGCCGTCCGTCGGCCGATCGTGGATACGTTTGTCATGATGGCGTTTTCCCTTCCATACCGGCACTAAGCCTCGGTGAGCCCAAGATAGGAGCGGCGCACGCGGTCATCCGCAAGCAGCGTCTCGTACGAGCCGTCGAGCACCATGTGTCCGGTCTCCAACACATAGCCATGATCCGACAGCTCCAGCGCCTCGGCAACACGTTGTTCCACCAACAGGATGGTGACGCCGTCCTCCCGGTGGATCTGCGAGATGCGTTCGAAGATCGTGTCGGCCACGGCGGGCGCCAGGCCCATCGAGGGTTCGTCCAGCATCAGCAGCCGCGGCGCGGAGGCAAGGCCACGGCCGATGGCCAGCATCTGCTGTTCGCCACCGGATAGCGTGCCCGCAAGCTGCGTGGCGCGTTCGGCCAGGATCGGGAACAGCGTGTGGATACGTTCGAGTGTGCGTTGCCAGTGAGTGCGACCGGCCTTGGTGTAGGCGCCCATTTCCAGGTTCTCGCGGACGGTGAGCGTCCTGAACACCTGTCGGCCCTCTGGCACATGGGCGATACCGAGATGCGCGCGCGCTGCGGCCGAGGTAGTGAGGAGGTTTTGGTCGCCGAATGTGATGCTACCTTGCACGGGTGGCACGATGCCGCAGATGGTCTTGAACAAAGTGGACTTGCCGGCACCATTCGGGCCGACCACGGTGACGAACTGACCGTCAGCAACCGACAGCGACACATCTGTCAGCGCGCGCAGGCCACCATACGACACGGAGATGTTGCGGACTTCAAGCATGGGGATGGGTGTGGGCAACTGCAGCAGAAGTGTTCCCCCTCCCCCCAACCCCGTCCCGCAAGGGGAGGGGGAGAACCTGAACCAGAATCTCCTGCTTCCACCTACGCATTTTGCCGCGCCAGGAACTTCTTGCCGAGATACGCCTCGATCACCGCCCGATCCTCCACCACGTCGCGCGGCAATCCAGTCGCCAGCACCGCGCCATGATCCAGCACCATGAAGCGATCGGCCAGCCGCATCATCGCGTGCATCGTGTGCTCGATGATCGCGATCGTCATGCCTTCGTCGCGCAGCTTCGCCAGCACGTCGAGCAGCTCATCGCATTCGTCGCGTCCCAGTCCGGCCAGCGTCTCATCCAACAGCAACAGACGCGGCTGGCCGGCGAGCGCGCGCGCCAGTTCCATCAGCCGCAGCTGCTTGTTGGTAAGCTGTCCGGCCTGGCGTGTGGCCGATTGCAGCAGGCCGACGCGGCGCAAGGCGAGTTCCGCTGCGGCCACCGCATCGCGATCAGGCAATCCGGCGCCGTAAGCACCAACCACGACATTGTCCAGCAACGGCAATCGCGGAAAGCTGCGCACGACCTGGAACGTACGCCCGACGCCCATGCGGCACACCTGATACACCTTCTGCCCGAGCAGCAACTCGCCGGCCAATGTCGCGTTGCCCTCGTCGGCCGGCAGCACGCCGTTCAGCACGTTGAAAAGCGTGGTCTTGCCCGCGCCGTTCGGACCGATGATGCCGAGGATCTCGCCATGCGCGATACTGAAGCTCACCTGGCTGACCGCGCGCAGACCACCGAACGAGCGCGACAGTTCGCGCACCTCCAGCAGCGGCGCGGAAGCGCTGACTGCGGCATAGGCGCGCGCTGCCACCGAAGCGGCGGGCAGGGCAGGGGGCGGTGGCGGCAATGCGCGTCGGAACCAGCGGTCGCGGATGGTCCAGAACAACCCGTCCGGTGCAGCCAAGATAATTACGATGATGGCGGCGCCATACACCACGCCCTGGATGCCTGGAATGATGTTGCCGAGTTGGGCGTTCAGTGATTCCGCCAGAGGCACCAGCACTGCTGCGCCGATCACCGGACCCCAGATTGCAGTCACGCCGCCGAACAGCGTGACCACCACCGGTTGAGCGGAGACCAGAAGACCGAATACCGAGTCAGGCGTGACAACAAGCAGCACGCACGCGTACAGGCCACCGGCTGCGGCGGCTATCGTGCCCGAGGTGATCAGCGCGCGCATCTTCCATTGCCGCGCATTGATGCCGGCTGCCTCGGCTGCCAGCTCATTCTGCCGGATCGCCAGCAAAGCCAGGCCGAAGCGCGAATTCTCCACCAGCATGCAGGTCAGCACACCCGCCGCCAGCAGGCCCATGGCGACGACGGTGTAGAGACGCGGATCGGTGAACTCCAGAAACTGCGCCGGGTGCTCACGATGCATCGGCAGCGACAGTTCTTGAAAGCCGAGGTATTGCAGGAAGTAAAGGATGGCCAGCGGATAGGCCAGCATCGACAACGCAAAATAGTGCCCGCGCAGGCGGAACGTGGGCGTACCGATGATCACGGCCGCGATGGCGCCGACCACCATGCCGAGTGGAATGCCCAGCCACGGTGTTAGGTCCCAATAGATGAGTGCCAGCGTGACCGTGTACGCGCCAATGCCGAAGAATGACGCGTGTCCGAAGGAAAGCTGTCCGCCATAGCCTGACAGGATGTTCCAGGAAACGCCGAACACGGCCCAGATGGGCACCAGGGTCAGGATCAACTGGTAGTAGCTGTTGGTGACGAAGGCCGAGATCGCCAGGTACACGACAGTGACAACGGCGAGCGCAATTCCATCGCGGCGCAACCGTGCGCTCGCACCTTGCCTCATGCGCGTTCCGCCGATCGGCCGAACAGGCCTTGCGGGCGCAGCATGACGATCAACAGGAACACCACGAAGATTGCGGCATTCTGCAACTGCGGCGGCAGCACCAGCGAGGAGCATTGCTGCACGAAGCCCACCGTCAGTCCGCCCCAGAAGGCGCCGAGGATGCTGCCCATGCCGCCGAGCACGACACCCGAGTACATGATGATGACGTAGTCGAGCCCAATGAAAGGACCGAACGACAGGTAGGTCGCCATCAGGCCGCCGGCGACCGCGGTGATGCCGCAGCCGAGTGCGAAGGCGATGCGGTAGGCACGGTCGACGTCGATGCCCATGTAGGTCGCCGCCGTCGGATTGTCCGCCGCGGCGCGCAATGATTTGCCGAGTTGGGTGTATTCCAGCATCAGGTACAGCGCGATCGCGGTGATGATCGCGACGGCGCACGCGATGAGCCGCGCCTTGTTGAGGAACACAGTGGCGTCGCCGTAGAAGCCGTCGATCATGACCGCGCTCGATGCGAGCGGTGTGCGAACGGTCTCGGGCGAGGAGCCGAATACGATCAGCCCGCCGTTCTGAAGGATCAGCGAGATACCCAGGGTGACGAGAAGCTGGCCGAAATGCCCATCGTCGATGGTGCCGGCGGTGCGCAGGCCTGAAACGCGCGCAATCAGGAACTTGTGCAGCAGTGCGCCGCCGGCGAACACGATCGGGCCGGCACATAACGCACCGACGAACGGTCCGACGTAAGGACCAAGGAAGGCGAACACGCCGGCGCCAGTGACCAGGTAAAGGCTGGCGTACATGCCAAGCATCAGCAGCTCGCCCTGGGCGAAGTTGACGATGCGCATGATGCCGAATATCAGTCCGAGGCCGATGCACATGAGCCCGTAGATACAGCCGATGGTGAGACCGGCGGCGAGCACATTCAGCGTGTTTTCGATCAGGACTTCGAGGTCCACGTGGTTCGTCTGCCTCCTGTTATTTCTTCATTGTCATCCCCGCGAAAGCGGGGATCCAGGCCCGCATAACGTGTGCCAGTCGCCTGGGTCCCCGCTTTCGCGGGGATGACGAACAGTTATTACTGGGTCATAGCCTTCGCCTCAAGCGACCATCCGGCGATCAGGCTGCCGAGATGGCGCGGCGCCTCGCCGGGCCACAGCAGTTCGCCGTCGATCGTGGCACCCCACGCCGCGGCGACGCCCATGGCTCGCAGTCCGTCGGGTGCGACGGCGCGGTACGAAACATGGTGGTGGCCGTGCACGATCAGGCTGGCACCCATGGCGCGCGCCAATGCGTCGAGTGCCGCGTTGCCGGACGGATGGCTGCGCGGCGCCTCGTGTGTCACCAGAATGTCGGCGCGCTGGCCGGCGAGGTAGTCGTAATCCTCCGGCCAGATCGCCGTGGCGCCGAGTGAGTGGATCAGCGCAGCGACGTGTTCCTCTCCCCAGTTGAGATGGGCCAGATCGTCGGGAAGCTGTTCGCGCCGGTGCAGGCGTGGGGGCTCGGGCGGTTCCCAGATGCGCGGTCGGAACGTGCCGCCGAGGCCGGCGATGCGCACCCCGGCGATCTCGACAACCCGCGCGTGCAGGGCTCCTTGCGTCGTGCGCGGATTGCGGTCTGGCTCCACCAGGTTGGCCCACATCTCGGGGCCGCCGTCGTTGTCGTGATTGCCGAAGATCCAGTGCACGTCGATGCCGCGGTCGAGCAGTGGCGTGGCCAGATGATCGAGCGGCTTATCGCACTGGATATCGCCGAGCAGGATTGCCGCCTGGGGCAGCGGATCGAGCTCCGCGAGGCCGCGTTCGACGCTGTGCCACTGTTGGTGGATGTCGCCGATAAAGACGATCGTCATGGTTTCGTGCGTTCCGTAACGTCTGGGCCTGACCTTGACGATGTCGCGGCGGCGTCCCTAGCCTTCCACGAATATCGATAAATGGAAACCGGATGAACGATCGGGTCGAACTGGAGCCGGCGGCATTTTTGAACCGGCTCGAACGGACCGCATGGAGAACGGAAACGCCGTGCGGCGAGGGAAACATGGTCTGGCGCTGCTGGGGCGAGGGACCGGTGCTCGTGCTGTTCCACGGCGGCGCGGGATCGTGGCGGCACTGGGCGCACAATATCGATGTGCTGTCGCGCGAGTACCGCCTGCTGGTGCCGGATCTGCCCGGACTAGGCGAATCAGCGTTCCCGCCGACTGGCGACGATGCCATGGCCGTCGCCCGCATCGTGGCCCACGGGATCGACGTCGTGCTCGGCGAGACCGCCCGCTACGACGTCGCCGGCTTCTCGTTCGGCGGCACGATGTCAACGTGCATAGGCGCGATACATGGCGCCCGCGTGCGGTCCGTGACCATCATCGGCTCGAGCGGTGTGGGACCTTCCGGAAGTGCCGTGGAATTGCTGAAGGTGCGGCATCTCGCCGGCGAGGAACGCGTCGCGACGCACCGGATCAATCTGAACCGGCTGATGATCGCCGATCCCGCGAAGATCGACGACCTGGCGCTGGCGATCCAGGAGTGGAACACGCGCCATTCCCGGCTGAAGACGCCGACTCTCTCGCGCAGCGGGGCGTTGCCGAATGCTCTCAGGCAGGTGGTCTCGCCCGTGAACGGCATCTGGGGCGAGCGTGATGCGCCGGCCAATCCGCGCGCGCCGCAACGCGTGGCGGCACTGCGCGGGCTGCGGCCGGATGCCGATGTGCGCATGATCGCGGGTGCCGGCCACTGGGTGGCGTATGAGGCGCCGGAGCAGTTCAACGCGATGCTGCTGGAGATGTTGAGCCGCACGCGGCCGTAAGGAGGACGCACATGTCGGACGCCAGCGAGATCGCACACGGCCCGGGCGAGATGATGGGCAACGCGGGCCCAGGCATGCTGGCCGGACTGCGCGTCATCGAGGTGGCGGACGAGATGGCCGAATATACCGGGCTGCTGCTCGCGGGTCTCGGCGCGGAGGTGGTGAAAGTCGAGCCGCCGGAAGGGAATGCGACGCGGCGGATCGGTCCGTTCCTGGAGGATGAGCCCGGTCTGGAACGCTCGCTGTTCTTCTGGAACTACAATCGCAACAAGAAATCGGTGGTGCTCGATCTGCGCGAGACGTTGGCGCGCGAGCACATGCTGCGCCTGCTGGAAGGCGCGGACGTGCTGCTGGACGCAAGCTGCGGTGCGCTGAACGAAGCACTGGGCCTCGATCGCGCCGCGATCAGTGGACGCTTCCCGTCGCTGGTGACCGCGCGCATGACACCGTTCGGTGATGACGGACCGTGGAAGGATTTTCGCAGCTCCGACCTGATCCACCTCGCACTCGGCGGGATCATGATGAACTGCGGCTATGATCCGGATCCCAATCTGGAATACGACACGCCGCCGATCGCGCCGCAGATCTGGCACGCGTATCACATCGCCGGCGAGCAGCTCGCGACCGGCATCATCGCCGCACTGATCCATCGTCACCGCAGCGGGCAGGGACAGGACGTATCGGTGGCGGTGCACGAGGCGGTGTCGAAGAACCCGGAACTCGACATCATGCACTGGGTGATGCGTCGCGTGCCGATATGGCGGATGACCAACCGGCATGCAGCGGAGACGCCGAATCATTCGCCGAGTATCAGTCACACGAAGGACGGCCGCTGGTTCATCTCGCACGGCATGGGCGCGCGCGATCTGAAGAACCTGGTGCCGTTGCTGTCGAAATACGGCATGCAGGCGGATCTGCAGCCGCCCCCACCGGACGCCGATTTGAAGGCGCGCCAGGTGCCGGGATCGCAGGCGGGCGACGAGACGCGCGCGCATATGCTGGACGTCGTGCAGCGGTTTATCCGTGCGTGGACCTATGCCGACATGCCGTGGCGTGAGGCCCAGGATGCCGGCCTGCTTTGGGCGCCGCTGCGCAAGCCGCACGAAAACGCATTGGACGAACATTGGCTGAAACGCAGGAGTTTCGCCGATGTTCCGCATCCCGAGCATGGCCGCAGCTTCCGCTATCCGACCAGCAAGTGGCTGAGCAACAAGACGAGCTGGCAGGTGGGGCGGCGTGCGCCGCTGCTGGGCGAAGACACGGCTGCGATACTGGGCGAAGATATGCGGCCGCCGAGTGTACCTGCTGAGCCACGTCGTGTGACGAACCCGATGCTTTCGGCACTGCATGACAAGCCGTTCCCGCTGCAGGGCGTGAAGATCCTGGATTTCGCTTGGTTCCTCGCGTCTGCCGGCGGAACGCGTTTCCTTTCCGCGATGGGCGCCGAGAGCTTCAAGGTGGAGTGGAAGGACAATCCCGATACGCGCCTGGCGGCGATGGCACCGGTCGGCGGCCGTGCGGCCCGCGATGCGGCGACCGGGCCGTTGCCGGGTGTCAGGGATGCCGACATGGGCGGTCAGTTCAACAACAAGAACGCCGGCAAGCGTGGCATCTCGCTGAATATCCGCCATCCGAAGGGACTGCAGATCGCCAAAGACCTCGTGCGTATCTGCGACGTCGTGGCCGAGGGATTTTCGCCTGGCGTGCTGCAGCGTCTCGGCTTCGGCTATGACGTGATGAAGAGCATCAGGCCGGACATCATCTACATCCAGCAATCCGGTATGGGTGCGCATGGCACGTATGGACGCATGCGCACCGTCGGTCCCGTTGCCGCCGCATTCGGCGGGCAGGGCGACATGTCCGGGTTGCCGGAACCGGCGATGCCGGTGGGGTTTGGCTACTCCTTTCTCGACTGGATGGGTGCCTATGGTTACGCGCTTGCGCTGCTTGGTGCGCTGTATCACCGCGAGCGTACCGGTGAGGGCCAATGGATCGATGCATCGCAATGCGAGTCCGGATTGTTCCTGACCGGCGCGACAATTCTCGATTGGTCGGCAAACGAGCGGGAGTGGCGACGCTATGGCAACCGCTCGCCCTACAAGCCGGCGGCACCGCATGGCGCGTATCGCTGCACTGGAAAGGATCGCTGGATCGCCATCGCCTGCTTCACCGATGCTGAATGGCGGGCGCTGGCGCACGTGGCAGGGCAGGGCGCGTGGCTCGAAGACCGCCGTTTCAACACGCTGGAGCACCGTCTGCTGCATCAGGATTCACTCGATGCCGCGGTCGAAGCGTGGACGCGCACGCAGGATCGCTATGACTGCATGATGAAGCTTCAGCGTGCCGGCGTGCCGGCGGGCGTGTGTCAGTCCGCCGAGGACCGCTGCGATACTGATCCGCAGTTGCGACATCTGAACTGGCTCACCGAGGTCACCGGTACCAAGATCGGCACTTGGCCAATTTACGAACTGCCGATGAAGTTCAGTCGCACCCCTGCCTATATCGGCGGCCTGACCAACCGCGGCGCGCCGTGCTACGGCGAGGATAACGAGTGGCTGCTGACAACGCTCCTCGGCATGTCCAGCAGCGATGTCGAGAAACTCGCCGAGGAGGGGGTGATCTGAGGCTCGATGTCTCGCTCGCGCAGGGGCATAGAAACGCTACAGTCTGCAATGTTTCAGAACTTGATTTTCCGAGGCGACGGTAGTCCCGTAGGCATGCCACTACGGTATGAAAGTTCGATATGGAGATCAGCTTCTATCGGGTCGTACCAGTATTGCGCGTATTCGACATCGCCAAGGCAGATGAATTCTATCAGGGCTTTCTCGGCTTCACGGTCGATTGGGATCACAGGTTCGATGATGGCGCTCCGCTCTATCGTCAGATCTCTCGCGGGAACCTGATTCTGCATCTGAGCGAGCATCACGGCGACGGCACGCCCGGTTCGCATGTTCGCGTCATGATGGACGGCGTCGAGGCGTTCCAACGTGAGATCAGCGCGAAGGGCTACCGCTATATGCGGCCTGGTCTTGAAAAGATGCCATGGGGCACGCTTGAGACCGGCGTGATCGATCCTTTCGGCAACTCCATCCGCTTCTGCCAGCGCGTCGAGCAGCCGGGCGAAAACGGCGACGCGGGCGGTATTTGACAAGGTGACGGATGAGGGCACCCTGCCGACGTTCACGTTGATGCAGGCCCACGATGATCCTTGTCACAAACAACGAAGGCACACTCGGCGCGCCAACGACGGCGCGGCTGCTGACGGAAGGCGCGCATGCGCTCGATGCGATCGAGGCGGGCATCCGCCTGATCGAGGCTGATCCGTCGGTCCGTACGGTCGGGCGCGGCGGCTGGCCGAACCTGCTGGGCGAAATGGAACTCGATGCCTGCATGATGGACGGGAGTACGCTGCGCACCGGGGCCGTCGGCGCGCTGCAGGGCTACCTGCATCCAGTAAGCGTCGCACGCGAGATCATGCGGCGGCTGCCGCACGAGTTCCTGGTGGGCGAGGGGGCCGCCCTGTTCGCGCGCGAGATCGGTGCCGAGCCTGCGGACAATCTGATCGAGGACTCACGCCGGGCGTGGCAGGCCTGGTTCGACAACGAAGTCTCTGCCGAGCAGAAGCGTGCGTGGCCGGATACACAACTCGCGGCGCTCTGCCGCCATGCGATCGATCCGGAAGTTGGTCGCCCCTCGGATCAAGAGCCCGAGGGCGGGGACACCACCGTATTCCTGGCACACGACGCATCCCGCAACATCTGCTCCGGCACCAGCACATCAGGCTGGGGCTGGAAATATCCGGGCCGCCTCGGCGACAGCCCGATCGTCGGCGCCGGTTCGTATGCTGATACACGCTACGGCGCCGCTGCCTGCACGGGTGCCGGTGAGATGACTATCCGCTGCTGTACCGCGCGGTCGATCGTGCTGTACATGAAGCGGGGCGCGCGCGTTGCCGATGCAGTCAGCGAAGCCGTCGAGGACATGCGCGCATTGAAGGGCGGCCTGATCAGCCGCGTGACGATCCACGCGATCGACGTGAAGGACAATCACAAGGTCGTCGCGGTCAACGGCACCAGCGCCAACAAATACTGGTTGTGGGAAGGGCAGGGCGAGCCGCGTCTGCTGCCTGCCGAACCTATCGTCATCACCACTGGCACCGCACGCCCGACCTCGACGTCACGCTACACGAGCCCGCCCCGGTAAATTCGCTTGCGCAAACCGGTCCTGGAGTTCTCTCGTCTCACTAATCTCGCCGACGGCATATTTGCCGTGGCGATGACATTCCTGGCCTTCACCATCCAGCTTCCGGCTGCTGCAGGCGGACCCGACGGCGGGCTTGCCGGGAAGCTGTCCGCACTCCTCCCGCAGCTTCTTTTGTTGGCGATCAGCTACGTCATTTCCGCGCGATGCTGGGTGCTGCACTATCGGATGCACAACGTTATCGTCCGCGGTGACGAGTGTCTGATGATACTGAATCTTTGCTTCCTGTTCGGCATCATTCTTGTGCCGTTCAGCGCGGACGTGCTCGGTAATTTCCCATTGTCGCCCTTGAGTGTGTCCGTCTATGCGACAAACGGCGCATTCATCTCGATGATGCTCACGATAATGTGGAGCTATGCGTTATATCACCCGCTCATACTGTCTACCGATGATGCACGGCGAGAGGGCTGGCACTATTTGACACTCAGCACTGTCACCACGTTTGGATTTCTGGTGTCCGTGGGCGTGGCACAGTTCAGTCCCCGGCTCGCAATCGCCTGTTGGCCTGGAATTTTGCTACCAGGACAGGCTGCGAGCCGCTGGCTGTCAGTTCGGCTCATCTCCGTTGCGCCTGTGGTGGCGAAATCTCAGGACTGACGCTCAGATCACCTTCCGCTCGCGCAGCCCGGCAATCGCCGCGTCGGCATAGCCCAGTTCGCGCAGTACCTCATCCGTGTGCTCGCCCGGCTCCGGCGATGCCGTTCTCACACTCCACGGCGTGCGTGACAGCTCAACCGCCTGACCGACCACCTCCACGTCGCCCAGAACCTTGTGCTGTACGTGACGCGTGAGATTGAGGTGCTTCACCTGCGGATCAGCGAATACTTCATTCATCTTGTAGATCGGGCCGCACGGCACGCCGGCCTCATTCAACAGATCGATCCATTCGGCCGTTGTGCGTCTGCGCGTCACGGCACTGATCGCCTCATTCAGTCGTGCGCGGTTTCGCGAGCGATCCGCGTTGGTGGCGAAGTCCGGGTCGGTCACCAGTTCCGGCGCATCGATCACCTTGCAGAAGCGGCGGTAGATCGCCTCGCCGGCGGCGCCGATGTTCATATAGCCATCGGCGGTCTGGAACACGCCGGTCGGGATGCTGGTCGGATGATCGTTGCCGGCCTGCCCTGGCACATCATGACCGATCGTCCAGCGCGCCGCTTGGAAGTCCAGCATGGCGATCTGCGCGGCCAGCAGGTTGCTCTGCACCCATTGGCCTTCGCCCGACTGTTCGCGCTCGAGCAGCGCCACCAGGATGCCCATCGCACAGAAGATGCCGGCCGTGAGGTCGGCCACCGGAATACCGACGCGCACGGGGCCCTGACCCGGAATGCCGGTGATCGACATCAGTCCGCCCATGCCCTGCGCGATCTGGTCGAACCCGGGACGCTCGCGATACGGCCCGTCCTGGCCGAAACCCGAGATGCTGGCGTAGACCAGTCGGGGATTGACGGATCGCAAAGACGCATAGTCGATACCAAGGCGGAACTTCACGTCAGGGCGGTAGTTTTCCACCAACACGTCGGCGCCGCGCGCAAGATGCTTCAGTATTTCTACGCCCTCGGCGGACTTCAGGTTGAGGGTCATGCTGCGCTTGTTGCGATGCAGGTTCTGGAAGTCCGGCCCATGCCGTTCGCCACCCATCCCCGCATCGCCCTCGGGTGATTCGACCTTGATGACCTCGGCGCCCCAGTCGGCAAGCTGTCGCACCGCGGTGGGTCCGGCGCGCACACGGGACAGATCGATCACCTTGAAGCGGGCGAGGGGACCCTGGCGTCCTGGGGCATCCATCCTTGCGTGACCCTTGTCGTTTACAGCTTGTTAAAAAATCATTGCACGGATTGCCTGAGCCGTCGATATGGCGGACATTGCGTTAATGTTCTGGTATTTCGCATGCTTGTGATGGAATATCTCACGGCGTTGCGCCATGATCGTAATAGCCCTGTGATGTACTGCAGCGCTACTTAATCCTGCTGGATGCCACAAGATTTGTTACTGGGGTAAACAGAGACTAGAAGGGGGCGGGGAACTCCCTCCTTGGTTTGGGGGCGATGGTGTCCGAGACGAGGGATAGTGCGACCGCCTCGCCCACCGACGGGCACGGGGGCCGTGCAAAGCTGATGATCGTGGACGACGATCCCGAAGTTCGTGTCATCGTGGCAGAGTTTCTGCACGACTTTGGCTACGAGGTGATCGAGGCCAGCGGTGGCACCGAGGCGCTGGACCTGCTCGCAGAGATCCCGGATTTGCGCATGATCATCACCGACATCCGCATGCCCGACATGTCGGGAATTGAACTGGCCGATCTCGCAACCCAGCGCCATGGCGGTCTGAAGATCATCCTGATCTCCGGCTACTACGTGTCTCAGCAGGTCGAGCGGCGGTTCCTGAGAAAACCGTTCCGCATGCGCGATCTGGAGGACGCTGTTCGGGCCGAACTGGACATATGATCTGACGGCACAGCGGCATCTTGCCGATGGCATGGTCAAAGTGGTCACGGCGATTCCTTCCGTAATGACCGCCGCAACATTGGGGCCATTACTTCCTCGGCGCGTCGCACTGCCGTCGCCAGCCTTGCTGCTGCTGGCGAACGGGCGGTCGACCCACCAGATTGCCGAACGCGATATCGCCGAGGCGGCGTTGCGGCACGAGACGGCAGAGCCATTGCGCGCCGCGGCGATGCCGAGCCCCTCTCGGCGCTGGCGAGCGCACGTTCAACGCGATGCCGGTATCGCTGACCGCGATGCGCATATAGCTATCTGCGTCGCGCCGCCCCGGCGATGGTCGATGCCGAGGCGGCGCAATCCATGGGCAGAGTCGTCAATTAGGAGATACCCGCGCTATGGTTGCCGACGTGATGGATCGGCACGTCATGTCGAACGGGACCCTGTCCGCCATGGTCAAGTCGGACGGCGCGGAACTCTGTTCGCTGCGCGACACCGCCGGCGACGAGATGCTCTGGCAGGCCGCCTCGATCTGGCCGCGTCACGCCCCGGTGCTGTTTCCCATCGTTGGGCGCCTGAAGAATGACACGCTACGCCACGACGGAAAGGCGTATCGGCTGACCCAGCATGGCTTCGCCCGCGACAAGCGATTCGCGTGGCTGAACCGCAGCCCCACGGCATGTCGGCTGGTACTGCACGAAGACGCCGAGACGCGCGCGGTCTACCCGTTCTCTTTCCGGCTGGAGATCGCCTTCGCTCTGGACGATGACGCGATCGAGCAGAGCTTCACGGTGGCCAATCCAGGACGCGGCGTATTGCCGGCGTCGCTCGGCGCCCATCCCGGCTTTGCCTGGCCGCTTGCCGATGGTGTGGAAAAGGCGGCGCACGTGCTCGAGTTCGCCGAGCCGGAGACCGCACCGGTCCGGCGCCTGGCGGACGGCTTGTTGCAGGCCCGAGCGGAGCCAACGCCGGTCGCCGGGAGCACATTGGCGCTGGACCCGGCGCTGTTCGAAGCTGATGCCCTGATCCTGCCGAGTCCGGCCAGCCGGTCGGTGCGCTACACCGCGCCCGGTGCACCGGCCATCGAGGTCGCCTGGGAGGGCTTCAGCGATCTTGGCCTCTGGTCGCGCACAGGCGCCGATTTCCTTTGCATCGAGCCCTGGCACGGCACGGCGAGCCCAACCGACTTCGATGGCGAGTTCCTCGACAAGCCCGGCCTAATGCTGATCCCGCCAGGCGAGCGGCGGACGCTGTCGATGCGTATCAGGCTCTGCTGAAGAAGCGCAGGATCAGGTTCCAAGACGCTTATTGTGCTTTATTTTCTGCCACTGGTCTTCCATTTCTTCCAGTGACATCTCAGCCAACGTCTTTCCCGCAACCGCAGCAGCTTGCTCGATGGCATCGAACCTATTGGAGAACTTGAGATTTGCCCGCTGCAGGCACGCCTCGGGATCGAGATCGAGCTTGCGCGCCAGGTTGGCGAGCACAAACAGCAGATCACCCACTTCATCCGCCAGCCGCTCAGGCCGCGCGTCAGGCAACTCCGCACGGAGTTCGGCGACCTCCTCATCCAGCTTGGCCAGTACCGCTGCGGCATCGGGCCAATCGAAGCCAACCCGTGCGGCGCGAGAGGTCAGCTTGGCGGCGCGCGTTAGGGCAGGGAGGCCAGCCGGCACACCCGCGAGCGCGCCGGTCTCCGCCCTGGTGGCCCTCTCGGCCTTCTTGAGCGCCTCCCAGGACTCGGTTTGTTCCGCGGCAGAGCGGACAGCCGCATCGCCGAACACGTGCGGGTGGCGGCGCACCATCTTGTCCGCGATGACCCGGGCAACCTCGGCGAAGCCGAAGCGACCGGCTTCCTCGGCCATCCTCGCGTGATAGACGACCTGAAGCAGCAGGTCGCCGAGTTCATCCGGCAAGCCCGCGAAGTCGGCGCGAGCGATCGCATCGGCGACTTCATAGGCCTCCTCGATCGTATATGGCGCGATGGTCTCGAAGGTCTGCTCCTTGTCCCACGGGCAGCCCCGGTCAGGGTCTCGTAACGCTGCCATAATGTCGAGCAGACGGCGGAGTTCGGCTTCGGCGTTGCGTTGGGGTTGCTTGCTATCGACACCCTTCGCGGATGAGCGGGGCAGGATCAAAGTTCTCCAGCGGCAGCAGCGAGGTCATCGGGACTAAGGCTAAGCTCCATTGGCACACCGTAGGTTGAGGCCGGTGTGATTTCAATCGAGCCGCCGCCGGCAGCGGCGATGCTGCGCATTCTCAGAAGTCGAGGGCAGCGCTGACGAGCCAACCCGTTACGCCCGGTCCGACGATTGCGGATGCACGCACGGTTCCACCGTTCACGCCGCGGATTACCTGCGGGGCGACGATTTGCAGGCCACCGCCGATCTCGGCGAAAGCGTTGAAGCCCAGTACGCCAGAATCGGTGCTCGGCAGCCACGTGCCCTTGGCGTAGCCCAGCCAGCGGACGGCGTTGCTCGCGATGTGCCAATCAGTAGGGCCGGAGAGCGTGACTGAGGCGTTGGCCACGCCGAAGCTGCCATTCTGTTTCAGGAGCGGGCTCGATGCGCTGGTCACCAGGGCCGCCAACTCGTTGTAGCGGGCCTGCGTCCGCAGCGTCAGGTCGCCGCGGAACTCAGTCTCATAGATCAGCTCAAGCGCGCCGCCAATCAGGGCGGAGTTCAGCGAGGCGTCGCTGAGAACGCCGCTCACCAGCGAGCGGAACAGGGCGGAGTTCGCGCCGGAGAAATTGGCGTCGCCACCGACATGCGCGTAGCCCGCGAGCACGATCGGCCGCAGCGTGAACCCACCGCCGAGCGGCACGTTCAGCCCACCGCCGGCGAGCGCGGACCACGCGTTGAAGGAAAA
The DNA here is from genome assembly GCA_963791495.1 of uncultured Alphaproteobacteria bacterium. GTDB lineage: Bacteria > Pseudomonadota > Alphaproteobacteria > Acetobacterales > Acetobacteraceae > JAMXLO01. The sequence continues at coordinate 107,578 of CAWBST010000016.1, forward strand.
CTTCACACTGCTCGGCGAGCCAGCGTCAGGGGTCAGCGGGAAGGTCTGGTCGCCCGTGAGATAGCCCAGTGTGAGCTCCGCATAGGGTGCTATGCCGTTGAGATACCCACCTTCGATTGGATCGAAGCTGTGCGCGATAGGCAATTGGAAGCTGTTGATATTGAAGTCGCTGTAGTACTTCGCCGCGGCTATCCCCGGCGTTCCGCCGAAGATCGAGAAGGTCTCGAAGGCGCGCCCCAGGTTCTCGCTCTTGGTGACACCTTCCGGGCCCAGCACCACGGTCTGGGCCCGCACAGGCAGTCCCAGCACGAGTGCCGCGCATATGAGAATTGCTGCGCGCACCGTCCCCCCAATTCGACTGTCAGAAGCTAGTGTCTCCGGCCGCGGCTTGACCAGCCGCTTATGTGCGGACGAGGGGCGGCTTCAAGTTGGGACTAAAGTCGCATAAGATATATTATGTTAAATCGAGTGTCATGCCATCGTAACCGGGCTCGATGCCCGCCGGCAGGTTCGCGGTCAGCCAGGCCCAGTCCATGTCGGTGCCCATATGCGTCAGGATCGTCCGCCGCGCGCCGACCCGCTCTGCCCAGGATATGACCTGCGCCAGATCGGCATGCGTCTTGTGCGGCCCGCGGCGCAGGAAGCAACCGACCACCCAGGTATCGACGCCCTCCAGCGCGGTGAAGGCCGCGTCGTCCAGGCTCACCACGTCGGTGGAATAGCCGAAGTCGCCGATGCGCAGACCGAGCGACGGAATGAAGCCGTGATCCTGTTCGAACAGCCTCACCTGCATGCCGGCGGCTGCGATGGTCTCGCCGGCGGTCACCTCGCGGGGCACCAGCACCGGCCGGAAGAAGCCAGGCGGTTGCCAGGGCCTGAATGCATAGCCGAACCGTCGCGTCAGCTCGTCCAGCGTCGGTTTGGTGGCGAAAGCATCCAGCGGCCTGTCGACGATGCGGTTGAGGATCCGTGCGTCGTCGATACCGGTGATGTGGTCGGCATGCGCGTGGGTATAGAGAACGGCGTCCACCCGCCGGATACGGCACCCAAGCAACTGCTCCCTCAGGTCAGGTGCGGTATCCACCAGCAGGCACGTCCCGGTATCGCTCTGGATGACGATGCTCGCACGGGTGCGCCGGTTGCGAGGCTCGGACGGAACGCATGCGCCCCAGTCGCCGCTGCCGTCCTCTCCGCCGATCAGTGGAACGCCGGCGGAACCTCCCGTGCCGAGCAGGACGACCCGCATTGTGCTCAGGCCGCCTTGCGGAACAGGCGGCGAAAGTTCTCCGTCGTCAGGTCGGCAAGCGCCTCCGGCTCCAGGCCGCGGACCTCCGCCAGCACGCGGGCGGTGTGCGTGACAAAGGCCGGCTCATTTCGCTTGCCGCGGACCGGCACCGGCGCGAGATACGGTGCGTCGGTCTCGACCAACAGCCGTTCTGCTGGAAGATCGCGGGCGATCCCCCGCAATTCATTGGATTTCGGGAAGGTCAGGATGCCCGAGAAGCTGACAAATCCTCCCATCTCCACGGCCGCCTCCGCGAGCATCCGTGACGAGCTGAAACAGTGCAGGAGGAACTGGAAGTCGCCGCCGCTATCACGTTCATCCTGCAGGATAGCGGCGATGTCATGGTCGGCATCGCGCGCATGGATGACGAGCGGCAGCCCCGCCAGACGTGCGGCGCGGATATGGGCACGGAACCCGGCCTGCTGCACGTCGCGCGGCGAGCGGTCGTAGAAATAGTCCAACCCGGACTCGCCGATGCCGATGACCTTGGGATGCTGGGTCAACGCGACGATGTCCTCGGGTTCGGGGACCGGTTCCTCCGCCGCGTGATGCGGATGTATGCCGACCGTGCACCAGAGTTTCGGCCGTGTTTCTGCAATCGCCGGCAGGCTGTTCGACTGAGCGAGGGTGGTGCCGATGGTGACCATTTCGTCAACCCCGGCCGCCGTTGCGCGCGCCAGCACGTCGGGACGTTCGGCCTCGGTGTAGTAGTCGAGATGGCAGTGAGAATCGATCAGCATCAGAACTCCTGCCCCGCCCCTCGCGGGAGGGGGGTTTGGGGGACGGGGTTGTGCCGGCTCCGCGGCCCCCTCCCCCCAACCCCCTCCCGCAAGGGGAGGGGGAGGTTCAATCTACTCGACAGTTTCGTCGCACTCTCCACTAAGCGGCCGGCTCGACGTAACGTGGGAACACCCCGTGTGGCGCCGGCAGGGCAGCGTTGTCAGCCAAAGGTGAGTCCAGATCCGCCAGCTGCCGCGCGCCCTTTGGCACTCCAAGCTGATCCAGCATCCGCTCCATGCTCTCGGGCATGAACGGCTGCAGCACCGTGCCGATCACGCGAAGGACGTCCGCCAGCACGCGCAGCACCGCCGCCATCCGCACCGGATCGGTACGGCGTAGCGCCCACGGCGCCTGGTGATCGATATACACGTTGGCCGCACGGACGACCTTCCAGACATCCTCCAGCGCCTCATGGAACACCTGGCGATCAAGCCGTCCGCGCAACGCGTCCGGCAGCGCCTGGGCGGCCGCCAGGAGTTCCGCATCGGTCTCGCTGACAGGCCCCCTCCCCGGCAGCCTGCCCTCGCAGTTGCGCGCGATCAGTGACAGCGACCGCTGCGCCAGGTTGCCCAGATCGTTCGCCAGCTCGACGTTGATCCGCGTGATCAATGCCTGGTGCGATAGAGTGCCGTCGCCGCCGAACGGTTTCTCGCGCATCAGGAAGTAGCGCACCTGATCCAGCCCGAACGCCGCCACGAGCTGGCGCGGCTCGATGACGTTGCCGAGCGACTTGCTCATTTTCTCGCCGTCGACCGTCCACCAGCCGTTCGAGGTCACCCGCCGCGGAACCGGTAATCCGGCAGCCAGGAGGAAGGCTGGCCAGTAAACCGCATGGAATCGCAGGATGTCCTTGCCGACGAAGTGCGCATCCGCCGGCCAGTAGTACCACCGCGGTGCCGTCTCGTCGGGAAAGCCGCAGGCCGTGACGTAGTTGTTCAGCGCGTCCAGCCAGACATACATCACGTGCCCCGGCGCGCCCGGCACCGGGATCCCCCAGGTGAAGCTGGTGCGGCTGATCGACAGATCGCGCAGCCCGCCGCGCACGAAGCTAAGCACCTCGTTGCGCCGGCCGGCAGGCAGGATGAAGTCCGGATCGTCTTCGTACAACTTCAGCAGTCTGCCCTGCCATTCCGACAGCTTGAAGAAGTACGAAGGCTCCCTCACCCACTCTACCGGAGCGCCGCTCGGCGCAACCTTGCTCCCGTCCGGCCGTGCGGTGAGTTCCTCCTCGTCATAAAATGCTTCATCGCGAACGGCGTACCAGCCCTCGTAGTGGCCGAGATAGATGTTGCCGCTCGCCTCGATCCGCTTCCACAACTCGGCGCACGACGCCTTGTGCCGCTCTTCCGTCGTGCGGATCCATTGGTCGAACGACACGCCCATCTTCAGCGCCATGTCGCGAAAATCGGCGGACACCTTGTCGGTAAACGATTGCGGGTCCATTCCGGCGTCGCGCGCCGCCTTCTCGACCTTCTGCCCGTGCTCATCCGTCCCCGTCAGGAAGAACACGTCGAACCCGTCCAGCCGCTTCCAGCGCGCCATCACGTCGGCCGCGATCGAGGTGTAGGCGTGCCCGATGTGCGGCGCGCCATTCACGTAATAGATCGGGGTCGTGACGTAATATCGCTTGTTCATGACATAGTTCCGCTCAGCATTCCGAGACCGGCCACGACGGCCTGGCGCTTGTCCAGGTTGAATCGCTCCGTCTCGTCCTGCAGCCGCGTGAGCGCGTGCCACACGTCGCCCCACGCATCAAGGGGACGCAGCGCAACCAGCCGCGACTGCTCCTCGTCGCCCCGCCCGCGCACCACGTCGCGCACGGCCGCAGCGATCCCCGCTCGCAGCAGATCGAAGAAATTGCCGAACGCCGTTTCGCCGCGCGCGAGCGTATCCGCCACCGCGTAGGCGCGCGCCGGCTTCAGCTCGGGAAGCGCCGCCAGCACCTCATCGACCAGGCCGGCGATCGCCAGCCCCTCCTCCTGCGCCAGCAGCAATGCGCGGCCCGGCGAGCCCTCCGCCACCGTCACCAGCCGGCTGCGCTCGTCCGCGCCCTGCTCCGGCAGGTAGATCGACAGCAGCCGCTCCATCGCCTCCGGCACCAGAGGGTCCAGCCGCAACCGCCGGCAGCGGCTGCGGATCGTGGCGAGCAACCGGCCGGGTGCCGCACACACCAGCAGCAGGATCGCCCGCCGTGGCGGCTCCTCCAGGATCTTCAGCAGCGCATTGGCCGAGGACTGGTTCATCTCCTCCGCGCCATCGACGATGGCGACGCGCCATCCGCCCTCGGCCGGGGTGAGGCTCATGAACGTGCTGATCCCGCGCACGTCCTCCACCGCGATCTGCGTGCGCATGCGGCGGCGCTTTTCGTCGTAGGCGCGTTCAACCGTGTGCAGGTCGGCATGCGCGCCGGCGGCGACGCGGCGGAACACCGGATGCGCTCGGCTCCAACGCCAGCGTTTGCTCCCCTGTCGGCATGCCGCGCGAGCAGGCGGCGGGCGAAGCGATAGGCCAGCGTGGCCTTGCCGACGCCGTCGGGTCCGGTGATCAGCCAGGCATGGTGCATGCGGCCCGAACGCATGGCCTCGAGCAGCGTGGCCTCGGCGGCCTCGTGGCCGAGGAGAAGCGGGTTGGCGCGCGGTTCAGGGGCCATGCGGTGGTTATAGCGCGACGGGACGGCGGGACGTCACCAGTGGCCTGCTCTACTGTAACATGTGCGATGGGAAATTGGCCTTTCGAGTGCGACACAAAACCAATCAGTTTAGAGTTGCCCGAGACACAGATGGCATCACAGAGAGTCAGGTCGCCGGAGGGAGCGATCCGTGGTAAGCATGTTGGCATACTTTACTGACGTGCCGGCGGACGGCGGTAGAATCTGTGTGCTAAGATAATAAGTAGTAGAGCCCTGTGCCATGTCAGTGACTGACTCATCAGACTTGATCGGGATAGCGCCCGGCGGACGGAAGCTGATTGCCATAGTCTATGCCGACATGGTCGGTTACAGCCGACTTATCGGGCTGGATGACATAGGAACATTCGAACGGCTAAGGGCCCTGCGTCGCGCTTTGATCGATCCAGTCATCAGAGAGCACGGCGGGAACATCGTGCAAACCGGCGGCGACTCTCTGCTCATAGTGTTCGATAGCATTGACGGGGCAGTGCGCTGCGCACTCACGATCCAGCAACGACTGCCCGAATATGATGATGGTCTGCCCCCTGACCGAAGCATTCGGTTTCGTGTTGGAATCAATATCGGCGATGTGATCGCCGACGGCACCGACCTGCATGGTGACGGAGTGAACGTGGCGGCCCGGCTTCAGGCCGAGTGCCCGCCAGGCGGGATCTGTGTTTCGCGCTCGGTCCGTGACCATGCGCACGGCCGGCTGGGCCTCGTGTTCGAGGGGCTCGGCGTGCTCTCGCTGAAAAACATTGCCCATCCAGTGGAAGCTTTTCTATTGCGAGGAGGCCCGGGGGCAATCAAACCGAGCCGCCCTCGGTCATTCCCAGGTGCTGTCGCAGCGTTGCCTCCGATGTCCGACATACCGGCGAGATCGCGAAAGGTCCATTCTCGGCGGTGGCTACTGGCAGGTGGCGCATCGGTCCTGAGCGTCGGATTGGCCGGATCTGTTGCTGCATTATGGCCGCCCCACCGGCCGACCGCTTGGAGTCACGCCAGTGCCCAACGTACGGCGTTGGTCGTCGGCAACGGCCGATATAAGCACTTGCCGCCACTGGCAAACGCCGAGCGCGACGCGGAAATGATATCAACCGCACTTGAGGCGCGCGGCTTCCGGGTCATCAAAAAAGTTGACACGGATCGCGCAGATCTCGTGCAGGCAATAACCGATTTCGAGACGACATTATCGGTGGTCGGTGGTGTGGGCCTTTTCTACTATGCTGGAAGTGCTGCCTATGTCGCCGGCCTGGACATAATCCTGCCCGTGGATGCGACCAAGGATCTCAGCACGACGAAGATCGAAGGTGGTATCAATTTCACGCGGCTATCAGCTCGCATCAAAGCCAAGACAACCAAGAAGGTTACAGATAATGGCTTGGCCGTAATCTATTCTGCTGCAAAGGGTCAAGAGGCATCGGATGGACCTCCGGGCCAGAACTCACCGTTTGCACTGGCATTTCTGACTGCTCTGGATTATGGGGAGGACGAGCTCGGCGATACTTTTCGGCATATCCGCCAAGCCATGGATACTACCCAAAATACACATGTTGGCAAACAAACGCCCTATTTCGAGGACTCCCGAACGACCAAGTTCTACTTCGGCAAGCCCGAATACGATTTGGGTGGGGTATTGCGAATTCTTGTATTCAACTCTTGCCGGGACAATCCGTTCGACCTGTCGATGGATGCTAGCTAAGAACTTGATGTAACCCGATTTCACGGGATGATCGGTCATCGCCGTCCCCCTTTCCAGCAGGAGACACCGAACCCACGTTCCCGTCGCGTGGCACGGCTTCACGTTCGAGCCGATCAATGACGATGCACGTGAGTGCCCGACGGAGCGACCGCAAGCGGATGCACGCTGATGTCCTCTGACCTGATCCCGGAAAACTCTTCTAGCTTTGAGTAGAGTTCTGCGACCCTGAGGGGGGGAACGGACGGATGAAGCGAAGCCGGTTCACCGAAGAGCAGATCATCGGCGTGCTGCGCGAGCAGGAGGCCGGGCTGAAGGTGGCGGAGGTGTGCCGCAAGCTCGGCATATCGGAGCCGACGTTCTACGCCTGGAAGGCGAAGTTCGGCGGCATGAGCGTCTCGGATGCGAAGCGGCTGAAGCAGCTCGAGGATGAGAATGCGAAGCTGAAGAAGCTGCTGGCGGAGGCAATGCTGGACAACGCGGTGCTGAAGGACATCACGTCAAGAAAGTGGTGACGCCCGCCGCTCGCAGAGCCGCGGTGACCGTTGCGCGCGAGGCGCACGGGATCAGCGAGCGACGGGCGTGTTCGATCATCGGCGCCGATCGCAGCGCGCTGCGCTATCGCCATCGGCGTGCGGACGATGCGGCGACACGGACACGGCTGAAGGAACTCGCGGCAGAGCGTCGGCGGTTCGGCTGGCGGCGCCTGAAGCTGCTGCTGGAACGCGAGGGGATCCGCATGAACCACAAGAAGCTGCGGCGGCTGTATGCCGAGGAACGGCTGCAGGTGCGTCGCCGTGGCGGCCGCAAGCGAGCCCTGGGCACGCGGGCACCGATGACGCTGCCGCAGGGGCCGAACCAGCGCTGGTCACTGGACTTTGCCGCGGACACGCTGACCGACGGCCGGCGGTTCCGCATCCTCGTGGTGGTCGACGACTTCACCCGCGAGTGCCTCTGCCTGGTTGCCGATACGTCGTTGTCCGGCGCACGGGTTGCTCGCGAGCTGACGGCGATCATCGCGCACCGTGGTGCGCGTCCGCTGCTGTGCGTCAGCGACAACGGCACCGAGCTGACCAGCATCGCGATCCTGACCTGGTGCCAGGAGAGCAAGGTTGGCTGGCACTACATCGCACCCGGCAAGCCGCAGCAGAACGCGTTCGCGGAGAGCTTCATCGGGCGGCTGCGCGACGAGTGCCTGAACGAGACGCTGTTCACCTCGCTGCGCCAGGCGCGCGCTGTGCTGGCCGCGTGGCAGCGCGACTATAACGAGGTACGGCCACACTCGGCGCACGCGGTCAGACGCCGGCCTCGATCAGGCTGCCGCCGTGCTCGCCTGCGTCAATCGGGATAGGGGGGCATCTCGCAATGCCACCCCTCCCACACCACCGGGCATACGGGTCCGTACCACGGCGGTTCGGCGGATTAAGCACCCGCCATCGCTTCCATGGAAAACAGCCCATGACCCTTGAAGCGTTTGTTGGTGAAGGCGCGGTGCAGCGCGCCTGACGAACTCAGCCGCCATGGTCCCTTCGGGCTGAAGATGGCCGCACTGGCCGACCTCTCAGGCACCTTGAGGCGACGAAGTTCCTGGTAGCGTCTGCCTCGCGTCTTCCACTGGACCCAGACGACGCAACGCAAGCGTCTCCGGGTCCAGCCGTCCAGCGATGACAACTCGTGCAATTGGCTGAAGCCGAAATATCCGGCCCATCCCCGCAACAGCGGGTTCAGGTCGGCAATCATCCGCTCCAGGCTGACCCCGCGATGACGCCGTGTCAGGTCGCGGACTCGGTCCTTGAACCGGGCCACAGCCTTATCGGCGATGCGTCGCCGGGGCTGCGGATCGTCCGTGACCGTGAAGCCAAGGAACGATCGCTGCCACGGCCGGGCGACGGCACTCTTCTGCGCGTTGACCTGGAGCTTGAGACGTCCCTCGATGAAGCGGGTCAGGCTTGCCATGACCCGGTGGCCGGCCTTTTCGCTGCGGACATAGACGTTGCAGTCATCCGCATAGCGCACGAAGCAGTGGCCACGACGCTCAAGTTCGCAATCCAGTTCATCCAGCACGAGATTCGAAAGCAGTGGCGAGAGCGGACCGCCTTGCGGGGTGCCCTCCCGGCTGGTCTCGAACAGCCCGTTGTTGAGTACACCGGCCGTCAGGTAGCTCCGAATAAGTCGAAGCACCCGCCGGTCCGCGATCCGCGCTGCCACTCGTGCCATGAGTTTGTCGTGATTGACCCGGTCGAAGAACTTCGCCAGGTCTATATCGACAACGAACTGATGGCCTTCGGTGACATAGGCTTGCGCTTGCGCCACCGCTTGCTGGGCAGAGCGCCCCGGCCGGAAGCCGTAGCTGTGCTCGCTGAACGTCGGGTCCCACAACGGCTGGAGCCGTTGCAGCACCGCCTGCTGAATCACGCGGTCAATCACAGTTGGAATGCCGAGGTCGCGCGTCCCGCCGGCCGGTTTCGGGATTTGCACCCGACGCACCGGCTGCGGTTGGTAGCGCCCCTGCAGCAGTTGATGTTCGATCTCCGGCCAGCGCGCTTTCAGGATGCCCGGCAGTTGTCGAACGGTCATCCCGTCGGCGCCTGGGGCACCCTTGTTGCGCATCACCGTACGCAACGCCGCTTCTATGTTGTCCGGGTCACAGATCGCCTCCATCAGATGCTTGGTGGATGCCGGGCTTTCGGGTTCGGTCATCGCCGTGACCACTTCGACCTCTCGCACGAACTGGCGCGAGGCTTCACCCCGGCCAGGTATCGGCAAGTCCAACGTGAGTTGGGATGGCGGTCGCTTTGTGGTCATGAGACTCCCGAGCTACTTGCCCTTTCCTTCAACCCCTTCTCGGGGACCGTTCGGGCCTTCAGCCGCCGAAGCGGCCTACTACGCCCTTTGCTGACTTCTGCGCCGCGGTCAGGGAGCCTTGCGGCTCCCTCAGTCCCAAAGGACACGGTGCAGATCTCCTGGGGTAAGTCCCGCAGCCTTCCTCGCACACCCGCCGGATTTACAGTTCTGGCCCTTGATGGATATGGACTTCGCGACTTCCTGCCCGCTCGTCCGACCAATGCTGCCTCGTATCCGGTTTCTGTTCGTCGGGTCGCGATTTCGCTCCACGCTTCCTTCAGACGGTCCCTCGCGGTTCCGCCCTTGCGCTTCACTCGTGCTTCACCTCCATCAGGTTGCACAGGGGACTTGCACCCCCAGGCTGCTGGACATGCCCAGCACACAGGACGCTGCGCGCCGGCTCCGCCGGTGGCCTGCGGCCAGTCTTGACCCAGGCTGCGCGTGACGGCGCTGACACAGATGGCCGGGACATGGGGTAATCGCTGCTGGGATTAGCCTCCTGGCGGCATAACGTCAGGAGGAGCACCCCATGGAACCGTCACACTATGTTGGCCTGGATGTTTCGCAGGAGCTGACCTCAGTCTGTGTGATTGATGAGCAAGGCGCAGTGGTGTGGCGTGGCAAGTGCGCCACCGACCCCGATGTCATTACCCGAACAATCCGTCAACACGCTCCGCATCTCGTCCGAGCCGGGCTTGAGACCGGATTGCTGTCGAATTTTCTGACCCGGGCCTTGCGCACACGCGGTGTGCCGGTCGTCTGCCTCGACGCACGCCACGCCAAGGCCGTCCTGCGCGTGCAGATCAATAAGACCGACGCCAATGATGCGCATGGCCTGGCGCAGGTGGTGCGGACCGGCTGGTTCCGCGAGATCACGATCAAGAGCATGGATGCGCAGTCGTTGCGGCTGCTGCTGGTAGCCCGCGCACAACTTGTCTCGCAGCGTCAGGCGACGGCCAATACGTTGCGTGGCCTGCTGAAGGCATTCGGTCATGTGGTTCGCAAAGGAGCGGGCGGTCTGTTCGCCCGCCGCGTGCGAGAGGTCTGCGACGATAACCCGGCTCTGTGCGCCATCGCCGAGCCAATGCTTGCCGTCTGGCAGAGCCTGCGCGAACAAATCCGTATCCTTGACGGCCAGCTTCTCAAGCGCGCCAAGTCTGATCCCGCCGCGCGGAGGCTCATGAGCATTCCGGCGGTCGGAGTGATCGTCGCGCTCGCCTACGTCGCCGTCATCGACAATCCGGAACGGTTCAGACAATCCAGCACCGTCGGTGCCTATCTGGGCCTGACCCCGCGCCGCTACCAGTCCGGGGATGTCGACTGCGCGGGGCACATTTCCAAATGCGGCGACGGGCTTCTGGGCTCCTATTTGTTCCAGGCGGCAAATGCCATTCTCACGCGCAAGGTAACCGACAGCACGCTGCGAAGCTGGGGGCGCGCATTGGTGGCGCGGATCGGCCTGCGTCGGACCACCGTGGCCGTGGCGCGTAAACTCGCCGTCATCATGCATGTCGTCTGGAAAAACGATCGCGACTTTGATTGCGCCGGGATACCCGCTCGCATCTGAGCCGCCAACGGTTCCGCCCGGCTGACGGGTGGGAGGACGTCCCTGCCGGGACGAGGCTCGGTGGCTCCGCTTTCTCCGCAGCGGCCCGCATCGCAGCGGTGACCGCGCCCGGGACATGAGGAGCACCGGCCTTCCGGATCGCCATGTTGCGGCTGCCTGCGTTACACTATACCGGCCGACCGCGGAAAGAACCATGATCCGGCAGCGACGACGCCCAACCTCACCGCAGCCTCGCGTCGTGCTCGATTGCGTCAAGACCGCTCCGCGCGGCTACGCGGGGGCCTGCGGCCCGTCTTGACCCAATCTCCGCTCGGCGCGCTCATCGCGCATGGGCCGGGACGAAAAGCGGCGCTTCAGGCCGAACGAAAAGCAAGTTTGGACTTGCCAACAGGCCCGCGACTAAAGAACGGAGAAACGCCGCTCGACCGAACAGAGAAACGCCGTCACGATGGGCGTGGCGGCAACCTAGGACTCTACTTTTGACTGGAGGAAACTTGGGGCTCAGGTCACAGGCCGAGAATTGTCGCGAAGGCTGTCCGGGCTTCCGGTTCGCGCGTGACGCACACCGAGGGGATCGATCCCAAGAATGGCCGTCGCGCCATGATGATCGTGACGACGTCGGGATTCGCGAACAATACCGGCTCTGGCTGTTCGCCGCCCGACTCAGCGATGATGTGCAATACGCGCCCGCGCAGGTCGTCGAGGTCGACGGTCCTTCCATCCGCGCACTCTGCATCGAACTGAAGTACCAGCAGCGGATGCAGCCATTTGCCTGTTCGGCGCAGGCTCTCGCCGGCGTTGCGCGCATGCAGATAATCGATGAGGTCCCAGATCGCCTCGGTTGACAAAGCGCTGCCGAATGCAGGCATCGCGATGCCGCCGTCCGGGGCGGCAAAGCCGTGCGAGATGAACCAATAGAGATCGCCATCGCTGTGTCCCCACAAGAGCTCGGCAGTCAGGTCAGCCGGCGGCACCGGCAGAGATTTGGCCGCCGGGCCATTTCCGCGCGCGTCCACGCCGTGACAGGTGGTGCAATTGGCGGCGAACGGCCGCGCCCCATGCGCAATGGCGGTGGCGGCAAATTCGGTGGGTGAGTTGAAGAAGCTGGTCGGGTACGCCTGGACGAACAGCAGATCGAAATGCGGGATGACCAGGAGCAGCATGAGGATGGCTGCTGCCAATGCCAGCCAACGATCGCGTCGCCAGACGACACCGGCGATCGCGACAAGGACAGCGATCTGGGACCACACGGCGAGCAGGGACGCGCCAAACCCGATCACCGCTCTCAGCCTGCGGAGAGGTACGGCCGTGTCGTGCTCGATCAAGCGCCGCACAAGGAGCGCCCGCCTCGGCCGCCCGGCAGTCCGGGCGCGTTGTTCGTGCAATTGCTCCTGCGAGCGCGGCGAGATGGCAGTGCACCTCGCCGGTCAGGCGATCCGCAGCGTGGCGCTGGGCGTGGTGGTGACCGCGCTGGCTGTGGTCGGCGTGCCCTTCGCGTCGGTGCTGACGGCTTTGATGTTCGTGCGATGGACAACTTTCTCCGTCCCGTGCTGATCCGCCGGGGTGCCGATCTGCCGCTGCTGCTGATCCTTGCCGTTGTCATCGGTGGCCTGCTCGCATTTGGCCTGTTGGGCATTATTCTCAGCCAGACAGTTCTCGCAGTCACCTATAAGCTCCTGATCGCCTGGCTAGCCGAGGGGGACCCCGACCCACCGCGAGCGACGCGACGATACGCTGGGGCAAAGTTAGCCACGCAGACCTTGAACTTGTCCTGACTAACGCCACGTCATCAATGCCATCCACATCCTGCTGGGCGCCCGATCGGCCAACCCACCTCGGCCCACGAAGTGGGTCGGCGCGAAGCGCCGGGCGAGGGTGCCGAAGTGGACAGCGTGTCTCACCCCATGCGTCATCGTCTCACATCACAAAACTTTGAGACGATCCTGATACCCAGATGGCCGCCGGTGCCAATGGCGGGCGGCCGCAGATCAGCTCGGACGCCCCCTCTGCCAGCATCAAGAGGATCTCGGTTGGCCCGATCCCCAACAGCATAGAAGCTGCGGCGAGTTGGAGAGGCGGCATCGCGGCGCTCGCCATGTCGTTCAGTTCCGTATCCGTGATCCCCAACCTCAACGCGTTGGGGCTTGGGCCGCCTGCGGCTCTGAGCACCGAAACGCTGCTGCAACCAACTGTGCGGTAGGTGTGGTTCCTGATATCAGCGCGCAGGGCGGACCAACTCGCTGATGTTCCGTATAAGCAACAAGAAGTGGGCCTCATGACAACGCCAGGCGAAGGTACGAGTGCGTCGCGGCTAAACGTGGAGCTGATGAAGATTCTGCGCTGCCTCCGCCACGAGGTTCGCGTGCAGCGGATGATGGCGACTGGCCTCGAAGCGATCATGGGTGCGCTGGGGGCCGAGGGCGTGGCGGTTATTCGGGGCGCTCCTGACACCTCTGTGGTTGATCCGGAGATCCTGCATCGTGCCGGCCTGGTCGGGCTGCCGGCAATGTCGGCCACCAAGTTGCTGTATCGTGCCGAGATTGGCATGCCGGCGCTGTCGGTCGAGCCGAATGGGCGCCTGATCGCGGTCGCGGTATGCCGGCAGACCAGCAGCGAGAAGATCGGCCTCGTCGTCTGGCGCCGCCGTGGCGCCCCAGACTGGGCAGGCGACGATGTGCCGCTGGTCGATGCGGCCGCCGGAGTTGTCTGGCTGTTGACAGATCACGAGGCAAGCCCGCGCGAGGTGTTCCGCTCTTCGCCGACCGATCTGCTGACGGCGCTGCTGAGCCAGCGCACCTTCATCGTCGAGGCGACCAGGCACATCGCGAGATTGGAGCGCGATGATCTGCCTGGCACTCTGATGCTGGTGGAGGTGGACAACCTGGAAAACATCGGTCAGCTGCTCGGACCGGATGGCCGAGATCTGGTGCTGCGGCGCGCCGCCATACTGTTGCGTTGCGCGGTGCGACCGACCGATCTCGTTGCCCGCGTCGGTGATGCCGAATTCGCCATCTGGCTCAGTGGTGCCGATTACATGACAGCGGCCGAACGCGCCGAGAACCTGTGCCTGGAGGCGCCGAGTAGGATGGTCGGGCCGGACCATGCGCCACAGTCAAAGATAACCTTCTCGATCGGGATCGCCACGCGCAAGGCAGGCGAGCGCTTCTCCGATCTGGCCAACCGGGCCACTGAGGCGACGCGCCAGGTGAAGCGCGAAGGCGGTGGCTACTGGCGTGTCTCGCTAGGCAATGCCGCCTGAGCGCAGGCCGCCTTCGGTCTCGATAAAGGCCGCGATCTCCTGAACGCCGATGCCGGCGCGGATATTGGCGAACACAAAGGGGCGCTCGCCCCGCATCCTGCGGGCGTCGCGGTCCATCACCTCAAGGCTGGCGCCGACGAACGGTGCCAAGTCTATCTTGTTGATCACCAGCAGATCGCTGCGCGTGATGCCAGGCCCGCCCTTGCGGGGGATCTTGTCTCCGGCGGAGACGTCGATCACGTAGATCGTCAGGTCGGCCAGTTCAGGACTGAACGTCGCGGCAAGATTGTCGCCGCCGGATTCGATCAGGATGAGATCGAGTTCCGGAAAGCGACGGCTGAGGTCGGCGACGCCAGCAAGGTTGATGGAGGCGTCCTCGCGGATCGCGGTGTGCGGGCAACCGCCGGTCTCGATGCCGAGGATGCGTTCGGGCGGCAGCGACCCGGCGCGGGTGAGGAACTCGGCGTCCTCCTTGGTGTAGATGTCATTTGTGATCGCCGCGATTTCGTGGTCGGCGCGCAGGCGCTTGCACAGGGCGTCCATCAGCGCGGTCTTGCCGGTGCCGACCGGTCCGCCGACGCCGACGCGCAAGGGGCCGTGGCGCGAGTGCTTCATGAGCGGAACAGCCTCGTGTACTGGGTTTCGTGGCGCATGGCGGCGAGGTCCGAGCGGAAGACGCAGCCGCCGAGGTCGTCCAGCCTGGCAGCACGCGATGCTGCCGCGACCTGCAGGATGATCGGTTCCAGTTCGGCGAGCACGCGCAAGCCCGCGCTCTGGCCGAGCGGGACCAAGCGTACAGCAGCGGAGATGAGGTTGGTGGTGAAGGCCTGAAGATACGCAGCCGTGGTTGCGTCTTCGTCGATGCCGTAGCGGCCCGCGAGTGCGCCGACAGCAACCGGATAGGCAATATGCTCCGGCAGTTCAGGCGGGTGCCATGCGGCCGCGGCGGCGATGAAAGCAGTGCCCTGGTCCAGCGTCTCGGCCCGACGTTCGCGCGACGGTGCGATGGCGGCGGCAACGTCGTTCAGTGCTACGTGGTCGCCGTCGGTGCGGTGGGCGTGGCGGAGCAGGATCGCGTCGTTGCGGCCGGAACCGTGTATCAGGATATCAGCAAGCCAGGCGCGTAGGGTGTCGCCGTCTGTGACATCCCCGCATTCCACCGCCCATTCCAGGCCATGCGAGTAGGCGTAGGCGCCGGTGGGAAACGCCGGCGAGAGCCAGACGAGCAGCCGCAACAGATGCTCCGTATGCTGCCCCTGCCCCCGACCGGTCGGTCCCACGCACTCAGTCATCGTCATGGTGATGATGATGCCCGCCCGCATAGGCGCCGGGCTCGGGGTCGAACGGTGCTTCGATTACATCGACATGCCCGCCCAGTACCTTCACCATCTCCCTGATCACATGATCTGCCCGGATGCGGATCCGGTCACCCAGCAACTGAACCGGAAGATGACGATTGCCGAGATGCCAGGCGATCCGCACCAGCTCGCCTTCGTCGCGCGCATGGATCTCCAGCAGCGGTTCCGGTTTCGCGCACACCCGCACCACGCTGCCATCTACCGCCAGTCCGTCGCCATCACGCAGCCGCACCGCCTGTGGTAGATCGAGCAGCACCTCCCTGCCCTGCTCGGTTCGCAGCAGGATGCGGCGCCGGTGGCGACGATCGAAGTCGACCAGCACGCGGTCGATCTCGTCCGCAGGGTCCCAGGTGCCGGCAGACAGGACAGAACCGGCGCGCATCAGAACAGGAAGTAGCGCTGCGCCATCGGCAGCACCATCGCGGGTTCACAGGTCAGCAGCACGCCGTCCGCGCGTACTTCATAGGTCTCCGCATCGACTTCGATCACCGGCGTCGCGTCATTGTGGATCATCGATTTCTTGCTGATGCCGCCGCGCGTATTGCTGATCGGGACCAGCCGTCGCTGCAGCTTCAGTGTGCCGCCGATGCCGGCATCGACGGCGGCGGCGGAGACGAAGGTCAGGCAGCTTTCCGCCAGCGCGCGCCCGAACACGCCGAACATCGGCCGGTAGTGTACAGGCTGCGGTGTGGGGATCGATGCGTTCGGATCGCCCATGGCGGCACAGGCAATCGAGCCGCCCTTGATCACCATATCTGGCTTCACACCGAAGAAGGCGGGGACCAGAGCACCAGATCGGCGAGTTTGCCCTGCTCGATCGAGCCGATCTCTCGCGACATGCCCTGAGCAATCGCGGGATTGATGGTGTATTTCGCGATGTAGCGCTTCACGCGGGCGTTGTCGTTGCGCTCGGTGTCGCCAGGGAGTGCACCGCGCTGGGTCTTCATCTTGTGCGCGGTCTGCCAGGTGCGGATGATCACCTCGCCGACGCGGCCCATCGCCTGACTGTCCGACGACATCATCGAAAGCGCGCCGAGATCGTGCAGGATGTCCTCGGCTGCGATCGTCTCCTTGCGGATGCGGCTTTCGGCGAAGGCCACATCCTCGGGAATCGACGCGTCGAGGTGGTGGCACACCATCAGCATGTCGAGATGTTCGTCGAGCGTGTTTGCCGTGTAGGGGCGCGTGGGGTTCGTCGAACTGGGCAGGACGTTGGCGAGCGATGCCACCTTGATGATGTCGGGCGCGTGCCCGCCGCCGGCGCCTTCAGTGTGGAACGCGTGGATGGTGCGTCCCTTGAACGCGGCGATGGTGTCCTCGACGAAACCGAACTCGTTCAGGGTGTCGGTGTGGATCATCACCTGCACATCGAAGCGGTCGGCAACGCCGAGTGCGCAGTCAATTGCGGCGGGCGTGGTGCCCCAGTCCTCGTGCAGCTTCAGGCACGCGGCGCCAGAACGGATCATCTCCTCGAGCGCAGCCGGACGCGATGCATTGCCCTTGCCGGCGAAGGCGAGATTGACCGGCAGACCTTCGGCCGCCTGCAACATACGCGCGAGATGCCACGGTCCGGGCGTGCAAGTGGTGGCGGCAGTGCCAGTGGCGGGACCGGTGCCGCCGCCGATCAGCGTGGTGATGCCGGAGGCGATGGCATCCTCAACCTGCTGCGGGCAGATGAAGTGGATATGCGCATCGATGCCGCCAGCGGTGAGGATCTTGCCCTCACCGGCGATGATCTCGGTGCCTGGGCCGATGATGATGTCGACGCCGGGCTGAATGTCGGGATTGCCGGCCTTGCCGATCTTCGCGATGCGGCCGTTGGTTATGGCGATGTCGGCCTTCACGATTCCCCAGTGATCGATGATCAGGGCGTTGGTGATCACGGTATCAACCGCGCCTTCCGCCTGAGATGCCTGCGATTGGCCCATGCCGTCGCGGATCACCTTGCCGCCGCCAAATTTCACTTCCTCGCCGTAGGTGGTGAGATCGCGTTCCACTTCGACGATCAGGTCGGTGTCGGCGAGGCGGACGCGATCGCCCGTGGTGGGCCCGAACATGTCGGCGTAGGCGGCGCGGGGGATGCGGGCCATCAGTCGAGTGCTCCCATGACCACGCCGCGGAAGCCCTGCACGATGCGGCTGCCACGGTATGGCACGAGGGTGACCTCGCGTGTCTGGCCTGGTTCGAAGCGCACGGCGGTACCGGCGGCGATGTCGAGGCGCATGCCGCGCGCGGCGGCGCGATCGAACAACAGCGACGGATTGGCTTCCGCGAAGTGATAGTGGCTTCCGACCTGGATCGGCCGGTCGCCCATGTTGGCAACTCTGATGGTGATACCGTCGAGATCAGCGTTCAGCTCGATCTCGCCGTCGGCCGGGAGGATTTCTCCTGGGATCATTGAATGTCCGTCCGACTGTCATTGCGAGGAGCGGAGCGACGAAGCAATCTTGTCTTTCGCTTTTGCGCCATAGTGCCACTGTTGCCCGAGCTTGGCGAAGCTCGGGAGACGGCGGCGCTGCGACCGTAAGCAATCGTGGTGAGCATTTGTCCCGTGTGGAGCCAGGTTCCGGTGCCGCCTTTCATCCCACGCCCGTTGCCTGGGTTTTCGCCCGTAGGCGCAAGAGAGGGATAAGATGGCAGCGCGCAAGACGGTTTTTGTCGGGATCGACGTCGCGAAGGATCAGTTGGACGTGCATATTCGTCCTCTGGGCAGCGGTTTCATCGTCAGCAATGACGCCGCCGGCTACGCCGGGCTGATCGCGCGGCTGCGGCCGCTGCGCGTCAAGCGCGTCGTGCTGGAGGCCACCGGCGGCTACGAACGAGCGTTGTGGCTGGCATTGACCGAGGCCGGGCTGATCGCTGCCGTGGTCAATCCCCGCCAGGTGCGTGAATTCGCCCGCGCGTCGGGGCGGTTGGCGAAGACCGACCGGCTGGACGCGGCGGTGATCGCGCACTTTGCGGAAACCTTCGAGCCGCCGCGGCGAACCCCGGACCCGGTGGCCGACCGGTTGAGCGAGCATGTGCTCTATCGGCGCAGCCTGAGTGAGGAGATCGTGCAGCTCGAGAACCAGTCGCGTCGGCTGACGGATGCGGCGCTGGCTGTCCGCGCGCGGGCACGGCTGAGCCGGCTGCGGACGGAGCTGCAGGAGATCGATGCGGCGATGCGGACCATCGTCGCCTCCGACCGCGCCAAGCAGGCGTTGTTCGACTGCCTGACGGCGCTGAAGGGTGTCGGTCCGGTGCTGGCCTGCACGCTGATCGCCAACATGCGTGAGCTTGGCACGTTGTCGCGGCGGCGGGTCGCGGCGTTGATCGGCGTGGCGCCGATGAACGACGACAGCGGCAAACGACGCGGCAGCCGGGCGATCTGCGGCGGGCGCAGGGGGGTGCGCAACGTGCTGTATGTCGCGACCTTGAGTGCCGTGCGCTACAACCCGGAGATCGGCGCGTTTTATCGCAAGCTGCGGGCTGACGGGAAAAAGGCCAAGGTCGCGCTGGTTGCCTGCATGCGAAAGATCGTCACCATTCTCAATGCGCGCGTGCGGGATCATCTGGCCGCGGCGTCCGCGACCGCCTGACGCGATGCTTTCTTTGTTCGACCGAGCCGGCTTTCTCCGTCCCGACCTGCGCTCAATACGGCGACAGGTGCAGCCGCCGTCAAGGCTGGCCCGGATCCAATCCGGGCCACCGCGTCGCGGCGCGCAGCGGCCTTGATGGCGGCGAACATGGCGCCAGCATGGACTTCGCAACGGCCGAAGAAGACAGTTGCTCCATCGAGTTGCGCGCGAATATCGTGATGGAGATTTCTTCGCTTCGCTCGCAATGACAGGGTACGCGATCATCGGATTGGCTCGTGCACGGTGACCAGCTTCGTACCGTCGGGAAATGTCGCTTCCACCTGCACGTCGTGAATCATCTCGGCCACGCCTTCCATGACCTGTGCGCGAGTGATGACCTTGCCGCCCGCCTCCATCAGGTCGGCAACACTGCGGCCGTCGCGCGCGCCCTCGACGACATAATCGGTTATCAGCGCCACGGCTTCCGGATGGTTGAGCTTCACGCCGCGTTCCAGTCGGCGGCGCGCGACGACCGCCGCCATGCTGACAAGGAGTTTGTCCTTTTCCCGAGGAGTCAGGTTCATCCGTTCCCTCTCAGCACAGCCAGACACGCGGCAATGCGCGTCCTTCGCGCAGTACCTTTAACACGGCGATCACCGCAGAACGCAGCGATGCACCGTCAGCGGCGACAACGCGTGCCATCAGCATGCCATCCCAGGCGCTGACGCCGCATTGTGGCGACGCGGTGCGGACCGCATCCAGCATTCCCTCGGCATCCGGGGCAACATGTACAATCGTGGCGATCGCCCGCGCTCCATCTGCAATGGCCGGCCGCTGCAACATGGCAGCAATTGTGCCGTCCAGCCTGATTGTGTCATGCAACCGCAACCGGCCGCCGCGCCACACCTCGATCACATCGCGAAGCGATCCCTGCTCGACAACCTCTCCCATCGCCCCGCGACCGAACACCAGGCACTCCACACCGAGAAACCATGCACTCTCGGCAAGCTCGACCTGTAAGTGCCGGCGTACGGCACAGCGATCGAACAGAATGGTCTCCTGGGGCAGCCACTCGGCCGCGCCGCCATCCGCCACGGTAATCCGCGTTCGCACTGACGATGCGACGCTGTCAGGCAGCGCACGGTAGAACCGCTCCGCTGCCTGCGTCGCGGTGGTGACGCGTGCCCCGTCATGCACGATGAACTCGGTATCGAGCACGTCGCCGCCGGCAATGCCGCCCGAGATATTTACGGTCACAATGTTCAGCCACCCAGCATCATCGCGCCGAGGGAACCGAGCCTTCAGACAGCCCACCTGCCGCAGACCGTCAAGCGCTGAGACACCGCCGCGTCGCTTGATCGAAAGCGCCAATTGTCCAGATGCCCGTTGCAGGCCGGCGGACCCGAAACGGACCGCGACGGTGTCCACGATGCGCCGCTAGCTTACAACGATGTCGCGCAACAGCACGACCCGATCGGCCAACGCGGGGTGAGACCCGACCGCGGCCTTGAACCGCCGATCTGCCGTTACCACAACAGCATTTTCGTCAAGCGCCAAAGCCAGGTAACAGCAGTCGTAGATCGGATGCGCGAGATCATGCGCAATTGCCAGCGCAGCCAAGGCAGCGTCGGCGTTGAGCGGCTTGGTACTCAGCGGCGCCGCTCGCAGATCCCGCAACGCGTCGTTACCGCGCAGACGGTCTAGCTCACCCCGTCGAATGCGGGTCGCGATTGCATTGCCAGCTTCCGCCCAGAACAAGGCGCTGGTCAGCATCTCACGCCCGCGTCCCAGGTCCTGATGCCTGATCGCTGTGCTCCTCCTCCAAGACCCACTTCAGCGCCAGGCTTGCATCCACCACAATGCGTCCCGGCACCTCGTCAACGCGCACGTCGGCCTTCCCGGATAAGATCTGCGCTCTCCGTCGAGAGTCGCTTCGGCGTCCGTAACAGACGCCGCCTGGCAAGGCCGTTCCACCAGTCATCCTTTTGGCGTGGCGCACAAGCCAAGGCGATGATTTCTCGTGCCTCTGCCTCCACACTGCGGCCCGATGCTGCCGCCCGCTGGCGCAAAAGCGCCTGGACATCCTCAGGAAGTTTGCGGATCGTGAGTACCGACGCCATGACTATCTCACCGGCAAGTGCATGCAATGCATGCGTCGCGTATCTGGTCGTCCCGGCAGCCGCTGTCAACCGGCTCACACCGAGAGGCGGCGTCGTACATCCGCCTCGTCCAGATCCTCCCGTCGCCCCGCCAGCACGATGTCGCCGCGATCCATCACAGCGATGGCCTGGGCGAGGTCGCGGGCGAAATCGAAATACTGCTCGACCAGCAAGATGGCCATCCCGCCCTGCGACCGCAACAGTGCGATCACCCGGGCGATGTCCTTGATGATGCTCGGCTGGATCCCCTCGGTCGGCTCGTCCAGCACCAGGAGGCGTGGCTTCATCACCAGCGCCCGAGCGATCGCCAACTGCTGCTGCTGCCCGCCCGATAGATCGCCGCCGCGACGGCGCAGCATCGTCTTGAGCACAGGGAAGAGCTCAAACACATCATCAGGTACGCGCCGAGCGCGACGAGGCAGCACGGCAAAGCCCGTCTCCAGGTTTTCGCGCACCGTAAGCAGAGGAAAGATGTCACGCCCTTGTGGCACCCAGGCGATGCCGCGCCGCGCCCTATCATGGATCGCAAGACCCGTGATGTCGGCGCCTTCCCATCGTATTGCGCCCGCGCTGACCGGATGAGCACCGGTGATTGCGCGGAGCAGGCTGGTCTTGCCCACGCCGTTCCGCCCCAGCAGGCAGGTCACGGCGCCGACCTCCGCGGTCAGCGACACCTGGCGCAGCGCGATCGCCGCCCCGTAGTGCAGATCGACGTGATCGACTTCAAGCATCAGCGCCCCCGTTGTCATTCCCGCGCACGCGGGAATCCAAAGGCTGGATACCCGCTTTCGCGGGTATGACGGTCTGTGCCATCATCGTCCCAGGTACACTTCGATCACGCGCGGATCGTCGCTGACATGATCGATCGAGCCTTCCGACAGCACCGAACCTTCGTGCAGCACAGTCACCTTGACATCCAACGCGCGCACGAACGCCATGTCGTGCTCCACCACGACGACGCTGCGCGTGCGGTTGATCTCGCGCAACAGGTCCGCGGTCTGCTCGGTCTCCGCGTCGGTCATGCCGGCCACTGGCTCGTCGACCAGCAGGAGCTGCGGCTCCTGCGCCAACAGCATGCCGATCTCGAGCCACTGCTTCTGGCCGTGCGACAATCCGGCCGCCGGCCGATGCCGCTGGTCGATCAGGCGCGTGGTCACCAGGATCTCCTCGATCCGTTGCCGCTCTCCCGCGGTCTCGCGCGCCCACAGCGTGAAGCGCGGGCGGCGGTCCTCGGCCAGCGATAGAAGCAGGTTGTCCCAGACGGTGTGCGGCTCGAACACCGTCGGCTTCTGGAACTTTCGCCCGATGCCAAGCGACGCGATCGCCGGTTCATCCAGCCGCGTCAGATCGGTGTCCTTGCCGAACACCACCTTGCCCTCATCGGGCCGCGTCCTGCCGGTGATCACGTCCATCATTGTGGTCTTGCCGGCACCGTTCGGCCCGATGACCGCGCGCATCTCCCCGGCCTCCAGCACCAGCGACAGTGCATTCAGCGCGCGGAACCCGTCGAAGCTGACGGTGACGCCGTCGAGGTAGAGCAGCGTGTCGTGTAGGTCGGCGCGAATGTCGCTCATCCGGTCGCCTCGCGCACTCCGCACCGAGGAGCAACAGGTTCAGGTGTTGCCACCCGCTCGCGGCGGGCGAACAATCCGACGATGCCGCCTGGCAGCAGCAGGGTGACGAAGATGAAGATCGCACCCAGCGCGTACAGCCAGAGCGACGGGAGCGCACTGGTGAAATACGTCTTGCCCAAATTGACCAGCACAGCTCCGAGAATGGCACCCGACAATGTACCGCGTCCGCCGACCGCGACCCAGATCACCGCCTCGATCGAATTGGCCGGAGAGTACTCCGACGGGTTGATGATCCCGACCTGCGGCACGTAGAGCGCACCGCCAATCCCGGCCATCACCGCGGATAGCACCCACACCACCAGCTTGTACAACTCCGGACGGTAGCCGAGGAACCGCGTGCGCGCCTCGGCGTCGCGCACGGCGACGAGCACCTTGCCGAAGCGTGAGGTCACCAGCCAGCGCGCCAGCAGGTACTGGATGCAGAGGAACAGCGCGGTGATGACGAGTAGCGCACAGCGCGTGGTCTCTGCCTGCACGGAAAAGCCCAACAGATCCTTGAAGTCGGTCATCCCGTTGTTGCCGCCGAAGCCCATGTCGTTGCGGAAGAACGCCAGCAGCAGCGCGTAGGTCAGTGCCTGGGTGATGATCGAGAGGTACACGCCGGTGACGCGTGAGCGAAATGCGAGCCAGCCGAACACCAGTGCCAGCAGACCTGGCACCAGCACCACCATGAACGCGGCAAAGCCGAACCATTCGAAGCCGTGCCAGTACCAGGGCAGTTCGTGCCAGCCGAGGAAGACCATGAAATCCGGCAGATTGGCGTTGCCGTAAACGCCACGCGCGCCGATCTGGCGCATCAGGTACATGCCCATGGCGTAGCCGCCGAGTGCGAAGAACGCCGCATGGCCGAGTGAGAGAATGCCGGCGAAGCCCCACACGAGATCGACCGCCAGCGCCAGCATCGCGTAGCAGAGATACTTGCCAGTCAGCGCCACGACATAGGTCGGCACGTGCAGCGACGCGGACGGATCGGTCGCCAGGTTCAGAACCGCAAGCAGCACTGCGCCGCCCAGCACAAGCGTCAGCGTCATCAGCGATGCGCGGTTGAGGATCATGTGACGACTTTCCTCCCCCTCCCCTTGCGGCAGGGGGTTGGAGGGAGGGGGCCGTGCGTGACCCGCGTCGCCCCCTCCCCCCAGCCCCCTGCCGCAAGGGGAGGGGGAGAATTTGGCTCATGCATCGTCATGCTTCCGCCGCACGTCCCTTGAGCGGGAACATGCCGCGCGGGCGTCGCTGGATGAAAAGGATCAGCATTACCAGCACGACGATCTTGCCGACCACCGCGCCCGCCACCGGCTCCAGGAACTTGTTGACGATGCCGAGTGTCAGAGCACCCATCACCGTGCCCCAGAGATTGCCCACGCCGCCGAACACCACGACCATGAAGCTGTCTATGATGTAGCTCTGACCGAGGTTGGGCGACACATTGTCGATCTGGCTCAGCGCCACGCCGGCCATCCCGGCGACGCCGGAGCCCAGCCCGAAAGTCAGCGCGTCGATCCACGGGGTGCGGATGCCCATGGCCGCGGCCATCTGGCGGTTCTGCGTCACAGCGCGCATCGCGAGGCCCAGTGAGGTGAATCGCAATGCTGCCATCAGCGCCGCCAGCACCATGAACGCGAAGATGATGATGTAGAGCCGGTTATAGGTGATCGTCAGGCCGCCGAGTTGGGTGGCACCACTCATCCAGTCGGGCGTACTGACGTCGCGGTTGTTCGGGCCGAACAGCGAGCGCACTGCCTGCTGCATGATCAGCGACAGCCCCCAGGTGGCGAGCAGCGTCTCCAGCGGTCTGCCATACAGCCAACGGATCAGCGTGCGTTCGATCGCGATGCCGATCAGTCCCGCCACGATGAACGCGAGAGGGACCGCTACCAGCAGGCTGGCACCGAACAGGCCAGGCGCCGCGTCACGGATCACCTGCTGCACCATGAAGGTCACGTAGGCGCCGATCATCACCATCTCGCCGTGCGCCATGTTGATCACGCCCATGACGCCGAAGGTGATGGCCAGTCCCGCCGCCGCAAGCAGCAGCACCGAGCCCAGCGACAGTCCATAATAGACGCTCTGCAGAATACTCCAGAGCTGCAGGTTGCGATCGATCGCGGCAATTGCGGCGGCGGCGGCCTTCGCTTCTGCCGGCTTCTGCGCCGCTAGAGACGCGAGCAGACTGCGGCTGTCGATGTCGCCGCGTTCGCGCAGAACTTCGATCGCGGCCAGCCGATCAGCATCGCTGCTGTTGTCGGCGAACAGCAACGCGGCGGCACGCGCCTGCTCCATGCGGTGCTTCACGCCGGCGTCGCCTTCGCGCGACAGGGCGCGTTCCAATGCCGGCAACGCCGCAGGATCGTGTGAGTGGTAAACCGCTTCGGCTGCATCCAGGCGTGCAGTGGCGTCCGGCGCAAACAGGCGGAGGCTGCCGAGTGCTGCCTCCACCTCGGCGCGGACGGCATTGTTCATGCGCACTGGCTTGAGGCCGCTCGACATCACGTCGGGCGTCGGCTTCCCGCTCGCTGCGTCGATGAACGAGCCATCGTCCGCCCTGATGAACAGTACCTTGTCGGCAGTACGCGCGAACAGCCGGTTTGACCGCAACGCAGAAAGGATGGCAGCCGCCTGCGGATGGCCGGATACCGCGAGCATCCCGACGCCTTGTCGTATCGTCTCGTAGCTCGGCGAGGCCAGCGCCGCCAACGCCTCATCGGCCGATTGTGCGCGGGTTGTCACCGGTCCCAGTGTCAGAACGGCGATCAGCAGCAGGCGGGCGAGACGCTTCATCGGCAGGCTTTCAGGACGTCGCGGGGGTGGCCCGGGAGGAACAGGCCACCCCCTGGTGATGGTCAGCTCAGGCCATCAGGCCTTCTTGCCGCCACCTGTTCCGCACTTTCCGGTCTTGACGTTGAACGCGCCGCACGACAGCGGCGCACGCCAGTCGCCGATCAGGTCCTTGGTGTCCTCGACATACGGTGACCATTCCTGCGCAACCACGAGGCCTGGCGTTTCCCAGACGGTGTTGAACTGGCCGTCGCCCTGCACCTCGCCGATCAGCACCGGCTTGGTGATGTGGTGGTTCGGCATCATCGTCGAGTAGCCGCCTGACAGGTTCGGCACCGATACGCCGATCAGCGCATCGATCACCGCATCGGGTGCTACGGAGGCCGCCTTCTCGACACCCTTCACCCACATGTTGAAGCCGATGTAGTGCGCCTCCATCGGGTCGTTCGTGGTGCGCTTCGGATTCTTGATGAACTTGTGCCAGTCGTCGATGAACGCCTTGTTCTCCGGCGTATCGACGCTCTCGAAGTAATTCCACGCGGCCAGGTGGCCGATCAGCGGCTTGGTGTCGAGGCCGGCAAGCTCTTCCTCGCCGACGCTGAACGCCACCACGGGAATGTCGGTCGCCTTGATGCCCTGGTTGCCGAGTTCCTTGTAGAAGGGCACGTTGGCGTCGCCGTTGATGGTGGACACCACCGCGGTCTTCTTGCCGGCAGAGCCGAACTTCTTGATCGAGGCCACGATGTTCTGCCAATCGGAATGGCCGAACGGCGTGTAGTTGATCATGATGTCGTCCGGCGCGACGCCTTTCACCTTCAGATAGGCTTCCAGGATCTGATTGGTGGTGCGCGGATAGACGTAGTCGGTGCCGGCCAGAACCCAGCGCTTCACCTTGCTTTCGCTCATCAGGTAGTCGACGGCGGGGATCGCCTGCTGGTTCGGCGCCGCACCGGTGTAGAACACGTTGCGGCTGCACTCCTGGCCTTGGTACTGCACCGGATAGAACAGGATGCCGTTCAGCTCCTCGAACACTGGCAGCACGGACTTGCGCGAGACCGACGTCCAGCAGCCGAACACCGCGGCGCACTTGTCCACGGACAGCAGGCCGCGCGCCTTCTCGGCGAACAGCGGCCAGTTGGAGGCGGGATCGACCACGACGGCTTCGAGCTTGCGGCCGAGCACGCCGCCCTTGGCGTTCTGCTGCTCGATCAGCATCAGCATGACGTCCTTCAGCGTGGTCTCGCTGATCGCCATGGTGCCGGAGAGTGAGTGCAGGATGCCGACCTTGATCGGGCCAGTCTGCGCTGCGGCGGGCGAGAAGGCCGCCTTGACGCCGCCCACCGCGGCGATGGTGGCGGCGGCAACGCCGAGACCGCCAAGCCGGCGGCGAGTGAGCATGGTGTTGGATGGTGCCATCGACCTGTTCCTGTTCCCTGTCCGTTCTGGTTCGTGGCGAGGCGGATGCCTCGCATCACCATCGCGAGAGGTGCAACAGCCATGCCACGAGGCCGTGAGGGCGTGACACCCTCACCCGGCACTGCGTGCCGACCTCTCCCGCCGGCGGGAGAGGTGAACGGTGCGACTTAATCAGGCAACGAATCGTCTGCTGATCAAATTTTAGGCTTGCTGCGTGGAGCTTGCCGAACGGACCCGTCTGCGGTCGGATAGAGCGACACAACCGGGGAGCCACGATCCATGATCCATGTCGTCGCCATCATCACGGCCAAGCCGGGCATGCGCGAAGCGATCCTGAAGGAGTTCCGCGCCAACGTTCCGGCGGTCCATGCGGAAAAGGGTTGCATCGAATACGGTCCCGCAATCGACGCCGACGGGTTCCCCACCAAGTTCGGCGACGACACGTTCGTGGTGATCGAGAAGTGGGAAAGCCCGGAGGCACTGAAGGCGCACGCTGCCTCGCCGCACATGGCCGCCTACGGTGCGAAGACGCGCGAGATGGTGGCGAATCGAGTCGTCCACGTGCTTGCGCCGACCTGAACCGGATCCCCTCCCCTGCTTCGCGGGGGAGGATTCGCGTCCGCGATTCGCGGCCCACAGATTTCTCCACAGGATATTACGAAATATCCCCTGTTCTTTCTAATTGCAGCGTTATCTTCGGCGGTACCAGTTGACCATCACGCCGCGCACTTGGTACGCCGGATAGGTGTCCACAGCCGATTCGCGTCCGTTCATCCGAGTCCGCGGCCGTTCGTTCATGGCGCTCGTTCTTGCGCCCGAACCGCCGGTGGAGGATTGGCTTGAACTCGCTGGATTCGCAGATCAACCGCTCCCCCGCCTTCTTCGCGGGCCGTCCCGTGGTGCTGGATCTGGGCGCGCTGCCAACCGAGCAGCCGGATGTCGCCGGCCTGTTGCAGCGGCTGAACAGCCGCGGCATCCGCATCATCGGCACCGAAGGCGCGCACCCGTCATGGCAGGGATTGGAAGCGTGGGCGCCGTTGCATGCCAACGGCACACGCCCGGCGCGTTCCATTGACGTGCCCGATGAACGTCGTCCGGCGCAGACGCAGGACGGCGCCTCGCTGCTGATTGATGAGCCGGTGCGTTCCGGACAGTCGATCGTGTTCGAGAAAGGTGATGTCAGCGTCGTGGGTTCCGTTGCCTCCGGCGCGGAGGTGATCGCCGGCGGCTCGATCCACGTCTATGGCACGCTGCGCGGCCGCGCGATCGCCGGCCTGACCGGCAACAACCGTGCGCGCATCTTCTGTCGCAAGCTGGAAGCTGAACTTCTGGCGATCGATGGCGTGTATCAGACTGCCGATGACATGAACGCGAAGCTGCGGGGCAAGGCGGTGCAGGCCTGGCTCGCTGGCGAGGCGATGATGTTGGCAACGCTCGACTGAAGCGAGAGGGAGAAGAAGATGGCCACGGTCCTTGTCGTGACATCCGGAAAGGGCGGCGTCGGCAAGACCACGTCCACGGCGGCGCTCGGCGCAGCGCTGGCGCAGCAGGACCAGAACGTGGTCGTGGTCGACTTCGACGTCGGGCTGCGCAACCTGGATCTGGTGATGGGCGCCGAACGTCGCGTGGTGTTCGATCTGATCAACGTCGTGCAGGGCGACGCCAAGCTGCCGCAGGCGCTGATCCGCGATAAGCGGATCGACACGCTGTCGCTGCTGCCTGCCTCGCAAACTCGCGACAAGGAAGCGCTCACGGCCGAGGGCGTGACGCGCGTGATCAACGAACTGCGCGAAAAGTTCGACTGGATCGTCTGCGACAGCCCCGCAGGCATCGAGCGTGGCGCCACGCTGGCGATGCGGCATGCCGATGCCGCGGTGGTAGTGACCAATCCGGAGGTGTCGTCGGTGCGCGACTCGGACCGCATCATCGGCATGCTCAATTCGAAGACCGCGAAGGCGGAACGGGGCGAGCGCATCGACAAGCATCTGCTGCTGACACGCTACGACCCTGCACGAGCCGCCCGGGGCGAGATGCTGAAGACCGAGGATGTGCTCGAGATCCTGTCGATTCCGCTTCTCGGCATCATCCCGGAAAGTGAGGAAGTACTGCGCGCATCGAACCTCGGCACACCGGTGACGATCGGCAATCCGAACAGCGTGCCGGCGAAGGCCTACTTCGAGGCTGCGCGACGGCTGAAGGGCGAGACGCTGGTCGTCACGGTGCCGGCCGAACGCCGAGGATTCATGGGACGACTGTTCGGCCGGAGGGCCGTTGCATGAATTTGATGAGCCTGTTCCGGAAGCGTGACTCTGCGCCGGTTGCGCGCGAGCGACTGCAGGTGCTGCTGGCGCACGAGCGTGCGTTCGTCGGCAAGTCCGATCTGCTCGCCCTGTTGCAGGAGGAGATCATCGCCTGCATCGCCAAGCACGTGACGATCGAGCGCGATCGGGTGCAGATCAAGATGGATCGAGGCGATCCGATCTCGACACTGGAGATTGACGTGGAGGTGCCCAGTGCGGCCGCAGCCGCCGCGCTGCGCGAAGCACGGCCGGCGATGGCGGGGGGCTGACGCTCTATTCTGTCGCCAGAAGTGCGACGGGAAATCTGGCGAGGATTTTCGCGAGTGGCAGGCGACAGCACAGCCGGCCCAAGTAGCGCTCGCTAATCCAATCGCGCATTGGCTGTCCGACCAGATCCTCGGGCAGATGCAGCATTGTTTCACGCCACACGTCGGCGGGGATCATAAGCGGTCTTGCCACTCGCGCTTGCTGGAGAGGTGTCGTATCAACCAACCCCAACAGCCTGCCGGGCAGCCGTGGCACCACCGTGATGGAGCGCCCATCGGTGCCTGATCGCGCGAAGGCGACAACATGCGGGGCCAGCGGACCCGTCACCTCCAGTGGCCGATACTCCCCACGCGCGAACAACTCCGGTCTCTCCTGGCGCAGGTCCAGCGTTCTGCGGATCACCGCCTGCTTGACCCGCCCATCCTGCCAATACGCCGTCAGTGCGACCGGTGGCTCGCGGGCCGCCAGCGCAGCGATGCGCCGCGCAAATTCCACTGGTCGGCGATTGTCGGGATCCACCATGCTCTGATCCCAGAACTCCGCGCCCTGATAGATATCCGGCACACCCGGCACCGTCAGCTTCAGCAGGGTCTGCGTCAGCCCGTTTACTGCCCCGGCCGGCCCGATGCGCTGCGCGAACGTCGACGCTTCAGCGATGAACCCGCCATCCGCCATGATCGTATACAGGAACGACCGCGCCGCGTCTTCGTACTCCAGGTCGGGCGCGGTCCAGTCCGTCGCCAGCTTGGCCTCGCGCAGCGCCTTGAGTTGCCAGCCGGCAAGCCGCTCCGTGTAGTCCGGCAGTTCGACTGCATCGGTCGGCCACGCACCGACGATTATCTGGTACAGCATCGCCTCATCGGCCGGTGACGGCATGGGAGTTTCGCCGATCCGCCGGTGCGAGCTATTCATTTCGAACCAGCGCCGCACAGCGTGTTCCCACTCCAGCGGAATTTCGCTCAGCACCGCAAGCCGAGCTCTGACATCTTCGCCGCGCTTGTGGTCGTGTGTCGCAGTGGCGAGCATCGCATCGGGAAAATGCTCGCGCCGTGCCAAGCATGCCGCGTGGAACTCGGCCGTCGTAGCACTGAAGCGCCTCACATCGGCACCCACCTCGTTGCGTGACAGCAAAGTGCCGTGCCGGTAGTAAGCAGTGTCCTCAACTGCCTTTGCTGCAAGTGGCGCACTCAGCTGCTGGAAGCGGATGGCGGTCTCGGGCGTCGCCTCTTCACCAAGCCAGCTCTCGACCAGCACGAGCATCGCACGGTCCGCCGTAGGAACATCCTTCATGGCACGCGCCACGGCGTTTGCAAGTGAGCGAGACCGCCGTCCAACGCCGTAGCTGCGGTACACCGGAAAATGCGTGAGCACCGCCACGAGTGCGCGGCGGATCGCGGCATGCGTAATATCGCGCGTCTCGACACGCGCGAGCGCGATGCGATGCAGCGACCCGACCACCGCGTCGAGTTGCGCGGTGAAGGCACGCGTGAGCACTTCGCGTCGTGCCGCCGTCTCTTCCTCGACAAAGTCGGTGGGACGGCCACTGATTGCACCCCACTGCTGTCGCAAAGCAACCTCGCCTGAAGCGTCGTGCAGCAGCGCGTTCACCTCGTCCATGAAGTCGTAACCGCTGGTTCCATCGACCGCCCAGTCGTCAGGGAGGCGTTCGCCTGCACCGAGGATCTTTTCGACGACCAGCCATGCCGGACCTTTCGGCGCATTCGGTGGTCGGCGCCCTGCTAGGTCATCGAGGTACGCACGCAACCGGCGGCAATAGCCCGGCGGATCCGCCAGACCATCGACATGATCGACCCGCACTCCGTCGATCAGCCCTTCCTGGTACAGCCGAAGCAGCGTTGCATGTGTCGCATCGAATACCGCTTCGTCCTCTATGCGGAGCGCGACCAGACCATTGATGTCGAAGAAGCGTCGCCAGTTGATCGCATCGCCCGCGCTGCGCCACCAGGCGAGCCTGTAGTTCTGCCGTTCGAGCAGACGATGCAGTCGTCCCCTGCCCGCCTCCGTCGCCGGATCGAAGGCTTCCCCGGATGCGAGCGCGACTTCCGCATGATCCTCCGGGCGGATCGGAAATCGATTGTCGTAATAGCGGATCGCCGGTTCGTCGGTATCACGCGCCAGAGTGATCGATCCATTGCGCAGCGAATCGCCGTACGGTTCGCCAAGGAAAGGCGCGAGTACCTTTTCGTCTTTGCCCCAGTCTATGTCGAAGAACCTCGCATAGCTGCTGTTGCGGCCGTGCCGGAGCACATCCCCCCACCAGGGATTCTCCACGCCGCCGGCGGCCATGTGATTCGGCACGATATCAACGATCAGCCCGAGCCCGGCGGCTCGCAGCGTCGCTACAAGTCGCCGCAGGCCCGCCTCGCCACCCAGTTCCGGATTCACCTTGGTCGGATCGGTCACGTCATAGCCGTGTATCGACCCCGGCCGCGCGGTGAGGATCGGCGAGGCATAGAGGTGGCTGATGCCTAGCGCGGCCAGGTAAGGCACCAAATCCGTTGCATCGGCGAAGGTGAAGTCGCGGTGCAACTGCAGGCGCATCGTTGCCCGCGGTACGGTCATAATCGCGGCCGCCGCATCGCCAATTGCGCCACCCGCTCCGCGGCGCGCGGTTCATTGAGCAGCGTGCCGGCCTCCGCGGTCAGCCGTCGCCGCCAATTGGGATGCTCGTCGATGGTACCCGGCAAATTTGGCTGTTCTTCGACCCCTAGCAGGTCTTCGATCTGCGGCAGACAGAGCGGCGAAGGCGTTTCGGCAGCGAATGCCACCGCTGCATCCACTACCGGTTGCGTATCGTTCGGCGACGGCACATCGCCATTTGCGGCCCTAGCCTGCACGAACGCCTGCCACAACGAGGCACGGTCGTGGGTGCGCTCAGCCGACACGTCCGACGCCTGCACGCCCACGCCCAGGCGTCCGTTTTCGGCACGCGTGGTGATGTCGCTGCCATGCCACCAACCCGCGACGGTCGGCAGGTCGTGCGTCGAAGTCATCGCCACCGCAGAGTGGTCCCACTCCTCGGGCGGATTGAATGCCTGACCATTGCGCTCGAACCACAGTACGCGCATGCCGTGGAGGCCTGCGGTCTCAAGCAAATCGCGAAAACCCGCTGGCACCGTGCCCAGGTCTTCACCCACAACGATCGCGGAATGCCGCTGCAACTCAAGTGCCAGCAGTCGCAGTAAGTCGGCAAAGGGATACGCCAGGTAGGCACCATCGGCGGGATCGGCACCCTGTGGGATCAGCCACAGGCGGGTCAGGCCCATGACATGATCGATGCGCACGCCTCCAGTATTGCGTAATGCCGCGCGGACCGTCGCGAGGAACGGGGCAAACCCGCCTGCGATCAGTGCGCGTGGCGAGAAGCTGGTCAGTCCCCAGTCCTGGCCATGAGGATTGAACATATCGGGCGGAGCACCAATCGATACACCGCCCAGGAGATCCGACTGTCGGCTCCACGCGTGACTGCCGTTCGGGTCCATGCCGACGGCGAGATCACCGATCAGACCAATGCGCATACCCGACCCGAGCGCACGGCTCTGCGCGATGCCGAATGATCGATCGGCGAGCCATTGAAGGAAGCAGTGAAATAGCACTTCGCGCTCGTGCGACGCCCCGAACACGGTAACGGCAGCACTGTTCGGATCGCGCAGATCCGTCGGCCAGTCATGCCAATCGCCTGCAGCGGATGCGGACTGTTCGGCGTGCAGCGTCTCGAACACTGTGTGCTGTGTCAGGAGCTCACCGCCGTCGGCGCGAAAGCGTGCAAAGTCCAGGAGATGCCGTCCTTCGGCCAGATCTGCGAAGGGTTCAAAAATTGCTCGCAGCAGCCGATACTTGGCACGCGCTGCTGCCGGCCAATCGATCAGCGACAGTGCCTCCAGTCGCTCGAACGTTTCGCTCAGCCCTTCGGAACGCAACATGTCGGCCACATACGCCTCGCCAAACACGAGGGCCGGCGAAGCGTGCAGCGGATTGAGAAACAGGCGCGTGGACGGCGAGTATGGACCGAAGCGCGACGGATCGGCGCCGAACATCGCGTGCAACGGACTGAGCGCCAGCGCATCCGCGCCTCGCGAACCGGCCGCCTCGGCGAGTGCCGTGATACCTGCGGCGTCGCCGATGCCACCATCGCCACCGTGGCGCAAGGAATAGACCTGCGCTGCAATGCCCCACAGCCGTGCATCCGGAACTGCATCATCGATCGTGCGGCAGCGGCTTGGTGCCACTGCGAGAACAAACTCGCGGTCATCGATCAGCAGCCGATGATAGCCAGTCTCACTGATCGCGGGCACCCGCAGCCGTCCTCGCACGGGAGAGATGGTAAGATCGCGCGTGCCGCCTGTTTCGAGGCTGAGCCGCGCGTTGCGCATTTCGTTCGCGGCGACATCAAGCCGTGTCGGCCGGCCGGCGATAGCGGTGATCAACGGCGCCAACGCCTGCACCGTGGCGCGACGGTGCAGCAGATTGCGACTGACGACCAGATCGCCGCGTGTGCTGTTGGGCAGGCCAATGGCCGCAAGGATGTGGCGCAGCACCTCGGTCGCGACAGTCTTCGGCCGGCCCGCGATATCATGCCACTCAACGGCGATGCCGGCGCGTTGTGCGAGATCGCGTACTGCCTCGTCAGTCATTGACGGAGTGTGGCATATCGAGGAAGGCGCAGGTGCAATGGCCGGGCAGCAGGTCTGGCGGCATCTCCCTGTTGGCAAACAGCAGCCTCCCGGCTGGCGGATCAAGCGCCACCGGCTTTGTGTCGAGGTTGGTCGCCACCGTCAGTATCGCACCGTCACGAAGCTGCCATCGCGCAATCACGGCCTTAGGCCCGACCGCCTCGGCGGTCAGTGCGTAGGCTCCCTCCAGACGTGGCACGATCTCCCTGGCGCGCAGATCAATGAGGCGGCGGTACAATGCCTCACGCGCCGGCCCGAGTGAAGGGTCCGCATGTGGTACCGAGGCGGCAAAGGTTTCCGCCGCGTTCGGGTCGGGAATGCGTTCGCGGGTGGCGGCATCGGCGAACGCGGGGAACTTCGCGAACTCGTTGCGCCTTCCTTCGCGTACCTTATCGCCAAGTTCCGTGTGGTGATCGGTAAAGAACAAGAATGGCGTCCGACTCGCCTTCTCTTCACCCATGAACAGCAGCGGGATCTGCGGCGACAGCATCAGCAGGCCGATCGCCGCTTCGAGCGCCGCGGACTCCACCAGCGTCGTCAGCCGTTCGCCGAACGCGCGGTTGCCGACCTGATCGTGGTTCTGCAGGAACAGCACGAAGGCCGTAGGCGGCAGATGGCCACTCGGCATGCCACGTGGCTCACCCATGTAGTGCGAGTGCTCTCCTTGGTAGACAAAACCTTCCGCGAGACAGCGTGCCAACTTCCAGGCTGGCTGGTCGGCATAGTCAAGGTAATAGCCACTGTCCTCGCCGGTCAGCAGAACGTGCATCACGTTGTGTCCGTCGTCATTCCACTGCGCATTGATGTTCTTGCCGAGGCGTAACGCATCGTTGTGGTGCTCGAGCACGAGATGCACATGCCGGCCCGGTTCGACAGTGGCGCGCACCGTGGCTGCCATCTCGTCCACCCAGTCCTGATCCAGGATGGCGTGCACCGCATCGAAGCGCAGCCCGTCGAAGCGGTAATCCATCAACCAGTACAGAACGTTGTCGGTGAAGAATCCGCGCACCTCGGGGCGACGGAAATCGATTGCCGCTCCCCATGGAGTGTGGCGGTCCTCGCGAAAGAACTGCGGTGCGTAGAGTGACAGGTAATTACCGTCCGGGCCGAAATGGTTGTAGACCACGTCTAAGAAGATCATCAGCCCGTGATCGTGCGCGGCATCGACCAGCGCCTTCAGGTCGTCAGGCGTCCCATAGGCTGCATTGGGTGCATAGGGCAGCACCCCATCATACCCCCAGTTGCGCCGGCCCGGAAAATCATTGACCGGCATCAGTTCGACCGCGGTGATGCCAAGTTCGGCCAGCCTGGCGAATTCCCGTGCCACCCCTCGGAATCCACCCAGGACACCGGCATGAAGTTCGTACAGGACGGTCTCGTGCCACGGCCGTCCGCGCCAGCCCGGGTTGCGCCACGGGTACCCACAACGATCGATCACGACGCTTGCGTCATGCACGTCGTCCGCCTGCGCTCGTGACGCGGGATCGGGAACCAGCATTCCATCAGCCAGGCGATAGCGGTAACGCGTGCCGGCCGGATATCGCGCGGTCGCTTCGAACCAGCCGTCAGGCGAGCGTGACATCGGCAGGATCGGTCCGTCCTCGATAGCAACACCGATGGCTGCCTGTGCTGGCGCCCACAGGCGAAAGAGCGTCTGCCCGTCCGGCCGAAGTCTGGCGCCGAAGCGGGGGGCATGCTCAAAAAATTGGGTGCTCATTCAACTTGCTCGGCGTAGAGCAGGACCGCGGCATAGGCCCCCACTCGGACAATGCGTCCTGTAACGGTCCGCTCATCAGTCTCCGGCTCTGCGCTGTCGAGGAGTAAGTTGCTTGGCAGATGGGGGTCCGGCAGTCGAAAGTCACATGGCCGATCACCCGGATTCAGCAGCAAGCTCAAAATTGTGACCTTCCCTTCAGGAATTCGCATCGATCGGCGCAAGATCAATGTCCGCTGCTCGACATCGTTCCAGGCCTCGGCTGAAATTGTTCCTCCGGACTGATCAAACCAGGCGATGTCGGCGATGCCTGGTGCAGGGTGCGACCTTCCGTGCAGGAAATGGGGATGGCGCAGCACCGGATGCTCGCGGCGTAGCGCAATGAGGCGTGTGACGTAGGCAGTGAGTGCAATTCCTGGTGGCGATCCCGCCATGCTCCAATCCAGCCAGGAAATTTTGTTGTCCTGGCAATAGGCATTGTTGTTGCCACCCTGGGTGCGACCGAATTCGTCGCCGGCAAGCAGCATCG
The DNA here is from genome assembly GCA_963791495.1 of uncultured Alphaproteobacteria bacterium. Lineage (GTDB taxonomy): Bacteria > Pseudomonadota > Alphaproteobacteria > Acetobacterales > Acetobacteraceae > JAMXLO01. The sequence goes on from CAWBST010000016.1 coordinate 144,083, forward strand.
GCGTGCCTGCGGAAAGGAAGACGGTCGCCAGCATCGCCCGCTTCACGCGGTCCCGTATGGCATTGATCGCTGGATTGTCGGTTGGCCCCTCCACGCCCCAGTTGTTGGAGAAGTTGGCGGGGTGCCCGTCGTGATTGCCCTCGCCATTCGCGGCGTTGTGACGCTCGACATAGCTCACGGAATCCGTGAGCGTGAACCCGTCATGTGACGCGACAAAATTGACCGACGCCCAGGGGCGCCTGCCGTGACGGGCGAAGATATCGGCAGAACCAGCTAATCTTGCTGCAATCGCCGGTCGATGGCCACCATCGCCTCGCCAGAAGCGACGCACGCCATCCCGATAGCGGTCGTTCCATTCAGCAAAGCCAGGTGGATGGTTGCCGAGCTGGTAGCCTCCCGGACCAACATCCCAAGGCTCAGCGATCAGCTTCACACCGGCGAGAACGGGATCCTGGCGAAGCGCGTCGTAAAATCCGGCGTCGGGATCGAACCCATTGGATTCGCGTCCGAGCGTCGCGCAGAGATCAAAGCGAAACCCATCGACATGGTACGAGGTCACCCAGTAGCGCAGAGAATCCATCACCATCTGCAGCACGCGCGGATGCGTGAGGTTCACCGTATTGCCGGTGCCGGTATCATTGACCGTGCGGCGTGGGTCCTGGGCCTCCAGTCGATAGTAGCTTGCGTTGTCGAGACCGCGAAATGACAGCGTCGGACCAACCTCATCGCTTTCTGCCGTGTGGTTGTAGACGACGTCGAGAATCACCTCGATACCGGCGGCGTGAAGCCGACGCACCGCGACGCGCATCTCGTTCGGTGAGCCGTTCGATAGATACGTCGGTTCCGGCGCGAAGAAGCAGAGGGTGCTGTAGCCCCAGTAATTGCGCAGACCACGCTGCTGTAAGGCTCGGTCCTGCAGGAAGGCATGCACCGGCATCAGTTCGATCGCGGTGATGCCGAGGTCGCGGAGATGGCTGATCGTTGCGGGGTGCGCGAGCGCGGCGAAGGTGCCGCGTTCTGCGGGGCGAATCCCGTCATGCAGCATGGTCTGTCCGCGCACATGCGCCTCGTAGATGACGGTGTCAGACCATGGCACGGCAGGTGGGTGATCATCTCCCCAGTTGAATGAGTCGTCGGTCACCACGCTCTTCGGCATTGACGCAGCGCTGTCGCGGCGGTCAAACGAGAGATCGCTGCGAGGCGAATTCGGACGGAACCCATACAGCGTATCAGACCACTGCAGGCTGCCCGCCAACGCGCGCGCATATGGATCCAACAGCAACTTGTTGTGGTTGAACCGATGGCCGGACGTCGGCTCATAGGGGCCGAATGCGCGGTAGCCATAGAGCAAGCCGGCGGTCGCATCTGGCAGGTAGCCATGCCAGATTTCGTCGGTGTATCCGGCAGCGTGTAGCGTGCAATCTCGTGTCGCCCTGAAGGCTCGAACAGGCAAAGGTCGATCCGTTCAGCGTGCGCCGAAAACACCGCGAAGTTGATGCCGAGCCCGTCCCATGTTGCGCCGAGCGGATACGGCCGCCCCGGCAGCAGCGCGTCAGGCAAATGCCGCATATGCTCGGCCGGTCATTCCCCCTGTCGCAGGAACAGCGTCGCGAGTGGCGGCAAGGTCAATTCCAGCGACTGAGCCTCGCCATGACGCTGCACCGGCACCGTCTTGACGATCCCGCCGTTGCCCATGTTGGAGCCACCATAGGATGCCGCGTCGGTGTTGAGCAGTTCGCGCCAGGGTCCGGGGCGCGGCACGCCTATACCATAGCCCGATCGCGGGACCGGCGTCATATTGGAGACCACGAGCACCGGCGGGGCAGTTTCGTCGCCGTAACGCAGGAACGCGAAAACCGAGTTCTGCCGGTCATCGCCGACTACCCAGCGGAATCCGGTGGAGACCACGTCGCGCTGATGCAGAGCGCGCTCGCCAGCATAGAGTCGGTTCAGATCGCGCACCACGCGCTGCACACCGAGCCGGAGCGGATCACCAAGCGCGCCCCAGTCGACCTCACCATCGTGGCTCCACTCGTGCTCCTGTGCGATCTCACCGCCCATGAACAGCAGCTTCTTACCCGGATGGCCCCACATGAAGCCGAAGTAAGCTCGCAGGTTGGCGAAGCGTTGCCAGTTGTCGCCAGGCATCTTCCCGATCAGCGAATGCTTCCCGTAGACGACCTCGTCGTGCGACAGCGGCAGCACGAAGTTCTCGGCGAACGCATAAAGCAGGCCGAACGTCATGTCGTTGTGATGCCAGGGTCGGTGTACCGGATCGTGCTCGATATAGCGAAGCGTGTCGTGCATCCAGCCCATGTTCCACTTGTACGCGAAGCCTAGACCACCATCCTTGATCGGCCGCGACACGCCCGGCCACGCCGTCGAACTCTTCGGCGAGAGTGATCGCGCCGGCACAGCGCTCGCCGACGACGGCGTTAAAATGGCGCAGGAAGCCTATCGCCTCAAGGTTCTCGCGGCCGCCGTAAACATTGGGGATCCACTGTCCCTCTTCACGCGAGTAGTCACGATACAGCATCGAGGCGACCGCATCGACGCGCAGGCCATCCACGTGGAAATGCTCCAGCCAGTAGAGGCCCGATGCGATCAGGAATCCCTGTACTTCGCGGCGGCCGAAGTTATAGATGTAGGTATTCCAGTCCTGATGATAGCCCTCACGGGCGTCCTGGTGCTCGTAAAGCGCCGTGCCGTCGAAGCGTGCCATGCCATGCGCATCTGTCGGGAAATGCGCCGGCACCCAATCGACGATGACGCCGATATTCGAACGATGGCAGGCATCGACAAACCGGGCAAAGCCGTCAGGCGGACCGAATCGCGCACTGGGAGCGAACAGGCTGAGCGGCTGATAGCCCCACGACCCGCCGAATGGGTGCTCAGTCACCGGCATCAGCTCGATATGACTGAAGCCCATCTCGCTGATGTAGGGCACCAGCCGCGCCGCCAGTTCATCCCATGTCGGAATGCGTCCGTCGGGATGGAACCACGATGCGGCGTGCATCTCGTAGATAGAAATGGGCGCGTCGGTATCATGACGGCGCGCACGTTGCCGCATCCACGCCTGGTCGTGCCAGACCTGAGGTGCCGGATCGGCAACGATGGACGCTGTGGCCGGCGGCAACTCGGTCGCACGCGCCAGCGGGTCGGCTTTGAGCGGCAGTCGCCAACCGTCAGGGCCCGTGATGGCAAACTTGTAGCGCGCGCCGTGAGCGAGCCGTGGAATGAACAGCTCCCAGACACCAGCCGGGAAGCGCAGACGCATCGGGTTTCGCCGAGGATCCCACGTGTTGAAATCACCAACGACGGAGACAGCGCGCGCATTCGGTGCCCAGACGGCAAACCGCACACCTTGAACGCCATCGATTGTCACGACGCTGGCGCCAAGGTGCGACGCCAGTTCAAAATGCCGCCCTTCGTTGAACAAGTGCAGATCGAGGTCGCCAAGCAGCGGACCGAAGGAATATGGATCTTCGGTCTCCTGCACCGCGCCCGGCCAAATGATGCGCAGCCGATAGGACTCTGAACCAATTATCCGACCGACGAACAGCCCACGCGGCGTGGTTGGCGCGAGGCGCCCGAGTCCGTCACCCTTTTTCCGCGACAGTACCTCGACCTCCAGTGCGCCGGGCAAATACGCGCGGACGATCCGCCCCGTCATAGTGTCGTGCGGACCCAGTGCGGCGAACGGATCGCCGAATGTGCCGTTGGCGAGCGCTTCCGCCACACCGGACGGCAGGCCGGAAATTTCAGCCACGTCGTTCATGATGGCACCTGTGCAATAAGTTGGGCGAGGCCGTGCAGCGGCACGTCAATCCACGCCGGACGGTTGGCAGCCTCGTAGGCGATCTCGTAGGCCGCCTTCTCGATAAGAAAGAGCCGGAGCAAGTCGCGTTCCGCAGCAGCGTCCTCGGCTGGCAGCACGTCGGTGTAGCCAGCAAGGAAGCACTGCTCGGCGCGCTCGATAAACGTGCGCAGGAAAGCGTCACGTTGCGGGTCGGCGACATGCGCCTGGGTGGCGACACTCCTGCGCTTCATCACCGCGGCGGCATAATCGAACGAACGGAGTATGCCGGCGACGTCACGGAGCCGGTTATTCTTTGCCCGCCGCAACGCGACCGGCTTCACGGGCTCTCCTTCGAAATCGATGATGTAGATGTCGCCATTGGCCACCAACAACTGTCCGAGATGCAGATCGCCGTGAATGCGCGTCAGCATCGTGCCGCGACCGGCTTCCGCCAGCCTGTGTACTGCCGCGCAAATGCTTTCTCGCTCCGCCATGACGATGGCCAGATCCTGGGCCAACTCGGCGTCCCATTCCTGCCGAGCATCGAGCGCGGCGAAGGCAGCAACGAGTTGTTGCTCCGCCTGAGCGGCCCATTGCTCTGTCAACTCGGTGCTCGCCAGCTCCGGCGCAAACGCCGGATCATCAGCATCGCGCGCAAGTATGGCATGCATTTCGCCAAGGCGACGCCCGAGCAGAGTGGCGATCGCGCCGTAGTCCTCGTGCTGCTCGGCGTCAGTTGCCTGCGCTTCCTCGGTTCCCGCTGTCAGATCCGACAGGCCGCGCATCATCAGATCCAGCGTCCATGTCCAGGCATCACCCTGGTTGCGAATGAAACCCTGGGCGATTGCCAAAGCGTGCCGCTCACCTTCCGCATCACATCGCACGACTTCTCCCAGGAGTGGTGCGATATTACTGAAACCTTGCTCGGTGAGGTAACGGCCCATCTCCGCCTCGGGGTGCGGGCCGGCTGACACCCGCCGAAACAGCTTCAGCATTGCCAAGTCGCCGACAATCATAGAGGAGTTCGACTGCTCGACCGACAGCCACTTCATGTCGGCGTCGGGCGGAATTGTGACCTCTGCCATACGCGACGTCGGTTCGAAGCGGATTTCACCGGCGTTCGCGCCGCTTGCCAATCCCGTCAGGATCGCATTGGCTAATTCCGGCAACGCGAAGCCGTCGGTCAGCAAACCGACGCGAGGGCCACGCCGCACGCGTGCAAGCGCAAGCTGCAAGGGCAGCGGGCCGGTCTGCCGATCCTCCCATGCGATAGCGAGCGGCAGCAGCCAGCTCACCGAGTCGCCCTGCGTCTCGGTTTCGATCTCCGCCAACAACAGCTCCTGCTCGGCGTGCGGTAACGCAACGATCGAGGCCACGCGTGTCGCGAGAAGCACTTGGTCTTTCAGTGCAAACCATCGACGCTTGGCGAGATAGGCCGGCAGGATGTCGTGTTCCAGCGTCGTGCGGCCCGCAAGCAGTGCGTCGGCTAGCCGGCCGCGTAGAACAATTGTCTGATATTCGGGCATGGGCTCCGGTGCAGGCGTGTGCGTCGTCGGCCAGCCTGTCTCCTCATCGGCCAGAAGGAACCAATAAAAGCCGTATGGCGACAGTGTAAGGAGATATGCGAGCTGCCCAATCGGCGGGAATATCGAACCACCATCCAGTTCGACCGGCGTGCGGCCGGCAAACTCCGATAACTCCAGCTCCACTGCCTGTGGCGTGCGCGCCAGGTTCGCAACGCAAAGGATCGTACGGCCGTCGTATTCGCGCAGATAGGCGAGGACCTTGCGGTTCTTTGGATAGAGCAGCCGGAAGCCGCCCCGTCCGAACACCTGGTACTGCCGACGGACAGCGATTGCGCGGCGCGTCCAGTTCAGCAGCGAATGGCGGTCGCCGGATTGCGCCTCGACGTTCACCGCCTCGAAGCCATACAGCGCATCCATGATCGGCGGCAACACGAGCCGCGAAGGCTCGGTGCGCGAAAACCCGCCATTGCGGTCGGGCGACCATTGCATGGGTGTTCGGACGCCGTCACGATCCCCGAGATGGATGTTATCGCCCATGCCGATCTCGTCGCCGTAGTAGATCACTGGCGTGCCTGGCATCGAGAGCAGCAGATAGTTCATCAGTTCGACACGTCGGCGATCATGCTCCAGCAATGGCAGAAGCCGTCGCCGGATACCCAGATTGAGCCGTGCTCGGCGATCCGCGGCATAGGTCTCCCACAGGAAATCACGCTCGCTCGACGTCACCATTTCCAGCGTGAGCTCATCGTGGTTGCGCAGAAAGATCGCCCACTGGCTGTTGGGCGGAATATCGGGCGTCTGACGCAGGATATCGGTGATGGGGAAGCGATCCTCACGTGCGATCGCCATGTACATCCGCGGCATCAGCGGAAAATGAAACGCCATGTGGCATTCGTCGTCATCGCCGAAATAGTCCTTGGCATCCTCCGGCCACTGGTTGGCCTCTGCCAGCAGCATGCGGTCCGGATAGTGGACGTTGAGCTCAGCGCGAATCTGCTTCAGGACCGCATGGGTCTCCGGCAGGTTCTCGTTGTTGGTGCCTTCTCGCTCTACCAGATAAGGCACGGCATCGAGCCGTAGCCCGTCGACACCGAGATCAAGCCAGTAGCGCAGGACGGCCAGCACCTCCTTCAGGACGCGTGGGTTATCGAAATTCAGATCCGGTTGATGCGAGTAGAACCGATGCCAGTAATAGGCACCGGCTTCCTCGTCCCACGTCCAATTGGACCGCAATGTGTCGACGAAAATGACGCGCGTGCCCGCATACTTGTGGTTGTCATTCGACCAGACGTAGAAATCGCGGTACACCGAACCGGGCTTCGATCGGCGCGCCCGCTGGAACCATGGATGCTGGTCAGATGTGTGGTTCACCACCAGCTCGGTGATCACTCGCATGCCGCGTGCATGAGCCGCGGCGATGAAGCGCCTCGCATCGGCAAGCATCCCATAGTCCGGATGGACACCGCGGTAGTCGGCGATGTCATAGCCGTCGTCGAGGCGCGGTGATGGATAGAATGGCAGCAGCCATATCGTGTTCACACCGAGATCGGCGATGTAGTCGAGCTTGGAGATCAACCCGGGAAAGTCACCGATGCCATCGTTATTGGCGTCGAAGAAGGACTTGACGTGCAGCTGATAGATGATGGCGTCCTTGTACCACAGTCCGTCCTCGCTGAGCGCAGCGCGGACCGGGGCGGGAGCGGCAGCAGCGATGTCCATCATGGCGCGCCCGGCGGAGCGACCTGCCAGATCGCGAACGGCAGATCAGCAGGATCAAGACGAATGCGTTGCTGCTTTCCGGTCCAGACGAAGCGATGGCCACGCATGAGACAGGTTGCGGTCAGCAATTCGTGGTCCGGCAGCCCCCATTCCCACAGCGGGATTTCGATTGCCGCTTCCTGCACGTTGCGTGGGTCGAGGCTTACCGCGACGAGGATCATATCACGCCCACCTGGTATTCGCTTGCCATATAGCAGCACCTGATCGTTGAAGGCTGGATAGAACGTCACGCCGAGGTGACTCTGCAACGCGGGATGCACCCGCCGGATGCGATTGAGCGCGGAAATCTCCGCCACGATATTTCCCGGCGCAGCGAAGTCGCGCACGCGGATCTGATATTTTTCTGAGTCGAGATACTCTTCCCGACCCAGCAGCGGTGCCGCTTCGCAGACCTCGAAGCCCGAATACATCCCCCACAGACCCGACAGCGTGCAGGCGAGGGCTGCACGGATCAGGAATCCTGGCCGGCCCGAGGTCTGCAGGAATGGCGGATTGATGTCGGGCGTATTGACGAAGAAGTTCGGCCGGAAAAATTCGCGCACCGGCGAGGCATTCAGCTCGGTCAGATATTCGATGATCTCATGTTTGGTGTTGCGCCAGGTGAAGTAGGTGTAGGACTGGGTAAAGCCGACCTTCGCCAGCCGATACATCAACTTCGGCCGCGTGAACGCCTCGGACAGGAAGATGACGTCGGGGTGTCGGCCGCGGATATCGGCGATCATCCAATGCCAGAACGGCAACGGCTTGGTGTGCGGATTGTCGACGCGGAAGATCCGCACGCCCTGATTGACCCAGAACTGGATCACATCACGCAACGCGAACCACAGCGCCGGCATAGCCGCCTTCGCGTAGAAGTCGGGATTGACGATGTCCTCGTATTTCTTGGGTGGATTTTCGGCAAACCGGATCGATCCGTCGGGGCGCCAGCGGAACCAGTCGGGGTGGTCGCGCAGCCATGGATGATCTGGCGAGCATTGAATGGCGAAATCGAGCGCGACTTCCAGCCCGTGGTCCTTTGCCGCGGCGACCAGCTTACGAAAGTCGTCAAGGCTGCCGAGTGCCGGATGCAGCGCATCGTGTCCACCCTCGGGACCGCCTATGGCATAAGGACTGCCCAGATCGTCTGGTTCTGCGCGCAGGGCGTTGTTGCGGCCCTTGCGGTTCGTCGTGCCGATCGGATGGATCGGTGGGAAATAAAGCACGTCGAAGCCCATCGAGCGGATCGCAGGCAACCGCGCGATCACATCGCCGAAGGTGCCATGCCGTTCCGGATCATCCGTGGCGGAGCGGGGAAACATCTCGTACCAGCTTGCGAAGCCGGCCTGCGGACGATCGACATCGAGCGGTACAGCGGGCGTGTATTCGGTGGCAAACGGCCGTTCATCTACCCGATGCATCGCCTCAGCGGTTTCCTCCGCGAGCAGCAGCGCAATCTGCCCCAGAGCGTCCTGCGATTGGATGCGTGCGGCAATCCCGGCAAGATCGGCCGCCTCGATCATGTGGTAGCCTTCCTCGATTTCGAGGTTCACCGGCTGGCCGGCCGCGTGCTTGGCGGAAAGATCGTGGCGGAAGGTTTCCCAGGCATCCCACCATGCCTGAACGGTGAAGCAATGTCGGCCGATCCGTGCCGGCTTGAAGCATGCCTCCCAGCGATCATTCACGATTGGCTGCATAGCGACACGATGCCAATCGGTCTCGTCCTCCGCGCGCCACAACACTACGGCCGCCAGAACATCGTGACCATCGGCAATGATATCGGCACTGACCGTGACGCTTTCACCCACCACACGCTTCACGGCAAACGCCCCATCGGGCACGCGCGGCTGAATCGCCTCGATGGCGATCCGAGCCGCCGCGAGCCGCGACGGGTCGAGATCCTGATCTCGGACGACCCGGTGCCTCACGGGTTGCGCCGATGATGCATAGACGAGGACCCTCACCTCCCCGGGATCCATGGGCGCATCAGCGCCTGCGAGCGGCTCCTTCAGCATGAATGCCGCACCCGCCTGCGGCGGCAAGGGCGACACAGACAGACCGAGCGGCGCAGCGCGACCTGTATCAGGATTGGCCAGCGCGACCACGGCACGTGATGCGTCGCGCGCGTCCGGCGCATCGGACCGCAGTAGGGCTGTGACGGGAGCCTGTGCGTCAGTGAGCTGCCGCACTTCGCCGTCCACCTGATAGGCTACAATGCGATCGACCAGCGCATTGGCCGCGGCGACGTCTGCTGTCAGGTCGCACGGCGCCTCGTCACGGACGCGACGAAAATCCTCGGGTGCGCCCAACGCTGCGTCGAACGGACGGCGCGCAGCGTACTCAAAGCCCATGGGCACGAACAGACCGTTCGCGGCGGCAGCCGCCAGCCGTAGCGCAAAGCGACAGGCAGTGGGAATGTCGCCGCCAAGCGGCACCCGAGCCGCACGCCGCTCGAAGAACGAGGGTTCAGGCGAGGCGATCATCGGCGCGATGTGCCGCAACATCTCGATCTCCTCGACCAACCAGTTCGCGCGCCCATCCCACCATGCGAGCGACGAACAGACATGGTCGAACCCGATTCCCTCAAGTCGCGGCAACATGGAGCGCTCGACCCCAGGCGTCCAGGCAAGGAAATCGCACTTCTCATGGTTCTGCTTCAACGTGCCGATGATCCGTCGCCAGAGCGACGCGGGCGCGTGATCGGGATCGAGGCAACGAAACCCGCTAATACCCGCCTGCACCAGGCGCGTGAGCCGATCCAGCCACCACACGGCCATCGCCTCGGCGATCTCGGTCTGCTGCAGCCTGGCATAGGCGACATCCTGCCGATGCGGTGCCCGCCAAGGGCTAGGAGGGGCGTCGCAGCCACCGGAAGCGAACCAGTCGTCCGCACGGCGTCGAATGACGGCATCGATCGCTACCTGATCGATGGAAAGATCGAGCCAAACCCTCAGCCCATGCTCCGAGGCCTGCTGCGCCATGCGTGCGATGCCGGCATCGGCACGGCCGGGCCAGTCTAGCCCCGGATGCAACGCCTCGTGATCGCCGGTGATGAAGATGTCGCCGCTGGCGCCAGGCACGAAGGGCGGCGCAACACACACTGTATCGAACCCCATGGCGCGGCAGCGCGCGAAATGCAGCGGCCAATCGGACAGTTTCCCGGCAACCAGCGGATGCAGGTGGTAGATCTTGGGTGCCATACCGTGGTGGTTCCGTGTGCTTAGAGGTCCTCGATCGCGCCAGTCGAACGCCTCGGAATGAGGTCGATGGGAGTTGGCAGTAGCCGCTCGGTCTGCACTGTAACGTTTGTGCTGGTGTCCGTTCACTTGACCGAGAGCGGGAAGGTCCACAATTGTACGTGAAGCGGGAGCTGATGTTTGGCGCATCTGGAGAGTTCCAGTCCGTGCATGCTATTCCCGATCGTCAACAATGGGCGCTCGTGACAACTCGACGAGACCGCCGAACATCGCAAAGTCTGTGACAAATCTATGGTCGACTGGGTGCTACGGCCGGCATCGAGGAGACCCATTGAGGCAACTGACTGACTTGCGCCGCCTGATGCGCTAACTGGTGCCGGAACAAGGATTTGCCTGGATGCACCGAACGAAGGTCGAGTCGGTTCAGGCACTGCGCGCGGCGGCCGCTCTCAGTATCGCCGTCCTGCACGTGCTGCATGACGCGACCAGCCTCGATCCCGGGGGGATGATCGAGCGCTGGCACGACGCAGTGCCCTGGGGTGCCGGGGTGGACCTGTTTTTCGTCATCTCCGGCTTCGTGATGGTCTATGCCTCGAACGACCTGTTCGGCCGTCGCGACGGCCCCGCCCTCTTCATGGCGCGGCGCCTCATACGAATCGTGCCACTCTATTGGGCGGCGACCACGCTGTTCCTTTTGGTGGCACTCATCGCGCGTTCCGCGGTGAGCGAGGGCGCCGGCAGTATCGCCGATGTCCTGATGAGCTACCTCTTCCTGCCTGCGCGTCGGCCTAACGGCAGCATTCAGCCAATCTATAGCCTCGGCTGGACGCTGAACTATGAGATGTTCTTCTACGTGGTGTTCGCGGCATCCATCTGGCAGACCCGGTATCGCGCACTGCTCCAGGTGACGCTGGTACTCTGTGTCGCGATTGCAGCGCACTCGATGGTGCCGGCAGGAGCGACCGCCTTCGTGTTCTGGACCGACCCGATTGTGGCCGAGTTTCTGTTCGGCATGGCGATCGCGGTCCTTGCCGCGGCGGGCATCAGCCTGTCAGCCTGGTTGCGCGCGGGTCTTGTCGTGATCGCTCTGACCGCGCTGATCGGCGGCCACATCGCGAACATTGGCGGATTCGCTCCGGTGACGACGGGCTTGCCTATGGCGATGCTGGTTATCGCTGCGACACTGGGGCGCGCCATGACCCTGCCACAGGCGCTGCTTCTGCTTGGTGATGCGTCATACGCGCTGTATCTCATCCATCCGTTCTCGATGCGGGCAGTGGGCCTGTTCTGGCGCTGGCTGCACCTGAGCGGGCCGGTCGCGGCAGCCGGATATATCGCTACATCGCTGCTGCTGGCGATCGCTCTTGCAGTTGCCGTGTACAGGTGGTTCGAACGTCCGACCGGCACTTGGCTGCGCTCACGCCTGACGGGCTTCCGGGCGGGTCGGGCTCCGATGCCTCGCGGAGCGATATGAGGTTACAACGTGAACATGCGAGGTATGGGCACTGATCAGGGTCCCGTCCCCGCCGTCGACGCAAGGCCAAGGAGCCGAGAGTTGGCGATAGTCTGCAACTCATCCGGAAACAAGGCTGTTCCAGCATCGGATGCATCGGAGCTCAGCACACCAAGCATCAGCGTATTGGCCTGCGAATTGTCCTTCAGTCCGAAAGCGTGGCCGATCTCATGCTCCAGGACTCCACGCGCGCCTTTGGTCCGAGACAGCAACGATTGGTTCGCCTTCTGACTGACGAAGATGATAGGATCAATCTGATCGCCGACCCTCAGGCAGATCCCACCCTCGGCTCCGGGAGGATCGAACTCCGGCACATAGAACACATGCAGCCCGCCGAGGTCGGTCCAGTTCTTTATCGCGGCCCAGACCTCCGTGCTGAACCTTCCGTTCGGGTCCTGCACTGTCATCGGACGCTCGACGCTGCTAGCAGCACCTGCCGGAATATTATGGTCGAACTCCTTCGGACCGCCCGAGAGAGCCAGCTTGCCATCGGTGCCCAGAATGGCCCGCGTCTGATCACGGGTCAGCGTGAATTTCTTCTTCCTGAAGGTCAAAGGGACGCTGACAAATACCTTCTCAGATCGTTGGAAATCCTTCTCCGTCGTATCGGCGACACCGTTCACCACCGTCAACCAGACATTGATAGCAGGCATTGCTTGTTCCTGTACTGCACATTGTCGGGGAAACAAGGCTGTACCCCAGCGATCCACCATCAGCTATGCGAACGAGCGCACCGATATGCTCCGGCAGGCAGGCTGCCATCGGCACTAGCCCGCACCGGAGCTGCTAACGACTTTATGGGGTAGGCTGGATGACGCTGTGACGTAGCGCACACACAGCGACAGAAACCAGGAATTGTGATCACACCCGCGCTTCCGGTGAGGCAGGCACAGGACACCGTTCCGTATGCGGCCGCCAACTGGTGGTGCGTCGTCGGTGCAGGCCGCAATGCGGCGCTGGCGGCTCGCATTGTACTCTCCTTGCAGCCCGATATCCGCTTGATCGTATGGCACCACGCGACCCTGCGGGTAACCCGGTGTTCGCTGTTTGCGTGTCAATCTACACGACTGGCTTCTCACTGTCGGGTCTGGTGCTGCTCCTTGCCGAGATTGTCGGATATATCGTGCTGGTGCTGTTTGGCCTCAGCCGTCTTGGCGCCTACTTGCTGCGCAAGGTCGAGGACGAGGAGGGATGCGTACTTCGTTCTCATGCTCGGCATCATGGCGGTGGCGGGTGTGTTGGCGCAGGCCATTCAGTTGCCGGGTATCGTTGGCGCATTCCTCGCGGGGCTCGCGGTCAACGCATCAGCCCGCGACAAACCGGCGAGCACCAAGCTGGAGTTCCTTGGCAGGTCCCTGTTCATCCCGATCTTCTTCGCTGTAACTGGCTTTCTGATCAACCCGGTCACGTTCGTTCTCGGAATCTTCGACGACTTCCTACTGGTTGGCTGCATCGTTGCCGCGCTCCTCATCGGAAAAGGCATTGCGGCTTGGGTTGCCGGCTGGGTTTTCGGCTACACGCGTGATGAGCGCCTGACTGTTTGGTCGCTGACGCTGCCACAGGTGGCTGCCACCCTTGCCGCGACGCTTGTCGCCCACGATACATTCGGCGCCGGCGGCCAGCGCCTGCTTGACGATCGCATGCTGAATGCAGTTCTCGTGCTGATGCTGACCACATCGGTTCTCGGTCCGGTTCTGACAGAACGCTTCGCCCCCCGCCTGTTAAGGGGCGCGCGAGAGGCCGCCGCCCGGCGAGCCGTTTGACCGTGTGTAGTTCCGCTCATGGTGTCCCAACGAGCGATAGCGTGTCGGACATTACCGTTGCACCGACGGTGACGGTTACCGGCTCCAGGTCTTGCGCACCGAGCCGACTGATCACGCCAAGCCCCAGCAGGGTATGCGATGCCAGCAGCGATCCGATGACTATGGCGGGAACAATTGAGTAGCTGAACGCAAGACCGACGGCGGTGCCGAGCAGCAACGGGATCGCGGTGGTGGTGAGGCCGAACGCGATCGAACGATGCCGGGTACGCCGAAACAGCGCGACGTCGATCTCTAGACCGGCGAAGAACATCAGCAACAGCTTGCCGATGTCCGCCATGAAGTCGGCGATCGGGCGCTCCGTGCCAAAGATGCCGAGGACATAGGGGCCTATGATGACACCACCGAGCAACAGGCCCACGGAGGAGGGAATCCGCGCGAGACGACACAGCCGGGGAACGGTGACGATCAGAATCAGCCCAAGCGCGAATTTCGCCAGGTCTGGCAATGTCAGGAGATGGTCTCGTATGAAGTCAGAGATCTGCGAGCTCACTGGCTGCGCTCATGCACGTCAAAGATTCAGTCTGCAAATGCGAATATCCGGTTCCAGTCGTTCTTCATGCTGATCACAGTCCACCCCTGCTTGTTTGCCTCGCTAAACAGCGCCTGGGGGAAGATGCCCACCTTGGTACCGGGCAATCCCTGCGCTGGTCCGTATGCATATTCGCGCTGCGCATCATCGTGCAGAACGAGCATCGACAGCCGCGCTCCGCCGCCAGCCTTGGTGTACTCCAGCATTTGCCGATCGCCGGCTGAGTTGCCAAACGCAGCGTAGGGTCGGCGACCGATCATCATGTAGATGCCTTCGGGCTTGCCGGCGTTGTCATCGTTGAGCAGCAACTTTGCTTCCTTGGTCAGGAACGGCCTGCCGCTCTTGTCGTAGCCGTACTTGGTCGCGCCGACGGTACCCACCACCTGCTCCGGTGGGATTCCGTAGACCTTTTCGGAGTAAACGCGCACAAAATCCTGGCCTCCGCCGGTGATGATGTAGGTCCTGTAGCCGTTGGCCCGCAGGTATTGCAGCACCTCCTGCATTGGCAGATAGGTGAGGTCGGTGTACGGCCGTTTCCAGCGCGGATCCTTCGCTGTCGCCAGCCATTTCATCGCTTCCGCGACGAACTCATCCACCGACATGCCGGTGAGCGTCGCGGCCAGTATCTTTTCCAGGTCGTGCATCGAAAGCCTTGCCATTGCCGCCCGGTTGCCGGAGAGAACAGTCTTGAATGGCTCGACATTCGCCAATTCGGGTTTCGCCTTCACCACGGCGGGCACGCGGTCCAAACAGTAGATCACCTGCGAGTACATCGGATGCTCGACCCACAGCGTGCCGTCCTGGTCGAAGGTGGCAATGCGCTCGGGAGGCGGCACGAAGCTGGGGTTTGCCTGGTCGGTCGTCGCGCGCACGAAGTCGAGGATCGCCTGCTTCGCGGGACCGTCGTTCCATGACGGCAGAGTCCCCGACGGTTTCTGTGCATCGGCTGCGACGGGGACGAACGCTTTCGACACCATTCCCAGCGCGGGCAAGATGGAGAGCAAGGTGCGGCGGTCCGGCCCTGTGGCGGGAGCAACGGGCTTCATCTCGTCCTCCGAGTTGAAACGGACGGCGGCCCGCATCGCCGCACGGCCCTATCTTGAGGTTCGACTGCCGGCTAATAGTACCAACCTGGGCCCCAGGCATCCCAATTCATCTCGTTGACCTGGGCGGTGAACGCCTGCTCATTGGCAATATTCTTCGCGAACACATTCGCGCGGTAGCGATCGTACGCAGCTTGATTGCCGACGTACAGGCAGTCGCAGATAGTTGGATCGGCGTAGGTGTAGATCACCATGTTCTTACGCACCTGGTGGACGAATTTGTGCGGCGGCAGTGTTGTCAACGAGGTTATGCGCTGCGGCGTGTCCGCTGGCACTAGCGTAAAGCCGGCAGCGGCCAGCATATCCTCCTTGTTTTGCACTTGCGCGGCGCAAGCCGATACGGCAGCGCACGCAGCGAAAAGCACCAGAGCGGACCTGATCCGAAGCATCGTTTCCTCCTCCTTGCGCATTCGTTGAACCACGGCCGACGCAGCGGACCTTTCAAGGCGCGCCCACTGCGCCAGTTTCGATTACTGCCCTTCGTGCGCCTTCATCATCTCGTCGACCTGGGCCTTGACCGCCTCGAGGTTAAAGGAGGCCGGCGCCTGCATCGGCGGATAATCGACCGCCGTCAGCGCCAGCTTGCCTACTTCCTGCTGCACGACGACGAAGCGCCAGAACTCGCGCGCATAGAAGTCGTTCATGTAGCCGCCGCCCATGTTGTTGAGGGTCTCGCCACGAATGGAGGACGTACGCTCGAACGGATCCTGGCGGAGGTTCGTGATGGTCGGCATGTCCGTCGTGAGCTTTTCGCCAGGCCAGCCATAGGGCTGCTGCAGGAACTGGAACTTGAAGTCATCGATCCGCAGGGCGCCCAGCTTCGGTCCGGCGAAGTAGAACAGTTCGTGGCGTGCCGACGGCCCTTTGCCGGTCAGCAGATTCATCTGGTCATAGCCGTCCAGGTGGTTCTTGTAGGTCCGATCACCCAGCTTCACGCCTTGCAGCAACTGCTGCGTGATATTGGGATTGCCGGCGGCGTCGACGAGCGTCGGCAGCCAGTCGAGGCCGGAGAAGATACCATTCTCCACCGAACCCGGCTTTATCTTGCCTGGCCAGCGGATGATCGCCGGCACGCGGAAGCCGCCTTCGAAAGAGGTGCCCTTGGTGGCCCGGAACGGCGTCATGCCGCCATCCGGCCAGGTAAACACCTCGGCACCGTTGTCGGTGGTGAAGATGACGATGGTGTTGTCAGCCTCGCCGATATCCTGCAGATGTTTCAGCAGATCGCCGATGCTGTCGTCCATCTGCGCCATGCCGGCCTCTTCCAGACCATAGTTGGTCTGATAGTTCATCATCGCCTGGTACTTCGGCGGGATGTAGGTGAACACGTGCATGCGCGTGGTGTTGTGCCAGACGAAGAACGGCTTGCCGTCCTTCTTCGCCCTGTCCATGAAGTCTGAGCTGGCCTTGACCAGCACGTCGTCGAACGTCTCCATGTCGTATTTGGCCTTGCGGCCTTCCTGCCATTGCTGCCGTCCAGCCATGTTCGGGAACGGCGCCAGCGGGCCTTCGTCCACGATCCTCTGCTTCCCGATCTTTCCCCAGCGCGGCTGCACCGTGGCGTCGTCCGTGTCGGTCGCATACGAGTGCACCAAGTCGCGCGGGCCAGTCTTGTCGATCCAGTCCTGCGGGTAGTCGAACCAGTATGGATCGGACATCGCGTCGAGGTGGTACAGGTAGCCGAAGAACTCGTCGAACCCGTGCACCGTCGGCAGGTATTTGTTCAGATCGCCCAGATGGTTCTTGCCGAACTGCCCGGTCTCGTAGCCCAGGGACTTCAGTACAGTGGCGAGCGTCACGGCTTGGTCCGGCAAGCCGACATCGGCGCCGGCCTGGCCGACCGTGGTTAGGCCAGTCCGCAGTGGGATCTCGCCGGTTATGAAGTTCGCCCGCCCTGCGGTGCAGCTTGCCTCGGCATAGTAGTCCGTGAACATCATGCCGTCGGCCGCCAGCTTGTCGAGGTTCGGCGTCTTTCCGGACATGATGCCACGGCTATACGCGCCGATGTTGAACCAGCCGACATCGTCACCCATGATGACGAGGATGTTGGGCTTTCGTGCGGGCGCCTGGGCTTGCGCCGGGCTCGCAACCACCATTGTGGCGGCCAAGAGTAACCCCGCGGCAATCGCGCCGCATGCTCGCGATAGACTCGATGTAGAGGTCACTTGGAGACTCCCAGCTTGACAGTTCAGTAGCGATTTTCTCGTGTTGGCTCATGACCGCCAGACGCGCTATCCAATTTCGGCAGGGCCGCTAAAGATGATCTACCCTACATCCCTACGCCGAATCTGTTGCGCGATGTTGCAGACGGTGTGCGGCCTAAGGCATCAACCCTCCGCAGGGAGCCTGCGTGCAAAGACCACTGTCACCAGAGAAAGACCCTAGGTTAGTTGCAGACCCGCTTGCCATTGACGAATGCGCACCCCGGCTGCACGGCCTTGGTCGCGCTGTTGCCCCGCCTGCCTTGAACATTCGTGCCGGGCGCAACCTCGTTTGAATGGTAAGGTTGGGCGGAATGAACCTGCCCGGTGCTCTTGTTATAGGATGTCGCACCATTAGGGCCGACGCAGCCCGCTCGGTTGGCGGTAGAGCCGCACTCGACAGCATTTGCTTGCTGTACAGCCAAGACTAGAAACAGAGCGACGATAAAGCGCGACATACGTTGGCCTCCAATATGAATGATAGCACTTTCGCAGCATCGGCCAGATACGCGCCCTTGTTTCACTGCCTTGTGCAATTCAAACGTTTCGCGGCAACTGGCTTCGGTCGACAAAGAATATCCGCGCCAGCCTGCCTTCGCCGAGCGCTTCGTCGAGGACGCGGAAAGCGAAGAACGGAATGAGTACCAATAGCGTGATGAGGTAACCGGCAAGTGTCTCCTCCAGCCGGGAGCCAACAAGATCACCCAGCAACTCGGCGATTGACTGGTGGTGGAACATGCCGACGACGGCTTCCTCGATGATGGTCAATACGATCAGCAGCACCAGAAAGGAGCGTCGCTTCCGCCTTGGCCTCGGTTGCTACGATGGTCTCCTCCCGCATTGCGGCGCTTCTTATGATGAAGATAGAAGCGAATTCCGCGGTCAGCAATGTTCGACCGGAAATTCAATGACTCACCCAGCGGCTCCGTCCTGCCGCTTCGCCCATCCTCTTGACCTCCTCCATATTGCGTCAGGGTTGACGGTCGCACTCGCCCCTAAGCCTGAGCGTTGCGCAATGTTGCAGATGGTGTCTCGCCATACAAAGCTTTGTATTCAACGGCGAACCGGCCGAAGTTCCAGAACCCGAATTTGGCGGCGATCTCGGTTACGCTGGTTGTTGCCGCGGCGCCCCTGCGCAATGCCTGTCTGGTCAACTTCATGCGCCGGAGCAGAAGATATCGCTTGGGCCCCATCCCTAAGCTCTCGTTACAGCATACCCGGAGCGTCCGCTCCGGGACCCCGAGCATGGTGCACAAATCCGCAATATAGACCGCTTCCCCCGAACGTCCTGCGATCGCTGCGTGGAACCGCCGCATAACTTTTTCATGACGACGGCGTGCCAGTGAGTCGCCCGCGCACTCTGGCGTACTGAGGCAGGCCACCATGGCCTCGATCAGAGCTTGCTCCAGTCCTCGCGACGCGTCAGCGTTCGCCAGGGTTCCGGGGGCGCTCTCCGCAAGGTCTCCTGCCTCGGCATGCAGTCGCTGTAGCCTCGCGAGTGCGGCTGGTAGCGGAGAGACGATCAGCTCGTGGGATAAAGGCGTGAGGTCACAGCCAGTCATCGCCGCCCCGGCGGCGCAGATGTCTTCTACCGGCAGCGACATAGAGCCCCAATGGACGCTGCCGGAGGATCGCTGAAAGTAGCTATGGTCCCTGCCAAGTCGCGCTATCCGGGTCGAATCCACTTCCACTCCGCCACGGATCAAGCTTGGCCCCGGCTGCGTGTGAAATGAGATGATGGCTCGACCGTTCGCATCCGCGGAGTGCATGATTCGGGGCAGATTCTCCGAAAGTCGCTGAATCCACAGGCGTCGGAAATCGACGCGCGTGATGCTGGCAGTGAAGTCGCCGCGGGCGACAACTGTCAGCTGGGTTTTCGCCCCGCGGATTGATGCCGCGTAGTCGTCGGGCTCGGTGAAGTTTCGGGCTGCACTCGACAGCATGGGGACCTTGGCCAAGAGCTCGGACGCGTGTCTCGATGCCGCGTCGGTCGCCGCGGGTCAATGATCTGGATCAATCCCCTACGGTCACAGCATTTAGCGCCGCGGGCCGGCCAAAGTCACTGCACCGGGGCCTCAGTGCCGGCGTATGGTCGCCGAAGGCAGCTCACCGAATTGCTCGCGATAAACTGCCGCGAAGCGGCCTGGGCCGCCAAACCCATACCGGCGAGCGACATCCGATATGCGCGCCACTCCGGGTAACGAGTATCGCAACGCACGGCGAGCGAAATGCAACTGGCGCAGGTGCAGATAGCGATGTGGCCCCATGCCAAGATACTCATTGCAGCACAGGCGCAAGACGCGGTCGGGTACTTCGAGCTTGGCGCAGATCTCAACGACGGAAGGTGGCCGGTCTGGGAAATCCCGGAGAAGATCCTCGAACCGGCCCATGATGTCGACGTGGCGCGCACGGGAGGCAGCGACCGCATTGATTGGCGTCATCTGCATGCACTCGAGCAGACCATCGATCAGCTGCTGTTGGAGCCCGCGCGTTGCTTCCGCCGCGGTGACCACGCTCGGCTGAACCCTGCTCATCCGGGTGGCATCATCGTGTAGGCGGGTCAGCTGTCGTAGCGCTGCGCGGGGTGGCCGCCACCGACAAGTCCCAAGCGGAACCTGGAACCCGGCGCCGATTATCGCTCGGCCATAGCGGATCAGATCCGGAACCGGCAGCCCGATGGTTCTCCAGCGGCACGGGCCCTCGGTCCGCTCATGCATGGGTTGGCCCGGTCCGTGGGTCATGATTTCATCAGCACGTGTGGGGATCCCGTTCCGGAGCACAGGCACCCTACCGCGCAGCGGCAGCAAAATCCGCACAAAGCGGTTTGGCTGGCTGACAAAAACGATCCGCGCCAAATGTTCGGCGCCGGCCACCAGATGCATCCGAGGCAGCTCAACACGGGTCAACTGCGCGCTGAACTCGCCCCGCCCCGTAACAATAAGATCAAACCCGCCGTCACTGCGCAATGCGGCTTGGTAATCGTCCGGCTCGCTGAAGACGGATATCGTGCTTCCCGGCAATCGGTCGCCTCGGTACCAGGGTAACTGAACCATTCTGGGTATCACAACCCCGCTCAGCGCCCCTCATTGAACGAGGCGTGAACCTGCGCTCGGTTCAACGTCCCTGGCTACTCGGTTTCGGCAATTATGGCGAAATGGCCGGTCATCGAGCCAGGCGCCTTTCGAGATCCGTCACCATCGCGCGTACTTGCATGTCTGCAGGATATTGGCCAGCCAGCTCACGGGCATAACGTAATGCAGTGGCAAGATCTCCCTTGTCCCGCGTGATTGAGATAAGGGTCGCGAGCACGTTCCGGTCGGCCGGGTGTCGTCGGTGCGTGCGCTCCAGCAATGCGATCGCCTCGGCGGCCGCCCCGGTCGAGTTAAGCGCGATAGCATAGACGTAGGCATAGCGTACGTTGTCGGGAGCCAGTTCGCTGGCCTGCCGCAGTTGGTCCACTGCCTCGGTATAGCTATGTTGCCGCACCAGCAGCAGGCCGAGAGAATGCCGGACATCCGCGTTGTTGGGTTCTATGACCAGGGCTTTGCGCAGCAGGTCGGCTCCCTGCCGATCCTGACCGTGCATTCGGTCAAGGTCAGCAAGATTTGCCAATGCAGGAACAAAGCTGGGGTCGAGCCGCAAAGCTGTGCGATATTCAGCTTCTGCCTCTGCGGATGCCTGGCGTCGGAGATCCAGCAGGCCAAGATTGAGATGCGCCTCCGGACGATCGGCGTCCACCATCTCCGCGGCAACCAGTTCCCGGTACGCGGTGTCGAATGCGTTGCGTTGATCTTGCGTCATGGTACTCGGATCGACCCCGGCGAGCGCACGGGCCGTTTCGATGCGCACCGCGCGAATGGGATCACTGAGTAGCGGGGCGACCGCTTGAACAACCGCGGGCGACGGCGAGGGCGGCAGCGCACGTGGCACTGCGGATCGGACCAGCGGACTGGGATCCGCTATGGCAGCTCTGAATGCAGCCTGGGAAGCCTGCGTGGCGTAACTCGGCAGCAGCAGCAATGCACTGGCCCGCGCAATCGCCGGCTGCGTTGCGTCGAGAATCAACTGATCAAGTCGCTGTTCCGCACCGACGGATCCGGTCCGTCCGGCGCTCAGCGCTGTTGCATAGTGCGCCTGGGTCTGCCGGCCGTGCGGGTACCATTCAGCGAGGACTTGGATCGCCCAAGTCGCTGGCTGGTTGACATGGCACTGGGTGCACGCATTCGGCGTGCCAAGCGATGCAGACAGATCCGGCCGGGGAACACGAATGCTGTGATCGCGCCTTCGATCCACGACCATGTAGGTCTTCGCGGGCATATGACAATTGACGCACTGCGCACCGGCGCTGCCGGGTTGATGATGGTGGTGCTCGGCTGCGTCGAACTTTGCCGGCATGTGACATTGGCTGCAGAGGCCGTTGCCTTCCGCGCGCAGCGCCAGGCTGTGCGGCTCATGGCAATCCGAGCATGTGACACCCGCATGGTACATGCGACTCTGTACGAAAGAGCCGTATTCGTATACTTCGCCGTCGATCTGGCCGTCGGCGTGATATAGGCCCGGCTCCAGATTGGCCGGAGCATAGGTGTCGAGCAGCGGCGAACTCGGCTGGGCATCCTTCGCTATCACTCGGCGTCGCGAGTGGCATGCGGCACATGTGTCCAGTTCCGCAGAGGCAAGCGGCTCCGTACGCCCGGCGATGCCGGTCTCGCGGTTCATCTCCCAGTGGCCTTGATCGGTGGCTTTCAGCCAGTTTGTCAGTCCTACGCGATCTGCATCCGAGAAACCAGGTGCGTTCGAGCCGACATTGCCGTGCATATGCGCCCAGGCAACATGTCGGGAGCTGGGACCATGACAGGCTTCGCACGACACATCCACATCGGTCCATGTGGTTGCGTAGGTGTTGGTCGTCAGGTCGAAATTCTTCTTCAGGTCGGTAGAATGGCAATCGGCGCACATGTAGTTCCAGGTCTGGTCACGACCGGTCCAATGCAGCCGATCTCCGGCCGGCAGCTTCTGATCGGGGTAGAGATGGAGCCAGCGCTGGCCGCCTCTCTCCTTCGGGCGGCTGTCCCACGCAATGCCCAGCGCCTGGAGGCGTCCGCCGGGCATCGCAATCAGGGTACTGCTGCAGCGGATAGACACCAAATGTATAGGCGATCTCGTAATCATGCAGCGCGCCGTCGGGACCGTCCGTGCGCACAATGTACTTGTCGCCCGCGCGCGAGAACGTGCTGGTGACACCGAAGTGCTCGACCTTTACGTCCGCAAAATCGCCGAGCACCGTGGCCGGCGTAGCGACCTGCATTGCTCGCGCGTGGTGGGACTCGCTCCAGCGCGCGGTCTCTGCTGCATGGCAAGTCGCACAGATCTTGGCGCCGACGAAGTGGGCCGGATCGTCGGCTCGCGCAGGGCCTTGCCGCGTGAGAAGGGCACAGGCGAAGGCCAGCAGGGTGATCCAAAGTCTCCAAGCCGGGTCTTTGGCTTTCACCGCTCGACCGAGAAGGGGATCATCCCGTCGGACGCTTCTCCGTCAGGCATCGATTTTGCGGTCCAGTGAAGCACGTAGTGGCCCGGCTCGGGCGCTGAGGTCGACGCAAACAGGACGTTGGCGGCGCTGTCCAAGAGAGGGTGCAGTTGCTTCACCACTTGGCCGTCGCTTAGGATTTCCAGTCGCGATTGCGCATGATCGACCGGTCCATCGAACCGCACGACGTATTGCACGTTGCTGCCGTGCATGATCGCCTCCGCTGCCGGTGTGGATTCCAGCACATGCATTGGACGTGCATAAGTGGAGCTCGTTGATATCAGCAGTAACGAGAATATGGCGCAGGGTGATATGAAGTGTTTCTGCAACGTTACCTCCGAGTTACGGGTCTCCATGGCTGTTTGGTCGCACCATCCGTCTCGCCAGCTTGGACGCGCCTCAGCCAGGCTCGACAGCAACCGCCACTGCCTCGGAGACGACGGCCGTGATCGTGTCGCCGATCTTGATCATCTTCATGTTCTGCTGGCCTTCGGGCGTCGTGACTGCGACCGTCCGGACTTGCCCACCTGACGGATCGACGATCTGCAGTGTATGCGACGCCTGATCGATAGCGATCACGGTTTCCGTCACTACAAGCTTGGCGGCAGCGGCGCCGGCAGGCATCTGTCCAGGTGCCGCTCGCGTTCCAGCCGCCGTGAGAGTGTCCTTCGGCAGCTGGGCCCCTCGAGGAGACAGCACATATGTTATCGATCCATGGTAGCGCACCAGAACCTTATTGCCGGGCTTGACCTGCGGGAGATTGCGCGCCTCCTCACCTACCCTGAGCGACACCACGTTTCCTTGCGGGCCAACCAGTGTGACCATGCGCGATGGCAGGTCGATGGCCTTGACTGTTGCCCGAAGCGTAAACGTATCCAACTCACCGATACCAACCATGCCACTGGCCTGCGCAACTGCCGGATTCGACAGCGATAAGTGGGATAGTGGCGTTGCCACAAGGAGAAGGCCGAAGATGGAAGCGCTGGCACGTAAGTGTGTTACCATTGGCATGGAGGTACTTCCTTGCTGTGCATGATCGGCTATCGTTGGTCCCTGGTCCTCGTCGGGCGAAATTCGACGAGCTCAGAACCTGAAGCTCGCCAAGATGATGGGACCACCCAGCGCCAGCTTCTGGATCACCGAGTTGCTGCCTTGCTGGAACGATAGATAACGGTAGCCGATGGTTACACCGATCTGCCCTGCCTGGTATCCCAGCCCCGAGAAAATCTGCCACGTCGGGCTCGAGCCGCCACCGCCGATGTCGAAGTAGAATGGCACGAAGATGCGGCCACCCCCGAACCAGTCAACATCCCCAAGATAAACGCGGCCGCGCGCACCTCCGATGCCATTCCATATGGTTCGACCCCCCGATAGGCTGCCCGCGCGCCCTAGTGCGATGCTTCCGTCCGGTCTTGAGATTTCCGCCGCTAGGCCGAAACTCGTCGTCTGATTCGCGGCAAGCATTCTAAACCCGGCAATAACATCCAGATTGCCCCATGTGCCTTCGGCCACGGTATAGCCACCCGCCACGGTCCATACAGTGCTTTAAATCCTGGTGCTCACACTTTCTGCCACAACTCTATCCACAGGGACGCTGGTCAAACCCAAATCGAACGACCTGATGCGGCTCGATGATGAGCTTGCATTCAGATACATGATGTCGGTCAGGAGGGAGAATCGATCGTATCGCACTTCTCCCGCCGCCATCGCCGCAAAGTTGAGCTTGGAAATAAGCTCGCCGGCGCCCGTCGATACTGTCGTCGTCGCGGTGCCGCCCCCGGGCACTGGATAATTTGCCGTGGTGTCGATGCTCGGCAGCCAGATGTAAGGCGTCAATTGGATGCTCAGGCCCGGGGAAGTGCTGGACTCTTGCGCGCGCAGCGGTTGCTGAGCTGCGACCAGCAGCGTAATCACCGCTATCGCTGCGCCTGTTCGACGTGGCATGGTCGTTCCCTTGGCATTGCATTCGCTCATGCGGGCGCGCAGAACAGGCATCGTCGCGTCCTGCTCAGGTGGCTGGAGACCGTTCAGGCGTAGAGCGAGTAGGTTGGGTCGTTCGCCGCACAGGCTGATCCCACAAGCCAGAAGACGCTCGGCACGCCATCTGATACGTCCCTCCCTCCCCGCCAGCCGGCGTGAACCAGCCGGCTCGTATCAACGCCCTTAGGGACCAAGCGCGTATCATGCTATGCAAATTCGGCAAAATTCCCCCGGGGCGCGGCTTCGGCGTTCCGCAAGTATCCGCAACATCAGTCTTTCAGGGCTCAAAGGCGCGACAGATGCTGTTCTCTGGATCAAGTGGTAGCGACCATCGGTCTCAGTCTCGCCGCATCCCACATTAGTCGCGGGTCGAAAGTCTCTGCCGCGAATATGGTGAGGATCACTACGGCACAGAATGCAACGGCGCCGATACCAGGTTCGATCGTGATCACCGAGCCGAATCGAACTAGCGCTCCCAACAGCGACTCCATGAAGATGTCGATCATCGACCAGCGCCCGATCGCGCGCACGACAAGGTACAGCCTGGTCCGGTCGCGCAGCCATCCTGATCTGCCGGTCTGGGTTGTGACCAGCATGACGGCGAGCCCGACGAGCTTCAGCATCGGGATCGCGATGCTGGCAAAGAACACCAGTGCTGCGAGCGGATACATGCCGGAGGCCACCAACTCTTCAACACCGCCGATGATCGTGCTGGGTGCCCCCGCACCGAGCTGCATCACGGTCAGCACCGGGTAGTAGTTTGCCGGCACGTAGAGCACAGCGGCGGCAATCACGAGCGCCCAGGTACGGCCTATGCTGTCCGGCTTGCGTGTGTGAAGGCGCGTATCGCAGCGCGGACAACGCGGATCGTTCGGCCTTGGCGTGCTGACCAGGCCGCAAACCTCGCAACCGACATCATGGGCGGGGTGGTGACGAACGGCTGCGATGCGAACGTCGTCCGGCTTCCGGTGCCGGAGCCGTTGCCAGACCGCCTCGCGATCGAGCGCGCTGTCAGCCCAGATCAGAACGACGGTGAGAGTAAGCAGCGCGTAGACACCGATGTCCAGCGTGATATGCACCAGATCCCCAAGCTTCACGTAGGCGACGAACACACCGAACACGAACACCTCGATCATCGACCATGGCCGCAGCCGCTCGGCGATAGCGAACACACGGCGAAGGTGCCGCGGCGGTGCCGCCTCGTGGAGCCGCAGCAGCACATAGAGCGTGCCGATCAGTTTGCCGAACGGCGCCAGCAACGTGACGAACACAACGACCGCTGCGAGCGAGGGCATGCCGCGCTGGACGAGTTCGGTAGGGCCCGAAAGCAGGTAGGCGCTGTGGGCAATGCCCGCCGTCGCTACGCTCATCAGCGTGGTGGTGCACATTACGATGAGCAGAACGAGCGCGGACAACGTGAGCGCGATACTGTGTTCGATCGGGTGGCTGGTTGTGCGATGGAGGGTCGTGGAACAGCGGGAGCACGCTGCTGTCATGCCCCGCGCCAGTGGCGGAATCGTCTGGAACAGTCCGCACCCGGGACATTCGCGAAACTGCGCCGGCATCATCCCACTACCCGCGGACGGCGACATCATCGGCCTGTGGGCCCGGCAGTCACCATGGATGCGATGCCGTCCGCAAGCCGACCAACCGCGGTGCTGATCGCTGCGACCTCGCCCGGCACGTCCGGCGTCGGTGGTGGCACGGAGAAGCGGAACCCGCGCAGCGTCGGCGTTACCCGCGACTTGAAGACCACGCTGGCCTGGGCCTGCAGCACGAGGCTGCCCGTTGCATCCTCATCGAGCCGCTGCACGTTCAGTGCGACGGTTGCGTCGGGCTGCGTCGACACCGCCCCGCTCTCGCTGAACACGACACTCTTAGGCAGGCGCTGGCCGAGTTCACTGACCAGCACACGGCCCAGCATCGCCGACAGCGGTTCACCCCACCAGTCGTTCGACATCACATCCAGCCGGTAACTTTCGGACGACCGGACGATCTGCAAACGCTCCAGATATCGCTCAACAGAGATCTGCTGGAGCAGGATTACCTTCGGTCCGACGCTCTGCTCGGCGCCGTAAACGGGTGCGATCGTGTACAAGGCCGGGTTGGGTGAAGAGCATGCGGCGAGTGCCACGACCAGCATCAGTCCGGCCAGGCGACAACAGTGCTGCGCACGGGTCACTCAACTCCTCCCGCAGGGCGACCCTTGATGAGAGCCTCCGGATGTCGCGCCAGCAGATCGGCCAGCGAGCGTATCGAGCGGAGCGCATCATTCACCTGTACAAGCAGCCTCTCGAGGTCGCGGTTGAACTGCGTGTTGTTGCCGTAGCCGTTCTCAAGCGAGAGCGAGAGCTTGTTGACACTCGTCATCGTCTTCTGCAGGCCCGACGCAATCCCTGGCAATTGCTGCAGGGCGGGGCTCATACCGCTGTCGAGCTGTGCGACGAGATCTTTCACGTCGCTGATGGTGGACGAAAGATCGGTCAGCGCCTTCTTGATCTCCGGGCCGCTCGCGACGTTGTTGGTCGAGCGCAGGATGCCATCGAGGTTGTCGCCGATCTGCTTGAACGGAATGGTATTCACCTTGTCGAGCAACGCACTGGCCGACGCCTGGAGACCCGCAAACCCCCCGCCTTCTGTCGTCGGCAGCACGAAGTCGGGCCCGTCCATGGTAACCTCGGCAGGCGGCGCGTCATGCACGAAATCCAACGCAACCATCTGCTGCCCGGTGATCAGGCTGGCGCTCTGCAGTGACGCCCGCATGCCCCGTTTCACCACTGCGTTCGCGGCCTCGGCAGGCGTCTTGAAAACAGATTTTGCGCCGACACCGAGAATGCGTTCGGGTTCGACCTCGAAGTGAACCGGCGCGACGATGGCATCCTTTGCCGCATCGTAGACAAGCTGCACGCTGGTCACATGGCCGACCACCAGGCCGTGCATCGTGACCTCGGAACCGGCCTCGAGCCCGCGAACCGACCCGGCAAAATAGGATACCACGGGGATTTTTCGGCTGTACGAGGCGGCCCTCGCCGTGTCGCGATCCTGGAACAAGGGGAACTCGTGCCCAGCAACACTGCTTGAGGCAGTGCGAACTTCCTCCGTGGGTGTATCGAACGCGATGCCGCCAAGCAGGATCGCGCGCAGCAATTCCAACTGCAGTTCAACACCTCCTGCTCCGAGCTTCACCGATACACCGGAGGCGTTCCAAAATCGCGAATCATCGCGCACGTATTTGTCGAACGGCTCTCGCACAAAGGCGCGAATCGTCACGCTGGCGGCCATGTCGCCGATGTCCCAGCCGAGCACCTCGCCGACCGCTATGTCGCGGTAGTACACCGGCGAGCCGAGCGATATCGAGCCTATCCGGCTCGCCTTCAGCAGGAAGGTGGTTCCCGGGACATTGGCTTCGAGGACCGGCGGATCTTCGCGCCCCGTGAACTCGAGCTGTTGCTTCCCCTCGGTCTGGGCCGGCAGCATGCCGACATAGGAGCCAGAAACCAGCGTATCGAGGCCCGATACATTGCCCGC
Source organism: uncultured Alphaproteobacteria bacterium (assembly GCA_963791495.1). GTDB lineage: Bacteria > Pseudomonadota > Alphaproteobacteria > Acetobacterales > Acetobacteraceae > JAMXLO01. Next base: position 172,561 of record CAWBST010000016.1, read on the forward strand.
GAACAGCCTCGGCTTGACGACCCAGAATATGGTCTGCTCGGTGAGCAATGGCTCGGCCTGTCGAGTCGTTGCGATCTTGACCAGAACACGGGTGTGATCCGGCGTCAGTGTGAGGCTCTGCACGGTGCCCAGCACGATGTCCTTGAACTTGAGCTGCGATTGGCCCGCCTGCAGCCCTTCGGCGCTGACGAAGGAGATTGTGATCGTGGGCCCCCGCTTTGAAAGCGTGTCCCACGCCAGCCAGCCGCCGATCGCAATGGCGAGAAGCGGAATCGCCCAGATCACAGGCACGTGCCGCGAGCGCCGCGTCACGGCGCGCGTAGGTGTCAGCAATTCACCGGTATCGCTCACAGCAGTCCCCCTCTCCCGAACCGGTCTGACCGATTGTGGCCCTGCACACCAAACACTGTCATCGCAGACTTGATTTCCCTTCGTAGCCAATCAGTCTGCGCGCATTGATGTGGATCAATCTGCGCCGCCGATACGCGGGGAGGAGACTGCACAACCGCTTGCCGAGAATAGGACTACAAAACCGGTCTCAAAGCCAGGATCGGTGCCTACCTCGACGATCTCGACCACAATGCCGTCGTTCATATATGGACATACAAGATCGCCGTGGCCGCCTGGTAAGGTCGAACTTGGCGAACGCTGCGTGACGGCGCTCCGCGCCGACCTCTCCCGGTTCGTGGGCGAGGCGATCTGATGAGGTGCCCAATGATCAGCGTCGACGAAGCCCGAGAACGCATCCTGGCCGACCTTCACCCCACGCCCGCAGAGATCGTCGCGCTGGCTGACGCCTGGGGCCGCGTAACTGCCGTGCCAGTGATGGCACGCCTGACCCAGCCGCCGGCCGATGTCTCCGCGATGGACGGCTACGCCCTGCGCGCGGCCGACGGCACCCTTGGTGCCGTTCTGCAGTTGATCGGCAGCGCCCCGGCCGGCCACCCGTTCGAGGGCACCGTCGGTGCCGGCCAGATCGTGCGCTTGTTCACGGGCAGCGTTGTCCCCAACGGAACGGATGCGATCCTTTTGCAGGAGGACGCGACGGCGACCGGCACCAAGGTCCGGGTGAACGAGGCAGTGACCGCCGGCCGCCACATTCGCCGCGCTGGCCAGGATTTCGCGGCAGGCGACGCCGTGGTTCCCGCCGGCCGCCCGCTGACAGCGCGCGATGTCGGGCTGGCGGCCGCCGCCAACCATCCCTGGCTCACCGTGCATCGCCGTCCCCGGGTCGCCATCCTCGCCACCGGTGACGAGATCGCCATGCCGGGCGAGCCGATTCCGCCGGGCGGCATCGTCAGTTCCAACTCGCACGCTCTCGCTGCCTTGGTGCGCGCGAGCGGCGGCGATCCCGTCGTTCTGCCCGTCGCCGCCGACACGCGCGAGGCGGTAGCTGCGGTCGCCGACGCGGTGCATGGGATGGACATATTGGTAACCACCGGCGGCGCCTCGGTCGGCGAGCATGATCTGATCATCGAAAGCCTGAAGACGCGTGGCCTGAGGCTCGACTTCTGGCAGATCGCTATGCGTCCGGGAAAGCCGCTGCTGTTCGGTACTCTCGGCACTGTGCCGGTGCTCGGATTGCCCGGGAATCCAGTCTCCGCGCTGGTCTGCTCGATCTTGTTCCTGCTACCGGCGCTGAGATGCCTGAGCGGCCTGCCGGCCGCACCGCCACCGACCGTGCAGGCGATCACCGGCGGGGCCTTGCGCGCCAACGACCATCGCGCGGATCATTTGCGGGCTACCGTCACGATCGATCAGCAGGGCCGCGTCGTCGCCACGCCGTTCTCGGTGCAGGATTCGGCAATGCTGCGACGCCTTGCCCTGGCGGATGCGCTGATCCTGCGTGCCCCGAACGCCCCGGCGCTGCAGGAAGGCAGCGAGGTCACGGTGATTCGCCTCGATTCGCTCGGCCTCTGAGGCGGTTTTTTACCATATCGGTTCAGGAAATCTTGACGACGCGGCGCGAACCTATCTAGAACACCGATCGGTTGCCGATTTGTTCCGCCTTGAGCAACCGATGCCTGAGGGGAAAGATCGCCCGCCATGCTGACGAAAAAGCAGTACGAGCTGCTCCAGTATATCGACCGTCATCTCAAACAGACCGGCTTTTCGCCGAGCTTCGAGGAGATGAAGGAAGCACTCAACCTGAAGTCGAAGTCCGGCATACACCGGCTGATTTCGGCTCTCGAGGAACGCGGCTTTCTTGCCCGCCGCCGCCACCGGGCGCGCGCGCTCGAGGTGTTGAAGCTGCCGGAAAACATGGCCAACCGAGAACCCGCTGCCAGCGACGCCAGTCCGCCGTTCTCCCCCAACGTGATCCGCGGCGATTTTACGCCAAAAATCCCAGGCGTTCGTGCGGCGAACGACGCTGCAGCGATCCAGGTGCCGCTCTATGGACGCATCGCCGCCGGCCTGCCGATCGAGGCCTTGCGCGATCCCACAACGTACGTGGACATGCCCATGCACATGCTGGGCAATGGTGAGCACTATGCGTTGGAGGTTGCCGGCGACTCGATGGTCGAGGCCGGCATTCTCGACGGTGATACCGTCATCATCCGCAAGAGCGAGGCAGCTGACACCGGCCAGATCGTCGTCGCGCTGGTGGATGATGCGGAGGTGACGCTGAAGCGTCTGCGGCGGCGGGGTAATTCGATCGCGCTCGAGCCGTGCAACGTACGGCACGAGACGCGCATTTTCCCGGCCGATCGGGTGAAGGTACAAGGAAAGCTGGTCGCGCTGCTGCGACGCTACTGATTGCCTCGCGACACAGCGGTATCGGTCTGCGCGGGCGGCAGAGCTGGGGCCGGATGCGCGCGTGGGGTGGGCACGGGTGGTACCCACGGCCGGTCACCACGATAGGCGCGGTCAGTCACGATGCGGGCATGCCTGCCTTCCAGCCAGATCGCCGTTGCACCGTTCCGCCAGACAGTGAAGCGATCAACCAATGCAGGCCATGGTCGCGGACATAATCTTCGCGCTGGCTCCGCCGAGACGATGACCGATGCATCCGCGCAGCCGTTCGGATGTGTCGCGCCACGCACCAGCAGGGCCGCCTTGGCGTGCGGCGCCGTCCGCAGCAGGCACGCATCGCTGCGACACGCAACGGCGCCGTCGTCCGCCTCGCCATCCTGGGGCAATGCGAGCGGCATCCCCGCGGCCCAATACTGCAGCCAGGAATCGCGAGTGAATTTCGATGCGCCCGCTACCGACTGTAGGTAGACGGTGTTCTGCATGCGCACGCCGATCAGCCGCGCGTCGGCCGACACCATGAGGTCGGGAGGCCGAACTAACATCGACGATACGAGCCCAAACGCGATCACTGGCACGCCGGCAAGTCGCAGCATGCTTCGCCAGAGCCCAAGCCAAGCGATGCCGAAACCGGTCAGCGCCAGTCCCCAGGCTGGTATGTGTGGCACGTCGATTGTCGCCGCCGGCCACGATGCCGTGGTGCGTGCGACATAGAGGATTGCGTCGGCGCCCCAGCCCATTGGCACGAACGCCAGCCAATCGAGGCCGAATGGCAGCAACAGCAGTGCGAGCAGCCCGGCCGGCATGACCCAGAGCGCCGCGAGGGGTACCGCGATCATGTTCGCCACCACGAAATAAACCTGGATGCGGCCGAAGTGATACGCACCGAACGGTGCTGACGCGGTGCCCGCGAGCGCACTGGTCAATGCCAGTGCCGCCAGATGCGAGGCGAAGCGTCGCTGCCAGGAACCGCTGCCGTGCAAGGATCGCAAGGCCGGACGCAGCGCCTCGTAGCCGGAGATGAGCGCCAGCACGGCGGAGAAGCTCATCTGGAACGAGACGCCGGGTACCTCTTGCGGCTCGAGCAGCATCAGCACGACAGCCGCCAGGGCGAGGCCTCTCAACGAGATCGCCTGCCGTCCGGCAAGCGCCGCGACGGTGTAGAGGCACGCCATCGCGAAGCTGCGCACGATCGGCACATGCATGCCCGTGAGGACCATGTAGCCCCCGCCGACCGTCAGAGCCGCGAGCGCGGCGAGCTTCTTGGTCGGCCAGTGCAGGGAGGCATGCTCGGACACCGCGAAGGCAAGGCGTGCGAATGCCAAAGTCCAGCCCATGACGATGCCGATATGCAGCCCCGCCACAGCCAGGAGATGCGCCAGGCCGGAGGCACGGAATGCGTCATGATCGGACGGCGGGATGCCGGTGGTGATGCCGGTAAGCAATGTGGTCGAAATCGCTCCGGCCGGTCCGGGAACCGCGGCCGCAATGTGGTGCGCGATGATTTCGCGCAGACGCTGCACCAGCCGTGGGAAGCCACTCGGCTGCAATTCGGCGACGCGCTCCACGGTGCCTAGCGCATAACCGGAACCCGCTTGGCCGCTGTACCAGGCATCACGCTGTAGGTCCCAGGCACCCGGATACGCAGGTGGCATCGGGGGCCTTACCAGCGCCCGCAGCCGGATCATGTCGCCGGTGGCGATCTCCTCGGTATCGCCCTTCTTCAGCCGCACCCGAAGCCAGCGCTTCAGCGCGTCACCGCCGTCGAGCCGCGCCCCGTCGATCGCGATGCGCCGCCCCTCGACGAGTGCCTCTACAGAGCGGACCGTCCCGGTCAGGATTGTCGCGTGGGATGGCAGCGATGGCTGCGGCAGAGCGCGCGCGGTGGCGAATTGAGCCGAGGTGAAGCCGATGGCGGTGGCGGCCAGCGCCATAGCGGCGGTACGCGGCACGAGATGGCGCCTCAGCAAAATCACGGCACAGGCGGCTGGAAGCGCAATCGCGATCCCCAGCCAGAACGGCGGCTCGGTGCGAAGGGCGAAATAGGTCAGCACGCCGGTGCCCATGAACACCGGCAGCCAAGGAACAAAGCGGCCACGTTCCGCTGTCTGCCAGGTCTCCAACCATGCGGTGATCATATGCTGCACGCACGGCAGGTTAACGGACGCTGCCTCTACAGCCGGTGAACACGCGTGCTAGATGAGTGCCATGACCGTTCGCGCCCGCTTCGCCCCCAGTCCAACGGGCCTGCTGCACATCGGCGGCGCCCGTACCGCTCTGTTCAACTACCTGTTCGCCCGCCACCACGGCGGCGAGTTCGTCTTGCGCATCGAGGACACCGATCGTCTGCGCAATACGGAGGTCGCGACGCGCGGCATCCTCGAAAGCCTCGATTGGCTGGGTCTGGAGCGCGACGGTCCGGCCGTCTTTCAGTCAACCCACTTGGCGCGACATGCCGAGGTCGCGCAACAGATGCTTCAGGCCGGGAGGGCCTACAACTGCTACTGCACCCCCGATGAGCTCGAGCGGGAGCGCGAGCAGGCACGAGCGGAGGGACGGGTCTGGCGCTATGACGGGCGTTGGCGAGACCGCGGTCCGTCCGAGGCGCCTCCTGGGATCAGGCCGGTCATACGTCTTAAGGCGCCGCGCGACGGCGAGACCGTGGTGGACGACATCGTACAGGGCACCGTGCGGGTCGCCAATTCAGAGCTGGATGACATGATCATCCTGCGCAGCGACGGCACGCCCACCTACAATCACTCGGTGGTGGTCGACGATCATGACATGGGCATCACCCATGTCATCCGCGGAGATGAGCATCTGAACAATGCGTTCCGTCAGGTGCAGATCTACCAGGCGATGGACTGGGACCTGCCGCGCTTCGCCCACATCCCGCTGATCCATGGCGCCGACGGCACCAAGCTGTCGAAACGCCACGGCGCCGTGTCGGTGCTGGAGTTCCGCGAACAGGGCTATTTGCCCGAGGCGTTGTGCAACTACCTGATGCGCCTCGGCTGGGGTCATGGCGATGCGGAGGTGATCGACCGCGCCGAGGCGATCCGTCTGTTCGATCTCGACGGGATCGGGCGGTCGCCCAGCAGGATGGACTACGCCCGACTGACAAACCTGAATGGCCACTACATCCGCCATGCCACCGATGAGCGGCTGACCCGCGACGTGCTGGAGCGTCTGGCACATCGCACCGACCTGGCGCTCGGCGCAAAGGTCGCGGCTCGTATCCGCGCGCTTATGCCGGCGCTAAAGGAGCGCGCCAAGACGCTGGTGGAACTGGCGGACGCTGCCGCCTTCCTGGCCCGCCCGCTACCGCTGCCGCTGGAACCGAAGGCGGCCGCGCTGCTGACACCCGAGGCACGAATGATGCTGCGGGATGTCGCCGGCGCCCTGGCGGCGACCGACTTTACGCCGCCCGCCATCGACGCCGCATTGCGAGCGTTCGCGGAGTCGAGCGGACGGAAGCTCGGCCAGGTGGCGCAGCCCCTGCGAGCGGCGCTGACCGGTAGCACGGCCAGTCCCGGCATCGACGCGACCGTGGCGGCGCTGGGCAAGGATGAGGCGCTGGCGAGGCTTGCCGCCGTCGCCTGACACCCGACTGAAATAATTTCCAGGCTTTGATCTGGATCAATGCTGCATGCAGCCAAGCGCTGCATTCTTGCTGCCGTGAGGTTGCCGGGTTTCGACCCGCTCCTGCCTCTTTCTTGGACTCCTCCCCATACCCTCGGCGGCGCCTATGGCGCCGCCTTTTTTCTTTTAATACGGATAATTACGAATGTTTTTTGCAACCAAACTTCATCAAATATGAACCGGCTCCGGCAATAGTCGGTAGCGGGGCAGAAAAGCCTCCGTGGACAGCAAGCGAGATTACGCCAATGCGGGCAAATGACAGCAAAACTAGCGGAGTAGGCAGCGTTCTTCTTGGCGTCGTTGCGATCGCACTGGCAGGCATGGTCGGCACGATCGGCCTGATCAACCAGGTCGGTGAACTCAGTCCCAAGGTGGGTGACATCGTCTCGTTCGATCCGATGGACTCGATGTCGCGGGACATGCAGGCGCTCCTGCCCGCTATGTTGGCTGATGACAGGCCAGGTGTCGCCTGCGTGCTGGATGTGCGGACCATTCATGCCAACGGCGGCAGCGTGATCATTGAAGCGCGCGAGCCACGCGCCGACTTTGCTTACCGCGTGCACTGGGCCGGGCCGCGCAGCAGCAACGACGGCTCCAATTGCGGCTCGTCCGCCGACCTGCTGGTCAACCTCGAGGACATTGAGGTCCTGGCGATGGCGGCCGGTGGCTACGGTGTGCCCGCCGGCAAACAGGCCGGCGTCTTCTGGCGTTCGGCCGCGGCCGCGCAGTGACGGCTGCCCGCCGGCGTCGGCGGGGAGATTGACGGCACGCGCGGGTTTCTGCGACCTAGGGTCGTGTCGTACCGGCAAAAGCACCTACTGGCGATCGAGGGCCTTTACCCGCCCGAGATCGGCCACATGCTCGACTTGGCGGAGAGCTACGTGCTGCTCAACCGTTCGGGCAAGACGCAGCGCGACCTGTTGCGCGGGCGGACCCTGATCAATCTGTTCTTCGAGGATTCCACCCGCACGCGCACCAGCTTCGAGTTGGCGGGCAAGCGGCTGGGAGCGGACGTAATCAATATGTCGGTCTCGACCTCCTCGGTGAACAAGGGTGAGACGCTTCTGGACACCGCGGCGACGCTGAACGCTATGCACTGCGACCTCTTGGTCGTTCGTCACGATCAGTCGGGCGCACCCAATCTCCTGGCGCAGAAGGTCGATGCCGCGGTGATCAACGCCGGCGACGGCACGCACGAGCATCCGACGCAGGCGCTACTGGACGCGCTGACCATTCGCCGGCGCAAGGGGCGACTCGAGGGGCTGACGGTGGCGATCTGCGGCGACGTGCTCCACTCGCGCGTGGCGCGATCGAACATCCATCTGCTGACGACAATGGGCAGCCGCGTGCGCGTTGTGGGGCCGCCGACGCTGATGCCGGCCGAGGCGGAGCGCCTAGGAGTGGAGGTGTTTCATGACATGGAGCACGGCCTTGCCGGCGCCGATATCGTGATGATGCTGCGGCTGCAGCGCGAACGGATGCAGAGCGGCCTGGTGCCGAGTGCGCGCGAGTACTTCCGGTTCTTCGGCCTAGACGCGGCGAAGCTCGCAGCGGCCAGGCCGGATGCCCTGGTGATGCATCCCGGGCCGATGAATCGCGGCGTGGAGATCGACAGCGCCGTCGCGGACGACCCGCAACGTAGCGTGATCCGCGAGCAGGTCGAGATGGGTGTGGCGGTCCGCATGGCGGTGCTGGACACGCTGTCGCGCGGACACGGCCGGAATGAGCTGTAGTCGCCCGCCAGAATACTTCCCCTCCCCTTGCGGGAGGGGGTTGGGGGGAGGGGCAGTTTGCCGGAGCGCCGACCGCTGACCGACACGATCTTCACCTCAGTTCGCCTGCTGGATCCCGCCTCGAGTTTGGACCAACAGGGTGACCTCCTGGTCCGCGACGGCCTGATCACCGATTTCGGCAGCGGACTGGGCCAGCCGGATGGTGCGGTCGTGGTTGCCGAGGCTGATGCTATTCTGTGTCCGGGCCTCGTTGATATGCGCGCGGCTTTAGGGGAACCCGGCTACGGGTACCGCGAAACCATAGCTTCTGCGGCGGAGGCCGCCGCCGCCGGGGGCATCACCACCCTCGCCGCCCTGCCCGATACACTGCCCGCGATAGACGACCCCGCTCTGGTGTACCTGTTGCGAACCCGTGGCGAGGAAACAGGCAGTCTGACTATTCTCCCGTATGGCGCGGTTACCTCTAGCTGCAGGGGTGAGGAGCTTGCAGAGTTCGGCCTGCTGGCCGAAGCCGGCGCGATTGCCTTCACCGACGGCAGCCGGGCAATCGGTTCGACGCAACTGATGCGGCTTGCCCTCTCATATGCCCGTGGGTTCGGTATGCGGATCGTGCAGCATCCCGAAGACCCATCGCTCGCCGCCGACGGCGCCGCCACAGAGGGTGAACTGGCCACCAGGCTCGGCCTGCCCGGGATTCCCGCGGCAGCCGAGGCGATCCTCGTCGCCCGCGACATCCGGCTGGCAGAACTGACAGGCGGCGCGGTTCATTTTTCCCATGTATCCACCGCCGCCGCGCTGCGGCTGATCCGTCAGGCGAAGGCTGACGGTCTAGCTGTGACGTGCGATACCGCACCGCCCTATTTCGACCTCAACGAAACCGCCATCGGAGACTTTCGCACCTATGCGAAACTCTCGCCGCCGCTGCGCAAGGAAGCGGATCGGCTGGCAGTGGTGGCAGCGCTCGCGGACGGCACCATCGATGCGATCGCGTCCGACCACCAACCGCGCGATGCCGACGATAAGCGCCAGCCGTTTGCCCAGGCGACACCTGGGGGTGCCGGACTTGCCACGCTGCTCGGCGTGACGCTGGCACAGGTGCACAAGGGTGCTCTGTCAATGGCCCAGGCGATTGATCTGCTGACGGCACGGCCAGCGACCCTGCTGCGGACCGACGCGGGGCGCTTGGCCAAAGGCCGGTCGGCGGACCTTTGTCTGTTCCATCCCAACCGAATCTGGCAGGTGGAAGCCGGACGTCTCCCCGGCAAGGCGCAGAACACACCATTCGACGGACGCGCACTGGAGGGAGTGGTCTTGGGAACCTGGAAGGCCGGCCGACGGGTGTTCGGCTAGATGCCATCCCCAGTATTCGCGCTGCTTGGTTATCTGCTCGGGTCGATCCCGTTTGGCCTGATCCTGACGCGTCTGGCCGGCCTGGGCGACATCCGCCGAATTGGCTCAGGCAATATCGGCGCCACAAATGTGCTGCGCACGGGCAACAAAGGCTTGGCTGCCGTGACCCTGCTGCTGGATGGCGCAAAGGGTGCGGCCGCCGTCCTGATCGCCGTCTGGCTCGGAGGCCGGGATGCTATCGCCTGGGCCGGCATCGGGGCGGTCCTTGGCCACGCCTTCCCGGTCTGGCTCGGGTTCCGGGGGGGCAAGGCCGTCGCTACTTCCTACGGCGTGCTGATTGCCGCCGCTTGGCCGGTCGGGATCTTTGCCGGAGCCATCTGGCTGGTGATGGCGGCGCTCAGCCGCATCTCCTCCCTCGCGGCGCTCGCATCGTTCGCGCTGGCCCCGATCATTGCGGCCATCCTTGCCGATGTGACCGTCGTTAAGCTTGCGTTGGCGATCGCCGTGCTGGTGTTCGCCCGTCATCACACGAACATCCGCCGCCTGATAGCAGGCACCGAGCCACGCATTGGTCAGAAAGCATGAGCCACAACACCCGAGCCCAGCCGACGCGATAGACCGGCTGCGGCTCGCGCGCACCGAGGGCGTCGGCCCGGTCGGCTATCGTCGGCTGCTGGCCCGCTACGGATCGGCCGCGGCCGCGCTCGATGTGCTGCCAGGCCTGGCTCGTGCCGGGGGCCGTCCGTCACCGCCCGCCTGCCCTTCATCGGACGATGCCGCGCGTGAACTGCACGCCCTCGATCGGCTCGGCGCGAGCATGATCTTTGCTGGCGAAGCCGGCTATCCGCCCTTGCTGGCCATGCTGGACGATGCACCCGCCATCCTCTCCGTGCTTGGCAATCAGGCGCTCTTGGCGGACCGGGCAGTTGCGTTGGTGGGCGGACGCAACGCCTCGGCCAATGGTCAGCGCATGGCAGAGAGCCTTGCCGCCGAACTGGCGCACTCTTTGCTGATCGTCTCCGGCCTTGCCCGGGGGATCGACGCCGCAGCGCATACCGGCGCGCTACAGACCGGGCGCACTATCGCGGTGGTAGCCGGCGGCCTCGACGTCCCCTACCCGCCCGAGCACGCCGATTTGCAACGGCGGATCGCCGAGACCGGCGCCGTGATAACCGAGGCCTCCCTCGGCACCACGCCCCAGGCGCGCCACTTCCCGCGGCGGAACCGGATCATCGCCGGCCTCGCCCTTGGCGTCGTGGTGGTGGAGGCGGCGCTGCGGTCCGGCAGCCTGATCACCGCCCGTCTCGCTCAGGAGGCAGGCCGCGAACTGTTCGCCGTCCCCGGATCGCCGCTCGACCCGCGCTCACGGGGCGCCAATGACCTGATCCGCCAGGGTGCCCACCTCACGGAGACGGCGCAAGACGTGCTGGACAACCTTCCCGACCACCCTTCCCGTGAGGGACTGGCCCGAGTCCCGCTCTTCGCACGCAACCCCTTCCAGGGGCTCGCCGAGCCACCGCCGGACTGGGAGGAGCCTGCCGAGACCGCCGAAGACCTAGTGAAAGCACGGCGGCAAGTCATTGATCTCCTTGGTAGTTCTCCAACAGCCGTTGACGATGTCGTACGGCGCTGCCAGTTCTCTGCGGCTGCGGTCATGGCGGTACTGCTGGAGTTGGAGCTTGCCGGCCGGATAGAAACGCTGCCGGGGAGCCGGGTGGCACTGCTGCCGGACACCGCATTTTAGGTTGCCAAGGACCAGTATGTCAGACGTCGTCGTCGTCGAATCCCCAGCCAAGGCCAAGACCATCAACCGCTATCTCGGTGGCGGCTACACGGTCTTGGCCAGCCTGGGCCACGTGCGCGATCTGCCGCCGAAGGATGGCTCGGTGCGCCCCGAGCAGGACTTTGCGATGGACTGGCAGTCCGATCAGCGCGGCGAAAAGCAGGTCGGCGCCATCGCCAAGGCGCTGAAGGGCGCCAGCACGCTCTATCTCGCCACCGACCCCGATCGCGAGGGCGAGGCGATCTCCTGGCACGTCAGGGCGATGTTGGCCGACAAGAAGGCGCTCAAGGGCGTCAAGGTCCGCCGCATCACGTTCAATGAGATCACACGCAGTGCTGTCCGCGCCGCGATGGCGGCCCCACGCGATCTCGATCAGCCGCTGATCGAGGCCTACTTGGCCCGCCGCGCACTCGACTATCTGGTTGGGTTCACCCTCTCGCCAGTGCTCTGGCGCAAGTTGCCTGGCAGCCGGTCGGCTGGTCGTGTGCAGTCGGTCGCACTGCGGCTGGTTTGCGAACGCGAGGCCGAAATCGAGGCGTTCCGTGCCCGCGAATACTGGACGGTGGAGGCCGACTTCACCACTCCGGGCGGCGCCCCGTTCACTGCGCGGCTGACCCACCTCGAAGGCAAGAAGCTTGAGCAGTTCGACCTGCCGAACGAGGAGCAGGGGCTGCGCGCGAAGCGGCTGGTCGAGGCCGGCCGGTTCCATGTCGGCGTGGTGGAAAAGAAGCGCGTCCGGCGCCACCCTTACGCCCCGTTCACCACCTCGACGTTGCAGCAGGAGGCATCGCGCAAGCTGGGCTTCGGTGCGCAGCAGACCATGCGACTGGCGCAGCAGCTCTACGAGGGTGTGGAGCTCGACGGCGAAACGGTCGGCCTGATCACGTATATGCGGACTGACGGCGTGCAGATGGCACGCGAAGCGATCGCTGCGATCCGCGACCATGTCGGCGCCACCTATGGCAGCAATTACCTGCCATCGGCACCGCGCGAGTACCAGAGTCGCATCAAGAACGCCCAGGAGGCGCACGAGGCAATTCGCCCGACCGATGTCTCGCACACGCCCGACAGCGTGGCGCGATTCCTCTCGAACGATCAGCGCCGGCTGTATGAGCTGATCTGGAAGCGGGCGGTGGCGTCGCAGATGCAGTCTGCCGAGCTCGATCAAGTCAGCGTCGACGTGACTGACGGCAAGGGCACCACGCTGCGCGCTACCGGTTCGGTCATCGCGTTCGATGGATTCCTCAAGCTGTATCGCGAGGACACCGACGACGCGGCCGAGGAGGAGGACAGCCGCATGCTGCCGCCGATGGCGGAGCGCGATCCGCTCGGCCTCGGCGACGTGACAGCGACGCAGCACTTCACCCAACCGCCGCCGCGCTATTCGGAGGCAAGCCTGGTGAAGAAGATGGAGGAGCTCGGCATCGGCCGACCTTCCACCTACGCGTCTATCCTGTCTGTGCTGCAGGACCGCAAATATGTCCGATTAGAGAAACGGCGCTTCATCCCGGAGGACAGGGGACGGTTGGTCACCGCCTTCCTGGTGAGCTTTTTCGAGCATTACGTCGATACCGGCTTCACCGCCTCGATGGAGGAGAAGCTCGATGACATCGCCGGCGGCAATGTCGAATGGCGGGCGATGCTGCGTGCGTTCTGGGAAGAGTTCTCGCACGCCGTCTATCAGACGAAGGACCTCAAGATCAGCGACGTGATTGCCGCTCTGGACGAGGACCTTGGGCCGCACTTCTTTCCGACGCGCGAGGACGGCAGCGATGCCCGCGCCTGTCCCGCCTGTGGCAATGGGAGGCTGGGCCTGAAGCTGGGTCGATACGGCAGCTTCATCGGCTGTTCGAATTATCCGAACTGTCAGTACACGCGGCGGCTGGCGATCGAGAACGGCGACGACCAGGGGGAGACACTGAAGGAGGGCATGCGTGTCCTTGGCCAGCACCCCGACAGTGGTGAGGAGATCACCGTTCGCCGCGGCCCTTACGGCTTGTATGTGCAGCAGGGCGAGAACGGCGAGACCAACGGAAAGAAGTCGAAGCCGCGTCGGACCGCGTTGCCACGAGGGATGGATGGCGAGCAGATCACCCTGGAGCAGGCGCTCGGTCTTCTGTCATTGCCGCGGGTCATTGGCATTCATCCCGAAACCAGCGAAGCGATCGAGGCGGGCATCGGCCGGTTCGGTCCTTATGTGCGCATGGGCGCGGTCTTTGGCTCGCTCGATCGCGACGATGACGTGCTGGCGATCGGCATCAACCGCGCAGTGGACCTGATCGCGCGTAAGATGGCTAGCGTGCGAACCCTTGGACCGCACCCGGCGAATCAGGAATTGGTAGCGGTGCGCAAGGGCCGCTTCGGTCCTTATGTCCAGCACGGTAAGATGGTGGCCAACCTGGCGCGTGGCGTGATGATGGACGAGATCACACTGGACGAGGCAGTGGCGCTGCTGAAGGAGAAGGGCAAGCAACTCCGCCCGCGAGGCGCGGCCGGGCGGCGCGGACGCGGTGCAGCAGCGACGAAGCCCGAGGCCGCCGCACCCGAACCAAGGGCGCCGGCATCGCGCAAGGCCAAGCCCGCCGCCAAGCGGCGCGGCACAAAAGCCAAGCGCGCCACACCGAAGAAGGCGGTCGCGAAGGCGCCGGCGAAGAAGAAGGCGGCGGCGCGCGCTCGGAAGCCAACAGCACCACGGAGATAACCTGAGAGGTCCCCTCCCCCCGCCCCCCTCCCGCAAGGGGAGGGGGAGGAGCGCCAATACTCCCCCTCCCCTTGCGGGAGGGGGACGGGGGGAGGGGGCGGTACCAAGGCGTTCGCCTGAACCCACCGTCATCGTCGTCATCACCGGCACCGACACAGACGGCGACGCAATCGCCCGGCCTGCCACCTGGACCTCCGCGGACGGCCCACCACCGGTAATCTTCATGGCGCCTGAGCAGCGCGGCCGACCGGCACTGGCTCCCGGCGAGCGCGTACTGGCACGCCTAAAGCCGGCCGGCCCGGGCCGCTATGAGGGCCGCACGGTCCGCCGCCTTTCGGGGGCACCAGTCCGTGTCCTCGGCATTTATCGGCACGGCCGCATCGTCCCGACCGACCGGCGTGCGAAGGCGGAATGGGTTGTTCCGCCTGGTGAAGAGGGCGGTGCCAACCCGGGCGAGATCGTGCTCGCAGAACCGTTGCCGCACGACCGCCTGGGCCTGAAGCCAGCCCGCATCATCGAGCGCCTCGGTGCGATGGGCGACGCCCGCTCAGTCAGCCTGATCGCTATCCATACGCACGACATCCCACAGGAATTTCCCTCCGCCGCGCTGGACGAGGCCGAACGCGCAGACGCCACGCCGCTTGGCCGGCGCACCGACCTGCGTGACGTCCCGCTGGTCACCGTCGACGGTGAGGACGCGCGCGACTTCGACGACGCCGTGTTCGCCGAACCCGACGGAGCGGGCTTCCGCCTGATCGTCGCGATCGCCGACGTCGCGCACTACGTCCGCCCGGGGTCGGTGCTGGACCATGCGGCGCGGACGCGCGGCAACAGTGTCTACTTCCCGGACCGTGTCGTGCCGATGCTGCCCGAGGCGTTGTCCAACGGTTGGTGCAGCTTACGGCCGAAGGAGGACCGCGGCTGCCTGTTCGTCGAACTCCATATCGACGGGCACGGTCGCAAGACCGCCCAACGCTTCGGCCGCGGCCTGATGCGCAGCGCAGCACGCCTTACCTATGACGGCGTTCAGCGGGCCCGCGACACCGGCGATGACCGATACGCGCATCTGTTTGCGGCATACCGCGCCCTGCTGGCCGCCCGCACGGCGCGCGGCACGCTCGATCTCGACCTGCCGGAGCGCCGGATCGCACTCGACAGCGATGGTGCTGTGCGCGACGTCGCGCCGCGGCCGCGTCTCGACAGCCACCGTCTGATCGAGGAATTCATGGTCCTCGCCAATGTCGCCGCCGCGGAGGAACTCGAGCGGCGTCATCAACCGGCGATGTACCGCATCCACGCCCCACCATCCGACGAAAAGCTTGCATCGCTCCGCGACTTCCTGCACGGGTTCGGTATCTCGCTGCCACCCGGCGATAAGGTGCATCCGCGCGATCTCGACCGTGTGCTGCGCCGCGTCGAGGGCACGCCGGAAGCTCCGCTGGTCAACGAGGTCATGCTGCGCAGCCAATCGCAGGCGGAATACAGTCCCGACAACATCGGCCATTTCGGCCTTGCCCTGCCGCGCTATGCGCATTTCACCAGCCCGATCCGCCGCTACGCCGATCTTCTGGTGCATCGCGCGCTGATCCGCGGCCTGCGGCTGGGTGACGGTGCACTCGCCGCGGACGAGGCCGCACGCTTCCCTGATACGGCGCTGCACATCACGTCGACCGAGCGCCGGGCGCAACTCGCCGAGCGCGACGCAATCGACCGTTACCTGGCTGCGTACATGGTGGACAAAGTTGGAGCGAATTTCGCTGCACGAATTTCCGGTGTGACGCGATTCGGACTTTTCGTCACAGTCGTCGAGAGCGGTGCAAGCGGGCTCGTGCCCGTGCGCTCGCTGCCGGACGATTTCTGGCAGCACGATGAAAGGGAGCAGACCCTGACAGGACGTCGGACCCGCCTCGCGTTTCGCCTGGCTCTGGAGGTCGACGTCCGGCTCGCGGAAGCGAGTCCGGTCACTGGCGGCCTCGTGTTCCACATTCTGCAAGGCGTGCCAGATGGCCGCCGCGGCCGACAGCAGAAGGGGGTGCGATCCAGACCCAGGTGATCCGCATCGGCACCCTGTTCGTTTTGTTGCTGATCGCTCCCGCGCACGCCCAAACTGTCGCCGCTACTCCCGGCTTCGACCCGCATCTCGTCGCCGATGTCTATGCCACAGCGCTCGCCTTCATGGCTCCGCGCACATTGGAGCCAGTGCCAGTCTCGCGGCTTACCGTTTGGGGGCTGCGCGGGCTGACCGCTCTGGATCCCGACCTGACGGCGCAGGTGAGTGACGGCAAGCTTCGCCTCACCCAGCGAGACCGCGTCATAGCAACGCGACCGGCGCCAGCCGAAGCCGACATCAACGGCTGGGCCGATGCTGCCGCGGATCTTGCCCTGGCCGCCGCCGGCACGTCCTTACCAGCCCGCAGGGGCGGTACGCAGGCCGTCGTGCAGAACTTCTTCGACGAGTTGTTCAACCACCTTGATGTGTACTCTCGCTATGTGCCGCCGCACGAGGCCAACCAGGATCGCGAGCGCCGCGTGGGTCAGGCAGGAACCGGGCTCCATCTCATCCGGCGCGGATCTGTGATCGTGGTGGACGCGGCTGTCGCCGACGGACCCGGTGCTGTCGCCGGTATCCGGCCTGGCGACACGATCCTGTCGGTCGATGGCCGTTCCGCACGCGGCAAGGACGCCACGACCGTGATGAGTTGGATGGCCGGTCCGGAAGCGACCCTGCTTACGATCGCTTGGCGCAGCCACGATGGACGCGCTCACTCAATCGGCATTGAGCGCGCCATAGTCCCACCGGAGACCGTGTTCGTGGAGCGAACCGGCGACCTGATGCTGATCCAGATCACCGAGTTCAACCGCACTACCGACAGTCACCTGGCGGAGGCCATCGGGCAGGGAATCGCCGGCGCGCGTCCGCCCGCAGGCATCATCCTGGACCTGCGTGGCGACCGCGGTGGGCTGCTCCGCCAGGCGGTGAGCGCGGCCGATACGCTGCTGCCAGCCGGGATTGTGACCATGACCGTCGGGCGCGATCCGGAGGCGACAAGAGTATGGCGCTCCAACCCGGGCGAACTGGCCGGCGACGTGCCGGTCGTCGTCATGGTCGACGGCCGCACCGCCAGCGCGGCGGAGATATTGGCAGCCGCATTGGCGGACCGCGGACGGGGCGTCGTGATCGGCAGTTCGACACTCGGCAAGGGGCTTGTGCAGACCATTGCACCCCTGCCGGACGGTGGCGAATTGTACGTCACCTGGAGCCGTGTGCTCGCCCCGCGCGGCTGGCCGATCCAGAGCCTTGGGTTGCTGCCACAGGTCTGCACCAGCCTCGGACAGGACGCTCTGAGCTGGCAGCTCGCGGCGCTGGCGCAGGGCCGGCAGCCGATGGCAAAGGCGCTGGAGACCCACCGTGCCGCACGGGCACCTCTGCAGCCGGCGCAGATACTGGCGATCCGCAACAATTGCCCCGCCGCCGAGGGCCGCGACGCAGACATCGCAACCGCCCGGCTGCTCGTCCACGACCCGGCCGCCTATGCCGCGGCGCTGCTGCCACCACTTCGATCGACCAATGGGCAGGTATCGGCGGTCAGCGGACAAGCGGCCACGCCTTGACCGCAGGCCGACGGAACCGCATCTTCCGGTGGTCGAAAGGGACCAGCCATGGCGAAGACCAATACGATCCAGATCAAGCTCGTCTCGAGCGCGGACACCGGCTTCTACTACGTCACGAAGAAGAACGCGCGCACCCAAACCGGCAAGCTGGAGATGAAGAAGTACGATCCGGTCGTGCGCAAGCACGTTCCGTTCAAGGAAGCCAAGATCAAGTAGGCTGGGCTAACCGCCTTGCGGTGCCGGGGCGGCGACCTCGATCCGATTGCGTCCGCCCCGCTTGGCCGAGTAAAGCGCGACATCGGCCGCGCGGAGCAGCGCCTCGGGCGTGGTCGGATGCTGTGCGCTGCAGGCCACCCCAACACTCACGGTCAACCGGCAGTTCCTCCCGGGTTCCCATGGGAATGGTGTGGATTCGACTGCTGACCGGAGCCGTTCGGCTGCCTGCACCGCCTCATCGAGGGCACTGCCCGGCATCACGACGACGAACTCCTCACCTCCGTAGCGCGCGAGCAAGTCAAAGGCGCGGGTACAGCCACGCAGCACATCGGCGATGGCGCGCAGCGCCAGATCCCCGGTCGCGTGGCCGAACTCGTCGTTGACCGACTTGAAGTGATCGACATCGATCATCAGCACGCCCAGATTTGGACTCTGCCCGCTCTCCAGCAGCCCCCGCAGGTGCCGCATCAGATAACGCTGGTTGTAGAGGCCAGTCAGCGGATCGATCAGCGCCATCTCGAGTGCTGTGCCGAGGTCAGTGCGTAGCCGGTCCTGGTAAAACTTGCGGCGGATCTGGTTGCGAGCCCGAGCGCGCAGTTCATTCTCATCGAGCGGCAGGATCAGCCAGTCATTGGCGCCGAGGTCGAAACCCCGCAGGATCCTCTCGTGCTCTTCCGGCTCGGCTATCAACAGCACGGGAATCTCGTGCGTGGCGTCAGCCGCGCGGAGCGAAGAGGCGAGCTTGAGCGGATCTTCCTCGATGAGCGATAGGCTGAGCACGATCAGATCGAATGGGATGGCCGCCGAGAGCTCCATCGCTTCGGCACCCGTGCGGGCACGGCCAGCGATAACCCCATCCTTCGTCAGCGCCGCCTGGATGGTCTGGGCGCCAAGGTCCCAGTCATCGACCACCAGCGCCCGCGCGCCGGCGATCGATGGGGGCGCCACGCTTTCGCTGGCCAACCCCATAGCCCGGGCAGTCTCGCTTCGGGCGCGCCATTCATCGAGCAGCCGCTTGAGTCGGACCAGGCTGCGCACCCGGGCCATCAGCGTCTCATACTCGACCGGCTTGGTCAGGAAATCGTCCGCGCCTGACTCCAACCCGTGCAGTCGTTCGCCTGGTTCGCCGAGCGCGGTAACCATCACGACAGGGATGTGGAGTGTCGTCGCCTCGGCCTTCAGCCGGCGACAGCACTCGAAGCCATCCATCCCTGGCATCATAACGTCGAGCAGGATGAGGTCGGGCTGCCATTCGAGTGCCATGCGCAGCGCCTCGAATCCGTCCTTGGCCGTCGCGACCTGATAGTATTCGGCCGACAGCTTGGCTTCCAGCAAGCGGGTATTCGCCGGCACATCGTCGACAATCAGGATCCTGGCTGTCATAGGCGGCGGGCTCGCCCCTTGCTGGTCTCATGTGGCGCCAAATGCCACCACCAAATACACTAGATCGGCTTAAGCAACCGTTGCATTTCTCAATAGCGCCTAAACCCAATGTGGCGGGCCTTTCACTTCCCAAGAGTTCCTGTAAATGTTATTACGAATCGGAAGTAGAATATGAAGAAAAAGTGTCAACTCGATGACAAACACCATGAATGCGGGCGCTGATGGCATCGCAACTATCGATACTATCCCAGAACGTGGCGCCGCCAATCCGGCAATGTTCTTCCGCCGCTGGCTGGCGAACCCCCTGCAGATGGGTTCTGTGGTCCCCTCATCAGCGGCGCTCTGCCAACGGATCGTGAAGCACGCTCGGCGCATCGCGGATGAGGCCGTGCTGGAGTTGGGAGCGGGCACCGGCGTCGTCTCGCGGGCGCTGCTGGATGGTGGCGTCCCACCGGAGCGGTTGATCGTGGTCGAAATCGTACCCGAAATGGTGGACCACCTACGCAGCACGCTCCCCGGCGTGCTGGTGATCGAAGGCGATGCACGGAAGCTGCCCAACCTGCTGCCTCCCCACTGGCACGGGCGGATCAGCAGCGTGATATGCGGCATTCCGCTGGTGCTGCTGCCGCTGGGCGAGCAGCGGCGGATAATCACGGCGATCGAGGCCGTGGCTCCGGGTCGAGGCTTCCTCCTCTACAGCTACTGCGCGACTTCGCCGCTGCCTTGGCGCAAACACGCGCTGACGGCCCGACGTGAAGCCTGGACGCCACTCAATTTCCCGCCGGCCAGCGTGTGGCGCTACGTTCCCGCCGGGTAGTGGACCGATAGCCGGCGGTCGGATGGTGCTACCGACCACAGCCATGTTGCGTCTGGCGCCGTTCGGCTTCGTGCTTCTGTGGGCCTCCTCGTTCATCGCATCGCGGGCGGGACTGAGATACCTGTCTCCGATGCTGTTCGTTACGGTACGGCTGGTACTTGCCGCCGCGGTCATGGTGGGGGTGATGGTGGTGCTACGACGGTCGTGGCGCGTGATAGCCGGGCGATGGGGGCACCTCGTGGTCGCGGGCGTGCTGACCAACAGCGTGCTGCTCCTGACCGCACACTACGCCATGGTGCATGTCAGCGCGGCGCAGATAGCCCTGGTGCAGACGCTCAATCCGCTGCTGACTGCTCTGCTCGCGTGGCCGCTACTGGGCGAGCGGCTCCAGTTACTGCAATGGGGGGGATTGGGGCTGGGAGCAGCCGGCGTCGTGCTCATCGTCGGCCTCGCCGCAACGCGCAGCCCGCTCGAACTGCATGGCCTCCTGCTGACCGCCGGCGGAGCGCTGGGCCTGTGTTCCGGCACCTTGTATTTCGGCCGCTTCTGCCGCGGCGTGCCGATTTTGGAGGGCACTACGGTGCAACTGCTGGCGGCTACCGCGGCTTGCGCAGCGGCGATGGCCATGTTCGAGACGCCGCACGCGGAGTGGGTCGGTCCAGCGATCGCCGCTATCGCGTGGAACGCGGGGGCGGTGTCCCTCGGAGGAATGGCACTCTATTACCTCATGCTGGTGCGCGGTACGGTGGCGCGCGCAACCGCCAACTTCTACCTGGTACCCGGCACCGCGGCGCTGATGGCTTGGGCATTGCTCGGCGAACGCCTGTCGGCACTGACCGTGGCAGGACTGATCATCTCATCTATCGGTTGTTGGTTGGTGAGCCGCCGCAAGCGTAACAGAATCGTAATGGCATGAAAGCGGGGTGCGCTGCGCTAATCCGCGGTAGCCGACGAACGGAGAGAGCGGCGCGACCTACCGCAGGTTACCTCACAGCGAACTGTGCGCTGCCGAACATGATCTCCCGCTCCGCATCGGTCATCTGGCCCTTGCGTTTCTTGTCCGCCAGCACCGCCACACCTCGTTGCACGGCCGGACGCGCAGCTATCGCATCGTGCCAGCGCTGCACGTGAGGATAGTCGTCCAGCTTGACCTTGCGCAGTTCGGGATTGCGTATCCAGGGGAACGTGATGATGTCCGCCATGCTGTATTCGTCGCCGGCAAGCCATTCCGCCTCGCCCAGCCGCTTGTCGAGCACCCGGTGCAGCCGCGCCACCTCGTTGGTGTAGCGCTCGATCGCATACGGCAGCCTTTCGACGGCGTAGTTGGCGAAGTGGTTGTACTGGCCGAACATCGGGCCGACGCCGCCCATCTGGAACATCATCCATTCAAGGCACTTGTAGCGGCCGACCGGATCCTTCGGAATCAGCTTTCCGCCGCTCTTCTCCGACAGGTAGATCATGATCGCTGCCGACTCGAACAGCGTGAACGGCTTGCCACCCGGCCCACCGGGATCGACGATGGCCGGAATGCGGTGATTCGGTGTGATCGCGAGGAATTCCGGTTTGAACTGGTCGCCTTTGCCGATGTTGATTGGGATCACCTTGTAGGGCAGCCCGAGTTCCTCCAGTGCGATGTGCACCTTGTGGCCATTCGGCGTCGGCCACGTCCAGACTTCGATCATTGGTGCCTCCCTCTCGTTGCAATCACTGCGGAACGGTCATGCATTCCCCGCCAGATAGTCGATCGCCGCCTGTGCGCCGCCGGACTTGTGCGGCACGCCGGCCACACGCAGCCCCATTTCGACGCCACCCAGCGTACCGATTAGTTGCAGGTCGCCGAAGTCACCAAGATGCCCAATACGGAACACGCGATCCTTCAGGATACCGAGGCCGTTGCCCAGGCTCATGTTGTACTTGTCGAGTATTACGGCGCGCAGGCCATCGGCGCTGTGGCCTTCGGGGACGCGCACGGCGGTCAGCGACGAGGAATAGTGGCGCGGATCGGCGCACTGCACCTCCAGCCCCCAGCTGCGGACGGCTCGGCGTGTCGCCTCAGCGTGGCGGTCGTGGCGGGCGAACACGTCCGGCAGACCTTCCTCCAGCAGCATCTTAACCGCTTCGTTCAGCCCGAACAGCAGGTTGGTGCCGGGCGTATAAGGGAAGTAGCCGGTCTTGTTGGCCTCCAGCATCGGCCGCCAGTCCCAGTAGCTGCGATGCAGGCGTGCGCCTTCGGTCGCCTTCAGCGCCTTGTCGCTGATTGCATTGAAGGACAGGCCGGGCGGCAGCATCAGCCCCTTCTGCGAACCGGCGATGGTGACATCGACGCCCCATTCGTCATGCCGGTAGTCGATCGACGCCAGCGAGGAGATGGTATCGACCATCAGCAGCGCCGGATGGTGCGCGGTATCCATCGCGGCCCGCACCTCATCGATGCGTGATGTGCAGCCGGTCGAAGTCTCGTTATGCACGACGCACACCGCCTTGATGCGGTGCGCCTTGTCCTCGGCCAGCGCGGCGCCAATCGCTTCGACATCGGCGCCGCGCCGCCAGTCGGTGTCGATGAAGATCGGCTTGAGGTCGAGCCGCTGCGCCATCTCGTTCCACAACGTGGCAAACCAACCGGTACGGCACATCAGTACCGCATCGCCGGGCGACAGCGTGTTAGTCAGCGCCGCCTCCCATGCGCCGGTGCCAGAGGCTGGATAGATCACCACGGGACCGCTGGTCTGGAAGATCGCCCGCAGGTTGGCGAGGAGCTCCAATCCCAACCGGCCGAAAGCCGGGCCGCGATGGTCGATCGTGGGATTGTCGATCGCGCGCAGCACCCGATCGGGCACATTGGTGGGGCCAGGTATCTGCAGGAAGTGGCGGCCGGCGTGATGCTGGGTCATACTGCGTGCCTGTTCCGGAAGGCGCGCATTGTTATCCCAGCCGTGCCGAGAGACAATCAGCGCCACCATGAGTGCCACAATCGCTCCCGACAGATCCCGTCTCGCTGCTCGCCTGACGCGCGAGATCCGCGGCGAGGTGCTGTTCAGCCGCGCCGATCGCGGCCGCTACGCCACCGATGCGTCGATCTACCAAGTCGAGCCGATCGGCGTGATCGTGCCGGAAGAGATCGGCGACGTCGCAGCGGCATTGTCAATCGCCCGCGAGGAAGGTGTGCCCGTGCTGCCGCGCGGCGGCGGCACCAGCCAGTGCGGCCAGACGGTGAATCGAGCCCTGGTGATCGACTGCTCGAAGCACCTACGCCGCATCCTGCATGTCGATCCGGGCGCGCGCACGGCACTGGTGGAACCCGGTCTGGTGCTGGGCCATCTCAATGCCGAACTGCGTCAGCATGGGTTGTTCTTTCCGGTTGATCCCTCGACACATGCGCGCTGTACGATCGGCGGCATGGCCGGCAACAACTCCTGTGGTTCGAAGTCGATCCGCTACGGACTGATGGCCGACAACGTGCACGCGATCGACGCGATCCTGGCAGACGGAACGCAGCACAAGTTCGGCCTGCTGCCGGACAACATCGGCGCCGATGTACCGCGCGGCATTGCCGAACTGATCCAGCGGCTGCGTGCTTTGGGCGCGGCGGAAGCCGAGGAGATTGCTGCACGGTTTCCCTCGCAACTTCGCCGCGTCGGCGGCTACAACATCGAGGTGCTGACGCCGGTGGCGCGTCTCGCCGGTCAGGAGAATCTGGCGCGCCTGCTGGTCGGTTCGGAAGGCACCCTCGCCTTCTCCGCAGCGCTTGAACTCGCGCTCTCTCCGATCAAGCCTCGCAAGCTGTTGGGCATCTGCCAGTTCCCCACCTTCCGCCGGGCAATGGAGGCGGCGCAGCACATCGTGCAGCTCAATCCCGAGGCAGTGGAACTTGTCGATCGCACGATGATCGATCTCGGCCGCGGCATTCCCCTCTTCCGTGCCACGATAGACCGAATGCTGATCGGCGAACCGGACAGTCTGCTCATCGTCGAGTTTCACGGTCACGACGACTCACAATTAGCGGTGAAGCTCGACGAACTCGAGGAGCTGATGGGCGATCTCGGTCATCCGGATGCCGTCGTGCGTGCGACTGATGCCGCGTTTCAGGCCGATATCGCCGCTGTTCGCGAGGCCGGCCTCAACATCATGATGTCGATGAAGGGCGACGGGAAGCCGGTGTCGTTCATCGAGGATTGCGCGGTCGATCTCGAAGACCTCGCCGATTACACGGAACGACTGAATGCAGTGTTCGAGAAGCACGGCACAAAGGGCACCTGGTACGCACACGCCTCAGTAGGCTGTCTGCACGTCCGGCCGGTGCTGAATATGAAGGACCCGAAGGACGTCGTCACCATGCGCGCCGTGGCCGAGGAGTGCTTCGCCCTGGTCCGCGAATACAAGGGCTCGCACAGCGGCGAACACGGCGACGGCCTCGTGCGCAGCGAATTCCACGAAGCCATGCTCGGCCCGCGGATCGTTCGCGCGTTCGAGACGGTGAAGGATGCGTTCGACCCGCACGGCATGCTGAACCCAGGCCGCATCGTCCGGGCTCCGCGCATGGATGACAGAACGCTGTTCCGCTACGGCTGGGGTTACGCGCCGATCCCCCAGTTCAGCCCGAAACTCGACTGGTCGGACCATCCCGGAGCATTCGGCGGCATGCTCGGCGCGGTCGAGATGTGCAACAACAACGGCACCTGCCGCGCCTTCGATGCCGGCGTGATGTGTCCCTCCTACCGCGTGACGCGCGACGAGACGCACCTGACGCGCGGCCGCGCGAACACGTTGCGTCTGGCGCTGACCGGCCAGCTTGGCGCCGACGCATTAGCTTCCGACGCAGTCGGCTGATGCAATGTCGCTCTGCGTATCGTGCAAGGCGTGCAGGCGCGAATGCCCGACCGGCGTCGACATGGCGAAAATGAAGATCGAGGTTCTGGCGGCGCGCTTCGATCGCAATGGCTTGACACGAAGGGACTGGCTGATCGCCGAATTGCCGCGCTACGCGCCACAGGTCGCGCCGTTCGCGCCACTGGTCAATCTGCGGAACCGCATCCCCCTGCTGCGCCGCCTCGGCGAACGCATCACCGGGTTTGCCGCCGCACGCCCCCTCCCCTCCTGGCGTCGCGACGCGTTTCGTGACCGCGAAGTCGACGCAGCCGTCCCCGCAAACTCACGCGGCGATGTCATCCTGTTCGCAGACACGTTCAATCGCTGGTTCGAGCCGGAGAACCTGCGCGCCGCGCTGCGCGTGCTGACCGCCGCAGGTTATCGCGTGCGTATGCCGAAATATCGCGGTCGTCCGCTCTGCTGCGGTCGAAGCTTTCTCTCGGTCGGCATGGTGGACAGGGCACGTAGCGAGGCACGCCGCACGCTCGATATCCTCGGCGGCGACCTGCCGGTGATCGGCCTGGAGCCGTCGTGCCTGCTGACCTTGCGCGACGAATACCGCTCGCTCCTGCCCGGCGCCGAAACACAGGCCTTGGCCGACCGCGCGCTCCTGCTCAGCGAGTTCATGGCGCGCGAAAAGCCGGAACTGACGTTGAAGCCGATGTCGGCTACGACGTTTGTGCATGGCCACTGTCATCAGAAATCCTTCGGCGCCTTCCCGACCGCGCTCGCAATGCTCAAACGCATCCCGGGGCTCACGGTGACGCCGATCGCATCGTCCTGCTGCGGCATGGCCGGCTCATTCGGCTATCAGGCGGAAACGCAGGCGGAGTCACGTGCCATGGCAGAGGCCGGCCTGCTGCCGGCGGTTCGCGGAGCTGCCACCGAGGACATCGTGGTCGCAGACGGCACCTCCTGCCGGCATCAGATTCGCGATCTGACCGGCCGCGCGGCGATCCATTCCGTTCGGTTGCTCGAACAGGCCATGGCATGATGACGCAAGACGATGTGCTGGACTTCTGGTTCGCCGGCGATCCCACGACGCATCGCAAGGAGTGGTTCCAGAAGACCACCGAATTCGACTCCGCCTGCGCACGCTTTGCCGACGCGCTGCACGACGCCAAGGCGGGCGCGTTCGATCACTGGACCGAAACGCCCCGCGGGACACTGGCGCTGATCATTCTGCTCGACCAGTTCTCGCGCAATCTGCATCGGAACTCGCCTGACGCGTTCGCTGCCGATGCCAAGGCACGCGAGGTGGCGCGTACCGCGGTCGCGTGCGGCTTCGACGAGAAGCTCAGTTCGGTCGAACGCATGTTCATCTATCTCCCGTTCGAACACTCGGAAGACCTCGCTGATCAAAATGAATCCGTCCGCCTGTTCACGTTGCTGGGCGAGGAAATGACCCGCTATGCCGCGGACCATCGCGACGTGGTCCACCGCTTCGGCCGCTTTCCACACCGCAATGCCGTGTTGAGGCGTGCGAGCACGCCGGATGAACTGGCATATCTCGCACAACCTGATGCGGGGTTCTGAACCGACGGGAGTTGCCACTATGGATGCATCCGATCTGAAGGTGTTCGAAGCGGTGGCACGCCTCGGCGGCATCGGACGGGCGGCATTGGAACTGAACACCGTGCAGTCGAATGTCACCGCACGCGTGCGTCTGCTCGAGCAGGAGTTGGCAACGCCGCTGTTCGAGCGGCACGCGCGCGGTGTCACCCTCACAGCGGCCGGCCGGCGGTTGCTGCCATATGCCAGCGAGGTCAGGGACGTGCTTGCACGCGCACGGCGCGCGGCGATGGATGATGGCACGCCGAAGGGGCCGCTCGCTATCGGCACCCTGGAGACCACTGTGGCAACGCGCCTGCCACGTATCATCGCTGCCTATGCGGCTGCGTGGCCTGCCGTCGACCTGACATTGCGGACCGGCACAACGGCGGAGTCCGTGACGCGCGTGCTGGAACGCGTGCTCGATGGCGCATTCGTCGCCGGTCCGGTCGATCATGCGCACCTTGCGCAGGACACCGTGTTCCGCGAGGAACTGGTCGTCGTCACCGCGCCTGCGATTCAAGGGCTGCTGGACATCGGTCGGGCCGGCGCGCTGAAGATGCTGGTGCTGCGCGTTGGCTGTTCCTATCGCCAGCGACTGGAAACAATTTTGGTCTCACGCGGCATTGTCGATGTGCGCGCGCTGGAATTTGGCTCGCTTGACGCGATCGTCGGCTGCGTCTCGGCCGGCATCGGCATCACGCTGCTGCCACGCGGCATAGTGGCCGAGGCGGCGCGTAGCGGCGAGGTGGCACTGCATGCGCTGCCGCCGGACGAAGCCACCGTGGACACGCTGTTCATTCGCCGCCGAGACGGTTACGTCACCAGCGCCCTGTCAGCGTTCATGGATATGGTCAGGGCACGGTCGTCCCTGACGATGCAGGCGGCGGCCGAATAGTCATAGGATGCGCCAACATGACAAGTGTCCATGGAGGCTGTGATGCCGTTCGATGAAATCCTCCCGCCGGCCCGGCCGCGGTCCGTCACGCAACGTGCTAGGCGGCGTGCTCGATATCTGCTCCACCAAGCCGATGACGGGCTTCTTTCGCAATGGCTGCTGCGACACCAGTGCGGAGGACTATGGCAGCCACACTGTCTGCGTGGTGATGACCGCCGAGTTCCTGGCCTTCAGCAAGGCGGCCGGCAACGATCTGTCCACGCCGCATCCGGAATTCGGCTTCCCCGGTCTGCAACCCGGCGATCGTTGGTGCCTCTGTGCGCCGCGCTGGCAGGAGGCGCTGGACGCGGGCGCTGCACCGCGCGTTGTGCTGCGCGCCACCCAGGAAGGCGCACTGGAATTCTGCGCGCTGGCGGACCTGAAGAAATACGCCATCGATCTGGGCTGAGGCGTGAGGAACGGGCTTCCCGCCGAATTCGCGCTGATCGCGCGGCATTTCCGGCCGCTTGCCGGACCGGGGGCGCTCGACCTGCAGGATGACGCGGCGGTGCTCATGCCGCCACCTGGACGCGATCTGGTGCTGACCTGCGACGCCATGGTCGCGGGCGTGCACTTCCTGCCCGACGATCCTCCCGATCTGGTGGGACGCAAGCTGCTGCGCGTGAACCTGTCTGACCTCGCAGCGAAGGGCGCGACACCCATCGGATACCTGATGACGGTCTCGACACCACGCGACACACCGGATGCCTGGTTCGCGGGCTTCTCCGCCGGCCTCAAGCAGGATCAGCAGCAGTACGGCGTCACATTGCTCGGCGGTGACACCACCTCGACGCCCGGCCCGATATCCCTGTCGCTGACGATCCTAGGCCACGTGGAGCCCGGCCAGGCGGTCCATCGTGCCGGCGCACGGCCGGGTGACGGCATATGGGTCACCGGCACGATCGGCGATGGCGCTCTTGGCCTTGCGGTGGCACGCGGCCGCCTCGCCGACCCAACCGGCCATCTCTTGTCCCGCTATCGCCTGCCACAGCCGCGCGTCGGACTGGCGATCGCCGGCATTGCCTCCGCGGGCATGGATATCTCCGACGGGCTGGTGCAGGACCTTGGCCACATCTGTCGTGCGAGCGGCCTCGCCGGCGAGGTCGAAGCGGCATTGGTGCCGCTCTCCGGCCCCTCCCGATCCGCGGGACCGGCTTGGCTGCCCGCCTGCCTGACGGGCGGCGACGACTACGAGCTGCTGCTGGCGGTGCCCCGGGCCCATGAGGCGGCGCTGCAGCAGGCGGCCCGGGCCGCGGGTGTGGCCGTCGCCCGTGTCGGCACCTTCAGCCTTGGCCCACCGGCGGTCATGGTGCGCGGGGTTGACGGGAAACCCATGCATTTCGACCACAGCGGCTGGAGCCACTTCTGACAGGGTGGGCCGCGGCTAGGAACCATGCACGGAGCGCGTCCCTGCAGGCCGGCAGCTGGGGTTCCGCTGTATCCAGCCCCCTGCTTCAATGCGTAGCCTCGCCGTTGGAGCCGCTAAGTGATTGAGATCCTGCCTCTCCTTGGATGAACCGCAACGTCTACCTGCTGTTCTGCTGTCAGGCGTTGATGAACGCGGTGATGTCCGGTCAGACCGTGATGAGCGCGCTGATCGGCCACGCACTGGCGGTGGACAAGGCGCTCAACACGCTGCCGATGGCGATCCAGATGACTGCGACGATGACCGCCTCGATCCCGGCCGGCATCGTATTCGCGCGGCTGGGCCGCAAGCCGGGGTTCTGGCTCGGCTGCGCCGGATCGCTGCTCGGCAGCCTGACCTTCGCCCTCGGTGTCTGCACCGGGAGCTTCGCGATCTACTGCATCGGCGCCGCTTTCGCCGGCCTGGGGTTCGGCATCGCCCAGCACCTGCGCTTCGCAGCCGCGGAGGTCGCGGCGGCCGAGGCGCGCGCCCGAGCCATCGCACTGGTCATGGCGGGTGGTGTGCTCGCCGCGGTCATCGGCCCCGAGATCGTCAAGCGCACCAACCTGCTGCTGCCACCGCTGATGTTTCTCGGCACGTATCTCTGCCTGGCAATCCTCCCGCTGATATGCGCCACGCTGCTGCTGTTCATCCAGCTTCCACCTGCCGTGCGCCAGGTCAGCGAGCCGGTGCCGTTCCGCACCATCATCGCGCGCCCGGGCTTTCTCACCGCCGTCGTCTGCAGCATGGTTGGGTACGGCGCGATGAACCTGATCATGGCCTCAACGCCGCTGCAGATGCTGTTCTGCGGCTACGGCGTGAACGCCAGCGCCGATGTGATCCGGGCGCATTCGATCGCCATGTTCCTGCCGGGCTTTGTTACCGGGCGACTGATCCAGCGCTTCGGCGCACATCCTATCGTTTGCATGGGCGCCCTGCTGACTGCGCTCTGCGTCGTGACCAACCTGGTGTTCCCTCCGCTGCTTGCCACCTTCATGGTGGCGCTCGCGCTGCTTGGCGTCGGTTGGAACTTCATGTTCGTCGGTGGCACTACGCTGCTGGCGACCGCCCACGACCCGCACGAGCGGGTGCGCGTTCAGGCCACCAACGACTTCATCGTGTTCGGCACTGTGGCCTGCACCGCGTTCGCTTCAGGGGCGATCGAGGCAACCGGCGGCTGGGCGGCGCTGAACCTGGTCGTTGTGCCGCCGACCGTGGCCGCGGCGGCGCTGGTCATCTGGCATTGGTCGGCCCGCGCGCGGCTGGCCCCGGCGGCGGCTCAGTAGGCCGGCGCCGGCGCGCCACCAGACGGCGCGGCCGGGTTCGGGCCGAGCGCGTTGAACCGGCCGATGTTGCCGAACAGCTGTTGTAGGAACGACGCTTCGGTGCCCGGCGATGGCGTCGAGCGTGCCACGATCGACACTCGTACCGCCTCATCCTGGTTCACCTGCTTCACGTCCTGTAGCACTCCCTGATCGTTGAAGCTCAGCACCAACACGTTCTGGCTCGGTACTCCGTCGGTCCGGGCGATGCGCCGCCGGGTGACCTCGCTCACGTACAGCCAGGTGTTGTCATCGAAGGTGGCCCTGGCGGTCGGGGATCCGATCAGCGCTGTGACATCGGCCCGCGTCGTGGTGCCAGGCACCAGTTCCTTGAGCTGGTCGGCATCCACGCGATTGCCGCGAAGCTGGGACTTTGCCTCGAAGAAGCTGCAGCCGCCCAGCGCCAGGCAGGCGGCCAGCAAGACCGAACGCAGGACGGCGGTTGAACGGTGTCTGTCCACCTGGGATATCCTTGGCTCCGCTTTGTCGGTCCGGTGTCACACCGGCCCGATGCTTGTCAATCAGCACACTGGTGACGAAGGATGACTGCAACGATGGCTGGACTGCTCGGTCTCGGAGGTTTGCGTCGGGCCAACCGGCATGAGCGGGCCGGCATCGCCCTGTATGGCGCTGCTGTTGCTGCCGCGCGCGAACCTTGGTTCTACCTGTCGCTAGGCGTGCCGGACACGCTGGATGGACGGTTCGACCTGATCGCACTGCATGCTTTCCTGCTCGTCCACCGGCTGCAGCATGACTCGGCGCCTGGGCCAGATCTGGCACAGGCAGTGTTCGATGCCATGTTCAGCGACATGGACAACAACCTGCGAGAGATCGGCGTGAGTGATCTCTCCGTCGGCAAGCGAGTACGTGCCATGTGGGAGGCGTTTCACGGCCGGGCAAAGGTCTACGCTGCGGCCCTGGAGGCGGCGGATCACGTGGCGCTGGAGACCGCTCTGGCGCGCAATGTCTGGCGTGGTGCGGCACCACAGGGTGCTGCCGCTTCGCTGTCCCAGTGCGTATTCGCACAGTCGCATCATCTGGCCGCCCAGCCACTTGCTATTCTGGCATCGGGTCATGCGCAATTCCTATCAGCGCTGGAGGCATCACGATGATTCCCGAACTGCACAGGCCGATCGCCGTCGAACGTATTGGGCCAAGCGGCCTGGATGTGATTGTGGAAGCAAGCGCCGCAGAATGCGCAGCACTCGCCCGACGTATGGACGTGCCCGCCATGCTCTCGCTGACCTGCAGGTTCCATCTCGATCGGGAGACCGCCGGCACTTTGCTTGCCCACGGCAACCTGATGGCGCGTCTGGTGCGGACCTGCGTGGTCTCGCTGGATGACTTCGCCACCACGGTCGAGGAACGCTTTGCCGTGCGCTGCGTCCCAGAGGGGGAAGAGAGCCACGACGTCGATCCCTCTGCACCCGACGAGATCGTCTATGGCGATGGAACAGTCGACCTCGGTGAAGCCGCAGCGGAGCAATTGGCCCTGGCGCTCGATCCGTATCCGCGAGCGCCGGACGCGGTCTTGCCGGACATTCCGGACGAGCCGGAGGTTCAGCCGTTTGCCACGCTCGAGGCACTGCGGCGCCGGCACTGATTCTACAGTCTGGAGAGAACGTTCGCAATTTTTCTTGACACAATTAGTCATTTTTGCTAACTAGAGCCCGCCAACAGGCGGACTCTGCCTGATGGCCAGAGCGCCTCCCCAATTCGCCGGAGATAACATGATCATCGACCTGACACCGCTGGTGCAGGCCCTGGCCGCGCTTGCGCTGGCCGCAGTGACCGGAGTGACGCCTTACCTGATGCCGCTGATGCGGCGCTATTTGCATATCCGGCTCACCGCGACCCAGGCTTCCGCGATCCAGTCGGCAGCCGATGCCGGTGCGAAGGCGGCGTACGGCTACATCGTCGCAAACGCCGCCAGCTACCGCGATACGGTGGTTCGCGACACTGCGATCGCCCGGGGGATACAGCATGTCATGGCGTCGACACCGGAAGCCATGACTGCCCTCGGTATTACATCTGAGCACGTCCGGAACATGGTCGAAGCGCGGTTTGGGGGGCTGCTCGCCGCCGATCCGACCGTCTCGATCGGCGCGGCACCAATCGTCCTGGCACGCGGAACAAACCCGGAGACTTCATAATGCGCCGCAATATCGCGTTGTCGCTGCTTGTCTGCCTGTCGGCGTGCAGCAACATGACTCCGGAGCAGCAGGCACAGGTTAGACAGGTACTCACGGTCGCCTGTAACGTCGACGGCGTGGTCGTGCCGGTGGCGCGGCCGATCGTGGCGACCCTGGGCCCGGCCGGCGCAGCGGCCACCAATGTCGATCTGTTGGTGCACCCCGCAGTGGTCGAGGCATGCAAAGCCGTCAGCGGGGTGCCGGCAAGCGTGACACCGGTCAGCCCGCCAGTGACAGTATCCCCGGCCGAGGCCGGCAAACCCGCCAACTGATGTCGCGCCGGTCGCCAGTCCCTTGCGACCGGCAGGACCGTCTGCTAGACGCCCCCGTCCTGCACTGTTGACATATTGTGATCGTCCCCTCCTCCCCCAACGGGCCACAGGGCGTCACCAAGACCGGAGGGACGTAGTCCCATGGCCGTTCCCAAGCGAAAGACGTCGCCGTCCCGTCGCGGCATGCGTCGCAGCCACGAGGCGCTTCCTCGCGAAGCGCACGCCGAGTGCCCGAATTGCGGCGAACTGAAGCGACCGCACCATGTCTGCAGCCATTGCGGGTTCTACGATGGACGCGAAGTCGTGCCGGCCGGCAATGCGCTGAAGGGCGCTGTTCGCGCCTGACGCCCGGGCGCGGCGTGGCCTCCGTCCTCCCTTGACCGCGACCTACACACTGGCGGTGGATGCTATGGGCGGCGATCACGCGCCGCTCATGGTGATCGAGGGCCTGGAGATCTCGGCCGAGCGCCATCCCGGCGCCCGCTTTCTGCTGGTCGGCGACGAAGCACGGCTGGCCCCGGAGTTGCGGCGCCACAGACGCGCTGCTGCATCCTGCGACATCCGGCATGCGCCAGAGGCGATCAGCAATGACACCAAGCCGACGGCCGCGCTGCGCGTGCGCGGGTCCTCGATGCGGGTCGCGATAGACGCTGTCGCCGGGGGTGAGGCCTCCGGCGTGGTCACCGCCGGCAACACCGGCGCACTACTGGCACTGGCGACGATTGTCATCAAGACGTTGCCCGGCATCGACCGCCCGGCGATGGCGGCGATCGGGCCCTCGGCGCGCGGCGACGTGGTGCTGCTGGACCTCGGAGCCAACGTACAGTGTGATGCGCGCAACCTGGTCGAGTTCGCTGTGATGGGCGACGTGTTCGCGCGGACAGTGCTCGGATTGACCGCACCCTCGATCGGATTGCTCAACGTCGGCTCCGAGGAACTGAAGGGCGACGCCACGCTGCGTCTGGCCGCCGAAACACTGCGCGCCAGTCACGTCGCACCACAGTTTGTCGGGTTCGTCGAGGGGCATGACATTGCCGCCGGCACCACTGACGTAGTGGTAACCGACGGCTTCACCGGCAATGTCGCGCTCAAGACCGGCGAGGGCGCGCTGAAACTGATCGGCGACCTGCTTCGCCAAGTGTTCAGAAGCAGTCTCACAGCCAAGATCGCCTATCTGCTGCTGCGTCCGTCGCTCGAACGGCTGCGCGAGTGGCTGGATCCGCGCCGCTACAATGGCGCTGTGATGCTTGGGCTGAACGGCGTCGTGGTGAAATCGCACGGCGGAACCGACGCCGAAGGCTTCGCTCATGCGGTGGACGTGGCGATGGATATGGTGGTGCACCGGTTCAACGACCACATCCGTGAGGACTTGACCCGAATCGCCGGCTTGATGGCGCTGACAGCGAAGGACAGTGCGTCGGAGAAGGAAAGCGGGACCGGCCCGCGCCTCGCCACTGCGCCATAGGAAGACAATGGCCGTTCGCTCGATCCTTGCAGGCGTTGGCGCCTATCTTCCCGAGCGCGTGCTCGGCAACGACGAACTCGCGCGCACGGTGGATACGTCGGACGAGTGGATCCGCGAGCGCACTGGCATCCGCCAGCGCCATATCGCCACGGCGCACGAGACGGCAGCCTTCATGGGCACTGCGGCCGCACGTGCCGCGTTGCAGGACGCCGGCGCCGAAGCGGCGGAGGTCGATGCGATCATCCTGGCCACCAGCACGCCGGACGAGGCCTTTCCTGCCACGGCACTGCGCGTCCAGGCCGCACTCGGTGTGACAAAGGGGTTCGGCTTCGACATCGCCGCTGCGTGCGCCGGCTTTATCTACGCGCTGTCGGTGGCCGACAGCATGATCCGCACCGGCCAGGCGCACAGTGTGCTGGTGATCGGCAGCGAGGTCTATTCGCGCATCCTGAACTGGAAGGATCGCGGCACCTGCGTGTTATTCGGCGATGGCGCTGGTGCCGTGCTCCTGCACGCCGGCAATGACCGTGCTGACACCGACCGCGGCATTCTCTCGACCCACCTCCATTCACAGGGCTCGCTGGGCGATATCCTGTACGTCGATGGCGCGGTCGGACGCCACGACAGACCGGGCCATCTGGTAATGAACGGTCGCGAGGTGTTTCGCCACGCGGTAATGCGGCTTGCCGAGGCCGTGGATGAGGCACTCGCAGCGAACGGGCTGGAGCGGCGGGATATCGACTGGCTGGTGCCGCACCAGGCCAACCTGCGCATCATCGATGCGATGGGCCGGAAGCTCGGCCTGCCACCGGACCGTGTGGTAGTCACCGTCGATCGCCACGCCAATACCTCGGCCGCTTCGGTGCCGTTGGCACTGGAAGAGGCGCGCCGGGACGGACGGATACGCCAGGGCGATCTCGTGCTTATGGAGGCGCTGGGCGGCGGCTTGGCGTGGGGCTCGGCGCTTGTGCGCATGTGACTTTACGGGCCGTTGCCGATGCTTCCTCGCAACACCCTGATCCTGATTGATTTTGCGCCGCTAATTGCTTGACGGCGATGGCACCTGTGCCTAGCGTTCGCAGATGCAGACCGTCACACGCGCGCATCTGTCCGAGACGATCTATACACAGGTTGGCCTGTCACGGAACGAGTTCGGCCGATCTTCTGGAGACAGTGCTGGATCGTCTATCCTCCGCATTGGAGGCTGGGGAGTCGGTAAAGATCAGCGGGTTCGGGACCTTTTCCGTACGGCAGAAGGGCCGCCGGGTGGGGCGCAATCCGAAGACCGGCCAGGAAGTGCCCATCATGCCGCGCCGCGTCCTTGTGTTTCGCCCGAGCAACGTGCTGAAGGCGCGCGTGAATGGCACGACCCCGGTTCCGGACGATGACGAATGAGCGATCAGACCGATGACACGGCGGTGCCGCCGGCTGGCCGCGCACGGCCGAAGAAGGCGCCGAATGCATTCCGCACCATCAGCGAAGTGGCGGACGAACTGCACATCCCACAGCATGTGCTGCGCTTCTGGGAAACCAAGTTCCCCCAGGTGAAGCCGCTGAAGCGTGGCGGCGGCCGGCGCTACTATCGCCCGGACGACATCGCGCTACTGCGACGAGTCTCAGATCTCCTGTATATTCAAGGCTATACGATCAAGGGCGTGCAGCGCTTGCTGCGCGAGGGCGGCGGCAGGCTCTCGGACGATATCCCGCCCGCGCCGGCGGACGAGCAGGAGGAAGCCGAGGCGGAGCGCGCCGCCGTGCCGATGGAGCCTGAGCTGCCGATGCCGGAGCTAGCGCACGCCGGTCTGTCGCAGACGGTGCGTGGCAATGTGCGGCCCAGGCCCGACCTGGAAGCCGATCGTCTGCGGGCGCTGCTGACCGAGACCCTGCACGAACTTGAGG
Source organism: uncultured Alphaproteobacteria bacterium (assembly GCA_963791495.1). GTDB lineage: Bacteria > Pseudomonadota > Alphaproteobacteria > Acetobacterales > Acetobacteraceae > JAMXLO01. Next base: position 208,458 of record CAWBST010000016.1, read on the forward strand.
CGCTGAGGGCGCTGCTGCCGTAGGTGGCGTTGCGGACGCTCGACGCGGCTGGTAAACGGGCGGCCCCGCGGTCGGAGCGTAGCGCAGCCTGGTAGCGCATCAGTCTGGGGGACTGGGGGTCGTGGGTTCAAATCCCGCCGCTCCGACCAATGAAATCAATCACTTACAGATCAATTCAAATCGTTGCGGTGGACGCTGGATACCAACGGGATACCACGCGCGCTCTCTGTCGACCACACAGGCCCGAGTCGGCCCCCGGCGCCCCACCGATCACGCGCCGCGATCGCCCCCCCTGGCTCCAGGCTACAGGCGCGCACAATGGCCGGATCGGAGGCGGTGTCCGGCGCGTCCGCCCGTGGTGGCGACCCACCTGCTGTCACTTTTGCTCGACCGAGATCACCCGGTCCGGGCCGCCGATCGCGTCGTGGGCGAGCCGCCCCCGAAACCGGCGGGGCCCGGTGCGATGGCGGCACAGCGCGCGGTGACGTTCGCCGCTGGAGCCAGCGTCGCTCGGGCGAGATTTCCATCGAATCGAACACCTGCCCAGGATTTTCGTTGGGGGATCCCCCACCCCCAAGCTTTTCGCCGGGTCCGCAGAAGTGGGACCCTGGACTTACCCTGGTTTCGTGGAGAGGTGAGAGCTTGGGATCAGGGGGGAGCGGGTTGACTGCAGGTTTCAATGTCTGGCGACAGGGGCTTGTGCATAGCGCATTAATCTATGCGGCGGCGCCGGCGTCCTCCAACAGCAGCCAGATCGCCGCCGTCCAAGAAAAATCCGCGCCGCCCGCACCCTTGCCGTCGGTTGGATCGAAATACTCCGACAGCCCGCCAGTGTTGATCAGCCGGCGCGTGTCGTCGAGGATGCGGGTGGCCATTGTCGTGTTCCCCGCGTCCGCAAACCCCGTGGCGATCATCCAGTTCACTACCGCCCAGACCGGCCCGCGCCAGTAGCGCAACGGCTCGAAGCTGGCATGTTCCGGGTCGGTCGACGGCACGAGCCACGCCACCTGCGTGGCCCAGCGTTCCAGCGTCACCGCCAGCAGGCGCGCCTGCTCCGCCGAGGCCGCCCCGGCGAACAGCGGGAGAAATCCAGCCGATATGCCGACCGGGATGGCGGCCCCACCGATCAGGTCGAAGCACGTGAACAGCCCCAACGCCGAATCCCATAGCCGCCCGATCGCCGTCTCCATCCGCGTGCTCCGTTCGGCGATCTCCGCACGGTCGCCGGGCGATCCGAAGCGGCTCGCCAGTTGCATCAGATCGCGCTCGGCACGCAGCAGGATCGCGTTGGTGCCGATGTCTGCGACCTTGAACGGCGAGGTCTGCAGCATCCGCGCCGACTGCCACCCCACCGACCGGAACGCGTCCACCAGATGGATGAAGCGCTGATAGTCCTCGGCGCGCGGCCGCATAGCGGGGTCGATATGCGAGGTGTCGCGCCTGCGGATCGTCGTCACCGTGTCGGTTGGCACCCGCGCCATGGCCGCATCCCAGGCGGGGGAGTTATCCATGCCCGTTTCCCACGGGTGCAGCGTCGCCACCAAGCCGGTGCCCTGCGGGTCACGCGCATTCGCCCACCAGCGATGGCTCGCCAGCAGGCGCGGGTATGCCGCCGCCGCATGCTCCTCCGCCGCCACCCGGTCCTTCGCCCCCTGCCACAGGCGTGCCGCCGCGGTCGCCAGCACCGGCGGCTGCGTGATTCCAGAGGTCGGCGGTGTTCGCGGTATGCCCCAGACCTCCGGGCCCGGGAAATAGTCGTGGGAAGGAGCGTGGAACACGATCTGCGGAACCAGGCCATCTTCCCACTGCCCTTTCAGCAGCGACTCGATCTCGCTCCAACCCCGCGCCTCGTCAAACGTCGCCCATCCCATCGCCACGAACGCGGAATCCCAGTTCCACTGGAACGGATACAGCCGCGCCGTCGGCACGCAATAGCCGCCGCG
>CAWBST010000017.1:0-665721 GCA_963791495.1 uncultured Alphaproteobacteria bacterium
AACCGGCGTCTCGTAGCTCAACCAGCTCGCCGGCCCCTTGATCAGCCCCAGTCCGTTGAGCACCGTGTTGAGGTAGCCGCGGTCGGTCAGGATCGCGAGCCATACCAGCCCGGCCGCGAGGTCGGAAATGCCCAGCGGGATCGACCAGATCCACAGCACGATGTCGCGCCCGCGCTGCACGTGCCGCAACATCATTGCCATGCCCAGCGCAAGGCAGAGCTGCAGCGGCACCACGATGACCACAATCTCGAACGTGTTGGCCACCGCATCGGAAAAGTTCAGGTCGTTGGCCATGCGTGAAAAGTTCGCGGTGCTCCAACCACCGTCGGCCTGGAACGCCAGGGCGATGGTCTGCCCCAACGGAACAAGGAACAGCACTGTCAGAAAGATCAGCGATGGCGCGATCAGCAGATAGGGTACATGCCGGCCGCTGCGCATGGCCTATTTCACTTGGCACGCGCCCTGGCTTGGCGGGTCGGGTGTCCAACACGGCGCGCCCGTGTCGGCCATGATCTTCTTCAGATCCTCGGCCTCGCGGTCGAGCACGGCCCGCGCCTTCTGGCCCCGCAGCACGATCAACTGGAACGTGTCGATGAACACCTTGTCGAACTCCCCGCCTTTCTGGCCCAACCCGACCGGCAAGAGGCTGGGAATCGCGTCCTTTGCCGCGCCCGTTGCGGTGATAGCGGCCACCGCCAGCTTCAGCCCTGGATCGAGGTCTGCCGGCAGCGGCGCGTTCACCACGGGGAAGAACCCCACCGCCCGGGCTGTCGCAATCTGCGTTTCAGGCTTGGTCAAGAAACCGATGAGTGCCGCCGCCCCGCTCGGGTCGGGCGCGCCCTTCGCCACCGCGAGGCCGGCCAGCACCGGCATGTAGCCGCGCCCCTTCGGCCCGGCCGGCGCTGGGAACGCGACGAAGTCGTTCGGCCTCTGGCGCAGTGCATCGAGCAGCCGGGCGATGTGGTCGAAGGCGATCCACACGTCGCCGGCCAGCAGCGGGTCCTGCATGAAGTTGTAGCTGGTCGAGTTCGGCGTCACCGTCTTCCACAGCGCGGCGAACTCCGTCCACATCGCCTCGGCTTCGGGCGAACGGAACGGCACCACGACGCCGCCGGTGTAGGAGGGATACAGGAAACCCTCGAAGAACCGGTGCATCAGCCCCTTCGGGCCGGCTGGGAAGCCGACCATCCGCTTTCCCGTTTTCTCCTGGATGGCCGTGCCCCACGCCCGGAGCTGGTCATAGGTCAGCGCGCTGATATCTGCGCCGGCGGGCAGGAATGGCAGGGCCTGCTTGTTGGCCACCATGATGTAGGTGGCCTGCATCCACGGAATGTACATCTGGTGCCCGGTGCCGAGTTGACCGAGCTTCATCACCTCGTCGGGAACGCCGCGGCCCTTCAGCGTCGCCGCGAGGTCGTCCAGCGGCGTCAGGGCATCCAGCGCCAGCAGCGGCTGCAATTCGCCATGCAATGCACCGATCAGGCTGATGGTGTGCTTGCCGCCCTGCTGCTCGGCCTTGATGCGCACCGGCAGCGCCGGCGGGTCCTCGGTGACGTAGGTCACCGAGGCGGGGGCGCCCTTCAGGATTACCTCGCGGACCTTCTGCGCCTCCTCGATCGGGCGCAGCTGCGTCGACAGGAAAACCAGTTCGTCCGCCCAGGCTCTTCCGGCCAGCAACGTCACGCCCAGCAGAACGGTAAGGCCCAGTTTCCTCCGTCGCATTGCGGTTCCCTCCCGGGGTGTGGTGCATTTTTTCAGTTTATGGCCTTTGGTCATGTGCCGGCGACCTATCCGAGGCCGGCGAGATCAGGTGTGCGAGCCACAGTGCCTGCATGCCCACCGGGCTCGTGCGGCCCAAGACCTGCACTAGCAGCTCCACCATCCGGGCGACGAACCGCTCGTCGGGCTGCTCCATAGCGCCTGAGCCACGTCATCAAACCCGCCGAGCGCGCCTGAGACAGTCGTGATGGAAATCCCGAGGCTGGGGGCCATGGCGGCCGAGCGACACCCGGTGGTCATCCGAAACGATTTGAGACATTGACTTGAACCGGTCCAATCGTTTTCGTCAACAGATGGAGGGCGAGGCGATGTCCAACAATTATGCGGCCGGCCAAAACGACGTCCGTCCGTGGGGCGAGTGGACGGTGCTCGACGCGGGCCCGGGCTACGTGGTCAAGCGAATTCGGGTGACGCCGGGCGGCATTCTGTCGTTGCAGCGGCATCGTCACCGCGCCGAGGAGTGGACGGTGGTGGCAGGCGTGGCGCGGGTCACGCTCGGCCAACGCCAGTTCGACCTGCCGGCCGGCCAGTCCGCGCATATCGATACGGGCGACGTCCACCGAATTGCCAACAGCGGCATGGAAGACGTTGTCTTTATCGAAGTCCAGACCGGTCCGATCCTGTCGGAGGATGACATCGAGCGGCTAGAGGACAGCTACGGCCGGAGCTAGATCGGTTTGCCGCCCGCCCGGTAATGTGCGTGGGAATCGAGGCCCACGTATGCAGAGATTGATGACCGTGACGGCACGCGCGGTTTACCGAGCCATTTTACGACGCACAGGTTCCACTACCCAAATGCGTCGCCCATAGTCCGTGTGTCTGCAAAAGAAACGATCACGCCGCACTGGGAGTGCGGGAGACTGGTCCCCCTGCGTAGTTGGTCGGTGGCCTTTCGCAGATAGCGGAAGGCGTCGCAGCCACCGAGACGCGAATAATCGCAATGCTCTGCTGCTCAATGTGGGACTCGTGGGTTCAAATCCCGCCGCTCCGGCGCGTCTGCCCGTGGCGGCGACCAACCTGGGCGTCACTTTTGCTCGACCCGGATCAAGGGGTCCGGGCCGCCCCGCGATTGTGACTATCATCGGCCAGAAGAGCGTGCCAAAGCCGCGCGGGTTTGAGCAAGAGGATGATGATCTCGAAGGCGCCGGGCGCGTGAGAGCTTGGTTCGCCAAGGATCCTCGGCCACCAGGCGGTCGCGCATGAACATTGAGGAGGCCAAATGTGGCGCTTCCCAACTTTTTTCGCGGGCATGATAGCGCTTAGTTTGCCGTCCACCGGAGCATTTGGCAACGACGCGGCGCCCAGACATGCCTCGCCGCCGTCTGCGCCTTCTGTCCCGACACAAGGCGCGTCGGACTCGGACGCCTCGGCGCACCAGGCGGAGCGCAATAGTGCCGCCTATCTGCAACGGCAGGTCAGCGACCTTCAAGACCTGGCCGCATCAGTCAAGCAGCAGTTGGGACAGCGCGAGGCGCGGGGCTCCGGCCCAGACGCTGGCGGGCGGCAAGCAACGGTTAACTTCCCAGAGCAAGAGGATGCCGATCTGCAGCGACAAGACAACGAACTTCACACTGAACTGCAGGGTCTAATTGCACAACTCGAGCAGGAGCTGCGGCTTGAAACGAAGAACCCGCCTGCCCCAGCGGCCGAGGAGCAACAGCAGCGGCAGGCCGCGCTGCATGCCCTCAAGTATTTGATTGCTGACCTGCAACAAGATGACAGCAAACTTCAAGACCTGATCGCGCAACACCATCAGAAGATTGTACCGCGCGAGGCGCAAACGCCGCCGCCACCGGATATTCGCGGGAGGCAGGCGGCAAGTGACCCGCCTGAACACCAGGTTGCCGCTTTGCAGCGTCAGATTGCCGATTTGCGCGGACAGAGCGACGCGCTTCGGGGTCAGCTCGCCGAGCAAAAGCAGAAGCTTTTGCAAGGCGCCCAGGAGCTGGCTCAACAAACACGCGACATCGATGCTACGCGAGCCGAAGCGGAGCGGTTGGGTCAGGACGTCGACAGGCTCCGCAGCCAGCATCACCAGGAGGACGAGGCGTCGCTGGGGCGACAGAAGGGGCCGGCACAGCAGGTGATAGTGACTGTGCCGGCACGGCCTAATCCGCCAAAGCCCCCACAGCCGACGCAACCCATGCGGCAGCCGCCGCAGTCCGTACCGACTCCACAATCGCCGCAGCATGCGCGCGCTCCGCAACCGTTGCCCGCGCCGTCTGCTGCGCAGGAGTTGCAGACTGCGCGCCAGTGGCTGACAGCAGGACGGCCGGAAGAGGCACGACGTGTGCTGGCGATGGTCCGGACCCAAATGGTGTTCCAACCGTCGACGCCGCCAGATCGACCCGACGCCGAGGCCCGCTACCCTTCCGTGGAAGATGTCGGCGAGGCGATCCGTTCGCTCGACATGGGCGACGGCGGCCGGGCGGTGCAATCGATCACACGCGCTATCGCCGAGACAACGAATGCGCCCCCGGAAACGGTGAAGCTAGTCCGCGCCTGGTCCGGGTACCGCCCGGGGACCCGCTGAACGGCTAGACCAAGATCAGCTGGCGCCAGGGGGCTTTTAGCTCGGGGGGTTGCCGGCTCCGGCCGCTGCGTTGGCTTGGCCGCCCCGGCCAGACACGTGAACAAGGCCTCCAAGGTGGCACCGCGACCCGCTTAGAACTCTGATGGTGCTCCCGGGAGCGCGGGCTCGGTGACATGTTGTTCGCAAGATGGTTGCGGAGGGGTGCTACCGACGATCCCCATCGACCGTGCTGAACGTGGGCAGGAGCAGTCCCTCACCAAATCATCCCGCGAACTCCCTCCGGAGATGGGAGGGCGCGACGCCCCTCGGAACATGGACGCCGCCGACCGCTTTCCAGCGGACGCTGGCGCGCAGCGAGCTTCTGGGGCTGGCAAATTTCCCATCCTAAGGCATTCGTTGCGTTCCGATCATCAGCGGCACGGAGGCCACGCCCAGCGAGTGCTGCAACCGATGGATAAATCCAAGAAGGTGTCGCATACGCCATGCCGTGGTGAGCTGAGTTAAAAAAATGTAACATACACGCGCATTGATCACGATCCGGTCGTGAATTGCCCCATGTGACGAAACCAAGTCAACCGCCGCACCGCGTCACGACGCGGCCCCGTACTCCGGTGCTAGCGTCTTGGCGACATTGTTGCTGGCAAATCTCACTAAAAATCGCACTAGGAGGCGGTATAGGCACAAAGAAGCTCCGATATATATGGCATACGGAACATCACCAACGATATATCGTTCCGAATGCGTCCATTCGTCCGGGCGTGGAATAATGGCATTTGACATCCCAATAAGGGACTTTTGCGCCTGCAAGCCGAAGCGCTCCGCTCCTGTCGCCCGATCGCAAGATCGATTTGCGTTGACACGACCGCGACGGTTGACGGAGGATTAACGAAATAAAGGCGCTGGCTGAGTCGCTTGGATGTCGGCGTGAATCTGGGAGCGCTCAGGCTCTAGACTGAAGCGTTTCTTGCTGACCATCAAATATATTAGCAGAAGGAACCTGTGTAATGGCGGGTGACGTCACTGTACTAGGCGGCGCTGGGAAAACATTCACGCTGCACTTTGATACAACTACCAACGCCCAACTCGCGTCCGTTTTAGCGTCAAACATTTCGGCCGGCGTCCTTGACCATTCTATCAGTGCCTCAAATGATTCCACTCCCTCACTATCTGGAACTATCGGCGAGTTCGTAGATACACACACGCCCGTGGCTCATCTTCCTCCCGGTTACGACGCGGTCGTGAACGTCAACAAGAACGCCACGATTTTTGGCTCCGGCGGCAACAGCGAGAGCGTTCTGTCGGGTGCCAGCAATCTGACGTTCATTGCCACCGGCGGTTCCGGCACGGTGGTTGCGGGCGCTGGAAGTCTAGACAAAGGCCATCAGGGTCATCATCAGGGTAATCAGGGTCATAAGGATGGCCAGGGCGGTGTCGGGGGCAATAAAATCGTTGTGCCCACCGGCGACAATGGGAACTGGCTCATTGAGACTGGTGGCGGCAATGACAGCATCTCGGCCCAGGGCGGTGGCAATGACACGATCGGGGCCGGTGCTGGACACAACGTCATCCGTCTGGGTTCCGGTGATGACCTCGTGCAGTCGTCCGGCAACGACACCATCTATGCCGGCAACGGGGCTGAGACGGTACAGGCAACGCAGGGCTCGAAGGACCTGATCTTTGCCGGCGACAGCTCACTGACCTACGTGGGCGGATCGGGCAGCGCGACCATTGTCGGCGGTACGGGGCCGGACGAGATCCACGGTGGTTCGGGTGGCAAGAATTCAATCGTCGCCGGATCTGGCAATGCGACCCTGTTTGGCGGGGGCGACGGTGACCAGTTTTCTGGTGGCTCGGGGAATGACACGTTTGTTGCGGCCCGTGGTGCATCGACCATGACGGCGGGAACCGGCCATGACACGTTCGTCTTTTCCAGCGCCTCGAGCGGTGGGAATGGCCTCATTTCGAATTTCCGCCAGGGTCTGGATCAGGTCCTGCTTCAGGGCTACGGCAGCAAGGCCGTGACAGACATGGTCACCTCGCAGACGCACCCCACCGCCTCGTCAACATTGCTCACGCTGGGGGACGGAACGCAGATCACCTTCTCGGATGTTTCGAATATAAAACTGACCGACCTTAAGTCCGGATGATCTGGCTCTCAGCGTAGGCGCGCTCATGGCCTAAGAGCGAGGTTGCTGAATGGGATGATCATGGTCGTGTCTGAGGCGGGGCGCCGCCGGATAAGACAACGCGGCGGTTTCAAGGGCGCCAGACAAGCCCCGACATGGCGACAACGCACTGTGCCGGTTGGAGGTTCAAGTGCCTGCGCGTTTTGGGCGAAATACCACGCGACCGCACCGGTCGATGCGTGAGTGCCTGGGCTCGGGCACTGTGGGGTCATCGGGATAGTTTGCGCGGCGCTGTGCGTGGTGCCGCGGCCGTAAACCATGGGCCGTCATGTTACACCCGTTCGTGCTGTCGATGGTACAGGTTACGCAGCATCCAGCGCATTCTCACGACTCAATGCCAACGGAGGCACATGGCAATCCGACAGATCAGGGCGTACGTCACCAGTGTCTGACGGCGCTGACAAATCAACCACGCGCCTAGCACGATTGCTTCGCAGCCTGGCAACACTCCAGGTGCCACGCGATGACACGACGGCCTACGCGATGATCAAGGCTATGGCACACCTTGGCGACCGCGATTTGGCTTCCGCCCTCTCGCTGCTGAATTATGCGCACCGGCGTGCGCCGTCGGATGGCGCAATCAGCCTCGCGATCGCCTTGGTGCACCTTGAGCTCGGTGATCCGCGTGCCGCCGAGCCGCTTGAGGAGATGACCAGGCGAACAGATTGGCGTGATCTCTGGATTGCGCTCATAGTGGTGCGCCTCCGATTCGGCGATGTCGAACAGGCCGCTGGCAACCTGCAGGAAATGCTGAGCCGCATCGCTGTGTCCCGCAGCGAGTCCGACATCGAGCTGGCGTCCACGGTGAGCCGGCTGACCGATGCTGACGGCTGGTGCGGCCTCGACAGCACGGGCCGGGTGATCGCCGACACACGACGGAAATCCTTGCGTGGCCTGGCGCTGCGAATGGACGGGACCGAAATCTCGTCTGGTAAGCCGCGAAACTTGCACGGGGCTCATGACCTGCAGCTGCCGAGAGGCTGGCAAACAGCCGCGCGCCTGGACGTGCTCTTGCACGGGCGTGTATTGATCGGCAGTCCGATCGACATCCAGCGAATCGCCTACGTCGAAGGATTCGTAGAAACAGCCTCCACATCGGGTGGAATACGCGGGTGGTGTCGGTTTCCGGCCGACCGCGAGCGGGTCCCCACCGTCACCGTCGCCTCATTGGCCGATCCGCGTCAGCGGCTCTCGATGCGTGCCGGACGCACGGAGCACCGGGCCATCGGCGGCGATGAGTTTGCGATACTGCACAATTTTACCGTCGCAGCAGACAGGATCAAAGCACTAGGCGATGCTGTCCGGGTCACCGGCCCACACGGGCGAGCGCTGTATGGCAGCCCGATTTGGACTCGTGCGAAGAAGGCAAGCCGGCGTGCGGCCCGTTCGGCCGTCGCCCAGCGTTCTCCTTCGTCCAGTGAGGGCCGTACGACGCCCGCGCCACGTTTGTCGAGACAGGTTCCTGGGACAAAGGTGGGGCCACCACGCCCCGTCGACGTCGTGATCCCGGTCTACCGCGGGCGCGGCGCGACATTGGCGTGCATCGCCGGCGTTCGCGCACACCGCGACACCGATGAGCGTATCATTGTCATCGCTGACGGTTCTCCCGAACACGGGCTTGTCGCGGAGCTGGCGGCCCTCGCGGACCAGGGAGCCATCATCCTGCACGTGGAGGCGGTCAATCGCGGATTCCCGGGCGCCGCCAATATCGGCCTCCGATTGGCGGCCGGGCATGACGTGATCCTTCTGAATGCCGATACCATCGTCACGCCCGGCTGGCTCGCTGGCCTTCGCGCAGCAGTCTACAGCGCGGCCGACATCGGCACCGCGACCCCGCTGTCGAACGATGCGACGATCTTCAGCTACCCGCGGCGTGACGGTCCCAATCCGTGCCCGGATGCAGCATCAGCAACAGAGTTGGCTGCTTTGGCGGCCGAGGTGAATCAGGCCGAAGTCATCGAGGTGCCGACCGGCCACGGCTTCTGCCTCTACATTCGTGCTGAATGTCTTGTCGAGACTGGTCTCCTGCGCGAGGACCTTTTCGCGCAGGGTTATGGGGAGGAGAACGATTTCTGCATGCGCGCCCGGCATCTGGGGTGGCGCCATGTTGCCGTGCCAGGTGTGTTTGTCGCGCACCATGGCGCCGGATCGTTCGACGCTGCACGCGATGATCTGTTGCGCAGGAATTTGGAAATCCTGAACCGACTGCACGTCGGTTACGATCAGACGATAGCGCGCTGGCAAAACCAGGACCCGCTCGCCGAGAGCCGACGGCGCATAGATCTCGCTCGATTAAGAAAGCGAGCTTTGCGCCGCGATACCGTTCTGCTCGTCACGCATAACCGCGACGGCGGAATTCGCCGACACGTCGCCGAACGGTTGGAAGCAATCGCACGTATGGGCAGGTGCGCCATTCTGCTGCAGCCCGGCTCCAGGGGAACTGCAAGCAGCGACTGTCCCACGTCCGTGGCGCGACTTGATACTGGTTTTCAGGATGAGTTCCCGAACCTCCGGTTCCGCTTGCCGGATGAGCAGGCTTCCCTATTGTCGTGCCTTCAAGGCTGCGGGGTGAGCGAGATCGAGGTGCACAGCCTGATCGGGCATGGCGATAGCGTTGTGGATCTGATTTTGGCCTTAGGGGCGCCGGTGAATCTGGTGATCCACGACTATAGCTGGTTTTGCCCTCGCATTTCGCTGACGCGCGGCGATCACCGGTACTGCGGGGAGCCTGAAATTGCTGCATGCCGTGACTGCGTCGCGGATAGCGGTTCGACCTTCGATGAACCGGTGTCGCCCGACCAGTTGGTGACACGCACGCGCCGGCTGATTGAAGCGGCACGCTCCATCATCGCGCCGTCGGGAGATTCTGCGCGCCGTATTGTCAGGCGGTTTGGGCGAGAGGTTGTGATCCGGGAAGTGGGAGCACACGCGCGGGTTTGCCCTACAGGCGACGTCCGAAGCAGCAAGTCAGTCGCGACCCGTGCGGATATGTGTTGTTGGAGCGATAAGCCACGAAAAGGGCTACAGCAACTTGCTGCAGTGCGCCCGGTTGGTCGCCACAGCGAACATGCCGATTGAGTTCGTCGTGGTGGGCTACACCCTTGATGACAGGAGCTTGCTTGACACCGATGTAGTGCGAATCACCGGACCGTATACTGAAACACAGGCGGTCGCACTTATTGGGGAGCAGGAGGCCGACTTCGCCTGGGTTCCAGCGGTCTGGCCAGAGACGTGGTGTTACGCACTGACGCAAATCTGGGAGGCCGGATTGTACGCCGTCGTCCATGACATCGGCGCACAAGCAGAGCGCGTACGGGCAACAGGGGGAGGCGTGGTGGTGCCATTGAATATCCCGCTCGATCGGCTGCTGACCCTGTTTCTAAGTGCAGCGTTCATCCGTCAAGGCGTTCCAGGCCCCTTCCCAACAACCAGTTCGCCCAATGAGAAGGTCGCAGCGCTTTAGTATTGTTTGAATGTTCTTCGTGCGGAAAGGTGTGAAAGAACCCTGGACAGAAAGCCACTTGATGCATATGCCACGCACGAGACACTGAATAGCCGTTCCCAGTTCCTGACTGAGAGTTTCGCGATATGAGAGCTAGAAAAGCGGGAGCGCGAACACGCGTTGACCACGCAATAGCGGGCAAACAGGCCGATACAGAATCTCGTTCCGCCTCATTGATGGCGATGACGGAACAGGTATCAGCAGCCGTTGAACGTCTCGGGAGAGATCCAGCCGGAGTAGCCGCGCTCACGGACCTTCGCCTACCGGTTTCTGCGCCAATACCGGAGAAGCCTGAACCGCCGCAGCCAACAGGAGCACCCCACCCAGCGGAAATGAGTGTGGCCACGCTGGAGGTACCCGATCCGCAGGACGTCTCCGCACCTCGCTGAGGCCGGAGAGCGACGTCGCGCCCAACGGGAGCTCAGCGGACTGATCGAAATCGCGACCTCGACTGCCATCAAAGGGTGGGCCTGGGACTCTGACAATCCGACACGGCGCATCCAGCTTGAGTTGGTCGAGGAGGGCGCCCGACTGGCCAGTGCAGTCGCTGATGTCGAGCGCGCGGATCTGGCCGACATCGGCATAGGCGATGGCCGACACGGCTTCCTGATGGAGCTGGTTCCGGGGCTCTTATCGGACGAGCGCCCGCACGTACTCGACCTGAGATGTTCGGAGACCGGCGCGGCTGTGCGTGGATCTCCAATCGTTGTCACGCCATCGCAGACACCCTTCGAGTGGTGCCTCGACTCAATAACTGACGCCGAGCTTGTCGGCTGGTTCAAGGTGCGTAATGAGCCGGCTCGGCATTGTGTCGTGGTGCTTAGAGAGGGTGGCCGCATCCTTGCACAAGCAATGGCCTCGATGTTCCGGCGCGATCTTCTGGCCGCCGGAGTAGGAGATGGCTGCTACGGGTTCAGTCTGCAAATGCCACACTCTTTGCTGAACGGAGAGGAGCATCTGCTCGAAGTGGTTGAGATGGATTCCGGCTTCGCTTTGACCGAGCAGCCAATTCGATGGCGTTCAACAGCAGGAACAGGGGGCGCGGCGTTGACCGGCATTGATTCCCAAAGAAGAGTAGCGAGTTCCTTGCCAGTCGCTCGGCAGTCAGGGGCGGATGCCGAGCAAGCGCTGCTGGCAGGCTACGAAGCGCGTTGGTTGCCATCGGCCTCACCGCACAGTCCGCTCCCATCGCTTGGAAGGTCGGCTCCCCAGGCAAGAGCCCAGTCAGGCACTCGCCTTCTCTTCGACATTTCAGATCTCGTCTACTACATTGGTCATCACGCCAAATCTCACCGGGATCCAGCGCGTCCAATCCAGCATCGTGCTTGCTCTGATCGGAGAGGGGCTTGTTCCCTATTCCTCTGCGATTTTCCTGAGCTTCCATGCAAGGAACCAGGAAGTGGGTGACAGTCCCTACGGGATTCCTGGTCAGTCTCCTCCAGAACCTGTTTCTTCCCGAGGAACAACGGTTGGTGAGCTTCCCCGCGGAAGAGGCTCGTTATGGCCTCCTGCCAGGCGCAACCGAATTCGATGGCGTTGGCGTTCTTGACGATGGCAACCCGTCCGTCCTGTGCCTGCTTGGTGCGGCCTGGGTGAACCAAGACTATATCCATCGCATCCTTTCGCTCAAGCGGCGCTTTGGCACGCGTTTCGTAATGACGATTCACGACCTGATTCCGATCTACGCACGTGATACCTGCGACCAGGATACTGTTCGGGTTTTCGAAGAGTTCATGCGCGGTGCGCTCCGACATGTCGATCATATCCTGGCGGTCTCGGAGAACACGGCGCAGGACGTCAAGCGCTATCTTGGCGAGCTACACATTGCCGAACCACCGATCACTGTCACGAAGAACGGTTCGTCATTCGCAGAATTCCTGTCCAGAAGCTCACTTTCCGGTCAGGCCATGTTGCGGGATCTGCCAGAGCGCTTCGTGCTGTTCGTGGCCACGATCGAGGGACGCAAGAACCACCGTCTCATGTTCCAAATATGGCGGCACATGATCGAGGCGGGCGACAATCCGCCGCATCTTGATCTGCGTCGGCCGCCTGGGCTGGAAAGCGACGGAATTCGTCAGCGCCCTGGTGGAGACGAACTATCTCGACGGGCGCGTCCATCTTCTTCGGGACATTTCGGACTCAGACCTTCATCTACTCTACGATCGGTGCATGTTCACGGTCTGCCCGACGCTGTACGAAGGGTGGGGCCTGCCAGTGAGTGAATCCTTAGGGTTGGGGAAAATCTGCGTAAGCAGCGATCGCGCCTCGGTTCCCGAGGTTGCCGGGGACTGTGGTGTTTACATCAACATAGACAGCGTCGACGATTCCTTGCGAGTAGTCCGTGACCTGATTCGCGACGATAAGGCACGCAAGAAGATCGAGGCGAAGATCCGGAAGGACTACGTGCCGGTGAGATGGCGGGTTGTCGCGGAACGCGTGGTGGCGGCTTGTGACAAGGCGGTCGCGACACCGTGGAGCGAGCCGTATCCATACTGCTTGGTCCCCTATTCGACCGAGATCAGCTTTGGCCGGGTGGACCGCGACACCGACACGATCGGGGAATCACTGCTGACCCGCATCGTTGATGCGCGCCTCGGGCACTTCACGGACCACTTCCTGGGCGCCGACAGCTTTCTATTGGGCGAGGAGATCCGGTCCGATGGTTTCTGGGCGCAACCGGAGCGGTGGGGGACATGGCTCTGCCATTCGGGTGGAGACATCGTGTTCGCCCTCGCTGAAGAGCCGAGCCAGTTGTATTATGTTTTCCTCCGCCTCCGAGTTTGCGGCTGGATTCAGGAACGGTCGATAAGGCTCTTCGCCAACCGCGAGACGGTTTGGGACGGCACAGTCGGGCCACATTCGAAGGACGTGATGCTTCGCGTGCGCAAGAGCGCCGGCGGGATGGGTCGATGGAGGCTGCGCATTGCGGCCCAAGTTGATCTTTCGCCCGAACTGGGAGGTCAGATTGCAGCTGGCGACAATAGAATCCCAACAATCGGGTTTGAGCGACTGATCGTGGTGCCCGAAAATGACCTCAAGGCGAGGCTAGATGTGATGGCCAGACTTCTCCTGTGATCAGTTTCACACGCGCTGAATTTGTGCCGAGCGAGATCAGGGAGCCGTGTCCACGCCGTTGGTTCGGCGCCAGCGCGTGATCTGGCGGATCGAAAGAGAATTTATGATATCCCCAGATCCCGCGCTCGTGACGACAGATCCTGTAATTGTTGACCTGGAAAGAACCCTTGCCTCGCAGGAACGCAGCACGCCACAACATCAGTTTGCCCGAGCGAAGCTGAGTGCCATCCTCGGCGACATCGAAGCCGCGCGCGCGTCGTTACAAGGATTGCTCGATCTTACGGCGACCGCCTCCCCGATGACGATTTCACGTTCATCAGCATCCTGCAGATCGCGCTACTGACGCTTGAACTTCATGTAGCGGCCGATGCTGTGAACCGGCGGTTCCGGACCGACAACTGGTTCCGTGTGATGTTTGAGCAGCGCAGCCCTTCGCGAGTGCACGTTCTGGGTTTGCGTGTTAGCGGCAGATCGAGCGCTCAGTTCACGATCGATGACCAAATCAGGATATCGGACAGATTTCGATGTGATTGTCGGTCGTTGGATCGCCGTATTGCATATATTGGCTGCTTACTATCGTCAAGAGTGGATTAAGACCGGAGACATCAAGATCAATGTTGGTGATGACGGAGAAATACCGGGACTTGCATTCTGCGAGAGCGGCCCGACTACTTTCTGATCCCCGACCCGTACTCACGTCCTGACCCAGGGCTACAAGGATGTTCGTCTGCAGTTCGCGCGCAACACCATCGCCTGGGAGGAACGGCTTCCTGTTGCGCTCTGCGGGGAACCACGACTGGCGACCAAGCCGCAGCATCCATTGGAGGTTGTTGCCACGAGCCAGGCTTTGCCAGATCGGACGCGAGCATCGTGGTCTCATCAACGCTGGCCTTACGAGTGTCGTGCAGATGCCGGATGCCCACGCGGAAGACGAGGTCCGCGCATCAGGGTTAATGGCCGATTACCTGCCAATTACGGAATTCAGCAAATTCAGATATCAAATCGACATCGACGGCAACACGAGCTCCTGGCCAGGACTGTTCCAGAAACTACTGACCGGCTGTCCTGTGCTGAAGGTGGCGTCGCCTCGTGGCTTCCGACAATGGTATTACGAGCGATTGAAGCCTTGGATCAATTTCGTTCCGGTAGCGACTGACATGTCCGATCTCGCGGACAAGATTGCTTGGCTGCGTGACCATGACGACGCAGCGCGTGCGATTGGTGCCCAGGGACAAGCGCTGGTCCTCTCGATGGACTATGAGGGAGAGCTGATGCGGGCTGGTCGCACCGTCACCGCCGCGCTGCGCCACTTTGCCTGTCAATCAGCCACCGAACTGCGCTTCGGACTGCGCGGGGTGGAAAGCGCCTGTTTGCAGGATGGCGGGGGTCCGTGCCGCTGCCGGACGTGGTGCCAACTAGGCAATGGAAGAGAGGATCTATGCCAGTTGATCTAGGCGACGAGAATCAAGGATCTCTTCTCCGTGTTCCGAGACACGATAGCTGGGGATGTCTTCGGTCCGTTCAGTCAGCTTCCTGCCCCGGGCCCGCAAAATAGGCGATGTCGATCCGTCCGAAGATACGATGGCGGAGTTTGCCTATCTTCTCTATTCTGTAAAGACTGCCGGAGATCGCTATCGGTTAATATCGCTTGGAGCCGCGCCTGGCGAATGGGCTTTACGAGCGGAACGGTCTTATCGGAAGCTATTCCCCACGGGTGATTACCGATCGCTCAATCTCGAAGGAGATCAGAGCCACGTGAAAATGACACAAACATTATGGCGGATCAATAACGCCAGCCTCGACCTCAATGTGCTACGTCATGCCGTTATCGCATCGCAAGATGGATGGGCTTATTTCCCTAAGGTCAATCCTGACGTTGATTGGGGCGCCTTGTGGCAGTCTCCGATAGCCCGGAGGACCTTGACGAGAAAATTAGCATAACTGATGAGGCAAGACAGCAGCGGATCAATGCGAACGGTGGGAAACCCCTCGAATTTCAGACGGTCCCGGCGCTTTCTCTGCTGAACCCTTCTAGAGAAACCCGCAACGTGGATATGATCCACTCCGATATTCAGGGTTCCGAGGCGGATGTGTTTCCGCCTTGTATGGAGGATGTAACTAAATTCGTTCGTTTCTGCTGTGTCGCAACCCACGCGGAATCGAACAAAAGCTGTCGGGAGGCTTTCGACGACCACGGGTGGAAGTGCAGTGCGCCTTTCCATGTCGATATAACAAATACAATCAAGTAATTACAGGGATGGCACTTTCATCTGGTCTAATCCAAAGTTACACGAGGCCCCGCAAAAATCGGCCCTTCAGCCGGCGGACGGGGGCAACTACTTACCCGATCATGGGACTGTCGTTTTCCTAGACATTGAAAGCGGGGCACTGTGGCACGGCGACAGGGCGTCTTACCCAGGCAACGTGTTCATTGAGTGCGCGAGGCGATAAAGAGTAAACCTTGTCCATAAGGTGGATGATGATCGCTTCAGCAAGATTCAGGTTGACCGGGGTTAGCACCAACGCCGGTGCGACCGCGTGACTCGCCGTCCGACACTACGCAGCTTTGGTCGCTCGTTTCTGCCGTGAAGCGCTGTCGGTCTGCTCAGCGGCGACCGTATCTGTGCGCGAGCCTGATGGATAGGATGACGTCGTCTCGCCAACAGTTCGGCGTCTGGTAAAGTTACTTCTGACCGGTCGACGAATTTGTCGAAATGAAGTTATCCTCTTGCAGACTCGCAGACGTTAACGTACAGACCGCTGTTAAAGTTGACCTTCAAACTGCCCGGAATATGGCGCCCGTCACCGATCTAGGCTTAAATCTTATTTTCGGCATCATCCGCGGATATTACCCATGGCACGCAACATACAACCGCATACCATTATTGAAACGGTTGATGGACGGTGGATATCGCCGGTCTGGGTTATCTCGACGCGGATGCCTATGTCGCCGACCTTGATTTTGACCGTCAGAAGGTATCTCGAAGACAATAACGACCTCGCCCTGATAATACACCCGGCGCGCCGACGTCGCCGTGGTGGGAGGTCAACGCCGGGGCATTTCGCTATCAATCTGGGGCATCCTACCGGACGGACCTAAAAATTGTGCATGAGTGTAATCGCCGGTTGACGAGGAGATCACAGACGACCAATTGCGTGCGGCGAAGAGTATGGTCGCATGTTGCGGACGATCAGCAGTTGCTTGCTATGGCACTGAAGCACATTCCTGACGCAGAACGGTCTTGATATTGGTTCAGAAGGAGCATCCTAGGCTGTTGAACTATATGGACGGCCTGTTTATCAAACAGGTTTTACGGACTGTGGGTGGCCTTGAAAGAAGGGCCACCTTCATAAAGGGCCAGGGTCGACAAGCTGCTGGATAGACCATGCCCATGGACCACCAGAAGCTGCCCAAGCTAGCAAATAAAAGCGAGGTCCACGTAGGCTTTCGTGCGTGCCGTTTACTCGCGCGCTGCTGTTAAGAGAGCCAGATCCAGGTGGCCTAATCAACGGCATAATGACAATGCAGGCGGGGGAAGTTTCGAGGATGAGCTGCGAAAGTCCCTGAAATGCAGCGAGTTTGCAGCCAAGCATCGCCAATTCATCGAGACCTACGTTAGGACAGAAAAAGGCGCCCCAGGTCCCCAGCAGCACACCAATGAGACAACCTCGAACCCCGGCGAATGATTACGGTTCCGAGAAGGGGGACCCGCGCGGGTCGCCACCACACAGATATACATATCTGTACCACCTTATTCTGGACCGAGATAGAAACGCGGGCATTATTTTTCTGGAGCTTGGACTTGCGGTTGGAGGACCGGAAGTCGGAGGGCTCGGTTGATCGCCAGGTTGATTTACCTTCAGTGCGAATGTGGCTGGAATATTTTCCGCACGCCCAAATGGTACGGAATTTGACATTTCTGACTTCTCGCACATTAAATTCCCTCGCTTCACCTTTGTACGCGGGGACAGTGGATCCGCGGAGGATCTGGAGCGGTTAGCTAATTCAACCTCCGGTTTCGACATCGTCATTGACGATGGCTCACATGCCTCCTACCATCAGCAGATGGCCTTCAGGTTCCTATTTCCGAAACTGCGCCCCGGTGGCACTTACATTATCGAGGATTTGCACTGGCAGTCCCCAGAATACGAGGGAAAGTCAATTGCGCTCCCACGAACTCGAGATTTCATGATAGAATTTCTCGAGGGAGGTAAATACCTCCAGAACGAGATTTTCTCCGAGGTATTCATGATTGCGGTTAGGGACTCCTTGGCCTCCTTCGGTTGGTTTCCGGCCTTTAGCGGTGACGCAAGCCCCGCGAAAATCTTCGTTCTTCGCAAGATCTACTGATGCAAATGGATGGCTGCATACGGTGATCGAACTGGGCAAATTGGGTTCGACCTAAGCCTGCTGGTGATGAGGTGGAACGGATTAGGCCCATGACCTTCCGTGTGAAATGCGGTTCCATGGTCGCGGCCCTGAGCGGGGCTCCTCAGCTGCGTGGCACAGCCGTTCGCATGCGCTCGTGCTGAGGGCGTGCCACGACAGGTGCTTGCATTCTATTACGGCTGGTACGGCAATCCCGCGGTCAGCTGGCCAATGGGTGACATTGGAACGGCGTCGATGCAACGGACAAACATATTGAAGTTGCGACGGACTTTCCCGCGTTCGGCGTTTACGACAGTCACGACCCGGCTATCATTGAGCGCCAAGTTAAGACAGCCCACGCAGCCGGCATCACCGGCTTCATTGCGAGCTGGTGGGGGCAGGGCAGTTTTGAAGATCGCGGTATGCCGTTGCTCCTGTCTGCCGCAGCGAAGCATGGGCTCGTGGTCTCTGCCTATTACGAAATGATCGGGTGGAACAGACTCCGAAAGCCGCATAAAGGCTGCGATCGCTGACCTCGACTATGTGCTGACGCATTACGCTACCGACCGGGCCTGGCTGCGTGCCGAAGGCAAGCCGGTTATGTTCGTGTACGGGCGCGCATTGGCCGAGCTTTCACCCGCGGAGTGGCGAGAGGTCATCGCACAAGTCCGCATCGACAATCCGAGCGGCGTCCTGCTCGTCGCCAATTCGCTAGACCCCCAATTTGTGTCGGTCTTCGACGGGGCAAGCGTATATAACATCACAGGACAGACCCAGCATAAATCACCGCAACAGATCCAGGCGTGGGCTAGCGATTATCTATCCACGGATGGTGGCCGCGGCGAGGCCGGGTAAGATATCGACCGTTACCGTCATGCCGGGCTATGATGACCGATCAGTTCACCGGCCGCCGCCACGCCCAGTGACTGCCCGGTGGGGCGGCGAAACCTGATGGGGCGTTGTGGCGCGAGGCGATCGCTGCAGCACCGGATTACGTCTTGATCACGTCGTGGAACGAATGGCACGAAGGAAGCGAGCTTGAGCCATCAGTCGAGTATGGGTCACAGATTTTGAACGAAACTGCTGCGTTCGCCCGCCAATTTCTTTCCAAGCGACGATGACAGCGCGATAGTGTTGGCGAGGAGGCGGAGCGCGCTATTGCACGAGACCAAACTCGGTATTTGGGCTAGAGAACTCGCCATAGCTTCTGGTAGCCTGAATAGGTTTCCTGCGCCCGAGTTCTGGTTAGAAACTTGTCCAGGATCATGCCTTTGCCGCCCTCCGCACCTATCCCGTAGTCGTCCACGCACACCACGGTTCCGGGTCCAATCAGAGGAGCTGCGGCCGCCAGCTCCATCGCATGGTGAATTGCGCTCGGCATAGGATTGTCTGCGTCGACATCATAGGAATTGAGATAGAGCAGGCTTGCCTTCATCGGCAGAGCCCGGCTGAGCGCATGCAAGGCAGCAATCGAATCGTTGTGAATGAGATGGGTGACCGAACTGCAGGCGCGCCGAGCCGTATCGATACTCTCCAAGTTGATGTCCATCGAGAAGAAGAGCCCGTGGCAGTCTCGAGCAAGCGCGTCAAACATGAACGTGCTCTGCCCGTCGCCGTCCCAGTTGCCCGGGATGCGCATACAGCCGGTCTCCAGGATGAGCAGATCGCGGCGCGGCCTGAGCAATGCATCGAATATCGCGGCGAACCCATCGGCGCGCTTGCCGAGCCGCGGCCTGAAGTGCTGCCGGAACTGCTCCCCGAACGGCATGTCAGCGGGCAGTTCCGGCAGGCCGACGAATGCGGCGTCCGCCTCCTTCGGCCCCTCGGCCATGACATCGCGCGTGCGCGCCTGCTTGTAGAGGTATTCGAACGCGTCCGTATTCGCGATGCGCTGAGCGATCTGCTCGAGCGGATCATCGGAATGCTGCAATTGCTGCAGGATCGCCTGCCCCTGACCGTGGCCCGCCAGCTGGTCCAGCAAAGAGATGACACGCTCGTTCATCCTGGCCTGGCATCCTGGAAGTGAACCACACCAATACGCACCGTCGGTTGCCCTCGCTGCTGCGGCTCACCGTACGGAAGCTGGCGCTCAAGGGCGTCAGCTTACTCTTCGATCCCGTCCCGACAACCCGCAGCATGCTCACGACTCATCATCAGGACGCGGACCGCAGCACTGCCGTCCGGCGCTCAATCTGCCGCAGCCGTGCAGCGAACGCCTTGCCCGTCACAAACGGACTGTACTTCGTCGCTATCTCGCTCCGCCGTAAAGCAAGACGACGCGCCTCACGGGCTTGGTTCTTCTCCCGGGCGCGACGAACTTCCCTCATGCGACGAGCCATCTCCGGCACGGACGGTTCGGCCCACCAAAGTCCCTCGCCAAATGGATATTCCCCATGCCCAACCGGCGTACGCTCGAAGGGCAGCCGCTCTTCGGGAGCCAGAAAGTCCATACACCCCGAGAACGCCGTCGCGAGCACAGGGACGCCAAGCAAGATTGCCTCGGCGATGTTGCGCCCGAACCCTTCGGCGCGGTGAGGCGAGACCAGGCAGTCTGACGCGGCCACCACGCCCAAGGCTGCCTGGCGATTCAGCGTGCCCGCGAGGATGGTGATCCGGGGATCGGCCGCGCACTCAGTGGCAACTTCGGTCCATCCTGGCTGACCGTCCGGATTTCCGTTCACCCGCAGGAGGAGTGCGACATGCCAATCAGTGGGAGGAAACGCCAGGCGGAAGGCGCGCACGAGGCCGAGCGGATTCTTCCTCGCCAGGTGAGAATTGACGTCAAACGGATAGACAAAGACGAACGCCGTCTCATGATCCAGTTTGAGCGCATGCCTTGGAACCGGCTTTACATTTGGAATAACGACCGGGCAAGGAAGCCTCCGCACCGGCTTGGTGCATTGCGTGCGATGTGAGCGTGCAGTGAATGTGCTGCCGGCCCAAATCTCGTCAACAAGCGAATAGACATCCTTCCACAAAGCTGGGAAGCGAGGCAGCTCCCAAGGCCAATAGCCGATCCGATACTGGTCGGCGAAGAACTCTGGACCGCGGGCAAGGTAGAGGTTCGCCATGTCGAACGCCGACATACAATACATCGTGATGTTGTAGGGCAGCCGGTTTGTGAGCCGGTGCGTGAGTTGATCGTCCTGCTGAGAGACAGCCGGTCCAGCCGGCACATTGAATACCACGTGCGGTATGCCCGCGGCTTCGAGCGCTGCGGACGCCATGCGCACGTCTTCCCCTAGGCCAAACTGGCCTCGCACGAAGCCTACCAGATTTACGCCACCACCCTTGCGTCTTCCGGGCGGGGCGGCCGCAAACGAGGTCGGCGGCGATGTCGGCGGCGCTACGAGACGGTGGCCGCGTTTCTCATACCAGTCAGCAACAAACCGCACTGTATCAGGGCTGATGCCCTGTCCTCCGGATAGAAAATCAAAGTTGCGATGGGCAAGCGCAACGGCAAGGCGAGGAACCTGACAGTTGCCTGCTGACCAAGGCTGGCGCCGACTTGGAGCCTCGGTTATTGCCAGGCAGGTTTCTGGAAGCTGCGGCGCCACATCCAGCTCCAATGGCCCGTGCACGCGATACCAGCATAAGAATTCGGCCAGGCTTTCCTCATCCTGCAATGGAAACGCCTGTTGCAGATCGAGACGAGACGAGTGAAGACGACGTAGCAGACGGGGGCATTTGAGGCGGCAGGCCAGGGGCACGAGCTGCATGGCGACGGCTGCTTGGAGACGCCCCCAATGCCAAACTGCGGGGTACTCCGTTCTACCCCAAAGCAGCCACCAAGCAACAAACTCCCGCTGTGCCTCCACGTCTCCTGGCGTCGCATCCGATCGGACATCGCTGCGCAACAACCATGCGAGCCACATGCTTCGTGTCATGAAGCGAGGCCGTGTGGCATGAGCGGTTTCGCGCCTAACTTTTGGAAGTTGCTCGGCTCGTTCTCGCAGTGTCTTTTTCCGTTCCCCGGGAGTTGATGGTCCAACAGCGGCGATGATGTTCAGCGACCTTGGAGAAGAGTTTCTCCAGCCAGGGTCGTCCGATGTTGCTGCTGGCTCCAGGAGTTTCGCAATCACTCTTCCCGACGGCTTGGTCGTGGCGATAGTTAGACGCTGTTTATGTGATATGGTGCAAGCCGAAGGTCCCGACTATATCGCAACCGTTAGGACGCGATTGATGTCATCGGGGCCGCTCGCGGGTGCTCAGACCCATTCCTGAGGAAGCCAGCCAATGCGCCTTGTTGCCGTCACCAAGATCCTGGACGAGGCCGACATCGTGGAGGCGTTCGCACGCCATACGGCCCATTACGTCAGCCATCATATATTCCTCGACAACGGCAGCGTTGACGGCACGGTCGAAATACTCAGGCGATTGCGCGACGAGGGGCTTGGCATCACGGTCCTGCAGAACGGCTCCCGCTGGTTCAACGAAGCGATCTACAACACTTTCCTGTATTTCATTGCGGTTACGGAGACCGCCGCCGATTGGGTCACCTTTCTGGACGCCGACGAGTTCATCGACGACAGACAGGCGGTCGGCGGCCTCGCGACTACGCTGGCCCAGACGCACCCCAGCGTGCCCTGTGTACGCGTCATGCTGACCAACTATCACCCGAGCGCGCACGACAATCCGCTCGAGCCCGTGGTCCCGCTCCGCATCGGATGGGTTGAACAGCGCACCGATGTCCCGAAGGTGATCGTGCGCGGCAACCTGGCCGACCGGAACGTTGTGATCGAGGCAGGCAGCCACGGGGTCCTGATCGATGGGGGCAGGACCTGCCCATACGACGATGCTGCGACTGTCACGCTGGCGCATTACCCCGAGAGGTCGCCCTTCCAGACCATCGCAAAAGTTGTCCGCGGCTGGTCGCGCGTCCTGGCGGCGGGACAGTCCGAGGTTGCCCAAAACAGATCGGTTCACTATCGGTCGCGCTTCGACATGCTCCGCGACAGTCCCCAGGACCTGCTTCAGTCGGCCTGGCTGCACCAGTTCAATCGCCCCACCGATGGCATGACGTTCGATCCGATCACCTATCACGGCGGACCGCTGCGTTTCACGCAACCGATGGACGAGGGCATGCGGGCTGTTCGCTCGCTGGTTGGGTATCTTGAGCTTCTCTCCCGGGAACACGGGCGGCTGCTGGACGAGTGCCCCGGCGCGCGCGAGATGTCCGCTCAGTGGGCAACATCCTTTGCCCGGATCATCGGGTAACGCCCCCGGAACGGACATCATGGCGGAATTGTGCAGCTCCGCCACTCATCACTTCGCGATGGCGGGCAGCGCCATTACAGGGACCTGCCGAGTACGATCGGCAGCGTTCGCGATGAGAGCGAGCGACCGCACTCGATGTTGCCGCACAGGCGGAACAATTCGTGAACCGGCCGCGGCGTTCGTTGCTGCTGTGGCTTTCGGCTTTGAAAGATTGATGGCTGCACTCATTGAAGAGACTGCTTTGCCACGCCATGAATTGGTGGTCTGGGGAAAGTAAAAGTACCAAAGCGAGAATGCTGCATGTCGGAAGCTGTCACTGCGGTTTCTAAACCGCCACGCGTCAGGCCCGAACCGAGCGAGAACGCGGCGCCGAGGGACGTTGCTGAATTGAAGGTCTCCGGTTACCTGATGACGCTGGATACCGGACTGTTCTGCGTGTTTCAGGCGCCTGGGTCGCCGCCAGCCAACGACCGCTCGGGATTGCCTGGGGTGCGCATATCACCGCCGCCAGGACCGGTCGGAAAGCCCCAGGCGGTCAGCATCAGCACGTTCCGCGAAGATGGCTGGATGAACGGCGGTAAATCAGCGGCGCTGATCCGCGTCTCGGATGGACCGGCACAGATACTGGTGACCGTTTACCAGGCGCCATCGGCATCGCCAGAAGCAGCGCCGCGGCTGCAAATGATGCGATTGGGAGCAAACGGAGAGGCGGTGGGCGCCCCGGCGCAGGGGGTGCCGAGTGCCGACGCCGAGGTGATTGCTCACGTGCAGCGAACCGGTGACGTGCCGGCGAAGATCGGCGAGTGGATCGGCCGGCGTGGCAGCCAGCTGTGGATCGAGGGGTTTAGTCTGGCGCCGCGCGATGGCGTGACGCCTGCCGATATTGAATACCAGGCGGTGCTGGGCCGCGGCTGGATGTCGCCGTGGATCGAGGGTGGCAAGTTCTGTGGCAGCCGCGGGATGGCGCTGCCGCTGCTCGGCTTCAAGCTGCGACTGAGAGGCGACGCTGCGAAGACGCACGAGTGCAGCTATTCGGCGACGTTCGTTGATGGCAGCTCGGCAGGGCCGGTGACGGCTGGCGAGACGTGCGAAGCAGAGAGCCTGTCCGCGCTGGAGGCGTTCCAGGTGGTGATCCGCCGGAAAGCCAAGGCGGCGGCGCCGGCGAAGGCGCCTGCGCGGAAGAAGAAATCACGCTGAGCTGCACCGACACAACTCGTGAAGTTCCTCTTCGTCCATCAGAATTTCCCGGGCCAGTACCTGCACATCGCCCGCCACCTGGTAGCAACGCGGCGGCACGAAGTGGTGTTCCTCAGCGAGCCCAACGCCAATCGCATGGAGGGCGTGCGCGTGGTGCCGTATCCGAAGCCGGCGAGCGCGCCGGCGGAGGTGCACGTCGCGGCGCGCGAACTGGACTCGGCGCTGCGGCGCGCCGATGTCGTTGCTCGCACGGCGGCTAACCTCAAGCACCTCGGATTCACGCCGGACATCATCATCGGGCATCACGGCTGGGGCGAACTGCTCAACCTGCGCGATGTGTGGCCGGACACGCCACTGCTCGGCTATTTCGAGTTCTATTACAGCGTGAATGGAATCGACGTCGGGTTCGATCCGGAGTTTCCGATGCATCCTGCCGAGCATCCGCACGTTCGGGCGAAGAACGGGGTCAATCTGCTGGCGCTGAACCTCGACGCACATGGGCAGACGCCGACGCAGTGGCAGCTGTCCACCTATCCCAAGTGGGCGCGGCCGTACATCACGCTGCTGCCGGAGGGGGTGAACCTGGATATCTGCAAGCCGAACCCGGCGGCGCGGCGGCGCCCGCTGAAGATCTGCCACACGACGATCAAGCCGGGGGAGAAGCTGGTCACCTACGTTGCGCGTGACCTGGAGCCGTATCGTGGCTTCCACGTGATGATGCGCGCCGTGCCGCACCTGTTGCGTGCTCGGAGGGATGTCCGCGTGGTGCTGGTGGGTGCGGATGGCATCAGCTACGGCCGGCCCCCGCCAGAAGGGACGTGGCGGCAGAGGATGCTGGAGGAACTCGGCGGCAGCATCGACCCGGACCGCGTGCTGTTTCCTGGGCGGCTGGACTACAAACTTTACGTCGCCATGCTGCAGCGGTCGGATGCGCATGTGTATCTGAGCTATCCGTTCGTCGCGTCCTGGTCGCTGCGCGAGGCGCTGGCGACCGGATGCGTGGTCATCGGTGGCGACACACCGACGGTCAGCGAGTTCGTCGGTCACGAGGATAACGGGCTGCTGGTGCCGTTCTTCGACCCGAAGGGACTGGCGCACACGGTTTTGCGCGTGCTGGAGGATGCGTCGCTGGCGCGCCGGCTGCGCGGAAGGGCGCGACGATACGCCGAGCAGAAGCTGGCGATGCGGGATTACATGGCGCGGTATCAGAAGCTGATCGCGAAGCTGACGAGCGGATGATTAGCTGCGTTCGCCGTCCAGATCACCGGCACCGCCATGCGCACCGGCAAACGGTGAATGAACACACGGGAGCTGGCCACCAGTTCGTCGAGCGCGATGCTCCGGCTGACGAACAGGTCTTCCGCCACGTCGAACAGCAGCAGCGTGTTCCGCGAGGCCGCAAGGTGCGACATCGCGAGGACCGATGCCTGTGTCGTCTCTGGGCGCGAGCGCAACGAGGTCGAGATGCTGTTCGGCCATCTCAAACGCATCGTTGGGCTTCGGAGCTGACATCAGAATTCAGGGCGTATCGCGCCTCCGGTGAGCCTGCGCAGACCAGCCTATGTCAAGATCGGTCTCGATCACACAGGCAGTGGGCTGGCTTCCCGCCGCTAACTGAACTGGTTGCAGGCCGCGAAGTTATTCCGCCGCGCGCTGGGCGTGGGCAGCAGCAGTGAAGATGAAATGCTTGTCGTGCTTGATTACGGTCAGCCAAGAGGCGATGTAGCGGGCATGATCCGGCCGGACTTCGGGTGTGATACCAGAAGTCTTAAGTATTGACGCATGCCCAATCGCGAGACCCGACTGATCTGATACGATCTGGGTCGCTGATCAGAAAATCCCACGCCGCTTTGCAAGCGGCGACGATGGCCTCATAGCTGTCCCAGACCAGCATGCTGAGTTTGTTGGCACGCAGGTAGTGCCAGACGTTCTCCATCGAGTTGAGTTCGGGTGAATAGGGCGGCAACCGGATCAAAGTGATGTTGGCGGGAACTTTCAGCTGCTTGCCGCGCTGATGCCAGCCGGCACCGTCGCAGATCAGGACGGCGTGCGCATCTGGCCGCACCTGCGTGCTGATCTCCTTCAGATGCTCGTTCATCGCGGCGGTATTGGCAGCCGGCATGATGATCGCGGCACCGACCTCTCGATCGGGGCAGATCGCGCCAAACAGATAGACCGAGTCATGGCGGTTGTCCCGCACCGCAGGTGGTCGTGAGCCGATCGGCGCCCACCGATAGGGGATCCAACCCTTCTGGCCGACGCGGGCTTCGTCTTGGAACCACACCTCCACCGGCTTGCCAGCCGCAGAGGCGGGCAGTGCCTCGTTCACCAGGCTGGCAAAGTTTTTTTAAAAGCCCCCTGCGCCGCAGCGTCGTTCTTCGGATGGTACGGCCGCGGCTGCAAGCGCGTCAGGTCGAGCTTGCGCAACAGCCTGGCCACGCTGCGTTGGTGAAATGTTACCGCGAAATGCGCGACGATCTTCACCCGCAGATCAACGCAGCGCCAACGCACCACGCCGTCCTTCTCCGGATCAGGCCCTTGGATCACGATGTCCTTCAGTTCAGCCATTTGCTCGTCGCTCAACGCCGGCGGACGCCCAGGCCGCGACGCAGTCGCCAAGCCGGCAACATCACCTGCGTTGTAGCGATGCACCCAGTCGCACAGCGTCTGCCGGTCCATCCCACTGGCTCTCGCCGCCTCGCCGCGCGGCCAACCATCCAGCAGCAGCGCGATACCCAACAGGCGTCGCACCACGTCAGCATCCTCGATCTTCACGGCAAGCGCTCGCAATTCCGCCGCCGATCGCTCCAGGCGTGTGATCTCAACAGCTTTGCCCATCATGCGAACCCCACCGAACCTCGGGTTCACAGCGAGTCAGAGTTCCGCCGATTCGGGAACCCACCCGGAGAGTCAGAACTTGTGGCCGCTGGTATGAGCCCCAGTTCGGCACAAAGGAATGCGGCACCGATCTGCGCGACGAGCTCCTCCTTTGCATAGCCTTCATCACCGTAGAGAACGCGACCCATGTCACGCGCCAGGCGCTTGGGATGCTTTGTCCAGTGGGTCAGTTCATGTGCCAACGTGACGGCATGGCTCGCGGCATCATTGAAGGTCTCAAAGGGCGGCATCTGCACGTAGTCGGGCCCTTCGGCGTAGTAGGCGTGGGTGCCGCCGTGGCGGATTGCAGCGCCGGTCGCCGCAAAGAACCTGTCAGCGGCTTCGATGCGCTGCATCTGTGAGATGGCAGAAGGTGCGATTTTGGCGGTGTACTGCACAGGTAGGCGATCGCACTGCTCAGCGTTGAACACGGTGTAGCCCTTGAGGAAGGAGAGGTCACGCGCGACCTCCTGTCCTTTGTCGTCCGTCTCGGTGCGGGTGACGGTGCTGGGAAAGACGACCAGCTCACCGGTCTCGCCTTTCTTCACGTGGCCACCGAGCTCGCGGGTCTGCTTGAAGGTCAGCCAAAGCAGGTTGGTGTAGCCCTTGCTTACCGAAGCGGACCAGAGCAACAGGACGTTGATACCTTTGTAGGGAATGCCGTTGTGCCGCAGTGGGCGGGTGATTTCGCCGACGATGTGTTCGGCGTTCCAGGGCTTCAGCCATGGTCGAAGACCCAGCTCCAGATCGGCAATGATTTTGTTGGTAATCCGACTGTAGATGTCGCGAAGGGTGGTAGTCATAGCGTCACATCCCTTGGCAAGGCGCGGTTCGGCTCGCCCCACACGCGTGTGCGATTTGCACAAAGCGATTGGTTCGTTCGGCAACGATGGGCCGCTCACACACCGGAGCCTGACCACAGGCCAGAGATTCCGGTGTGCCGGGCACGCTGGTGCGCGGTGCCGTTAACCGCCCTCGAAACTCGCCGCCAGGACGGCATGCACGGGCGCGAAGTCGAGGTAGCGCTCGGTTACCCGTGCGGCGATCGTGTCGGCACCTGCGGCGCCCACAGCGGTGGTGAGATCCTCGAGCGTCACCGTCTGGAAGCGCGTCTCGGCGGGCTCGTCTGAGATCAGTTCGGAGCGATACCGTGCGACGGCTGCCTGGCACTCAGCGTTCAGCGCCGGCGCGACGACGATGAGGCGGCCGTCGTGATAGGGGCCTCGTTCGAGCATGGCAGTGACGAGCAACTGCTCGCGCCAAAACTGCTCGATCGGCGCGTGGCGCAGGGCCGGTGCGTCCGGATCGCGGAAGACGCCAGCGGAGCGCGACAATACGTCATAGCGGGGCCGTACGGGAGAGGCGATGCCGGCCGGCGCCTCCGAGTACTTCATCTCGATAGCGACAAAGGCCTCCCGCCCTTGCGGGGTCGTGCAACGGATCAGCACGTCAAAGGCGGAGTAGTCGGCGGTGTAGCTGGGATGGCCGCGTCCGGGTGAGTGTTCGAACCGCACATCGGTCACCTCGCCGACCAGATCGGGAACCAACCGGCGCATCACGGCCGTGGCCAGTGCGGGCCGCTGCTTGAACGGGCCAAAGAGGTTGAACGTCAGGGCCTGGCTGGCCAGCAGATTGGTCCAGAGGCGCTCGACATTGATGACGGCGCCGACCTCGCGATAGGCGATCTCGTGCAGGACCAGCGAGACCAGCGTCAGGTCAACCAAGTTAATGCCGGTTCGTCCAACGCGATAGCTGACGCGGCTGCCAAGGCGGCGCGTGCGCCCATTGACGTCGAGATACCGGCCGCAGGCGAAGCCGTGCTGCTCGCGCCAAAGGCTCTGGCGGAGGCGAGCGATGGCCCGGAAACGCGTGTCCGTTGGCGCGGCGCAGCTGTAACGGCGCAGGAGGTCGGCGGGCAACAGCGGCATGGGGTCGGAAGGGTGATTCATCAAGGACTCCTTCGACAAACCGGCTGATTGCCGGCGTGTCTGCTTCAGCGGAGCGAGGGAAGAGTTTACCGCTTAGTTAGGCGCGTCACTCAAGCTACTATCGCAATGTCGGACGATGTCGGCCGACATCGCCAGCATGGCGGCGCTTGCGATACCGTCGTCAGTGACCGCATTCGAGCGGACAAAGTTTCCGCCGGGCGCCGCACGACACCCGAGCGGGGGGTTGCCTGAGGGAGGTAAAGCTGCGCGGGTTCGCACGCGTATGTGTAGCCGACCGGCGCAATCTGACATTGCAGTTTTGCAAAGTGCATCTGCGTTTGCGCATAACGGGTAGAGGGTGCGCGCCGGGAAGCCTATCCGAGCACCGACGGCATTCGCAACCGCCGCTATTTTCAATGCGTTGCAGACGCCGCGGGAGGTGACTTTCAAATTTAGCCCGAAAGCATGCCTGTTGTTTCTCGCACGCCAGGTGAAGGCGGATTCACCCACCCTCCCTCCGGACTGATAGCGCGCGATCGAGCTGCGCCGTGAGCGTGGCTGCTGCCTCCGGATCAGATGCCGCCACCACGTCGATGTGAGCCTTGTTCGTCTCGCGCGCGGTCTGCAGCTTGTCCAATGCCTTGGCAGCTTTACAGCCACGGACGAGCTTGGCCCACGCGGCCAGCCATTCTTCGACGGTCTGGAAGGTCGTCGTACCTTGCTTGGTCGTAAGCTGATAAGGCCGCGGCGGCGTGGGTGGGTGTGCAGGCGCGATCGGCTCGGCGGTGGCATCGATCGTCGGCGGTGGTAGTTGGTCCGCGCCGGAGTGATTATCCAACGCCTCCTCGACGGAGATCAGGCCCTTGAGCACGTCAGGGAAGGCGTCGCGGAGGGCGAAACTGCGGGCGCGCATTTGCAGCATGCGTCGGGGATAGGTCTGCCAGGGCCCCGCTTTAGTCCAGAGGCCGGCGCGCTTGGCGTCCATCACCGAGAAGCGGGCGGTGACGGGGCTCGAGCCGTGGCGCTTGGCGATGCAGACCGCCACGAGTGTGTCCGGCTCGTGCTCGTTTTCCCACGTCTCGACGATGTCGGCGTAGACCGGGCTCGCCTTGCACAAACCAGGCAGTGCGTCGCCCCACACAGCTGGTCGGCCATTGATCACGGCGATGTTCTGCAGTGACTGCATCGGGCGCAGGCCGACCTCGCTGCCCAGTTGCACCGCCAGCATGATGTCCTCCGGCTGATTGCGGTACTCCTTCGGCACGAGTTGGGACTTCGCCGCCATCTGCGCGAACTGCACGAGTTCGCTGAACGACGCGGGGGCAAGCACGGGTGCGTACGTCGGGCTCGCGCTCGTGGGTGCGGGCACCTTGGTGAGGGTGTTCATCGGGCGGATCCTATTTGCGGTTGACGACAAGGAAGGGGAGGCCGCGAAGCAGGCTCGCGCCGGGGATTGTCCGACCGGCCTTGAGATCGGCGAGGATGCGGTCACGCAACGGCCGACGCGTGACGGTCACCTCGACCTCAACATAGTCGGAGGGAAGTGCGTCAACGTTGAGTTCGGCTACGTGTCCTGACTCTCAATTGCCGTGCAAGAACTCATGCTGCTTCGGCTTTGTTGAGTGCTGCGCGAGCGCGTTTGATTTTGGCGAGAATCGCCGCACCCTCTGCCCGCCAGACGTAGGGCTTCGGATCAGCGTTACGCTGTGCAAGGTAAGTTTTGATGTCGCGGATGAGTTCGTTGACCGAGGCGAAGCTGCCGGCGCGGATTACGTCGCCTGTCAGGTCGGCGAAGAAGCGCTCGACGAGATTGAGCCAGGACGATGAGGTCGGCGTGAAATGCATCGTGAAGCGGGGATGTCTCGCCAGCCACGCCCGCACCTTCGGATGTTTGTGGGTGGCGTAATTGTCGGCGATCAGATGCAGGTCAAGCCCGCGCGGCGTCTCGCGATCGATTTGCTTGAGGAAACGTAGCCACTCGACGTGGGTGTGGCTCGCCTCGGTTCGCGTGATCAGCTGGCCGGTCATCTGCTCAAGGGCGGCGAACAACGTGATCGTGCCATGGCGGACGTAGTCATGTGTCATCGTGCGCGGGCGCTTAGGTGCCAGCGGCAGGCCCAGTTGTGTGCGTTCGAGGGCTTGGCACTGGCTTTTCTCATCGCAGCACAGCACCAGCGCCTGGTCGGGCGGGTTGAGGTAGAGGCCGATCACGTCCCAGAATTTCTCTTCGAACCTCGGGTCGTTCGACAACTTGAAGGTCTTCACGCAGTGCGGCTTGATGTCATTACAGGACCAGATGCGCTGTACCGAACTCGCCGAAACGCCAGCGTGCCGCGCCATCGAACGAATACTCCACCGGCTTCTGCCAAGCAGCGGACGCGTCGCCTCGGTGATGACGCGCGCCACTTTCGCCGCAGCAATCGAAGCCTTGCGACCACGGCCCGGTTCATCGGCAAGCCCGTCCAGGCCAGACCTGGCAAAGCGAGTGGACCACATTGAGACGCGCTTAGACGTCGTGCTCAGCCGTTCGGCGACGGCTTCGACGCCGAGACCCTCGATGCGAAGCAGGATGATGTTGGCACGCTCGCGATCGCGCACACCGATCGTCGTGGAACGCGAACGGCGTCGCAGCTCCGCCATAACCTTTGGCTCAGCCTGCAGCCGCTTGATCGGCCGTGCCATCCTCGCAACTCCCAGCATTGATGCACTGGGAGATTATTAGTCGATATTTCCAGGGCAGGACACTAGGTGGGCGGCCGGACCGGTTATAACTCCCTCTAAATCGTGCATCGCGGTCATAATATCGCTTTGAAAGACCTTATTCTTTACGGTCCGTAGAGCGGCGGCAAAGTCAGCATCTTCCTGGTGGACCCGAACTAATGTGTCATGCGCGATTGCGCGGATGTATTCCAGCAGACCTTCGTCGTTGGCCGCGGTCAGCTCGATTTCGCAGGCCGAGAGGGGCGGACACCTCCCGAACTCGGCGAAGAAGGCCGCGATGAAAGAGATCAAATGATCGAACTGGGGCCAACGGCCCGCAAAATAGTCCTGGAACTTGGTCTGATAGTTAATCCACTTCTGTTCCGACGGTGCCACGAGCAAGGTTCGGGCAATGTTCTTTTCAGATTCTGGGCTCTGGCGCTCTGTCGATCATGGGCCTTTCCCGGCAGCTGTCGGTTGGATAGGGAGTTTCGCAAAACCGTCCACGAGGCATTGCATTAGCGGTTCACGCAAGTTTGGATAATTTTTTTCGAAGGCGTCGGTGTTGGGGGGCATGGCGCTCAATATCCAGGTCGAGAGCCCAAGATCGCGGCGCCGGCGGATCAGCCACGGGAGCACGGATTGGTAACTGTTGTTGGGCGGGTCGATGCCGAACCGGATGATCAACACGTCAACGTGTGAGGCGAGGTTATCGAGGCCGCGCTCCTTGAGGTTAGCAAGGTAAAGCAGAAAGATGTCATAGGGTGTCAAGGTGCGATGGGAGAACCGTTGCCCGGTGACCAGCAGGAAAGATTTGACGGCGGCCAAAGCCAATTCCCGGTCCAGCGGTTCCCGAAGGGCCCCTGTGTTCTCGAGGAGCACATCCATGTGCATAAATTGCTCCCTCGGAAAATTGTGATGCCAACTGATCTCAGGGCCGTACTGCGGCGTGAGGTAGTGCGCGATCCGCTGACGCAGCACGCAGGTGCACTCCAGTAATCGTCTCCCCTCCTCCATGACGCCCGTGCCGTGGCACGTGGGGCAGGCCGCATCGAGCGTAAATCGCGGCTCGTCAATCAGAATCGGGGGGTCGTCGTCGACTGTCATATTCATCGAATGAACCTCTGCGGAAGAGGGTTATTACGTCGAACGTGGTCGAAGAGCCGGCGCTATCCAGACCCCGGTGGCTCGGCGGAATTGGTCTGATCAAGCACGCCGCCGCCAACTATCCGGCGCCCTGGAGGCGACGCAGCCGGGTGGACTGGCGGCTGGTGCCGCTGTCTCGCCGCCGGTGCTGCGAGAAAGCCGGGCGCCAAGTCGCGCTGCGTGCGCTCGACCGGGCGACTGGGCACCCAGCCAAGGCGCGACGGATCCCGCGCGGGCGGAGCGGCTGCTGGTCTCTCAGCGGGAGCTAGAGATTCGTGCGGAGTGGTCGGCAAGAGAGTGAACTTCTCGCGCGCGCTGGCGCGCACGAAGCCGGCGCGCATCAGCATCTCCTCGGCTTCGAATGACAGGCTCGATCCGAGGTGGAGAGCCGGTGATTGCGCGCCTTTGCCGACCACGACTGGTGCCGCACCGGAGAACAGCACCAATCCAGCCAGCCACGATGGGACGGTGGGCATAGGAACGCCGGACGGCGCGAATGACTCACCGGGGCGCAGGCGGCGAGCAGGCGACGTGATGGTGAGCAAAGACAGAGGCGGCGGCGAGACCGGTGAACGATCCGAATGTTGTGTAGTGCAAACGGACGGGCCGTTGCCGGCTGGCAAGCTCTGTGTGAGACCTGTAGGAAGAAGAAAAAGGTTATGGTTTTTGGGGTAGAGAGGTGGCTGGGCAAATCTGAACAGTCCGATAAGTGGAATCCCTGCCTGATTGCGGCACTGATGCCGCGCAGCAGGAGGGAGCATGTCGAGACGATCACGGCGCAACCACAGCCCTGGATTCAAGGCGAAGGTGGCCTTGGCTGCCATCAAAGGTGAGAAGACGCTGGCGGAGCTGGCGCAGTTGCATGACGTGCACACGACGCAGATCGCGGCGTGGAAGGCGCAGCTGCTGGAAGGGGCGACAGGCGTGTTCGGTTCCGGTTCGCCGGCACAACCAGCGAGCGCGAGTGCGGACCTGAAGACGCTGCACGCGAAGATCGGCGAGCTGACCCTGGAGAACGATTTTTTGTCGGCTGCGCTCGGCAAGGCGGGTTTGCTGAGCGCAAAGCGATGATCGACCGCGGACACAGGCTGGCATTGAGCCGACAGGCCGAGCTGCTGGGGATCAGCCGCGGCAGTCTGTACTACGATCCCTGCCCGGTGTCGGCCGCCGATTTGGCGATCATGCGGCGGATCGACGAACTGCACCTGGACTACCCGTTCGCGGGCAGCAGGATGCTGCGTGACCTGCTGCGTGGCGAGGGTATCGCGATCGGCCGTGAGCGGGTCACGACGATGATGCGGCAGATGGGGCTCGAAGTGATCTATCGCCGGCCGCGCACGTCCAAACCCGCAGGTGGGCACAAGGTTTTTCCCTACCTGCTGCGCAGCGTAACGATCGAGCGGCCTAATCAGGTGTGGGCGATGGATATCACATACGTTCCGATGGCTCGCGGCTTTGTCTATCTCACGGCGGTGGTGGACTGGTTCAGCCGGCGGGTGCTGGCCTGGCGTGTGTCGATCAGCATGGAGGTTGATTTCTGCCTGGACGCGCTGGATGAGGCGCTCGCTCGGCATGGTCGGCCGGAGATCTTCAATACCGACCAAGGCAGCCAGTTCACCAGCGCGGCGTTCACTGGCGTACTATCGGACAACGCGATCAGGGTCAGCATGGATGGCCGCGGCTCGTGGCGCGACAACGTGTTCGTTGAACGGCTGTGGCGTTCGGTCAAATACGAAGAGGTCTACCTGCGCGCCTATGACAGCGTGGCAGAGGCGCGCAGCTCGATCGGCGGTTACCTGGCCTTCTACAACCGCAAGAGGCCTCACTCGAGCCTTGGCGGAAAGACGCCGGACCAAGCCTATTTCTGTGGCTTGGCGCTGGCGGAGGCCGCATGATGTTCGCCGCCGTTGTGGGGCATTGCTGCGGTCGGGCTACGCCCTTCCTACGCAACGCCCCACAACGGCAATCGATGGAGATAGTTCGCGGGGAAACCATCTATCGGAACCGAAACGCTGTTCAGACCAACCCGGCCACCTCTGTAGCAAGCTGCTGCTCTTTATCTTCGCACTTACGTTCACCCCCCGTCCCGAGCGCAGCCTGCAACGCTGCCCGATGCTTCTGGAGGGCCCGAATCGTTACCCCTGCCTTAGCGGCCCAGATGCCGTTGTGCGGGGTTGAGCCAGCCGCCACCACGCCGTCGTCCACAAGGCATCGATAGGCCCCGACAAGCTGGACGAACGTACGTTGCCGTTTTGCCTCCGCCACGGCGAGCGCGCCGATCTGCTGCTTCTCGCGCAACGACTTCCCCTCACATCGCGCGCGACACCGTCCGCGGCCAGGGCGCGCAGACGCTCGGTCGTAAGCGCGCCAGACGAACGCGGCTTGGCGGCAGGCAAGCTAGTTGAGTGCGACCTCACCAAGTCGGATGGCGGGGAGCGCACATGCATAAGCGACGGTTGCGCGCTCGAAATCCTCAAAGCCGCCCTCGGCCCGCCCTCGCGAGTGGAATCGCGCAACGTGTGCAAAGGTGAACTGTTTCAGGACTTCAAAGAGCCCATTCGATTGTTCAAGAACGGTGAGCGTGTCGACATTGCCGAGCAGCGTCTGTGCCCTGGATGTGTTGGGTGGCCTGGACGTATTGAAGGTCGGGCGGACATAGTCCACCAGAGCTAAAAGACCGGGCTGGGCACCCTCCCCGTTCTTTAGATTGAACGGTGCGGCACTCATGACCTGGCACGACCAGAACGGCGAGAGCGGATTTTTGCCAGTATACGGATTGCTCAAGCCACCGGCATCGGCGCCGATAGGAGCCAACGCCTCGACCATCGCGCGCTCCATGCCGCGGAGCAGCCGCTGCGGGGCGTGCCGGCCCTTGGTGGTACAGCACACCGCCTGTGCCAACAGCCAGTACGCGTGTGGATTCACCACGCGCCCATTCTCCTCGACACGCGCCACGGCCAGGTTGGGCGGCGGCAGGCCCATGTCTTCGATGGCTTCGCATAGTGCGTCCCAGGAGTTGAAGCCCTTGTCGATATCGATGCGAATTACGCTGCGCATGGCGCGGTTAAAGCTGACGTACGCATCATCGAGCAGGAGGAGTTTGCTACCCCCGGCACGCAGCCCCGCCTTGCTGTCGCCGGCACGGAGGCCTTTCTGGACACGCTGCGTGCCGGCTACGAAGAGGCGCAACATCGCATGGCGGGACGATCGCAGGCCATGCTCCATGAAGGGTGCAAGTGGCTGGCCGTTGGCGTCGCCTCCGGGCCAACGGTAGCCGTCACGCAGCCGTCTGTGAATTCCGGCGCGGCACCGCCGGTAGTGCCCTCTATCCCACTCGATCATTTCGCGCAGGCCGGGCGAGAGCGCGGCAAAGCGTTTCTGTGCAGCTGGCGACCAGGGCCGGCGCCGCCGCTTTTGGAGGCGTTCTCGCGCGTGCTGCTGGTGAGCGTAATAATCCGCGTCGAAACCCTCCGCAGACCATATAATCGAACGAAGATAGGCAGAGCGTTTGGGGCGGTGCGACTTCACGGGAGCGAATAGGTGCGCGGCTCGGTTCGAGTGACGCCGGGCGGTCTACTAGGGCGATTCCGAGGCGCCGCCGCTGGAGCCGTTCGTGCGTCCGGAGGCTGAACGCGGCGGAGAGCGCGCATCAATCCACGCAACGACATCGCGCTCAAGGAAGCCGACACGACCGGGCGACAGCCGGATCTTTTTTGGTCCGGAACCGGTCTGGCATAGGCGCTCCAGAGTGCGCACGGAAATGCTCAGCACCGCAGCGGTTTGCCGGATGGTGAGTACGTTGTCGGAAAGCTGGATGTTCATAAGCAAGCTCCACAAGAGTGGCGGGGCGTATCGCGGGCCTGTGACGAGGGCACTACGGGCGCCGCTTTCGTCTGCCCTGGTCGCGCACGAATCGTTGTCTATACGGAATGACTGACGAGTGCTGGATCGCAAGCTCGCGTCCAATCGCAGCATCAGTGTAGCCTCCATCCATCATTGCATACAGCCTGCGAATGCCCGCTTCGGTCAGGCGGCCATTGGGCCGTTTCATTTGCGCATCCTCGCCGCTGGAAATCCGCCTCAACCTGGATGGCCTCCAGTTTCTTCCTCAGTGCCTCCAAATCTGCCAGCACGTCTCGAATCCGGTCACCGAGCGACATGCCGCTTAGTAGCTCAAGTTTTTTGAGAACACAAGCCAGAAGTTTGATTGCAAACGTGCCTTCGTTTGTCGCTGGGGCGTCGTTCTCACCATCGAGCGTGTCGCGCGATACATCGGCGATCGGCGGCGCGTTCGGGGGTTATCGGCGAGCAGCCGCGCTTGACGTAGTGGATCAGAGAGCCGCCTGGGCCTGTTGGTGGGGCCGACCGCGGGCGTTTCAGTTCGACGGCCCAACTCGCCCGCCCCTGCTAGCGGGTCCGGGCGGCTTTTCGGATGCTGGAAACCGTCTCGGCGGTCTGAGCGCGCCCACGCGGGTGCGGTCGCACGGTGACACCGCACATCTATATCCCCGCTCGGGCTATTCGTCGTTTCGTTCGACGAGTTTCAGATGAGGACGGCGACGCGGGTTAGGTTTGGGCGGAGGCATAGCTCGGGGAACCAGTCCCGTCTGGCGCAATGCCGCTACGATTTCCTCGCGGATAACGCCACGGACTTTCACGGCGTCGATGTCGTCTGCCAGGACTGCAACAGCGTGCGGTCGCTGCCATTTCCGCCGCTGATACGCGAGTTGCCGGTGCGATCCACTGCAAAAATCCGGGAGCCGTCCGCGCGGGTTGACCACGATCCTGCCGCCACACCACCCACACTGCACCGTCTTCGGCCGGCAAATCCGGTGCAAGTGATAATCTAGCCGCCGCTGCGCATCCCTGGTAATCGTCATTCACGAAATCATTCACCAATAGCGGCAGCTGTCAATCTGCGCAGCGGCATCTGGCCGCCCTGACTCCGGCCGTTGGCAAGTCCCCAGTTGGAATAAGCATCACGGCCGTCACTCCCGTCGGGGCTCAGCTGCGGGTGTTGCCGGGAGCTGACTTACGCCCATCAAGTCGGCCAACCTTTTTGCGGTGCGGTCAGCGACGGCTCTAGCGGGATCAGGGGCGAGGTGTGCGTACCGCTCCGTGGTACTGGATTGACGGTGTCCGAGGAGTTTGCCGACGATGAAGAGACTGTCGCCGCCTGCCACCGCGGCGGATGCGAACGCATGACGCATGTCGTGGATGCGCAGATCGGACAGCCCGGCGAGCGCGCGAACCCGTTGCCAAGGCTTCTGGATGCCGACGAAATGCCCGCCCGGACGATCGCCGGCAAGAACGTAGGGATTGCCCACCATGTGCGGCAAGGCAGCCAACACCGCGAGTGCGCCCGGGGGCAGATAGAGGTTCTTCGCACCCGTCTTGCTGTCCGGCAGCCGGGCCACGCCTTGCGTCAGATCAATCCACGCCCAGCGCAGGGTCAGAATTTCACTCAGCCGGGCACCTGTGAAGATGAGCAATCGGAACACGGCAATCGCGCCAGTCCTCAGGCGTGTCGCGCCGTGGCATGCGCGCGTTGATCCAGGCGGCCCGCGCTGTCGGCAACAGGTCCCCGGTGTCGGCTTGGCGTTCGCATTCGGCTCGCCACGCCGCCTTGCTGGCGTCCGTCCAGCTCTGTGCAGCGCGGTCCAGGGCATCACCCAGCTGGGCGAGCTCGGCAGCCGTCAGCAGCCGCTCGTGCGGTTTCTCCGGGTAGCGCTCGATGTGCCGGCAGGGATTGGAGCCATCGGTCCGTTCGCCTACCTTCTCCGCCCAGCCGAGGATGGCGGACAGCAGCGCCAGCGCGCG
The DNA here is from genome assembly GCA_963791495.1 of uncultured Alphaproteobacteria bacterium. Lineage (GTDB taxonomy): Bacteria > Pseudomonadota > Alphaproteobacteria > Acetobacterales > Acetobacteraceae > JAMXLO01. The sequence goes on from CAWBST010000017.1 coordinate 38,330, forward strand.
GTTTGCGCCGACGGGCGCGGCTCGCAAGCCGTGATGGAACCGTGCCACTTCGGACCTGCCGATGTCGCGGACCTTGCCGCTCCCCAGTGCAGGAAGAATGTGCAGTCTCAGGAGCCGCTCGTCTTCCGTGACGGTACGGACTTTCTTGTGCGGGCGCGCATACTCCGCAAGATAGCGGTCGGCGAATGCGACCAGATCAGGGGCCGCCTTCTCGTGATCACGTTCGGAGGCAGGATCGGTACCGTTACGGATCAACCAGAGCAGGCGGATTGCTTCGCGTCGGGCGGTTTCTGGTCGCCAGTAGCCGCGTCCATCCCGACCGATGGTCAGGACACGCTGTCGGCCTTTGATGCGCGTCTTGACCAGGTAGATCCGATCCCGTCCGCGATAGCGAACGCCGAACCCCCGCACCTCGGAATCCCAGAGCACCGTTCCACTGGACATCGCCTCGATGGCTGCTGCCGTGATGCGTCTGGTCGGCATGTCGCCTGCCTTTGCTCGGGCTGGTATCCAAAAATAACTGGATACCAACTGGATACCACGTCAGGTGCTATCATGCAACGACAGGGTACGACGGAATGGCTGTTTTCCGGGCTTTGGCGGTGTCTGACATCTCGTGTCGATACCAAAATTACGACTGGGGGACTGGGGGTCGTGGGTTCAAATCCCGCCGCTCCGACCAATGAAATTAAGCACTTACAGATCAATTCAAATCGTTGCGGTGGACGCTGGATGCCAACGGGATGCCACCCCATTGGTTCTGGGCCTCGGGTGCGAGCCGGCCCTCATGCATGCCGCCGATCACGCGCGACAATTTCGGCCGAATGCCCGGCATCGTTCCAAGCGGGCCACAGGCGCACACAGCGGCTGAATTTGAAGGCGGTGCACGGCGCGTCTGTTCGGGGCCCACCCGGTTCGTCGACGTCGCGAACCGCAACCCGCCGCAATCGCCGGCCCGCGCTCGAAGGGCGGGAGCAGCCGCCTGGGTCGCCGCGAGCCAACGACTGCTCGGGATTGCCCGCCGCCGCCGGGACCGGTTGGAAAGCCGCAGGCGGTTACCATCAGCACGTTCCGCGAGGATGGCTGGATGAACGGCGGCGAAGCAGCTGCGTTGGTCCGCGTCTCGGATGGATCGGCACAAATATTGGTGACCGTCTACCAGGCGCCATCGGCACCGTCAGAATCAGCGCCGCGGCTGCAAATGATGCTATTGGGTGCGGACGGAGAGGCGGTGGGCGGCCCGACGCAGGGGGTGCGAGTGTCGACGCAGAGGTGATTGCCCATGTGCAGCGAACCTGTGACGTACCGGCGAAAATCGGAGAGTGGATCGGCCGGCCTGGCAGCTGTGGATCGAGGGGTTGTCTGTCGCCTGACGCCAGCCGATATTGAGTACCAGGCGGTGCTGGGCCGCGGCTGGATGTCGCCGTGGATCGAGGGGGCAAGTCTGTGGCAGTTGCGAGATGGCGCTACCGCTGCTTGGGCTCTAGCTGAAGTATTCGACGATGCGACCGTGGGCGATCTGGCGCACGACATCCCTGTGGCGCTGATGCTGGTGCTGGAGCGGCTGTCGCCGTTGGAGCGGGCAAGTTTTTCTGCTGCACGACGTGCTCGGCCTTGACTTCGCCGAGGTATCGCGAGCACTAGGCCGCGTGCCGTCAGCTTGCGGTGCGGGCCCGCGCGCATGTCGAGGCCGGCCGGCCGCGCTTTTCTGCTTCGCGCGAACAAGGCTATCGGCTGGCCGCGGCGTTTCAGGCGGCGGTTGCATCAGGCGATACCGGGACGCTGATGCGGGTACTCGCCGAGGATGCGGTGCTGTATTCGGACGGCGGCGGCAAGCGCGCGGCGGCACTCAATCCGATTTACGGCGCCGACCGGATCGTGCGGTTCTTCGCCGGCGTTCTGCGCAAGAATTCGGCGTTGGCCACCGTTGCGGCGCGGTCCGCCACGGTCAATGGACTGCCGGGGTTCGTGATGCGCGAGGATGACGGCTCGATCGACACGATGGCGATCGAACAGCGCGACGGCCGCATCGTCGCGATCTATCTGACGCGCAATCCCGAGAAGCTGCGGCACGTGCGGTTTTGAACGACGCGCGTCATTGCGCCGCTCAGCCTTGATCACGACACGGCGTCAGGCTGCCGTCTGACCCGCTTGTGCAGCCTCAATCTTGGCGATGTCGATCCGGCGCATGGTCATCATGGCGTTCATCGCCCGCTTCGCGGCGGCACGATCCGGATCCTTCATTGCGGCCATCAGGGCTCGCGGCACGATCTGCCAGGAGAAACCCCAACGGTCCTTGCACCAGCTGCACTGGCTTTCGCTGCCGCCATTCTCGATGATTGCATTCCAATAGCGGTCGGTTTCTGCCTGGTCGTCGGTCATCACCTGGAAGCTCACCGCCTCGTTCGGCGTGAACGCGGGGCCACCATTCAGACCGACAAAGGCTTGGCCGAGTACGGTGAACTCGACGGTCAACTCGCTACCCTGTTTACCGCCAGGAAAATCGGATGGCGATTGAAGCGCTTGTCCTACATAGCTGTCGGGAAACGTGGCCGCGTAGAATTCCGCTGCCTTCCGCGCCTCGCCATGCTCGAACCACAGACAGGTGACGATTTTTCCGCTCATAGAAATTCCCTCACTGGCCTTGACGGCACACCTCGGTATCAACGTGCATGAAGCATGTCGATAAGGTCTGCTTCAAGACGAGGTTATTCTTTCACGACAGCTGCCTCAGCGTCCAAGCGCCGTAGGCGGCACGTGCTTTGGCACGACATTTTGACTTATGGCGCTGAACCGGCAAACCAAGCGATGGAAACGCAATGCTTAGGCTAAGTTACGCCTCCAAGATACGCCGCCCCCCTTCAAGCAGCATGTCGCTGATCCCTGCCGACTTCATCACGTCCGCTTGCATCCTGCGTCCCGTCTGGTGGATGCGCCTTGTGATCTCCTGCTGCGCCTTCACGACTTCCGGATGGTCCAGCTCGCCGGGATAACCGAGGCTCTGCGCGAAGTCATTCGGCCCTATGCTGTAAAGATCGATACCCGGCACTGCGAGAATGGCGTCCAGGTTCTCCAGCACGGCCACGTCTTCCAGCAAGGCGCAAACCAGCATCTGTTCGTTCGCCTCGCGGTAGTACGCCGCTTTGTCCGGGATGCCGGCATTGTAGTCGGTGCCGCGGTTGCCGCCAAATGAACGTTCACCCAACGGGCCGAAATAGCACGCCCGCACCAACTGGCGGGCATCCGCTTCGGTGGCGATATGGGGGCCCAGGATGCCCATGATTCCGCGGTCGAGATAGCGCAGGATGGTTGATGAGCCGATATCAGGCACCCGGGCGAAGGTCGTCAGGTGATAGCGCTCAGCGGTCCGGCACAGGTCCTCGAGCCGCTCCAGATCGAAGGGCCCATGCTCACCGTCGATGAAGACAAAGTCAAAGTCGAGCTTCCCCAGAATGTCGATGACCCATGGACTGGGGAAGGTAAGGCCGTAGCCACATGCCTTGCGGCCGGCGCGCATGGCGGCCTTGATTCGGTTCGGTTGATTCATTGGGCGTCCTCCTGTGTGCTGGCGTGCCCGAATAATGGCGCATTGGCCTCGCCGCGTCATGCCGGTGCTTGCCCCGGCGCTGTGCTCTGGAACGCGCACCGCTACCTTACGACGGGCCGAACCGTCGCCGGGTCGGCCTCGACCTGTCATAATGGTGCCATATGGGGAGAGGGCTACGATGAGCGCAGCAACAGCGAACAAGCCAATCGTCCATTTCGTCGGCAGCATCCCGTTGCCGGACGCCGAGACGGTGTTCCGGACCCTGGTGGCAGCAACCGCACCGCACCTAAAGCGCCTGCCGGACGGCGAGACCGGTATCCGCAAGACCTGGATCCGCTTTCTGCAGCAGGTGCTGGCCGATAATCCGGCGATCGAGGCGGCAAGCGATGTACCGCCGTTCAAATTTACCCAGTGGGACGGCGCGGTATTGCGCGAAATTCCGCGCCTGCGCGTGAAGGCCGGCACGCAGCTCGACCCGGCAACCGTCAAAACCGGCTATGCCGACATGGCGATCGAGTCGTGGCGGCTGTTCGATCGTCTGCAGCAGGAAGGTGTGATCCCCGCCGGCGTCAAGTTCCAGATCTCGCTGCCGACCCCGATTGCGCCGACCTACAACAACATGGTGCCGACCGATCGGCCCGCGCTGATCCCGATGTTGACGACGCACATGCTCGGCGAGGTCGCCGCGATCGCGCAGGCCTTGCCCAATGACCGCATCGCGCTGCAATGGGACGTATGCCAGGAGGTCATCGCCTGGGAGGGCTACTACGAGCCAGGGCCGGTTGATTTCCGGAAGGAGACGATCGCCGAGCTGATCGCGATCGGCGACGGCGTCCCGGCATCGATCGAGCTCGGCTACCACTTGTGCTACGGCAGCCCGGCCGACGAGCACGTGATCCAGCCGAAGGACGCCGGGATCATGGTCGAGATGACCAACGCGGTATCGGCAGGGGTGCAGCGGCCGATCCAGTTCTTCCACCTGCCGGTGCCAAAGCCGCGCACCGACGACGCCTTTTTCGCACCGCTCGATGGGCTCAAGTTGCGCCCGGAAACCGAGCTCTATCTCGGCCTCGTTCACCGCGATGACATGCCCGGCAACTCTGCTCGCCTCGCTGCCGCCCGGCGCCATGCCCGGGTCGACGGCGTGGCCACCGAATGCGGCATGGCGCGCGGCGATCCCCAGCGTTTTCCGGGGCTGCTCGCAGCGCATGTGCAGACCGCCGAACTGGGAGCGCAGGTATAGTGGCTCGCCGGATCACGGTTGACGCGACCCTGCATGGCACAGTGGCGGCGCCGCGCCTTTCCAGCGTGATCATTGCTGCGACGATCGGAAACATCCTCGAATGGTTTGATTTTCTCGTCTACGGATTCTTCGCTGCAACGCTTGCCGAAGTGTTCTTCCCTGCCAGCAATCCGACCGTATCGCTGCTGATCACCTTCGGTGCATTCGGCCTGTCCTACGTCGTGCGTCCATTGGGCGCCATCGTCATTGGCGCCTATACCGACCGCGCTGGGCGCAAAGCGGGACTCATGCTGTCGATCGCGCTGATGATGATCGGCACGACGTTGATGGTTGTCACGCCCGGCTATGCCGCGATCGGCATCGCCGCGCCAGTCATCATCACGATCGCACGTCTCCTCCAAGGATTCTCGGTCGGAGGCGAGTTCGGCAGCGCCGTCAGTTTTCTCGTCGAGCACGCCGGCGATCGCAAGGGCTACAGCGCGAGCTGGCAGTGGGCCAGCACCGGTATCATCTCGGTCATTGTCTCGCTCTTCGGCCTCGCCCTGACGACGCTGCTCACGCACCAGCAGCTGATCGATTGGGGGTGGCGAATCCCCTATGTGTTCGGCCTGTTGGTTGGCCCCATCGGGCTCTACATCCGCGCGCGCATGGCCGAGACACCGGAGTTTCTCGAAGCCGCCAAGCAGCCGACCATGCCGATCGGCGAATTGCTTCACCGCCAACCGATCTCCGTACTGCTCGCGTTCGGCATCTCGATCATCTCGAACAGCTCCTACTACCTGCTGCTCTACATCCCCACATACGGCGTGAAGACGCTGCATCTGCCGGCCTACACCGGCTTTGCCGCGACGCTGCTCGGCGGTGTCGTGCTTGCCATCTTTTCGGTCATCGCGGGACATTGGTCCGATAAGACCCCGCGGCCACGCATCATGCTGGTGATGGCGTGGCTGTTTGCGATCGCTGCCTACCCGACCTTCTGGCTGATGGTGGCCTTTCCTTCACTTGCCACTGCGATGTTCGCCGTCGGCCTCCTCAACCTCATCAAGGCGGGGTACAGCGGGGTGCTGCCGTCGCTGTTGGCGGAGCAGTTCCCCGTCGAGACACGCGCGGTCGGGATCGCCTTCAGCTACAGCGTCTCGGTGACAATTTTCGGCGGCTTTGCCCCGTTTGTCGCGACATGGCTAATCGCGCAGACCGGAGATCCGCTATCGCCCAGCTTCTATCTGATGGCAACCGCTCTCCTCAGCGTCATCGCCCTGGTGGCGATCCAGCGGCGGGTCGCGAGTGCGCCGGCCGGAGGACCACTCGGCGCGCCTGCGGAGTTGCGCTAACCATCCAACTCCGAATAGCGGCGGAAGATGCCGGTTTCCTTGAAAGGTACGCGCCGTTCGCTCGCCAGATAGATCTTCAAGCGCGGCCGTTCCGCCACTGCCTTGCGCAGGGCCGTCACGCGCGGCAGCTTCGCCAATTCTCGCTCGGACGCGAGAGGAAACGCGAACCGCAATCCCTCGATCAACTGGAACAACGACAGATCGGCATAGGTGACGGAGCTGCCAACCAGGTGATCTGCGCCCGCCGGGTTCGCTGCTAGAATCCGCTCGAACCAGCCGAGGAACTTCGGCATCCGATCCCTGCGGAAAACCGCGGCACGCGCGATTGCCTCATCCTTTTGCTCGTGGAACCACTTGTCCTCGTCGATCGGATGGTGCGAATTATACACCTCCGCGACTATGTCGGTAATCGTGAGTTGGATCTGATGCGTCCACAGTCGGCCGTCTTCGTCAGCTGGCGCAAGTCCGATCCGCCCGCCCAGATACAGCAGGATCGTAGCGGCGTGGCTGACGATCATGTCGCCATCGCGCAGGAACGGAGGGGCGAATGGGATGTGTGACGTGCCCTCACCGCGCATCAGGGCCAGCATGGCCGCAACGCCGCGTCCCTCCGTCTCCAAGCCGCGCGCCACATCGATATAGTCGGCCCCTGCATCTTCCAGCGCGAGGCGGACGAACTCGCCGCGTCCCTGGATTTCCGGCCAATAGAAGAACTCGTAAGCCATGGCGTGCCTCTTATGGTCGTGGGCGCTCAGGCGCCGAGCTTGAAGAACTCGACGGCGTTGCCCGCCCAGATCTTGGCCTTTTCGCTCTCTGGTACATTGGCATAGATCTCATCGATGATCGGCCGCGAGTTCGGCCACTCGTTCTCGATATGCGGAAAGTCGGTGGCGAACATGATGTGGTCGACGCCGATGTGATGCCGCTGCTCGACCGCGACGCGCTCGGTACTGAACGGTGAAGTAGATGTTCTGCCGCACATAGTCGCCGGGCAGATGCCTCAGCGGTGCGAAGCCAAGATATTCCTGCGCCCACCCCACGTGGCGCTGATACCAGAGATCCATGTGCTCGAGCCAGAACGGTACCCAGCCGACCCGCGTCTCCGCGAACAGTACCTTGAGCCTGGGGAATCGCTCGAACACGCCGGCCAGCACCAGTTGCGCGATGCTGACCGCCGGCGGCAAGCCAAAATTGGTCAACCATTCCAGGAACGGCCGGCGCAGCCGCCGCATGATCACCGGATCCTCCTTGGGATACTTGAACGTCGGCTGACTGGCACGTGCCCCGGTGCGGTAAAGCTGGACATGCGCGGTGACCGGCATGTCGAGATCGAGTGCCGCCGCCCAGAACCGGTCGTCCTCCGCCGTCGGGTAGCCCATGCCATTGGGCAGGCCCCCGAGCAGCACGCCCTTGAGACCGAGCTTCTTGCAGTGCTCCATCTCGGCGATGGCGTCATCGATATTGCTGATCGGCATGACGCCCATGCCAATAAGGCGATCAGGCGCGACCGCGCAGTATTCCTCCGCCAGCCAGTCATTGTAGCCGCGGATCACCGCCTTGTACACTTCGTCATGGGCAATGTTGCGCCAGAACACCGGTCCCGCGACCATCGCTGCAAACAACACTTCGGCTTCCATGCCGTCCTGGTCCTGTTCGCGTACGCGCTGCTCGGGCCCACCTGTGCCGGCGGCGTCGGTGACCTTGAGGCCGAAGGGCTGCCAGGTGCCGGGAGCGTGACCGGCGCGCAGATCAAGGAAATTTGCTTCCTTAGTGGGCTAGAGTCTATGTCGTGGACTGGCCCTCCGTAAGTATCCATCCCGAAGGTTTGCGAGTAGCAAACGCATCGCTTGGTTGTGCTTTTTGGGTCGAAGTTGCCGAGTTGGCGCGAGCTTATGCGACTAAGTCCTCAGGACATCCGCCGCCACGGCGATCAGCCTTCGGGTGTCGTCCTCCGTCCCGACCGTGATGCGCAGATAGGGCGCGATGCGCGGCTTGTCGAAATGCCGAACCAGGACCGCACTTTCGCGCAGCGCGGTCGCGAATTCCGCCCCGCCCCGCGCCGGATGCCTGGCGAAGACGAAATTCGCGTTGGAAGGGAGAACGACGAAGCCGAGTTTGGTCAGCTCTCGCGTCATCGCTTCCCGACCAGCGACGACCTTGGCGCAGCTCTCGCGGAAATAGGCCTCGTCGCGAACCGATGCCGTCGCGCCCGCCTGGGCGATGCGGCCGAGCGGGTAGGAATTGAAGCTGTCCTTGACGCGGCGCAGCGCCTCGATCAGCCCCGCATCGCCGAGAGCATAGCCGACGCGCAAGCCGGCCAGGGCGCGCGACTTGGACATCGTCTGCACGACCAGCAGGTTCGGATGATCGGCGATCAACGGAACCGCGCTCTCGCCGCCGAAATCGACATAGGCCTCGTCGATCAGCACCGGGATGTTGGAATGATCCTCCACCAGTCGGACGATATCCGGGCGCGGCAGCGCGACGCCCGTCGGCGCGTTGGGATTGGCGATCACGATCGACCCCGCCTCGCGCCGATAATCGTCAACCCTGACGCGCATTCCGTCGTCCAGCGGCACGGTTTCGCAGGCAAGGTCGAACAATTGCGCCCATACGGGATAGAAGCTGTAGGTAACGTCGGGAAAGAGCAGCGGCCTCGGCTGTTTCAAGAGCGCGACGAAAGCATGGGCGAGCACTTCGTCCGAACCATTGCCGACGAACACCTGTTCGGGCTTCACGCGGTGATGGGCGGCGAGAGCCTCGCGCAGCTCCGTCGCCTCGGGATCGGGATAGAGCCGCAGGGTGTCGGTCGCGGCTTCCCGCATCGCTTCCAGCGCGAGCGGCGAAGGACCGAACGGGCTTTCGTTGGTGTTGAGCTTCACCAGATTGGCGATGCGCGGCTGCTCGCCGGGCACATATGGCAGGAGCTCACGCGCAAGCTGGCTCCAGAGCGGCTTCATCATGGGTGGGTCCGGTTGGATGGCGATCGCCGAACCTAGTCGAGTAGACGCTCGATCGGTAGCCGGCCGCTGGAGCTGTGTCTTGTCAGGTCACCCGCCAGCCCGAGACCGGACCGTCCAGCTCCCAACATCCTTTGCGGGTATCTGGTTATCGGCCTGAGTGGAGTCGTAGGGGGCTTCCGGCACGGGGCTGAAGTGTCATTCGTCACTGACCGGTTGGAACACCGGAGACAGCGATGAACTGGCGGCGGGGGCCGCCGATCCGACCAGTGCCTTCACCCAGATCAATGTTATATCACTCGGCCGATCGTCCAAGGTCGCGGCAAGGCTAAGTCAATTCGCCGCTATCCAGTCGACTGCGCGCTCGCCTATCATGATCACCGTCGCATGAGCACCGCCCGACCTGGGAATGCGCGGCATCACCGACGCATCGACCACCCACAACCCTTGGACGCCCTTGACCCTGCAGTATTGGTCAACAACCGCCATCGGATCTGTATCCGGTCCCATCTTGCAGGTCCCGGACACGTGCCTGGCAGTGCCCACGGTCTGACGTATCCATAGGTCCAAAGCGTTGTCGTCAGTCAGAATGTCTTCCGTGGGGTGGATCCGGTAATCGGCCACGTCCTTATACGCGTCGGATTCCAGCAGCCTCATCGCCATTCGCAGGCCCTCCCGCACCCGCCGAATGTCGTTTGGATGCTGGAGATAGCAGTAATTGAATGACGGCTGGACGCTCGGGTCGGCCGAGGCCAGCCTGACGTAGCCTGAGCCGTCGGGTAGCCCAAGCGTGCATGAGATCCGTGCCACCTGCTCGGGAGGAACGTCACCGCTCAGGTACTTGGTCCGTACACCAGGGACGCGCTCCCGCCGTTCGTCGACGACTGAACTGGTCCTCAGGACCATATCGTTGACGGCGCTCGACCCTTGGGCCGTGTAGTGCAGGCAGAAGTGCACCGCATCGACATGAGCAGCGAGAGAGATGCCGTCCTTGACCTTGAAGGTCATCTGGGCGCTGAGATGGTTCCACAGGTTCCGGCCCACGCCGGGGAGATGACAAACTGTCGGTATCCCAAATTGCCGCAGTTGGTCCTCGGGGCCGATACCCGACAGCATCAGCAGGTGGGGAGACCTGATGGCGCCCGCGCTCAGCACCACCCGGCCGGCTTCGACATGGAACACCTCCCCTCCACTTTCGGCTTCCACCCCGACGGCCTCGCCATCCCTGATCACGATCTTCCGGACAAACACCCCGCCCCGCACCGTCAGGTTCAGATGGTGGCGCACTGGGTTGAGGTGGGTCATGGCGGTGCTCATTCTCACGCCGTCGATGTTGTTCGACGGAGACACACCAAGGCCGGCAGGATGCAGGCCGTTCGTATCGTTCGTGGTGCCGAACCCCGCCTGCACGCAGGCCGAATGGAAAGCCTGTTGGATGGTGGGCCAGGGCCCTGACTGACGGCGCCTGACGGGCATCGGTCCGTCCGAGCCATGACACTCGTCCTGAATATCGAGATCGTGCTCCGACTTGCGAAAGTACGGCAGGATCTTCTCGTACGACCATTCATCGTTGCCGAGAGCCGCCCAGGAGTCGAAGTCCTCTGGAAATCCCCGTTGCATGGCCTGACCGTTGATCGACGAGCCTCCCCCGATCACCTTGCCCTGCGCGACGTGGATCGGCCCTTGCTCCTCGGTGATGGTGCCGCGCAAGGCCCAATTGTGTTGTGAGTCCGGGGCTTCGGCAAAGCGCGTGTGGCCGAACTTGATTTCGTCCGGAACATTGGCCGGATCAGGGTAATCCGGTCCGGCTTCCAGCAGCAGCACGGAGGTATGTGTGTTTGCCGCCAATCGCCCGGCCAGCACCGATCCAGCCGCTCCGCCGCCAACGATAACCACGTCGTACTTCATGGTCCCCCCTCATCGACATTCCCCGGATTCCCGGTTCCACGATGGCTAGCGTCTCGCCTTTTCACGGCTATCGCAACACGCCTCGCCCGGTTGGGCCCACCCCGTTCGCCGCCCCGATCAACTTCGGTTGCCCAACGTATCGCCATCCTGTTCCATCGCTATCGCACCTGCATTGCCTAGCCGAATGACAGTCATAAGTACCCCGCGGGTTCTTCGTCCCAACGGCCGCCGCGTGGTAGGCATCTGCGCCAGCCAGGCCACGTCACAGGAACTGAAAGCCATGGACGACGCAGCAGCATCAGCCGAGGCCACCCCACTGCGGACCGAGCACTTCGACGTCCTCATCGTTGGAGCGGGAATCTCTGGCATCGGCGGCGCCTTTCACCTCTCGAAGCAGTGCCCCGGAACACGCTTCGTCGTCCTGGACTCGAAGGAAAGCTTCGGCGGTACGTGGCTCACCCATCGCTACCCGGGCATCCGATCGGACAGCGACCTGCATACGTTCGGCTATCGCTTCAAGCCATGGCGTGGTGCGCCGATCGCCACCGCCGCCCAGATCATCAGCTACATGGCCGAGGTCATCGACGAGAACGACCTCGGCCCGCACATTCGCTATCGGCACCAGATTTCCTCGGCAAGCTGGTCGAGCCAGGAGAATCGCTGGACAATCATCGCCCGCCGCACCGACACCAAAGAAACCGTCACGTTGACCGCGAACTTCCTCTGGATGTGCCAGGGATACTACCGCCATTCAGAGGGCTACACGCCTCATTGGGATGGCATGCAGACCTTCAAAGGCCAGATCGTTCACCCGCAAACCTGGCCGGAGGACCTGGACTATCGCGGCAAGAAGGTTGTCGTGATCGGCTCGGGCGCCACCGCGGCGACGCTCATCCCGGCGATCGCGGCTGACTGCGACCACGTCACGATGCTGCAGCGCTCGCCCACCTACTACATGGCCGCCCGCAATGTGAATGAGCTCGCCGAGACGCTGCGCGAGCTGCAGATCGACGAAGCATGGATCCACGAAATCGTACGCCGCAAGATCCTGCACGATCAGGCTGCCTTCACGCGCCGGACATTCGAGGACCCCGATACCGTGAAGCAGGAACTCATCGCCGGTGTTCGCGCACACCTCGGACCCGACTACGATGTGGCGACGCACTTCACCCCGACATACCGGCCCTGGCGACAGCGTCTCGCCTTCGTGCCCGATGGCGACCTGTTCCAGGGAATCCGCTCGGGCAAGGCGTCCGTCGTCACCGACGAAATCGAGCGATTCACCGAGACCGGCATCCTTCTCAAATCCGGCACAGTGATCGAAGCCGACATCGTCGTGACGGCGACCGGCTTCCACCTCTGTGTACTCGGCGACATCGACTTCACCGTCGACGGCAAGCCTCTCGTCTTCTCCGACACCGTCACTTATCGCGGCATGATGTTCACCGGCGTGCCCAACATGGCGTGGGTCTTCGGGTATTTCCGCGCCAGTTGGACGTTGCGGGCCGATCTGGTCGCCGACTTCGTCTGCCGGCTGCTCAATCACATGAAGCAGAAGGGCGCACGGCGTGTCACGGTGGCGCTTCGACCCGAGGACCAGGACATGCCATTGCTTCCCTGGATCGACACGGAGAACTTCAATCCAGGTTATGTCCTGCGCGGCATGCACCTGCTGCCGAAACGAGGCAACACGCCTCTGAATGGCAACACTCGCAGGACTACTGGAGCGAGAAGGACCAGTTCCCGGCGATCGACCTCGACGACACGGCATTCGTCTACGCCTGACCCCTGGGGTTGTCGCCGTTGCCCGACGGCAGTAGCTGTTCGGCAGGCAGCCTCTCATGCATGGAGGGACCGACAATGAAGGCAACCCTGAACGGCCATCAGATCGCGGCCAGCGACGACATCGTCGAGGTTGGCGGCTACCACTATTTCCCGCCATCCGCGGTTCGCCTGGAATGGCTGGAGAAGGCCAAGAAGACCGACCATGACCTTGAATGCCCGCACGGCGTGCAGTTCTACGACGTGGTAATCGACGGCGTCCGCCATGTGCGCAATGCCTGGATCTACGAGGCACCGCAGCCGAAGATGGCGCAGGTGCGGGACCGCGTCGGGTTCTGGGAGGACGTCGAGGTCCGCTGAGCCCCGCGGTTCAGCCCTTCGCCGTATCGAGCGTCGGCAGCCGGAAGCGGTCCTGCGGATCGTCCCAGCCCTTGAACTGCGGCGGCCGCTTCTCGGCGAACGCCGCGCGCGATTCCATCAGGTCGCTCTTGGCGCCGTGCTCGTGCAGCGCGGCGGCCAGGCGCACTTGATCCCCTGATGGCGCCGGACGCATCTGCCGCATCATGTGCACGGTGTTGACGCGCGAGGCGGGCGGCAGCGTCAGCAGATGCTCCGCCATAGTCATGGCACTCGGTATCAGATCATCCGGATCGACCAGGCGGTTGAGGAACCCCACGTCGTAGAACCGCTCCGCGGTGAAGCGAAAACCGAGAGCCATTTCCATCGCGATCGGATACGGCAGATTGGCGACGTGCCCGTGATTGTAGCCGCCGAGCAGCCAGCGCTTCGCCTCCGACACCTCGAACACCGCGCCGCGCACCGCGACGCGCAGATCGGTGCGCTCGACCAGCATGAAGCCGCCGCCCATGGCGAAGCCGTTGACCGCGGCGATCACCGGCTTCTCCAGCGCTCCCGACATGAACGGGTCCTCGATGGCGGGCCGCCTGCCGCCCGGCGCGCCGTTGGCCAGTGATTCCTTCATGTCTTCGCCGGCGCAGAACGCGCGACCCGCACCGGTGAAGATCGCCACCTCCAGCTCATTGCTGTGGCGGAATTCAGTCCAGGTCTCGGCGAGCTGGGTGCGCATCTCTTGGTTGAGCGCATTGAGCCGCTCAGGCCGGTTCATGCGCACAACAAGGATCTGGCCGTGGCGCTCGGTTTCAACGACAGGCATGGGGCAGGGCTCCTTTGGCGCCGGCATGTCGGCCAGCGGAGGCTAGCAGACCGCCATCATCCATGCACGGGCGGGACCTCAGACCGTAGGGTCCACGCCTGGATGATGGATCACCATCCGATAGCAATCGAGACTGCGGCTGAGGAACTCGTATGCGGCCCCCCACAGATACAGACGAAAGCGGCGGTAGTTGAACTCACCGAAGTTCTCGACGACGAATGCATGGTTGGCATCGAAGTTGCGCGCCCACTGCTGGAAGGTGAGGAAATAGCTGTAGCGGTCGTTGAAGATCTCAAGGACGCGGAGCGGCGTCGCGGCAAGCTTGTCGAGGAAATCGTGCAACACGAGGAAGGAGTGGTTGCCGGGATAGATGTACTTCACCATGAACGACGACAGCTCGTACTTCCTGGTACAGGCACTGCCGTCGAGAAAGATATAGCCACCGGGCTTTAACAGCGATGCAAACCTGTCTAGCACGCGATCGTATTGAGGCAGGTGTTCAATCACGCCCATGATGACGATGGCGTCGTATTTCCGTTCCGTCTGATACGTCAGGAGGTCTGCGTGGATGAGTTCCCAGGCATACCCGAGGTCCTGGGCCCGGCGAACCAGATAGTCGATCGAACTTTGGGAGATGCTGATCCCAGTGCACTTGACCCCTCGGCGCGATGCGTATTCGAACCACGCGCCCCACCCTGGTCCGACCTCAAGGATATGGTCGCCTGGCTTCAGCCGCAGCTTCTCATAGCAGTAGTCGAACTTCCGGGTGGTCGCGGCATCGAGTGTTTCCGCGGCACTCGTATAGACCCCCTGCGTGTAGCAAGGGGTCCTGGGATCCAGGAAGCTCAGGAAGAATTCCGGGTCGACATCATAATGCGAGGTTATCGCCGCCTTGTTGGTCCGCACCTGCCCCATCAGCAGCGGCTGCAGGAAGCGCCATGCCGACATCAGAGGGTGCCGGTCGCCCATCGATTGCCGAAGCTCGAATGGCCGCAGCATGTCACCGTCGATATCTATGTCGCCTGCCAGATACGCATCGGCGAACTTGACCTGATCGAGGCTGGTGATGGCCCGCACGGCGTTCCTGTTCTTCAGCCTCACATGGAAGCTCGGCGCGCCCTGGCCGAAGCGGCGGGATCCGCCATCAGGGAAATACATTTCGAACGGCACATCGGTCCTGGCAAACGCCCGTGCAATGCGCTCAGGCCAGAACCCGGCTTGTGGGACCGCAGGTGACGCGCCACGCTGCCGCCGGACAGTCACTTCCTCGGACATGTTACCGCCTCGCAGTCGACACTGACTCCCGCTTCCCCCAATTCGCTGTCAATTACGCTCCCGGAGCCAAAGAGTTGCGCCAGCGGCTTGAATACCAACGCCAAGCGTCCCAGATGAGTTAGCACTCCCAGGACCAGAGTGCCAGCCGATCTGCACCTGAAGCGTGCAGGCGAGGCATGGGGCAAGTCGACCAGCCTTCATAGGCTGGCACCAGGACAGTCAGAATCCAATGAAATTTCGTCCGTTGCACGATCGGGTGGTGATCCGTCGTCTCAATGCCGAGGAGAAGACCTCCGGCGGCATCATCATCCCTGACACCGCCCAGGAAAAACCCATGGAGGGCGAGGTCGTCGCTGCCGGTCCAGGAGCCCGCAACGAGCAAGGCCAGATCGTCGCCCTCGAGGTCAAGGCCGGTGATCGCATCCTGTTCGGCAAGTGGTCGGGCACCGAGGTGAAGCTCGACGGCGAGGAACTCCTGATCATGAAGGAGTCGGACATCATGGGCATCATCGAGGGTAGCCCGGCGGCCAGGAAGAAGGCCGCGTAATCAGACCCCTATCATCGATTTCAGGAAGGATAAGCAAATGGCAGCGAAAGACGTTCGGTTCGGCGACGATGCCCGTCAGCGGATGCTGCGCGGCGTCGACATACTTGCCCAGGCGGTCAATGTCACGCTCGGTCCGAAGGGTCGCAATGTGATCCTGGACAAGAGCTATGGCGCGCCACGCATCACCAAGGATGGCGTGACGGTCGCCAAGGAGATCGAACTCTCCGACAAATTCGAGAACATGGGCGCGCAGATGGTGCGCGAGGTCGCATCGAAGACCAATGACATCGCAGGCGACGGCACCACCACCGCCATCGTCCTGGCGCAGGCCATCGTGCGTGAGGGTGGCAGGGCGGTTTCCGCCGGCATGAACCCGATGGATCTGAAGCGTGGCGTCGACAGGGCGGTTGTCGCACTGGTCGAAGAACTGAAGAAGCGCAGCAAGAAGGTCACTACGCAGGCCGAGACGGCGCAGGTCGGCACGATCTCCGCCAATGGCGAGGCCGAGATCGGCGCCATGATCGCCAAGGCGATGCAGAAGGTCGGCAACGAAGGCGTCATCACGGTCGAGGAAGCCAAGGGCATGCTGACGGAACTCGACGTCGTCGAGGGCATGCAGTTCGACCGCGGCTACATGTCGCCCTATTTCGTCACCAACGCCGAGAAGATGACTGTCGAACTTGATCAGCCCTATGTCCTGATCCACGAAAAGAAGCTGTCCGGATTGCAGAGTTTCCTGCCTTTGCTGGAGGCGGTGGCGCAATCGGGCCGTCCCCTGCTCATCGTCGCCGAGGACGTGGAGGGCGAAGCGCTCGCCACCCTGGTGGTGAACAAGCTGCGCGGCGGCCTGAAGGTTGCGGCGGTCAAGGCGCCGGGCTTTGGCGATCGCCGCAAGGCAATGCTCGACGATATCGCGGTGCTCACCAGCGGCCAGGTGATCAGCGAGGAGCTTGGCATCAAGCTGGAGAACGTCACGCTCGACATGCTGGGCCGCGCAAAGAAGGTGCTGATCGACAAGGACAACACCACCATCGTGGAAGGCGCCGGGAAGAAGCACGACATCGCCGGCCGCTGCACCCAGATCCGGGCGCAGATCGAGGAGACAACCTCGGACTACGATCGCGAGAAGCTGCAGGAGCGGCTGGCGAAACTGGCCGGCGGCGTCGCGATCATCCGTGTAGGCGGTTCTACCGAGGTCGAGGTGAAGGAGCGCAAGGACCGGGTTGATGACAGCCTGCACGCCACGCGGGCTGCTGTGGAGGAAGGGATTGTGCCGGGTGGCGGAGTCGCCTTGGCCCGTGCGTCGTTGATCCTGGCCAAGCTGAATGCCGAGAACGACGACCAGCGCGTTGGCATCGAAATCGTGCGCAAGGCGGCGCAGATGCCCCTGCGCCAGATCGCCGAGAACGCCGGCGAAGATGGTGCGGTGATCTCGGGCAAGGTCCTCGACAGGGACGAATACAACTGGGGCTTCGATGCACAGACTGGCGAATTCAGGGACATGATCAAGGCCGGTATCGTCGACCCCACCAAGGTCGTGCGATCCGCATTGCAGCACGCCGCGTCGGTCGGTTCGCTGATGATCACCACCGAGGCGATGGTGGCGGAGCGGCAGGACAAGTCCCCTGCCGGCAACGGATCATCCGGCCACCACATGGGTGACGGGGGCTACTGAGCGAAGCGAACCTCTGCGCGTGAGGGAGAAATCCGATGGTGGATAAGGATGCGCCCGATCCGCAGTTCGACGCGAAGACCGCCCGGCTGCTGCGGCGCGAGGCTCTGCGCCGCGCAGCCGAGGAGCTTAACACCACCTCCGGGCCGGGGCTCGAGGACGCCCTGGCGCGGATCTCGGCGGAGGTCACCGCCGAAGCTGTGGATCGCAAACGCGACCGGTCCCAGGGCCGTTAGGACTTCTTGGAAGCGTCCTTGTCGCCCATGCGCGCAAGCTGAGCAGTTGCTGCTGACTGGCTGGACTTGAGCCGTTCCGCAGCGGTCTTCTTGGGCTTCTTGACTTCGCGGTTGGATCTTTTCTGCCCCTTGGCCACAGCCATATCCTTTCGGGTTGCCCGCGTAACATGATGTCACGATCCGCGGGAACAAGCACCACAAACCTTGCGGTCTGCCCGCAAGCCTTGCCAAGCTAACCTCACGATCAGCAACCGGGAGGGCGGCTCAATGGCAACCAGTGGCATGAACGATCAGCGATCCTTCATCTATCTCGGCCTCGCGGGAGAAACCGGACGCGGCCGGACGGTAGAATCCGGCCTCTACCGCCTCGCCGACGACAGCAACGAATGGCAACCGATGCACAGCGGCTTGCCCGAGGCACCCGCGATCCGTGCGCTCGCGGTGCATCCGCTGCACCCCGAGATCATCTATGCCGGCACGCAGTCCGGTCCCTACCGCAGCGCCGACCGCGGCGAACACTGGGAGAAGGTGCCGATCCCCGACCACGGTCTGCCTGTCTGGTCGGTGCTATTCCATCCGCACGATCCAAACGTGATGTTCGTCGGCTACGAGAACTGCGAAATCTATCGCAGCGACGACGCCGGCGAGCACTGGACCCGTTTGCCGGTGAGCGTGCGCTTCCCCGAGATCACCACCGCGCCCGGCGCCAACCCCGCCAAGCGCGTGCTGAAGATGGATGCCAGCGTCAACACGCCTGGCCACCTGTACGCCGCTATCGAGGTTGGCGGCACGCTCCGCTCCACCGACGGCGGTGAACACTGGGAGAACCTCAGCCACGGCCAATATCTGAACGACGATGCAGTGGACATGCACGGCGTGCTGGTCAGCCGCTGGCGGCCGGGCACGGTGATCGGTATCGGCCGCGCCGGCATGTTCCATAGCGCCGATGGCGGCGATCACTGGCAGCACGTGAAGCTCGATCCGATGAACCCAAAAGGCCAGATCTACTGCCGCGACATCCGCGAAGTACCTGGCAATCCGCGCAAGGTATTCCTTGCCGCCGGCGCCGGGTTCCAGAGCGATGCCGGTGCGCTGGTGTACAGCGGCGACGGCGGCGATACGTGGTCGCGCGTCGACATGGGCACGAAGCCGCCGCACACGATGTTCGCGCTGGCGTTCGACGAGCGGCAGCCCGCGCTGATGTCGTGCGCCACCAACGGCGGCGAGGTGTACAGCAGCCGCAATGGCGGCGAGAGCTGGACCGCGCTTCCACCGCCCCCTGGTGGCACGCAGATTTACGCCCTGGCCCGGGGCTGATGGATTTCGCGCTCAGCGAGGATCAGAAACGCCTACAGCAACGTTGCCTGGAACTGGCCGCCGACTTCGCCACCCGCTCATCCGAACACGACCGTGACGCATCGCACCCGATCGAGAACTACGACCGTCTCCGGGCGGAAGGTTTTCTCAAACTCACAGTCGGCAAGGAATGGGGCGGAGCAGGCGCCAGCTTCCTCGACCACACGATCGCCTACGAAGCGCTGGGCCAGGGCTGCCCATCCACCGCACTCGCGTTCAACATGCATGCCTCGGTCGTCATGCCGGTGTTGCAAAGCCCCGAGGTCGGCGATACCGCGAAAGAGCTGATCGCTGACCTGGTGGTGCGACAGCACAAACTGATCGGCGGCAATTTCTCTGAACCCGGCACCACCTCGCTCATCGGCGAGCGTCCGCTCAGCGCTCGGGTGCGACGTGTGGAGGGCGGCTACAGCATCACCGGGCGCAAGATGTTCGCCTCGATGCTGGAGGCCGCCGACCATGTCATGGTGATGGCGTATCCGGACGATGCCACCGATCCGTTCGCTGGCATGCTTCTGCTGGTGCCACACACCGCTGCAGGGCGGCGCGTCAACGCCAACTGGGACACTCTGGGTATGCGTGCGACGCGCAGTGACTCGCTGATCCTGGAGGATTGCCGCTTACCGGACAGCGCCGTGCTGTTCCACGCCGACGATACCAGGCGGTTTCGGCACGACTTCCTCAACTGGTTCTGGGGCTCCTATACGGCGGTGTATCTCGGCATTGCCGTCGCGGCGTACGATGAGCTGCGCCGGGTGATGCATGCGCGACAGCCGCACGGCTACACACAGCCCCTCGCCTACCATCCGGATGTGCGTCGTCACGTTGCCGAACTGAGCACCGATCTGGAGGCGGCACGGCTGATCACCTATCGCTCCGCATGGCTCAGCGACACCCAAGGACCGAGGGCGGAGACAACCGCGGCGCTGTATCGCGCAAAATACATGGTGGGCGAGGCGGTCACCCGGATCACCCGGGTCGCACTGACGCTCGGCGGCGCGAACGGCATCTTCAAGGGTTCACGGCTCGAGCAGTTGTTCCGCGATGGCGCTATCGCTCCCATTCAACCGCCACCTGCCGACTTCTGCCTGTGGAGCATGGGCTTGCACGAACTCGGCCTCGATCCGGCGGACGTCCTGCCGCCGATGAAGCCACTCTGACCCCACTGTTCAAGTTGAGAGGCCGGTCTCGACGACCAGCACTGGGACTCCACGAGACGCCGCAATGTGCGCGGATATCGCGGCATCGTCCGCGCCGCATGCTCCGCGTGCCAGCACGACCAGCCGCTCGCTGCTCGTGCCCAGCCCTTGCAGGACATCCTCCGGCGCCACGCCGCGGATACTGCGGGTGGCAATCCGTCGTGACGCCAGCCCCGTGGACCGCGCCTGCTCGGCCGCTGCCTTGGCGAGCTCCGCTGTTCCCCAGATCAGCAACAGAAGTGACTCCCCCGCCGCCGCCGCGATCCGCGCCGCAATAGCGAGAGCGGGATCCGATTCGGCGCAGATCACAGCCGCCACCGATCCGGCCCTTCGCGCCAACACCTGCGGCACCAGCATCACCGAGGCGCCGCAACCATGCGCTGCCTCCAGCCAATGCGCCGTGGCGTGAACCAGGCGCTCCGCCGGCAGTCGCGGCTGCGCAACTACGATGATGTCGCCAGCATGCGATGTGGCGGCGAAGAACAATGTCGGATCGCCGCTGACCATCTCGAACAGCTGCGTGACTCCGAGTGTCGCCGCCACCTCATCGAGCAACCGTCGAGCCTCGGCTGCGGCGGCGTGCTGCTCCTCGACAAGCTTCTGGCGATCCAGCTTCTGCCACTCACCAATTCCTAAACGGAACTCACGAATGAACGGCAGCTCCGCCAAGCCCGACAGCGCCTCGTCTTCCAGGAAGACGCCGTGCAGCGCAACCCCAAGCATCTGCGCGAGCTCCGCCGCCGCACGAATGAGCGCGCGCTCGGTCGCACCATGATGCAGCTGTAAGATGACGCGGCGCTGCTGCGGTTCGATCGCCATGCTCATGTCCTGCCTGGTGCGAACGCCTGGCGGACCTTGGCGAATGCAGCCAGCCTGTCCTCGACCAGCCTGTTCACGCTGCCATCCGGATAGCGGCCATCGCTGCCGCGCTCCCCAGCACCGCGCGCAGTCAGCAACCGTACGCCTTCATCGATCGTGCGCACAGGATACACCGCGAACCGTCCTGCCGCGCAGGCCTCGACCACATCGGCGCGCAGCATCAGATGCTGTGCATTCGAGTGGGGTATCAGCACGCCCTGTGTTCCAGTCAGACCACGTGCGGCACAGACATCGAAGAATCCCTCGATCTTCTCGTTCACGCCACCAATCGCTTGCACCATGCCGTGCTGATCGACCGACCCGGTCACCGCCAAATCCTGCCGCAGCGGCACCTCAGCGAGCGCCGACAGCAGCGAATAGAGCTCTGCGGACGAAGCACTGTCGCCTTCGACACCCCCGTATGACTGCTCGAACACGAGACTGGCATACAGCGACATGGGTACATCGAGTGCATAGCGGCCGGCGAGGAATCCGCTCAGGATCAGCACGCCCTTCGAGTGGATCGGCCCGCCGAGTTCAACCTCGCGCTCGATATCCACAATGCGCCCAGTGCCCGGCCGCACCCGCGCCGAGATCCGCGTCGGCCGGCCAAACGCGTGGCCGGCCAGTGCCATCACGCTGAGGCCGTTGACCTGCCCGACGCTGCTCCCCGTCGTGTCGATCAGCGCGATGTCGCGCAGGATCATCTCGCGGGCACGCTCCTCCACGCGCGCGGCACGGCGACGTTGCTGAGCGATCGCCCGCTCGACACAGTCGCGCGTAATCACGTCGCACCCCGCCTGCTGGGAACAATGCGAGGCCTCCGCCACCAGGTCATGGATGCTCTCGACCAGCAGCGTCAGCTTGCTGGCATCGTCGGCCAGCCGTGCCGCCTGCTCGATTACGCGCGCCACGCCACCGCGATCCAGCGGCAGCAAGCCGGCATTCGCCGCGATCGTGCCGATCAGCCGCGCGATCATCGCCTCGCTCGAGGGCGAGCGGTCGACATCGTCGTCAAAGTCGGCAAGCACCTTGAAGTGCTGCGCGGTATCCGGATCCATTGATGCGAGCAGGTAGTAAAGTGTGCGGTCGCCGAACAGCACGATCTTCACATCGAGCGGGATCGGATCCGGTTCGAGCGTGACGGTCGTGCTCATCCCCACGAATCGCGCGGCATCCTCGATGACGATTTCCTGCCGCAGCAGGGCACGCTTCAGTGCCGCCCAGCTCAGCGGTTCTGCGAGCAGGTTACGCAGATCGATCATGATCGCGCCGCCGTTGGCGCGATGCAGACTGCCCGGCTTGATCAGCCGAAAATTGGTCACCAGTGCACCCTGCACCGCGAGATGCTCGATGCGACCGACGAGATTGCTCAGCGTCGGATGAACTTCCTCGACCACCGGACCGCCGGTCTGACCGTCCTCGCGCGTGATCAGCACGTTGACCTCGTAGCGATCGAACAGCCCGCCGACCGGTGCAGTCCGCTCCTCACCGGCTGACTGCGGCGCGATGAACAATGCGACGTTCTCCATGATGTCGGCTCGGATCGCTTCCAGGTGCTGCGTCACTTTCGACAGGTCGGCGAACTGTGCCTTGCACTCCTCGATCGGCTGCGCGATGGCGAAGCGAGCCATCTCCTGATCCAGCGTCCGCACCGCGTCGCGCAGTGCGCGCTCCTGCCGCGGCAGCCCGCGCAGCGTGTCTTCCAGGTCCTTCTCCAGCTCCTCAATTGCAGCCTGCACCTCGTGCTGCCGCTCCGCCGGCCAGGCGTTGAAGTCGGCAGGCTGCACCACCTGGCCATCCTTCATCGGCGCCATCGCGAAACCCATCGGCGTGCGCAGAATCGCGACGCCCTTGGACGTCGCCTTGTCACGCACCGCGGTGAAACTGTGCTCGTTGCGGTTGCGGATCTCCTGCTCGATGCCGCTACGACGCTTCTGGTAGTCCTCGCTCTCGAATGCAGCCGGCATCGAGACCTTCAGGTCGTCGATCAGATGATCGAGCGCCTTGTCCAGCGCCGGCGCCCGCCCGGGCGGCAGTGCGATCGCCACGGGCCGATGCGGCGCCGCGAAGTTGTTGACGTAGACCCAGTCCGACGGCTTCTCGCGCCGGCTCGCCGCGTCTTCCAACAGGGAGCGTACCGAATCCTCGATATGCGCGCCATTCGCGCCGATGGCGAAGATGTTGAAGCCGCGCACCGCCATCTCTGTGCCGAAGCGGATCGCCTCATGCGCGCGCGGCTGTTCGGCGAACCCGTGCAGCGGCGCCAGTTCGCGCGTAGTGGCGAAGTCCAGCGCCGCGATATCGGCCGCCCGATACAGCCGATCGGGCGGCAGCGGCAGGACGGGGTCGTCAGTTGACATCCCCGTGAGTTTGGCGCGTCCCCTGACTTTCGGCAAACGCCTCGTTCGGTCAGGCGTACGCAGCCTGGGCGGTGCGATCGAGCCGGCTGGTCATGTATCCGAGGTGACGCAGCACCACCGGCACGGCGGGGCGCGGCGGCAGCGGCGCGTCCTGCAGGACGCCAAGCCAGCTCTGCCAGTCGTCGCTCGTCAGGCCGAGCGAGCGGCGCAGACGGTCGGCATCCGTGCCGGTCCGTTCGGCCACGCTCAAGAACTGGCGCAGCTCCTGCCTCACGACATCGGTTGGAGAAAGGTGTCTGGCGTGTGACATGAAGTGTCTCCCCGGCTCAGGATTTGCGCCATCGTGGTCATCCAAAGGGCCCCAGTCGTTGACCTACGTCACACTTCGCGTCGAAATCCGCGGGCAAAGCCGAAAAAGGGAAGGAACCCCATGCCGAGCGCTCAACCTCCCGGTTGGCCCGCCGACAAGCCCCTGGCGATATCGGTGAACGTGATGCTGGAGGGCTGGGCCGAAGGCAGCGCCCCCGGCATCGGCCCGATGGGCAATCCGCTGAAGCCGGGTGTGACCGATCTGCAGGCGCTGTCCTGGGCGGAGTATGGCCCGAAGGTCGGCGCCTGGCGGCTGCTCGACCTGCTGGATCGCGAGCACGTACGGGCGGTGTTCTACACCAGCGGCGTGGTCGCCGAGCACTATCCCGACCTGCCGGCGGCGATCACCGCGAGCGGCCATGCGGTGGCGGCGCACGGCTGGAGCCAGGGCACTCTGCCGGCGTATCAGTCCGAGGACGCCGAACGCGACGATATCGCTCGCTGCGTCGCGGTTCTGCGGCGCGCCGCCGGGCAGCGGCCGGGCGGCTGGCTGAGCCCGCGCTGCACGCCGAGCGCTCACACCTCGCGCCTGCTCGCCCGAGCCGGGTTCCGCTGGCATGCCGACACGTTCGACGCGGACCTCCCGTACAACATCGATACACCAGACGGGCCGCTGGTCGGCATGCCATTCACCATGGAGGTGAACGACATGCCGCTCTACGTGCGCTACGGCAACGAGCCGGACGCGTTCACCCGCACTCTGGCACGGATCGTGGAGGGCTGGGATCGACTGGGTAATCCCGCGGCGTGTCTCGACATCACGGTGCACGCACACGTCTTTGGCCGTCCGTATGGCGCGATCGCGCTGCTCGATTCGCTTGCGCTGGTGCGCCGGCACGACCACTGCTGGCTTACCGACCACGCGCAACTCGCGGCATTGTAGCTGGCAATGGAAGCGCTCCGGTAAACCAATAATGAGGAGAGAACAGTGCCGAAGATCCTACTGCTGCAGGGCGCCAATCTCACGTTTCTGGGGCGGCGCGAACCGGAGATCTATGGCTCGACCACGCCGTCTGAACTTGACGCGACGCTCCAACGCCATGCGCGGGATCACGGCTACCAGCTGGAGATCTTCTACACCAATGTCGAAGGCGAAGCGATCAACCGCATCTATCGGGCAACAGAGGAGGGCTTCGATGGGCTGGTCATGAACCCGGCCGGATTTACCTATGCGGGATTTGCTCTGAAGGATTGCATAAAGGGTGCGGCGCTGCCGTATGTCGAGGTCCATATCAGCAGCCTTGCCAAGCGCAACATACACTGCGTCCTGTCGGACGTTGCGGAAGGAATGATCACCGGCTTCGGGATGCATTCCTATATTCTCGGTCTCGACGCGATGTTGGAAGTCCTCAGAAGAAGGGCTGCCTGACGGCGAACAGATCCGGAACGTCTGCACATCGCGCGCCGTAGACGCCTCGCCGCTGTCGCTGGCCACCACAGCGCCTGTACGACGTTGTTGACAGGGGGCTTCGCAGTCTTATCTAGTAGGAATGTAGCCAAGGCTACATTCTGTGGGAGTGGGTTCATAGTATGGTCGTGGCTGCATGAGCCAGAGTCTCGGTACAGCGGGCAAGCCTGACGGACCGCACGGTCGCCGCCGGCCGCGAGACGCTGGCCGGTCGCCGGCGCGGCCTGCGCGGCTTCCTGCCGTTCGCCGGTCCAGCGGTCATCGCCTCGATCGCCTACATGGATCCCGGCAACTTCGCCACCAACATCCAGGGCGGTGCGCAGTTCGGCTACTTGCTGCTGTGGGTTGTCCTGCTGGCCAACCTGGTTGCGATGCTGTTCCAGGCGCTCTCGGCAAAGCTGGGCATCGTCACCGGCCGAAGCCTCGCGCAACTCTGTCGCACGCACTTCCCCCGCCCGCTGGTCTACGCCATGTGGGTCGCCAGCGAAGTGGCCGCGATGGCGACCGACCTCGCGGAATCGCTGGGAGCCGCCATTGGCCTCAGCCTGCTGTTCGGCCTGCCGCTACTGACCGGCCTCCTGATCACATTCGCCCTGACCTACGGCATGCTGCTGCTGCAGGGCCGCGGCTTCCGGCCGATAGAGATGCTGATCGCGGCGTTCATCGGCGTGATCGCCGTGTGCTACCTGATCGAGTTGTTCGTCGCCCCGCCTGACTGGCGCGCCTTCGCCTACCACGCCGTGGTGCCGCAGTTGCGCGGCAACGAGAGCGTCATGCTGGCAGTCGGCATCATCGGCGCCACTGTGATGCCGCACGCGATCTACCTGCACTCCAGCCTGACCCAGGGCCGCATGCCCGCGCGCACCGACGTCGAGCGCCGACGCATCATCAGCTTCTCGAACCGCGAGGTGCTGTTCGCCCTCGGCGTTGCCGGTCTGGTGAACATGGCGATGCTGGCGATGGCCGCGAGGGTGTTCCATCAGGGCCACGCCGAGGTCGCCTCTATCGAGACCGCATTCCATACGTTGAGGCCGCTGCTTGGCATCGGTGCGGCAGCGGTGTTCATGGCTTCGCTGCTGGCATCAGGGCTGTCGAGTTCGGTGGTCGGCACGATGGCTGGCCAGACGATAATGCAGGATTTTGTCCGGTTTCGTATTCCGCTGCCGGTGCGGCGGTTGGCCACCATGGTTCCTGCCGTGATCGTGGTGGCCATGGGGGCCGATTCAACGCATGCGCTGGTGCTGAGCCAGGTCGTGCTGAGCCTCGTGCTGCCGGTGCCGATGATCGCGCTGCTGGTGCTGTCCGGTCGGCACGACGTGATGGGCGCGTTCACGACTTCAGGCCTGACGCGCGTGATCGCCGTGGTTGCGGCCGTCGTGGTGCTGGGGCTCAACCTGCTGCTGCTCTTGCAGACAGCCGGTGTCCCGGTGTCTCTTTCGGGTTCCAACTGACGACATCGCAGGGAGTCGCCGTGGCAAGTCCGCCGAGTGCGCGGCGTGCCGAGATGCCAGCCGAGCCTACCCAGGCGCGGCGGTTCGGCAAGGCGCGTACCGCTCAGTCCAGTGCGCTCAGCGAGGACTATGTCGAGTTGATCTCCGACCTGCTGGCGAATGGCGGCGAGGCGCGACCCACAGATATCGCGCGCCGGCTCGGCGTATCGCATGCCACTGCGATCAAGACGATCGGCCGGCTGAAGCGTGAGGGCTTGGCGGTGGCGAAGCCCTATCGCGGCGTGTTTCTGACTGAGGCCGGAGAGCGGCTGGCGGAGCGGGTACGTGCGCGGCACCGCATCGTGGTCAATCTGCTGTTGGCGGTCGGCGTGCCGGTCGAGGCTGCCGAGCAGGACGCGGAAGGGATCGAGCATCATGTGTCGGACACCAGCCTTGCGGCGTTCGGCCGGTTCCTGCGCCGGCACGGCTGATGCGCTGCGCGGTTTGCAAGGCGAATGCGGCACAGCGCTATCGCAACGTGGATGGCGTTGGGTATCTCCGCTGTGGCGCGTGCGGTTCGCTTTTCGCGGACCCCGACTTCCTGGTTGCCGGCACTGTCGTCTATGCCGACGACTACTGGCGGAATGAGCTGCACGCGGCGCGGGAGCGCTGTTTCGGCCCTGCGGTGCTGCGCGTCGCGGAGACGATCGCGTATTGTCGTCTGCCGATCCGCGCGTTCGTCGATATCGGCGCCGGCACCGGTTGGCTGCTCGATGCACTTGAGACACTCCTGCCAGAGGTGATCGATCGGTTTCATGCGGTCGAGCCCTATCCGCCGCCCCCGCCGCACCGCACCAGCAATGCGAACTACGTCGTCGGAACGCTGGACAGCGTTGATCGGACATTCGACGCCGGCGTCTGCATCGAGGTGATAGAGCACCTCACGCCAACCATTCTGCGCAACCTCGTGGCGCAGCTTGCCGCGGTGTCGCGTCCCGGGTCGCTCTATCTGTTCAACTCGGGACAGCCGGATTTCGTCGAGCGCGAGGATCTCGCTTATCTCGATCCGCACGGCCGCGGTCACATCGTCTCGTATTCGCTCGCTGGTGCCGCGAGCATCTTCGGGCCGGCGGGGTTCAATGTCATCACGTTGCCCGGCCGCGCCTGGGCCTTCCTCGCCGAGTTCGGCCCGCAGGACCCGGTCGACTCGGAGGCACTGATTGCGCGGCTTTGGCATCCTGTGCCGGAGAACGTATCCATGCTTCAATCGGCTCGGTTCGGCGAACTGATACGTGCCGCGGGTATCGAAGCAGCACGCGCTTACCTGCCGGGGAGGTAACATATGGCCGCGCACGACCATTCGCGCTGGGGTCCGACCGATCAGATCGGCGCGGGCAATCTGCTGACCGTGGAGAAGCGGCTTTCCGCGCTGCAATCCGTGCGCGATGGCCGTGTCTATGACGTCAGTCATGAGATCGGCGCCGGTGCGCCATTCATGGCGCCGAACCAGACGCCGTTCCTGCTGTCGATCTGGGCGTCGTGGCGTGACTCGATCAAAAGGCGCCGCGCGCTTGGCGCCACCAACGACGCCGGGGCCAATGTCGAACGCATCGAGATGACTGCGCATGTCGGCACGCACATCGATGCGCTCGGGCATTTTTCCAAGGGCGACCGTCTGTACAATGGCCTGTCCGCCGCCGACACGGTGACGGACTGGGGACTGGAGCGTCTCGGCATCGAGCATGCACCGCCGATGATCACGCGCGGCGTGCTGCTCGATGTCGCCGGCTGTGATGGCGGTCAGCACCTCAACCCCGGCCGCGTCGTCACGCCGGACGAACTGGCGCGCGCCGAGGAGGCGGCGAAGGTGACGCTCGAGCCGGGTGACATTGCGCTGATCCGCACCGGCTGGGGGCGGTATTTCGGCATCGACAATGCGCGTTATCTGCAGGGCGAGCCGGGCATCGACCTGCCTGGCGCGCGCTGGCTGATCGAACGCGGCGTAGTCGCGATCGGCTGCGACAACATGGCGGTCGAGGTGCTGCCCAATCCGAACCACGGCATCTCCATGCCGGTGCACCAGCATGCGTTGGCGGAGGCGGGTGTGTACCTGATCGAGAACCTGGCACTGGACGAGCTGACGCGCGATGGGGATCGGCAGCTTCTGCTTCATCCTGCTGGCGACCAAGTTCCGCGGCGCAACAGGATCGCCGGTGCGGCCGGTGGCGATGGTGTAGACAAGAGGCGGCGATTCCGGGCCTTGCCCTGCTGGATTCCCGCGTGCGGGGATGTAACCCAATTCAACTTTCTCGCGTGTGGCGACAGAAGGCTCGTCAGTCCGTTCCGTTTGTGGAAGTATCGGGGCGTTTGGAGCGCCGTTGGCGGGGGGCCCCGATCCATGGGTCCGCCCAGGCGTGCGCTCGCTTGCTGGGCGATTATCTCCCTTGGGCGATGGCGGTTCGCATGTGATGGGCGTGCACCAGATTGTGCGCCAGGGCGTGCAGCAGACAGACCACCCGGACCTTTGCGATGCCGTGCACCAGCATGCGGGCAAAGCCGCGGTTCTTCATCTTGGCATGGACATGCTCGGTCAGTTTGCGCCGCCGATACACCAGCCTGCCCGCCTCACTCGCCATCCGTTCCCGCCACTCTCGCAGCACGCCGGGTTGGCGTTCGAGTTTCCACTGCCGTTTGCGCAGGGTCTCGGCGGAGACAGCCGCGTGGTCCTTCGGCGGCGGGCTATAGACCGTCAGCCCGGGACAGTGTTCCGCGAAGTCCACGATCTCATCCTGCGTCATTGCCGTGGTGTCGGCCAGCAGCCGCTCGGGCGGCGCCCCGCAGCGGCGTTCGATCTGCGCCACAAGCGCCGATGCCAGACCGCTGTCATTGCGCCGATCGGTCGGCTCGATCGTCACCACGAAGCCTTGCGCGGTCGCCACCTGAACGTTCCACGCCAGCCGTGTGGCGTTGTCCGCCATCTTCATCGAGCGTGCCTCCGGATCCGACGTCGACACCGCGGGCGCGCTCTTCGCCGCCTCGGCTTTGGCATGCGACTTCGCCCGCTCGTGCTTCTCCGCTTCCAGTTCCCCCAGCTTCGCCCGCGCCCGCCGCAGCCGAACCTCCTGCTCCTCCGCCGCACGCAACGCTCGCTCCTGCCGACGCCGCTCCGCGCCCGCCGGATCCGCCGCCAGTTCGCGCCTCAGTCGCGCCACGTGCTCCGCCACGCGGGCCTCGATGCGCGTCAGCCGCTCATCCTGCGCCAGCGAACCACGCCCGGCGCGGGCCTGCGTTTTAGTGCCGTCGATGATCACCTCTTCCACCGTCACAAGGCCTTCCGCGATCAGTCCGGTCAGGCTCTGCGTCAGCAATCCATCCAGCACCGCGCCGCTCTCGCGGCGGAACGACGACAGCAGGTCGTGATTCACCGGAACCCCGCCGCACAGCCAGCGATACGCCGAGTGGTACTCACACAGACGCGCGATCGCCCGCGCAACACCGATCCCTTCCAACGTCGCATACAGCCACACCGCCAGCAGCACCGCCGGATCACTCGCCGGACGGCCCGCGGCATCGTCGCGGGCCCTGATCCGCGCGTAGAATGCGCGCAACTCCATGCCCGATACATACGACCACACCAGACGCGCCTGGTGCTCCGGCGGCAACTGGCTGTCCAGATCAACCATATCCCAGCGCAACTGATCGCGCTCCGGTCGCAGCACCCGAGGTCCCTGGCTCATCGCGAATCCTCCCTCCGCACAGGCGCCAGAGAATCCCAATTCAACGCGGTAGGGAATCAACAAATGTGGCCGCGTCTCACTCGCTTTGCGTCGATCAGTCGTCAATCTCGGATGCGGAGATTGGATTACAGCCCCTTGCGCGGGAATGACGATAGAAGGGCGGCTACTGCCTGAACTCCCGCATCACCTTCAGCCCATGTTCCAGATCGGCGATGAGGTCGGCAACATCCTCGAGGCCGATGTGCAGCCGCACCAGAGGCCCTTCGAACTTCGTGCCGCCTGCTGTTCGTGTCACGAAACCTGTCGTCGGCAGCGCAAGACTTTCAAAGCCACCCCATGACGCGCCGATGCCGAACAGCTCCAGCGCCTCGACGAACGCGTGCGTGCCTTCCACCGAATGCTCCGGCTTGAACTCCACGCCGAACAGGCTGCATGCACCGGTGAAATCGCGCTTCCAGATCGCGTGACCCGGCGCGCCGGGCAGTGCCGGATGCAGCACCTGCTTCACTTCTGGCCGCTTGCTCAGCCAGTGCGCTATCTCGATGCCGCTATCCATCTGCTGCGCCAGCCGCACGCCCATCGTACGCATGCCGCGCAGCGTCAGCCAACAATCGTCAGGGCTGGCATACTGACCCAGCCCGCGCATCGTCGACTGCAACGTACGCCAGTCCTCGTCTGAGTTCACCGTGACGCTGCCGATCAGAACATCCGAGTGCCCGGCCGGATATTTCGTGGCAGCCTGGATCGACACGTCGACGCCGTGTGTGAATGGCTGGAAGTGATGGATGCCCCAGGTGTTGTCCATCAGCACTTTGGCGCCGTGCTCATGCGCCACACGCGCGATCGCCGGGATGTCCTGCACCTCGAAGGTGTGGCTGCCTGGGCTCTCCGTATACACAACTGTGGTGTCCGGCCGCATCAGCTCGGTGATGCCCGCGTCGATCGATGGATCGTAGAACGTCGTCTCCACGCCGAAGCGCTTCAGCACGCCGTTGGCGAAGTTACGAGCCGGCCCGTAGACGCTGTCCGGCATCAGGCAGTGATCGCCGCTCTTGAGGAACGCCAGCAGCGGGGTCGTCACCGCGGCGAGCCCTGAACACACGATCGCGCAGTGCGTGCCGCCTTCCACCTCGGCGATGACGTCCTCCAGCGCCCAATGTGTCTCGGAGCCGCCCAGCCCATAGGTCAGCAGCCGCTCACCGCGCCGCGCTGCCATCGCTCGACGTTCCGCCACCGTCGGATAGAGCACGGTGGAGCCACGCAGCAGCGGCGGATTGACGAAGCCATGCACGCGCTTGCCTGCACGGCCGGTGTGCGACAGCCGCGTGCGGAAGCCGCGCTTCGAGCCGTCGGTCATGCGCGCTTCGTCTCCACCGGCGTGTCGGAGCGGCCGCCCCATTCGGTCCACGAACCGTCGTAGACGGCGCCCTCCGGCAGCCCGGCGATGCGCAGCCCCAGTGTCAGGATGCAGGCCGTCACGCCCGAGCCGCAGCTGGTCACCACGGGTCGCGTGCCGTCGACACCGGCCTGCGCCAGGCGGGCGCGCACCGCGTCAGCGGAACGGAACGTGCCGTCGGTGTTCAGCAGGTCCGTGTAGGGCAGGCTCGCCGAACCGGGGATATGGCCGCTGCGCATACCGGCGCGTGGTTCGGGGACCTCGCCGGTGAAGCGACCCGCGGCGCGCGCATCGAGCACCAGCTCCGCCCGGGCCTTAACGTTGCCCAGCACGTCGCCGATGCCGCGCAGCTTTCCCGCGCGATAGTCGGGACGGAAGGTGGCGGGCGCCGGTGGCGGCGGCTCGCCGCTCGCGGTGGCGCGTTGTTCGCTCTGCCATTTCGGCAGTCCGCCATCCAGCACCGCCGCAGCGTCATGGCCGAACAGCCCCATCAGCCACCAGCCGCGCGCCGCGGACGCAAGTCCTTTCTGGTCGTAGAACACCACGCGCGAGGCGTTCGATACGCCGAGCGCGCCTATCAGTTTTTTGAAGCGCCCGGGCGTGGGGACCATGTGCGGCAGGTCGGTGTCCGGATCCGCGATCTCGTCGATGTCGAAATACCGCGCGCCTGGGATGTGGGCACGGAGGAACTCTGCATGGCCATCCTTGTTCTCATTCGGCAGGTATTTCGTGGCGTCGAATACCACGAGGTCCGGCTTGCCGAGTTCCGCGGCAAGCCAGTCGGTCGTCACAAGCGGTCCCATCATATTTCCCCTTTGCCGCGCAGCGGGGCAGTGTCGGCAAGGGCGCCGGGGTGTCAATCAGCGGCGCGGAGGGATGCGGTGCGTAAACGCCACAGCACCGCCGACATCAAGACCACGCTGAAGGAGGCCGGCTACGGGGGGAGCGCGTTGTGCTGATGCACCCAACCGACCAGACACTTTATGACGCGATGAGCAGTGTCGTCACCTCGTCGCTACGACGGGTTGGAATCAACATGGACGAACAGTCGCTCGACTGGGGTACGGTGGTGCAGCGCCGTACCAACAAGGAGCCGTTGGACAGGGGCGGCTGGTCGATCTTCCCATATGGTGCGCCGGCGGCAGATTATGGCGACCCGATCTTCGCCGCCGCTCTGCGGGGCAGCGGCAAGGACGCCTGGTTCGGCTACCCAAGCGACGAGAAGATGGAAGTGATGCGCAACGCCTGGATGGACAGCAACGACGAAGCCGCGAGCAAGCGTCTCGATGCGGAAATTCAGTTACGTGCCTTCGAGACGGTCCCGTTCATTCCCCTCGGCCAATACCTCCCGCCATCCGCCTGGCGCAGCAACCTCAGTGGTTTGCTGAAGGGAGCCGTGCCGGTGTTCTGGAACGTCAACAAGGCTTGAATCGGCGCCGCCAACAACCGGCGGGAGGGTGACCGTGCCGGCTGTCACAGTCGGAGTTGCCGGGATTCTAATGGCGACGTGAGCCTGGTCACATCCGTCGGCTTGATCGCCCCTTAGATCCAGACCCTCGAACGCCGATGAGGGAGCAGGAAAGATGGGTTCCGCGGTGTGGCTGAACTGTACGGGTCTGGACGATCTCGACGCCAAGACCCACTCAGAAGTGGTGGTGCGGCTACGGCAGGTGCTGGAACCGCTGTGCAAGGACGCGGGCAAGACGCTGACGATCACCAAGGGCGATCACCGCGGCGACCTCAACCTCGACTTCGATTCCGATACGGACACGCGGGCGCGGGACCTGTGCCCCAGCTCGGGATTGGGCAACCTGCTTGGCGAGGACGCAGGCGAGTCGGTGTTCGTGCGGGCGCACCAGGACATGCGCGTCTGCGGCCCGGTGGACCCGAAGACCAACACGCGCGACACCCGCCGCTTTCTGAACGCGTCCTGGTTGCTCGGCCCGGCGCTGGCCAACACCGGCCTGCACGAGCTCGGCCATTTCATCGCCAATCTCGAGCACACCACAGATCCGACGAACATCATGTCCGACGGCGGCAGCAAGCCGAAGCTGGCGGAGCGCAGCATCAAGACCCAGCGGGAGTTCTGGGCAACACCGCAAATATTCAACGACGACCAGAAGAAACGACTGGTGGCGCAGCTCAAGACGGGGGTGTGGCTTGGCGGGATGACCGTGACGCCGGGGCCATGATACCAATCGACCGGACCCCTGACTCGAACGTGCTGGGTGCGGCGCGAGATGGGGTGGCAGCGCTTTGAGTTCGTTGCTCGAGACTGGGATGATTAACCTCGGCAGAGTAGTCCACGGACACACGCGATCATTCAGAGTACGCCGAACCCACCGAGGGCTCCGCCTGCGAGAATCATCCAAAGGGGATTGAGCCGCGTCCTCAACATGAGAACGACTGCGGCAACTGTGAGCGCAGCGGCCTGCCACCCGGTGTCAGCCGCGCGCGCCATAATCGTGCCGCCAGCGATGACGAGCCCAAAGGTTACCGGTACCAGGCCGCCTCGCACGATCGATTGCCACGGTGCGGCGCGGAACCGTTCCCACAGGCGGTAGGCGGCGAAATACATGACGCAGGGTGGCCCGAAGGTCGCGAGAGCGCCTGCAAGGGCGCCGGAGATTCCTCCCACCTTCCATCCAATGAAACTCATCATGAGGATCATGTTTGGCCCCGGAACGGCCTGCGCCATCGCGAAGCAGTTAGCAAACTCCTGATCTGTCAGCCACTCATGGGTAGCGACGACGAAGTTGCGAACATCTGGCAAGATCGTTGGGAAGCCGCCAAAACTAATCGACGACAGCAGGGCAAGATGCGCGGTCAGCGCAACTGAGGCTGGAGGGCCGTTCATTGTGCTCTCGCGTATTCGATGCCCGCGACCGCGGTGCTGAGCGGTATCAGGCCGAAGAGGACGGTGAGTAGCGGTAATCCGCTGAAGGTCGTAAGGCCGAAGGCGAGGGCGGCAAAGAGCAAGGCCGCAGGACGACCGCGGTACGGCACCAGCATTCTGATACCAGTTGCGATGAGCAGCCCTGCCGCGGTGGAGGAAATTCCACCCAGAATATTCTGAAGGACCGCAAAGTGCGCATGTTGGAAATACAGTACGCCAAGCAAGAAACCAATTGTCCCGGGTATCAATACGAAACCGGTGGCGGCGGCAATGGCCCCGACGGATCCCCGTAGTTTCGAACCTACACAGACAGCGATGCCAATGACGTTCGGCCCAGGCATGAACTGGCAAAGGCTCAAGATGTCCGCAAATTCATCCTCGCTTACCCATCGGCGTTGTTCGACAGCGACACGGCGCGCCCAAACGGGCCCGCCGCCGAAGCCACAGAGCGAAACCTTGAGGAATGCGATGAAGAGCGCTCCGAGCGACACGCGCCCCTCGCACTTCTGATCACCACCATTGGATGTCTGTGCGTCCGGGAGCATTCAGCATCCTTCGCCGTCGGCCGAAGGCATAGGCGCACCGGGCGCTACCCCGCCGGCGCGATGATGATGCGGCGGTTCTGCCTCCCCTTGTTTTCGATCTTCACCACGGAGATGCGGCCGATCTCTCGGGTTCGTGCGACATGCGTGCCGCCGCACGGTTGCAGGTCCACCAGCGCGTCGCCCTCGCCGATCCGCATCAGCCGCAGGCGGCCGGTGCCGCGCGGCGGCGCTACCGACATCGTGCGCACCAGGGCCGGGTCGGTATCGAGCACCGCCTCGTCCACCCATTCGATCCGCACCGGATGGTCCGCCTCGATCAGCGCGTTTAGGCCCGCCTCGACCTCCTCCTTGGGCGGAGGATTGGGCAGGTCGAAATCAAGCCGCGAGCGGTCCGCGCCAACCGAGCCCCCAGTTACCGCCGCGCCCTTGATCAGGCTGCACAGCAGATGCATCGCAGTGTGCATGCGCATCAGCCGGTAGCGGCGGTCCCAGTCGATCTCACCTTCCACGGTGGCGCCGACGGGCGGCAAAGTCGCACCGGGCGCCGGAAAATGCAGGATTGTCTCCCCTTCCCCCTTCACCGTATCAGCGATCGCGGTCTCGCCGCCGTCCCAGCGCAGCGCACCGACATCGCCTGGCTGTCCGCCGGAGCGGGCATAGAACACCGTGCGATCCAGGACGATGCCGTCCGGTCCGCTCGCCAGCACAGTGCCGGTCGCGGAGCGCAACCGAGGGTCGTCGAGGAAGAGCTTTTCCGTCATGCCGTCATCCATTCCTTCCGCAGTGCGTCACGTTGCGCGGCGAGCCAGAGAAGACCGATCGCCGTCACAGAATTGGTCATCTGCCCGGCCAACGCCGCCTCGATCGCGCGGTCGGCGGGCCAGACACGGACACGGATGTCCTCGTGCTCGTCCATCATGCCGGCGTGCCCGGCGATGCCGTCGCCATCAGCCTCAGGCGCCTGCACGCGGCCGGCATAGAGTTCGCACACCTCGTCCGCGCCGCCCGGTGTCAGCAGGAAGCTGCCGATCCGCAGCAGTGCGCCCACCGACAGCCGCATCTCCTCCATCATCTCGCGCCGCGCCGTCGCCTCGGGCGTTTCGCCATCGTCGCAGAGGCCGGCTGGCAGTTCGACCAGCACGGGGTCGAGACCCGCGACCAGCGCCGGCAACCGGAACTGCTCGATCAGCACCACCGCGTCGGCGACCGGATCGTACGGCAGCACTGCCGCGGCACGGCCGCGTCGCCACACCTCCCAGGTCTTCATGCCGGAGAGGGCACCATCAAAGCGACGATGTCGGAATCGCACTACGTCCAGCGGGAAACGGCCGGTCCATACGCGCTGCTCGGAACAGACCTTCACGTCCGGGTGAGCGGGAAGCGGAGGAAACGTGTGAGGCGGCATCGCGCCAGCATAGAGAAACGGATGGCTGGCGGCACCCCCTCCCCGCCCTCCCCCGCTTCGCTGGAGAGGGGAATGTGCAGGGTCAGGCGGGTACGGCGGTCGAGACCAGCTGCCTGAGCCGACTGGCTCCAGCCTGGCCCTTCAGTGCCTCGCGCCAGCTCGCTTCGGCGACACGCTGGTGTGCCGCGATCGCCTCGTCGGCGCCGGTGATCATCGCGACGCCGGTATGGGCCGAGGGGTGCGTGTC
Organism: uncultured Alphaproteobacteria bacterium; assembly: GCA_963791495.1. Taxonomy (GTDB): domain Bacteria; phylum Pseudomonadota; class Alphaproteobacteria; order Acetobacterales; family Acetobacteraceae; genus JAMXLO01. The sequence goes on from CAWBST010000017.1 coordinate 75,214, forward strand.
GGCACGGAACGGATTGATCGCCAGGCTGACATGATCGCGCGCGCGAAGGATCTTGAACGCCGAGGTTGGTTCGGCGCCGGTCAGCAGGCCGAACTGGAGGCCCATCGGCTCCGCCTCCATGAGCGCGGCCATGTTCTCGACCTCGGTCACCGCCACGTCGCGGCAGATCCGGCGCACCCGATCGGAAACATGGATACTGCCAGCCACGCCGGTCTCCAGCAGACGCTGTATTGATGACAGCGATACCATCCCGATGATTCCCGGCCGGCGCATCGCATACATGCGCTTGCGAGCGTTCAGGATGCCCAGCACCTGCTCGGCCATCGAACGCATCGCCGTGCGTTCCGTGGTCGCCTGCTCGCCTGCCTCATCAAAAGCCTCGGCTAGGGCGTTGTCGTAGGCATCCGAGGTTGTCAGGTAGCAGATCGGCCCGAACAGCTGCAGGATTTGATCGGCGGTTTCCTCAACCTGGCGAATGCGCTCGTAGTAGCCGATCGGCCGGTTGTAGTATTCAACCCCGATCCCCAGCAGCGACAGCGGCGAGATCTTCAGCAATTCGGCGAGGCGCTTGATCGTGTCGAGCTTGATTACCTCGCCCTTCTCATAGCGATACAGCGCGGCACGCGAGACGCCGAGACGCGCAGCGATTTCCTCTGCACGCAGCCCAGATTCCAGGCGGTAGGCCCGCAGCTGCTGACCGATTTCGTTGAAGCGCATGGACATGCGGCCGTCTCCTTGGCCCATTGCCCGCTGTCCGTGCACATACTGCACGAGTCTCAGAATCGGTGCGGGCGAGCCAGCTTATGACCAGACGGCTCGAAAATGCAACCTCGTTTATTTACTGCGACTCGTCGCCGGGGGGGGTGTTATTTCTTTCCGCGAACGGAAAAATCTGCCAGCCCCTCGATCGCCAGGATCAGCGCCGAATGGTCCAGATCAGCCCCACCATGCGCGGCACAGGATGAGAACATCTGCTGCGCGATGGCCGTGTTGGGCAAGGACAGGCTGAGTTCCTTCGCTGCTGACAGCGCGAGGTTCAGGTCCTTCTGGTGCAGCCGGATGCGGAAGCCGGGATTGAACGTGCCGTTCAGCATACGCTCGGCATGCACCTCCAAGATGCGCGAGGAGGCAAAGCCGCCCATCAGCGCCTGCCGCACCTTCGCTGGATCGGCGCCTGCCCTTGCCGCGAATACAAGAGCTTCCGCGCAGGCCTGGATGTTCAGCGCGACGATGATCTGGTTCGCCACCTTGCAGGTCTGGCCGTCGCCGTTCGCGGAACCGACATGGGTGATGTTCTTGCCCATCAGATCGAACAGCGGCTTGGCGCGCGCGAAGGCAGCCTCCGGTCCACCGACCATGATGGTCAGCGTGGCCTGCTTCGCGCCCACCTCGCCGCCGGATACCGGGGCGTCCAGATAGTCGCACCCGAGAGCGTTGATCTTCTTTGCGAATGCCTTGGTCTCGATTGGGCTGATCGAGGACATGTCGATCACCAGTTTGCCGGGCGAGAGGCCCGCTGCGACCCCGTTCGGCGAGAACAGCACGTTGTCGACGTCCGGGGTGTCGGGCACCATCAGGATCACCACCTCGGACTTCTCGGCGACCGTCTTGCCGTCCCCCACGACCTCTGCCGCGGCGCGGATGTCGTCCGCCAGCGAGGCGCGGTCATGCACGACCAGGGAATGCTGGGCGTTGTGCAGGTTCAGCGCCATGGGGCGACCCATGATGCCGAGGCCGATGAATCCAATCTTCATAAGGTGCCTCCCAAGCGTTTGTCAGTGTGGCTGGTGCTCAAACTCCGAACTCCTCGCGCCACTTCAGGCCGGCGACGGTATCTCCGGCCGGCCGGTATTCGCATCCGACCCAACCGTCGTAGCCAAGCTCATCCATCCGGCGGAAGACGAACTTCCAGCCGATCTCCCCGGTTCCCGGTTCGTTGCGCGCTGGGACATCGGCGATCTGCATGTGCGCGATCACCGGCATGAACTGCTCCATGCGCTTGGTGATGTCGCCTTCCGTCGACTGGCAGTGATAGACGTCGAACTGGAGCCCAAGCCGGTCGCGCCCGATCGCGTCCACAACCGATGCGCCCTGTGCCTCGGTGTTGAGGAAATAGCCCGGCATGTCGCGGTGATTGATCGGTTCGATCACCAGCTTCACGCCGGATTGCATCGCCTGCTCCGCCGCCCAGGCAAGATTGGCGGCGTAAACGCTCCCGGCCGTCACCTGGGACACACCGGCTGGAACAATCCCCGCCATGCAGTGCACCAACTTGCAGCCCAGCGCGCCGGCATAGTCGAGCGCCTGCTTCACACCGTCGCGGAACTCGGCCTGTCGTCCCGGCAGGCTGGCCAACCCACGCTCGCCGTTACCCCACTCGCCGGGCGGCATATTGAACAGCGCCTGAGTTAGTCCCTCGTTATCCAGCCGCTTGCGCAACTCGGCCTGGGGATGCTCGTACGGGAACAGGAATTCCACTCCGTCGAACCCCGCCTTGCGCGCGGCGGCGAAACGGTCGAGGAACGGCACCTCGTTGAACATCATGGACAGGTTTGCGGCCAGGCGTGGCATGGCGGACCCTCCCCGGAAATGCGGCGGGAGGCTACAAGCGGGCGGGGGGAATGACCAGCGCATGACCGCGGAACGCGTGCTGTTGGCACTGCTGCTCGGCGGGATCGCCGTCGGCTGCGTGCTGGTACTCTATCCGTTCTTCTCGTCATTGCTGTGGGCGGCGATCCTGGTGTTCACCACTTGGCCGGTGTGCGAGTGGATGCATCAGCAGGCCCGCCTGCGCCGCGGGGCCGCGGCCGGCGTGATGGTGGCGCTGACCGCCGTGGTGCTGGTGCTGCCGCTTGCGCTCGCCGCCCCCGGCGGCGCGAACGATGTGAACCACCTGAGGGGCGTCATCGAGGATGCGCTGCGCGCCGGCCTGCCGGGTGCACCGGACTGGGTGTTCGAGATCCCGGCGGTCGGCCAGACAATCGGCGATTTGTGGAACCGCTGGGCGGCCGACATCACGGTGATGGCGGAGGCCCTGCGACCCTATTTCGGCATTGTCCTGGAGGGCGGGCTCGGCCTGCTGCTCGGCCTCGCCAACGGCGTGCTGCTGTTCGTGCTCGCGCTGTTCATTGCGTTCTTCTTCTATCTTTATGGCGAGCCGATAGCGGCGCGGCTGCGCGTGATCCTGGCAAGGATCGCCGGCGCGCGCGCGGAGCGGCTGATCGATGTCACCGGCGCCACGGTGCGCGGCGTGGTGTACGGCATTCTGCTGACCGCCATCGTGCAGGGCGTGCTGACGGCTTTCGGCCTTTGGCTGTCGGGCGTGCCGCGGCCGGTTCTGCTGGGAGCGGTGGCGGGCTTCCTGTCGGTGCTGCCGATTGGCGCGCCGGTGGTGTGGATCCCCGCCGCGCTCTGGCTGATGAGCAGCGGCCATCTCGGCTGGGGCATCTTCCTGGCAATCTATGGCGTGGTGGCCGTCTCCGGCGCCGATTCAGTAATCCGCCCGTGGTTCATCGCGCGCGGCGCGCAGCTTCCCTTCCTGCTGACGGTCCTTGGCGTACTGGGAGGGGCGATAGCGTTCGGATTGCTGGGTATCTTCCTGGGCCCGGTGCTGCTCGGCATCGGCTACACGCTGGTCAACGAGTGGGCCGAAACAGAGGAGAAAGTGCTGTCGATCGATCACTGAGAGAGAGGTCGTGAGCGAACGGGGACCGTCGGAGCAGAAGCCGTATCGCGCACTTGTCGGGCTCGCGGCGATCGTGGCGCTGGTCATTGCCGTGCTGTTCATCGTGCACCAGCTCAATCGGGCAGGGCGCATTCAGGACTGCGTCGCGTCCGGGCGGACGAACTGCGCCCCGATCGAAACCCGGCGTTAGAACCGGTACCCGCACCCTGGCGCTTCGCGCCGACCGCAAGCGGGTCTACCCGATGTCCTCCAGGCTGAACTGTTCCGCCTCCTCGTCGTAACTGAATAGCTCGGCGTAGCGGCCCCATGCGACGAGAGTGCGCAGCGTATCCTCCGCGTACTCGGGTGACATATGGTCCTCGAGCTCGTCGCGGAAACGCACCGCTGAGGCGCGATGATTCCAACGTTCGTCCAACACCTGGCGGACCATCTTGGCCAGCGGCACATACGCGAGCAGCGCGACAGCAAAAAGCCGCTTGCGTTCATCGGTATCGGCGACGACGAAGAGGCGGCCCACTTCGGTCAGGTGAATGTCGCCCTCCTCCAGCACGGCGAAGTGTAACAATTGCAACGTCTCGCCGAGGGGCAGCAGTTCATCGACCTCGTACTGCAATGCAGCCGCCAACGCTGGTAGGTCGGCGCGGCCGTTGTAAGGCGGCCCCGCCAGTGCCTCCATCAGGCCTGCCATCTGGTTGGTGCCGACGCGCTGCAGCGGCATGTCGATGGTCACCGGCGCCGCGGCCACCGCACGAATGCTCGGGACAGGCCGACGTGTCATCAGCCCGTAGATGTCGTCCACCAGCTGGCGGAACGCTGGATCAAGCCGATTGCGCGGATGCGGGAAAGGCACACGCAGCTCGTTCGCGACGCGGCCGGGATTCGACGCGAACACCAGGATGCGGTCGCACATCAGCACCGCCTCCTCGATATTGTGCGTCACCATCAGCACAGAGCGGACCGGCAGCTTTCCCTCCGACCACAGATCGATCAGGTCGGTGCGCAGGTTCTCCGCGGTCAGCACGTCGAGCGCGCTGAACGGCTCGTCCATCAGCAGCAGATCGGGATGCACCACGAGCGCACGCGCCAGGCCGACGCGCTGACGCATGCCGCCCGACAGCTCCTTCGGATACGCGCTCTCGAACCCGCCCAATCCGATCAGATCGATCGCGGCCTCGGCGCGGCTCTCACGTTCGGCGCGAGCGACGCCTCGCGCCTCCAGGCCAAGCTCCACATTCTCCTGCACCGTCAGCCATGGAAACAGCGCGAAGCTCTGAAACACCATCGCCACACCTTCGGCCGGCCCGTGAACCGGCCGATCGCGCCACAGCACCTCGCCGGCGGTCGGCTCGAGCAAGCCGGCCACGATGCGCAGCAGTGTCGATTTGCCCGACCCCGAGCGGCCAAGCAGCGCCACCATCTCGCCTTCGCGTAGCGCAAGGTTGACACCATCGAGCACCACCAGATCGGCGCTGGCGTCCTTGTGGTAGGCCTGCTTGCAGCCCCTCACCTCGAGCAGCATCTGCTGGCTGACAATGGTGTCCATGGGCTTCCTCGTTCAGCCGAGTTTCAGGTGTCGTTCCGAATAGACGTAGAGCGGCCGCCACAGCAGGCGATTGAACAACAGCACGAAACCCGACATCACCACCACACCCAGCACGACGCGTGCCATGTCGCCTCGCTCGGTCGCCGCCGCGATATAGGCGCCAAGGCCGTGCGCGGTCAGCTTCGTGTCGCCCCATGAGGCAACCTCGGCGACGATGGCGGCGTTCCACGAGCCACCCGAGGCGGTGATCGCGCCTGTCACATAATACGGGAGAATCCCCGGGATCATCACCTTGCGCCACCACAGCCAGCCGCCGATGCGGAAGTTGCTTGCCGCCTCGCGCAGGTCGCCAGGATACGCCGCGGCACCCGCTATGACGTTGAACAGAATGTACCACTGGGTGCCCAGGATCATCAGCGGCGTCAGCCAGATGTCGGCATTCAAGTGGAAATAGACGATGAACAGCACGACAGGCGGAAACAGCAGGTTGGCAGGAAACGCGGCGAGGAACTGTGCGAGCGGTTGCGCTCGCCGCGCCCATACCGGTCGCAGGCCAAGCCAGACGCCGATCGGCACCCAGAGCAGGCTTGCCAGCACCATCAGCACCGCAACTCGAGTGAGGGTGAGAAGGCCGAGCCCCAGTGCCTGCCAGAGATCGCGCCAGTTCAGGTCGGTGGAGATGAACCCGACGATTCTGATCACTGCCCAGGCGAGCACCGTAACAAGCACCACGAACCACGCCCCGTCGACGAGGCGTGACGGCAGCAGCCCCACACTGCTGCGACGCGACTGGAACCGCAGCTTCAGACCGCCCAACGTAGATGCTGCGTCGCCCACCGCGTCGCCCAGCCGACTGAGCAGGCGCGTCCGCCGTATCAGCCGCAGCAGCCACGGATCAGCGGCTGTCGCGCCCGCGGTGGTCTCGAAGCGGAACTTCGCCGACCAGGCAACGAGCGGGCGGAACAGCAACTGATCGTACGCGAGAATCACCGCCAGCATTGCGATGATCGCGTAGCAAACTGCGAGGATATCGCGCCGTTCCAATGCCAGCGCGACATAGGAGCCGATGCCCGGCAGCTTCCAGGTGTTGTCGCCCACAGACACGGCCTCGGACGCGACGACGAAAAACCAGCCGCCCGACATCGACATCATGGTGTTCCACACCAGCCCGGGGATGCCGAACGGCACCTCCAGCCGCCAGTAGCGCTGCCATGGCGTGAGGTGGAAGCTGTCGGCCGCCTCCGTCAGATCGGCTGGCACGGTCTTCAGCGACTGGTATAGGCTGAAAGCCATGTTCCACGCCTGGCTGGTGAAGATCGCGAAGATTGCCGCCAGTTCCAACCCCAACACACGGCCGGGAAACAGGCCCATGAAGAACACAACCGTGAAGGTGAGGAAGCCCAGGATCGGCACCGACTGCAGGATGTCGAGGATCGGGATCAGGATCAGCGCGGCGCGGCGGCTCTTCGCCGCGGCGGTGGCATAGAGGAATGTAAACAGCAGCGACGCCATCAGTGCGGCGAACATCCGCATCGTGGTGCGCAGCGCATAGTCCGGCAAATGGATCGGATCCAGACTGACCGCCAGCGCCTGCGGTGCGTCGATCCGCTCGAATGTGCTGGGCGCCTCGTGCGCGACGCCGATCAGCGCGGCGAACACGCAAAGGATGGCGGCCGCATCCCATGCGTTCGGCAGGCGCCTTCCCTCGGCGAGGGCGGGGTGGATCGTCGCTGACATCGGCCTCGGACGGGGGTTGCGGCGCGCCCTGTTACCCCGGCCCGATGCGCAGAGTCACCCCCCGCTCGGGTGGCAATCGCGTGACGGTGGTCAGTGGCCGGTGCTGCCGAAACCACCTTCGTTTCGGGTGGTGGCGTCGAGGCTTTCGACCTCGTGCCAACGGGCACGCACGACCGGCGCCAGAACGGCCTGGGCGATGCGCGCACCGCGTTCGATGGTGAAGGGCGCATCGCCGGCGTTCAGCACGATCACCTGGATCTCGCCGCGGTAGTCCTCGTCGATCGTTCCTGGGCTGTTGGGCAACACGATACCGTGGCGCAGTGCCAAGCCGGAGCGCGGGCGGATCTGCAGTTCATAGCCGGGCGGGAGGGCGATGGCCAAGCCGGTAGGGATCAGCGCGCGTTTACCGGGGTCGATGGTGACTGGTGTTTCGATAGCGGCGAGCAGGTCCATGCCGGCGGCGCCCGCAGTGGCATAGGCGGGAAGTGCCAGCGACTTCCCGTGCGGCAGACGGCGAATCGCAATCTGGATGGTCATGACGGGATCATGTGGGGCGGCAGCCGACACTGCAATCAGTCGTCACCGCGACGACACTCGATGAGCCGATCGCGCCTCATCGCGAGATGAGGCCGGATGGAAGCAAGTATCGGCGACACCTTGTGTCGAGACGTTGTCCGGATGGTGGCAGGCTGTTTCAAGGCGTCGCCCGATCACGGGCGAGACCACGAGGGCCACCATCGGCTCAGCCACTGATCCTTGTCAGCCTGAAACTGCTCGAGTTGCGACCTCCTGATGAACGCTCTTCGATTGTCCCTGAGGTCGTTTGCTCTCGCCTCGTCCCCTTGCGCAGCAGAAAACCTCGCCGCTGCCTCGTCCTCAGTCGCACCTTCACGAGCCTCTTCGGCCCAGTGTGCGTGCCGAGCGGCGGCTTGGACATAATCGCCGCTATCGGGGGACGCGCAGCCCTCCAAAGCGAGCGCGGCCCCAATCGCCAGCAAATACTGAACGGAAGCGCTCATGGGTCTTTCTTCAACTCGGAAAGCCGCATCTAGCTCCTGAGTTCAGCGACGCTCGTCGGCGCCGTTCCGATAGTCCTGATCTCGCAGACCCTGTTGATAGGCTCGTTCCTGTGCGCGATCCGCTTCGCGTGACCTGTGGCGCTTCCATGACCCGACACCACAGCCGACCGCTGCGCCACTCATCGTGTGACGACCGGCAAAGTGGCCGGCTACGGCGCCGCCTGCACCGTACTTCAGGCAGCCTCCCTCCTCGGCCGAAGCAGACACAGCCAAAGGAATTGCCAATGTCGCAATCATCGTCGCAACCATGACCGTCTTCATCGCCAACTCCATCCAAGATTGGAGCCGCAACGACGAGATCAGTGAAGGGTTGCCTCACGTCGTTGTGCGCCGCACCTACCGCATGGCCCATGCAATGAGGCTTGATACTGGATCATCAGTACGCCGCCAGGCTAGCTTGCCATAATGAGCCAAGAAGAAAAGATCGTGGTCGAAGCCGTGCCACCCGCCACCGATGAGGTGCGCGAACTGATCAGTGAGCTCGATCGGACACTTTCGGCGGAGTATTCACCGGAGCAGCGGCATGGCCTGGCGCTGGACGCGATCTTTCAGCCGCACATCCGTTTCTTCCTCGCACGCCTGAGCGGCAAGGCGGTGGGATGTGGCGGCGTCGCGCTGTTCCCTGATTTCGCGGAGGTCAAGCGGATGTACGTGCGCGACGCCGCACGTGGAAAGGGTGTTGCACAGGCCCTGTTGCAGCGCATCGAGATGGAGACACGCGCTGCACGACTTGCCGCACTTCGGCTGGAGACGGGAGATCGACAGGAAGCGGCAATACGGCTGTATACAAGGGCGGGGTTCGTCCGCCGCCCGGCGTTCGGGGCCTACGCCGCCATGACACAAGAGGCCGTCGCGACGAGCCTCTTTTTCGAGAAACTGCTTTGACGTTACTCAGGTGGGAGGCGTTACCTGGAACCCAGCCCTCTCCGCCATCGCTCGCAAATTGTGGTAACCAAGCCGGGCATAGGTCAGCGGATGAGCCTTGCGGGGGTCCTGTTCCGCCTCCACCACCAGCCAACCGGCATATCCGGCGTCGTGAAGTCGGCGCAGGAGCGGTGCGAAAGTGATGCAGCCGTCGCCTGGAACGGTAAACACGCCCTCGAGCACCGCGGCCAAAAAGGTCATGTCCTCTCTGATCGCCCGTTCGAGCACGTCTCGTCGCACATCCTTGCAATGCACGTGAACGACGCGCGCGACATGGCGTGCCAGCAGCGCGTCGGGTTCACCACCGGCGAACAGGCAATGGCCGGTGTCGAACAGCAGTCCTACCGCTTCACCGGTCGTCGTCATCAGGCGATCGATATCGGCCTCGCTCTCCACCATCGTACCCATGTGATGATGGAAGGCCATGCGAACGCCCAACGCAGCCATGCGTTCCGCGAGATCGGTCAGCTTGCGGCCATAGGCAGGCCAGTCACCATCAGCGAGCCTCGGCCGCTGCGATATCGGCGGAAAGCCGTGCCGCCCAGAGGTGTCAGCATACACCACGACCTTGCAGCCGAGATCCCGCAACAACGCAAGGTGCGGTTCGATCGCTGCGAATTCCTCGGCGATGTCGCGCTCAAGGATGCGCCCATCGAACCAGCCGGAAGCCAGCCGTAGATGATGGCGCGCCAGGATCGGCGCGAGCGCACTCGATGTGCGTGGGAACTTGCCGCCAAGTTCTGTGCCGCTATAGCCGGCTACGCGCGTCTCAGAAAGGCACGTCTCCAGCGGAATGTCGCCGCCCAACTCCGGCATGTCGTCGTTGGTCCAAGTGATCGGATTGATGCCGAGCTGTATTGTCATGTTCGGCACACCGGTGCGCGCTGATCAGATTGGCCGCCACGCGCGACCGTCCCGCTGCAGCAGCATCTCGGCTGCACGCGGGCCCTCGCTGCCGGCGGCATAGTTCGGGAAGTGCGCCGGCGGCCTGGCGGCCCACGCGTCCAGCACCGGCTGCACGACCCGCCAAGTCTCTTCCACCATGTCGGCACGTTGGAACAGCGTCTGATCGCCGATCATGCAGTCATAGATCAGCGTCTCGTAACCGACGTTCGGTTCGCGGGGAAACCAGTCGCGATAGCTGAAGTCCATGCGCACCGCTGCAAGATCGACAACTGGGCCCGGCCGCTTCACTTCGAACTGCAAGGAAATGCCCTCGTCCGGCTGAATTCGGAGCACGAGCCAGTTGGGCGGCAGCTCCTCGACATGCGTGTCCTCGAACGGCGCATAAGGTGCGTGCTTGAAGCGGATGGCGATCTCGCTGTAGCGCCGCGACATGCGCTTGCCGGTGCGCAGGTAGAACGGCACGCCCGCCCAGCGCCAGTTGTCGATTGCCAGCCGAATGGCAACGAAGGTCTCGATATTGGAGTCGTGCGCGACGTCCGGTTCGGCGCGATAATCCGGCACATTCGCGTCGAGCACGGTTCCCGGGCCGTACTGACCGCGCACCGCGTCCTCCTCCGTAAGTGCGCTCAATGCGGCGAACACATCGGCCTTGCGATTGCGCACCGAGCGCGCGTCGAACCCCGCCGGTGCCTCCATCGCGATCATCGCCAGCAGTTGGAATACGTGATTGGGCACCATGTCGCGTAGCGCGCCGGTCACTTCGTAGAATTTGCCGCGATGCTCGACACCGACCGTCTCGGCCACCGTGATCTGCACATGGTCGATGCGGTCGCGGTTCCAGATCGGCTCGAACAACCCGTTGGCGAAGCGGAAGGCCATGATGTTCTGCACCGTCTCCTTTCCGAGGAAGTGGTCGATGCGAAAGATCTGCTCCTCGCGCAACGCACGACGGATACGCGCGTTGAGTTCGCGCGCCGTGTCGAGGCTGTGGCCGAATGGCTTCTCTATAACTACCCGTCGCCAGCGCTGTGGTTTGTCATCGCGCAGCTCCTCATCCAGCAGACCGGCATGACCGAGCTGTTCCACGAGGGGGCCGAAGAAGCGGTCGGCCACGGCAAAGTAGAACAGGCAGTTCCCACCGGTCTGTCGCCCTCGGGCGACGTCCTGCAGGTGCATCCGCAGCCTCTCGAACAGGTCGCGATCGCTGAAGTCTCCCTGCACGTATGACATGGCGCCGGCCAGACGCTGCCAGACCGCATCGTCGATCGCGTCAATGCGGTTCTCGCTGGTGGGGTTACCGACGAAGCTCTGCAGCATCGTGCGCAGACTGTCGCGCCAGTCCTCGGCACTGCGTTCGGCGAGATCGACGCCGACGATGGCGAAATGCTCGGGAATGAGGCCGGTGCGCGCGAGATTGTACAACGCGGGCACCAGCAGGCGTCGCGTCAGATCGCCGCTGGCGCCGAAAATGACCATGGCGCACGGACCCGGCGGCTGAGCCTGCCGGCGGGGCGGAGCGTGCACCAGACCGACCGGACGTCGGGATGGGGAAGTGCTCATATATCGTATAAGGCCGCTGGCGTCCGTCCTGGTCAACGCAAAGCGTTGTGTCAACCGACCGGCGGCGATGCAGGCCAACAAGCGGTTGACAGCATCAATAGCGCTGGACAGTACTCGTGCCCAGGCAGATCAGCGATTTAGGGATTGTGCCGTGGTTTGGCGTGCCCTCGGGGTTTCCATGATCATCACGCTGGGTCTTCTTGGGGGCACGCCCGTGTCGGCCCGGGATGGATCCAGCGGATCCGGATCTGCGCGACCTGCATTGCTGCTCTCCACGCATTCATCGCGTGCGCGCGTGCCGTTTGGAGTCGGCAGGCCGCAGGTTACCGCACGGCACCCCCATATGCAGGAAGGTCGGGGCCTGCATCGGCACGGCCTGGCGCAGACCGGCCTGCCGATCACTCTCTGGCCTGGTGAGCCACCGACGATTCAGACTGAAGCTCCGCCACCCGAGGAGGTAGCGCCACCGCCACCCCAGGTCATTGTATTGGCTGCTCCGCACGGCGGCTCGTCAGAGAATGCCGCACCCGCGGCACCGGCGGACTACAGTTATGTGACAGGCTGCCACGCGATCCCCAACGGGTATCACTGCGACGCTCCCGGCACCGAGACGCACTGAACTCGAAGGCTTCGTTCATCGTCCGCCGCCCAGCATGGGCAGGCGGTTGACCAGGATGACGACCGCGAAGGTGATCAGCATCAGGAGGATCCCAAGGACCGCGATGGGACCCATGTCACCGCTCTCGTTGAGGTTGTAGATCACGACGGCGATGGTCTGGGTGTTGGCGTTGGCGAGCAGGATGGCCGCCGACAGTTCGCGCAACGCGCCGATGAAAACGATGCACCAGGTGCTGACGATCGTGCTGCGCAGCAGAGGAGCGGTGATGTCGATAAGAGCCCGAAGCCTTGAGGCGCCGAAGATGCGGGAGGCTTCCTCGAGCTCCGGATGCAGCCCGCTCATGCCTGCCTGCACCTGCTGGTAGCCGCCCGGCATCTCCAGTGTGACGAATGCGATCAGCACGATCCAGATCGTTCCGTACAGCATCAGCGGCGGATGCGTGTAAACCAGGAACAGGCCGACGCCCATGACGATGCCGGGTATTGCCAAGGGCGCCATCGCCAGCACGGGCAGCGCTCGGTGGCCTGGCACAAGGCGACGGCTCGCCGCATAGCCCGTCACGAGCACCACGACGGTGACGATGCAGGCGGTGAGGACACCCAGTAGCATCGTGTTCTTCAGCGCAACCTGCGTATCCGAAATGCCCCACAAGGCGAAGCCCACATGTTCCAGCGACAGGTTCTGCCAGGCAAGCGGCTCGGAGATGTTGTGGACGAAGGCGACCTTGAACAGGGCGAAATACGGCAGGATCACGGGAAACAACATGATGAACGCGCAGAACAGCAAGGCCGGTGCGCGCCATATGCCGAGAGCGATCGGGCGCGTCGTGCCGCTACGTCCGGCGATCACGACGAACGAGCGATCGCCGAGTACGCGTCGCTGTCCCCAGAGGACGAGCGCGGTGATCAGCAGCAGCGGCATGGAAGCGGCGGCCGCGAGGTGGGTCTGCGGCGGATACTGGAACAGGCTCCAAAGTTTGGTGGTCAGCGTATTGAAACCGGCTGGCAGCGCCAAAATCGCCGGCGTGCCGAACAAGGTGAGCGCTTGCAGGAATGCCACCAGCATGCCGGCGAGCAAGGCCGGCAATACCAGCGGAACGGTGATGTCCCGCGCGGTGCGCCACCGATTGGCACCAATGACGGCGGAGGCGTCCTCAAGCTCCGAAGGCACGCGCTCAAATGCGTTGGTAAGCAGGGTGAAGACGTACGGAAACGTGTAGCAGGTGGTGGCGAAGATGACACCCGATACGGTGAAGATATTGAACACATGCTGGTAGCGTCCGAAGCCAAATATCTGGCGGGCCCAGACGTTCAGAAGACCGGAGTTTGGGGCGGCCAGAACTTCCCACGCGACGGCGCCGAGAAAAGGCGGGGTGACGAAGGAGGCGGTGACCGCGGCACGGATCGTGCGTCGCAGCGGCACGTCTGTGCGGGCAATCAGAAACGCGAGCGGCAGGGCGACGACCGCGCACAGAGCGGCGACACTGACGGCGATCACCATGGTGACGCCCATGGCAGCGCGCAGCGAACGGTCGGTGACCAGCGCGAGCCAGTTGCCGATCGCGATTTGCCCTTGATCGTTCGTCACGCTGTACCAAAGCAGCCAGCCGGTCGGCATCACCACCAGAAGGGCGAGACAAAGCGCCAGCAGCGCGAAGACGGCTGTGGCGAAATCGAAGCCGCGGCGGCGTCGAATGCCGGCGACTTGCTCGCCCGTCAGCAGCAGGGCGGATGACGCCACGCGTCAGACCGAAAAGATTGACGTGTACTTCTTCTTGGTCTCTTCGACGCCCGCTGCCAACGCCTGCGGCGAGGCACGCAGCAGCTTGAGGTCGGCCAGCTTTGCCCTTCCGGCCGGTTCCTTGATGCCTGGATGGAACGACCGCAGATCAATCTGATCCACCATCATCTGCTGCGCCTGCAGCGAGAACAGGTAGCTGGTATAGAGCCGCGCGGCATTGGGATGTGGTGCGTCTTTCGTTGCCGCGGCGGGACCGGAGATCAGCGGCGAGCCCTCCAGTGGATAGATCGCGTCGATCGGGTTTCCCTTGTGCTTGTAATTGAGAAACACGTATTCGCCGCCGTCCACAGCGACTGGCCGCTCGCCTTGCGAGATCACCTTCGGCGGTTCTGCCGCGGACTGCACCTGCATCACCTGCTGCCTGGCCAGTTTCTCGAAGAAGCCCCATCCGATGGTCTGGACGAGGATATAGGTGGAGACGGCGACGACCCCGCTGTAGTTGGGGCTCGCCTTCACCAGCTTTCCAACCCATTCCGGTCGCAGTAGATCGGCATAGGCTTTCGGCACCTCGGCTGACTTTATCAGATCAGTGTTGACTCCCATCGTGTTGAGGGTCGCGCGCACCGTGGCATAGTGACCGTCGGAATCGCGTTCCTCGGCCGGCCAGAGCTGCTTCACTTCTTCCGGCAGGAACTGCGCGAGCCACCCCTTCCGCTTGAACAGTTCGAAGCTCGTGATGTCGGAGCTCTCGATCACGTCGGCGTTGTGGATGCCGCTGGCGTATTCCTGCATCAGCCGCTGAAGCACCCGTTCGGCGCCGCTGCGCTCCGTCTGTACCATAATCTTCGGGTATGCCTGCATGAAGGACCGGGCGATGGCGCCGGCCATGCTGAGCTCGATGGACGTATACCAGACCACCTTGCCTTCCTTGTTGGCCGCATCGACCAACTCCGGGGTGACGCTTGGGGCGGCCTGCGAGAAAGAGGGACCAGCCGCCAAAGCGGTGGCGGCCCCACCCAGGACGTCCCGGCGGGTGATCATGATGTCACGCCCCTTCATGGCGTATCCTCCCTCTTGTGGCGCGCAAGGAAATCAGCCCGGCAACGCGCGAAGTGCCATGGAAAGCCGCGTCGAGCCTTGCGACGCTCAGGAAACGTTATGGTATTTCTTGAGGTTCTCGTAGCGGTCCTTCTGCACCAGCTCGGCGATTGTGCCGTCCGGCGAGCGGAACTTCACCACGCCGGCGTCCAGCGGCGAGAATATCTCGCCACCGAGTTGCCTGATCTTCTCCGCCGCCACCTTGATATCATCCACTTCCGCACCCCAGTGATGGATGCAGGGACCAGGGCCCGACAGCGTCGCCTCTTTTGCGCTCTCGCTTTCGTACACCATCAGCGCGAGATCGATTGTGCCGTCCGTCATGTGGCGGGAGACATGACCATTGCCAACGTCATGCGTCGTCACCTGCCGGAAGCCGAACACTTCCTCATAGAACCTGGTCGAGGACTCCAGGTCATTCACCTTAAGCGCAATGTGGACGATCTTGCCGGGCATCTTGAGTTCTCCTCCGGTAACTTTGAGAAGTTGTAGTTCGGACCAGCACTTTGCGCGCCGGGCGACGTTTCGGCGAACCGTGCGGTATCGCCACTGCCGTGGCATTCGGCACGGTCAAACCGTAGGAGTCAACCGCGCGGCGTCCGACTGGTGCAAGCGACTCTCAGCGGGAGGTCCCCTTGGGAATACGTGACCTTGCCAGCCATGGAGGCACTCGTCCGACCCGCACCAAGCCGGCAACACTCGACAGGCCGCGCACTGCCTGTCGCGCTTCCAACAACAGATCGCGCATGAGCAGAGGATTGACGGTCCCGGCGGTCTCCTGCACGAACGACAGCTGACGGAGCGAGACAAGGCCGACGAGGAACGCAAGGCCGAAGAGGAACGTCCATGCATGGAAGTTCAGCACCTGCACCGTCACCGCGTTCACGTTGGTCTTCCATGTGAAGCTGAGGTTCAACTCGTGCGCTGCGAAGAAGTCGGCGCACAGTCCCCCAACCAGGGGCGCCAGCGCGGCGCAACTCGCGCTGACGACACTGCTGGCCGCCAGGAATGAAGTAGCCTCTCCGGCTGGCGAAAGCTTCATGGCAATGTTGCCTGAGGCCAGAGCCACGCCGGCGGTCGCGACCCCCATCAACACGTGTATGGCAAGCAGCAGATAGAAAACAACTGGCGCGGTCCAGGGCAGCCCGGTGAATGTCCATGCCAGGACACACAGCAGGAAGAGCGGCGCGGAATATCGGAGCACGGCCTTGTTGCTGAACCGATCGATCAGGTTTCCCCACAGGCTGACGGCGGCAAGGTTGCTGAGCTGGCTCGCGGTGGTGAGGATCACGACAGCCGTCATCGAATAGCCGAGTGATCGCAGCATATAAACGGCGAAGAATGGCGCGGCGAGGTTGGCAGCAAAACTCCAGGACGACAGGAATACGATCAGCCGGCGGAAATTCCTGTCATGGAAAGGTGCCGCAAGCATGGCCAGGATCCGGGTGGGCGACCTTACCGGCGACATCGCCTGATCCGGCGTGATCGACAGCAGCCAGATACCCAGAAAGCCGATGGCGGCGCTGGTCAGGAACAGCCCCGTATAGGCGGCAATGGCATTGCCCGGGGCGAACTGCTTCCAGCGGTCGATCAGAATCCCGCACATCAGCGCAAGCGTCATTGCGACCGCGGTATTCACCGCCGCACGGCGGCCGAAGAAGCGCCCATAGGAGCCTTCCGGCACGAGGTCGCGCATCCAGGAATTCCAGGCGCAGCCGGCGATCGCTGCCGATGCCTGCCAAGTTGCGATCGAAGCGATCAGCATGATCACGCCGGCGGGGCCACCGAGCAGCGGCGCGGTCGCGGCGGCGACGAGGAAGCCGCGACCGATTCCGGCCGCCCAGACGCAGATGGCGCGGCGACGGCGCAGCCGTTCCACCAGCACGACGGCCGGGAATTGCAGGAACTGCACCGCCGATGGCACCGCGGCGAGCACGCCGATGCTCAGGTTGCTGGCACCGAGAGCGACCGCGAAACCGGTGAGGAACACGCCGGTCGCCAACGTGCCCATCGCCTCACTGGCGACGGCGTCATACAGCAGAAGGCGGAAGGTCCGCTGGACCTCGCGAGAGCCGGGTTCGGGCGGCCCCGCGACGGTGGAAGGCGCGTCAGAACAACGCACGAAGGGTTCCTCGGTTAGCGAGCGCCGGCCGATCGTCCGAACAAGCGACCGCAAGCACGCAGGAGACATGCGGGAAACGCGGACGCGATACAAGCCCGTGATCGCTTTGGCATCCAGCCTTGATGAATGTCACATATTAAGTCTGCGCCGCGGATTGGTGGCTCATTGCACAAGGCTGATGCGTGGCGCGCCCGCCACCAACATGCGATTCTCCACCCAACCATACGGGAGAGAACCACATGCGCATCGTCGCCCTGGAAGAACACTACACGGTCCCCCGCATCGTCGCCGGCATCTCTCCTGACGCAATCGCCCGGCGCGGCTTTCCCGGACCCGACTTCGTCTGGGCGCAGACCACCAGGCGCAACGAACTCGCGGATCTCCGCGACGCGCGGCTGGCGGACATGGACGCCGCCGGCATTACCGTGCAGGTGCTGTCGGTCGCCGGCCCGGGCGCCGACCTCGTACCGGGCCAGCCGGGGATCGACCTGGCCCGCGCCTACAACGACGCGCTGGCCGAGGCCTGCGCCCGCCATCCCGCCCGTTACCGCGGCTTCGCTCATTTGCCGTTGCTCACCCCCGAGGCCGCGGCAGACGAACTGCAACGGACGGTCAAGGAGCTCGGCTTCCACGGCGTGCTGGTGAACGGCGCCACCGACGGGCGCTTCCTCGACGACCCGGCGTTCGAGCCGATCCTGGCGTGCGCCGAGGCGCTCGACCTGCCGATCTATCTCCATCCCGGCATTCCGACTCAGGCCGTGCGCAACGCCTACTACGACGGGCTGCCGGGCAATTTCAGCTTCAGCATGGCGCTGTCTACCTGGGGGTGGCACTACGACACCGCGATCCACACGCTCCGCCTCGTGCTCAGCGGTGCGCTCGATCGCCATCCCGGCCTGAAGATCGTCATCGGCCACATGGGTGAGGCGCTGCCATTCATGCTGGACCGTATCGACGCGACCACCGCCGCCGAGGCAAAGGTGCGGCTGAAGCGCTCGGTGCGGCAGACGATACTCGATCAGGTGTGGATCACGACCAGCGGGTTCTTCACCATGGTGCCGTTCATGGCGGCACTGATGTCGTTCGGCGTGGACCGCATCATGTTCTCGGTGGACTATCCGTTCGCGTCGAACGCCCGCGCCCGCGCGTTCCTGGACGAGCTGCCTGTCTCACCGGCCGATCGCGCGAAGATCGCCCACGGCAACGCGGACCGATTGCTGCGATTGGCGCACTGACCGCCGCGCCGCTATCTGTCCAGCCAGACCGTCGCCAGGTCCTGGTTGACATAGTGGCTCGGGCTGATTTTCCAGCCTTTGACGTAGCTTCGGTACGGCACGATGCGGTAGCGCCACAGCAGGAAGGCCTCGTGCGCTTCGGTGTCGAGGACGCGCTTCTCGAGCTGGCGCATCAGGTCACGTTGTCGAGCGAAGTCGGTTTCCCGCAGCATCCGGTCATAGATCTCGATTTCGGCCGGGTCGTCATAGTTTCCGTAATTCGCGTCGGATACCGACTGTGGCAAATACTTGGTGCCGTCAAGCAGCGGATTGACGATGTTCTGGCACTCGGCGTCGATCGCCACCGCGAAGTCGCCGCGGCGCAGCGCATCTTGGTAGGGCCCGGTCGGCACCACACGCTGGGTCGCCTGCACGCCGATCTTGTGCCATTCATCGATGACCCAGGTTCCATTGAACTTGTATGGCTGATCGATATTGCGATTGAGCAGCTCGAAGGTCAGCCCCTCGGCGCCGGCTTCCTTCAGGAGCCGCCTCGCCTCCGCACGCGACTTCTCGATGTCCGGCCAATATCCAGCCAGTTGCTCCAGTTCCTCTTTGTTGGCGGCCAGAGGCGAGCCGGGAAACACGATACCGCCGACCGTCCGCTGCAGCGTGATCCGCGACATAGGCGCCGCGCCATGCCAACGGTCGATCGCCAGCGTCAAGGCCCGACGCACCCTCACGTCGTCGAACGGCTTTCTCGCATGGTTCGGCGTGACCAGCGCCCCGCAATTCCAGTCACTTTCCTGCACGGTGATCTTGTCGCCGAGCGCGGCCACAAGCTCGTCGCGCGTTGCCGGGGGAAAGCCGCGGAATTCGATCGCTGCCCGGTCAGCCTTGATCGCAGCGACGCGGACCGCCTGCTTGTCGGCGAAGATGCCGATGAAGCCATCCAGATAAGGCAGTCCCGGTCGATAGTAATCGGGATTGCGCACACCGGAAATCGACTGTCCCGCCTGATACTCCTTGAAGCGGAACGGACCGGAGCCCATGATGTTCTTCTCGTACCAGTGCGGGTCGCGGTCGAGTATGTCCTTCTTATAGATAAACGCGTATGGATCGGCGAGCGCCGGCAGAAACGCGGCGGTCGCGAACTTGAGGTGGAAGACAACGGTTTTCGCGTCCGGCGCCTCGATCCGGTCGACCATCGAGTAGTAGCCGCGACGCACGCTGATTATGCCTTCCGGCGGATCGACGATCGAATTCCAGCTCGCCACAACGTCCTCTGCCGTCATGAGCGAACCGTCCTGAAACCTGACATCGCCGCGCATCTGGAACGCGTAGGTCCGGCCTCCATCTGTCGGTCGGGGAATCTCGGTGCAGACATCGCAGACGAATTCAGTCGTGTCGGCGGGGTTCTCCGGATTGGCCCTGATCAACACGCTGTAGAATGGTCCCACCGCGTGAATGGTCGCGAAGGTGTTTTCGCGATGGCCGTCGAAGCTCGGTGAAGAGTCCGCCGGGATCATGAAGGTCAGAGTACCGCCACGCTTCGGCGTTTCGCCGGCGAACGCCGACAAACTCACGGACAGGATGATCGCGAGGCAAGTGGCGAACGACCGATGCATTTCCGGCTCCTCCTCAGGCTGGTCACGGCTTTGCGTCGCGCCTAGGCTTCGCCCGTCACGACACGGATCATGGAGACATCATGACAGCCGAGATTGCGGGGCTCGTCGACACCGAGCACGGAATGATCAGTCGGCGGATCTTCATCGAGCCCGAGATCTACGAAACCGAGCTGCGACGGATCTTCGCCCGCTGCTGGCTGTTTCTCTGTCACGATAGCCAGATCCCGCGGCCGGGCGATTTCCTGACCACCTATATGGGCGAGGACCCGGTGCTGGTGGTGCGCGACAGTGCGGGACAAGTAGGCACGTTCCTGAATGTCTGTCGGCATCGCGGCAACCGGCTGTGTCGTGCGGACGAGGGGAATGCGGCGAGCTTTATCTGTGCCTACCATGGCTGGACATACGGCAATGACGGTCGCCTTACCGGGGTGCCGAACGTGCGCGAGGCCTATCACGGCGGCCTGGACCGCGCGGACCTGGGCCTGATCTCCGTTGCGCAACTGGAGAGTTACAAGGGACTCTGGTTCGCCACCTTCGATCCCGACGCGCCGCCGCTGCGCGAGTATCTCGGCGAGATGGCCTGGTATATCGATACCTTCGTCGACCGGCGCGAAGGCGGCATTGAGATCGTCGCGGCTCATAAATGGATCATGCCTTGCAATTGGAAGTTCCCCGCCGAGAACTTCGGCGGTGACGCTTACCATGTCCAGTGGAACCACTTGTCCGCCGTCAAGATCGGATTTAGTCGCGGCGTCACGGCGAACGCGAACAGCACACAGAGGATGGCCTCGCCCGGCAACGGCCACGCGCTCATCTGTGTCGGTCCCGATGACGTCGGCGATCCCCCGATGCCGGAGATCGAGACCTATGAACGAGACATCGCCACGGAGGTCCGACAGCGTCTTGGACCGCGTGCCAACCTGATCAATCCGATCGTCGGCACGGTCTTTCCGAATTTCTCATTGCTGCGCGGCACCTCGCGCACCTTCCGTGTCTGGCAACCGCGCGGCCCGGAAAAAACCGAGGTCCGGTCTTTCGTTTTCATGGACAAGGCCGCACCCCCGGAAGTCAAGCGGGCGATCCGCCAGGCGGGGATCCGAGGCTTCAGCCCGTCCGGCTCATTCGAGCAAGATGACATGGACAACTGGCAGGAATGCACCCAGACCTGTCGCGGTGTGGTGTCACGCCGTATGCCGCTCGACAACCGGATGGGGCTCGGGCACGACCGCTTCGATCCGGCACTCGGCGCGTGGGTCAGCGACTACCGGTTCAGCGAAAGCAACCATCGCCAGTTCTATCGACGGTGGGCCGAGTTGATGGGCGAGGAAAGCGAACGTGTTTGACGAGGACGTGATACGCGGCGTCGAGCAATTTCTCTACCGTGAGGCCCGCCTGCTCGACGAGAGGCGGTTTCACGACTGGCTCAGCCTGTTCACCGACGACGTGCACTATTCGATGTCCGCGCGGACCAATCGCTACCCACGATCGAGCAAGGCGATCGCGGCACTCGACCCGGATCGTTACACCGAGGAGAACGTGGCCGGCGAGGACGAACTTGGCCTGTTCGACGAAGACATCAGGACGCTCACCGCACGCGTCGCGCGCCTCGACACCGGCATGGCCTGGGCGGAGGACCCGCCATCGCGGACACGGCACCTGATCACCAATATCGAGATCGCGCCCGATGCGTCAGAGTCGGAGTTGACAGTCCACAGCAATTTCATCGTCTACCGCAGCCGCGGCGAGACCGAGCAGGACTTCTATGTCGGCGCCCGTCAAGACAGGCTGCGTCGTGTCGACGGCGCGTGGAAGATCGCAAGCCGCCGGATGGTCCTTGATCAGAACGTCCTGACGGCCAAGAACCTGAGCATCTTCTTCTGATTGCAGTGGGCGGTCATTGCGCGCCGGATCATGCCAACCAGGGAGCCTGCAATGAACACTGCCGACGTCCTGCGAGACCTCGTCATCGCGAACCGCATCCTTGCACATGAAGGCGTGGTCGATGCCTATGGCCACATCAGCGTGCGTCACCCGGAACGCTCCGACCGGTTCTTCCTGTCGGGATCACGCAGTCCGGAACTCGTGACGCTCGACGATATCATTGAATACGATCTCGATTGCAACCCGATCGATCTGCGCGGGCGCGCTCAATACACCGAGCGCCCGATCCACGGCGGGATCTACCGCAAGCGCCCCGACGTGATCTCCGTGGTACACAACCACGCGTATGAGGTCATCCCCTTCACCGTCACGCAGGGCGTGAAACTGAGACCACTCCTTCACCTCGCGGCCGGGATCGGACCGGAGATTCCGGTCTGGGACATTCGCCAGCGGTTCGGCGATACCAACCTGTTGGTCACAACGATCGCGCAAGGCGCGGATCTCGCGGACGGGCTTGGTGCGAACCGTGTCGTATTGATGCGAGGCCACGGCGCGGCGGTCGCCGGCGTCTCGATCCAGGACACTGTGCACACGTCGGTTCACCTGAAGATCAATGCGCAGATCCAGACCGAGGCAATGCGAATGGGCGGCGACATCGTCTACCTCAGCGACGGGGAAATTGCCGAGATGCGGAAATCCAGCGCCGGCCACGCGCGCGCCTGGGAATACTGGACGCGCCGCGCCGGGATCGCCGGCTGACCCGTGGACCCGCTCGCCCGTCGCAAACTCGGCCGCACCAACATCGAGTTGACGCAGCTTGGGCTCGGCGGCGCGGGGCTGGGCGACCTGTTCGACGTGGTCGAGGATATCGATGCCAGTGCCACCTTGCAGGCCGCATGGGACGCCGGCATCCGGTACTACGACACGTCGCCGTGGTACGGCCGCGGGCAGAGCGAGCATCGCTTCGGCCGCGCGCTGTATCGCCGTCCGCGCGCCGACTATGTCCTGTCAACCAAGGTCGGTCGGCTATTCCGTGCCGTCCACGATGCGGAGAAATTCGAACACGGCTTCTGGCGCGGCGGACTGACATTCCAGCACCGCTTCGACTACAGCTACGATGGGGTGATGCGCAGCTTCGAGGACAGCCTGCAACGCCTCGGCCTGCCACGCATCGACCTGCTGTTGATCCACGACCTGGACATCTCCCATCATGCCACCGAAGCGAAGGTGACGGCTTATCTGACCGAGCTGCACAACGGTGGCTTCCGGGCGCTGATGGAACTCAAACAGGCCGGGCTGATAAGCGGCATCGGCGCGGGAATCAACGAACGCGGCATGATGCCGCGGTTCCTCGATCTGGTGGACATCGATTTCTTCCTCGTCGCGATGCCCTACACGCTGCTGGATACCGATGTGCTGGACAGCGAATTCCCAGGCTGCGTCGCGCGCGACGTTGGCTTCGTCATCGGTGCTCCGTTCGCCTCAGGCGTGCTTGCCACAGGCGCGGTGCGCGGTGCGCGCTACCGCTATGCCGACGCAACGCCGGAGATACTGGCCAAGGTGAAGCGGATCGAGGCGATCTGCGCGCGCCACGAGGTTCCGCTGTCGGCGGCCGCGCTGCAATTCCCGCTCGGTCATCCGTCGGTGGCTTCGGTGATCCCGGGCGCGCTACTACCCGAACACGTCGCCCGCAATGTGGCCGCGTTCCGCCGCCGGATTCCCGGCGACTTCTGGATCGAACTGAAACACGAAGGACTGTTGCGAGAGGACGCGCCGGTGCCGTGACCCGGCGCGTCCGGCCGTGTCTATCCCGCCGTGGCTCTCATCCATTCCGCCGGAACCCGTTGCGCCCGCTGGTCCGCGACCAGCTTCTGGCGGCGGGCCTGCTCCTCGGCGCTGATCGAGGCAGGATCCTCACGGAACTCCGGTCCCAGCGCCATCGCCTTCTTGACGGCCGGCCGCTCGCCGATCTCTTCCAGCCAGCGCTTCACGTTGGGAAATTCGTCGAGGTCGATGTCCCGCGTGGCCCAGCTCGAGGCCCAGGGATAGCAGATCATGTCGGCTATGGTGTACTGACCGGCGGCGAGATAGCGCTTGTTGAACAGGCCGAGGTTCATGACGCCGAAGATGCGATGCGCCTCGTTGTCGAAGCGGCGAAGGGCGTAGGTCAGGTCGCCATTCTTGCCACTCGCGAGCGCGCGCCGGAAATGCCCTTGCTCGCCCAGCTTCGGGCCCTGGTTGGCCATTTGCCAGTTGACCCACTGGAGGACGTCGTATTTTCCGCGTGGATCCGTCGGGCAGAATTTGCCCGTCTTCTCGGCGAGGTAGGTCATGATCGCGCCTGACTCGAAGATCGAGAGCGGCTCGCCGCCACCCATCGGTTCGTGATCGACGATCGCCGGCATGCGCCCGTTAGGGGAAATCTTCAGGAACTGGGGGGTCAACTGGTCGCCGCGACCGATATTGATGGGCTTGAAGGTGTAGGGAAGGCCAAGTTCTTCGAGAAGGATGACGATCTTCTTGCCGTTGCCGGTGGGCCAGAAATAGAGGTCGATCATTGCCGATACTCCCTGTGCGAGGTGACGAAACCAAAGCGGGATGCTCGGTATGATAAGGATGTATCTGGTATTGTCACTGTGGCGCGCATGCGCCCGCAAAGCGCATCGGCGCCGCCAGGCTGCCGGTCGCTACGAAGTTATCGTTCCATTTCTTCTTGTGCACTCTCGCGCGGCAGCAAATCCCGGCGCCGGTCGTGCTCCTCATCCTGCGCGATCCACGCCCCCGCGTCGGCTTCCGTCTTGAAATTCAGGATCGTGTGCCGCGCGCCGTCGTTGCCAACCACAGCGACATCGAACCCATCATCGCCTGTCCGGCGGACAATCGTGTAGGTGCCCATGCCAATAATCTGGTCACCGGCGCGCTGACCGCTGCAACACATTTGCGTGGGATGCACTGGTGCAACGCCTTGCTCAAACCGCCACTGCGGCACGCGGGAGCCCAGCGTTTTAGACAGCCGCGTGCGCCCGACGCCATTCGTACGGCGTCGCTCCAAGGTCCGGCTCGGCGTAGGCGATCGGTCCTGCCGCAGGCAGAACCGATCAAAGCTCAGACAGACTTCAGATTCGTCGCAGAGGTCTTGCCCTGCTGACCACGCTCGAGGTCGAAGCTGACCTTCTGGCCCTCATTGAGACCAGTCAGCCCAGCGCGTTCCACCGCCGAGATGTGGACGAAGACGTCCTTCGATCCGTCATCCGGCTGAATGAAGCCGTACCCCTTCTGGGCGTTGAACCATTTGACTGTGCCTTCCGACATCGCGTCATTCTCCTTGCAATCCGGCGATCCACACCGCGTGGACCGGAATGCTTTTCAAATTGGGAGCACCGAAGCGCGACGAGGTCGCATAGGCAAGGTACGGGAGACCCACGCTGAAAAGCGCCGTTCAATGAATATAGGCGCGCGCGAGTGGGTTTGCCAGAAAAAATCCCGCAAATTATGTGCTGGTGCTTGCCCTCTCGTGCTCCGGTTGTGCGGGCCGCGTCTTGGCCGCGAGCAAGGCTTGATTGAGCTGCGCAACAGCCTCCACTTTCGGGGTCCGGTTAACGGCGGCGAATTCACCGGCAAGCCGGTCAAGCGCAAGCTCGAAGAGATTGCGCTGACTAAAGCTGCTGCCGGAACCGTCTGCGGCCGTCTGCAGGTCCCGTACCACCTCGGCCACCGCCGCAAGTTCGCCGGAATTGATCTTCGCCAGATACTCCTGGGCGCGCTTCGCCCACATGAGGCGGCTAGGCCGCGGCCGGCCTCTCAGTCTGACCAGCGCATCATCCAATTCTTTCCGGCTGGCAAGCTTACGCAGACCGGCAGCCCGCGCCTGGGCCACCGGCACGCGCAGCGTCATCTGGTTTTCGTCGAATGAGATGTGGATCAGATGCAACTTGTGCCCGGCAATTTCCTCGACGCCCACCCGGTCGATCCTGCCGACGCCATGCGCGGGATAGACCACGGAGTCACCCTTGCGAAACGGGTCGGTGTCTTTGGGCTTGCTCTTCGATGCAGTTGCCTCAAGGGCAGCCGTTACCATCGCGTCTGTCATCGGTGTCCCAGCCACCCGGATCTACCTTCTGGTTTGTTGACACGCTGATATGGCGATCACGGCAAACAAATGCATCGGCACATGCCCATTATCGCCCAGGATTATTCGCCGCGCCGTGCAGCGGTGGTCAGGACTTCGCCTCAATACGTTCGCGCGCCGCCCTGACATTGGCGCGCCGGTTCGCGGCATGGTTGCGCTCGTTCTGCAGGCGCTGCTGCTCGGATGAAGGTAACGGCAACACCGATGGCACCTGCGCACTCGCCGGCTTGCGTGGTGCGAGCGGACCCCAGAGGTTGGCAGCGCGGATCATGCGCTGCGTCTGAACAATCCAGGCATTTGCCTCGTGTTCACTGACGAAGCCCTCTATCGTCTTTCGCGATCCACCCGGCCTTGCCATCTCAACGTCGAAGCGATGCTTCGCGCGCGGAATTACCCGATAGGACGTGTCGACCATGTTCGCAGCATGGCACGTATTGCCGCCGATGACAAACAAGCACCAATTGCTACTTAGGCCGTCGTGTCATTCGCTTCAGCGTGGCGATCTGTCGAAAGAACTCTGTCCGCGGCTGTGCAGGGCTTCCAAGCAGGATCGAACCCGCGGGTGCATCCGAGATCACGCCTGCCTGCGCGCCGATCTGGCTGCCTCGGCCGATACGCAGATGTCCCGCCATCGCAGCCTGGCCGCCGACCTGAACGAAGTCCTCGAGGATCGTCGATCCCGCTATTCCAACCTGCGCCACAATCACACAGCAGCGTCCGAGCTGAACGTTGTGGCCGATCTGTACAAGATTATCGATGCGTGTTCCGGCACCGATGGTCGTATCACGTGTCGATCCTCGGTCGATCGTGGTATTCGCACCGACTTCCACATCGTCCTCAACGATGACCCGCCCAAGCTGCGGGATGCTCAGGAAGCCGGTCTTTGTGGTGGCAAAGCTGAAGCCTTCCTGACCGATCCTTGCGCCAGGATAGATGTAAACGCGCGACCCCAGCAAAGCGTGACTGATGCTGGCGTGCGCGCCGATCCGACAGTCGCGGCCGATCGACACGCCTTCGCCAATCGACACAAACTGTCCGATACGACACCCGGCGCCAATTTCGGCCCGCGCCTCTATCACAACATAGGGGCCGATTTCCGCCGAAGCGTCCACCTGCGCTTCCTTATCGACCACTGCGGACGGATGAATTCCTGGACGAGGTGCCGGCATGGGGTGGAACAACGCGGCGACGCGCGCCCAACCTTCGTAGGTCGCCATCGTGACGATAGCGATGGTGCCGGCCGGAACACGATCCTGCATGTCCGGATGCACGATGACAGCGCCCGCCATGGTCTGCTCAAGGGCAACAGCGTAACGTCGATTATCGAGAAAACTGACCTGATCGGGTCCCGCCGACTGCAGCGGTGCGACGCCGGCAAATGTCTTTTCGATTTCTGGTGCTGTGCCGACCGCCGCGATCGCAATGTCCCTGAGCGCGTGCGGACTACAGCGGGCAAAGAATCGCGCATCACCCATGGGCGCTTCGATCATAGCTGGCGTTCCTCCTTCGCAGCGCCTATTCGCCCGGATCCGGCGAACTCAGGGCGCCTTATTAACACTGGCACTACGAAATGAAGAGTGCTAAAAGTTTCGTCTACCCACCGTCGCCGCTGGAACGTGGGAACGAGGTCTGAAAGGCCGACCAGTAGGCGTGCGCGGCTTGTATTCGGATTGATCATCCCCAACTCTCGGGGTGCGTCCGCCAAGACAACCCGCACCGCCCCCTTGGGATTGGCGCCATTGGCTCCACAGCCAGGGTGGTCGTGACGCCGACCTCGTGTCTCGGGGCCATACTCCGACGGATTGCACTTGCCTGCAACAGCCGGGCAGAGGCTCGGCTGGACTGGCCTTCGTCGCTGGTGAGCGGCGACCTTATCGCAACAAGGAATTCATCGATGAGCCGAACACCTCGGGCGCAAGACGACGACGCAGAACGCGAAGACGACCGCGTAGCCGATGCAATGAAGACGCAACTGCGAAAGGACGTCGCGTCGTGGTCCAAGGCACGCGGTGAGTCATCCTCGGGGCGTATCGCTGAACCGGAGGCGCCTGTTGCAAAGAAACCGTCGTCCCGGCTGACTACCGCGGCAAAGAAGACCGGCGCGCCGACGACACCCGTCGCCAAACCGGCGGGCACGAGTTCCAAGCCGTTCAGTATGTCGTACGACGGCAAGACGACGGCAGAATACATCCAAGACATGATCGACCGCGGCGCCCGGTGAACTGGGTCACCTTCGAAGTCGCGGGAGGCGGCCTCGTTTCGGTACAGCTGCAGCACATCGTTGCAATCTACGATGAACAGGGCACCGTCAAATTGGCAACGACAGCCTCAGGCGTCCACGTTCTCAAGGATATCACCGTGCAACGTGCCGTCATGGCCGTCTGCGCTGCGGCTGACGCGGAAGCGACGCGAAGCGGATAGGGATCAACCATGCGAACGGCGTCAGATCACGACGGCCAGATAACTTACGATCTCGATGAATTCTGCGATGACTATGGGCACCCGGAAGGACAGCTGTTCACCTTCGAGGTAACCTGCAACGCGGTAACCTACGTGTATGCCAACGTCGCCGGCACCGTCCGTGCCAGGACAGTCATCTTCGACCTCACTGGCGAAGATCTGGTGGGTACGCGGAAGGCCCATTGAGAGTGAACGATCGGGGGATCCACGGGTCGGGACCGTGGATGGGAAAGATGAACCTGTGGCTGATATCGGACAGCGATGGTCGCGCCCTGGCGATCCGTGACCACATCCTGTCACTGCTCCGACAGCACGGTGAAGTACAGATTCAACGCGACGCGGTGCGGCTGACCGAGCTTCGGATCGGCGCCTGGGCCTTTCGTCATTGGACACCCTTCAACGAACTCGGCGGGGATGAGGCATCGTCGCCGGGCTATCGGCATGCCGTGGAGCGACAGCGCGTCAGGCGGGCCCTGCCATACGGGCTGGACGTTTGGCATGGTGCCGAACCGGCGAAGGTGATGCGCATTTTATGGGCGCGAGACGGGACGATCGAAGTGGCGAACTTTGTCCGAGGTCCCTGGGAGGAGGAGGTCCTTGCCCTACGCTGACGCTGGCATAACGTGCATTCCGGGTCTCAACGAGTTAAGAGCGACAATGGCAGATACAGTTTATCGGGTGATTCATCGCGAGGATGACAGCTTCGCTGTCGAGATAACCAGATCCGGCGTGCTGCCCCAAACGGCAGTCGGCTTCGCAACCGAAGCCGAAGCCACCGATTGGATCGCGCAGGACAGGAGACTAATGCAAGCCGCTGATCCCTTCAGGACACCGGCGAATCGGAAGTGGCGTGGCTTCTGAGCCAAGCGCTTCGTTCGTGAATGACAGCGCACGGTTGCGCGACGCCGCGCCAGGTATCAAACGCCGTACAGTCGCCTGGTTCACGCGCAGGAACTATGCGAGGCATCGTGCATTGGATCCTGCCGGGCTGCCTGCGACATTCGACGAATGGCTCGCGCATGTCGGGCAACAGCGTCGCCGGCAAGACCCGATCGTGCGGGTTGTGATCGATCCGGTACAATTCTCGGCGTGGTGTCGTGCCGCCTCGCGCGAAGCCGATGCTTCGGCACGGACCGCCTTCGCTCAGGTTGCGGCGAAGGCGGTAAGCCGCAGAGACTGGTGGCGATCAGGCGGCCGGTAGCGTCGTTGCCTCGCTTAGTCGCGAGTAAACCAGTTCGAGCAGTCTCTCTCGGGCACGCACGGCGATCTCCTCCAGCGACGGCGTCTGAGCTACGCTGTCCCTGACATAGCGGCGAACCTCGTCCAGGGTAGGCACCACCGGAAGATCGACTTCGCTCCAAAATGTCTCGGCCTGGGTCCGTGCCGACGAAATCCGTGCCTTCAGTTCCGCCCAACCTGGCGTACGCGCCAATGCGTCGTGCACCTGGTTCGCGATCTGATTGATCGGAAAGGACGCCGCGATCTGTCCGGCGACCTTGTCGATGACATGCCGCCCGAGCCTGTGGTCCCCCCTGATCAATGATTTCGGCGGAACATGCAGGTCCCAGACAACTCCGAGCCAGGACAGAACACGCAGCATGTAGTACGTGGGATCGTACTCCCACCACCGGAACCCCTGTCGAACCGACACCTGATAGGCGTGATGGTTGTTGTGCCAGCCTTCACCCATCGTCAGCAGCGCCAGCAGCCAATTGTTCCTCGACTGATCACCCGTCACGTAGCGCTGGCGACCGACGACATGGGCGAGCGAGTTGATGCTGAACGTCGCATGCCAGAGCGCGACCGTGCTCCAGCAGAATCCGACGGCCAGTCCCGGCCAACCGGCGATCAGCCATGTCACGAACGCGAGCACCGCCGCGGGCAGATAGGGTTGCCGATCGAGCCATATGAGCTCTTTGTACCGTGCAAAGTCTCGCACCACCGCATAGTCCGTCGGGTCATTCCGCGGCACGAAGATCCAGCCGACGTGGGCATAGAGAAAACCACGCTGCACCGGTGAATGCACATCCGATGGCGTATCCGAATGTCGGTGGTGCAGACGATGCCTCGCGGCCCACCACAGAATGCCCCGCTGGGCCGAGGTCTGCGCCAGGAACGCCAGGCAGAACTGAAAGAGGCGCGACGTGCGGAAGGCGCGATGGGCGAAGTAGCGATGGTAGCCTGCCCCGATCGCAAAGATCCGCACCAGATACAGCACGATCGCCAGCACGAGGGCGCGCCACGTCAGCCCGGTCCAGAGGACGGCAAAGCACCCTACATGGATCAGCACGAAGCCGATGCTGGAAGGATAGGCGATGTCGTCCGAGTGCTGCTTCTTGCCCGTTATCATGGGGTGGATCCTCGCGTGGGAGCCAGTGTCATGCCGCTGTCGGAAGCTTTGCGGAGCCCCCTGTCCGTCTGCGACGGCGAGGCGCTCGATGCGCGGTCGGCGGCACCTGTCTGTGCACGATCGGAACGACAGCCGGTGCACCTCCCGCAACATGGATCGCCGTGCCCGTCATGCGCTCGATTGCACGCAGCGTAGCGTGCTCTGCAGGATCGCAGAACGATATGGCTACGCCGCTGGCCCCGGCGCGCGCGGTCCGGCCGATACGATGCACGTAGTCCTCCGGCTGCCCCGGCAGATCGAAGTTGATGACGTGCGAAATACCCGTCACGTCGATCCCACGCGCGGCGATGTCGGTCGCGACCAGCACCCGTGCGCGACCGCTGCGAAACCCTTCCAGCGCCTTTAGACGCGCCGGCTGGCTCTTGTTGCCATGCAGCGCGCTCACGCGGATGCCGCCGGTATCGAGCGATTCCGCGACCCGGTTGGCCGTACGCTTCGTGCGGGTGAAGACGATGACCCGCGACAACGCTGGATCCGCGAGCAGCCGATCCAGCAGCGCCCGCTTGCCGGCCGACTCAACGAAATGCACGCGTTGCTCGATGGGCAACTCAACCGTCGCGCTGCGGGCGACATCAACGCGCACAGGGTTGCGCAGCAGGCCTTCGGCAAGCTTGCCGACCTCCACTGGCATCGTCGCAGAGAACAACGACGATTGTCGTTGCGCTGGGAGCGCAGCCACAATGCGGCGGATGTCGCGGATGAACCCCAGATCGAGCATCCGGTCGGCCTCATCGAGGACGAAGTGGCTGACCTCGTTCAGCTTCAGCTCACCGGTCGCCATCAGGTCGCAGATACGGCCAGGTGTGCCGACCACGATGTCGGCACCCGCGCGCATGCGCTGCACCTGCATGAAGCGGCTGACACCGCCGAGGATGGCAACGACACGGCATCTCTGGTCGTCGCCGAACTGGTGCAGGCTTTCCTCGATCTGCAACGCCAGTTCGCGTGTCGGCGCCAGGATGAGGGCACGCGTGGCATAGCGATGCGGTTGCATCGTCTTGCCCATCAGATGTTGGAGCATCGGCAGAGCAAAAGCGGCAGTCTTGCCGGTGCCCGTCTGGGCGATGCCGAGCAGATCGCGTCCAGCGAGCAGGTGAGGAATGGCGGTCGCCTGGACCGGCGTTGGTTGATGGAAGTGCGCCCTGTCGAGGGCGCGCAGCAGCGGCTCGGCCAGGCCGAGCGTCGTAAAGTCATTCGATGACACGTAGAGAAATGCTCCAGCACCCGCCGCAGCGCATTCACGCCTGCGATAAAGTCGAGTGCCTTGGTGTTCGCCTGCCCGCGCGACAATGGGGCGAACGCGTTGAGACTGAGGTTCCGGGAGGGCACATCGTCTGAGGCCAGCGAGGCGCCAATCACGCATTCACGGAATACCGCTCTATATCGCGCCTCAGCCGCCGAGCGCAAGGCATATCGGATGGCGAATGTTACCCGCGGCCTGACCGCCCCCCAAGTTTTATTTTCTGTCGCCTACTGTAACGCAACTGTGACCCCCCATCTAGACGTTACTGAACTTGCCGATGGGAGGAGATCAGTCCTCTCACAGCGTGAAAAGAAAACCCAATGAAAATCCCTGTTTGGCTGAAGCCCGGACTTTGGGGCGCGGCTCTTGGCGCACTCATCCTGGCCATCGTCGGTTTCTCGCAGCTCGGGTGGAAAACGGCAACGAGTGCCGAGCAGTTCGCCCAGGAGCGGGCCGACAATGCAGTCGTCGCGGCACTTGTGCCATTCTGCGTCGCCAAGGCCGAGGCGGCTTCCGAACAAACCGAACTCGCCAAGCTCCGCGCTGAGCAATCCTCATACTCACGGAGCGACCTCGTGACAAAGGCCGGTTGGGCAACGCTCGGGGTTGCCAAGTCTCCTGACAGCGCGCTGGCGCGTGCCTGTTCTGCGGCGCTCTATACAACGAAAGCCAGCTGAGCGATGGGGGTCGCCCAGCGGCCCCTTTCCCTCGGGGAAGGCTATGAATAGGCAGAAGCTGAGCCGACCCTCGCTCAAGATTACGCGGCAAACTGATCAGGACCGGCCAACACACTTCATCGTCGAAGTGTGGAATCCCTTCGTCAGCGCTTACCAAACGGCCAACTCTGTCGAGGATGGAATGGCCCGAGTCGCCGAGTTGGCCGATCTGATCTGCCGGATGTGGCTGCAGCGACACCCAAAGCGTGATGTCCTTGTCGACGTACCTGATGCGGCCGCTACCGATGGAACGCGGTGGGCAGAATTCCGCATCAACGCGACGACATTCAAAAGCTACGATACGCGCTATGACGACCGGCCGGGCTGGGCGAGGGCAGCAGGGATGACGCAGGCTGCCGCGACCACCTGCACCAGGGTCGGCTATATACCGCCGCCTGCCAACGCATTGTGATCGCTGCCGAGCTGACCAGTGTTGCGCACAACCAACTTCTGGCACAGGCTACATCTCCAGCAGATGCCGCTTCTGCTCCAGCCTGGGGGGCTGCGAGTGTGGCTGACGTTGCCGCAAAGGTTGTGATGATCATCAGTGGCCACCTGGGAATTGATCCGGCCTCGACTGTCCCCGCGGCGTCCCTGACCGATGATCTTGGTGCCGATAGTCTGGATACGGTTGAATTGGTGATCGCTTTCGAGGAGGCATTCGGCATCGATATCCCCGACACCGATGTGACGCGAATCCGAACCGTGAAGGATGCGATCGAGTACGTTCGATCGAGGACTGCATCAGGCTGACGTCGCTGGCAGCATCGACCCCGATCAATAATCCCTCAGAATGCGTGCGCAAGCCACCGAGGAGAACGTTGTCGGCAATGGAATTGACGAACGAGCAAATGGCCTTCCTGGTCGCTCTGCGGACAGGCGCCCAGCGTGCCGCCGCAGCACTGGACGCGAGCATGATCGGGCCATTGATACGCGCCAATCTGGTGCGGTGGGACGATGATCCCGCGGCGGCCGCAAAGCGCCGCGATCCCCCCGGCAGTACCTTCACTCTCACCAGTCTCGGCGAGCAATACCTGCTCGAGCACGAGGCCAGGTTCCGCATGGCAGAATAACAGTGCGGGCGATTAACGTTCGGAGTGACACCATCGAGCCAGCGGGATGGAAGTTCCCACACTACACCGCAACCGAAGCCGCCGCTGACCGCGCGCTCCATCTGCTGGCACTTCTCGCAGCGATTGTCGCAGTCGGCTGGTTCCTGCTCGCAGCCATTCCGACCGCAGATGCCGACCAAAGAGTTGCCTGCGTGATCTACGGTTGCGGGCTGATAGGCATGCTGACCGCGTCCGCGGCCTATAGCCTCAGCCGCCCAAGCCGCAGAAAGGAGCTGCTGCGCCAAGTCGACCACGCGATGATCTTCGTGATGATAGCTGGCACCTACACCCCTTTCGCAGTGTCCGTCTTCAGTGATATCGACAGTCCCCTGCTCTGTCTGCTGATCTGGTCATTGGCCGCAATCGGGGTCGGCCTGACCCTTCGCTTCCCACGCCGCTTCGAACGGCTGTTGCTGATGCTTTATCTCATCATGGGCTGGATGGTTCTCGGGATGGGCCGCAACTTCCTGGCCCACCTTTCCGCACCTGTGACGCTTCTGCTGCTCGTCGGGGGCGCGGCGTATACGATCGGGGCGTTCGTTCACATCCTGCGTCGCTTCCCATTCCAGAATGTCATCTGGCATGTGTTCGTCGTTCTCGGTGCGGGCCTGCACTGGATCGCGATCGCCCAGACCCTTGCTGGACGCCCACCGGCCGCCATGGCCGACTCAACCTGAGGTTGTCCAGGGCCGTCGTATCGTCCTCAATATCGATACGATTTCGTTAAAATTCTGCTTGCATTGTGGCGAAAATTAGGCGCCAATGCGTGTGTCGAACCTCATAGCTTTAACCATTGGAAGCCCACTATGGGAACCACAGTGCATCCCCTCTACCCGGGTCAGGGAGACGTGACCGTGGAAACGCCCAGGATTGGCAGCGACAGCTTCGATCTGCGGCTTGATTGGGACCGCATCGGCCTCCTGTTCGCGACGTTCGGCATCGCCTGCGCGGGCCTCGCCACCGTCGTCTACAGCGTTGGTTTTCTCGTGCAGGCTTTGTCCCAGCATGTCTGACAGCGTGGCACCCTACCAGGTCGAGGAGCGCCTCGTGGCCGGCGAGACGCGTTGGATCGCCATCCGTGCGCGCGGCGCCGAATGGTCCTACCTCACCACCGACGAAGCCGCCGACCTCGGCAGGCAGTGGGTCGAGCGCTTCGGCGAGAGAGCAGTCAGCCGGGACCGATGACCCAGTTTGACTGCCACAAGACCGCGTCCGCGCGCCCCGAAGCCTCCAGCCCATAGCCTCCCCTTCCCTTGAGGGAATGGGCGTCGCCCGTCACCTCTCGCGCGTCCTTGCTACCGTCGCCGGCGTGGCTCCGCCAGCCCCGATATCGGCACGAACCCCCGCCTATACCGGCGCGAACATCGGCACCGGCGGGCCGCCCTCACTCGGCACGAACTTCAGCTTCACGTCCTGCCCGATCTTTAGCGTGGCAAAGTCGCAGTCGACGAAGTTGGTCATCATCGACGGCCCCTCCTCCAGCGTGACGTAGCCAATCGCGTACGGGGTCTCCGCACGCGTCATCACGCTGAACGTGTAGATCTTGCCCTTCCCGGAAGCCTCCACCCACTCGCAGTCGCCGAAGCAGAACGGGCACAGCTCGCGCGGATACCAGTGCGCCTTCCTGCACGCCGTGCAACGCCGCAGCAGGAACCTGCCCGCCGCGCAGCCGTCCCAGAACGCCTTGGTCTCCGGATTGCTGTCGGGTGCGCCGACAAATCCAACCTTGCGCTGAACATACGCCATGTCGATCACTCCCGCTCTAGAATGACTGTGCTGCCGCAATGCCGGGTACCGAGAGAACCACCCGTGCCATGCGCGATCGCCAGGTCACAGTTCTTGACCTGCACCGCCGGATGCGCCTCGCCACGCAACTGGCGCACCGCCTCGATGATCTTGGTGATGCCACCGCGGTTCGCCGGATGATTGCTGCACAGTCCGCCGCCATCGGTGTTGAACGGCAGCTTGCCGACGCCCGAGATCAGGTTGCCGTCGGCGACGAATTTCCCCCCCTGCCCTTTCTCGCAGAAGCCCAAATCCTCGATCTGCATCAGCACGGTGATGGTGAAGCTGTCGTAGATCGAGGCGTACTTGATGTCGGACGGCTTGATGCCCGCCATCTCCCACGCCGGCGGCCCGGACCAGCGCGCGCCGGAATACGTCAGGTCGATGTCGCCCCCCGCCTGGTGCTTCGGCGACTCGCCGACACCGATCACCTTCACCAGCGGCCGCTTCAGGCTCTTGGCGATCTCCGGCTTGGTCACGATCAGCGCACCGCCGCCATCGCTGATCACGCAGCAATCGAGCCGGTGCAGCGGCGAGGCGACCATCGGCGACTTCACCACGTCCTCCACCGTCACCACGTCGCGCAGCATGGCATGCGGGTTGTGCTGCGCATGATGCGAGGCCGCCACCTTGATCCAGGCAAGCTGCTCGCTGGTGGTGCCGTACTGGTACATGTGCCGCGTCGCGCACATCGCGTACATGTTGGCGGTCGCCGGTGCGTACGGGAACTCGAACTGCATCTCGGGCTGCGCGGGACTGCCGGCGCGAGTCGCGGTGCCGGTCGCCTGACCCTCGCTGCGCGGTCGGCCGGCGAGCGTGATCAGCGCGACGCTGCAGCGCCCGGCGGCGATCGCTTCCAGCGCGTGGCCCACCGCCACCTGATAGGAGGAACCGCCGACATCGGTTGAATCGACGTGCCGGCACTTCAGGTTCATGTAATCCACCATCGACAGCGGGCCGAGACCTGGCGCGTCGCCGGCGCAGAAATAGCCGTCGATGTCGTCCTTGCTCAGACCGGCATCGGCCAGCGCGCCCTTGGCGCATTCGGCGTGCAGCAGCGCCACCGACTTGTCGGTTGCCCTCCGCGTCGGGTGCTCGTAGGCACCCACAATGTAGCCAACCCCCTTCAAACTCATGTCTCGCTCCCTTCGCGACCACGCAGAGGGCGCGATTATACTGATCAGTAGCCACGCCGCCAGACAGGGAGCCGAGATGGCCGCGCCTCACTCGAACCGCATCCCGATCCGTGGCTGGCTGGTGCCGCTCGTCGCACTGGCGGTCGGCCTGGTCGTCGGCAAGAACGACGCATGGATCGTCGGCGCGGCGCTTGCGGTACTGCTGATCGGCTCGGTGATGGTCGCCGTTCACCACGCCGAACTGGTCGCGCTCTGGCTCGGCGAACCCTACGGCACGCTGGTCCTCACGCTTGCGGTGACGATCATCGAGCTGTCGCTGATCATCTCGCTCATGCTGACCCACGAGCCAAGCCCGAGCCTCGCCCGCGACACGGTTCATGCGGTCGTCATGCTCGTGCTGAATGGGCTTGCCGGCATCTGCATCGTGGCGGGCACGCTGCGCCACCGCGAGCAGCAGTTCCGGACACTTGGTGCCAACGCCTTTCTCGCTGTCCTGATGCCGATGGCGATGCTTGTCCTGGTGCTGCCCAACTATACGGCTGCGACGCCGGGCCCCTTTTACTCGACGGTGCAGCTCATCTTTGTCGGCATCGTCTGTTTCGCGCTCTACCTCGTGTTCCTGTTCGTGCAGACCGTGCGCCATCAGGACTACTTCGTGCCGGCAGGCGAACTCGAAGCCGAGCACGCCGCTGCGCCCTCGGCACGGATCGGCGCGATCAGCGGCGCATTGCTGGTGCTGGCGCTGGTCGCGGTGATCCTGCTCGCCGAGTTGCTCGCCCCATTCATCGAACGAAGCATCGTGACGGTCGGCGCCCCCTTCAAACTCGCGGGCGTCGTTGTCGCGGCGATCGTGCTCCTGCCGGAGTGTGTCGCGGCCCTGCGCGCGGCGCGGCGCAATCAACTGCAGATCAGCATAAACCTTGCACTTGGCAGCGCAGTGGCCTGCATCGGACTCACCGTTCCGTCGGTGATAGTGATCGCGACGTGGCTGGGTCAACCGCTCGCCCTCGGCGTCGATAGCGGAGCGACCCTGTTGCTGCTGCTGTCTTTCATGGTCGCCATTCTCACCTACGGTCAGGGCCGCACGAACCTGCTGGCGGGGTTCGTCCACCTGGTGCTGCTGGCGAGTTATGTCTTCCTGATCTTTGCGCCTTGACCGCGCTTTCACCGCAGCATGCGCAACACTACGTTCCAGCCATGGACGCCGCTCATCCTAACGTCTTCATCCCGCCTCGCCCGCCGATCCCTGCTCGGGAACTGACGTTTTTCAGCTTCTTGCGCGCGATCCGCACCAATGCCCTCGGCATGTGGACCGAGAGGGCATACCAGGAAGATGTGTTGGTCCGACGCGTCCTCGGCCACAGCCAGATGCTGATCAATGCACCCGACGCGATCCATCGCGTGCTGGTGGAGAACCATGCGAACTATCGCCGTTCGCCGGCGTCGATCCGCATCCTGCGCCCGATCGCCGGCAACGGCCTGCTGCTCAGCGACGGCGAGGAGTGGCGCCATCAGCGACGCACCATCGCCCCGGCGCTCGCGCCGCGCACGCTACCCGTGCTGGCACGTCACATCGTCACCTGCGCGCAGGAGGCGGTCACCACCCTCGGGGCGCAGACCAACCAGCCGGTGGATCTGCTCGCCGCCATGCAGACCCTGGCGCTCGACATAGCCGGCCGCTCGATGTTCTCGCTGGAGACCCGGCAGTACGGTGCCGCGATGCGCCGCCTGCTCACCGAGTACGCCGTGAAGTACTCGAAGCCGCACCTGCTCGACATGGTGCTGCCGCCGTCGATCCCCACACTGCGCGACTTCGGACGCCGGCGCTTCCAGCGCCGCTGGATGGCGTTCATGGCAGAGGTCATGCGTAGCCGTCTCGCCGCGCCCGCCGCGGACACACCGCGCGACCTGTTCGATCTGCTGCGCGCGGCACGCGACCCGGAAACCGGCGAGGGTTTTTCCCCCGACCAGTTGCGCGATCAGATGGTCACGATGATCCTGGCGGGGCACGAGACCACGGCGGTTACGCTGTTCTGGTCGCTGGTCCTGCTGAGTGGTGCACCCGAGGAGCAGCAGCGCGTCGCCGAGGAGGCATGTGGGGTAGAGATCACGCCGGATAACGCCATGGACGTGATGCCGCGCCTGGTCCGCACGCGGGCGGTGATCAGCGAGACGCTGCGGCTCTATCCGCCGGCCTTCGCCCTCGCGCGCGAGGCGATCGGTCCGGACCGCGCCGGGGCGATCGATATCCCGCGCGGTACGGTTTTACTGATCGCGCCCTGGGTGCTGCACCGCCACCGCCGCCTCTGGCGCGACCCGGACGCATTCGATCCGTCGCGCTTCCTGCCGGACGCGCCACCGCCTGCACGATTTGCCTACCTCCCGTTCGGCGCTGGCCCGCGCGTTTGCGTCGGCGCTCAGTTCGCACTCGCCGAGGCGACGCTGGTGCTGGCGATGCTGATCCGGAATTTCGAGGTGGCGCTGGCCGATCCCACCCCGGTGCTGCCGGTGGCGATCGTACTGACGCAGCCGGACCACCCTCCATCATTCCAACTGCGCGCGCGCTGACCCATCATTGCCTCTCCCACTCAGTGGGAGAGGTCGCTGCGCAAAGCGTGGCGGGTGAGGGTGCCGCTCCCCTCCCGCCTATTCCGCCGCGACCGCCCGACCTGCGTCCATCGCGAAGCTCTCCTCGATATGCGCCGCCAGCGCATCGGTCACCGGCTGCAGCGGGCGCTTGCCCTTTAGCAGCAGGATGCCGAAGTCGGGCAGACTCGGCAGCCCCTCCTCCGGCCGCATCGCCCGCAGCCCATCCGGCAGCCAGGACAGAGTCGAGACGGTCACCGCCAGCCCCGCCAGCACGGGCGCATGCGTGCCGATATGCGACGCCGATGTGTACGCGATGCGATAGCGCCGGCCCGCCTGCTCCAACGCACGCACCGCCGCACCCGCCCATTCGCAATCCTGCCCGCGCGCCAGGAACGGCTTGCGGTCCGCGAGAGCCAGCGGCAGCGGATCCTGCCGGTGCGGCGCGTACCTGGTGGACGTCACCCAGACCAACGGCCCGCGCCACAGCGACACCGTCTGCCAGTCCCGCGGGTGGTGCCCGTTGGAGATCAGCGTCAGGTCCAGTTCGCCCGCCTTGATCCGATGCATCAGCTCGGTCGACGGCGAGCAGACCACGTCCACCTGCACCGCCGGATGCGTCTCGGCAAAGCGCTTGAGGATCGGCGGCAGATAGGCGAAGGCGTAGTCGTCCGGCGAGCCCAGTCGCACGGTGCCGGCGATCTCCGGCGTCCGAAACGTGGTCAGCACCTCGTCGTTCAGCGCCAGGATCTGCCGGGCGCGGGTCAGCAGATAGTGGCCATGCGGCGTCAGTTCCACGCCGCCGCCCTTGCCGCGGCTCAGCACCGGCTGCCCGAGCGCCTCCTCCAGCCGCTTGACCTGCATGGAGACGGCCGACTGCGTCCGCCCCACCCTCACAGCCGCCTGGGTGAAGCTGTGGCCCTCGGCGATCAGAACGAAGGCACGCAACAGGTCGGTATCCAGGGCGTGCGGCAGCGTCATGGTCATCAAGCTAATTCATCGCACCCATCAGGGCAATTCGTTTTCCTGATTCACTCGGCCGATGCAGCATGGCCTCGGACAGCAGGAGGTCACGATGTCCAACCGGCTCCTCTTCTTCAACCCCGCCCGATTACGGCCGCAGACGCTGTTCCCGCCGCCGCGCCTGTCGTACCGGGCGAGGATCCGTGCGGCCTGGCGGCGCTACCGGTCGCGGCAGCGGATCGCGCACCTTGACGGCCACCTGTTGAAGGACATCGGCGTCAGCTTCGCCGAGGCCGAGGCGGAGGCCAACAAGCCGTTCTGGCAAGTGTAGCCAAGTCAGGCCTCTATCCCGAACCGCTGCACATAGCCACGGAACTTCTCTCGCTCTTCGCCAGCCTCAAGGCCGTGGTCCTCGAAGCGGTAGTTGCGCGGGCCATAGCCGCCGTTCGGCCGCTGCCTGGCATACTGCTCGACGGCCGCAGCTACACCTGGCGGCAGCGCCAGATCAAAATGACGATAGAGCGCCGCGACCGTACCCACCGGGTCCGCCACCAGGGCGGCATGGTGGACATGATGGATCGGCTCCGGCAGGCCGGCATCGTCGCCGACCGCCTCCATCCGTCGCGTACCCTCCAGCCAGCGGGCGCTCTCCTGGCGGCCGATCTCGCGCGGGTCCAGCCGCCGGGTGAACGGCCGGCGCAGTACCTCGGTCAGCTTCGCCACCGACAGCAGCACCTTGACTGGGTCGCGATGCACGAAGACCAGGCGGGCGTCGGGATACTCGGCCCGGATTGCGTCCAAGGAGAACAGATGGTCGGGGCACTTCAGCACCCAGCGCCCGCCGGGCGCCTGGTGCTGCAGGTGCTGCAGGAAGCGGCGGTGGAACCGGTAGGCCGGCCCGTGGCTGGCGTGATCCAGCCAGCGCCGGTAGCCCGGGATCCGATACGTCGTGTCGAAGCGCAGGCTGCGGAATACGTGCGCGGTAATCTCGCTGCACTCCTGCGGCGAGGTGGCATCGAGCGGATGCAGCCCGCGGAACTCAGGGGCCAGCCGCTCGAAGGCACGAAGCTGCCGCGCCACGCGCGCTGTCCGCACATCCCGTCCGCGCCGCGGCGGATACGGATAGATCGTCTGCCAGACGCGCGGTGCCCGATTGTCCGGGTCCTCCAGCAACAGCCGGTGGAGGAAGGTGGTGCCGCTCCGCGGCAGGCCGGTGATGAAGATCGGCCGTTCGATCGGCTGCCGCAGGACGCCAGGATCGCGCGCTTCGGCGTCCCGGAAGCGAAGCAGGTTGGTAAGGAAACGCACCACGTCCCACCGCGTCGCCATTCGCCCGACCAGGCTCAGCGATGCCTCGTCCATGCACGCGGACAGGAACCGCCGCAGCGGGTCGATGAACAAGTCGTCGCCGAACTCGTCTAGCCCAGTGCGCCGGCGCGCGAGCGCCAGCAACGGCTCCACCTGCAACGGTCGCCGCAGCAGCCCGAGTGCATCCGCCACACCATCGGCGATGGTGAGAACCGAACCTTGCAGCGACAAACCCTGTCTCCCGATGCGGCACGACCCAGGCACAAAATCGTTACCCTGCGACATACCGACCCCTGGCATCCACCGCTGCCGGTAACACATTTGACCCAGCTGTGTGGCTATGTTGACCGCAGTTCCAGCCCGGGGATAACCGTAACGGTTCGCCCAGGCCGGCACCGCGGGCATACTTGCACATCGATGGGTGAGGAATACATCATGTCGTACGCCCTGATTGGCCGCCGGCGCTGGTTGCGGACAGCCCTGGGCGCGGCCGGCGCGGCGCTCGGTACTGCCGCGAGCGAGCGCCACCCCTGCGGCGGTCACCCCGATCCGGGAACTCTGCGACAGCCTGTTGGGCATCATGCGGGCCGGCCAGTCCACGCCGTTCGGGCAGCGCTTCGCCACTTTGGCCCCGGCGGTCGAGCGTGCCTTTGATCTGGAGGCAATCCTGCAACTGTCGGTCGGGCCATCCTGGTCCAGCCTGAGCCCCGATCAGCAGTCCGTCCTGATGACCGCTTTCCGCCGCTACACGGTGGCCAACTACGTCAACAGCTTCGACAACTACAACGGCCAGCGCATCGATATATCGCCGGACACCAAGGGCCTGCCGAACGGCGAGCAGGTCGCGCAGACCCGCATCATCTCATCGTCGGGCGAATCGCACCAACTGGACTACGTGATGCGCCAGGAAGGCGGCGGCTGGAAGGCGGTCGACGTGCTGGCGGACGGCTCGATCAGCCGGGTCGCGGTGCAGCGCTCCGACTTCCGCCGGCTGGTCTCGCGCGGCGGCGCGCAGGCACTGATCGAGAGCCTGAACCAGAAGACCACCGACCTGTCGGGCGGCGCGCTGTCGTAGCGCTATACCGTCGCCACCGGCGTCGCCGGCGAGCCGACCGCGCCGGGCAGACGCAGCGGCGGGCCGGTGAACAGGAAGCGGCTGCGGTTGTTGGCGCGCAGCCAGTCGGCGAGCTCGGTCAGGTAGAACATCTCGCCGAGATAGCAGCCCAGCTTGAACAGGCAGTGCGCGTGCAGCGGCAGCGTGGCGCAGACGTCGTCCAGACACGGCCGCGCCGGCATCGATTCGACTGCGAAGTTGTCGGAGATCAGCGCGACGGCGCCACTTTCCGTGACCCATTGCTGCAGCTTCGGATCGCGGCCGTCGAGGCCGACTGTGCCGGCCATCAGCTTCTCGCGATCGGGCTGCTTGTTCATCTCCAGCAGCATCTCGGCGAAGCCGGTGCGGAACAGGACGAAGTCGCC
This sequence comes from uncultured Alphaproteobacteria bacterium, assembly GCA_963791495.1. Taxonomy (GTDB): domain Bacteria; phylum Pseudomonadota; class Alphaproteobacteria; order Acetobacterales; family Acetobacteraceae; genus JAMXLO01. Next base: position 118,277 of record CAWBST010000017.1, read on the forward strand.
CGGTTCAACGGCGACGTTGTCCTTGCGCATCACCTCTGTGAGTTCGTCGTAGCTGACGATGTGGCCGGTGCGGCCGAAATGCGCCTCCAGATCGATCAGCACGCCGCGGCCCTGCATGCAGGCTTCCGCCATGTTCTGTACGCCGAGATGGCGAGCGCCCTGCGGTTCGTCGCACGGCGTCATGTTGCCCTGCGCGTCGTAGTAGGCGGGACCGATGATGTCGCGGCCCGCGCGATAGCCGTTGTAGAACACATCCTCCGCGCGGCCGTCGCCGTCGGCGTCGAACATCTGCCCGACATGCGCGAGGCTGTCCCACTGGGTCGAGTATTGCAGCGTCAGGATCACCTGGTCGTCGCAGACGATGTCGGTGGCGGTGGGATCGTCGCAACGCAGCGGGTAGTTCATGTTGGGTTTTTCCCCCCGCATGGTGGGCTTCAGCACCGGCGGATGACGACGTGGGGAAAGAATGGCGCCGCCGGGATAGTCGAGCGGCAACGACAGGCAGAACGTCCTGCCCACCTTCACCTCGGCGATGCCCTGCAGGACCTTTTCCGGTGTCAGCAGATTGAGCCGCCCACGTTCGTCGTCAGCGCCGAAGTCGCCCCAGGTGGAGCCGGCGGGGCGGTTGGTCCAGCGCGGATTGTCTGCCATCTGCTTCCCCTTAAGTTGTTTGTAGCGTTTCTCTTGGTTTACGCCGCCTGCGCCACTGTCATCGCATCGCCGGCAACGGTGGTGCGCCGCATATCCCGCACCAACGTCTCATCGAAGCGAGTGACGCGGTGCATGGTCTGGCGGTTGTCCCACATCACCAGGTCCCACTGCCGCCACTTGTGCGAATAGACGAACTCCGGCTGCGTCGCGTGTTCCACCAAGTCGCGCAGGAACGCGCGCGCTTCCGGCACTGGCCAGCCGACAATTCCGCCGGCATGCGCCGACAGGAACAACGACCCGCGCCCGGTCACCGGATGTGTGCGCACCAGACGCTGACGCACCGGTCTGAACATCGCACGCTCCGCGTCGCTTATCTCGGTGAAGCCGAGTGTACCGCGCGAGAACATTAGCGAATGCTCACACACGAGGTCCTCGATCACCGCCTTCATCGCGCCGTCCATCGCATCGTAGGCGGCGCGCATGTCGGCGAACTCCGTATGCCCTCCCCGCTCCACCACGACGCGCCCTGAAAGCAGCGAGTACTTCGCCGGCACCGCGCGATACGAACTGTCCGAGTGCCACAGGCGATTGCCGAGGTTGAACATACGCCGGCGGTCGTCGCGCGCCAGCGGCTTCTGGTCCTTGTCGAGATTGGACGCATCCTGCATGTCGAGCGGCAGACGGCGCTCGGCCTCCGTCGCGACATGACCGCCCGGCGAAGCCTCCAGCGTGCCAAAGTTGCGGGTGAATGCCCGCTGCGCATCGTCGGTCAGATGCTGATCGCGGAACACCAGCACGGCGTAGCGGTCCATGCCGGCCTCGATCGCCGCGACATCGTCATGCGCCAGCCGTCGCGTGATGTCCACGCCCGATACCTCGCCCGCGAACGCCGGCGTGATCTGCTGGATGCTGAGCGTCATCACACCCATCCTCCTGCGGATCAGGCGGCCTGCGCGACCGTCATCTCGGTGCCGCCAACCGTTGTGCGCCGCACGTCTCGCACCCTGGTGTCGTCGAAACGGCGAACGCGATGCATGACCTGCCGGTTGTCCCACATCACAAGATCATGTTGCCGCCACTTGTGTGCGTAGACGAATTGCGGCTGCGTCGCGTGCTCCATCAGGTCGCGGATGAAGGCACGTGCCTCCGGTACCGGCCAGCCGACGATGGTGCCGATATGCGCCGCCAGGAACAGCGACTTCCGTCCGGTCACCGGATGCGTGCGCACCAGCCGCTGCCGCACCGGCCGCATCGCCTCACGCTCGTCCGGCGAGAATTCGGTGAAGCCCAGTTGCCCACGTGAGAACATCAGCGAATGCTCGCAGATCAATTCCTCGACCTCCGCCTTGGTGGCGTCATCCAACGCATCGTAGGCCGCCCGCATGTCGGCGAATTCAGTATCGCCGCCCCTATCGACAACGATACGGCCAGACAGCAGCGAATAGGTCGCCGGCACCGCGCGGAATGAACTGTCCGAATGCCACAGCCGGTTGCCCAGCGCATAGAGCCGCCGCCGGCTGTCGCGCGCCAGCGGCTGGTCGTTCTTGTCGAGATTCGATACATCGGCAAATGCCGGATCGAGGCGCATCTCCGCCGGCCTTGTGATGGCGTTGCCGCGCGTGTGCTCCAATTCGCCGAAGTTCAGCGTGAACGCGATCTGCTGTTCATCGGTAAGCTGCTGGTCGCGGAAAACCAGCACAGCGTAGCGATCCATTCCGGCCTCGATCGCCATGACCTCCTCACGCGTGGTCGGGCGCGTGATGTCCACGCCGGACACCTCTCCGGCGAACTCCGCGTGAATTGGGCGAATGCTGAGCGCCATACTGTCACTCCTGCTCGGTCAACGCGGAGACAGTAGCCGGATGGCCCGCCCCTGTCATTGGTGTGGCCAGTTGCGTTGCCGTGGATCTCGACCGACCATGAGCGCCGGAAACACCGGGGGAATCGCAATGCGGCGCCTTACGCTGGCGATGGTTGGTCTTGTCTTTCTGCAATTGGCGTCCGCCTCGGCTGAACCCGCAGCACCTGACGGCACCTGGATGGTAAGCCAGAGAATCGCGTTCGATATCTTTCCTTGCAAGGACGCGCTATGCGGCCGGATCGCATGGCTGCGCAACCCCGCGCTGAGAACGTCCGAGATGTGCGATCGCACAATCCTATGGGGCCTGACATCGGACGGACCGGCGCAGTGGGGCGGTGGCTGGTTCTTCGATCCCGAAAACGGCGCCACCTACAACGTATCCGCCCACGTCGAGACGACTGATCGCATCTCGGCACGCATCTATCGCGGCTTTACGATGTTCGGTCGCACGGAGATACTGACGCGAATCGCGCCACGCAGCCTGCCGGGCTGGTGCGGAGCGGAATCCGCCCGTTAAGCAGCCCGCGCCTGCTCGACCGCCAGGCCGGTGCCCTTTATCGAGGTCCGGCGGAGATCGCGCACCTCCTTCATGTCGTCGAAGCGACGCGCGCGATGCATCACTGTGCGGTTGTCCCACATCACCAGGTCGTTCACCCGCCACTCGTGGGCATAGACGAACCGCCGCTGCGTCGCATGCTCCATCAGATCGCGGATGAAGGCGCGCGCCTCCGGCACCGGCCAACCCACGATGCCGCCGATATGCGATGACAGATACAGCGACTTCCGCCCGGAGACCGGATGGGTGATCACCAGCCGATGCCGCACGGGACGCAGCCGCTCCTCGTTGCCCGGCGAGTAATCAGCGAAGCCGATCTGCTCACGCGAAAAGACAATTGAGTGTTCGGTGATCAGGTCCTCGACCTCCGACTTGGTCGCATCATCCAGCGCGTCGTAGGCGGCACGCATGTCGGCAAATTCTGTGTTGCCGCCCTTGCCCGGAATCACCCGGCCGTGCAGCAGCGTGTAGCCGGCGCCCACCGAGCGGAATGATGCGTCCGAATGCCACAGACGATTGGCCAGCGCGTACATCCGGCTGCGGTCATCACGCGCACGGAGCTGATTGCGCGCGGTCAGGTTGGAGATGTCGCCGAGCTCCAGCCGGTCGCCGAGGCGGCGGTCTTCCGGCTTGGCCATCTGGCCGGCCAGCGTGACTTCGAGCTCGCCGAAGTTGCGGCTGAATTCAAGTTGCTGATCATCGGTGAGCGGCTGGTCGCGGAACGTCAGGACGGCGTAGCGGTCCATGCCAGCCTCGATCGCGGCAACCGCCTCCCTGCTCAGTGGTCGCGATATGTCGATGCCGGACACCTCGCCCACGAACACCGGGTGGGCCGAACGGATGCTGATGCTCATCGTGCGAGGCTCCTGACTCTTCGAGTGTGGATTATACAGGCGGTGGCGACGCTGACTATCCGCATCCGCACATCTGCTCCGGCGTATGCCCCTTTTCCACAAGCTCGCACTGGAACCTGTGTATGCGCGTGTTGGTTCCGCCGCGGTCCCACTGTTCCACCCAGATCGCGCGCGGCGTAGGCGGGCGCCTCTCCAGCACCCGCCCACCCACGATCGTCTCCACATTGCGCAGCAACTGCCGCCCCGTGCGCATCGCGCCGGTGTTGTCGTAGAGCGGGAAGATGCCCTGGTGCAGCCGGAACAGCGCGATATCGGCGAGCGCGCCGACGCGCAGCGTGCCACGGTCCTCGTAGCGCAGAATGCGTGCCGGCGCGTCGGTCGCCATTGCGATCACGTCGCGAACGTCCAGCCCCAGCGCGAGGAACTTCGACAGGCAGGTCGGCAGGTCGAACATCGGGCCCGCTGCGCTGATCTGGTGCATATCGGTGGAGATCACGTGCGGCCTGATTCCTGCCGCCAGCGCCGCTTCCGCTGTGCGGAACGCGAACGAGCCGGCACCATGGCCGATGTCCAGGATCACACCCAGGTCGATCGCTCGCCGCGCCGCCTCCAGCAGCCGGCCGTCACCATCGAACAGCTTCATCGGCAGACCGGTGAAGCAGTGCGTAATGATGTCGCCGGCGCGCAGCAGCGGCAGGAATTCCTCGATGCCCGGCGGCGGCTGAGCGATGTGCACCATGACCGGCATGTCGCAGCGTTCCGCCGCCTCGACCGCACGCCGCACCGGCTCGATGCCGTTCGCGCCGACCGTCGTCACACCCATCCGCACCTTGACGCCGCACAGGATATCGCGATGCCGGTTGGCCACCATCTCGAACAGCGCCACGTCGGCCAGCTCGATCTGCGTGAGCTCGTAGTCCCACGCGACCAGCCCGATGCAGGAGATGTTGAGAAACGCGGCGATGCGCAACTGAGAACGCTCGATGATGTAGCGGCGCAGTCCCTCCAGCGTGAACGCGCCGGCCGATCCGGCATCCACCCAACTCGTGACGCCGGACAATGCGCCGATCGGATCGGCGTCGATGCCGTAGTACCCTACGCCATGCCAGACGTGCGCGTGAAGATCGATCAGGCCAGGTGTCACCAGCAGGCCCGTCGCATCGATCACACGGAAGGCGGACTCAGCGGGAATGTCGCGCTCGACCGCGGCCACTCGATCGCGCCGCACCGCGACGTCGCGGGGACCGAAAGTGCCGGTGGCCGGATCGACGATCTCGCCACCCTTGATCAGCAGATCGAATCTCATGTCACGCCCGCCGCACGTTGTAGAACAGCGAGTAGCCATCCAGCACACCGGTCAGGCTGTTGCGGTAAGCCGTCGCGGGATAGTAAACGCCGAGAGGATAGTAGGGCACGTCCTCGAATGCCTGCATCTGCATCTCCTGACAGATACGCCTCTGCTCCTGCACATCGGAACTTTGCAGCCACTGCCAGCGCAAATTCTCAAGCTGCGGCGACTCCGGCCAGCCGAACATCGCCTTGGAACCACTGCCACGGATGTAGTTGTTGGCGGCGGGGCTGATCATCGACACGCTATACACGTAGTTCGGATATATGCTCCAGCCGCCTTTCTCCAGCGGCTCGCGTGAGGCAAAGCGCTGGGCCACCGTGCCCCAATCGGTCGCCACATAGTCAAGATTCATGCCGATCTTGCGGAACATGTCAGCCGCGACCTCGCTGATCGCGTTCAGCGACGGCAGATCGGTCGGCGCGAGGTATACCATCCGTTCGCCGTTGTAGCCCGCTTCTGCCAGCTCACGCTTCACCTTGGCGAAGTTGCGCGAACCGTTCAGGGCGTCCATGCCGCGGTCGGTCGCCATCGGCGAGCCCGGCGTGAAGAAGCCGCAATTGGCACGCCACAGCGAGTGGTCCTCACCCGCGACGGCGATCATGTAGTCCGACTGCCGGATCGCCCCCATCACCGCGCGCCGCACCGCGGGGTTGTTGAACGGCGGCTGCGTGTGGTTGGGACGCAACATGCCGAACGAGGCGACGGTGGTTCGCACGCTGACCACGATGCTGCCGTTCTTGCGCAGCAGCGGCAGCGTGTCGGCGGTCGCCTGGTCCCACCAGTCCACCTCGCCCGCCTGAAGCGCTGCCATCGCGGTCGACGGGTCCGGAATGGTGTGCCACTCGACGCGGTCGAAATGCGCCACCTTCGGGCCGGCGAGGAAACTCGTTTTACCGGAGCTGCGAGGCACGTAATCGGCGAATTTCTCGTATACGTTCAACGATCCCTGCACGCGCTCGCCGGGGACGTAGCGGTAGGGACCACTGCCGATGATCTCAGGCATGCCCTTGGTCGGCTCGGTCTGCGCGAGATGCTCCGGCACGATGATCGCGAAGAAGGCGCCGATCTTGCCGAGCGCGTCAGGGATCATGGAGAACGGCTTCTGAAGCCGGAACTGCACCACCTTGTCTGATGGCGCGGACAACTCGTCGGTGACCGAGAACAGCGTCTGACCGAACGTGTCGCGCTTGCCCCAACGCAGCAAGCTGGCGACTACGTCGCGCGCCCGCACCGGTTCGCCATTGTGGAACTTCAACCCGTCGCGCAGGGTAAGTTTCCAGCGCTTGCCATCATCCTCGATGACGTGGCCCTCGGCCATCTGCGGCTGCGCCTTGTAGCTCTCGTCCAGGCCGTAGAGCGTGTCGAACACCAGGCAGCTGTGCATGATGGTCGAACCTGACGGCGACTGGATCGGATCCAGCAGTGTCAGGTCCTGCGCCGGGACGAACTTCAGCGTGGACGCACCCGCGCTGCGCGCCAGACGCGGCGCCGCAAGCGCACCCGCGCCAACCGCCACGGTTCCGAGGAACGTGCGTCGCTTCATGGTGCGTTCTCCCCAGCGGTAACCCCGGGTTACCAGCTTAGTGCGCAACCGGGGCCCGGACTATCCGCGCAAGTCGGCCTCGAACCGATCGCGCCACGCATCCAGACTGTCACGCCGCATCACTGCCATCATCGCCGCATGCCTCTCACGCCGCTCGTCGCGTGCCATCGCCAGACCGCGATCAAGCGCCGCGGCAACCCCAGCCTCGTCATACGGATTGACGATCAGCGCCGCATCCAGTTCGCGCGCCGCACCGGCGAACTGCGACAGCACCAGAACGCCAGGATTTTCCGGATCCTGTGCCGCGACATACTCCTTCGCCACCAGGTTCATGCCATCGCGCAGCGGCGTCACCAGGCCCACCTGCGCCTCCGCATAGAGCGGCATCAGCGCACTGCGCGCGAAGCCACGGTTCAGGTAGCGCAGCGGCATCCAGTCCACTTCGGCAAAGCGTCCGTTGATACGGCCGGCTACGGCTTCCAGTTCACGACGGATCTCACGATAGGTCTCGATGTCGCCGCGCGACGGCGGCGCGATCTGCATGAACACCACGTGGCCCTGGCGTTGCGGAAAGCGTTCAAGAAAGCGCTCGAAGGCGACAAAGCGCTGCCGCAGCCCTTTGGAATAGTCCAGCCGATCGACGCTGAGGATCAACGGCCGCCCGAGCAGGCTTTCGTGCAGCCGCGACGCATAGCGCTGGTTGTGCGGCGCTTCCGCCTCGCTGCGCACCGCATCGACGTGCACACCGATCGGATACACGCCAGTCTTCACCGTCCGACCGAACGCGGTCAGCCGACCCGCATCCTGCGCGCTGCCACCGGCCTGCCGCAGCACATAGTCGGCGAAAGCGCTGCGATCTTCCTCGGTCTGGAACCCGAGCAGATCGAACTGGCACATCGACCGGATCAGCTCCTCATGCGCCGGATTGGTCATGAACACCGCCGGTGCCGCAAACGGCGTGTGCAGGAACAGCCCCATGCGGTTATGCAGCCCCGCCTCGCGCAACGCCTCCGCGAGACACAACAAGTGGTAGTCGTGCACCCAGATCAGATCGTCCGGCTGCACCAAACGCGCGAGTGCCTGAGCGAACAGCGTGTTCACCCGGCGATAGCCGGCGAACTCCTCCCAGTCGAAATGTGCGTGTCCGATCTGGTAATGCAACGTCGGCCACAGCGTGCCGTTGGCAAAGCCGCGGTAGTACTCGTCGTAGTCGCGCCGGCACAGATCGACGGTGTAGAGCGTGATCGATCCTACGCTCCGCTCGACGTGTGCGGCGGGCGTTGCATCGTCGGTGATCTCGCCGCTCCAGCCGAACCAGATGCCGCCCTGTTGCTTCAGTGCATCCAGCACTCCGGCGGCCAGTCCGCCTGCGGTTGGTTCTCCTTCCGTGATCGGCGCCACCCGGTTGGAGACGACGACCAGGCGGGACAAGTCAGGCTGCTTCCGGCAGCGGTTCCACCAGTTGCTGCCTGCGGAGCATGTCGCGGTACGGTCCCGGCCGCAGCGCAAGCACGCCCGGCGGGCCGTCGTCCACGATGTGGCCGCGATCCATGACGATGATGCGGTCGAAGCTCTTCAGCGTCGCCAGCCGGTGTGCGATGGCTATCACCGTCCGACCATGCATCAGCCGGTCGAGTGCGTCCTGGATCGCCCGCTCGCTCTCGCTGTCCAGCGCACTGGTGGCCTCGTCCAGCAGCAGGATCGGCGCATCTTTCAGGAGCGCCCGGGCGATCGCCAGACGTTGGCGCTGCCCACCCGACAGCTTCACGCCGCGATCACCCACCATGGTGGCGAAGCCATCGGGCAGCGCCTCGATGAACTCGCGGCAATTGGCCATCTCAGCCGCGGCCAATATATCTTCTTCCTGTGCATCGGGCCGCGCGTAGCGGATGTTCTCCAGCACGGTGCGGTGGAACAGGCTGATGTCCTGCGGCACGATCGCCATGGTGGTGCGCAGGCTCTCCTGCGTCACGTCGCGAATGTCCTGGCCATCGATCAGGATGCGCCCGCTGCCCACGTCGTAGAAGCGCTGCAGCAACGCCAATACAGTGGACTTGCCGGCCCCCGAGAAACCCACCAGGCCGACGCGCTGTCCGGGCTCGATCGTCAGGTCGAACTCCCGCAGAACCGGCGCGCGAGCTGGGATAGGCGAAGCGCACCTGCTCGAACGTCACCTCTCCCGCTCCCGCCCGCAGCGGCCGCGCGTTCGGACGATCGGGCAGTTCGTGCTCGATCAGCAACGACCCGATCGCCTCCTCCAGCCGCGCGACGTGCTGGGTCAGATCGACCAGCGCCACCGCGAGGTCGCGCGTGCAGTGCAGGATGCCGATGGACAGCGCGGTGATCAGCACAAGGTCGCCCACCGTCGCCTGCCCGTGCTGCCACAGCAGCAGCCCCCAGGCGACCACGCCGGCGACCAGCGCCGCGGTGATCACGGCGTGGATCAGCCGCAGCCGCTCCAGATAGATGAGGCTGGTGCGGCGAGCGCCCATCTCGACGCCGATCGTTGCGGCGATGCGCCGCTGCTCGCGGAACATGGCGCCGAACGCGCGCACCACGGACATGTTGCCGATCACGTCCACCAGTTCGCCATCGACCGCCGCCGCCTTTGAGGCGAAGCTGCGATGCAGCGGCGTCCCCCGGCGGGCCAGGCGGTAGACCAGCGCGCCCAAGCCAGCAGCGACCGCAACCAGTGCGCCAGCCATGATCGGGTTCACCGAACCGATGAGGACGATCGAGCAGACCACTGCCACCACCGGTGGCAGAACGTTCCACGATCCAGTGTTCTCGGTGGTGAACACGGCGTTGGAGGTCGCCGTAATGCGGCTCGCCAGCGCGCCTGGCAGGCGCTCGGCGAAATAGCTCGGCGAATGGCCGGAGAGGTGCCCAAACAGATCACGCCTGATGTCGCCGGTGACCGCCACAAATGTGTAAGCCGCCGCCCACCCGGCGATACGCCAAAGCAGGCTGTCGGCGGCGACCAGCGAGCACAGCAGCGCAAATGCCGTCCACAGACCGGCGGCCTTTTCAGGTCCGGCGGCGATGATGTCGATCAGATGCTTCAGGCCATACTGCACTGAAACGGCGCACATCACCGCAACCAGCACCGACAGGAAAACGGTGGCGTGCCCCCAGGGGTGGCGCCTTACATAGTGCCACAAGAACCCGATAGGATGCGCGCGTAGGCGCGGGAGGTTCGTCACGGTCTGCCCCATTTCCGCCTTAATCAGCCATATTCACCAGAGTTTGAGCGGCACCGATGGCTTAATTAAGGCGCGATCCCGGTCGAGGAACCCGCCGACTTTTCGCCACATTCCCCTTCTATAACAACACAGTGAAGAAGCGCGGCCCCTGATCAAGTTCAAGTGTCAGTAAGAGCCGAGCTGGTTACTTGTTGAATCGAAGCAAACCCTGGGGCCGCATTCATGCGCATCGCTCAAATCTCTCCGCTCTTTGAAGCGGTGCCGCCGAAGCTGTACGGTGGCACCGAACGCGTCGTTTACTCTCTCACCGAGGAACTGGTCGCCATGGGTCACGACGTGACTCTGTTCGCCAGCGGTGACTCCATTACCTCCGCGAAGCTCGCGCCGATGCGCGAGCAGGCACTGCGGCTCGATCCGTCAGTGATCGACTGGATCGCGATCTACATGCGGATGATGGAGCTGATCTATCGCCGCGCCGACGAGTTCGACGTGCTGCACTTCCATACCGACTATTTTCCCTTGTCGCTGTTCAGCCGCCAGCGCACGCCGTTCCTCACCACGCTGCACGGCCGGCTCGACATCCCGGAGTTCAAGGATGTCTACGAGCTATTCGATGCGCCGTTCGTGTCGATCTCCGATAGTCAGCGCCGACCGATCCCGCGGCTGAACTGGATCCGCACGGTGCATCACGGCATGCCGGCCAATCTGCTCACGCCGCAGCCCGCGAAGCAGCAGTACCTGGCGTTCCTCGGGCGCATCTCGCCGGAAAAGGGCGTGGACAAGGCGATTCGGATTGCCGGCGCCGCGGGCATGCCCCTGATGATCGCCGCCAAGGTCGATAACGCCGACAAGAAATACTATGAGAACGAGATCAAGCCGCTGATCGACGCCAGCCCATGGGTCGAGTTCATCGGCGAGATCAACGACAGTGAGAAGCCGGCCTTCCTGTCCGGCGCGCATGCGCTGCTGTTCCCGATCGACTGGCCGGAGCCGTTCGGCCTGGTGATGATCGAGAGCATGGCCTGCGGCACCCCGGTGATCGCGTTCAACCGCGGCTCGGTGCCCGAGGTGATCGACGACAGCCTCACCGGCTTCATCGTGCACGACGAGCCGAGCGCGATCGCGGCGGTCGATCGGTTGGGCGAGCTGGACCGCACCCTGGTGCGCCGGCAGTTCGAGCTGCGCTTCACCGCGCGGCGCATGGCCGAGGACTACCTCGACCTCTACGAGGAGCTGTGCATGCCTCAGGCGCCACGGCTGCAAGCCGTCACGGGCTGACACCATCCGCTCACGGCGATAGGATGCGGGCCGGGCATGGCGTTTGCCCGGCCCGTTTTCTTTTCGGCGTCCAGGCGAGGCTGCGGTCGGACCATGACATCGCTTCGCTGCCAGGGCGGACTGAACAGCCTCAATTTCTTCGTCGGCGCCGTCCAGACAGCGTTCGGACCCTTCTTCACGGTCTATCTAACCCAACAAGGCTGGAGCCAGGTCGATATCGGCTTCGCGCTCAGCGTCGGCACTGCCGCAGCGTTGATCCTTCAGTTGCCCGCGGGTGCGCTGGTCGATGCCATCAACTTCAAGCGCATCGCCATCGCCATCGCCCTGCTGGCAACCGGTCTGAGCGCCCTGATGGTGGTGGCCGCGCCGACGCAGTCATCGGTCCTGACGTCCCGAGTCCTGCAGGCCTTCGCCGGTTGCCTCCTCACGCCGGCGATTGCCGCGCTCACGTTGAAGCTCTGCGGCCACGACGCGTTCAGCGAGCGGCTCGGCAGCAACGGTCGCTACGCGTCAATCGGCAACGGGTTTGCCGCCGCGGCATTGGGAGGGATCGCCTACTACGTGTCGGAAGGCGCAGTCTTCACCTTCACCGCTGCCCTGATCATCCCGGCGCTGCTCACGCTGATGGTGTTCCGCAACTCGGATATGGTCGTGGACGACCACCCGGCCACGCTTCACCCCCGCCGGCGAAGGGAGAGCGAGCATCGGGCACACCACATCTTTCGCGACCAAACCCTGCACATCTTTGCTGTCTGCATCGTGCTGTTCCATTTCTCCAACGCCGCGATGCTGCCGCTGGCACTGAATGAGCTGTCGAAGCGCGTCGGCGCATCCGGCCTTGTCGTCTCGGCGGCGCTCATCGTGCCGCAGGTGGTGGTCGCGGCGTGCTCGCCCTGGGCCGGCCGCCTGGCACAGAGGATCGGCCGCAAGCCGGTCCTGCTGTTCGGCTTCGCTGCGCTGCCGCTGCGCGGATTGCTGTTCGTCGCCAGCCCGGACGCGATTCCGCTGGTCGTGATCCAGGCGCTGGATGGCGTCAGTGCAACCGTGTTTGGCCTGACCATGCCGCTCATCGCCGCCGACCTGACGCGACGGACCGGCTATCTCAACCTGGCAATCGCCGCGCTTGGCCTCGCCGCAGGTCTAGGCGCAACCGCCAGCACCACCGTTGCCGGATGGGTTGCCGACACACTCGGGGCGCCGGCCGCCTTCTTCGGCCTCGCACTCGTCGGGCTTGCCGCGCTCGCCACGGTGTGGCGCATGATGCCCGAGACGCGGCCTGGCAGACCGTTCACCGGAAGGCCGGCCGTCGCTGCCGTCTGATACATTCATTGGGGAGGAACCGATGCCCGAAGCGCCGCACCTGACCGAACTCACCGGCGACTACCAGTGCCTGCACGAGTTCATCCCGGCGGCGCGGGCGAAGCTCGACAGCAACATCTGGGGCTATCTGATCGGCGCGGCCGAGAGCGAGACGACACTGCGGCGCAACCGCGCGGCGCTCGATGCGATCGCTTTGCGTCCGCGTGTGCTCCGCGATGTCTCCAAGGTGGACGCGAGCACCACGTTCCTCGGCATGAAGCTGCGCCTGCCGGTGATGCTGGCGCCGGTCGGTTCGCTCGAATCCTTCAATCCCGATGGCGCGGCGACCGCCGGCCGCGGTGCCACCGAATTCGGCGTGCCGATCATCGTGAGTTCGGTGACCAGGCCGGGGCTCGAGGAGACAGCGAAGGCCGTTGCCGGGCCGAAGATCTTCCAGCTCTACGTGCGCGGCGACGATGCCTGGGTGGACGACGTGGTGCGCCGCGCGATCGACGCCGGCTACAACGCGTTCTGCATCACGATCGACACCGCCGCCTACTCGCGGCGCGAGCGCGACATCGCGGCGCGCTTCGTCAAGCCGTGGCGCACGGCGGCGACCGGTCACAATCACCAGGCAAGCTTCTCCTGGGACAACATCAAGCGTTTCAAGGACAGGCACCGCATTCCGCTGATCCTGAAAGGCATCGCCACAGCCGAGGACGCGGCGATCGCCTGCGAGCACGGCGTTGAGGTGGTGTACGTGTCGAACCATGGCGGCCGGCAGCTCGATTATGGCCGTGGCTCAATGGACGTACTGCCCGAGGTGATGGACGCGGTGCGCGGTCGGGCGCGGGTGATGATCGACGGCAGCTTCGCGCGCGGCACCGACGTGGTGAAGGCGATCGCGCTGGGCGCCGATGCGGTCGCCGTGGGGCGGCTCTACTGCTACGCGCTGGCGGCCGAGGGCGATGTTGGCGTGCATCGGCTGCTGGAGATCCTCGAACAGGAGGTGATGGTGGCGATGGCGCTGTCGGGCGCGCGCAGCCTGTCCGAGCTGAACCGCTCGTTCCTGCACTTCGGCGTGCCGCCGGTCACTGCGCCGCACGTGCACAGCGCGTTCCCGCTGCTGTTCTCCACACCGGAGACCCCTGTCACGGCGCGATAAGGCAACGCCGATGTTCGAAACCACCATTGCCGGCAGCCTCCCCAAGCCCGCCTGGCTCGCTGAGCCGAACATGCTGTGGCCGCCGTGGAAGCTGTCCGGCAATGACCTGGTCATGGCCAAGCACGACGCGACGCTGCTGGCGATCAAGCAGCAGGAGGATGCCGGCATCGACATCGTCTCCGACGGCGAGCAGTCGCGCCAGCACTTCGTGCACGGCTTTCTGGAGAACGTCGACGGCATCGACTTCGGGCGGCGTGTCGAAATGGGCATCCGCAACAATCGCTACAAAGCGATGGTGCCGACCGTCACAGGTCCGCTTCGCCTGCGTGGTCGCGTGCACGCGGCGGAGGCGCGGCTGGCGCGGGCACACACCACGCGGCAACTGAAGTTCACGCTGCCTGGACCGATGACCATCGTCGATACGATCGCCGATACGCACTACGGTGATCGCGTGGCGCTGGCGATGGCGTTCGCCGCACTTCTGAACGAGGAGGCGCGTGCGCTGGAGGCGGATGGGGTCGATGTGATCCAGTTCGATGAGCCGGCGTTCAACGTCTACATGAATGCGGTAGCGACATGGGGCGTGACTGCGCTGGAGCGTGCGGCCGAGGGCCTGAACTGCAAGACAGCCGTGCATATCTGCTACGGCTACGGCATTCAGGCGAACATCGATTGGAAGGGCGCGCTGGGCGCCGAGTGGCGGCAGTATGAGGAGACGTTCCCCGTGCTGGCGAAGAGCCGCATCGACCAGGTGTCGCTCGAATGCCGCAATTCGCATGTGCCTATGGCGCTGATGCGACTACTCCCCGGCAAGGACGTGCTGGTCGGCGTAATCGACGTCGCGACCGATCACGTTGAAACGTCCGAGGAGGTCGCGGACACCATTGCCGCGGCACTGTCGTTCGTGCCGCCTGAGCGGCTGTTCCCATGCACCAATTGCGGCATGGCGCCGATGCGCCGGGACGTGGCGGAGGCCAAGCTGGCGGCACTCGGCGCCGGCGCGGATTTGGCGCGGCGGCGGTTCGGAGCGTAGGTTGCGAGCGACGACAGACGAGGCGAGACGATGATCCTGACGGCGAACAGCGAGGTCGTGCGGCAGACGCGGCGCAAGACCGGCAACGGCTGGCACACCACCTTCATCGGCGAAAACCGCAACACGCTGAAGCAGGGTCAGACGCCGCCCGAGGCCGGCACACTGTATCCGATGGCCTTCCTGGTCGAGAAGGAGCCGCATGCGGTGACGAAGCCGCACTTCCATGAGGCCGATCAGTACCAGGTTATCGTTCAGGGCGGCGGCCGGTTGGGCACGCATGGCGTGGGCACGGTGGCGGTGCACTACACCGACGCGTGGTCGGCTTATGGGCCGATCGTGGCAGCCGATGAGGGCATATCTTGGTTCACCCTCCGCAACACGTGGGACTCCGGCGCGCGCTACATGCCTGCCGCGCGCGAGGCGTTGCGTGCGGCGCGCGTGCAGAACTTCCAGCACCGCGAGGCGACCGCGTCTCCGATGCCGGTTGCGTCAGCCGAGCAGCTCGCGCGCACCGATGTGCTGTCCTCGTGGACAATCCTCGAGCAGACGCCGGACGGTATGGCGACATGGCGCTACCGCCTGCCGCCGGACGCAAGCATGACGGGACCCGATCCGCGCGCAGGCGGCGGACAGTTCTGGATCGTGCTGTCCGGGTCCGCCTCGGCGGGTGGTGCGGCGTATTTGCCGCCGAATTCCTGTGTTTTTGTCGCGCCCCACGATGGGGCGCTGACAGTGATGGCGGGTGATCGTGGCGCCGAGGCGTTGTGCCTGCAATTCCCTGTGTTGGCGCGCCACTGAGTCTGCGTCAGGCGCAGGCGCTCATGTCGTCGTGCGCTGTTTGCGAGTTGGGCTGAGCCTCATCGTCGGTGTTGCGCCGGGCTTCGGCCTCCTTTGCAACCTCGGCCTGGATCTCCTTCAATCGCTGTGCGATCGCAGCGAAATCGTCGGCAACCCGAGACATCGGCAGTCTCCCATTCAATGGACCGCCGGTCATGCGCCGGAACCAGTTGCAAAATCGTTACCTAGCCATAGCACCTGTTCGATGCGATCGGCCTCCGATGCGATCATTGCGAGCCGGTCGAAGCCGAGGGCGATTCCGGCGCATGGCGGCATGCCGAAGGACAGTGCCGCGAGGAAGTCCTCATCGAGGGGCCAATCCAGTCCGGTCGTCGCGTGGCGCCGCGCTCGATCGGTCTCGAAGCGCGCCCGCTGCTCCGCGGCGTCAGTGAGCTCCACGAAGGCGTTGGCCAGTTCGATCCCGCATACGAACAGTTCGAACCTCTCGGCGACACGCGGATCGGCCGGATCGCGGCGCGCCAATGCGGCCTGCGCAACGGGCCAGTGGGTGAGGAAGGTGGGATGGGCACGACCCAGCTGCGGCTCGACCCGCTCGAGAAGAAGCCGAAAGAATAGATCCTCCCAGCCCTCCTCGTCGCGCAGGCGAGTTCCTGCGGCCGCCGCGAGCGCCGGTGCATCCTCGGCCGTGGCCAGCACATCGGCACCCACATAGCGCGCGAACGCTTCGGCCACGGTGAGGCGTTCGACGCTTGAGAGCTCGGTGATGACACCGCGGCAGGTGATGACAGGCGGCAGCACAGCACGCAGATATGCCGTGGTCTCTTCGATCAGCGCGTCCATGCCGGCGCCGGGTTTGTACCATTCCAGCATGGTGAACTCGGATGCATGGAGGTCGCTCCCCTCCCCGTTCCGCCATACCCGCGCAAGCTGGAAGATCGGTCCGGCCCCTGCGACCAGCAGTTTCTTCATGGCAAATTCAGGGCTGGTGTGCAGCCAGAGAGCCTGTCGGCCGCCGTCTGGAAATTCGCGCTCGGTGCGAAAGGCGCGCAGGTGGACTTCCTCGCCGGGGGCCGACACTGCGTATGGCGTCTCCACCTCGGCGTAGCCCCGACCGGCAAAGAAGGCGCGTGTCGCCTGCGTCAGCAGCGACCGACGCCGCAGAAACGGCAGGCGCGCGGCAAGGCTATCCGGGTGCCATACGGGAAGCGGCATGCCGCCAACGTTACCGCAAAACGCCAACGGCCGCCGCTTCGCCACAATCGGGCCACACGGCGACCCCGCTTGGCACCAATCTCATCCACCTCACGAACGAAAGGCGGATCTCATGGGCCTTATTCTGTTGATCCTCGTCATCCTGTTCCTGTTCGGCGGAGGCGGGTACTACGGCTACCGCTCCGGCTACTACGGCGGCGCCCATTATGGCGGCGGCCTCGGCTTGGTGCTGCTGATCGTCATTCTGTTCCTGCTGTTCGGCGGCGGGGGCTACTGGTAGTCGCGGCCAACTGCTTGCCGGGAATATCGCCTCTCGGCACACTGTATGGAGAAATGGCATTGATCGGGAGGTACCAGAGTGAGGCTTCTGGCATTCATCGGCGCCCTCGCGATCATTGTCGCCGTAGCCGCGGCGGTGTTCTTCTTCGGTGGCTTCTACAGCATCGCCGCCACCGAGCAGGATACGCCGCCAGTCGCCTGGGTTCTCATCCACGTCCGGCAGGCCTCGATCGATCGGCATGCCACGGACACGCCACCAGGCAAGCTCGACGACGATCCCGCCACCGTGAAGGCCGGGGCGCACGCCTTCGCCGAGCGCGGCTGCGTCTATTGCCACGGCGGGCCTGGTGCCTCTTGGGCGAAGTTCTCCGAGGGCCTCAATCCCAGTCCCCCTGACCTCAAGGATGTCGTTGGCGATCTGCAGCCGCGCGAGCTGTTCTACGTTGTCAAGAACGGCATCAAGATGACCGGCATGCCGAGTTTCGGCTCGATCGGCGTGCCCGACCAGGAGATCTGGTCGATCGTTGCGTTCCTGAAGAAGCTTCCGACCGTTTCGGAAGCGGACTACAAGGCGTGGAGCACATCGACCCCGTAACGGGGCGCCGAGCTAGTCATGCCGGGAACTGCGACTTCGGGTTGGCTTTGCCCGGGGTTCTACTGGTCGGTTACGGATTAGACGGCTAATCCGGCGGATGGTGGGTGCGACTGGGATTGAACCAGTGACCCCCGCCGTGTGAAGACGGTGCTCTCCCGCTGAGCTACGCACCCA
Organism: uncultured Alphaproteobacteria bacterium; assembly: GCA_963791495.1. Taxonomy (GTDB): domain Bacteria; phylum Pseudomonadota; class Alphaproteobacteria; order Acetobacterales; family Acetobacteraceae; genus JAMXLO01. Next base: position 136,129 of record CAWBST010000017.1, read on the forward strand.
TCGCTGGCTGAGATAGGCGGCGGCGGTTTTCCATGTCAAGCCGTGCGGCCTTCCGCACTTGTCATCTCTCCTGTGCAGCGCAACATGACGATCATGCATCGCATGGCCGTGACCGCGTTTGGGTTGGCGTTCCTCACATCCACCGGGGCATCGGCACAAGTTACGCAGGTACAGCTCGGCTACGATACCTACGCCGCCGGCATCGAGGTGATGCAGATGCAGGCGCATTTCGGTCTCGGCCCGTGGAATTACCGCATCGACCTCGACTACCATACGACCGGCCTCGTTGGCCTGCTGTATCGCGGCCGGCAAACGAACACCGTGCGGGGGACATGGCAAGGCGACCTTGCGAGCCCGTCGGAGTTCTTCGGCGAAGGGGTCTGGCGCGGACACGAACGCCGCACCCTGATCGGCTATGATCATGGCCTCCCGCAGGTGCGAGAACTCCAGCCCCCGCAGGAGACCGAGCGCGAGCCCGTCCCGCAGGAGCTGCAGCGTCACACGATGGACACGCTGAGCGCCCTGGCCCAGCTCATGCGGCGCGTCGAGCATGACCACACCTGCGAGACCGAGGTGCGCACCTACGACGGTCGCCGCGTGCTGGATGTGGCTGCGCACACGGGCGGCCCCGAGCGGCTCGACCCGACCGGCCGTTCCATCTTCAGCGGCCCGGCTCTGCGATGCGACTTCGAGGGGCGCGAACTCGCCGGCTTCCTGCTCGGCGAAGACGACCCCGAGCACCGCACGCCGTTGCACGGCTCCGCCTGGCTGGCCCCGTTCCCGCCGGGAGCGCCTGCGCTTCCGGTGCGTATCAGCTTCCAGACCCGCTGGTTCGGCGTCGCCACGATGTATCTCACCAGCGCTGCACCCGCTGGCGAGCCCGCCGACCCTCCGCGAACCGCACATAAATAGCCAGTTGTCCGCCGCCAATTTCGGCGCTTTCCGCAAGACTCATATTGACTGCCTCCGGATTAATCGGGGCCTGTGAGTTGCTTATTTTGCTCGGAGAAGAGGCAGCGATGCTGCCGCACCGAGGAGGCTCAATCCAATGAGTGGGGTAATCGAGCGGGCTACTGGCATTCGTGCTGGAGCACGCGGCGGGGGCCGTCAGCTGCTGGCCCCGAAGCGGGTCCTTATCGGCCTTGCCACGGCGCTAGGGCTCGCCGCGGTTGCGGCGTATGGCGTGCAGTACTGGCAGGTCGGCCGCTTCATGGTCGAGACAGACGACGCCTACGTCCAGGCCGACTCGATCATCATTGCGCCACGCGTCCCCGGCTACATCTCGCAGGTCCTGGTCAACGACAACCAGCCGGTCAAGACAGGGCAGGTCCTGGCGCGGATCGATGACCGAGACCTCAGGACAGCGCTCGACCAGGCGGTTGCCGACCGGCAGGCGGCCGAGCACAAGGTCGCGAACCTTGCGGCGCAGCTCCAAATGCAGCAGTCGCTGATAGACGAGGCCACCGCGCAGCTTGCCTCGGCCGAGGCGGCGGTGAGCTTTGCGGTGCAAGATCAGAAGCGGTACAGCGATCTGGCTCACACCGGTGCAGGCAGCATTCAGCGGGCACAGCAGACCCAGTCTCTGCTGCTTCAGCGGACCGCCGACCTCCAGCGCGCCCGCGCGGCAGAGGCCACTGCGCGCCAGCAGGTGGAGGTGCTGCGGACCGCGGAGGCAGAGGCGCAATCAGCGCTGGAACATGCCCGCGCGATTGAGCAGCAGGCTCGCCTGAACCTGGGCTACGCGACGATCACCTCACCCGAGGATGGCACGGTCGGCGCGCGGTCGCTGCGGGTCGGCCAGTATGTGCAGGCCGGGACCCAGTTGATGGCCATCGTGCCGCTGCGCGCCGTCTACGTGGTCGCCAACTATAAGGAGACGCAGCTCACCAACGTGCGCCCGGGCCAGCCGGTGGAGATCGACGTCGATACCTACCCCGATCATGCGGTGCACGGCGTGGTGGACAGCATCGCGCCGGCGAGCGGCCAGCAGTTCGCGCTGCTGCCGCCGGACAACGCGACGGGCAACTTTACCAAGATCGTGCAGCGCATCCCGGTCAAGATCTTGCTGCGCAACGGTTCACTCGGCAGGACGTTGCGCCCCGGCATGTCAGTCGAGCCGACCATCGACACACGCGGAGGGTGATCGCAATGGCCTCCGACATCATCGCGGCACCTGAGCCGCGAACCGACCTCAAGGTCTGGCTCGCGGTCGATTGGCTCCATCATCGGCGCCTTCATCGCGGTGCTGAACATCCAGATCACCAACGCGTCGCTGCCGGACATCCAGGGCGCGATCGGCGCCGGCATCGACGATGGCGGCTGGATCTCGACCGCCTACCTGGTGGCGGAGATCGTGGTGATCCCGCTCACCGGCTTTCTCACGTCGGTGTTCTCGCTGCGCCGCTATCTGCTGGTGAACACCGTGCTGTTTCTGGTGATGTCGGTCGCCTGCGCATTTGCCGGCAACCTGCAGCAGATGATCGTTCTGCGCGCCCTCCAGGGGTTCTTCGGCGGCGTGCTGATACCCCTCGCCTTTACCATCACGCTGACCATGCTGCCGCGCTCGAAGCAGCCGGTCGGCATGGCGATGTTCATGTTGTCGGCGACATTTGCTCCTGCGATCGGACCGACGATCGGCGGCTATCTGACCGAGACCTATGGCTGGCAGTACATCTTCTACGTGAACCTGGTCCCCGGGGCGATCATGCTCGCGGCTCTGGTGCCCTCACTGCCGCGGACGCCGATGCAGCTCGACCTGCTGCGGCATGGCGACTGGCCGGGGATCGCGACGCTGGCGATCGGTCTCGCCTCGCTGCAGACGGTTCTCGAGGAAGGCAACAAGGACGACTGGTTCGGCTCGCCGATGATCGTGCGGCTCTGCGTGGTCTCCGCCATCGCGCTCGCGCTGTTCATCTGGATCGAGCTGACCGCAGAGCGGCCGCTGCTCAATCTGCGCCTGCTGCTGCGCCGCAACTTCGGGCTTGGCAGCATCGGCAATGTCATCGTCGGCATGGCGCTGTATGGATCGGTGTATCTCGTGCCCAGCTACCTGTCGCAGATGCAGGGCTACAATGCGCAGCAGGTCGGCGAAGTGTTGGCCTCGACCGCCCTGCCACAGCTCGTGCTGATCCCGTTCGTGCCGCGGCTGATGCGCCGGTTCGATGCGCGGCTGCTGGTCGTCGTCGGCCTTGCGCTGTTCGCTGCAAGCTGCTTCCTGAACAGCGACATCAACCAGGATTACGCCGGCCCGCAGTTCCTGGTACCGAACGTGGTGCGCGCCATCGGCCAGGCGCTGATCATGACACCGCTGTCGGTGCTGGCCACCGGCGGCATCGAGCGCGAGCAGGCCAGCTCCGCCTCCGCGCTGTTCAACATGATGCGCAACCTCGGCGGTTCGATCGGCATCGCGCTGCTGCAGACCCTGCTGACCCGGCGCGAGCAATTCCATTCGGCGGTCATCAATCCCTCGGTGTCATTGCTCAGCGAGGCGACACGGCAGCGTCTCGCCGATCTGCAGCGCTACTTCATGGCGACTGGCACCGCGGATCCAGCGACGGCGTGGCACGATGCCGTAGTGGCGGTCGGTCGCACGATCCGGGCGCAATCCTATTTCCTTGCCTATGGCGACACGTTCTTCGTCATGGGGAGCGGACTGCTGCTGGCAATCGTGGCGGCCGTGCTGATGCGGCAGACAACGGGCGGCGGCGGCGGGGCGCACTGAGCGCTCACGCCAGCAGCCGCCTGGCGATCGTCACCAGTTCGGCGAAATCCCGCGCCACCGCGGCGGCGCCCTCGGCCATCGCCGGCGGTCCATAGCCCCAGCCAGCGAAGATGCACGGCAGTCCGGCGCCGCGCGCAGCGGCAACATCGTTCACGTGATCGCCCGCCATCACCGCACACCCAGGCTCGCCGCCCGCCGCCTTCAGGGTCGCAAGCAGATGCGCCGGGTCCGGCTTGCGGACCGGGAAGCTGTCGCCCCCGCCGACCGCTGCGAACAGCGCCGCAAGCCCCAGTGCGGCCAGCAACGCACGCGCCGCACGCTCCGGCTTGTTGGTACAGACCGCCAGCTTCCAGCCGTCGCATGCCAGAGCGTGCAGACCATCGGCAACACCGGGATACGGCCTTGTGTCCACCGCGGCATGCAGCAGATAGTCGGCGGAGAACTCGGCGACCGCCCCCCCGTCCGGGGTCCGGCCACGGGCGGCGAAAGCCCGCTCGACCAGCCGCACGACCCCGTCGCCCACCATCAGCGCCGTCTCAGGATGCGAGAATCCGGCCAGCCCTCGCGCGCTCATCAGCCGATTCAGGACCGCGGCGAGGTCCGGCACCGAGTTCACCAAAGTCCCGTCAAGATCGAGCAGCAGGGTGCGTGTCACAATGTTGCACTCCGAAACGGGTTTTGAACGCTAGGATAGCGATAGGCTTTGACATGGCGTAGCCTGCGCGGTTAATATAACGATAAGGTAACGAGGGACACGATGACACATACAGCGGTAATTCTGGCCGCCGGTATCGGGACTCGTATGAAGTCCACGCTGCCCAAGCCACTGCACAAGATCGCCGGCCGCTCCATGTTGCGCCACCTGCTGTCCAGTTGTGAACAGGTGTTCGATCGCATCGTTGTGGTCGTCGGTCCGGGGATGGACGCGGTGCAGCGGGAGGCGGCGCCGCACGCATCTGTCGTGCAGCAGGAGCGCCACGGCACCGCTCACGCCGCCCTGGTCGCGGCGGATCAGTTCGGCGATGGCGACGTGGCGATATTGTATGCTGACAACCCCCTCATTCGCCCCGAGACGCTACGGCGCCTGCTCGAGCGCCGCGCCGCCGGCGATGCCGGCTTTGGCGCTGCTCGCGTTTCGCCCCGCCGATGCCGGCCGCTATGGCCGCGTGATCACGCGGGACGGCTATGTGGAGCGCATCGTCGAATGGATCGATGCAGCGGAAGTCGAACGCGCCGAGACGCTGTGCAATGCCGGCGTGCTGTGCGCTGCCGCCACCGACATGGCGCGCTGGCTGCGCGATGTCCGGGCCGACAACGCCAAGGGCGAATATTACCTCACCGATGTTGTGGCGCTGGCGCACGCCAACGGCGGCCGCGTCGCCGCGGTTGAGGCTCCGGCAGACGAGGTCGCCGGCGTCAATTCTCGCAGCGAGCTTGCGGCCGCAGAGGCGGTGGTACAGTCCTGGCTGCGTACGGACGCCATGGATGCCGGCGTGACGATGACCGATCCCGGGTCGGTATTCCTGTGCACGGACACCCAATTGGCCCCGGACGTCACGATAGAACCCAACGTGATGTTCGGTCCGGGCGTCAGGGTCGCATCCGGCGCTATGATCCGTGCGTTCAGTCACCTGGAAGGTTGCATCGTCGGACCGGACTGCATCGTCGGGCCGTATGCCAGGCTGCGCCCCGGCGCCGAGTTGTGCGAGCAGGTGCATGTCGGCAACTTCGTCGAGGTGAAGGCGGCGAAACTCGGCGCCGGCGTCAAGGCGAACCACCTGACCTATCTCGGCGACGCCGATATCGGCGCCGGAACGAACATCGGCGCCGGCACGATCACCTGCAACTACGACGGCTACAACAAGGATCGCACGACGATCGGTGCGAACGCCTTCATCGGTTCCGACACCGCGCTGGTGGCGCCCGTGACGGTCGGCGACGGCGCCATCGTCGCCGCCGGCAGTGTGATCACCGAGGACGTACCGCCAGATGCTCTGGCACTCGCGCGTGGCCGACAGGCCAACAAGGAGGGCCGCGCCGCGGTCCTGCGCGAGAAACTGCAAAGGAGACGGCATTAAATGTGTGGCATCGTTGGCGTCATCGGCTCGCGCGAGGCGGCCCCCCTGATCCTGGATTCGCTGCGCAGGCTGGAATACCGCGGCTACGACAGCGCCGGCATCGCCACCCTGGTGAACGGCCACATCGAGCGTCGGCGCGCCGAGGGCAAGCTTGGCAATCTCGCTACTTCGCTGGGTCGTTGCCCGCTGGCCGGCTCAACTGGCATCGGTCATACGCGCTGGGCGACGCATGGCGCGCCGACCGAAACCAACGCACATCCGCACGGCACCTCGCGCGTATCAGTGGTGCACAACGGCATCATCGAGAATCATGCCGAGCTGCGCGCCGAACTCGAGGCAGCCGGGCAGGAATTCAGCACCGAGACCGACACCGAGACGGTGGCACAGCTCGTCGATTTGAACCTGCAGCGCGGCATGGATCCGGTCAGCGCGGCCGGCGCCGCATTCAAACGATTGGAAGGCGCCTATGCGCTGGCGATGATCTTCGCCGGCCATTCGGAGCTCATCGTGGGTGCGCAGCACGGCGCGCCGCTCGCGGTGGGGTTCGGCGAGAACGAGATGTTCGTGGGTTCCGACGGCTTGGCGCTGGCGCCCCTGACCCAGCGCATCGCCTATCTGAGCGACGGCGACTGGACCGTAGTCGACCGCAAGGGCGCGCGGTTCTTCGACATGAGCGGCGCCGAGGTGCAGCGCGAGGTGAAACTGACACGGCTCACTGGCTCGGCCATCGGCAAGGGCAATTTCCGCCACTTCATGGAAAAGGAGCTGCACGAGCATCCGGCGGTGATCGGCGACACGCTGCATCGCATGATCAATCCCTCGACGCGCGCGGTCGCCCTGCCGGCGCTGCCGTTCGACTTTGCCACGCTGCCGCGCATCACCGTCAGCGCCTGCGGCAGCGCATTCTATGCCGGCCTTGTCGGCCGCTGGTGGTTCGAGGCGATCGCGCACATCCAGACCGATGCGGATGTTGCGAGCGAATTCCGCTATCGCACACCGCCTCTCGCGAAGGGCGGGCTCGGCGTACTGGTAAGCCAGTCGGGTGAGACCGCCGATACCATGGCGGCGCTGCACTACATGAAGGAACAGGGTCAGCACGTGCTGTCCATCGTCAACGTGCCTGAGAGCAGCATGGCAAGGGCATCCGACGCGGTGCTGGAGACTGTGGCCGGCCCAGAGATGAGCGTTGCCAGCACCAAGGCATTCACCGTGCAGCTTGCGGTGCTTGCATGCCTAGCGATCGCGGCCGGACGCGCGCGTGGCACGATCTCGGTGGAGCAGGAAGCAGCGATGACCGCCGCGCTGCTGGAGGTGCCAAGCCGTGCTGCGGAAGTGCTCGATCGGCACGACGAGATCAAGGCGCTGGCGCACCGCATCGCGCAGGCGCGCGACGTGCTATATCTCGGCCGCGGCAACTGCTTCCCGATCGCACTGGAAGGTGCGCTGAAGCTGAAGGAGATCAGCTATATCCACGCCGAGGGCTACGCCGCCGGCGAGATGAAGCACGGGCCGATCGCGCTGATCGACAAGAACGTGCCGGTGATCGCGATTGTCCCGTCGGGTCCGCTGTTCGAGAAGACCGCGTCGAACCTGCAGGAGGCAGCGGCGCGCGGTGGGCAGGTGATCGTGTTCAGCGATGAAGCGGGTGCCAAGAAGCTGCGCGGCATTGCAACCGAAACAATCGTGCTGCCGGCAGTGGATCCGTTCGTGGCGCCGATCCTGTATGCGATCCCGGTGCAGCTGCTGGCGTACCATGTTGCCGTGCTGAAGGGCACCGATGTCGATCAGCCGCGCAATCTGGCGAAGTCGGTGACGGTGGAGTAGCCGCAGCCCCTTCCCCTGCCCCTTCCCCGCAGAGGGCGGGGAAAGGGTAGCGGGCTAGACCCGCATCGGCATCAGCACGTAGAGGGCGCTGGCGTCCGCCGCGTCGAGCACCACCGTCGGCGCCGAACCGTCTGAGAAACGGAACTCGACGTCGCCCTCGATCTGGTCGGTGATGTCGTTCAGGTAGCGCGCCTGGAAGCCGATCTCCAGCGGCCCGGCTTCGTACGTGACGTGATCGGAATCCAGCTCCTCGGTCGCGGTACCCTGCTCCGGGCTTGCCGCGGACAGCACCAGCAGATCGCGCGCCAATGACAGCTTCACCGGCCGCGACCTCTCGGCGGAGATCGCCGACACCCGACCGACCGCGTCGGCAAAATCCTTTTTGCCGACGCGCAGCACCTTGTCGTTGCCACGCGGGATCACCCGCTCATATTCGGGGAAGGTTCCGTCGATCAGCTTGCTGGTCAGCAGGACCGCATCGGCATGGAACTGGATGCGCGTGTCGGACAGCGCGACCTCGACGTTGCCCGTCACCTCGTCCAGCAGCTTGCGCAGCTCGTTCACCGTCTTGCGCGGGATTATCACGCCAGGCATCGAGCCGGCGCCTTCCGGCAACGGTTCCTCCACCCGCGCCAGCCGGTGACCGTCAGTCGCCACCGCGCGAAGCACGCGCGTGCCTTCGCTTTCGGCGGCGTGCAGGTAGATGCCGTTGAGATAGTAGCGCGTCTCCTCAGTGCTGATGGCGAACCGCGTGCGGTCGACCAGGCCGCGTAGCACCTGCGCTGACAGGTTGAACCGATGAGGCAGCGCGCCCGCTGTCATGGAGGGAAAATCCTCGGTGGGCAGTACCACGAGGCTGGTGGAATAACGTCCCGACCGGAGCGCAAGCTGCGCATCGCCGCCCGGATGGTCGAGCTCCACCTCAGCCCCATCGGGCAGCTTGCGAACGATTTCGTACAGGGTCGCGGCCGGTGCCGTGCAGGAACCGTTGCGCGTGGTGCTGGCCGGCACGTCCTCGACGATGGCGATCTCCATGTCGGTGGCCGTCAGCGTCAGCTTGCCGTCCCGCACGGCGAGCATCACGTTGGCCAGGATCGGAATGGTGTTGCGGCGCTCCACCACGCTCTGCACGTGGGCCAGCGCCTTCAGCAGTGTAGCCCGGTCGGCCTTCAGCTTCATGGCATCCATCCTCAAAGGGCCGGGTTACGGTGCCGCCCAGGCGAATCCATGCGTGCACTGTAGCAATTGCGCGGTCCGGCGGGGAAGGCCGATCGCGCCCCAGCCCTACGGATGGCGCCCCCTCAGGATTCCAGCATTCGCCGCAGCAACTCCACGTCCTCGGCGAAGACGGCATCGCGGGTCATCAGCTCGCCGACGCGGGAGACGGCGTGCATCACCGTGGTGTGGTCACGGTTGCCGAAACGGCGGCCGATCTCGGGCAGGCTGCGCTGGGTGAGCTGCTTGGCCAGGTACATCGCCACCTGTCGCGGCCTGGCGACCGCGCGGGCGCGCCGGGCCGACGACATGTCGGTCAGCCGGATGGAGAAATGCTCCGCGACGCGCTTCTGGATCTCCTCGATGGTCACCCGCCGGTCGTGCGCCTTCAGGACATCGTGCAGCACCTCCTGGGCGCTCTCCACCGTCACCGGACGACCGAACAGGTTGGCGTGCGCAATCAGGCGGTTCAGCGCGCCTTCCAACTCGCGCACGTTGCTGGTGATCCGATGCGCGAGAAAGTCCATCACCTTCGCGGGCACAGCTACGCCGCCGCGCATTGCTTTCGCCTCGAGGATCGAAATGCGCAGCTCGAACGTGGTGGCGTGCAGATCGGCGACCATGCCGTAGCCGAGCCTGGTGCGCAGCCGGTCGTCCAGCCCCGACAGATCGGACGGCGACTTGTCGGCCGACACCACGATCTGCTTGCCGACATCCACCAGTGCGTTGAAGGTGTGGAAGAATTCCTCCTGCGTATTGTCCTTGCCGATGAGGAACTGCAGGTCGTCGATCATCAGCACGTCGACGCTGCGCAGCTGCTCCTTGAACTGCATGGTGGACTGGCTGCGAATGGCGGCGATGAAGCGGTACATGAATTTCTCGGCCGACATGTATGCAACCGAGACCGGACGCCCGACGCCACTGTTGCAACGCGCCACCAGCTCCCAGGCGATAGCGTGCATCAGATGTGTCTTGCCGAGGCCGACGCCGCCATACAGGAACAACGGATTGAACCCGGGACTGGACGGTGCCTCGGCAACCCGGCGCGAGCAGGCGTAGGCGAACTCATTGGGTTTGCCGACCACAAAGGCTTCGAAGGTAAAGCGCGGATCGATCGTCAATTCTGGGCGCTGATCCATCCGTTCCTCAAGCCGGTTCGGGACCACGGGGTGCGGTACTGGTGTCGTCGCGAGGCTTTCAGCCAATCCACCCGTTTGTGCCGCCCTGCCGCCCACCCGAATATCGACCCGGCGGATCGCAGGGTTTTCCTCGTGCCACAATGAATTCAATCTATCGCCGTATCGACTTCTAACCCAGTCGCATAGAAAGCGCGTCGGCAATAGCACGGTGATCTCGTCGCCGTCGATTCCGGCGAAGCTCATCTGGCGCAACCAATTGCGATATTCGAGCTCGCCGACTTCACCTTGCAGTCGGCCACGGATGCGTGCCCATTGGGTCGGCAATTTCGAGTTGTCCACGATCTGATGTTCAGTAGTCGCGGACAAATCGTATTCCATACAGTCGCTCCCCCGACGTCACGAACCAAGCTCCAGCACGACGGTCTTGGAACCGTCGCCAGGCAAGACGCTTACCGCCGGTCCCGGCAGCAGCCAATAGATCGAGAAATTTTCCAGCCACCGGCAGCAGTCGACCGGCTCAAAATTCATTATGTCATGTCCACAAACAGTAGCAATGAAAATCCATCTTCGAAAACCGATGGAAAGTAGAAAGCAACAAGATTGCCAGAGCTTGTGGATAATACTGTGGGTGCATGAAGTATAAATAAATCACGCAGCCTGCATTTACCGTCCCGGTCACGAAGCTACCCGGGTGCCACTGATTATCAACGACGTGGCTGCCCCGGTCAGCCGGAGCAGCGACAGTGATCAGCCGACCGGCAACGCCTTGATCCGCGCGAACAGCCGAGACAACTTGCGCGCGACCGTGTTGCGATGAGTCACGCCCTTGCTTGCCGCCCGCTGCATTTCCGGCTGCGCCGCGCGCAGTGCCTCACCAGCCACATCCTTGTTGCCGCTGGCAATCGCCACTTCGACTTTCTTGACGAACGTCCGCATTCGCGACTTGCGCGCCTGATTGCGCTCCGTGCGGCGTTTGGTCTGCCGATTGCGCTTGCGCGCTGAAGCCGTGTTGGCCATGAGTCCCTATCTGCTGGTCTAACAAAAGCGCCCCAGCTACCGGCCATTCCGGCCTCTGGGGAGGCGGTTTTCTATGCATCGGCTGGCCCCGAGTTCAAGGAAGACCCCGGGGATTCATGCGACGAGGCGAGGCGACGTGTGCACGTCCAGCGGCCGGATAGGGCGCAACAACCTAGCGTAGCGAATCCTCCGCAAATCGCGCGTGAGAAGACCGTCACGCGTGAGTGCTGTCGCGGTAGCTCAACTCGCTGTGCGGTGCCCCGCTTTGTGCCCGCGTAGTCGCCTGCCGATGATTGTGGCCTGCTCGCCGGTGAGCGACACGGGCGAAAACAGCAGCACGCCTTCTTGCCGACGACCAAGTCCGCATTGGATTGGCGGATCGTTCGCTGCGAGATGCGCCGCGAGAGCATCCGGGTTCGCAGTGGTGATCTCGAGGATCGGTATCGGGGCATCGAGGATGCGGCCATGCACGGTGTCGTCCGCTGCCGCAAGGATTGTTTCGAGAATGCGGCACCATTCCGCGCGTCGCGCTGCGTCATTGCTTGCGACGAAACGTTCGAGCGCGACAAGCAGACCGATGATCTCCTCCTTGCCAACCTTGCACGAACGGCCGATGCCGTGATGCGGCAGGCCCGGCAGTTGCCTGAGGGACGCGAACTCCGCCGGAGCCTGCCAAAGGTCGGGAAACACATCGAGGTCCAGCATCTGCAGCAGCGCGGAACTCACCAGGTCGGCGCGGCCGCACAGGATGCCTGAGGCCTGCGGTCCGCCAATCGCCTTACCGCCGCTGAACGCGACGAGGTCAGCGCCGTCGGTAATGAAGCGCCGGAGGTTGTGGGCCGGCGGCAACTGCGCCGCCGCATCGACCAGCAGCGGAATGCCGTGGTCACGCGCCACCGACGCGACATCCGCTAGTGGCGGCAGCGAGCGCGAGTGCGCGAGATAGTAGATACCCGCGGTGTGCGGCGTGATCGCCGCTTCCACCTCCCACCTCGCGGCGTCACGCACGCCGGGGCCGCTGTAGCGATCCGGAATGCCGACCTCCACGATACGACCCCCGGCCACAAGCAGCGCACGGTCGTACATGTTGCGCTGGCTGCGCACGACAATGAAGTCGCGGCGGCCGTCTGGGACCTCGGGCTGCCGGTTGATACGCGCGGGATCGAGGCCTGCGAGGCACGCGGCTGCGCCAAGCAGGATGGCGGCTGACGCACCTGACGTGACAATGCCAGCTTGGGCGCCGGTTACGCGCACTATGACGCGGCAGGCACCTGCTTGCAGCTCCGTCATGTCGACGCAATCGCCGGAGGCAGCGATCATCGCCTGCGCCACTTCGGGATGCATGCGCCCGCCGGACAGTCGCGTGACCGTGCCACAGGCGTTGATGACCGTGGGAACGCCGAAGCGGGCGTAGACGCTCATGCGGCCATGCGCAGTGGCTGGCGCACCAGGTCGGCGGCCTTCTCGCCTATCATGATGGTGGCCGCGTTGGTGTTGCCGGACACCACTGTAGGCATGATAGACGCATCAACCACACGCAGACTTTCAATGCCGTGCACTCGCAGTTCGGGATCCACCACTGCCATAGGATCGACGCCCATCTTGCACGTGCTGGTCGGGTGGAACACCGTGCCGCCGGTGTTCTTCGCATGCTCCAACAACTGTTCATCGGTCCGCACCGAGGAGCCTGGCTGGTATTCCTCGGTGATGAAGTGCTGCATGTACGACGTAGTGAGGATGCGGCGACCGATCTTCATGCCATCGACGATGGCGCGACGATCTGTTTCGGTCGAGAGGTAATTTGGGAACATCGCCGGCGGATCCGATGGATTTGCCGATTTGAGCCTGATCTCGCCGCGGCTTTCCGGACGAAGCTGGTAGACGGTGAGGCCGAAGCCCGACCAGGGATGCAGCCCGTCCTGCAGCCGATCGGAACTGAACGGAGCAACCGATATCTTCACGTCCGGCGTAGCAAGGCCCTCTCGCGTGCGCACGAACAGCGCGGCTGGACCGGCGGCCATGGTGAGCGGGCCGGTACGGAACAGATAGTACCTGCAGCCCCACCTTCAGCTTCTTCACGCTGCTCTGCATCACGTCGTTGACGGTGATCGGCAGCCGGCACTTCAGCTTGATCGGTGCCGAGTAGTGATCCTGCAGGCTCTGGCCGACGCCCGGCAGATGGTGCACCAGCGGAACGCCGAATTGTGCGAGCTGGTCTTGCGGGCCGACGCCCGACAGCAGCAGAAGCTGCGGCGAGTTCACCGCGCCGCCGCACAGGATGACCTCGCGTGCGGCGTGAACGGTGCGTGGCTGGCCGTACTCGCGGAACGCAATGCCGGTCGCTCTCTTCCCGTCGAACAGAATTCTCTCGGCCAGCGCGCCGGTGACGACGCGAAGGTTGGGCCGGTTGCGCACCGGGTGCAGGTAGCCGACCGCGGTGGAGCAGCGCTTGCCGTTGCGTGTGGTTGTCTGATGGTAACCGACGCCATCCTGCTTCGCGCCGTTGAAGTCATCATTGCGCGGGTAGCCGAGTTCAATCGCGCCCTTGATGAAGGCTTCGCAGATCGGGTGATGCTCCGAGGTGTCGGACACGCAGAGCGGGCCGCCGGTGCTGTGGAACTCGTCAACGCCGCGGGTCTGGTGCTGCGCGCGTTTGAAGTAAGGCAGCACGTCGCTCGATGACCAGCCGGTGTTGCCGAGTTGGCGCCAGAGGTCGAAGTCCTCGTGCTGGCCGCGTATGTAGACCATGCCGTTGATCGACGAGGAACCACCGAGCACCTTGCCGCGCGGCCAGAAGATGCTTCTGCCGTTGGCACCAGGATCCGGTTCCGCCTGGTAGCACCAGTTCACCGACGCATCGGCGAAGGTCTTGCCGTAGCCGAGGGGGATGTGGATCCAGCGATTGCGGTCCTCGCCGCCGGCTTCGAGCAGAACGACACGGGTTGCGGGGTCTTCGGAAAGTCGCATTGCCACGACGCAGCCGGCTGAGCCAGCGCCGACCACGACAAAGTCAGCTTCGATCGTTTCAGCTGATGCTGACATTGTGCTTCCTTTCCTGCCCTTCACGCGCGGCACCCTCACCCGACACGCGTTGCGTGTCGACCTCTCCCGCGCAGCGGGAGAGGAAAAGTCCCCGTCGCTAGCCTGCTGCGCGCATTTCAGGTTCGGTGCGGAATGCCGGCATCACTTCCTTGGCGAAACGGCGCAGGTTATCGCGCGATGTGCCACCGCCGTTCAGCAGGATGTACTCCACGCCCATGTCGCGCAGCTTCTCGACCTTTCGCGCGATCTCGTCGGGGTTGCCGTAGAGTGCGCTCTCCTCGCTCGCCGCGCGGGTGTCGGAGAATGCCATGATGCTGGCGGTGTTGTTGCCGTCCGGTCGCTGCGAGATCGTATGCAGCCTCCGTTGCGCGGCGATGCGGCGATCGAGTGCGGCCTCCTTCTCGGCGCTGTTGCGCGTGACGTAGAAGGCACGTGCCACGCCGACCTGGCTCGGATGAAAGCCGAAGCCGTTCGCCTGCATTGCATCGCGGTAGGTCGCGAACCGGTTGCCGGTCTCCTCCAGCGAGGCGAACTGATCCAGCAGCAGATTATGGCCGCGACGCGCGACGCGGCGAATGGATTCTGGATGGCCGGCACCCTGCCAGAACGGCGGATGCGGCTTCTGGATGGTCGGCGGCTCGACGATGATGTCGTCAAACTGCCAGTACTTGCCGTCGAACGAGAACCGCTCGTTCGACATCCACGCCTTGGTGATGATGTCGATCGATTCCTCGAACCGCGGCTCTGCTTCTTCCATCGGAATGCGGAAGCCGACGAACTCGTTGTGCCGGTAGCCCTTGCCGATGCCGAAATCCAACCGGCCGCCCGACAGCAGATCGACCGTCGCCGCCTGTTCGGCCAGCAGCACGGGGTTGTGCCATGGCAGCACGATCACAGCGGTGCCGAGACGCAGCGTGCGCGTGCGCGCGCCGATCCAGGTGAGCAGATTCAGCGTCGCCGATACCTGGCCGAAGCCGGTGAAGTGATGCTCGACGATGAACGCGCTCTGGTAGCCGAGAGCCTCGGCTTCGATGACATATTCGATGTAGTCCTTGAAGCCGGCGGCGCTGTCGACGTCGGGGGCGCCGCGCTGCGCCTGCGCGGCGCCAAAGAGTCCGAATTGCATGGTTCTGCTCCGTTACTCGGCGAGAGGTTATCCCGATGGGATAGCTATTGAAATGTCTGCCGCAGCCACTGGCAGGATTTGGCCATCGCCTCGCCCGCCTTGTCCACCCGGCCGACCCAAAAGAGGAAGCCGTGGTTCATGCCGTCCCAACGCGACGCGATTGCCGGTGTTCCGGCGCCACGCAGCTTCTCGGCGTAGTATTCGCCCTCGTCGCGTAGCGGGTCATATTCGGCAGTCACCACCAGCGCAGGCGGCAGGCGACTGAAGTCGCGCGCCCGCAAGGGGGACACATAGGGGGCGGCTGCCTCCGACGGATCGCTGAGGTAGTGGTCCCAGAACCAGACCATCGTGTCGCGCGTCAGCCCGTATCCGTCGGCGTTCTGCCGATACGACGGGGTTCCGGGCGAGTGGTAGTCAGTGACGGGATAGATCAGCAACTGACCGATGATGCGCGGACCGCCTTCATCGCGGATCCTCAGCGCGGCCGCCGCGGCGAGGTTGCCACCGGCGCTGTCGCCGCACACAGCGAGCCGATCGCGGTCGCCTTCCAATTCGGCTGCGTGCTCGGCGATCCATCGCGTCGCGACTATGCAATCATCGAGCCCAGCCGGATACTTGTGCTCGGGCGCAAGGCGGTAGTCGACCGAGACAACGACGCATCCGGCGCCGGCACAAAGGTTGCGGCACATGCCGTCATGCGTGTCCAGGCTGCAGAGCACGAAGCCGCTGCCGTGAAAGAATGCCAACAGTGGAAACGGGCCCTGTCCGACGGGGCGGTAGATGCGCAGACGCAGATCTCCGCCGGGCCCCGCAATGCTGCGCTCCGTCACGGCGGCGATAGCGGCAGGTGGCGCCATGAGTCGAACGCGCCCTTCATACTGCACGCGCGCTTCGGGAACCGACAGCGTGTTGGTCGCCGGCACACCGGTACCCATGTCGAGGAGTGTTTGAATTTGCGGATCGACGGGCATCTCTACCGCTCCTTCGGGACCACCGTGGTGGTGGCCATCGGAAAATGCGTGATCGGTCCAGTGAATGGTGGGAAGCGGCGGAACGCCACACGCATCTCGTGCCGCACCGGCGAGTTGAGCGCAGCGGTCAGCGCCCTCGGACTGTCGAACACCACCTTGTTGCGCTGCATATGGGCGACGCGCGGCCAGGGCAGGCCGCCGCACCAGTCTATACAGGTGTAGATCTCGATCTGCCGAACGCCGGGGAACCGCGCCATGATCGGTGGATGATCGGCGATGTAGTGGGCGAGCCAGACCGGCAGGTTCTCGGCCACGCCCTCATACGCGACGAGATAGGTGCAGGGCTGCTCGCGAGGTGGCGTGCGGAACGCGGGGTCCGGCACAGGATAGCGCCGCACGAGCATCGCCTGCTGCATCGGGCCGTCGCGACGAAGCGCATTGAGCCGCTGCAGATGGCCGTCGGCCGCCAGCGCTGCTTCCAGGGCCGCGATGTCGTCGAAGTAGAGCTGCAGGCCAAGCTGTGGCGGTGGACCGTCGTCCAGATACGGGTCATCCGTGCTGGACGGCGTGTAGATCAGTCCCTGCCGCAGTGCCGGCGTGGCAGCGATCACATCGGACAGCCACGCCATGTCCGGCGACGCATCGCGGAACAGCGCGAACCAGCACACCGTCATGTACGGAACAGTCCGGCGACCGCGGCCGGCGCATAGCCAGGTGCGACGCGCACATCCACCACCGCGACGGCGCCACCGGCCACCGCCTCGACCGCCTCACGGAATGTCCCCGCCAGATCGGCGCCATCGGTGACAGGACCGAAGCCCAGAGCGCCCTGCGCGCGGGCAAGCTGCGCGAGATCGACCTCGGGATCGGCAATGCGTTGGCCGATCCAGCGGTTCTCCACAGGCCGGTTTCGAATCCGCGCAACGCGCTCCTGGTGCAGTTCGTCATTGAAGAACGAGCGGTTGTTGGCGACCACCATCAGCAGCGGAATGTTGTAGTGCACCGCCGTCCACAACGCGGTGGCGCCCATCAGGAAGTCGCCGTCGCCGCACACCGAGATGGGCAGCCTGCCGCTGCCACGCAGCGCCAGCGCCACGCCAACGGAGATCCCCGGCCCGCCACCGATCCCAGCGCCACCAGTGGAGCCGAAGTAGTCGAGCGGATGCCGCAACGGCCAATGCGCGGCGCTCCAGGAGCCCGCCACGTGCAGCAGCGATGCGGGCCGCGCACCGACCGCTTGGCGCAGCGCATGCGTGATCTGGGCCCCTGTGAGTTGCTCGGACACAACCGGCGGGGCGGCGGGCGGTTGCGACGTCTCGGCTTGCGCGCCGCGGGACGGAAATTGCTGCAGCATCGCCGCAATCACGGTATCCGCGTCGGATGCAATGAACACGTCGGCGGCGGGCAACGCCTGATAATCCATGCTCCAGCCGTTATGCAGCTGATGATCGAGCGTGACAGCGATCACCTTTGCGGCCGGCGCGACTGTTCCGCACGCGACCTTCAGCGCTCCGGCGAGATCGACCCAGTCAAGGCTGAGGATGACGTCGGCAGCAGCAATGGCCTGCGTCGCCTCCTGCG
This sequence comes from uncultured Alphaproteobacteria bacterium, assembly GCA_963791495.1. GTDB lineage: Bacteria > Pseudomonadota > Alphaproteobacteria > Acetobacterales > Acetobacteraceae > JAMXLO01. Next base: position 153,843 of record CAWBST010000017.1, read on the forward strand.
CCAGGAAAGTTGACGGCGCGCCGACGTGCAACGGATGGTCGGTGGGAAACACCGAGGCGCACTTCATGTCGGTCACGACGCGTGCGCGCAGAATCTCCGCCAGGGCCACACGATCGGCCCATGCCTGCTCGCTGCGTGACCCACGACCCATCAGGATCACGGGCTGCCTCGCCGCTCTCAGCATCGCCACCACGCGTGCGACCTGCTCCGGCGCGACAGCGGATGCGACGTCAGGCACGAACCGCGCCGTATCGATCGGCGGCAGCGGGTCGGCGAGCGGTGCCTCCTGCATGCCGGCATCGAGGTTCACATACACCGGCCCCATCGGTGCCGACCGTGCCAGCCAGTAGGCACGCAGCACCGACTCGCGCGCAGCCTCAGGCGAGGCCGGCTGATCGTCCCACTTGGTGTAGGGGCGCAGCAGCGCACCCTGGTCGCGTGCCGTGTGGATCCAGTCGATCCAGGGGCGGCGCTTCGGCGCGTCGACCGGACCGGTCGCGCCGAGCAGCAGCACCGGCATGCGGTCGCACCAGGCGTTGAACATCGCCATCGTGGCGTGCATCAGTCCGACGTTGGAATGCACCGCGGCCGCCATCGGCCGGCCAGTCACCTTGGCATAACCGTGAGCGATCGCGACGGCGTGTTCCTCGTGCAGGCACAGCAGCATCTGGGGCTGCACGTTGCCGAGGTAATTCACCACACTGTCGTGAAAGCCGCGATAACTGGACCCCGGGTTCAGTGCGATGAATGGAATCTCCAGCGCGCGTAGCGTGTCGGCGACGACGTCGCTGCCGAACAGCGCATTGCCTGAAGGCTGATGCAACGGCTGCTCGATCGGCGTGCCCGACCGGTCGGCGAGGTGGTTCGCGAGATCAGCCATTCCGAAGATCCTTGTTCCAATCTGTTGCATTGCTGTGCAGCATGAATTCGCCGACGCGCAGCGGTGGGTATTTCGGCGGATTATCCGGCCCCATGCAACTCGGGAGGCAGGCGACCTCCGCGTCGAAGTCTGGAATGGCGAAGAAGGCCACCGAATAGCGCTCGGTGCCGGAGCGGTTGATGACGCGATGCGGCGTCGAGGCGAAGCGGTCATTGGTCCACCGCGCCATCATGTCGCCGATGTTGATCACGAAGCTGCCGGGGATCGGCGGCACATCGATCCAATCGTCGCCATGCTCGACCTGCAATCCACCGACATTGCCCTGTGCCAGGATCGTGAATGCCGTGGTATCGGAATGCGGACGCAGACCGAATTGCCGGCCCGCGGTGACCGGCGGGTGCGGCGGATAGTGGATCAGGTTGATCTGCGTCAGCGGTTTGCGGTAGGCGGCGAGGAACCATGCCTCGTCCAAACCAAGTGCGAGCGCGAATGCGCGCAGCAATGCATCGGTCAGATGCTCCATCCGGCCGTAGTAGTCGAGCAGCGTTTCTCGCCATCCCGGCAGATTGTCAGGCCAGCGGTTGAGCGCATGCACACGGTTGCCAGCGATGACATCGGGATCGTCTTCCGACAGTTCGTGCTGGTACTTGAAGCTTTCGTTGAGGTCGGGCGCGTCGGCCTTGTCGGCATAGATGCGCGAACCCAGCGGCTGATAGCCGCGGTTTGGCCCAACCGTCAGCCCGACCTTCATACGTTCTTCCAGCGGCAGAGCGAAGAATCGTCGCGACGCGGCGAAGATCGCCTCAATAGCGGGAACCGGGACTCCGTGGCCTGTGAGGTAGAAGAACCCGGTGCCCTCGCAGGCTTCGCGGATCTGCCGTGCCACGTGCTGCTTGTCGCCGCCCGCGCCGAATGCCGCAAAATCGATCACCGGAATGCGCGATGCGGTCGGATCCACCGGCGAACTCGCAACAATGTTATGTGGCAGAGTTAATGTGGCCGCCACCACTTTGTCCATATAGCCTTCTGTCTGCACACATCGACGAAGGAATGAGCATATGCCCTTCGATGCCTTGGTCGCCGTTACACGGCAGAAAGCGCTCTCTGACGCACTCGATGATCACCGCGTTACTCCCGTACCCTGGGAAACGCTGGCGGCGCACAAGGTGGAACAGCAGCGACGATACGGCCCGAGTTTCTGGTACCGCCATCAGGCGGTGGTGTCGATCATGCTTGTGGTTGCCAGTCCCGCGGCAGGCGCCCTCGCAGCAGCGAGCGGCGGCTTCACCGCGCATTCCGGCGTTCTGGCGATCACCGGCAGCTTCGTTTGGATGTGCATGGTCGCGCTGCTCACTGGTACCGGCATGGTTCGCCTGCGTGCCGGCTCGCACTGGGAAGAGCGCGAAGTACTGACCTATGGCGATCTCCCGGAGCCGATCGCCAAGGTTGCACGGGTGCTGCAAGGCGACGTGCCGCGTGCTCGCCTGATCCTGGGAGAGCTGAAGCGGGAGGAGACCGTGCTGGATCCGTACCTACTGATCGAGCACGAAGGCGAGTGCGTCTGCCTCGGCATTTGGGAAGGCGATCGGGTGATTGCCTGCGCGGGCTAAGACCGCTCGTCTTTTCCGTTAACCATGCAAGGGAGCGTGCGAAATGCCCGCTCCCGTTCGGCGCTTTCAGTGCTGTCCTTCCGGCATGCGGACCAGCAGTCCGTCGAGTACCTCCGTCATTCTGATCTGGCATGACAGCCGCGAGTCCGGTTGAGCGACCGCGGCGAAGCTCAGCATGGCGGCCTCTTGCGAGCCCGCCACCGGCGTGCCGATCTTCGGCAGCCACGCAGCATCAATATAGACGTGGCAGGTGGCGCAGGCGCACTCGCCGCCGCAGTCAGCGTCGATGCCGGGGATGTTGTTGTCCACCGCCCCGCGCATGACCGAGGTGCCGACCGGCACGTCCACCGTATGCTCCGTGCCGTCATACTCGACGTAGGTAACCCTCGGCATATTCCTCCCCTCGGCTGGTCAGGCGGCCAGTTCCCGGATGGAGCATGACACGTCTCGCAGCCTGGCCGCTACCACCTGCCTGCGGCGCGCAATCATGATGCGCCCGGCCATGAATTCCGCTGGTGCGTTGACCGCTTCGACAGCCTGAACGGTCTCGTCTGCCGCCAGATGGAAGATCGCGAACGATCCGGTGTGTGGGTCGCCGCGCACTACGGTTTCCGCAATGTCGAATTGGAAGCCTGCGATCTGCAGCCTCACGTCGTACTGGTCGGACCAGAACCATGGCACCTCGGGTGCCGGAAGCGGTCGGCCGCACAGATCGGCAGCAGCCTGCTTGGCCTGCTCAATCGCATTCGGCACGCTCTCAAGCCGGCCGGTCCGGTGATACAGCGGCAACGGCCGGTGGGTGCAGTCGCCGATCGCGTGGATCGCGGCGTCCGAGGTGCGTGCGGCAAGATCGACGACGATGCCGTTGGCGCAATCGAGCCCGGCCGCTCGCGCCAGCGCATCATTCGGCGCCGCGCCGATGCCGACCAGCACCGCGTCGCACGGAATTGCCTCGCCGTCCGACAGACGCACGCCGGCGACGTGGCCGGCCGCCCCCTCGAATGCCTCCACCGCGGCATTCAGGATGATGCGCACGCCTGCATCGGCGTGACGGCGTTGGAAGAATTCGGCCAGCGGGACGGACGCCACGCGCGGCAGGACGCGTGATTCCCGCTCGATCACCACGACCTCCGAGCCGAGCGCGCGCGCGGATGCAGTAACCTCGAGGCCGATGTAGCCAGCGCCGATGATCGCGATGCGCGCGCCTGGGTACAGCACCGTCCTGAGGCGATCCGCATCGGCAAGCATACGCAGTTCAAAAATGCCGACAAGCTCGTGCCCGGGAATGGGAAGCGCCCGCGCATGGCACCCAGTTGCCAGGATCAGATGTTCGTAAGCGATGTGCTCGCCGCTCGCGAGGTTCACCGTGCGGGCCGAGCGATCGATTGCCGTTACGCGGCAGGAGAGTCGCAGGTCGATGCGATTGGCCTGGTAGAAGCCGGCCGGCCGCAGCAGCAGGTCGGCGAACTCGCCCTCACCCTTCAGCCACGCCTTGGAGAGTGGCGGACGCTGATATGGCGGGGTCGGTTCAGCGCCGAGCAGGGTAACCGGACCTTGCCAGCCGTACTGGCGCAATAATGCGGCGACCGACCCTCCAGCGTGGCCGGCGCCTACAATCACGACCTGCGCGGAATTGTCACCCATGGCGGCACCCTAGGCACCGCGTCACAAAACGCAAAGACCCCCGCACGCACTCAGCGATGAACGGGGGTCAGATTGCGAAGTATGTGTGCTTCGCGCCCAGCGCTGATCGCCAGGCTATAACGTGGTCTTTGTGATTAGTCGCCGGTGCCACGCCGATCGGCAACTGGTAGACTGCCCGGTGGAGTCATGCTGCGATGCACCCTCCTCTCTCGTGACGGTTGCGATCGTGCGCCTGACGGGTCGATAAAGTCAAGCGCGACGAGGGGTCGCGACCGAAAGATATCGTGCACGCCAGGAGGTTACGAAATCGTTAATCCGCCGCTTGCTCGATCGTTATCACGTCACCTGCAAGTGTCGTGCGTCGCACATCGCGCACCTCATTGCGATCGAACCGACGCGCACGATGCATGGTCGTGCGATTGTCCCACATCACCAGATCGAACGGCCGCCAAACGTGCGAATAGACGAACTCGCGCTGCGTCGCGTGTTCCGTCAGGTCGCGCAGGAACATGCGCGCCTCCGGAATGGTCCAGCCCTCGATTTCGCCGGCATGTGACGACAGGAACAGTGACTTCCGTCGCGTCACCGGATGCGTGCGCACCAGGCGCTGACGTACCGGCTCGAAGGAGGCGATCTCCTGTTCCGTCAGATCGGTGAAGCCGATCGCGTGGCGCGAGTAGATCAGCGAATGCAGGCAGACCAGATCCTCCACCTCCGCCTTGGTGCGCGCGTCGAGCGCGTCGTAGGCGGCGCGCATGTCGGCGAATTCGGTGTTGGCGCCCCATGACGGCAGCACGCGCCCGGACAGCAGCGAGTATCTCGCCGGCACCGGACGGAACGAACTGTCCGAATGCCACAGCCGGTCGCCCAGCTTGAAGAACCAGACGCGGTCCTCGTCCGAGATGATCCTGCCGTCCTTGTCCAGGTTGGAGAAGTCGGCAATGCCCGGACCCAGCCGGCTGTCAGTCACGCTTCCTGATGTGACCGCCGGTCAGCGTAGTTCTCCAGTTCGCCGAAGTGCCGGGTGAAGGTGAGTTGCTGCTCGTCGGTGATGTCCTGATCGGGAAACACAAGGACGGCGTAGCGATCCATGCCTGCCTCGACCGCCGCAACCTCGTCCCGGCCGAGAGGTGCTCGGCAGTCGATGCCCGAGACTTCCGCCGCGAAGGCTGGATGCAGCTGGCGAAACGATACCGGCATGTGTGTCGATCCTCTATTGGGCACCCGATATTGAAGTCCTTTCGCGCCACCGCCGTCCAGGGTAATGGAAGCTCGGAGGTGCCAGCATGTTCATCGCAATGAACCGCTTCCGGGTCACACCGGGTTCAGAGGCCGATTTCGAAAAAGTCTGGACGTCGCGTGACAGCCATCTGTCGGGCGTTCCCGGCTTCATGGCGTTCCACCTGCTGCGAGGACCAGCGCACGACGATCACGTGCTCTATTCGTCGCACACGATCTGGCACAGCCGCGGCGATTTCGAGGCCTGGACCCGGTCGGAGGCGTTCCGCCGCGCGCATAGTGATGCCGGCGGCAATCGCAGTCTCTATCTCGGCCATCCCGAATTTGAAGGCTTCGACGTCATCCAGACGATCGAACCCGGCAAGAACTGACAGGGGGGATTGCGATGCGCTTCGACAGGAAGGTCTGCCTGGTCACTGGCGCCGGCTCCGGCATCGGCCGCGCCACAGCGATCGGGTTCGCGCAGCGTGGCGGCAAGGTGGTGGTATCGGATGTGAACGGCAACGCCGCCGAGCAGGTCACTGCCGAGATCACCGCATCCGGCGGCACGGCGATCGCGATCGTTGCCGACATGGTCAAGCCCGTCGACATCGAGGCGATGATTGCCGGAGCCGTGAAGACGTATGGCCGGCTGGACGTATTGCACAACAACGCGTTCGGCGTGCCCGCGTCGCTGCGCGACAAGCGGATGGCGCGCGTGGCCGACACCGACCAGGAGGTGTGGGACTACACGATCCAGGTCGGCCTTACCGCGGTGATGCAGGCCACGCGTGCCGCATTGCCGATCATGCGGGAACAGGGCGGCGGCGCCATCGTCAACACCGCGTCGATTTCCGGATTGTTCGCCGACTACGGTATCTCGGCGTACAATGTGATGAAGGCCGGCGTGGTCAACCTGACGCGAGGCACCGCGATCGAGTACGCGCGGTGGGGCATCCGCTGCAATTGCGTCTGCCCCGGCGCGATTGACACGCCGCTGCTGCAGCGCTCGTTCAGCATCCCCGGTTTCGCCGAGCAGACGCGCGCCGCCATACCGATGGGGCGGCTTGGCCAGCCCGAGGAGATGGCCAACGTCGTGATGTTCCTGGCGTCGGACCTTGCGTCCTACGTCACCGGCGCAGCGTTCGTTGCCGATGGCGGACTGACAGCGCAGACCGGCATCCCGACGCGATTCAGGGACAGCAACTGAACACGCACACAGACTCGGTGGTTCAAGCCACCCGATCTCCCTGCTTGATCTCCACCGTGCGGTTGTCGACAGCAGGGAGCATTTGCGCGGGATCGCGGGTGACGACGACATCGATGACTGTCGGCCGGTCGCGTTCCTCCATGCCCTGGCGAAGTGCCGGAGACAGCGCCTCGGGGTCTTCGACGCGAATGCCGCCACAGCCCATCGTGCGAGCGATCGCCGCGTAATCCATCTCTTTGAGATCGGCCGACTGGTAGCGTCCGCCCATCATCGCGTGCTGCAACGCCTTGACGTAGCCAGAGGCCGCGTTGTTGACGACGATCACGGTGAGACCGCACCCGGCGCGGCGCGCGGTCTCCAGTTCGCCAAGCATCATGTTAAATCCGCCATCGCCGCTGATCGCGACGACGGGCCGGTCGGGTGCGGCGAGTGAAGCGCCGATACCACCCGGCAGCCCATAACCGATCGAGGCGAAACCGCGATCCGGGATGAAGCTCCGTCCTGCACTCTTGGTGTCGTAGAGCAGCCCGGTCCAATGCCCGGCGAACCCGCCATCGGCAACGAGGATCGCATCCGCCGGCAACGTCTTGTTCAGCTCGCGGCAGAGGCGCGCCATATGCACTGGCCGGTCGCGCGAATTGAGCCGCGGCGCGGCATCGTCCTCCCACGCCTTCATGCGCGGCGCGAGTTCGGCGACATAGTCGGCCCGCATCGCGCGCGCCGCCGCACCGCTGTCGGACAGCGCATCGGCGAAGTCTTCCAGACCCGCGCGCGCATCGCCCCACAGCGCTATTTCGGCAGGGACGCAGCGGCCGATTTCTTCCGCGACGATGTCGAGATGGATAACCGGAATGTGGGAAGGCGGCAGCGCGAAGCGCTTGGTCGCTATCTCGCCAAGCTTGCAGCCGACCACGATCAGGCAGTCCGATGCCTCGATCAGGTCATTGGCGATGCGTGAATAGCGGCCGAACAGACCCACCGACAGCTTGTTCGTGCAGGCGATACCTCCCTTGCCGCTCATCGTGTGCGCGACCGGAATCGACTGCGCCTCGGCGAAGCGGGTCAGCGCGCTCCAGGCTTCGGACAGGTGGATCCCACCGCCGGTCAGCAGCAGTGGCCGTCTTGCCTTGGCGATCAGCTTCGCGGCGCGCTCGATGCCGGCACGGTCAGGACGGATGCGCCGGGCCGGCGCCTTCAGCGTCGCTTCGTCGATGACGAAATCCTCGGGCGCAAAATCGTGGGTGCCGTGCGCAACGTCCTCGGGCACATCGAGCAATACCGGCCCCGGCCGCGCGGATGTTGCCACCGCAAATGCGCGCCGCACCAACTCCGGAATGCGGCTCGTCATCTCGACGCGGATAAGCTCTTTCACCGCAGGCCTGAGAATTTCGACCTGGCGGCATTCCTGCGTCATGTTCTTCCACGAATGCGCGCGGTTGGTATCGCCGGCGATCGCGACGATCGGGATGCCGCCATTCAGCAACTCAACGAGCCCGGTGACGAGGTTGGTCGCGCCCGGGCCGAGCGTGCCGTCGCAAATGCCAGGGCGGTTGGTGACCCTTGCATAGGCGTCCGCTGCGAATGCTCCGCAGCGCTCGTCGTTGATGAGATGGTGGTTCAACCCGACAAGGCCGACTGCGTCGTAGAACGGCAACAGCTGGAATCCGCCCATGCCGAACATCGGCCCTGCGCCGGCCAGGCGCAGCATCTCTGCGAGCGCGCGTCCGCCCGTCATCGTGCCCGACGGGCGATTTTGTAGTGTGGGGCTCATGTTTCCTCCTTATGAGGCGTGGGCACGGCGCAACCCGGCGACGAATTCGCGAGCGCCTATGCCTTCGCGAAGACCCAATGCCGCCGCGCTTGCGTTGACCCGGCTGATGACGCCGTCCTCGTAGGTTGAGCGCGCGTCGCCGATGCGAGCACTTGTCGCCGAGACTGTCGCAGCCGCGATGCCGCGTGCGTCGAGCGCCGGCAAGCGCGACGTGCCGGCGCCGTCTTTGCCGATGCCAGCGTCGTTATAGAGGGCGCCGAGTACATCGTATTTGAGCGCGGTCTCCGGCCGGCCACCGAGCAGCCCGCCATGCGAGCCGGTGATGACGATGGAGTGCTTGTGCTCAGGCAGCACGAGCGATGCGGAGTCGAGCGCCCAGACTTGTGGCGCTTCAGAGATGAGCAGGAACGCCGCCTCGAGCGCCTCTGGCGGCGCGCGGTGCGTTGGTCGTGCGTGTTGCAGCGCTGCGGCAGCATCGCGGCACGGCTGGCCCGCGTTCACCCCGAGCGATGCGGCGAGCCCGTTCGCATGGGTGACGACACCGCAGGCCATCATGTCGGCGCCATCACCGATCCTCGCCGTGTCATGACCGACTGTCGCGGCGGCGATGCCGAATTCCTGCAGGTAATCGAGACCGGCGATGCCGGCGCGGTCGCGGCCGACACCGGCATCGTTGAAGATCGCCGCGGCAGCATGGAGCTTCGCCGCGAGGTAGGCGGCATAGATCCCGCCATGCGACGCGTTGACAACGACCGCGCCGGCGGCCTCAGGCCCGACGCGGGTGATACTGTCGGCGATGATGATCTGAGCGGGCATCGATGCGGCCTCGCGCGACGGTGGCCCGCCATCATGCCGATACCAATGTTGGGCGACAATGTCTGTGACCGCATCGATCGGCCGCCCGGCAGCGGCCCGGGCAGCTCGCTGAGCGTTATGTCAAGTCGGGCGACGTGGGGGTCAGCGCTCTGTGGCAGCCGGCGGGCAGGCGAAGGCTTTGGGAAGTGGCAGCGCCTTCCCCGGATCGCCTACAGCAGGTTTGTAAGCGCTGACCAAAGTGCGGATGGACCAAACGCCATAATCAGTGCGGCTAGCGTGCACAGTCCCAAAATGGCGATGAACCGCTGTCTCACATGGTCAGGCATGTTTGTCTCGTTGTGTTCTCCGCCTCAGCGCCGGCCGTCAGCACAACGGCTCGGCTAACACCACAGGCAGAGTGAAACCGCATGATGCAAATTGTGCGCCCGCAGTGCTTTCGGCCGGGTTACCGCCGGCGATCAGCGCCACCGGGTTCGGCGCGTCGCTGGGATTGGGGCCCATAATGGTGCGTCTGGGCACCGATCGGTCCGCTCGCGGCGGGGCGGCGAGCGGACGTTATGACAAGTCGCCGCGCTTGCCCTGGAATCAACGGTCCGTTCTAACAATGACCACGGGGAATCCCCTGGTCGCGTCCATGTTCGCTTTGACCCTGGCCACGAGCATGTGCCAGCCGGTCTGCCAACAGGCGCCGGGCGTGGTCCGCCAACGAACCATGCCACAGGACGGCGTGACGGTGATGAGCATGACTGCGATCACCGCGACCAACAGCGCCAATCCCATATCGCGCGTGATCTTGGTGCGGCGGTTCCTCGAGCGCGAGGTCAGCCAAGCGCGGAAATTGCGACCTTCTCCGGACCATAGGTCTGTCCTGCCGTGAGAGGTGCGCCACCTCATGAGCGACCGGCCCTCAGGACCATCGCTTGTCTTCTTCCTCCAGGTCACGCAGGACCTTTCGGATCGCCGATGCCCGGCCGACACCGGAAGTCATGGCATCCTTCAGGAGCCGCTCTCCGGTGCTCGCATCGAGGATGGCATTGCGTAGATGACCTTCGAGGGCCGAGAGCTGCGGCCCACTGGCCGCCGATTGGCGAACATCCGGACCACGCCGGGGTGTGCGTTGCCGTTGCCGTCCTGATCCTGGCGATTGTCGCGCAATGATCGCGTCGAGCAGGTCTTCGTCAGATGGTTGGGCGCTGGCTTTTCGCCGGAGCAGGGACCAGCCAATGAGTGCGAGGACACACGCTGTCAAACCGATGCCGAGGTAGATCGCGTCCAAATTGGTGGGTAGCAGAAACCGCATGGCCTTTAGTGGCTCCACCAGGGGCGCGGGTTAGAGGATTGTCCCCCTCTCACTGTCCGGTTGCCCTCATAGGTGCAGTGGTCTGTGGGCGTGGCGCCGCAAGTCTGGCTCAACTGATTCCATCCGACGCATTGCCCGGAGCTGGAGCGATACCCAGAACCTCCCTCGCAGCCGCACCAGTTGCATGAGGGCCTTCCCTGCGCTGCTACGGGCTCAGCGCCGCCGGTCATCAGGATAACAGCCATGGCTACGAGCAGTAGAAATCGCATGGCGCAATTTGTGCGCCCTGGCTGCTTGCAGTGGGGTTACCTTCGCGCCCAGGTGCTTGCCCACGCGATCTGTTCATCCGGTGATTTTGAAGCGCCGTTCTTCAAAGTCCGAGCAGACGAAAACGCACATGGCACGGACAGCGCGGCATATCGCGCGACAACGGCTAGGCCTCGGCCTTGAGAACGTGGAGCAGTGCCCACACTAGACGCGATTCGCAGGCTCGGCGTCATGCCTACCGCTTCGATCTCCTCGGCAATAGTCGGCCAGTCCGGCTCGGCGTCGCTCACCGGCTCGCCGGCAGCGCGACGACGAAGCACCTCCGCCTGGCGCGTGGGCCGCACCGTGGCGCATGAAGCAAGCCGCCGGCGCCATCCGCCCTCTCCACGATCCTTCGAGGTCCGCCGCTGTTCTCCGCGCTGAATTTTCGCGGAATCGTCCACCAGCGCCGACCGCGCCGCGTGACGCCCGTCGGCGGATGGCACCGGAAAGCAAAAGTGTCCCGCCGCCGTATACCGGTCGTCTGACCGCGCCATTCCGATAGTAATATTGTCATTGACGTCATTCCCTATAACCCCCATGTCACCAGCCGCACATCATGGCCCGAGGCACTCCATGCGCATCGAAGAACTCCTCCCCACCCTTTCCCCCGCAGTCGCATCCCACACGCTCGGATCCCTCCGCTCCGCCTTGCCCGCGCCGGAACCCGACACCCCGGAGAGGCGCGCCGCCCGTGACTCACTCGCCATCGCCACGGTCGCCGCCATGAAGCCGATGGATGCCGCGCAGGCCATGCTGGCGGTGCAGGCCGTCTTGCACGACGCCCACGCGATGGAATGCCTCCGCGTCTCCTCCGAGCCTGGCATGGATGTCCGCGCCATCCTCCGCCACCGCGCCCAGGCCACGAAACTGATGCGCGGTGCGGATCAGTCCAGGCGCACCCTCCTGGACATCCAGGCGATGCGCCCAATCCCGCAACCGGCGAGACAGCCGGCGGCCCCACAGGAAGCGCCGCGTCCCGCCGCCGCAAACCTGGTCACCGACCGCGAAGCCGAGGCCAGGCGGCAGCGCGCCGCCCGCATCCGGGCCCTAGACCTTCGCGTGATCGAAATCCCGCCCACCATACACTGAGGGTTACCACCACGTCCGTGACCAAACCCCCGGGCGCCTTCTCCCCCTCCCCTCGCGGGAGGGGGCAGGGGGAGGGGCCGTCATGTCGCCATCGCCGATCTCATGCACCGCGTTATCGTCTCACCAAAAGGGCAATGAGACACTGGCGAGACTCGCCGGCGGCCACCCTGACGGATGCCAGCACGGTGCCGAGCCCCGCGACGGCGCACCATGACGGGCTGCCGACCGCGCTCCACCGAGGCGTTCACTCCGATGAGAACCGCGCAACCACACCCACGCCTCTTCGTTGGGTCGCAATGACCGGGCGAAAGATCGCAACTCAATTTCTCCGGCTGATAGCGACCCTTTGGCGAACGATGCGTGACGGGTGGTTACGAGGCGCCGTGCCGGACTGCTGCTAGATTTCATCGCCATCCGGCGGTCGCCTCACGCCACCGTGCTCATCTTTCACCGGCCAGAACGGGCGCTTGACCACGACCGAACACCGCACGCAGCCCAGCCCGACGGCCGCCGCACGCTACATCGCCTCTACGCCCGAACGAGAAAGGCCGGCGCAAGGTGCCGGCCTTTCTGTTTTGCCCATTCGCCACCAGCCCTAGTTGTTGGTGCCGTCGCCGTTCGGGTTGGGCGCGAACAGCCACGTGCCACGGCTCGACTGGGTGATGTAGGTCTGCACCGCCTGCCCGTTCTGCGCCGTCGCGACGGCCGGTGCGTTCTGCACCGGAGCCTCGGCGACCACGCGCGGCAGCTCAGTGAACAAGGTATTGGCAACCGTGCCTCCATCACCCTCTCCGGCGATGGCGGGGCCGATGCTCCCGAAACTCAATGCCGCAATGGCGGCGCGAAGCATGATCTTCATGGTCTCTCTCCTGTCTTGCGATGACCAACAGGTAGTTTGGGAACATCCCGTTCGGCCATCCGTTTTGTTGCATCGCACCATTTGCGATGGACCGGAGATGGGTTCCGCGCTTCCAAGCGGCAATCGGCCGTCTCTGCATATGATTTATGCGGTCATAGCCGCAAAATCTGTGAGCAGGGTCATAGACTGGCACTCGTGCAGCCAAGATCTCATAGCCGCCGCGTTGGCTCATTTCGCCACTCTGAGCAAAAGTCAATGCAGAAGAATCCGGATTATTCCTGACGGCGGCAAGGTCCATTTTCGGGGCTAGCGCTGGCGGGACCTGACTAGCCCGCCAACCTACGGAGAGGCAGATGAAGAGAGTGCTGGCTATCACCGCCATCCTGGCAGGCCTGGGCATTGCAGGCCCGCGGGCGACCGCCCAGGGCTACATCGTCAACGGCCGCGACGCGTCGACCGCGGAGGTGCAACTCTTGGTATCGCACGGCGCTCGGTCCGGCAGCTGGTCGGTCGATGGCTACGGCATGTCGTCAACCGGGACCGGCCAGAACAGGCAATCGGCGGCCGCCAGCAGCGATGGCAGGTGCTGGTACGTCCTCGACGTGCAGCTCTGCGAATAACCCCGATGGTCACACTGCTCATAGCCCTGGGTGCGTTGATGGTGGCGATAGCAGCTTGCGCGCTCGTCGATCCCCAGCCCTCGCCATTGCCTTTGAAACTTAGCCGGCAGTGAACCGCCCCGGTCGGGGTGACCAAGACGGTTCACCACCGGCACGGCTCCCCGGTGAAGGGTACCAGGTGGGCCGCTATCGTGCCGAATGCTTTGGCGGATCGCCAAGCCGGCTGTGTGTTCCATTAGCCGACGCCAACACCTCGATGGTTAAGCAGCCGTCTCCGTGACGTTACATCTGCGGCTGCGCGCCTTCTGCTAATGTACACGCCGACACCCCGTGAATGGGGAAGCGCCTCCTTCTCCGCATAACGATCAAGCGACCGCCACGGAAACCTCGTCCCTCATCGGCGTTCCCATGGTCAACCATTCGAGGAGACCACACAGATGCCAGAGCACGTCTACAAGGTCGTCGAGATCGTCGGCTCATCCGAAGAGAGCGTCAGCAAGGCGATCGACCGCGCCATCGAGAAAGCCGCGCTCACTCTGCGAAACATCGGTTGGTTCGAGGTCGAACAGGTTCGTGGCCACATCGAGAACGGCAAGGTGGCGCACTATCAGGTGACGCTGAAGCTGGGCTTCCGTCTGGACGAGTAGCGTCGCCTCAGCGGTTTCCTGTCGGCACCTGGCTGAACGGCTTGTTCTTGTCGACGCGGATATCCGCCGGCAGGCCAAGCACCCTCTCAGCTAGGATGTTGCGCAGTATCTCGTCGGACCCACCGGCGATCCGCGCGCTCGGCGAGGACAGCAGCGCCTGCTGGAACATCGCGTAGGCCTCCGCCAGCTCGTCATCCATGACGAGCCCGGCCATGCCCATCAGGTCCAGGCCATAGGAGGCGATGTCCTGTAGCTTGCTCGCGTTCACCAGCTTGTGGATCGAGTTCTCCGGCCCCGGCGTCTGGCCACGTGACAGCGCAGTCATGGTGCGGAAGCGGGTGAATTTCAGCCCTTGCGTGCGCGCATACCACTCGGCGATGCGCTCGCGGACGGCGCCATTGCGGATCGCCGGTGCACCGTCGATCGTCAGTGTTCGTGCGAGATCAACCAGGTCCTCGACGTCCGGCCTGTGGACCTCGCCCACCGCCAGGCGCTCGTTCATCAGCGTGGTGAGCGAAACCTTCCATCCCTGCCCAACCGCGCCAAGCCGCTGCGCGTCGGGCACGCGCACATCGCTGAAGAACACCTCGTTGAAATGCGACGCGCCCGACATCTGGTGGATCGGCCGGATCTCGATCCCCGCTGACCGCATGTCGAGAAAGAAGAAGGTCAGACCTTCATGCTTCGGCACGTTCGGATCGGTGCGCACAACGATGATGCCGAAGTCCGACAGATGCGCTCCCGACGTCCAGATCTTCTGTCCGTTGATGATCCAGTCATCGCCGTCGCGTTCCGCCCGCGTACGCAGCGCCGCCAGGTCCGATCCACCCGCTGGCTCGGAGAACAACTGGCACCACACCTCCTCGCCGCGCAGCGCCGGCCGTACGTAACGATCGAGTTGCTCCGGCTTCGCATAAGCCATCATCGTCGGGATGCACATGCCGAGGCCGATCTCGAACAGGCCGCGCGGCACGGCGTAGCTTTCCTCCTCCTGCTGATAGATCACCTGCAGGATCGGCGAGGCCTCGCGTCCACCGAACCGCTTCGGCCAGGTGATGCCGGCAAAGCCCGCGTCGGCCTTCTTCGCCTGCCAGTCCTTGCAGCGCGCCACGGCGTCCGCACCGAGATCGCCAAGCCGCAGCACAGGCCGCGACCTGCTCTTGCGCTCCGCATTCGCCGTCAGGAATGCGCGCGCCTCGGCGCGGAATGCAGCCTCCTCCGAGGTATCGTTGAAATCCATCGGCGCCCCCTATGCCGCGTTGCGCATCTCGATCAGCTCGACCAGCCGGTTCTTCCACCAGGGCGCTCCGCCGAGCGCCAGGCCAAGCTGCTTGGAACGCCGGTAGTACAGGTGGCAGTCGACATCCCAGGTGAAGCCGGTTCCGCCGTGTGTCTGGATGTTTTCCTTCGATGCAAGATGGAACGCCTCGGTCGCCGACACACGTGCCGTCGCTGCGGCCAGAGGCAGCTCGGCCGTATCCACGGACAATGCCCACGCGCCGTAATACGCGTTCGACCGCGCCAGTTCGATCGCGACATACACATCGGCGAGCTTGTGCTTGATTGCCTGGAATGAGCCGATCGGCCGGCCGAACGCATAACGCTCCAGTGCGTAGCCGCGCGCCATCTCCAGCGAGGCATCGGCGCCGCCCACCTGCTCGAAGGCGACCAGAATCGCTGCCCGCTCCAGCAGACGCTGCACCACGGGCCATCCCGTCTGCTCACCAAGCTTGTCCACCTCGGTGCCGGCGAAATCGATGCGCGCGTGATTGCGACTGGGATCGACGGTGGCGAGTGTGCGGCGGCTGACCGTGCTCGCGGTGAGATCGGCCAGGAACAGCGCGATCTCGCCAGCCTCGTCGCGCGCCACGACGACAGCGAAGCCTGCAGCGTCGCCATCCATCACGGGCCATTTGCTGCCGTTCAGTCTCCCACCGACAACGCGCACCTTCACGCTGCCGGCTTCGGGATTTCCCGCACCCTCCGCCAAAGCCAGGCAGCCTATCGCCGAACCGTCCGCCAATTTCGGCAACAGACGCCGCTTCTGCGAATCGCTGCCGGCCAGGAGCAGAGCCTCGGTCGCCAGATACGCAGACGAGGCGAACGGTACCGGTGCCAGCGCCCGTCCGAGCTCTTCCGCCAGCACGCACAGCCCTTCATACCCCAGACCCGCACCGCTGTACTGTTCGGGGATGGCTGCACCAAGCCACCCCATCTCGGCCATCGCCAGCCACAGCTTGGACGCATAAGGTTCGCCGCCTTCGAGCACCTGTCGCACGACCTTCGGAGGCGACTGCTCGGCGAGGAACCGCCGCGCCTGATCGCGCAACTGCTTCAGGTCATCGGAAAAGTCGAAATTCATGGCACAGGCTTGCCCCCACGAAGCGTCCGTAAGCGATGACCGTATCACCGACGGACGCTTCGGCCAGCCCTACGACTTCGAGGGCCTCTCAGTCTTGCCGGCGTCAGATCAGCCCGCTCATTCGACGCCAGTGATCGCCTCCCAGTCGACCGCGCGCTGATATGCATAGGCCACGCGCAGCAGCAGCGGATCGGCCAGGAAGTTGCCGACGAGCTGCAGGCTGATCGGCATTCCATTCACCTTGCCGCATGGCACCGCGAGCGCCGGATGGCCGGTGTAGTTCGTCGGCTTGGTGTTGTAGGCCATCGGCAACAGCATCCAGTTGCGGCGCAGACTGGCCAGGATCGCCTCGGTCGGGTCGCGAGGTTCTTCCTCAACCGGTGGTGCGATGTTGCGTACCGTCGGCAGCGCCAGCACGTCGACCTTCGCCAGCGCACGGTCGAACGCGCCGACATAGGCCGGCCGCACGTTGTGCGCCTTGGCATACACGCCGCCGTGGTAATTGCGGCGGGACAGCTCCGCGACCAGGTGAGCGAGCTTGGTCCGCGGCGGCAGCATGTCGCCGTGCGCCCGCCACATCCGATCGATCGCGGTGATGACCGAGGCGGGATAGTAGGTCTTCGCCCCGATGCCGAAGAAGCCCGTGTCATGGATCGCCCGCGCGCCCTCGAGCACCAGCGCCGCGTAAACACTGTCGATCTGCGCATGCTGCGGGACCGAGATCCGGCTGACCTCGGCGCCGAGTTTTTCCAGCGTCGACACGGCCGCGAGCACGCCGGCCGACACCTCCGGCTCGATGGGTTCCGCGAAACCTTCCTCGAGGATGCCGATCCTGAGGCCCCGCACGCCGCCATCGAGGTCGGACAGCGCGTCGATATTGTCCGGGATGCCGCGGTGCTGGCGCGGGTCGTAGCCGTCGTATCCCGCCACCGCCTGCAGCGCCGCCGCCACGTCCGGCACCGTGCGCGCCATCGGTCCGACATGATCCACACTGGGCTCCGCGGCGAAGCCGACCGCGAAGTGCGACACCAGCCCGAACGTCGGCTTCAGCCCGACCACGCCGCAATAGGCCGCGGGCAGCCGGATCGATCCGCCCTGGTCGCCGCCGAACGAGACATCCACCTCGCCAGCCGCCAACGCGGCACCCGAACCTGACGACGACCCGCCGGTGATGCGCTGCGGATTGTGCGGGTTCAGCGGCCGGCCGTAGTCGCCCATGAACCCGTTCATCATGTGCTTGCCGGTGACTTTTCCCCCGGCCGCCAGCACCCGCGAAACGACGGTCGCATCCACATCGGGGACGAAGCCCTCAAGCGCCTGCGAAGTGAACACCTGCGGAATGCCCGCTACGCTGATGTGGTCCTTGAAGCTAACCGTCTTGCCAGCAAGCAGCCCGCGATCCTCACCGCCGATGGCACACTTCCACAGCCAGGCCTGCCAGCGGTCCTCGGTCAGCGACGGGCGATAGCCGCGGCCACGCTCCGGGAACAGCAGTGGTGGCGCGGCCTCCTCGGCGCGCGACTGCACGAACGTGTCCAGTTCATGCATGGCGTCGCGAACGAACGGCAGATAGAGCTCGGCCTCTGCATGGCTCAGTCGGAGGTTAAGACCGGCAGCGAGTTCGACCAACTGGTCGGCATCTGGATTTGCGAACATGGGACACCTCTCCGTTCAGCTTGCTCTGTAGTCATCGACATCATACAGACGCCCAAGCAAGCATCGTGCCGCCGTTGCGAGAAGTGGCGAGCTTGCCGACCCTCCGGAGGCACACCATGACCGCGCTCGCCAACCGCCGCATCGCCTGGTTCAACGGCGAATTCATGCCGGAAGGCCAGGTGCTGATCCCGTTCCGCGACCGCAGCTGGAAATACGGCGACGGCGCGTTCGACATGACGCGCACGTTCGACGGCAGACCGTTCCGCCTGAAAGAGCACATCGAGCGCTTCTACCGCTCGCTGCGCTACCTGCGCATCGACCCCGGCATCGCGCCCGGCAAGATGATCGAACTGTCGGAAGAAGTGGTCGAGCGCAACGAGCATCTGCGTCCCGGCGTTGGCGACTGGTGGCTTGGCCAGCGCGTCAGCCGCGGTGTCGATGCGGTCGGCGACGAGGGATGGAGCCACACTGGCCCGAACGTCGTGATCGAGGTTGTGCCGCTGCCCCTGAAACAACGGGCCAAGTACTTCCGCGACGGTGCGGATGTGACTGTGGCGGCGATGCGCCGCACGTCGCCGACGATGCTCAGTCCGCGCGCCAAGATGCACAACTACCTCAACATGATCGTCGCCGAAATGCCGGTGAAGGCGGCCGACCCGGATGCCTGGGCGATCCTGCTGGACGAGAACGGCAACCTCGCTGAAGGTCTCGGCAGCAACATCTTCATCGTTCGGAACGGCGGACTGCTGACGCCGCGCGAGCACTATGTGCTGCCAGGCGTCAGCCGGCAGATGACGATCGACCTCGCCGCAAGATTGCGCATTCCGTGCAATGAACAAGATCTCGATCTGTTCGATGCGGAGACCGCGGACGAGATGTTCCTCACGTCAACCAGCCTGTGCATCCTTCCGGTGCGCAGCTTCAACGGCGGCGTGATTGCGGACGGAAAGGTGCCGGGGCCGGTGACCGCGCGGCTGATGGCAGAGTACAGCAAGGACGTCGGCTGCGACTTCGTCCGGCAGTATCTCGATCACGCCTGACTTCGCACACCTGCCGCTGAAAGTCTCGCGGCACCCTCGGCACTCAGGTAAGCGATGCCGCCGCCGGCAATCGTGGCAACGACCCGCGGAATTGCAGGATCGACCAGCACCAGATCCGCACGCAGCCCCTCGGCGATTGCACCACGATCGGCAAGCCCCGCCGCCGCGGCGGGATTGGCCGAGATCAATTCCCATGCGCGAGATAGATCGAGGCGCCCCGCCAGCACCATCGCCGCGCGCAGCATCGCTGGATAGAAATAGTCGGACGACAGCACGTTGCAGATGCCGGCCTCGGCCATCCTGGCCGCAGATGCCCAACCGAGATGCGATCCGCCGCGCACCACATTCGGGCAACCCATCACCACCCAGTCGCCGGCGGCACGCGCTTCCAGCCCTACCGCTTCGGCCATCGGGAATTCGCAGATGCGCGCGCCGCGCGCTCGGAAGGCCTGCCGTGCGGTGACGGTCGCATCGTCGTGGCTCGCCATCGGCAGGCCGGCGTCACGCGCCACGGCGGCAATCCGTTCCAACGCAGCGGGTACGTCAGGTGCGCGCGCGCCCACCTGCTCGGCAAGCGCACGGAAGTCATCCAGCTTCATGCCGGCGCGGTCGCTGTACTTCGCACCCACCACCGGGTTCTGCACATGCCTCAGGATCGGCGGCGTGTGGTCGTTGAAGGCCAACAGATGCACGCGCCCCGCCGCGATATCAGTCAGCGCGATGTCGAGTGCATCGAGGTTGTACGCCTCCCAGCGGAGATGCACGCGCATGTCGCAGGTCCACCGCCGCGCCTCCAGCGCATCGAGCAGCGCCTGCCACGCGGCAAGGCTGCGCAGCCCCGGCTCCCAGGACAGCGTCACACCATGAAACGCCGTGGTGATGCCGTTCGCCAGCAACTGCGCCTCGGTGTCGTGCAGTGCGATGTCGGCGGTGAAACCGACGCCTGGCCGCGGCTGCAACTGACGCTCGAACGCATCGCCATGGATATCGACGATACCCGGCAGCACCAGCAGGCCGCTCGCATCGAGTTCCACGCCGCGTCCGCCGCGGTCGATGCCGGCGATCCGCCCATCCTCCAGCGACACATCCACCACCTGTTCGCCATCGGAACGCAGCAATACCCGCCCGCCGGTGATCCGCAGCCTTTCCATTGCACTCGCTCTCAGGGTTCGAAGACGATCTGCACGCGCGGCGTTGGATAGCGCGAGACGCCGAACTCCACCACCGTGCCGGCACGATCCACATTGATGTTCTCGGTGACCAGCAACGGCCGGTTGCGCGGCATACGCAACAGCTCTGCCTCCTCCGCGTTGGGCAGGCGCGCCGTGACCCGGGTTGTCTGCCGCAGATAGTCGGAAACACCGACGGCTTTCAGAGCTTCGGTGATGGTGGGCGCGGTCTGCAATGCGTCGAGCACGCCACGCAGCCTTGTGGCGGGGAAGTAGTGCTGCGACAGGCTCACCGGTCTGTCGTCCGCAAAGCCCAGTCGCTCCAGCAGCACGACACGGCTGCCAGCCCGTATGCCGAGGCCCGCCGCAACGTGCGAATCGGCAGCGGTCTCCTTGAGCTGAAGAAGCCGCCCAGACGGCTCCATGGCGTGCCGACGGATCCATTCCGAGAACCGCGTGCGCGCCTCGACCGCGTATTCCAGCACGTCCTCGGCAACGAAGGATCCGCGGCCCTGCTCGACGCGCACCAGCCCGCCCCGCGAAAGCTCCTCCAGTGCGCGCCGCACCGTGTGCCGGTTGACGCTGAATCGCTGCGACAGCTCCGCCTCAGTTGGCAGACCGGCCGCCCGGCGGATAGATGCCGGTGCCGATGTCGTGCTGCAGCCGGTTTGCGATCTGGCGCCACAACGCCACACCATCCTGGCGCAACACCGGTCCCGGCGTCATCGCAATGTCATCCATTCAGATGCCCGTTCGTGCAACTGGTGGCTTGACGGTAGCCTGAACTCGGTCTAGCTGTCTAGACATCCGAACAAGCGCAGGCTCTCTGCCGATGCCCGATGCACTGCCACCGGAACAACCGCACGCCGCACGCCGGCGCTGGATGGCCGTATTGGCGCGCGCCGACGCCGATGACCTCGCCCACCGCCTCGGAGCGTTGCCGGGCTATCAGGTATTGCGTGGGCCGGAGGCAGGACTGGTCATGACGCGCGGACGCGCCGGAGGCGGCGGCGCGCCATTCAACCTCGGTGAGATGACCGCGACGCGCTGCACAATACGTACCGAGCAGGGTTTCGTCGGCCATGCCTATGTCGCCGGACGCAACGAGCGGCTGACGGAACTGGCGGCGCTCGCCGATGCCCTGCTGCAGGACCCGATGCGGCAGACCGCGTTGCTGCAGGAGGTGATCGAGCCGCTGGCCACGATGCAGCAGTCGCGACGCGACGCTGTATCGGCGAAGGCGGCGGCGACACGCGTGCAGTTCTTTGCCATGCGGAACATGCGCTCATGAGCGAGACAGTGGCGCTGCCCGGCTTCGCCGATCCCGTCACCGAGGCACAGGCAACCTTCCGGGCGGTGCTCGATGCGATGGCACGACCTGGGAGACTGCATCGCGCGGGCGAGCAGTTGCGGGCGCCGAAGCCGCTCGACCAGGCGACGGCGGCTGTACTGTCTGACGCTGGTCGACAACGAGACGCCGCTCTGGCTGGATCCCGCAGCCGGTGCGGCGCGCGGCTGGCTGGCATTCCACTGTGGAGCGGTGATCGTCGATGCACCGGACAAGGCCGCATTCGCATTGGCCTTGTCGCTGCCGGATCTCGCTGCGTTGCCTGCTGGCTCGCACGAGGCGCCCGAATGTTCCGCCACGCTGGTCCTGCAGATCGCGGCATTGGGATCCGGCACGCGTTATCGCCTGTCCGGTCCGGGGCTGCGCGAACCCACGCTGCTTGCGGCCACGGGCCTGACGGAAGGCTTCGCCGCAGTCTGGCAGGGCAACCATGCTTTGTATCCACGCGGCGTGGACATCATCCTGTGCGCCGGCGACGAGCTCACCGCGTTGCCGCGCAGCGTTTCGATCGAGGAGGCCTGAGCGATGGCCTATGTCACGGTCAAAGGCGGCGAGCAGGCGATCGACAATGCGCATGCCTGGCTGTCCGAGGAACGGCGGGGCGATCAGTCTGTACCGGAATTGTCATTGGCACAGATCGAAGGTCAGCTTGGCCGTAGCGTCGATCGCGCGATGGGCGAAGGTTCGCTGTACGACAGGGAACTCGCCGCGCTGGCAGTGAAGCAGGCGCAGGGCGATCTCATCGAGGCGGCATTCCTGCTGCGCGCCTATCGTACGACTCTGCCGCGCTTCGCGCATTCGCTGCCGGTCGATACCGCGACGATGCAGATCAGGCGACGCATTTCGGCGGTGTTCAAGGACCTACCGGGCGGGCAGGTGCTGGGCCCCACCTACGACTACACGCACCGGCTACTGGACTTCGGACTGGCTGATGGCAACGTCGACGTAGCCGCGTCGCGCTGCGGCGAGACTATGACCGCGATGCCACGTGTGCCTGACATTCTGGGGCACGAGGGTCTGATCGAAGCTGACGGGAACGGAGCAGCGGAACCCGGCGACCTGACGCGCCAGCCGCTGACATTCCCGGCGACGCGCGATGTGCGCCTGCAGGCGCTCGCGCGTGGCGATGAAGGCTTCCTGCTGGCACTCGGCTATTCGACGCAGCGCGGCTATGGCGGTACGCATCCGTTCGCGGGCGAAATCCGCATGGGCGAGGTGACGGTGGAGATCGAACCGCCGGAGCTCGGCTTCGCCATCGACATCGGCGACATCACCGTCACCGAATGTCAGATGGTGAACCAGTTCAAGGGATCGAAGACCACGCCGCCGCAGTTCACCCGCGGCTACGGGCTGGTGTTCGGATTTTCCGAGCGCAAGGCGATGGCGATGGCGCTGGTCGACCGCGCGATGCGGGCGGAGGAACTTGGCGAGGAGGTGACCGCACCGGCACAGAACGTCGAGTTCGTGCTGTACCACTCCGACAATATCGAGGCGACCGGCTTCGTCGAACATCTCAAGCTGCCACACTACGTCGATTTCCAGAGCGAACTGCAGAACGTGAGGCGAATGCAACGCGAGGTCGCGCGGACGACGGAACGCGCGGAGGCAGCGGAATGAAAGGCTACAACTTCGCCTACCTGGACGAGCAGACGAAGCGGATGGTGCGGCGTGCGCTGCTGAAGGCGGTGGCGGTCCCGGGACATCAGGTGCCGTTCGGTTCGCGCGAGATGCCGCTGCCCTACGGCTGGGGCACCGGCGGCATCCAGGTCACCGCGTCGGTACTTGGTGCCGGCGATGTGCTGAAGGTGATCGACCAGGGCGCCGACGACACCACCAACGCGGTGTCGATCCGCCGCTTCTTTGCCCGCACCGCCGGTGTGCACACGACGACACGTACCGCGGATGCGACGGTGATCCAGACCCGGCATCGTATTCCCGAGAAGTCACTGCGCGACGATCAGATCATCGTCTACCAGGTGCCGCAGCCGGAGCCGCTATTTCGTCTCGAGCCGTCGCGCATCGAGACCCGCCGCATGCATTCGCTCGCCGATTACGGCCTGATGCATGTGAAGCTCTATGAGGATATCGCGCGGTTCGGGCAGATCTCGATCAGCTATGATTATCCGGTGATGGTGAACCACCGCCATCTGATGTCTCCGAGCCCAATCCCCGCGTTCGACAATCCCAAGATGCACCTGATGCCGGCGCTGCAGCTGTTCGGTGCGGGCCGCGAAAAACGGATCTACGCAATTCCGCCCTGGACCGATGTGCGGTCACTCGATTTCGACGACCATCCTTTCCGGCCGATTTGCGCACCGCACCCTTGCGGGCTGTGCGGCGCCACCGACTCGTATTTGGACGAGGTTGTGATCGATGATCGCGGCGGGCGACTGTTTGTCTGCTCGGACACCGATCACTGCGCCGAGCGGCGCGATGCAGGCCATGTCGGCGTCGACGGCATGAGGGAGGCGGCGGAATGATGGCCGGATCAGGTCCGGCCATGACGATAGGAGGCCGGGCTGGCGCCCGGAACCATACATGAGCGACGATACCCTGCTGTCGGCCCGCGGCCTGTCGCTGTCCTACGGTGCACTCGCCGCACTGATCGATGTGGATGTTGATCTCTGGCCAGGCGAGATGCTGGCAGTGGTCGGAGAGTCGGGGTCCGGCAAGACGACGTTGCTCAACGTGCTCTCCGGGCGCCTTACACCTGACGCTGGGGCCGTGTGGTATCGCGATCCTGCTGGGCATCTGCACGACGTACATGCGATGCCGGCGCCGGCCCTGCGCACACTGCACCGTTCCGACTGGGGCTTCGTGCATCAGGACCCGCGACAGAACCTGCGCATGAACGTCACGGCCGGTGGCAATGTCGGCGAACGGCTGATGGCGCAGGGCGCCCGCCACTACGGCAACATCCGCGAGCAGGCCATCGACTGGCTAACTCAGGTGGAGATCGACGCCGATCGTGTCGATGACATGCCGCGCACCTTCTCCGGCGGCATGCTGCAACGGCTGCAGATCGCGCGGACCCTGGTGACGCATCCGCGCCTGGTGTTCATGGACGAGCCGACCGGGTCGCTTGATGTCTCGGTGCAGGCGCGGCTGCTGGACCTGATCCGTACGCTGGTGACGCGGCTGAAGATCGCCGCGGTGCTGGTGACACACGATATCGGCGTGGCGCGGCTATTGGCGCACCGCATCATGGTGATGCAGCGAGGACGCGTGGTGGAGACGGGACTGACCGACCAGGTGCTGGACGATCCACAGCATCCCTACACGCAGTTGCTGGTCAGCTCGGTGCTGCAGGCATGAGCAAACGCGTTTGCCTTTGGACGATGATGCGTGGTATCCAGGCAACCGGAGAGCGGGTTTGCACCGCCCTCCGGCGCCCGGTGGATCAGAGGCGGATCAGGATTGTGAGTCGGATCCGCTTCTTCCCCCACCGGAGTAGTACCAAAACGCGTAAGCGCATGGTTCCTCTCCGATGGCGGCTTAACCTCAGTGGCCGGACGCAATTCCCGGTCATCCGGGCAAGCCGCGACCGTCACGCACACATACCGCAGCGCGTGGTTTCGTCCTTCTGAACTATCAGGCGACGATGATCAGACAGTATCCTGACCATGCGCGCTGTAACTGAAGAATTCGTTGCCGGGACGCCGTGCCGATGAACCAGGTGATGCTGCGCACCGAGGCTCTTGCGAAGACCTTCACCCTACACCTGCAAGATGGCGTTCGCCTACCTGTCCTGTCAGGCGTCGCCCTCGAACTCCATGCGGGCGAGTGCGTCGTGCTGTCCGGGCCGTCCGGTGTCGGCAAGTCCACTCTGATGCGCAGCCTGTACGGCAACTACCGTGCGGAATCGGGCCACATCATGATCCGCCATCGCGGCGAAATGGTCGATCTCGCCGCAGCCGATCCGCGCACCATTCTCGCCATCCGCCACGAGACCCTCGGCTATGTCAGCCAGTTCCTCCGCGTCGTGCCGCGCGTGGCAGCGCTCGACGTTGTCGCGGAGGTTCTGATCGAACACGGTTCGACGCAGCACGAGGCAAGACGTATTGCCACCGATCTGCTCCTCCGGCTGAACATCCCGCGCAGGCTGCACGGATTGCCGCCAGCGACCTTCTCCGGCGGCGAGCAGCAGCGCGTGAACCTGGCGCGTGGTTTCATCGGCAACCATCCCGTGCTGCTTCTGGACGAGCCGACCGCGTCACTCGATGCGGCGAACCGTTCGGTCGTCGTCGCGATGATCAATGAGGCGAAGTCGCGCGGTACCGCCATTATCGCGATCTGCCACGACATGGATACGCGCGATCGCATTGCTGACCGTCTGTTCGCACTGACACCTCTGCAGGATGCCGCATGATCGATGAGCTGATCCTCACCAATGCCATCCTGGTCCTGCCCGATGCAACGCTGTACGGAACTCTCGTGGTGCGGGACGGGCGCATCGCTGACGTGCAATCCGGCCGCTCCGCCGCACTTCCGGCCCACGACCTCAACGGTGATTACCTGATCCCGGGCATCGTCGATACCCATACCGACAACCTGGAGCGCCAGGTGCAGCCACGTTCGCTCGCGCGCTGGCCGTCGCGCTCGGCAATGGTCGCGCATGACGCACAGTGCGCCGCCGCCGGCGTCACCACCGTGTTCGACGCGCTCTGTCTCGGTGACCTCGGGTTTGACAAGGAACGGATGCGCACTTTCCAGGATGGCGTGGTCGATCTCGATGCGCTCAACGATGCCGACCTGCTGAAGGCCGAACACTTCCTGCACCTGCGCTGCGAGGTTCCGGCGCTGGACATGCTGGCGCTGTTCGACACGGTGGCCGACCACGCTCTGGTCCGCATGGTCAGCCTGATGGATCACAGCCCGGGCGTGGGCCAGTACGCCGATCTCGACTTCTATCGCGCGCTGCGACGCCGCGGCGGGTTGGACGACGCCTATATCGAGCGGCGCATCCTCGAACTACAGGCGCAGCGCGAACGCATGCGCAAGCCAAACCGTCACGCCCTGCTCGGGCGCATCGCCGGGCGCGACATCGCGATCGCCAGCCACGACGACAGGACCGAAGAGGAAGTCGCGGAAAACGCCGCCGACGGCATTGGCATCAGCGAGTTCCCGGTGACCATGGAGGCTGCCCAGGCGGCGAAGGCGGCCGGCATGCAGGTCATCGCGGGCGCGCCGAACATCGTGCGCGGCGGTTCGCATTCCGGCAACGTGGCGGCGGCTGATCTGCTGGAGAGAGGCGCGGTCGATGCGCTTGCCTCCGACTATGTGCCGAACAGCCTTGTGGAGGCAGCGTTCCAGTGCGCGCAACGCATCGATCTGCCTTCGGCGGTCTCG
The DNA here is from genome assembly GCA_963791495.1 of uncultured Alphaproteobacteria bacterium. Classification (GTDB taxonomy): domain Bacteria; phylum Pseudomonadota; class Alphaproteobacteria; order Acetobacterales; family Acetobacteraceae; genus JAMXLO01. The sequence continues at coordinate 180,740 of CAWBST010000017.1, forward strand.
CTGGTGACGGACCTGCCGGCGCGCCTGGCGGGGCTGGATGATCGGGGAAGGCTGGAACCGGAGCAGCGCGCCGATCTGGTGCGCGTTCGCCTGCATGACGGCTTGCCGGTGGTGAGACAGGTCTGGCGGGCCGGCGAGCGCGTCGCCTGATGCGGCTCGACGCGCGTGTCGCCGTCTACTACGCGCCGCGCTCCGATGATCCGTTGCTTGCGGCGTCGTCGATGTGGCTTGGTCGCGACCCGGCAAGCGACTCGCCGGTGCCGCAGCCAGACGTAGCAGGCATCGCCGAGGTCACGGCCGAACCGCGGCTCTACGGATTTCACGCAACGCTGAAGCCACCGATGCAGCTGGTTGCCGGGTGCGGATGGGACGACATCGTCGCGGCGGCCACGGCACTCGCCGATCGCATAGCGCCGTTCGATCTGCCGCCGCTCTCGGTGCAGGATGTGTTCGGCTTCCTCGCCTTGCGCGAGACAGAACCGAGTGCGGCGCTGCAGGCGTTGGCCGATGCCTGCGTCGAGCACTTCGATCGGTTCCGCGCGCCATCATCCGACACGGAGCTTGCGCGTCGTCGGCGCGCGGGTCTCACCCCGCGGCAGGAGGAGATGCTGGTCCGCTGGGGCTATCCGTACGTGTTCGACACCTGGTTCTTCCACATGACTCTGACCCGCAGGCTGAATGCCGGCGAGAAGCGGATCTTCATGTCGGCGGCCGAGGCCTGGTTTGCTCGCGCGACTGCGATGAAACGGCGGGTCGGCGACATCTGCCTGTTCGTGCAGCCCTCTCCGGGCGCGCCGTTCGTTATCCGGGAACGCCTGCCGCTGCGCGGTTGAGTGCCGCGGCAAAGCGCGCCACGCCGTCCTCCAGCGATCCATCGTTCACCACTGTGTCCACGGGCACGCCGGACGGGATGGCGACACCGCGCGCCAGCCGCGCGGTGACATCGTCAGGACTTTCGCGCCCCCGCGACGCCAGCCGCGCAGCGAGGATATCGGGTGGTGCCGTCACCTCGATCACCCGCACTGCAAAACGCGCCGCCGCCATGGCGACGATCGTGCGCGAAACGTTGGCCACAGCGATGGCGCGACCCTCCACCGCGTCGACCGGAATGCCGTAGCGGAGTCCGTGTGCCTGCCACTGCAATGCGAAGTCACGAGCGGCGAATTCAGCCTCGGTCACCGCTTCATGTGCCTCGCCGCCCGCTTCGGCGGCCCGTGTGATGACCCGGCGGACGAAATGGAAACGGGGATCGTCCGACAGCGCCCGTCGCGCGGCCGCCAGCAGCGTGTCCTTCCCTGCCCCGCTGGGTCCCACCACCAGAACAAGCATTCCAATCCCTGTGCAGTTGTTTTCCACTCAATCGCTACCAGTCGCCCGACCCAGTCGCTAACCAATCTGATGGAGGTGAAGCCCGGCCGTAACCCTGCATGGCGCATACGAGCCTTTCCAGGCGAGCACGTCGCGCCTGACGAAATGCGTCGGCACCCCTTGCTGGGGTGCTTGCGCGTGTGAGGACAACATGAGACCGACCGCACCACGCTCGTTCCGGCCGCCGCCGCAAGGCGAGCCGCCCGACCCGCCGGTGGTCCCGACCGACAAACAACAAAAGCCCCCGACCAAGCCATAGGCATCTGAGGAGGGCCACACCCCGCGCGCTTGCGGGAGTCAGCTCGATAATCCCTAACGGTTGCGGCCGCGCGGCGTGAAGGCGACAGTGTGGGAACGTTCCACGGAGGGTCCGATGCCCCACCCGCTGCTCGAAACGCTGCGCGCGGCACGCGTGGTGCCGGTGGTGCGCACGCGCGAGGCACGGCATGCGGCAACCGTGGTCCAGTGGCTGCGCGATGCCGGTCTGCGCATCTTCGAGATCACCATGACCATCCCCGATGCCCCTTCGTTGATCCGCGAACTGGCCACGGATCCGTCGCTCCTGGTCGGCGCCGGCACCGTGCCGGACCGTCGCAGCGCCGAGATCTGCCTGGCGGTCGGCGCGCGCTTCATCGTCGCTCCCTGGATCGACGCCTCGCTTGCCTCGCCATGCCTGACAGCAGCTGCAATGCTCATGCTGGGTGCGCTTACACCCACGGAGGTACGTGCTGCCGTGGCAGCGGGCGCCGATGTGGTGAAGGTGTTCCCGGCATCCTCTGCCGGCGGACCGCCGCATATCCGCGCCCTGCACAGCGTGCTGCCGGACGTCGCCTTCTGCCCGACGGGAGGAATCGAACCCGGCAACGTCGCCGCCTATCTCGCGGCCGGCGCGGCGTTCGTCGGCATGGGCGGTGCATTGGTCGATGAGCGACGCATCGCCGCCGGCGACCGCCCCGCCATCGAAGCTGCCGCGCGCCAGGTGATGGCCGCATCATGACGGTCGATCTGCTGTGCATGGGCGAGCCGATGCTGGAGTTCAATCAGCTTCCGACGCGGCCCGATGGCACACGGCATTATCTGGAAGGCCACGGCGGCGACACCTCCAACGCCGCGATCGCCGCGGCGCGCCAGGGTGCGCGCGTCGGCTACATAACTGCACTCGGCAACGACATGCCCGGCGACAGCTTCATGGCCCTGTGGGCGCGCGAGGGCGTCGATGCATCGACCGTAATCCGGACTAACCGGTGGCTGACCGGCGTCTATTTCGTCACGCATGACGAGACGGGCCATCACTTCCTGCACTACCGCGCCAATTCCGCCGCCTCGATGTATACGCGGGACGATTTGCCAACGGCGGCGTTCGCCGCTGCTCAGATATTCTATGCATCCGGCATCAGTCAGGGCATCTCCACGACTGCCGCCGATGCCGTGTTCGCCGCCATCGACATCGCGCGGCGCAACGGAGTGAAGGTTGCCTATGACACCAACTACCGCCCGCGCCTGTGGCCGCCCGCGCGTGCCGCGGCGATGATGCACGCGGCAATGGCACAGGCCGACTACGCGTTGCCAGGGATCGAGGACGTGCAGACACTGACCGGCCTGACAGATCCCGACGCAATGCTGGACTTCTACCTGCAACTCGGGCCAAAGGTGGTGGTACTGAAGATGGGCGAGTCCGGTGCATACTTGGCAACGCCGCAGCACCGCGTGCGCATTCCACGACACGTCGTGCCGGTCGTCGACGCCACCGGTGCCGGCGACGCGTTCTGTGGCAGCTTCCTTGCGCGCATCCTCGCAGGCGATGCGCCCGAGCAAGCGGCTCGCTACGCCAATGTCGCCGCCGCGTTGAAATGCACCGGCTACGGGGCGGTCGCGCCGATCCCCAGGCCGGCGGATGTACGCGCAGCCATGGAGGGAACCGCCGGTCATGTGTGAACGATGCATCGGTTTGCCACGCCGCAGTCTGCTGGGCGCATTGTCGGCAACATTGCTTGCCGCCGCTGGCCCGGCACCGTCTGCCACGCTCACTGGCGACGAGGCCCTGCACCGGCTGATGCAGGGCAACGCGCGCTATCGTGCCAACCAGGTGCACACGCGCGACTTCGCGGTCAGCCGCGCTGCACGGGTCTCCACGCATCGGCCGGTCGCGTCGATCCTCAGCTGCTCGGATGCGCGCGTCGGGCCGGAATTCGTGTTCGACCAGGGACCAGGCGATCTGTTCGTCGTGCGCGTCGCGGGCAATGTGCTGCTGGACGAGGGCCTTGCGAGCCTGGAATACGCCGCCCTGTTTCTTAACAGCCCGCTGGTCTTCGTGCTCGGACACAGCAACTGCGGTGCAGTCGATTCGGCGATCAAGGTCGTGCAGGACAATGCGCCGCTTCCGGGTCACCTGCCGGAGCTGATCGATCGGTTGAAGCCGTCTGTGTTGGCGGCGCAGGCAGCGCAACCCGGTAATCTGCTGCACGCGGCCATCGTCGATAATGTGCGGCGAACTACGCAGGCCGTCGTTGCCGCGCAGCCGGTGATGGCTGGGCTGATCGCCAGCGGCAAGGTGAAGGTCGCTGGCGGCGTCTATGACATTGCCACCGGACACGTGAACCTGATTTGAACTGCAAGCGCGGCTTGCGAGCGTACACCACATAGTGTACCCGGTCTTATACGGAGAATCAGACCGGGCCGGGATGCTTTTCAACAGCCATTCGTTTCTACTCGCGTTCCTTCCCGGCGCGATCGTCGTGTATGCGATCATCAATCGGTACCCGCGACTGCGGATACCGTGCCTGCTGATGTTCTCTCTGCTGTTCTACGGCTACTGGAACCCCTCGTTCGTCTTGCTGCTCGTCGCATCGATCTTGGTGAACTGGTTCGCCGCGCGGCAATTCGCGGCGACGCGCAACGGAGCGTTCATTACCGCCGCAATCGTGCTGAACCTCGCGGTGCTGGGTCTTTTCAAATACGCAGACTTCTTTACCGGTAGCCTTGCAGCGCTCGGCGGCATTTCCATCGGTCGTCTTGATTTTGTCCTCCCCCTGGGCATCAGTTTCTTCACCTTCCACCACATCATGTACCTTGCGGACCTGCGCCGAGGTCGCGCGGAATCCACAAGCCTCGACCGCTACGCGCTCTACATCTGCTTTTTCCCGCAGGCAGTGGCCGGTCCCCTCGCCCGCTGGTCGGAGGTCGGGCGGCAATTCGGCCGTGATGCGTTTGCCGACCACTGGGAACAGCGCTGCGCACTGGGCGTAACCTTCATCATGGCCGGCCTCGTCGAAAAGGTCGCTCTGGGCGACCCGATCGGCCAAATTCTGGACCCGATCTACCAGGCAGCCACGATTGCCCCGCTGCACGACGGCTCGGCTTGGCTCGCGCTGGGCTTCGGGTTCCAGATCTTCTTCGATTTCGCCGGCTATTCGGATATTGCGATCGGGATTGGATTGCTGTTCGGCATTCAACTCCCATACAATTTCAACGCACCGTTTCGGGCGACCAGCATCCTGACGTTCTGGCAGCGCTGGCACATGACGCTATCGCGCTTCTTGCGCGACTATCTGTTCATGCCGCTCGCGGACATGCGAATCGCAGGCACGAGGCATACGGTCACGCAATACGTCGTTGCCATTTTGCTGACCATGGCGCTGTGCGGCCTGTGGCACGGCGCCGGCTGGAACTTCGTCCTATGGGGCACGATGCACGGCGTTGCAATTGTGTTCGCTCTCGGCTGGCGGCGCGTCCTTCCGTCGCCACCGATGATCCTCGGCTGGGCAACAACGATCGGGTTTTTCCTGGTTAGCGGCGTGGTATTCCGTACCGCGAGCCTCGGCATCGCCTGGAATATCTATTCCGGACTGGCCACGCTTCCCGATGCCAGGATGCTGAGCAAGGCCTGGATCGTTGGAGTAGGAGCGCTGCTTGCGATCGCCTTACCTGCGACGCAGGAGTTGTGTCAGCGTATCAACTTGCGTCCCCTTGCGTGGGTTCCCGCTATGCTTGGCGTGATCGGCGTAGGACTACTGGTCCAGCTTGGCGGCAACGAGTCGTATGAATTCATCTATTTCAGGTTCTAATCGGCGCACGCATATAGGATGCGACGTCCGGCTGGCTTGGCGGCACTGGCTAACCATATTCTGCGGCACATTTTTCGGTTTGAGCGCACTGCTCTTTGCGTTGCTGCTGCTTATCGATCCCTACGACACCGGACGGTTCTCCGGATTCGGGATCGTCGGCATAGGCGACAACACGACGCGCACGGCGGATGCCAGCCGTGGACGCGACCCGCAGTTCAATGCGGCGGTCATCGGAAGTTCGACCGGTCAGCTCCTCGACCCTTACCGTTTGTCGCGCGAGGCAGGCCTCCGATTCGCCCAGCTTACCATCGCCGCAACGGGACCGCAGGAGCAGCTCACTCTTATGCGATGGGTAATATCGCATCACTCGCAATACGGCGCCTTTGTTGTCGTAACGGATCCGTTGTGGTGCTCTTCGGAACCCGATCTGCCGCTCAGCAGACCATTCCCGTTCTGGCTCTACGGCAGTGATCTCGACTACCTGGCGCACCTGCTGAGTTCACGGTCGTTGGATCGCGCGGCCTGGCGCATCGAGATTGCACTTGGCATCCGAAAACCCGCCGATCCCGTTGGGTATTTCAATTACATGAACCAAGTAAAGCATGCTTTTGTTCCCGGACCACCCGGCCCATCAGCCCGGATTGACAGTGACCATTGGTCGCCACCGAGTCTCCCGTGGGTTGACCGGTTGCGAGCGTTCCTCGCGGACCTTCCGCAAAGTGTCCGTGTTGTAATAGCGATGCCACCCGTATACTTCACCTTGTTGCCCCAATCCGGCAGCAAGCAAGCTGCTGACCTCGATGCCTGCAAGGCAGCCTTGGCAAAGATTGTCTCCGACAGGCAGGGCAGCGGTTTTCTGGATTTCCGACTTGACACCGAAGCCGCACATGATGCTGTTCGCTTTGCTGACGCATTGCATTCTGGAGAAGGTTTGGCCCGTCAGATGGAGGACGCGATCATCGCTGTGCTGCGATCAGACGAGGTGGGGATAAACCCGTCACACAGGACGACCCCACAATCGGGCCAATATGGCCGCCGCTCTTGGAGAGCTCAACAAGTCATGGACGCCATCCCCTGATGCCGCGCTTCCTCACTGCGCGTAAGAGCAAGGTTACCGTCCGAACCGCTGCAGGTAGCGAAGCGGACATGCGGCACGACGCGCCGACCCCGACCGAACCAGATATCGAGACTTGGTGCACCGCGTATCTTCGCAAAGCACTGAAACTGTCCGACGTCGCCATCGATGTGGACGCGGAGTTCGCCAGCATCGGGCTGGACTCCGCCGAGTCGGTGTTTCTCATCGCTGCCATCGAAGACTGGCTCGGTCTGGAACTTGCTTCGGATACAGCGATGGAGCACCCCAGCATCGCAAGGCTGTCTCGTTTCGTTGCGAGCCAACTGAAGACCGGTCCTCGCGCTAAGCGGATTGCGCGGTAGATTCGCTTGCCTGCCTTCGACACAATCTCGCAGCTTTCATCATTGGTCGAACTGCTCGACCTGCGAGCAGAGGAACGGCCGCACGCGACGGCCTTTGTCTTCGTGCCCGAACGCGGCAGCACTCACGTAAGCGTCACTTTCGCGGAGCTGCATCAACACGCCCGCTCTCTCGCGGCGAGACTTGAGCAGCACAAAGCCAGAGGCGAGCGAGCGGTTCTCCTGTTTCCGCCTGGACTGGATTTCGTCGTCGCTTTCCTTGGCTGCCTTGCCGCAGGCGTGATCGCGGTGCCGTTGATGATACCGCGACGCACGGCGGCCCGTGACTCGTGCGCGGCGATTGTCGCCGACTGCTCGCCAAAAATCGCCCTGACCACACGCGAGGTTCTCGATGGTCGTCCCGATGTCGCCGAACGCTTCCGTGACGCCAGCCTCGACTGGATAACCGTCAGCGCAACCGAAGAAGCCGAAGATCCGGACATCTCCCCGTCCCGTGCAGATCGCAGCGATATCGCGTTCCTGCAATACACCTCGGGCTCCACGTCCGCTCCCAAGGGCGTCATGGTCACGCACGGCAATCTGCTGGCGAACCTCGAAATGATCCGCCTTGCGATGAGCAACACAGAGCATTCGGTCAGCGTTGGGTGGGTCCCGCTGTACCATGACATGGGTCTCATGATGGGCGTGATGCAGCCGCTCTACCTTGGCGCCATGTCGGTGCTCATGGCGCCCGCGGCCTTCATGCAGCGGCCACTCAACTGGCTGCATACGATCCACCGATATCGGGCAGAACTGACCAGCGCGCCAAACTTTGCCTTCGACCTCTGCGTCAGCCGGTTTCGTGCCGATCAGATGGAGGGAGTGGATCTGTCGAGCTGGAGATTGGCCCTGAACGGCGCCGAACCGGTGCACGCCGAGACAATTGCCCGCTTCACCGAGACCTTCTCACCCTACGGCTTCCAACCCGGCACGATGTACCCCGGCTACGGACTGGCAGAAGCCACATTGCTGGTCGCAGGCGGAGTACGCGGGAAAGGAGCCTCCATCTGCAGTGTCAGCCGCACGGCATTGCAGCAGGGCGAGGCCCTCGATCCAACAGCCAATGGCGACACCCAGGTGCTGGTCTCCTGCGGACGCAGTCTCAACCACGAGCACATCGCAATCATCGATCCGGACACGCACCGCCGGCTTGCGCCGGGGCAGGTTGGTGAAATCTGGGTGGCCGGCCCCAACATCACCCGCGGCTATTGGCGCAACCAGACCGCCACCGACGAGACGTTTCGTGCGGAAATCGCCGGCGAGCCGGGACTCAACTGGCTACGCACCGGTGATCTGGGGTTCCTTGACAAGGGCGGCCAACTGTTCATCACGGGCCGGATCAAGGACGTGATCATCATTCGCGGTATGAACCACTACCCGCAGGACATCGAGCGAACCGTCCAGGACAGTCATCCGGCGCTGCGCAGGGACTGCGGAGCCGCGTTCAACATCACCGGCGCGAATGGCGACGAAAAGCTTGCGGTGGTGCAGGAGGTCGAGCGAACCCACCGAAGGAACCTGGATGTCGATGCGATCGCCAGGACAATTCGCGAGGCGGTCATACGGCAGCATGAGGTAGCCATCGAGGCCATTGCCTTGATACCTCAAGCGACGCTGCCGAAGACGACCAGTGGCAAGATCCAGCGCAGCTTCACCAGGCAACTGTGGCTCGAAGGCGCGCTGGATGTGCTTGGCTGAAGCGCTTCACCCGGTCCGCGGCCGACGCCGGACATCCGGCCGCACATAGCGGAAATTCAGGATCGCCGGATCGGCGACGACCGGCCCAGGCGCAATCCCCACGATGATCCTCTCCGCGATGGGTGTGAAATCCGCACGGAAATGCACGGAAGACTTCAGCACGAGGATAGGGCACTCGGCTGGCTCCACGCCGACATGCCGCAGGATCGCCTGATCGAGTGCCTGCACCTTGTGCGACACCACCATCACTCGCACACCGTCGATGTCGATCAGCGCGCACGGGCCGAGATTGCCCGGATTGCCCGCCCCCATAGGCCCGGTCAGCGTGAACCGTCCATCAGTCAGTTTCAGCACACGCGCCGTGCAGTCGAACGGCAGCCCATCCGACTTGCCGCCGAGAGACAGTGCGAGCGAACCACCCTCGCCGACGGCGGCGCATGAAGCGACACTCGCCGCATCGTTGATCAGGCACAGCACCGCGCCCTTCGCCTGCTGTCTCACCAGTTCGGCGAGCAACCCGGTCGTGTCGCCATGGCCGCCGCCACCGGGATTGTCCTGCGTATCCGCTATCACGATCGGCTTCGATGCGCGCACGGCCAGTCGCTTTGCCTCCGCCACCGCCTCGGTTGCTGGCAACAGGTCCTGCACGAAGTCGGCCTCGCGCGCCGCGACATGGGCGGCGAAAGCATCCGTCACCGCATCGGCCTTCGCCTTTGTATCGGCAAAGGCCGCCACAGCCGGCCCGCAGTCAGGAAAGTCCGCGTAGGGGAAGCCGAAGCAGAACGCGAGTTCGACGGCATCCAGCCGCTCCGCCAGCGAGGCGCGTTCGGCCATAACCTCGCTCATCGGTGGCAACAGCGTGCACTGGCTGCCGAGCGGCAGCCAGAACGGCAACTGGCGGAACGCACGCGCCCAGGGCCTGCCTCGCTCGATGCGCCCCAGCAGCAGTCGCATCGCCCGCGCGCCGGCGTCCTTCATGTCGACATGCGGGTAGGTGCGGAACGGCACCACGGCATCCGCCAGCGTCACCATCCGCGCTGTCAGGTTTGCATGCGGATCGAGGCTGATGGTGAGCGGCAGTTCGCCGATGATGGCGCGCACGCGGCGCAGCAACTCGCCTTCCGCGTCGGAAAAGCTATCGACCACTGCGGCCCCGTGCAGGTCGAGATACACGCCGTCCAGCGGCGCCGCATCGAGCGCCCGCGACAGCCCCGCGCAGATCAGCGCCGCAATACGCTCGAAGGCCTCGTCCTGCACCGGGCCGGCCGGATTGGCGAGCGTCCACGCGAGCGGCACCACCTCGGCTCCCTCCGCCACGGCAGCCGCAAGCGCGCCGGCGGCCGGCACCGACGTGCCGCGCACCGCATCGAGCATGGCGTCGCCCTCGGTCAGCGGTGGAAACCCCGCCGGATGGACGAAATCCTGCCAGGTCGTCGGGTGCGGCGCGAAGGAATGGCTCTCATGCAGGAAGCCACCAATCGCAAGACGGGTCATGCGTAGCACTCCTTGTCCTTCAGCACGCCCTGCGCACCGCGGCCTACAGCCAACCTGGCACGGGCAGGTTCTTCGAACGCAGGAACTCGGGATTGAACAGCTTCGACTGATAGCGCGAGCCGCCATCCGCCAGTATCGTCACCACTGTGTGGCCCGGACCCATCTGCTTCGCCACGCGCACCGCCGCCGCGATATTGATCCCGGACGAGGTGCCGACCGACAGCCCCTCGTGGATCAGCACCTCGTAGATGTGCTCCAGCGCCTCGCTGTCGGGGATTCGCTCCGCGTCATCGATCGGCGCTCCATCCATGTTGGCTGTGACGCGCGAATTGCCGATGCCCTCCGTGATCGAACTTCCCTCGATCTTCAGGTCATTGTGCTTCACCCAGCCAAACAGCCCGCTGCCCTCGCAATCTGCCAGCACGATCCGCACCTTCGGATTGCGCTCCTTCAAGGCCATGCCGACGCCGGCCAGCGTGCCGCCGGTGCCGCAGGCGCAGGTAAACGCATCGACCTTGCCGTCGGTCTGCTCCCAGATTTCCGGGCCCGTGTTGTCGCGGTGGCCCTCGCGGTTCGCCAGGTTGTCGAACTGGTTCGCCCACACCGCTCCGGTCTCCTCCGCCATCCGCCGCGAGACGTGCACGTAGTTGCCAGGATCGCGATACGGCTTCGCCGGCACCAGGCGCAGATCGGCGCCGATCATGCGCAGGAAATCGATCTTCTCCTTGCTCTGCGTCTCCGGCATTACGATCACGCAGTGATATCCGCGGGCGTTGCCGACCAGCGTCAGGCCGATGCCGGTATTGCCTGCGGTGCCCTCCACGATGGTGCCGCCTGGCTTCAGTGCGCCGCGCTTCTCGGCGTCGGCGATGATGTAGAGGCCGGCGCGGTCCTTCACCGAACCCCCCGGGTTCATGAACTCCGCCTTGCCCAGGATGTTGCAACCGGTCGTCTCGGAGGCACGGCGCAGTCGGATCAGCGGTGTCTGGCCGATCGACGCCGCAAGGTCCTCTTGCCAGTGCGTTCCGTGGTAGAGTTGGGTCATCGCCATCCTCATGCAGGGTGAGTACATCGAATTGTCGAAACCGATGGTACTCCGCGATCTTCCAAGTGTCGCGAGTCGAAATTGGGGCAGCCATCGGGGCAATTCATCGCGTCGTCAGGGAATATGTCGTCCACAAGGGCGGGGGGATTCCCGCTAGGTTGGGATCTGGGGCAGTCTAGCAGGCCGGCCCGCTGGCCACTCATATGCGTTCAGGTCGGTGTGATCCGACAGGACCTGTGCGAGCCCGGTCGCAGATATGCTGGAAGTTCTGGCCCCAGTCGCGATGTGTTGCGGCGGGCGACGCAGCCTGTGTGGTGCATACTCGCAAGTTAACCTGCTTTTCACGCCGTGACGCCAGTATGGCGCTTCATCGACGAGTGCGTACAGACAGCGCAGGTCAGACGTTGTGATTTCCATCGGCCCAGAACAGGCCAGAATGATAGAGAAGTGGCGGTTGCGGCACGCCAACCCGGAAGCTCTCGGATTATGGGCGATATCGACCGTGCCGGAAGCCTGCGCTTTCGCATTCATTGCGATCGCGCAGGACCCCCTTGTCCTGCGTCGGGCAGCGCGGCAACAGGCAAGCAGGCTGGCGGCGCAGGCGGAGGAGTTTGCCCTGTCACTGGCTGACTCCAATGCTGTGAAGAGCGACACTTGGGGGGCGGCCGCGCTGTTCGTGCGACAGTCGGTCGAAGCATGGCGAGCGGCGCTAAAGGCGTACAATCCTCCCAGCGGCGCGAACGGTGTGTCCATGCGTCCGGCCATTGCGCCGGCGCGAACCAGCGACGATCCTTGGGCGATCGCCGGGCAGAACTTCCCGTACGTCGATGATGAGACCGGCATTCTGGCGACCCGGATCTTGCGCGAATTCGGCGGCGCCGTGCTCGCGCGCGTGCGAAAGCCATGGGATCACGTGATCGCACTGGCAGTCCTGCGCCATGCGGCACGGCTGCTGCGTGGCGACGTTGCGAAGCACGCGACCGGCTTCACTTGGGACGACGCAGTCGCCGACGTTCTGACGGTGCAGTCCTACGCCGAGGCGAGCGGACTGTCGCCCATGCTGGTCGGTTACTTTGGCCCCGGCAGGCCGGCAATGCAGGCACTCGGCCTGCTCCGCGATGCACGAACGCTGCGTGATGCAGTGCGCGCCGCGGATGGGGGCAGCGAAGCGCGTACATCTCTGTGGCAATGCGCGATCGACTTCCACGCCTTCGCGGTCGTTGCACTGGACCACCGCATATTGCTGGATTTGCCGCTAGACGACACCTACGAGATCGCGGCTGCGGCCATTCGGCAGGCGGATGCCGCTACGCGGACACCGGACCTGACGACCTTGCCTCGATTGCCGCGGGAATGTGCCTCGGAGCCCGAGGTCGTCAGATTGCACGCCAGAGCATGCCTGCCCGACAAGGGTGCGGCAGCGCTCAGCGATCAGTCGGTAATGATGTCCGAGGCACGATAGCCTTGCACGAACAGCAGCGCGCGCAGATCAGCGTGGTCCACCCGCGCCTGCGCCGCTGCCGCCACGATCGGCTTAGCGCGAAACGCCACGCCTAGTCCTGCGGCGCGCAGCATGTCGAGATCGTTGGCGCCGTCGCCGACCGCGAGGGTCGCCGACAGGTCGAGGCCGCGTCTGCCGGCAAGTTCCTTCAGCGTGGCAAGCTTGCTGTCGCGATCGAGGATCGGCTCAGCGACACGCCCGGTCAGCGTCACGCCGTCATCCAGCAACACGTTCGACCGATGCAGATCGAACCCGCACATCGTGGCAACGCGGCTGGTGAAGAAGCTGAAGCCGCCCGACACGAGCACGGTGCAGGCGCCGTTGGCGCGCATTGTCGCGACCAGTTCGCGTGCCCCTGGCGTCAGGCGAACGCGCTGCCAGGTGTGTTCCAGCGCATCGACAGGCAGACCCTTCAGCATCGCCACGCGCTCGCGCAGTGCCGCCTTGAAATCGAGCTCGCCATTCATCGCACGAGCGGTGATGGAGGCGATGCGGTCCTTGAGACCGGCGAAGTCGGCGAGTTCGTCCAGAGTCTCGCCAGTGACGATGGTGCTATCCATGTCGGCGACCAGCAGGGACTTGCGCCTGCCTTTGGCGACGGTTGCGATCGCATCAATGGCAGCGCCGTCCACAGCTGCACGCACTACCGCCATATCAGGTGGAAAACTCAGCGTGATGTCGGCGGCCTCGCCAGGCGAGAGCACGTCGGCCTCGCCGCCCAGCGCATCGCGCACGCGAGCCAGCGCGGCGCCGAACCGCGTGGTGGCATCACGCTGTGCGATCAGGGTCAGACTGTAGTGCACCACCGTCACGTTCCATGCCTCCGAACGGCGAAAGCGACGAAAAAGCATCCACCGGCGCAGACCGTAGCGTCAACCACCGGCGTCACTTAATCTGCCGTGAGATGTCGGCGCGAGACAGAGAGGAACCTTTGTAATGCCGATCAACTCCGTCCACCTGCCCCTCGGCCATCTCCCCGATACGCGCTATCCGGACCCACGCGTGGAACAGTTGGACAAACGTTTCAAGCGCCAGGGCAATGCGGCGATCGAGCGCATCGCGCATGGCTTCCGCTGGGCTGAAGGCCCGGTCTATTTTCGTGACGGCGGCTATCTGCTGTGGAGCGACATCCCCAACAATCGGATGATGCGCTGGCTGGAGGACGACAGTCATGTCAGCGTGTTCCGCGCCCCCTCCAACTATTCCAATGGCAACACGCGTGACCGGGAGGGTCGACTGATCACGTGCGAGCACGACACGCGTCGCGTGACCCGGACCGAACTCGACGGCCGCATAACCGTGCTTGTCGACAGTTACGATGGCAAGAAACTGAATGCGCCAAATGATGTGATCGTGGATTCCACGGGTGCCATTTGGTTCAGCGATCCCGGGTACGGCATCGACGGCGAGTACGAAGGTCACAAGGACGATTTCGAGTTACCCGGCCATGTCTATCGCTTCGATCCCGCGAGCGGCAAGGCCACGGTCGTGCTGGATGATTTCGTTCGTCCGAACGGTCTTGCGCTGTCACCCGACGAAAAGCTGCTCTACGTGGTGGATAGCGGCGCCACGCACGGCGGCCCCGCGCATATCCGCGTGTTTGCGGTGGAGGACGGTGTTTGCCGCCGCGGCCGCATATTCGCCGACGATTTCGCGCCGGGCTTCACCGACGGCTTACGCGTCGATGTCGAGGGCAACGTGTGGTGTAGCATGGGCTGGGCCGACCCAAGTGAGGATGGCGTGCGCTGCTACGCTCCGGATGGTGACCTGATCGGTAAGATTCATCTGCCGGAGACCTGCGCAAATCTCTGCTTCGGCGGCAAGAAGCGCAACCGCCTGTTCATGTGCGCGAGCACATCGGTCTATTCCCTGTACGTTGACGTACAGGGCGCACTGCTTCCCTAGTCCAGAGGAGAAAACGCATGCCACAGTTCCTGGTGACACTCTACGACGGCAACGATCCGGAGGCGCCGGCGCGCCGGCAGGCTACGCGACCGGCGCATCTCGATGGACTGAAGGACAATGTCGCTAATGGCAGGCTGGTGTTCGGCGGACCGATCTTCGACAAATCACAGAGGCCAATCGGTTCGTTCCTGCTGGCGGATTGCACGGATCGCACCGAATTGGATGCAATGATCGCCAACGATCCCTATACCAAGGGGAACGTCTGGCAGCGCGTGGAGGTGAAGCCGGTGCAGCTCGTGGTGCAGGACGGCAAGATCACGCCGTAGCGCTAGCGCTGCCACGGATCGCGCCGAACCGACGCTCCGGCACGCCAGACCTGGTAGCGAAACGCCAGCCACGCGATCAGCCCGGCCAGCACCACGACGGGGATCAGGATCAGCGCAATCCACAGGGCAAAAGCCGCCACTGCCATAGCCGCTGCGACCGCGGCAATGACAACCGCCCAGGCGAATATGCGCGCGGCCACGGGTGGACGGCGCGGGCGGTAGCTCCCGTCCGGCAACAGATCGAGCTCAGGCGGCCTATGGTCGCTCATGGCCGCGATAGTTGGCGCGTCCGCGTCGCTGGTTCAAGGTGCGGCAGTCGGATCACAGGAGGCACATCGTGAAAGTCGGATTGTTCCTCAATACGCAATTCCAGCCTGGCCAGGACGTGGCAGCGCACGTGCCCGACCTTGTCGCGCAGACCCGAGCGGCGCGCGATGCGGGATTCAAGTCCCTGTGGTTCCCGCACCATTACCTGACTGGCCCGTTACAGATGCTGCAGATCGTGCCGATGATGGCCTACCTCGCGCAGCACGCCGAAGGCATGCAGATCGGCCCCAACATCCTGATCCTGCCGCTGCTCAATCCGGTGCATGTCGCGGAGGAGTCGGCAACGCTCGACGTGCTCACGGGCGGCAACTACGTTCTCGGCGTCGGGCTCGGCTACCGCGAAGGCGAGTTCACCGCATTCAACATGTCGCTGAAGGAGCGCGCGCCGCGGCTGGAAGAAAGCATTGCGCTGATCCGCCGCCTCTGGAGCGGCGAGAAGGTGACACATAAGGGCCGGTTCTACGAGGTGAACGATCATGCGATCGGATTGAAGCCGGCGCGTGACGGCGGCCCGCCGATCTGGATTGCGGGCACCGCGGAGGCCGCGATCCGACGCGCGGCGCGGCTCGGCGACGCGTGGCTGATCGTTCCCAGCACGCCGCTGGGCGAGTTGGCCGCACAGATGCGGATCTATCGCGAGGCTCTGGGCAGTCGCATGCCCGACTGCTTTCCGATGGTGCGCGAATGCTATGTCGGCGCGAACCACAGGACAGCGCTCGAGGAATGCCGCGGCGCCCTGCAATACAAATACGATGCGTATGCGTCCTGGGGCCTGTCAGGGCGTCAAAACCCGGCGTTCGAGGAGCTTGTGCGTGACCGCTTCATCATCGGCGACGCAACCTTCGTGAAGGAAGAGATCGCGCGTTATCGCGAAGCTCTTGGCATCGACCACTTCATGATGCGCTGCCACTGGCCAGGGCTGGAGTTCGACAAGGCACTCGGCAGCATCAGGCGGCTGGGCGAGATCTTCGCGTAAGCATCCCCGTGTCGGGACTGCTACAAAGCATCCGTGACCGCCTCGCGGTACGCCCGCAGTGCCGCCAGGTGATCTGCCGGGGTCTTGCCGGCGATGCGACGATGATGGCGCCGGTTGAAAGTCGTCGTCAGCGCGATATGCGACGCACCAGCCGACTTCCAGAACGCCACCTCCTTGCGCCAATCCGCCGGCGTACCTGAACCGCACGAGGTCCACACCTCGATGCCGACGGCCTTGGGATCTCGTCCTGCGGCGCGGGTCAGCGCACGCAGCTTCTCGAACACGTCGAGCGCGCTTTGGTCGGGCGGATACGCATTCGGCATCCAGCCATCGCCCCACTTGGCGATGCGCGTCAGCGTCGCGTCGTGATGACCGCCGAACCAGACCGGCACCCGACCCGACGCCGGTCGCGGATTGATCCCTGCGTCGTCGATCGTGTGATAGCGCCCCTTGAACGCGACGTGATCCTGCGCCCAGAGTGCCTGCATCACCTGGACCTGCTCCTCCGACCGCCGGCCGCGATTGCGAAAATTCTCGTTCAGACCGAGGAATTCCACCTCGTTCCAGCCGACGCCGATACCAAGGCGGAAACGCCCGCCGCACAGCACATCCAGGCACGCCGCCTGCTTCGCCACCAGCACCGTTTGCCGCTGCGGCAGGATCAGCACACCGGTGGAGAAGCCAAGCCTGCTGGTGCAACCGGCAAGAAACCCGAACAGCACGAATGGATCGTGGAACAGGTCCTGCGATGTATTGCGGCTGAGATCCCAGTCGGGCCGCGAGGCAGCATTCACGCCCAGCACATGGTCAGGCGCCTCCAGGAAGTCATAGCCCATCGCCTCCACCGCCTGCGCATAGTCGCGCACCACGGAGGGACTGCCCCCGAAGTCGCCCAACGGAATGAGTGCGCCGAGTTCCATCTGCCTGCCCTCTACTTGTCCGCGTCCAGCACCGCCTTCAGCTTGTCGGGTGGCACCGCGATACTGTCGACCCCTGCCCGCTCCTGCTGCAACAGCATGCCGACGCGGCTGTCACGGCTGCCCCAGCCACGGTTCAGCGCTTCCGTCAGTTCGAGCTGCGCCAGGTTGGTCAGACGCATCGGCACGTTCACGTCGCGGGCCAACTGGCAGGCGAGCGACACGTCCTTGTGCAGTAGCCGCAATGCGAAATCGGCCGGCTCGTAACTGCCGGTCAGGAAATGGTCTGCCATGCGATCGAACAGCCGATTGCGCCCTCCGGCTCCCTGACGGATCGCCTCCCACAGCGGCAACGGGTCGACCCCGGCCTTCACGCCCATGGTGAATACCTCGGACAGCACGATGTTGGTCGCGGCTCCGGCGGCGTTGTGCACCAGCTTGGCGATCGACCCCGCGCCGATCGGACCGATGTAGCGGGCTGCATCGCCCATCGCGTCGAGCACCGATTTGTATTTGTCGAACACGGCCTTGTCGCCGCCTACCCAGATCGCCAGGCGACCGCTGCTGGCACCGCGCGGACCGCCGCTCACCGGCGCGTCGAGGAACTCGACGCCGTGCTCCGCCAACTGCGCGTGCAGCGCACGCACAACGCTGACCGCGTTGGTGGAGAGATCGAACCAGGCTGCTCCCTTGCGGAAGCCGGACAGCAGCCCGTCCTCGCCGGTGCCGACCTTTTCCACATCAGCCGGCGTCGGCAGCGAGGTGAACACGACGTCCACCGCCTCGGCCACCGCGCGCGGGCTTTCGGCCCAGGTGGCGCCGTCTGCCAGATGACGCGATGCCGCCTGACGCGACAGATCGTGCACGATCAACTGATGGCCTGCCTTCTGCAGGTTGCTCGCCATCCCCGCGCCCATCATGCCGAGGCCAATGAATCCGATCTGCATCGTCGTCCCTCCCGCACATTGTCCGGTGAAGTGTGATCCGCGCGGCGCCGCCACTCAAGCGGCGGCAGAGCCGAAGTCGCACAGGCGCGTACCGCTGTTGTTGAGCTCGATCCCGTGAGCAGCTACACGGACACGGATCACGGAGTCCGGCCGCGCCTGGAGTGCGATAACCGGAACCGCGTAACCGTGCCTGCCCTCGCCGAAGCCGGCATCCAACAGGTCCTGTCGGAAGATATCCGCGGCCACCGTCATTGCCACACGGCCGTCCACCAGGACGTCAAGCGTGACGGGTTCGGTTGATCGGGTCAGGCAGCACCAGCCATACAGATGTTCGTCTCTCACGCCTTCGATCAACCCGTCGAACCGCCGTCGCGCGGTCACCAGGTAGCGTGGCCGATTTGGCTCGATCGACGCAAGCAGCCGGGCACGCAGGTCGCGGTCAGGAGAAATCCCGCAGAACCGTACTATCGTGTCGACGAAGTCATTCGGAAAGCTCAGTGCCTTTTCGTAGCTGAGCAACAGGTTCGGACAACGAAGCGCACCAACGTAGTCTAGCAACTTCGCCTGGTTGGCAACAATGTCGGTCAAGGCTCGCATCGAGTCCCGGTACTCGGAGAGCGAGGTACGGACCGCCATCGAGACGGGATCTCGGAACGTGATAATCAGACGGGGCTTGTCGAACAAGGCCAGCTGATCTGTTCCCAGCTCACGGCAAAGCATCGTGCGCTTGAAACCCCAGCGTGCATGCCTTGCATTTCGATCGGCAATGATCCGCCGCAATCCGTCGATTTCAAGCGAAGCAAGGACGTGGCCGATTTCCTCGTCCTCATAGACGGCATCGTTGATCTCGCTGCCGATGAAGATGCCGGACTGGTGCAGGAGAGAGGCAACCAGGCTGGTGCCGGACCTTTGCAGTCCAGTGACGATGAAAGTCCGGCCTTGCTCACCCAACTCCTGATTGACGATGAAGCCCTTGTTTATGAGGTCATCAGGCGACGTCACGCCAGACAATGCTCCTCAACCACAAAATGGGCCGCTCTGGTATCGTCGCGCGTAACGGCGCACTCCAGATCGACCAGACTGCCGAAAGCCAGCTCTGCGATTCCGGCGGTGCGGACCGGCAAATGGGAGATAGTGCTGTTCGGTGCCGGTCCCTGCTGAAGCACGCCGTACAATACGAGGCCGGCGAGGCGCGGCAGCGTCCGTGCCCACTCTCCGTAATGCTCGAGCGCCACGTTATCCGCGTCCATGCCGGGGAGCACGGCGATCAGCTTGATGTGGCCCACCGCCTCCGCTCGTGGCACGACGACGCGGGGCTGGCAGATCACCCGCGATACGGCGCCGATGAACAGCCGCGAATCCAAATTGCACGCCGCCATCGCGGATGAGGTGTGCGCACGCCGGCGATCCTCGTCGTTATCGAACCATAGGATCGGAAATCCATCGATGCGCATGTCCTCGGCGGGCGCATTCATGGCAGGCGACACAATGACGTGGTCCTGCGTGTAGCGACGCAGTGCCGGGAACTGGCACACCAGAGGGCCGTGCACGTCGAGCCAATGACGCCTGAACTTCGCCAGCGGCACGTCGTCGCGTCGCCGCATCAGGCTGATCGCAGCGATCATCGCGTTATCGAAGCGAATTGACGATCTGTCGGAACGCCTCCTCGGGAAACGCCTTCAGCGACGTGGTGCGGACGTTCCCGAGCTTGCCCAGCATCAACGTGAACCTCGCGGCCACCGCATCGTCCGGCGCGTCGTAGATCATGATCAGGTCATACATGCCCATGGTCATGTAGACCGAGCGGAACTGCCCGCCCATCTCCTCCAGTGTCTTCTTGGCCGTATCGACGCGCCGCGGGCTGTCGCCGATCGCGCGCATGCCCTGGTCGGTCCAGTTGGCGAGCATGACATAGGTCGGCATGGTCCGTCCCTCCTACTCAGTCCGTGGAACCCAGCCTAAGCTGACGACCTATCAGGGAGGGAAGCAAGCCATGATCGTCCCGGAAGGCGCGCGGAACATCGAATTCGTCGGCCATACTGACCAGGGCGGCCGAGGCGACGGCGTCCAGGTGATGGTGTCGCGCGGCCATGCATACGTTGGTACTCGGGTGAGCCGCGGCATCATGGTCACCGACGTGCGCGACCCGCGCAATCCGAAGCCGGTGAACTTCGTGCCGACGCATCCGAACTCCGTGTGCATGCATCTGCAGGCGGCCGAGGATCTGCTGCTGCACATCCAGGAGGCCGATCAGAGAGCGCTGCTGTCGCAACAGGAGTACTACGGCGGCTCCGGCAAGGTGGACAGCAGCCGGTTCGGCAAGCGCGGCGAGGACTACGCCGCCGGCGTGAGCGTGTATGACATCAAGGATCCGGCCAACCCACGGAAGATCGGGTTTCTGGAAGTCGAAGGCCTGGGCACCCATCGCATCTGGTGGGCGGGCGGTCGCTATGCCTATGCATCCGCGCTGCTGGACGGCTTCATCGACCACATCCTGATCATCATCGACATGGCAGACCCGACAAGGCCACGGGAGGTCGGACGCTGGTGGATTCCCGGCATGAACGCGGCAGCCGGCGAGGCGCCGACATGGACCAACCGCCATGCTCTCCACCATGCGATCGTGGTGGACGACTTCGCCTACGGGTCCTGGCGCGATGGCGGGCTGACCATCCTGGACGTGAAGGACAAATCCGCGCCGAAGCTGATCGCGCACCGCAACTGGTGCCCGCCGTTCGGCGGTGGCACGCACAACGCCGTGCCTCTGCATGACCGCAACCTGCTGGTGGTGGCGGACGAGGCCACGCTGAACATCGACCAGCAGCCGCTGAAATACACCTGGGTGTTCGACATCCGGGAGAAGGGCAATCCGATCAGCATCGCCACGATGCCGACGCCGGCCGACCAGGACTACGTCAAGATGGGCGGCCAGTTCGGGCCGCATAACCTGCATGAGAACCGCCCCGGCTCGTTCCAGAGCTCCACCACGATCTTCGCGACCTGGCAGAGCGCGGGGGTGCGGGTGTTCGACATCGCCAATCCGTTCCAACCGAAGGAGGTCGGCTACTTCGTGCCGCCGCAGCCGACCCGATGGACGGAGCCGATGCGTGGCCGCGCCAAGGTGCGGCACACGGCCGACCTGTTCGTCGCGCAGGATGGGCTGATCTATGCCACCGACTACGATGCCGGACTCTATATCCTGCAATGGAAGGGTGTGTGACGATGGACTGGGATGACGCGAAGCGGCTCGTGCAGGCGGTGGAGGACGCATTCGGTGCCGCCGATCTGACGGTCATCGAACAGGGCTTCACCGAGGACGCCGTGGCCCGCTTCGCCGACTTCCCCGAGATGCGCGGACGCGAGGCGGTCATGCGTTTCCTGCGTGCCCGCTTCGCTCGCACCAAGGATTACCGGCTGAAGAAGACGCTGCACTGCCTCATGGGCGACACATTGGCGAACACTTGGGATGCGAACTGGGTGGACGCGCAGACCGGCAGGCCGATGCTCGGCCGCGGGACGGAAATCTGGGTGATGCGTGCCGGACGCATCGCGCTGTGGGACGCGACGTTCAATGTGTGGGAGAAGGGTGGACCGCCATCCACGCCGGTGGTGTAGCGCTGTCAGCGCTTCCCGTGCTGCGCATCGACGAACGCGCGCAGCACAGCGTTCATGCGCGTCTGATAGCCGGGCCCGCCATCGCGAAACCAGGTGAGGATGTCCTGGTCGATGCGTAGCGAGATCGCCTGCTTGGGCTGCGGCCAGTCGATCTTCAGGTTGGTCCACGCCGCCTGTCGCTTCGCCCCGGTCTTTCCGGGCTTCGCCTTCGATCGCGTGGGTGACTTGCTGCTTGCACGGGCCATGCCGCATCTCCCGTCACGGGCAATGCCTTTGTCAATACAAGCGTATCGGCTGGTCCGCAAGGCCGGACGCCCGCTTGCGCGGGGATGATGATGCGACGCCTAATCGCCGCCCAGCGCCGCCTCCGCCGCCCGAACCGCCTGCAGCGGCACCGCCGCGCGTCCCACGACCTGGCCGCCCACGCAGGCGAGCCAGTCGGCGCCATCCGGTCGGGCGGGTCGCAACTCGATCACCTTGGCCTCTCGGTCCAGCGCCACGGCCCGGTAGCTTCGCCAGCCGGACCATACGGGACCCAAAACGCGAACGACGCGGGCGATGGCCTCGCCCGCGTCATTGTGTCCGATCCACTCGAGGGTCCGGTGGACGCCGGGCCCCTCCTCCTGTCGACCCCGCATCCAGTGGAGGCGGGAGGCGCGCACTAGGCTGCCTCCGTCATGCGCTCTTGGCCATGATCTCGTCCGCGATCGCCCGCGGCACCGGATCGTAATGGTGGAACTGCATGGTGAACGACGCCCGTCCCTTGGTCATGCTGCGAAGATCGGAAATGTAGCCGAACATCTCCTTCAGGGGAACATGCGCCCGGACGATGATGGTGGTTCCGGCGCTCTCCTGGTTCTGGATCATGCCGCGGCGGCGGTTCAGGTCGCCGACCACGTCGCCCACATGGTCCGACGGCGTGGTGATCTCAACGTCCATCACCGGTTCCAGAATGATCGGCCCCGCCCGCTTCATGCCGTCGCGGAAGCACGACTTTGCGGCGATCTCGAACGCCAGCGCGCTCGAATCGACGTCGTGGTACTTGCCGTCCAGCAGCGTGTACTTGAAGTCGACCGTCGGGAACCCGGCCAGCACACCGGTCTCGGCCTGCTGCCTGATGCCCTTCTCCACCGCCGGGATGTACTCCTTCGGCACCGAACCACCGACTACCTTGTTCTCGAACTGCACACCCTCATTGCGGGCGAGCGGCTCGAAGGCGATCTTCACCTCGGCGTACTGGCCGGAGCCGCCGGTCTGCTTTCTGTGCGTATAGGTCTCGGTGTGCGGCCGGGTGACCGTCTCGCGATACGCCACCTGCGGCGCACCGATATTCGCCTCCACGCTATATTCGCGCTTCAGGCGATCGATGATGATCTCCAGATGCAGCTCGCCCATTCCGGAAAGTATGGTCTGGCCGGTCTCCTGATCGGTGCGCAGTCGCAGCGAAGGATCCTCGGCTGCCAGCTTCTGCAGGCCGAGTGACATCTTCTCGACCGCCTCCTTGGTGCGCGGCTCGACCGAGATGTCGATCACCGGCACCGGGAAAGCCATGCGCTCGAGCACCACCTGATCCTGCTGCGAGGCCAGGGTATCGCCGGTGCCAGTGTCCTTCAGGCCAACGAAGGCAGCGATGTCGCCAGCATGCACCTCCTTGACCTCGGCCCGCTTGTCGGCGTGCATCTGGAACATCCGACCGATGCGCTCGCGGTGCCCCTTCGTGGTATTCATCACCACATCGCCGGACTTCAGCGTGCCGGCATACACGCGCACGAAGGTCAGAGTGCCGTACTTGTCGTTGATGATCTTGAACGCGAGGCCCGCGAACGGCGCGCTCGGATCGGCCTTGATCCGCCGGCGTTCGGCGTGCTCGTCCTCGCCTTCCTCTGTCGCGACCGCAATGCCAGGAACGTCGAGCGGGCTCGGCAGGTAGTCGATCACCGCGTCCAGCAGGGGCTGCACGCCCTTGTTCTTGAATGCAGTGCCGCACAGCACGGGTCGGAACGCGCCGGAGATCGTGCCGGCCTTGATGCAGCGCTTGAGCGTGGCGATTTCGACGTCGCCCTTTTCGAAATATTCCTCCATCGCGGCGTCGTCGACCGAGAGCGCGGTGTCGAGCAGAAGCTGGCGGTACTCCTTCGCCTGGTCCACCAGATCAGCCGGGATCGGCTCGGTGTGGAAACGGGCGCCCAGTTCCGTGCCTTCCCATATGACGGCGTGCATTTCCACCAGATCGACCACGCCGAGGAACTTGTCCTCGATGCCGATCGGCAACTGCAACGGCAGCGCCACGATGTCGAGCTTCTCCTTCAGCGTCGCGAAGGCGCGGAAGAAGTCGGCGCCGGTGCGGTCCAGCTTGTTGATGAAGATGACACGTGGAACGTTGTAACGGTCGGCGAGGCGCCAGTTGGTCTCCGACTGCGGCTGCACGCCGGCGACGCCTTCGATGATGAACACAGCGCCGTCCAGCACGCGCAGCGAACGATTCACCTCGATGTTGAAGTCGATGTGGCCGGGCGTATCGATGATATTGATCCGGTGATCGTTCCACTCGCAGGTCACCGCGGCCGAGGTAATGGTGATGCCTCGCTCCCGCTCCTGCTCCATGTAGTCGGTCGTGGTGTTGCCGTCGTGCACCTCGCCGATCCTGTGTGACATTCCGGTGTAATACAGAATCCGCTCGGTCGTGGTCGTCTTGCCCGCGTCGATATGCGCGGTGATGCCGATATTGCGGATCTTGTCGAGCGGCGTGCCGGACACGGGGAAACCTCCTAATCACGACGGGCGCCCCGGAACCCGTGGTCCGCGCGCCCGTCTGTCTCCGGTCAGATGCTGCACTGCGGCGCCTTTTGCAAGGACTATCGTCATGGCGCGATGCAACTCACACATACTGTGAGCGCGCGAAGCCTCCGGCTAACCCTTTGTCACCCTCTGACACAGGGTTTGGATGTAGCGATCCGGGCATGGACCTGAAGACCGCACAGGCGCTGGTTCGCTTCGGCCTGGGACGCCGCGGCGATGAGGCGCTGCCCGCCGATCCGGCGATCTGGCTGCGAAGCCAGCTGGATCAGTTGCCCCCCCGAGAGGCGAACCGCGGCCCAGCACCGCCAATGGCCTCGCGACCCTGCGCGAGGATCGGGCGAACAAGCCAGCCCCCGGGGAATCGCGGGTCCGCGCCCTCTATCGCGCCGAGGCCAACGCTGCGCTGGAGAACGCGCTGGTCACCCCAGCGCCGTTCCGGGAGCGGCTGATGTGGTTCTGGTCGAACCATTTCACCGTATCGGTGCGCGGTGGCGTTGCCGCGGTGACCGGTGCCTTTGTCGAGGAAGCGATCCGGCCGAACGTCACCGGCCGGTTCGAGGCCATGCTGCTCGCCGTCATGCGCCACCCGGCGATGCTGATGTATCTCAACAATGCCGGCTCGGTCGGGCCCGAAAGTCCCGCCGGCCAACGCACACATCGCGGCCTCAACGAGAATCTGGCGCGCGAATGCCTGGAGTTGCACACGGTCAGTCCCGCCTCCGGCTACACCCAGGCGGACGTCACCAATTTCGCCAAGGTGCTGACCGGCTGGTCGATCGACCTGCGCGCCGAACCGCCGGGCTTCCGCTACCGCCCGCTCGCCCATGAGCCAGGGGCACAGCGCGTGATGGGGCGGGTGCTTCCGGACGGCCAGGAGGGGGGCGAGGCGGCACTGCATTTCCTGGCCAATCACCCGGCCACACATCGTTTCCTCGCGACCAAGCTGGTGCGGCATTTCGTTGCCGATGATCCACCCCAGGATGCGGTTCGGCGCATCGAGGGGGTGCTGCGTGACACCGGCGGCGATCTCGGCGCGGCCTCCGCTGCGCTGATTTCGCTCGATGCCGCCTGGCAGCCGGCGGCCAAGCTGCGCCCGCCACTCGACTATGTGATCGCCTGCCTGCGCGCGCTCGACCTGCCGCCGGAGCAGCGAACCGAGCTCAATGTGCCGGGCATGCTGGCCGGCTTGGGCCAGCCGCTATGGAACGCGCCGCAACCGAACGGCTGGCCCGATCGCGCCACCGACTGGGCCACTCCGGAGGGAATGATGCGGCGGATCGACTGGGCCTATGGTGTGTCCGGACGCGTCGCCTCGCCGCGGAACGGGCGTGACGCGGCGGAACTGGCCGAGGCCGCCCTCGGGCCTTTGCTCAGCGTGGATACACTGCAGGCGGTGCACCGCGCCGGCTCCCGCCGCGAGGCCATGACGCTCCTGCTGTCCGCTCCGGAATTCCAGAGGCGATGATGATGCAGCTTACCCGCCGTGCTGCCCTGCTCGGCCTCACCTCGGCATTCAGCTCGGGACGCGCGTCACTCGCGCTGGCGGCTGCACCGACCGAGCGCCGCTTTGTCGTGGTGATACTGCGCGGTGCACTGGACGGGATGTCGGCGGTGGTACCGCACGGCGATCGGGCACTCGCCGAACTACGCGGCGAGCTGGTTCCCGACGGGCTTCTGGACCTCGGCGGCTTCTATGGTCTGCATCCATCGCTGGCCAATCTCCACGCCATGTACCAGGCGGGCGAGCTTCTTCCCGTACATGCGGTCGCCGGCCCCACGCGGGTGCGCAGCCATTTCGAAGCGCAGGATTGCCTGGAAAGCGGTGCCGACCATCGCATGACGAGTGGCTGGCTCAACCGAGCAGTTATGGCCATGCCGGTTGGAGCGAGCGTTCGTCCCGGAGGCGACGCATTGGCGATCGGTGTCTCGGTACCGCTGCTGCTGCGCGGTCCGGCCACGGTGGGCAACTGGGCGCCCCATGGCGTCGTCACGCCCTCCCCGGACCTCTACACGCAGATCGCCGCGTTGAACCAGGCCGATGGAGTGACAGGTCCAGCGATCGCCGAGGGTCTGCGCGAACGCGGCTTCACCGGTGCGGTCCTAGCTACGGACATCGGGCAGCCGGCCGACAACCGCTATTCGATTCCCGCTCTTGCACGCGCGGCAGGCGAGATGTTGAGTGCGGCGGATGGGCCGAGGATCGCGGCGGCGGAGCTCGGCGGGTGGGATACGCATGTCGCGCAGGTGCCGCGGCTGACCCGTGTGCTGAAGGATCTCGATGCGGGGCTGGCGGGGCTGAAAGATGGGCTGGGGCCGGCCTGGAGCCAGACCGCGGTCCTGGTGATGACTGAGTTCGGCCGAACTGCTCGGATCAACGGCACCAAGGGAACGGACCACGGCACCGCCACCGTCGCCTTCGTACTCGGCGGTGCGGTGGCCGGCGGTCGGGTGTTGGCGGACTGGCCTGGTCTGGGCTCCGGCAAGCTGCTTGAGAACCGCGATCTGCAGCCCACGCGGGACCTGCGCGCCATCGCGAAGGGCCTGCTCGCGAAGCATCTCGGGCTCGATGCGGAGGCGCTCGCAACTGTGTTTCCGGACAGCGCGACGGTGCGGCCAATGGCAGGTCTGATCCGCGCCTGACAAGCATATCGACGGATGGTCTCAACTGTACAGGTGCATTGCGCGCAGTGAGTCTTGACGACCGATGTGCGAGACTCGTCGCACGCGACAGACGCGGGCAGGAGGAGCCATGGGCCGAAAGACAGAAAGCCGTTCCTTGATGTATGTCCCAAGTGGCCCCGGGCCGCATCCGGTTCTTTGCTTCCTGCACGGCGTGGGCGAAGCGGCGGCGGACCGGGAAGGCAGGCAACCGCAATTGCTCAGCAAGGTCCTCGAACACCGCTCGCCGGGCTGGCATGCGGAGAACGCCACACCGCTCGTGTCGCGATTCCTCGTGATCTGTCCTCAGCTTGGCCGTCAGCGACGCTGGGAGCCCGCCGATGCCGAGTGGGTCGATGCCTTGGTGTCGCATGCCATACGTGACCACGGCGGCGATCAATCGCGGCTTGTCCTGACAGGGTTCAGCTATGGCGGCGAGGGAACATTCCAACTCGCCGGCGCGAGCAAATTCCGCTGGTCAACGATCTGGGCCGTCGATCCGGCGATACAGCGTACGACACCGAGACCTTCCGCTGAAGTCCGCGTCTGGATCCATTACGGCAATCAGCAGCCGGGCAGGGAAAACATGGCGGCGTTTCGCGAGGATCTCGGGCTTGAGCCGTTGAGCGGAAACAACGCTGCCTACCGCCTTGTGACGGAGCTCGACGAAGATCATGTCGGCACCTGCGTCGCCGCCTACGCAACGGCTGAAGTCTACGACTGGCTGGTGTTACGCCCGTGATGTCGCCTCCTTCGCGCGCCTGCCCTCGTCCGATGCGCGCCACAAGTACCAGGCTGCTATCGAGCGATGCGGCGCCCAGGCCAGACCGATCTCCGCCAGTGCCTTCGGCTTCGGCGGCACGTCCAGCCCATACAGCACGCGATAGCCGTCGCGGACGCCAAAATCGTCGACCGGCAGCACATCGGGACGACCGAGAGTAAAGATCAGCAGCATTTCGACCGTCCACCGTCCGACGCCGCGGATCGATGTCAGCCGCTCGATCAGTTCTTCATCCGACAACCGCGCCGAACCGCGCCGCGTCGGTACCGTGCCCTCCAGCGCCGCCGCACAAATCGCCCGCATGGCGGCAACTTTCGAGCCGGAGAAGCCGCACGCACGCAACTCGGCCTCAGGGCTCGCCAGCACCAGTTCAGGTGCGGGAAAGGCGCCCGCCGGGTACAGCGCTTCGAACCGCGCCAGGATGGCCAGCGCCGCGCGACCGTGCAGTTGTTGGTGAGCGATCGCGCGCATCAACGCCTCGTACGGGCTGCGCCCACGCTGTATCCCAAGCCGAGGCGGTCCGACGCGGCGGATCAGTGCGGCAAAGGTCTTGTCGCGCCGGAGGTGGCGCAGCGCATCTTCAATCATGGCGCAGCGTTATCATTGTCTCATTGACTGCCCGCAACCATTGCTTGCCTTTATCCCCCCATGAGGCGGTATACCTCCCCGCATGCAGCAGGAACGTCCCTGGCTTGTCGAGGAGGATGAAGACGCCGCCGACCGGCAGACGGCGAGTCTGGCGGGCGTGGCCATTACTCTGCTGTTGCTGGTGGTCGGCCTTTACCTGGTGCACCAACTGCAGACCAAGGTGGCAGTCGAGGACTGCCTGATGGCCGGCCGAATCCAATGCGACTGGCTCGTCCAGGGTCACCTCTGACCACCGATTGACGCAAGCTGCGTCTCTGTTCAGCGTGCCGTCCTTTCGACATGGGGACAGACATGCGGATTTCAGAAATGGACTGGCGGATGGTTGACGACTGGGTCCGCCATGACGATCGATGCGCGCTGCCGCTGGGCAGCACTGAGCAGCACGCCGGGTTGTCGCTCGCCACTGACGCCATCCTCGCGGAACGCGTCGCGGCCGAGGCGGCAGAACCACTCGGTGTGCCTGTGTTCCCTGCCCTGCCCTACGGCCTGACGCCGTATTTCACCGCGTTTCCCGGCACCGTCACGCTGCGCGTCGCGACCTACGCTGCGGTGCTGCGCGACGTGCTCGACAGCCTGAAATCTGCCGGGTTTCGCCGCGTGCTGATCGTCAACGGCCATGGCGGAAACGCGCCGGCCGGATCGGTCGCGCAGGAGTGGATGATGGACAATCCCGATGCGCATGTCCGGTTCCATGACTGGTGGCGTGCACCGCTCACCGCCGCAGCGGTCCGGGCGATCGATCCGGTCGCAAGCCATGCAAGCTGGATGGAGAACTTCCCGTGGACGCGCCTCGCGAACCGACCTCCGCAGGAAGGCGTCAAGCGCATGGTCGATATCGAACGTCTGCGGACGCTGCCGCCATTCGAGGTGCGCACACTGATCGATGACGGCAACTTCGGCGGCCGCTACCAGCGCGATGATTCCGACATGCTCGAGATCTGGGATGTCGCCGTGCAGGAAACACGGGCGTTACTGGAGGATTGGTAATGCCGGAACGAATCCTGATCTGGGGCGCCGGCGCGATTGGCGGCTCGGTCGGGGCGTGGCTGAAGCGCGCGGGCCATGATGTCACATTCGTCGATGTGGTGCCCGAGCATGTCGCGGCGATCCGCACCATAGGATTGCGCATCACGGGCCCGGTCGAGGAATTCACCGTGCGTGCAACTGCACACATGCCTGACGAACTCCCGGGCATATGGCAGCGCATCTTCCTTGCGGTGAAGGCTCAGCATACCGAGGCGGCAATGCGCGCCCTGACACCGCATCTCGCACAGGATGGGTACGTGCTGTCCCTGCAGAACGGGCTGAACGAACTGATCATCCAGCGCATCGTGGGGCGCGACCGCACGATCGGTGCCTTCATCAACTTCGGCGCCGACTGGATGGCGCCCGGCGAGATCATGTTCGGCAACCACGGCGCCGTCGTGCTGGGCGAACTCGATGGCGCCATGACGCCACGGCTCGAACAGGTCCACGCGATCATGCGAGACTTCGAACCCGACGCGATCACCACGTCGGACATATGGTCGTATCTTTGGGGCAAGCTCGGCTACGGCGCGATGCTGTTCGCTCAGGCGCTTGGCCAGAAGGGCATCGCCGAATGTCTGGGGCGGCCTGAATTGCTCGGACTGTGGCGCCGCCTTGGCGAGGAGGCGATCATGGTGGCGCAGGCGGAAGGCGTCGAACCGCGCGGCTTCAATGGATACGATGTCGAGGCATTCGCGCCAGGTGCCGACGAGGACGCCGCGCGACGAAGCGTGAGCGCGATGGTCGCGTTCAACAGCACCAGCGCGAAGACGCACTCGGGTGTGTGGCGAGACCTTGCCATCCGCAAGCGGCGCACCGAGGTCGACGTGCAGATCGCTCCCATCGCGGAGATCGGTGCGCGTCACGGCATCGACTGCCGCGCGACGCGTAGGTTGGTCGCGATGATTCACGAGGTGGAAGACGGTCGCCGCCCGATGATAGACGACAACTTGCTGGAACTGGCGAGGACTAACTAAGGCCTGCCCTCTATTGAGCCAAGCAAGTCCGGCGGTGAGGTGGACAGCGGCGAGGAAGTTGCGGGCAGTCTTGTCGCAGCGTGTGACGATGACGCGAAACTGCTTGAGTGCGGCAAAGAAGACGTGACGCGCCAGGTAGCGGTCCGCGTGATAATCCCGGGTCAGGCGACGGTTCGCCTAGGGCGGCATCACGGCGACCTTGCCGGCAGTGGAGAGGGGCACGATGACCCGCTCCTCGGAATCGAACGTCCGCCGCCTTCACAGGGGCAGGCTTATGTGGCTCTTCGCTGGTCAGGAGGAATCTGATCGAGTTGCCGAGCGCATCGGCCCTGAACTGGCCGCACGCGCCGGCAGCTCGAAGGCATGCCGGCGCTAGCGATTGCTAAACATTTTGAGCAGATGAATGTCTGATTGGAAGCGCATGTGCGCGGATACGGATCATGAAGCCTGAGATTGATGCGATCAGAGTAACACTAAGCCACGACGCTTGGCTTGTTGGCCAATGGGGGTCTTGGGCGCTGATGGCGTTGGGAGCTTGTCTGCTGTTGTTCATGGTCGCCAACACAGTGCGCTGCCGCCCAGTCTGGGACATTCGATTTGCGAAAGATCGGCTTGCCGATCTGGTGTGGGCGCCGCGGGATGACCGCCGAGAACGCTTCAAAGATCGCCGAGTGGGCTCCAACGAACGCAGAACGGGCTCCAGGGAACGGCGAGCCGGCTGATGCGGCCGTCTGGCCGTTGACGCTGTGCCAGCGGACGGAGCGGCAGCAAAAGCATCTGCCGGGCCTTTTGGCTCCCCAGCAGATAGGGAATCCGCTCCAACCTGTCTTCGGCAACTCGATATCCGCGTGCTTCCACTTGAAGAAGGTGGACTGGGCGCTACCGCCAGGTAGGGTCATCTGTTCGGCGACCCTGAGCTGCCATAGCTCGGCGCTCCCGAAGAACGCCCGCAGTGCAGGCGACGAGATTATCTGTATGTATCCCTCCTGGAGGTTCTCCGCCGCGGTCATGATGAATATTTGGATGTCAGTTTGTCCAGTTTTGGACTGGCTTGCTCTCGCTCGCTCCGGTTCAATGCCGAGACGAGCAGGTCAATCCCCTGGGCGTGCCAACGTTGCACCGCCTTGTGGTCGGCACCGATCGCGACGGCCAACCGCCGCCAAGGGTAGAGGTGACGCTCGGTGATCGGGTGCACCAGGCTGCGAGCGCCGACGATCCGCCGCAGCACGTAGCGATCCAGCGGGATCAGCTGGATCCATCCAAGCGTCTCGTCCATGCGCGTGATGCGTGCCGCCGATGGAATTGGCGGGCGAATTTGTCTCGTGGTCCAACCGTAGCTTTCGACGGCGGCGCGCACGATTTCCAGGGACGAACTGCGCAGCTTGGTCGACCAGCCCGAACCCGGCAGAGCGAGCAGCGTCGCGCCAGCCTCCTCGAGCTGGCAAATCACCCCTTCGGCTTCGAATCGCGGCGCTTCCACGGCGAGAGTCTGGTTCATGTTCGTGGCTCAGTGCGGGAAGACTGGGAGCGGGTATGGCGTGTCCTCCAGGAGGGTACCCGACGTGATCACGCCCCAGCTCCTTGGATGTCCTGCCGGGAGGGGATCGCGGGATGGATCTTCCGGCGGCGGGACGAATTCGCGCGGCGGCGGCCGCGCCCCGATACGGCGGCCGCGTTCTATGACGGTCCAGCGGTTGAAGCCAAGGATGGCCGCGATCGTATCCCAGGAAGCTCCCTCCGCCCGAAGCCGCCTGATCTGCGTGTCCTGCGCCGCGGTCCAAACGAGCTTCCTTGGCATATCGCCTCCGAACAAAGCATGAACATCGACCGGAGGTTACTCACACAGACTTGTCTAGTCAATAAAAATAACTCTAGCCTCGTTAGACCGAATGACGTAAGTTTAGAAGATGACCAACCCCACAGACATTGGCGCCCGCATTCGCATAGCGCGCGAGGAACAGGGCTGGACCCAGGACCAGTTGGCATCCGCAGTCGGTGTGTCCCGCAGTGCTGTCGCACAGTGGGAAACCGGTCGCGCCGGCCAGGTGACGACCAACCTGACGCGGGTCGCCACCGCTCTCGGCGTCGGGGTCGAGCAACTGATGTATGGCCGCGATTCGCGTGTCCCTGGCCAAGCCTACACCGGTGACGAACTGGCTATGTTGCGACTGTATCGCGAGTGTCTGCCCGAGGATCGGCAGCTTCTGCTGCGCACCGCGCGGCGACTGGTGAAGTCCGCTGGGAAGTCGTAGCGGCCGTCAGTGCCGTCGCGCCGCCGCCACCATCGAAGCAATCGCGCAGGACGCCAGCCGTGCCATCAGCGAATCCGCCCGGCTGGTCAGGATAATCGGCACCCGCGCGCCGAGCACGATCCCGGCCGTATCGGCGCCGGCCAGGAACGAGAGGCTCTTGGCCAGCATGTTGCCGGCCTCGAGGTCCGGCACCACCAGCAGGTTCGCCCGACCGGCGACGGGCGAGACGATATGCTTGATCGCCGCCGCCTCGGGACAGATCGCGTTGTCGAGCGCCAGCGGGCCATCCAGCACCGCGCCGGTGATCTGACCTCGATCGGCCATCTTGCACAGGGCCGCCGCCTCGACCGTCGACTGCACCTTGGGGTTCACCGTCTCCATCGCCGACAGTATTGCGACGCGGATCTCCGGGTAGCCGACGGCGTGCGCCAGATCGATGGCGTTCTGCACGATATCGACCTTTTCCTCCAGCGTCGGGGCGATGTTCACCGCGGCATCGGTGATAATCAGCGGGTCGAGATGGCCCGGCACGTCCATCACGAAGCAATGGCTGATCCGCCGCTCGGTGCGGATGCCGGTATCTCTGGCAACCACCGCCCCCATCAACTCGTCGGTGTGCAGGCTGCCCTTCATCAGAGCCTCGGCCTTGCCTTCCCGCACGAGGGCTACGGCCTTGGCCGCCGAATCGTGGCTGTGCGCCAATTCAACGATTGGCAAGCCGGTGATATCGATGCCATGGCGTGCAGCCACGTCGCGAATTCGGGCCGGTGGCCCAACCAGTATCGGCACGATCAAATGCAGCTTATGTGCCTCGACCGCGCCTCCGAGCGACACCTCATCGCAGGGATGCGCAACCGCGGTCGCGACCGGCGGCAGCTTCTGCGCCGCATCTATCAGGCGCAGATATTTGTCGTGCGCGCGCGGACGCACATGCGGAAGATGGGAATTCTGATCGTCCATGCATCCACCATATTCCAGCTCGGCAGCGCCGCATTGACCTGAATCAATGGGCTTGTCCCACTCATTACCCCATGAAGGTTACCGCTTTGGTGTAGGATACGTGCGGGCTGCTCCCGATCGCCGTGAGGAAATCGTCCCATGCATCGCGCCATTATCCTGCTCGCCTCAACCGCTGCCTTGTCCCTGAGCGCCTGCACTGTCGCCCCTCCCCCCGGCCCATCGATCATGGCCTTGCCGGGCCAGGGTAAGAATATGGACGCCTTCCAGCAGGATGACTTCGCGTGCCGGCAATATGCCTCGCAGCAGACCGGCGGAGCCTCACCGAACGTCGCTGCGTCCCAAAGTGCTGTCGGCAGCGCTGTCGCCGGGACGGCGCTCGGTGCGGCCGCGGGTGCCGCCATCGGAGCCGCGAGCGGCGCGGCAGGTGCCGGTGCGGCCATCGGTGCCGGCGCGGGCCTGCTGGCCGGCAGTGCCGTCGGCGCCAACAATGCCGCCGTCGCCTATGGCGGCGTCCAGCAACTC
Organism: uncultured Alphaproteobacteria bacterium; assembly: GCA_963791495.1. Taxonomy (GTDB): domain Bacteria; phylum Pseudomonadota; class Alphaproteobacteria; order Acetobacterales; family Acetobacteraceae; genus JAMXLO01. The sequence goes on from CAWBST010000017.1 coordinate 215,019, forward strand.
TACGATGTCAGCTACGCGCAATGCATGACCGCGCATGGCAACACCGTGCAGCCGCCACCGACTGGCTACGCCGCGTATCCGTACCCGGCTTACCCTTATCCCGCCTACCCCTACCCCGCTTACCCGTATCCCGCTTACCCCTACCCGGGCTACTCGGGCTACTATGGACCCGCGTTCTTCGGGCCTTCAGTAGCGATCGGGTTCGGCGGCGGGTGGGGGTGGGGTGGGCGCGGCCGCTGGCACCGCTGGCGGTGACGAGGCACGCGATTACGGCCGACTGCTCGGCGTGTCCCGACCGTGCATGGGCATGCCCTGCATGTTCATGCCGCCCATCGCGTCGTGACCCATCGGCATGCTGCCTCCGGCCTTCTGCACGGTAACCGTCGCCGTCACCTGACCCGCTTTCTCGAAGTTCAACGTGACCGGGAACGCGTCGCCCTGTCTGAGCGGCTGCTTCAGGTTCATCAGCATGATGTGGTAGCCGCCCGGCGCCAGCGTCACCTTGTTGCCTTGCGCCACGGGCAGCGCCCCGACCGCGCGCATCTTGGCCACGCCGTTCTCGGTGAATGATTCGTGCAGTTCAGCCTTCGCAGCCACCGGCGAGGCAATGGCCGTCAGGCGGTCGGCCGCACCGTCGTCGATGATCGTCAGATAGACCGCGCCCGTGCGGCCCTGCATCGCCGCTCGCGACCAGGCGTTCTCGACCCGTATGCCGTTCTGCTGCGCCAGAGCGATGGCTGGCATCACCACCATGACACTGCACAACAAGCGAACAGACAAACGGCTCATGTTTTCCTTTCCCCTGTCGATCGGAGGCCACCGGCTCAGGACATAAGCCTGCCCAGATCGGCGGCCATCTGCGTACCGTCCTCATCGGCCCGGATCGGTGCGATGAACTTCCCGTCAGGTCCCATCAGGTACAGCACGGAGCTATGGTCCATCGTGTAGTCGTTCGGTCCCGAACCGGTGCGATGCTCGGCGTAATAGACGCGATACTCCTTCGCGGCCTTGGCGACCTGTTCTTCCGTGCCGGTCAGCCCAAGCAGCCGAGGGCTGAAGGAGGCGACATACTGCTTGATCACCGCAGGCGTATCGCGTTTCGGATCGACCGTGATGAAGATCGGCTGCAGCCGGTCGGCCTTGGCGCCCAGATGGTCCAGCGCATCCGCCACCTCATTCAGCGTGGTAGGGCAGACATCCGGGCAGAAGGTATAGCCGAAGTAGACCAGCATGTACTTGCCGCGGAAGTCGCGGTCGCTGATCTGCCTGCCGTTGCCGTCCTGCAGCGTGAACGGACCACCGACCAACGAGGCCGTGCCGCCCTGGCTCAGCCACATGAAGGCGCCGGCGCCCAGGATCACCACCGCGACCACCAATCCGACGATGCCAAAGATGAACGGAGCCGGCCGGCCGCCACGCGACGGAGGATCGGTTGATGTGCTCATGACGGGGCCGGACCCTAGACCAGTGCCCCCGTGCAAGGTAGCCCTGCCCCCAGCACGAGACGAATGCCAACTATGCGCGATCCGAGTGAGTTTCGCTCACGACATGCCGTCAATCGCGTCGCACGAAGCGCACGGTGGCGCCACCCGCATCAATCGGTTCAACCAGCACTGCATCGTTGAGCCGGCGGTGCGCGATGCGACGCTCCTCCAGCAGTCGGCCGACAGCCGCATTGCCGTCCGACGTGCGCACACTCAGACCAACTATGCACGGAACCACAGGCGCATCGGCATTGGGTGTCCGCAGTCGCACGCGACCACGCGCGAGGTCGAGCGCAAGGTCCCCTTCGGGATCGGGCGCCACCACGCATCCGACCAGACGCGAGAAGCGTGCCGCAGTGACCGCCGGATCAGCAACGAAGATGACCACCTCCTCCAGCGACACCGCATTGTTTGCATGACGCAGGAAGCGCTCCTGCCACAGCACCTCAGGCGTCAGATGATGCACTAGGTTGATACGACCTTCAGGCTGATCCGGTGTCTGAATAAGCGCAAAGCGCGCCCGCGGGCCGGCGGGATGGTTGTCGTCGATCGCTCGACTCAGGTGGCTGATGTCAGCAGTCTCGATGCGGGCGCGTCGCAGTCTCGCGAGCGCGGATTGCGGATCATCGATGGAGAACGCCAAGACGTGAATTCCCGCATAGCGCTGCAGGAAGCGATCGAGAGTGGCACTGCGCGCCTTTGGGTCCACCACTGCGAGAAGCTCGATATATGATCCCTGCAACATGGCGCAGCGGTTGCCGATCCGGCCGTCGGCCTGACGTGCAAGTGGCGTCAACGTGAATCCAAGTTGCTCATACTGTTCGGCCAGCGCGGCAAGATCGCGCGTGACGACGCCGACGTGGTCCAGCGCGACGCCGCTCACCTGGCGGTTTCGTAATCGGGCAGCAACCATTCCGCGGGTTCCGCGGCAGCACCATCGTACCATTGGCTCACCAAGGGATGCGCACGCACGGCATCGCAATAGGCGCGCGTCCCGTCGGCGATCTCCGGCTGCCAGGTGAGGAACCGCGTGACCACCGGCGCATACATCACATCGGCCGCGGTGAATGTGGCGCCGAACAGGAACGGTCCGCCCGCACCGAAACGTTGTCGCGTATCCGCCCACATCGTCTCGATGCGGGCGATATCGGCCAGCGCCTCGGGCGTGCGACCTAGCCCCGAGAAATCACGCCCCAGATTCATCCACATCGACTGCCGCAAGCCGGTGAACCCCGCGTGCATCTCCGCGCTGACGGCACGCGCGTGCGCCCGCGCAATCGGGTCAGCCGGCCATAGCGACGGCGCAATCTCGGCGCAGTACTCGCACACTGCGAGTGATTCCCACACGCGCGCGCCACGATGCTCCAGATACGGCACCAGTCCATTGGGCGAAAGCTTGCTGATCGCCTCGGTCGGTCCCGGACGGCTGAAATGGATCAAGACCTCCTCGACATCGAGCCCGGCCAGCTTCACCGCGAGCCACCCACGCATCGACCAAGACGAATAACGGCGGTTGCCAATATAGAGCCGACCCTCAGCCATCGCCCCCCTCCTCAATCGAACAGTTGCTGCGGCGCCGGCGTTTCGCGCGAATAGTCGACCGAGCAGAACCCGCCGCCCATGTAGCGTTCCTCCACGGGATCGCCGCTGACCTTGCCAGCAAGCTGACCAGCGAACGGATCGGCGCTGTCTATCGGCGTCCAGCCGACCCGGGCACGTGCATCGTCCTTCCACCACGTCATCCGCTGGTTGTTCGATGCCCCCCATATCACACTGCATCCGACGCGTTCGGCCACCACGCAACGCGCCACCAGCCGGGACAGGTCGGGGTACGACAGCCAGGTAGCCAGCATCCGCGCATTGGTCGGTTCCGGAAAACATGAACCAATGCGCACGAACACGCTCTCCACCCCATGCTTGTACCAGTAGAGCCGTCCCATGAGCTCGCCATACGCCTTCGACAAGCCGTAGAATCCATCAGGGAGGAATTGCGTATCGGCGCCTATCGTCTCAGCACGTTCGTGATATCCGATCGAATGATTGGACGACGCGAAGATCACCCGCGCCTTCTCACGCCGCGCCGCCTCGTAGATGTGGTAGAGGCCGCGGATATTCGGCCCCAGCACCTCCTCGAACGGCCGCTCCACCGACACGCCGCCGAGATGCACGATCGCACCGCAGCCTTCTGCCAGCCGCAACACTGCCACGCCGTCGTTCAGATCCACCCGCGTGAAGCTTGCGCCCGCCGGAACCGCATCCGGAAACGGCGCGATGTCGGTCAGCCGCAGCGCCCAGCCCTCGGCTGGTAGCGACTTCGTCAGCACGCGGCCGAGCGCGCCGGAGGCGCCTGTCAGCAGCACGGGCTTTGCGGGCTTGTCGCTCATTGTGCATCCTCCCATGGGAACGGAGAGGCCGCATCATGCGCACGATCGAAGACCATGCCAAAGCCCTGGCTGATGGCAGCACGACCAGCCGCGCGTTGGTGGAACAATGTCTCACCCGCATCACCGATCCAAATGGCGAGGGCGCGCGTGCCTTCATCAAGTTGCACGCCGGCCAGGCACGTGCAATGGCCGATGCGGTGGATACGCTGCGCCGCGTCGGGCGTGAACCGAGCCGCTATGCCGGCATTCCGATCAGCCTGAAGGACCTGTTCGACATTGCCGGCGAACCGACACCGGCCGGCTCACGCGTGTTGGCCGACGCACCGCCCGCCACGGCACACGCAACAGTGGTACAGCGCATGCTCGCGGCGGGCTTCGTCCCGATGGGGCGTACCAACATGACCGAGTTTGCCTTTTCCGGTCTCGGCATCAATCCGCACTACGGCACGCCACGCTCGCCGTGGGACCGCGCGACGGGGCGGATTCCCGGCGGTAGTTCGTCGGGCACCGCGGTCTCGGTGTCCGACGGAATGGCGATCGCAGGTCTCGGCACCGACACCGGCGGTTCGTGCCGCATCCCCGCGGCCTTCTGCGGTATCGTCGGCTACAAGCCGACGGCGCGGCGCATACCAATCACCGGTGTGCTGCCGCTGGCGCCCAGCCTCAATTCGGTCGGACCGCTGGCACCAAGCGTCGCATGCTGTGCGGTGATCGACGCAATATTGGCCGGCGACGTGCCGACCTTGCCGGCACCGGCCAGTCTGACGGGTCAGCGTCTTGCGGTTCCGAGCAACGTCGTGCTCGACGGAATGGACTCCGTCGTCGCCAATGCGTTCGAACGTAGCCTCGCCGCGTTGTCGCACGCTGGTGCGCGAGTCACGCATGTTCGCCTGCCGGAGTTCGACGAAGTCGCTTCAGTGAATGCCAAGGGTGGCTTCGCCGCTTCCGAGGCCTATGCGTGGCACCACGCGTTGCTGACCAGCAAGGGTACAGGTTACGACCCGCGCATTCGGACACGCATCGAACGAGGTGAGCGCATGACGGCGGTCGATTACCTGGAACTCGTGGCCGCCCGCGAACGGCTGATCGCCGGCTTGAATGCGCGCACGCGCGAATTCGATGCGTTGGTCATGCCCACCGTGCCGATCGTTCCACCTCGCATCGCTGAGCTCGACGACGAGAGGGAGTACAACCGGATCAACCTGCACATCCTGCGCAACACCGCACTCGGCAACTTCTTCGACCGCTGCTCGATCAGCCTGCCCTGTCACCGCGAAGGCGAACCGCCCGTCGGCCTGATGCTGGTCGGCGAGACGCTGGGCGACGCCACTCTGTTCCGCATCTCAGCGTCCGTTGAAAATGTCATTGCGAGAAGCGAAGCGACGAAGCAATCTCCATCAAAGCGCGACCCTTGACCAACATTTCTTCGTCGCTCGCTCATACCAACAGCAGAACCTGCCGCGTCAGTTCCCCATCGGCATCGCGCAACTCGTGCACGATGGTGAAGTGGTTCGCGCCCGCCACCGGGATGAGCGCACCAGGTGCATGTGATGCGGCCCGCAACTCGTGCAGATCGCGGCTGTCACGCACCAATGGCGGCAGTTCCGCGGTGCCATAGGTGATCGCCAACCTCTTGTGCACGACCGCGAGGCGAAGGGGCGACAGCGTGGCGATTTCCGTGTCGGTCAGGCGCAGTTTCTCGTTCAGATCGGTGTCACGGATCGGTCCCAGCTCGAACAGGCCAGAGATCGCCAAGCCGGCGACAACGCTCGGGTGGTCGAGACACATCGCAGTCAGATGCCCGCCGGCCGACCACCCAGACAGAACGATCGGTCCAGCGATGCCATGCGTCGGTCCATGCTCGGCCAGCCAATCGAGCGCCGCGCGGATCTCGGCGACGATCTCGGTCATCGAAGCATTTGGTGCGAGCGTGTAACCGGGCAGCGCCCCTGCCCACCCATGAGCGTAAGGCCCGCCAATCAGATTGGCGAACTGGTCCTTGCTGTTGCGCTGCCAGTAGCCGCCGTGGATGAACACCAGGCACGGCGCCTTCGGATCCTTCGCCGGAAACAGGTCCCACGTGCTGCGCTCGCGAGGCCCGTAGCGCAGGTCGAGATGCTCAGGATGAGCGGCCCGAAACGCGGCCGACGCTGCCGCGCGCGCCGCATTCAGCGCCGCGCTGTCCTTCACTGCTCCGATGTTGTCGTAAGCCGCATCGCGTTCCGCGCGGCTCATCGCTCCCCAGTTCATGCCGTCGCCTTCAGGTACCAGTCCATGATCTCCCGCCCCTGCCAGAACAGCGTCCCCGGCTTACCCGCCATGTGGCCCAACGCCTGCTCGAACCAGCGCGATGCGATGCGGCACTCCGCTGATATAGGGATGCACAGCGAGGCCCATCACCTTCGCGCCTTGCGTCTCCGCTTCGGCGTACAGCCGGTCGAATTGCGCGACTGTGCGATCGAACAGCTCGCGCGCTGTGTGGTGCTGGATCATCATCATCGGAATGTCGTTGAGCTCGACGCTGTACGGCATGGTCAGCAGCGGCCCATGCGACGTGCGCAGCGTGCACGGCAGATCGTCCACCACCCAATCAGCGCAATACCGGATGCCGGCTTCCGCGAGCAGGTCCGGCGTCTCCAGCGTCTCCGTGAGGCCAGGCGCAAGCCAACCGACGATGTCGTGACCTGCCGCCTGGCGCAGCGCGCTAATCGCATCGCGGATCATCGCGCGCTGGTCCTCGACCAGATGAGTCGCGATCTGGCGAAAGCCGTGACCCATGAACTCCCAGCCGGAGTCGCGCGCTGCCTGCGTGACGCGCGGATAGGCCGCAGGAACGGTACCGTTGATCGTCATCGATGGCGCGATGCCATGCGCATCCAGCGCCGCCTTCAACCTCCAGAACCCGACGCGCATGCCGTATTCATGCCAGGCCCAGTTGGGCAGATCTGGAATCACCGACGCACCCTGCGGCGCGCTCAGGACCTGGCGTGGCATGGCGCGCGCGATGTCCCAGTTCTCCACGTTCACCACGATGAACACGGCAACGCGCTTGCCGTCCGGCAGCGCCAATGGCGGCCGGTCAATGCTCGCCTGATAGTCGAGACGCCGTTCCGGATTCATGGCAGCTCGATCCCCGTCAGTGCCTGCCACACGCGGATCACGAAAGCGTCGTCCTTTGTGCCTTCGCCATGTGCGGCGGCGGCAAGGAACAGCTGATGCGCCGCAGCCGCCATCGGCAGCGGGAAGGTCAGCGAACGCGCCTGATCCAGCACGATGCCGAGGTCCTTGACGAAGATGTTCACCGCGGACAGCGGCGTGTCGTCGCCATCGAGAATGTGCGGCACGCGGTTCTGCCACATCCAGGAACTGCCGGCCGACGACGAGATGACCTCGAACAAAGTGCGCGGATCGGCGCCGGCGCGGATGCCGAGAGCCATGGCCTCGGCTGCTGTCGCGATGTGCACGCCGGCGAGCAACTGGTTCACCATCTTCACCGTGCTGCCGACGCCGGCCTTGTCGCCCAGCCGCCATACCTTGGAGGATATGGCATCCAGCACCGGCTGCGCCTTGGCGAACGCAGCGTCGGAACCGGAAGCCATCACTGTCATCGTTCCGGCATGTGCGCCGGCACGACCGCCAGACACCGGCGCATCCAGCATCAGAAAACCCGCCGCGGTTATCTTTGCTTCCAATCCCCGCGCCGCCTCCGGAGCAATCGTGGCGCAGCACAGGATCACCGCACCCTTCGCCAGCCTCGCCAGACAGCCATCCGCGCCGAACAGCACGTCATGGGTCTGCGCCGCGTTCACCACGAACACCACGACGGCCTCGGTCTCAGCCGGCAGATCTGAGGCGGTGGCGATCGCCGCGCCACCCGACGCGGACAATTCCGCTCGTGCTGCCCCGCGCACGTCGCAGCCGGTCACCTGATGTCCCTTGTGCACCAGGTTCATTGCCGCGCCCATTCCCATGGTGCCCAGCCCAATGACCGCGACCTTCATGCTTTCACCTCCCTTGCCGGAAGCGTTCGACAGCGGCGACGAGGGCGCGGCGAATACCCGGCTCGAGTGCCGAATGCCCGGCATCCGGCACAATGGACAGCCGCGCCGCCGGCCACGCCGCCGCCAACTCGAATGCGGTGCGCGGCGGACAGATCATGTCGTAGCGGCCTTGCACGATTTCGGCGGGAACGTGGCCGATCCGATGCATGTTGCCGAGCAGGCCCTCGCCCGGCAGGAACAGGTTGTGCGCAAAATAGTGCGCCTCGATGCGCGCAAGGCCGAGTGCCGTGCGGTCCTGCGCGAATGAACTGACCGTCTCAGGGCTCGGCAGCAGCGTGCTGCAGGAGCCTTCGTAGATCGACCATGCACGTGCCGCCGGCAGATGCACGGACGGATCGGGATCGGTCAGCCGGCGCAGATAGCCGGCAAGGATGTCGCCCCGCTCCGCCTCCGGCAGGAAGCCAGCAAAACCGGCATGCGCATCGGGAAATATCGCTGCGAGGCCGTGCAGGAACCAGTCGACCTCAGCCGGGCGACCCAGGAATACACCGCGCAGGACGCAGCCAATCACCCGCTGCGGATACGCCTGGGCATAGGCCAACGCCAGCGTGGAGCCCCAGGAACCACCGAACAGCAACCACCGTTCCAGGCCGAGGTGCCGCCGCAGAGTCTCGATGTCCGACACCAGGTCCTGCGTGGTGTTGTTCTCCAGGCTGCCAAGCGGGCGCGAGCGGCCGGCGCCACGCTGGTCGAAAATCACCGCGCGCCAGAACTCCGGATCAAAGAAGCGGCGATGCACCGCACCGGCGCCGGCCCCCGGACCGCCATGCAGGAACAGCACTGGGCGGCCCCGCGGGTTCCCCACCTGCTCCCAGTACATGACATGGTTGGCCGAGAGCGGCAGATAGCCGGTCTCGAACGGGCCGATCTCGGGGAACAGGTCGCCGCGTGGCATGGTGCCGGATGGTATAGGCAGCGCACGCCGGGCGGAACAGGGTCGTGACATGCAGAGACTGTGGATGGCGCTGGGTGCGCTGGCCGGACTGACCGCGGTGGCGATGGCCGCGCTCGCGCGCGCATGGCCTTGAGTGATCTGGACCCGTCGTCGCTGACAATGATCCGGAGCGCAATCGAGATGCAGGGCTGGCACGCGCTGGCGCTGCTCGCCTGCGGGCTATGGGTGCCGAGAGGCGGACGACTAACGGACTGGGCCGGTGCGGCGTTCGCCGCTGGAATCGTGCTGTTCTGCGGATCAGTTTATGTGCTGGGGCTGGCCGGCATGCATCTTGGCATTATAGTGCCGATAGGTGGATCACTGCTGATGGTCGGCTGGCTGCTCTTCGGACTGTCGGCGCTGGTCACGACACGCAGGACTTAGCCTATCCGACATGGACCGGCTGCCCGACGCGGCTGCGCGTGTGATGGTCCTCAGCGATCAGCATATAGACGGCCGGCACAACGAACAGGGTGAACAGCGTGCCGATCGCCAGCCCGGTGGCAATCACCAGTCCCATGTTGAAGCGCGATACCGCACCCGCACCTGTCGCGACGATCAGCGGAACAACGCCCAACACCATCGCAGCGGTGGTCATCAGGATCGGCCGCAACCGGATGCCGGCGGCCATCTCGATCGCCTCCCGCCGCGAATGTCCCTCCTTCTGCAGGTTATTGGCGAACTCCACGATCAGGATGCCGTGCTTGCTGATCAGCCCCATCAGCGTGACCAGGCCGACCTCAGTATAGATGTTCAGGCTCGCCCCGCCGAGACCAAGCCCGACGAAAAAGAGGGCGCCGGCAATGGACATCGGGACCGACACCAGGATGATGAACGGGTCGCGGAAGCTCTCGAACAACGCGGCAAGCGACAGATAGATGATGATGAGCGCGAACCCGAAGGTCAGCACAAACCCGCCCGACTCCTGCACATATTGTCGCGACAATCCGCCATAATCGACCGAATAGCCGGGCGGCAGTTCGCGTACCGCCAGATCCTGCAGATACTTGACCGCGGTGCCCAGCGCCACTCCAGGCGCCGGCACACCCTGGATCATCGCATCGTTGATCTGCTGGAAGTGATTGAGCGACTCCGGCACTGTGTGAGTGGTGATCCGGGCAACGGTGGACAGTGGCACGGAAGCCCCGCTTGCCGTGCGAACATAGTAGTTGAGCAACTGGTCAGCGTTGAGGCGATAACGCTGCTGCACCTGCGGGATCACCTTATAGGAACGTCCGTCGAGGCCGAAATAGTTCACGTAGCCACCCCCCAGCATGGCACTCAAAGCGCTGCCGACGTCGCTCATCTTGAGGCCGAGCATCGCGGTCTTGCTGCGATCGATCTCCACCACGGTCTGCGGCTTGTCGATGCGCAGATCGGTGTTGAGAAACATGAACAGTCCACTGGAGAGTGCGTCATGCAGGAACTTCTGCGCCACGTCGTTCAGGCGTGAGAAGGGATCCGTGGTGCCGATGATGAACTGGATCGGCAACCCCTGACTGCCGGGCAGAGGCGGCGGCTGGAATGCCACGACCTGTGCCCCGGCAATCTTGGCCATGTTCTGCTGCACCAGCGGCTGCAATGTTGCCGTCGTGCGCGTGCGCTGGTCCCAGGGCTTCAGCACCATGCCAGCAATGTTCTGGCCAGGCATGTCGAGCTGAAAGACGTGATCAGTCTCAGGGTAGCTGGCAAAATCCTGGTAGATCTGCTGATCGTAGAGCTGGCGCTGCTGCAGAGTGGAATCAGCGGCGGTGGTTGCCGACGTGATGATGACGCCCTGATCCTCCTGCGGCGCCAGTTCGCTCGTCGCGCTGTTGTAGAGGAAATAGATGCTGCCGAGAACGATCAGCGCGAATACCGTGGTCACCGGCAGGTAGCGCAGGCTGCCGTGCAGCCAGCGTTCGTAGCGGCGGTGGATCGCATTGAACCGCCGATCGATGAAGGCGATCAAGTGGGCTTCCCAGCGGGGAACCTCCGTGCTGGAACGTAAAAGGCGCGATGTCATCATCGGCGACAGAGTCAACGCGACAATGGCCGAGACGGTAACGGCGCCAACCAGAGTGAAGGCGAACTCGGTGAACAGCGCGCCGGTCAGGCCACCCTGAAAGCCGATCGGTACGTAGACCGCGACCAGCACGACCGTCATGGCGATGATCGGCCCCGCGAGTTCGTGCGCCGCCTGGATCGCCGCCGGAACCGGCTTCATGCCATCCTCAAGATGTCGATTGACGTTCTCGACCACGATGATCGCGTCATCCACCACCAGGCCGATCGCCAGCACCAGCGCAAGCAGCGTCAGCAGGTTGATCGAGAAGCCGCACAGCAGCATGATGGTGAAGGTGCCGATCAACGATAGCGGGATCGCGACCACAGGGATTAGCACCGAGCGTGGGGAACCAAGGAACGCGAACACGACAAACGTGACGATCAGCACCGCCATGACAAGTGTGCGCACCACCTCGTGGATCGCACTGCTGACAAAATCGGTAAAGTCGTAGACAATCTGTCCGTTCAGGCCCTGCGGCAGTTGCGATTGGATGCCGGGGAAGATGGCGCGCACCCCATTGATCACATCCAGCAGATTTGCCGCGGGCGCGACCTGAATGCCGAGATAGACGGCGCGCTGCCCGTCAAAGCCGACCTCTGTTTCGTAGTCGTCAAAGCCGAGCGTGACGTTGGCGACATCCTTCAGCCGGACGATTGCGCCACCGGACTGCTTCAGCACCAGATTGCGGAAGTCGTCGAGCGAATGCAGATCGGTGGATGCGGTAAGGTCGACCTGCACCATCTGGCCCTTGGTGCTGCCGAGCCCCGAGATGTAGTTGTTCGCGGCGAGCGCTTGCGAAACATCGGCGGCGGTCAGGCCGTAGGCGGCCAACTTGTCCGGATCGAGCCAGGCTCGCAGGGCGAAATATTTGCCCCCGAGGATCTCCGCCGTCTGCACGCCTGGCACTGCTTGCAGCTTTGGCTGCACTACGCGCACCATGTAGTCTGTGATCTGATTCGGTGCCAGGACCTTGCTGTTGAAGCCGATATACATGGCGTCGATGGTCTGCCCGACTCTGACCGTCAGCGTTGGCTGCTGCGTCCCACTGGGAAGCTGGCTCAGTACCGAACTGATCTTGGTGTTGATCTCGGTTAGCGCCTTGTCGGCGTCGTAGTTCAACCGAAGATAGACCGTGATCGTGCTGACGCCCGACGTACTGGTCGAGCTCATGTAATCGATCCCGTTGGCCTGGGCGATGGCATTCTCGAGCGGCGTGGTGATGAAGCCGGCGACGATGTCCGGGTCCGCGCCATAGTAGACCGTATTGATCGTGACCATAGCGTTCTGTGTCTGCGGATACTGCAGCACCTGCAACGTCTCCAGCGCGCGGAGACCGAGTACCAGAATCAGCAAACTGACCACGGACGCCAGCACAGGCCGGCGGATAAAGATGTCGGTGAGCTTCATGGTATCACTCGTCAGTGGTCGGCTGGTGTCGGCGCGGCGTCGGACGTGGGCTGCACCTTGTTGTCGATCATCACCGGTGAGCCATTCCGTAGCTTCATCTGACCGGCGGTAACAACGACATCGCCCTCCTTCACGCCGCTCAGCACGGCGACCTGATCGCCGCGCTTTGCACCGGTCGTGACGAAGGTCTGCTGCGCTGATCGAGCCGAGCCCTCCTGCTCGACGAGAAAGACCGTACTGCCATACGGGTTGTAGGCGATCGCTGTCTGCGGCAGCGTGATGTGACGTTGCGGTGAGCCGATGTCGATATCGACCGTTGCATACATCCCCGGCAGAAGCCTGCGATTTGCATTGCCGAGCGTTGCACGCACCTGCACGTTTCGTGAACTGGTGTCCACCTGAGGATTGATTGCCGTGATCTTCCCGGCGAAGTGCTGGTCGGGATAGGTGTCGACCTTGGCCGAGATGGCCTGGCCAATCTTGACCTGATCCAGCGCCTGCTGCGGCAGGAAGAAGTCGGCATAGATAGGATCCAACGCCTGCAGTGTCACGACTGTGGTACCCGCATTCAGGTACTGCCCGACATCGACCGCGCGAATACCCAGATGTCCGGCGAATGGCGCGCGCAGCACCTTCTTATCCAGCATCGCCTTCTGCTGTTCGACCTGGGCGCGCGCGTTCTTGAGGTTGAACGTGTCGGAATCCACCGTCGCCTGACTGATGGCCTGCGCCTTCCATTGCTTCACATCGCGGTCGTAGGTGACCTGCGCAAGATCGGCGGTCGCCTGGAGCGCCTGCAACTTCGCTTCATCGTCGTCGGAACGCAGACGCAGCAGCACGGCGCCGGCGGCGACGTCATCGCCCGAGTTGAAGTCGATCTGATCCACGATACCGGACACCTCAAGCGACAAATCCGCGCCGTTCACCGCCCGGAGACTGCCGACCGCTTCGACCTGCGGCTGCCAGTCCTGCAATCCCGCCGTCACCGTTGAGACAGTCTGCGGCGGGTTCGCCAGCGAAGCCATCACCTGCCCTATGATGTGTGCCTTGAAGTTCTGGAAGGCGACGAATCCGCCGAGCACGACGCCTACGGCAATCAACATGATGATCATGCGCTTGATCATGCTCGTCAGTCTCCGTCAGGGACGTTTCACGTTGGCGGCGACTTGCGTGACATCGGTGCGATGCCACCAGCCGCCGCCGAGCGCCTGAAACAATGCCGCTGTATCGGCATAGCGATTTGCCTCAGCCTGTACGCGATCAATGCGTGCCTGCTGCCATGTTCTCTGCGCGTTCAGCAGTGTGAGATAATCGATTGCGCCGAGTTGATACTGACGCCGTGCAAGATCAAGGCTTGCGAATGCCGCACGTTCGGCGGACGCCTGCGCCACCAGCGCGTCGGCATCCGATTGCAGGGCCCGCAGTGCGTCGGCGACGTTCTGACAAGCCTTGATGACGGTGCCGCGATATTGTGCCGCGGTCTGCTCGAAGGCGGCGACAGCCGCGCGCTTCCTGTGCAGCAGCGTGCCTGCATCGAACAACGTCTGCGTGATACCGCCCGCGATGCTCCACACACCGGTGCCGGGGGCGAACATGTTGGTGAACCCGGTGGCCGCGGTCCCAAGCGCAGCCGTGATCGTGAACTGCGGCAGTTGGTTGGCGGTTGCCACGCCGATCTCGGCGGACGCCGCGTGGAGCTGCGCCTCCGCCGCGCGCACGTCCGGCCTCTGATCCACGAGCCGCGACGGAACGCTGATCGGCAAATCCCGTGGCAAGTGCATGCTGTCGAGATTGAATGTCTCGCTGGTTTCGTGGCTGGGCAGCTGGCCGGCGAGCGCGGTGAGCTGGTTGCGCGTCTGGGCCAACTGCTTCTGCAACGGCGGCAGGGTCGCGCGGCTCTGCGCAAGTTGCGCTTCCTGGCTCAGCACGTCGGCCTGCGATGCGCCACCCAGGGCGAAGCGCTGCCGCACGAGGTTCAGTTCCTGGCCCTGGTCCTTGATGATGTCCTGAGTCGCGGCAATCTGGCCGCGTAGCGACGCCTCTTGCACAGCGGCAACAACCACGTTCGAGGTCAGCGTCAGATACGTCGCCTCGAGCTGGAACCGCTGAAACTCCGCCTGCGCCTCGAGCAACTCGATCTGGCGGCGTGTGCCACCGAACACATCGGGCACGTAGGAGATATTCAGTGTCGGCGTGACGAGTCCGAACGTCTCATGGACGTTCGGCTGGCCAAAGGTGGCGCCGGACAACCGCTGCTTCTGCGCCTGGAGACCCAGGCTGGCCTCTGGAAACAAGGCACCTTCGCCGGCGTAGACATTCTCCCGGGCCTGTTGCAGTGCAGCTTGCGCGGCATCGATATCGGGATTGGCATGCAGTGACTGCTCGATCAGGCGATTGAGCGGCTCGGAGCGGAACAGGGTCCACCACTCACCGGGAATATCGCGCTCGGGCACGAAATGCTGCGCCTCGCCGCCGCGCGTGTTGATCGCCGCGGTCTGCGTGGCCAGCGGTTCCCGCGTATAGCCGGTGTCTGCCGGCGCCGGCGGGCGGTGAAAATCGGGACCGACGGCGCAGCCGGTTATGGCGACCGCAATCGTCACTGCACCCAGGCTCGTTGTTCGACTCACGATCATCTGCTCCGTGTGCCGCGGAATATCGCCTGTACCTGCTGCCGGACGACCGATTGGGCCAACCGGATGCGGGCCTCGCCGATGGTGTCCCAGCGAAGGACACGGCTCGTACCCCAACCGCAGAAGATCTTGGCCTGACCGATTATTGTCATCGCGTGCAGCAGCACCTGCTCGTGGTCCGGCGGACGATCGATCAGGCGGCCGACGATGGCGCAGCACGGGGCGCAGACATGGCGAACCATATCGTCCTGCAGGGCATCGACCGCCGCGTTCGGCTCCACCTCCATGCGCGCGAAGAATCTCTGCCGGCTCTCGCGGTTGGGCACGCTGTCGTCGAGGATCAGCGCGATCACGATATCGAGCATGTCGCAGAGCAGTCCGATGAGCCGCCGGCGTGAAGGTTGACCGGCTGCCAGCTCCGCGCGTATGCGCTCCGCCACCGGCGCGACACCCGCCTGCATCTGCTGGCTGAACTGCTCGACGACGGCGCGGTAGAGGCCTTCCTTGCTACCGAAGTAGTACCTGGATTGCGGGGAGGTTCACACCCGCGCGCTCGGCGATCGTGCGCGTGCTTGCGCCTTCGAAGCCGCTTGCGGCGAACAGCTCGAGCGCTGCTTCCAGGATACGGCCACGCGTGTCTTCGCCGCGCTGATGATATCCGGGGCGGAAACGGCTGATGGAAGCGGACACACCTGAACTCGTTCTGAAGGAGCGGCGTGCTAGATCGGTCGATCGCCAAAGTCAATCGATCGATATACTTCGCTCACCAGCACGTGATTTGGAGACGCGACGGGGCCGCAGTGCGAAGCCAATGACCGGCTTTACGATATCGAGCGCGTGGCGCACGCTTGACGCTACGCCCGTGGACTGGGCGCAGGCTGAGAAACTCGCCGGATAAGAATTCCAACGCACGCGGAGGGAAAGTTATGAACATTAGTCGTCGTCACGTCACCGGACGGTTGCCTGCTCTCGGCTTGGTCGCAGTTGGCCTGCTGGGAGCCGGAGCAGCGCAGGCTCTGACGCCTGACGAGGAGGCTGTTGCGAAGCGCCTCGAAGAGTTTCGTTCCGCTCAGGTTGCTGCCGACCCAGAGGCATTCGGCGAACTCTGTGCGGCAGAACTGAGCTATAGCCACTCTGACGCCCACATCGAGGACAAGGCGACGTTTATTAAGAACGCTACCGCTGCTCGAAAATCGAAGTTCTTGGTGTTGGAGTACAAGGACCCCTCGATTCGAGTGGTCGGCGATGTCGCGATCGTACGGTTCCATTGGGTGGGCGAGAGCGAAGCGATCGCCGACGGCAAGAAAAGCTCCACCAACCTTCACATCCTGATGAACTGGCAAAAACAGGGCGGAGATTGGAAACTGCTGTCCCGCGCGTCCACCAAGCTCTGACGGTCGCAACGTGGATGGCCAGGCTAGGCCCGGCCATCCCGTAGACTGGTCACGCGATCCGCCACTGCACCAGTGCGTACGGCGCCGCAGCGTCATCATGTGGTTCGAACACCGCCTCAACGGCCGCGCCGATCATGACCTCCTGCTGCGGATCGCCGAGCAGGTTGCCCAACATGCGGACATCGCCTGCATGCGGCAGTTCGACGAGCACGGCGAGGTAGGGACCGTGGTTCTTCAGCGCCGGATGCACGGGGTGCCAGCAGCGCGTCCAGGTCCAGATGCGGCCTTTGCCTTCCACCGCGACCCATCGCATGTCCCATGAACGGCAATGATGGCAGAGCCATTCCGGTCCCCACTGCCAGGTATTGCAGACACCGCAGCGTTGCACCTTCAGTACGCCTTGCCGCGTGCCTTCCCAATAAGGCAGGTCGAGCCTGTCGGCTTCGGTGACGGGTGCGGGAAGCCCTGGCGGCAAGTAGGTCATCACAGCGTCTCCTGCGAGCCGACGATCATCGTGGATACAGGCGTCACCATCGGACCGGCAATCACGCCGGCAACATGCGCATCTGGCACCTGCGCGGTCGATTGCCCGCGGATCTGACGCACCGCCTCGATCTGCAGTTCCAGTCCGTGCATGTAGCATTCGGCGAGGTTACCGCCGCTGGTGTTCAGCGGCAGCTTTCCCCGCGGCGCCAGAAGGTTCTCCAGAGCAAGGAACTCGTTCGCCTCCTCGGGCTTGAAGAAGCCGTGCTCGGCCATGCTCATCAGCACGCCTCCGGTGAAGTTCTCGTAGCTCTGCAGCACATCGACGTCGCCTGGGCCGAGCTTCGCCATCTCCCACAGATGCGGCGCGACCGGGCCGAAGCTCGAGGAAGCGAAGTCCGGCGCGTTGAACGAGCGGGCGGCGTTGCGATGGTCGGAACCCTGCGCCACCGCCAGCACGTAGGCCGGCTTGTGCTGAAGATCCTTCGCGCGTTCCGCCGACACCAGGATCAGCGCGGCGGCGCCATCATTCTCCTGGCAGCAATCGAACAGGCGATAGGGTTCCGCGATCCAGCGCGACGAGTCATACATCTCTTCGGTGAGCGGACGGCCGTACATCACCGCGCGCGGATTGGACTGGGCGTGATGATACGACGCCATTGCGATGGCCCGCATAGCCTCGCGCCCGATCCCGTGTTCATGCGTGTAGCGCATGAACTTCAGCGCGTAGCGCTGCGCCGGTACGAAGATGCCGTAGGGGTTGATCAATGCATTGTCGCCGGACACGGTCCCACCGGCCGCGGCACGTCCGAAGCGCTGGAACTGGCCCTGTGCGAGCGCGCGATACACCACCACAATGTCTGCCTGGCCGGCGATGACGGCCGCGGCCGCATTGCCCACGGCGGCCGCTCCACCGCCACCGCCGCCGCCCCACTGCATATTCGAAAGCCGCAATTCCTTCGTTCCGAGTGCTGCGGCGAGCCGCGACGGATCGTTGCGATCGTTGCTGTAGGACGCGAAGCTGTCGATGTCGCGCGGATCGATCCCGGCATCCTCAGCCGCCGCAAGGATCGCCGTCAGCGCCAGCTTGAACTCCGGTTCCGGCGACTGGCCGTGCTTATAGTATTTTGTTTCGCCGATGCCGACGATGGCCACCTTGCCGCGCAGGCTGCGCGTGTCGGATGTCATGCGTCACCTCCCGTTGTCAGGTGGACCGGGAGAGGGATACATACTGATCGGTAGGCTGTCCACACTGACAGTAGGAGTACGACATGGACGTCGGCATTCAAATGATCTTCTCCACCTATGGCTGGGACGGCATGAGCGACCGCGAGGCGTGGCAGGAGGAGATCCGCCTGGCGCGACTGGCCGATGAACTCGGCTTCGACGTCATCTGGTCGGTCGAACACCACTTCTTCGATTATTCGTTCTGTCCTGACAACACGCAGCTCCTGTCGTATCTGGCGCCGCTTTGCACGCACGCGGATCTCGGCACGGCGGCGATCATCCTGCCGTGGAACGACCCACTACGCGTGGCCGAGAAGGTGTCGGTCCTCGATCTGCTGAGCAACGGCCGCGTCAGGCTCGGGCTCGGCCGCGGTCTGGCGCGGCGTGAGTTCACCGCCTTCCGCGGCACGATGGACAACTCGCGCGAACGCTTCGACGAAGCCTCGGCGATGATTT
The DNA here is from genome assembly GCA_963791495.1 of uncultured Alphaproteobacteria bacterium. Taxonomy (GTDB): domain Bacteria; phylum Pseudomonadota; class Alphaproteobacteria; order Acetobacterales; family Acetobacteraceae; genus JAMXLO01. Next base: position 233,526 of record CAWBST010000017.1, read on the forward strand.
TGGAGGCTTTGCGCACCGGCTTCATCGAGGGACATGGCAAATTCTATCCGCAGCCGCGGATCGAGATCCGGCCACGCCTGGAACGCAGCTTCGAGGGACGCACCTACGCAGTCGCCTCCAGCGAGGACTCCATCGAGGCGGCCGCGCGGCTGAAGGCGCGCATGCTGATGTTCGCGGACCGACCGTGGCCGGCGCGTCTGCCGGGGATCGAGCGGTATCGCGCTCTGTATACACAATACAACGGCGCCGCGGCACAGCCGGTGGTCACCGCCGATCAGTGCATCTGCGCGGCCACGTCACAGGAGGCGAACGAACTGGCGGAGCGCCACATGGCGAGTTTCGTTGACAGCAACCTCGAGCACTACGAGCTGATGAGCACCCACTTCGCCACGGCGAAAGGTTACGACGCCTATGCGAAGAAGTCGGAACTGGCACGATCGGCGGGTCGGGACGGTCTGGTGAATGCGCTGCTGCAGGTGGCGGTGCGGGGTACACCCGATCAAGTGCTGCGCGCCTACGAGGCGCGGCGGGAGCTGCTGGGGGATTTCGAGTTGAACAGCTCGTTCCGGTTCGGTGGGATTCCGTTCGCGAAGGCAGAGGCCTCGATGCGGCTGTTCGCGAAGGAGGTGCTGCCGGTGCTGAAGGGGTGGCAGCCTGGGGCGGCGGTCGAAACCGCAAGGGTCGCCGCGCACGCCTGAGAACGCTGCCGGTGCCAGGGCGCTGACCGAGGTACCGGCAACTTCCGCGACCCGACGTCAGCGCCGGGTGATGACGACCTCGAGATACTCGCTCGGCACCACCATGCAGCCGTTCTCCGAACGATTGGATTGTGCGACCAAGTTCATGAGATCGATCTCGAGGGCCATTTGCCCCGCCGGAGGCAAGGCGGCAAACGTTTTGAGCACGGGCCCGTAATAGGTCCGAAAGATGTCCAGCCAGTGCGCGGGCGACCGGTAGCGAAACGTGAAGTGGCGGGGTGCCGTCTCAATCGATGACGCGTGCTGCCCGAACATCTCGTCGATTCGGGTACGCGTTCCCCACGATGCCGGCGATCTGATGCCGGCCGGTGGTGGCATGTGCTTGCCGATAGTCTTGAACAGCTGCCCGATGAAGCCGTCCGGCGTCCAGTTCGCCAAGCCGATCTTACCGCCGCTCTTGCAGACCCGAGCCAACTCAGCGGCGGCGCGGTCCTGGTCAGGTGTGAACATCACGCCGAAGGTCGAGACAACGACATCGAAGCTGCCATCCGCATACGGCAAGGCCTCCGCATCGGCCTCCTGGAAACTGATTTGCAGGTGATCGGCTTCGGCGCGCTCACGTGCGCGATCAAGGAGTGCGGGCACATAGTCCGTCGCGACCACATCGCACCAACGCCTCGCGGCGGCGAGAGAGGCGTTGCCGTTGCCGGCGGCGACGTCGAGTACCTTCTGGTTCGAGCGGAGGTCGAGCGCCTCGCACAGCGTCTCGCCAACGATCTGCAGCGTGGTGCCGACGACGGCATAGTCGCCCGACGCCCATGCTCCCTGCTGTCGGGACTTGATGGACCGAAGGTCGGGTTTTGGGGTTGCGGCATTTTGACTTGTCAGCTCAGCGACACTAGCCATGTTGGTTCTCCCTTCGGATGGTTGCTTCTGCGCTGACCTGGTTAGTGGCCGCACGTGGGGGCGACCGTGGTATATGGCGTGGAAATGCCCATGGAATCCGCCCGGCCTGACCGGGTCCGAGGACTGCCCTCGATCGAAGTGCGCATGCTGGGCCCGCTGACGATCCGTCGAGAGGGGGTGACGCTGCCGCTGCCGGCGTCGCGCAAGGTACGAGGACTCTTGGCGTATCTGTCATTGTCCCCGCGCGCTGTAGCGCGGAGCCAGCTCTGCGAGTTGCTGTGGGACGTCCCCAACGACCCGCGCGGAGAACTGCGCTGGAGCCTCAGCAAGATCAGGGGCCTGATTGACGCAAATGGTCAGCGCAGGGTCGAGACACAGGCGGACGCCATCCGGCTCGATCTGGCCGACTGCTTCGTCGATGCAATCGAGGTCGCGCAAGCGGCGCAGACCATTGCGTCGACTGAGCCGGAACGGCTGCAGGAGCTCGCCGCGTTGTTCGCCGGCGATTTTCTTCAGGGCCTGGAGATCGACCGCAACCCAGCCTTCAACGGCTGGATCACTGCACAGCGGCGCCGCTTCCGCGGCTATCACGCGGCACTGCTCGAGCAGCTTGTCCAAGGCCTGCCCGACGATGTGGCACTCGGATACCTGGAGAAGTGGCTGGTTCTCGCGCCATTTGACCAACGCGTGCACGAACTCCTGCTGATTGCGCTCGCTCGGCGCGGCCAGATCAGAGAGGGCGAGGAGCACCTGACGACGACGATACGTCTGTTCGAATCCGAAGGCCTGGACAGCGGCCCGATCCGCGCCACCTGGCGGTCAGCAAGGGCCCCGGCCGAACGTTCGCCACGCATCCCGGCTGCGACAGCCAATCTGACGGCGCCGACCGCCGAAGCGACGGCCACCACAGCGCAGCGTCGCGCCTCGATTGCCGTCATGCCGTTCATCGAGCGCTCCGCAGTCACGGGGATTCGCGGGGGGATCGCCGACGCTCTCGCTGATGACGTGATCACCAGGCTTGCCAAGCTGCGAAGCCTTTTCGTCATAGCGCAGGGAAGCGTGTTCGCCCTGCATGATCGACAGATCGGTCCGGAAGAAGCAGGCCGGATGCTGAACGTCGATTTCATCGTCAGCGGATCGGTGCGCCGTCAGGGCGAGCAGCTTATGGTGATGGTCGAGCTGGCCGAGACGCGGACTGCCCGCATCGTATGGACGGAGACCTTCGAGCACCGGCTCGACGACGCACTCGTCGTCCTCGACGAAATCGGCAACAGGATCGTCGCCTCGATCGCCAGTGAGATCGAGGCGAGCGAGCGCAACCGGGCAATCCTGAGACCACCGAACTCGCTGGATGCGTGGGAGGCGCACCACCGGGGGCTGTGGCACATGTATCGGTTCAACAAGCCCGATAACAAGCAGGCCAGACATTTCTTTGAAATGGCACTGCGCCTTGATCCGACCTTCTCACGCGCGCACGCTGGTCTATCCTTCACGCACTTCCAGGACGCGTTCCAGGGCTGGGCGGAGCGCACACTGGCAACGGACCTGGCATTCGACGCCGCCGGGCAGAGCCTCATGGCGGACGATCGTGACCCTGCGGCACACTGGGCCATGGGCCGAGCGCTCTGGCTGCGCGGCCACCACGACCGGGCGATCATCGAGCTGGAACAGACAATCGATCTCAGTCCGAACTTCGCGCTCGGTCACTACACGCTCGCCTTCGTTCAATCGCAGGCCGGCGATCCCAGAGCGGCCATCTTGTCGTCCGACCACTCGCGCCATCTGAGCCCGTTCGATCCGCTGCTCTTCGGCATGCTTGGCGCCCGCGCGATGGCGCTCGTCCGTTTGGGCCGCTTCGAAGAAGCGGCTGACTGGGGTATCAAGGCCGCCGCCCGCCCGAATGCGCACGCGCATATTCTGGCGATCGCCGCCTTGTCTCTGGCGCTCGCCGGCCGGCTCGACGAGGCGCGCAGCTATCTTGCCGCGATTCACAGGACACTGCCGCAGTACCGTGTGAGCGACTTTCTCACTGCCATGCGGTTTGCGCCCGACGGCGAACAGTTGTTCCGAGACGGTGCAAAGCACATTGGCATGAGATGACCCCCACCCGAAGGCGCAGATCGCATTCAAGCGGATCTGGTCGCCAACGCCGGTCCGCTACGCCCCTTCAGCAGCCACAGCGACAGGACTGCGACAAGGCACAGTACCCCGGCGGCGAAGAATCCCGGGAGGTAGCTCGCCAAGACATCCCGCGAGAGGCCGGCAGCCCACGCCATCAGACCGGCTCCCAGTTGATGGGCGGCGAAGATCCAGCCGAACGCCAGCGGCGCCAGTTGGCCTCCGAATGCCTGAGCTGTCAGGCGAACCGACGGTGGCACGGTCGCGATGAAGTCGAGTCCGTAGAACATTGCGAACAAGGACAGCCCAACCAGCGAAAACCCGCTATATGGCAGCCATATCAGCGACAGACCGCGGAATCCAAAATACCCCGCGAGCAGCCAGCGATTGTCGAAGCGATCCGACAGCCACCCTGATCCGAGCGTGCCGAACAGATCGAACACACCGATCCCCGCGAGCAGGCTCGTGGACGTCAGCGGGTCAATGCCGAAGTCGCCGCAGAGCGTCGTGAAATGGGGCGCCAGACCGAAGCTCGATACGCCGCACACGAAGAATGTGAATGTCAGCACCCAGAACACCAACGAACCGGAGACCATGCGGAGTGCACTAACGCTGATCGCAAACACATTTCCCCTTGGGGCCGGCGCGTCTGGCGGCACGGTGTCCTCGCCATAGGGTGCGAGCCCCATATCCGCCGGCCGATCGACCGCGAGCAGCGCGACCAGCAGCGCCAGGACCATGATCGTAAGCATCGGCGGCACCAGCGCCATGCGCCAACCATAGGTGCGCGCGATCCAGGCTGCCGGCATCAGGAAGATCAACTGCCCGGTCGCATTTCCGGCGCCCAGGATCCCGAGCACGAGGCCACGTCGAGCGGTGAACCACCGTGTGGCGATCGTCGTCGCCATGACGAGTGCTGTCATGCCGGGTGCTACTCCCAGGGCGATGCCCAGAGAGGCCCAGAGCTGCCATCTCGCCGTCATGGTGATGGCGACGAGCAGGCCAGTGATCAGCAAGGCCGCTGACCAAAGAAGCACCCTGCGTGGACCACAAAGGAGGATCAGCCCGCCCGCGAACGGCGCGACCAGGCCGAAGAGCGTCATGCGGAGGCCGAGCGGGCCGGACAGTTCGCCGATCGACCAACCGAGGTCGGCGGACATCGGCGTCAGCAGAACGCCGGGCACGGACATCGCCGCAGCCGCGCATACGCCGAAGAGGAAGACGAGGGTGAGCATCACCCATCCGTAATGAATACCGCGCGCAGCAAGGAAGCCTCCAGCTGCGGTCGCAAACGTACTTCTTGCCCCGGGAACCGAGGCAGCGTTGATCGCCATGATGCTCTCCATTTGTGCTTCGTGGCGACGCCGATGGCCATCGGCCGTGGCGACACCCACATCGTTGCCGTCGGTTTCAGACGTAACGGCTGCACGTGGAGACGAGTGTGGTACGCAGCGTGGAATTTTGCGTGGATTCAATGCAGTGGCGGATATGCCGAGAAAGCACAGGCGACGCCCGGCGCATCCGGGTCGCGCTGGGTTGCCACAGGTCAGCCGATGACGGCTGAAACTCAGTACGTCAATGCGTGTGTTGCGGCGGCGGTTCTGGCCACTCTGCTGGCGTCACAGGGGAACGCGTACACTCCGGGCGGAGTCACTCCTCCCGGCGTGCTGGGTGCACTAAGCGAAGGCATCATCGGCTACATGATCAGGTGGCAACTGGACACCCTGCCTTGCGGATGTGCCTTGCACGGCCATCCGAGCAATGCGCTAGGTTGTCTCATCGCGATTCGACGTTCTTCGGGTGGGCAGGTGAAATGCAACGGCCCGCCTCTTGGGCGGGCTGTGCATCCTGGGCTCTACGCGGGAAGTCTCCAGCCCGCGGTGTTCAAAGGTCCTGTCTAGCCGTTGCAGCTCGGAGTTGGGACGAACCAAGGCACTGTGATGCCCGTGCAGGTCACGTTCTTTCCCTTGACATTGGCAACGAGATAGCCATCCTGTCGCACCGTTCCGTCAACGGTGGCGCTCCGTCCCTGACCACCAACTTCGTGCGCCTGCATGCTGAAGGTTCTGGCCTGCATGTTGACGGTTCCCGATGCATGCGCCATCGATTTCATGTCGTCCCACGAAATCATGCCGGCCAACGAATTGTTGGCTCCCACCACCACGTGCCAGTCCAGAGCCGGGCAGCCACTCTGGGCCTTCGAGTGGAACGTGTAGACCCTCCCTTCGGGTAGCCCCTGCGCTGACGCTACGCCGCAGGTCGCAGCGATTGCTAGCGCACTGGCCGTGAGAAACTTCGATGCATTCATATCGTACCGCTCCCTTTGGGTTTTCGAGGACGCAGGTGAGCACGGCTGCGAAGGGGTCTCCCTCCGCACAACTCGGGGCTGTCTCGCATACAATCAGCGGCCCAACTATCCATTTTCGGCAGGCAGGGTTCCTTCGCCTGACATGAGGGCGCCGCTACGGAACGCGGGAATCGACCGCATTGCTGCGCCAAGGACAGGCGCGAGGTGAGTCTGCCGAAACTGGATAGCCAGTCAAGCCCGCCCAACGCATCCTGGCTCGTTGTGGCAAATCGGTCGCAGCCATGTCGTTTGCCTCCATAATGTTTGCGATCGGCTCCACGCATAACGGTCAGGACGATGGAGCGCAGTGTTACATCGGTACTGAGCGATTCGGACGATTTTCAGGCTGCTCTGCGCGCGAGTGGGGCCACCGGCCTGCTGGTCACCGGGCGCGGGCGCTTTCAGGCCCGACTGACCCGGCTTGCACTACAGCACCTGCGTATGTCGACCATCGAAGAGAACCTGTCCCGGATTGCCTTCATCAAGGTTCCTGACGACAAGGTTCTGTTCTCATACCTGATCGGTGATCGAACGTCGCAGGTCTGGGGTGGGGTCAGGGCGGGGGCTGAAGACCTGATCACGGTCCGCCCCGGCCAGAGAGTCTGTGCCCAGACCGATGGTCCTTGCTATTGGGGTGCAATCAGGTTCCCGATACGAGAATTCGCGCGGTACAGCCACGCCTTGACTGGACAAACGGCGTTGCCCGGCGCCGTATGCCTTTGGCGGCCACCACCTGCGGTCAGAGCTCGCTTGCTCCATATTCATTCGGCCGCGATCCGAGCGGCACGAAGCCGGCGGGCGTCACTCACGACGACCGAGGCTGCTCAGAGTCTGGAGCAGCAATTGATCCATGCCTTGGTCGAGTGTCTGGCTGGAAGACCTGTGAGCGAGGGTACGGCCAGGACACGTCGGCACCAGGAACTCGTGATCCGCTTCGACGAGCTGCTTCTGAACCGGCCAGACGGCGATCTGGACGAACCTGACATCTGTGCGGCGCTAGGTGTCTCCGATCGGTCCCTGCGCAGGGGCTGCGAACAGCAGTTTGGCATGAGTCCAATGAGTTACCTTCGCCTTCGCCGGATGCAATCCGTGCATCGTATCCTGCGATGCGGTGCCCCAGAGACACTGCGGGTCTCGGATGTGGCGAAGCGTTACGGCTTCCGCAACCCAGGTCGCTTCGCCGGCACGTATCGAGACCTGTTCGGTGAGCTGCCATCCTGGACCTTGCGTCTGGGTACGCCGCGCGACATTGGCGCTCCGCGGGGGTCCGCCAGACGGACGGCCCGCGGAACCGGTTGATCTGCATCAATGCAGCGCAAAAAGTCCTCTCTAAGAAAGCTCATCCGGCGCACGCATCTGGTGCGCCGGGTACTTCGCGGGTCTATTCTTGATTGGACAATAGTGACCGATGTCGCCACCCGATTCGGCTTCTGGCATTTGGGGAGGTTTGGTCAGTGCCTATCGCCTGAACTTCGGCGAGCTGCCATCCACCGTGCTGGTCGCCCGATACGACGACAGCCAGCTATGACCTGCCGATCGAGGCAATGCACTGACCAAAGAACAGATTGAGGAACCGAATGCGCCCTTATATCCGTGCGGCAGCCCTGCTCTTCCTGGTCGCCGCAACGTCTCAGGGGTCGGCACAACAGCCAACGGCCATACCTGTCGGCACGGTCGCAGCCGAACTGCGGCCGATCACCCGGGCGACTGAATTCGTAGGGCGGGTAGAGGCCATTGAGCGGGTGGAGGTTCGAGCCCGTATCACCGGGTTCCTCGAGGCTGTCCTGTTCAAGGAGGGTGAGGTCGTCAAGCAGGGTGACGTCCTGTACCGGATCGAGCCGGAAACCTTCCAGGCGGCAGTGCAGCAGGCGCAGGGCGCGCTGCTGCAGGCAAAGGGTGACGTTGCCAATGCGACCGCACAGCTCGGACGCACGCAGGAGTTGGTGAAGACGGATACCGCGTCCCGCGCCTTGCTCGACCAGCGCACGGCAACTCAAACGAGCGCGCAAGGCGCGGAGATCATCGCGGATGCCAACCTGAAGACCGCTAACGTCAACCTCGGCTACACCACGATCACTGCCCCGATCACCGGCGAAATCGGTCGTTCCAAGCTGACAAAGGGCAACGTCGTGAGCCCGGACAGTGGCCCGCTGACCGAAATCGTCAGCCGTGACCCGATGTATGTGACGTTTCCGGTGAGCCAACGCGAATTCCTGAAGATCAAGCTGCAGGAGGACCGCAACAAGCTGAAACAACAGCTCGCGGTGCGCATTCGCTTCTCGGACGGCGCGCTCTACGACCAATCCGGTCGGATCGACTTCATCGATGTGACCGTCGACAAGACGACCGACACGGTTCTGGTCCGCGCGACCTTGCCCAACCCCAGGGGCACCCTGGTCGACGGGCAGCTCGTTCGCGTGTCGGTCGAAGCCGACAAACCAGAGGACAAGGTGCTTGTCCCGCAGTCGGCGCTGATCGTCGACCAACAGGGCGTGTACGTGTTCCTCGTCGTGGACGGCAAGGCGGCGATCAGGCGCGTGAAGCCGGGGGGCGAGTCAGGCGCCTACGCGATCATCGACGATGGGCTCAAGGGAGGTGAGCAGGTCGTCGTACAGGGAATGGAAAGCCTGCGCGCCGGTACGCCAGTCCTCGCGAGTCCCGCGCCGCCGCCGCTTGCCGGAGGCTGACAGCATGTTTTCCATCCTCTTCATCGATCGTCCGCGGCTCGCGACGGTCATCGCCATCGTCACGACCATCGCGGGTCTCTTGTCGCTGCTGGTGATCCCGATCGCGCAGTATCCCGACATCGTGCCCCCGCAGGTATCGGTCACCACCAGCTACCCCGGCGCATCGGCTGCCGTCGTGGAGGCGACGGTTGCGCAGCCCATCGAGAGCCAGGTCGTCGGCGTCGACAAGATGATCTACATGAAGAGCGTCAGCGGCAACGACGGCAGCTACGCGCTGAAGGTGTCATTCGAACTCGGCACCGATCCGGACATCAACACGGTCAACGTCAACAACCGTGTGCAGGTGGCTCTGGCAAAACTGCCGCAGGACGTGCAACGCCAGGGCGTGACGGTCAAGAAGCAGTCGTCCGCGCTGCTTGGCGTCATCTCGCTCTACTCGCCCAAAGAGACGCTCGATGAGCTTTACATTTCCAACTACGCGACCATCAACCTGCTGGACCAGATCAAGAGCTCGCCAGGGGTCGGCGACGTCACGCTGTTCGGCCCGCAGGATTACTCGATGCGTGCCTGGGTGCGGACCGATCGGCTGACCGGCCTCGGGCTGACCACGGCCGACGTCATCAACGCAATCAAGTCGCAGAACGTGCAGGCGGCGGTCGGCAGGCTCGGCGCCCGGCCTACCTCGAGCGACCAGCAACTGCAGCTCAACATCCAGACCAAGGGACGCCTCGCATCCGCTGCGGAATTCGAGAAGATCATCATCCGGACCAACCCGGACGGTTCCATCCTCCGCCTTGGCGACATCGCCAGACTGGAATTGGGAGCCGCAAATCTCGACCGGTCCACACGACTGAACGGAGCACCGGCCGCACTGATCGCGGTCTACCAGGCGCCAGGCGCCAATGCGCTCTCGGCGCTCGGTGGCGTCAAGCAGGTCATAGCGAATGCGGCGCATGATTTCCCGGACGATCTGGCCTGGAAAGTCACGTACGATCCGACCACTTTCGTCACCGCCACCATCCACGAGGTACAGAAGACGCTGATCGAGGCGTTCGTGCTTGTGGTACTCGTCGTCTACCTGTTCCTGGGCAATCTGCGCGCGACTCTGATCCCGACGATTGCCGTCCCTGTGAGTCTGATCGGCACATTCATCGTGCTGAACGCCATCGGCTACTCTGCCAATACCGTTTCGCTGCTGGCGATCGTGCTCGCCATCGGCATTGTCGTGGACGATGCGATCGTCGTCGTCGAGGCGGTCGAGCAGGTGATGGAACACCGTCCCGAACTCTCGCCTGGCGAAGCGACCAAGGTGGCGATGGGACAGATCTTCGCACCGATCATCGCCATCACGCTCGTACTGCTCTCAGTGTTCGTCCCGGTTGCCTTCATCCCGGGAATCTCAGGCGAGCTGTTCAGGCAGTTCGCTGTGACCGTCGCCGTATCGATGTTCCTGTCGGCGATCAATGCGCTCACCTTGTCGCCCGCACTGTGCGCCGTGCTGCTGCGGCCGCATCATGGTCCGCGGCGCGGACCGATCGGCGCGCTGATGCGCGGGATCGACTGGGTGCGCGATGGCTACGGCGCGATCGTCGCCCGGCTGGTGCGGATCTCCATCATCGGACTGGTGTTCGTCGCCGTCTCGATGGCTGGCATCTGGTCACTCGGAAGGATCACCCCGACCGGATTCCTGCCGGAAGACGACCAGGGAGCGTTCTTCGTCATCGTCCAGTTGCCTGACGGCTCCTCGATCGGTCGCACGACGGATTTCGTCCGCCAGGTCGAGGACGTGCTGAAACAGGAGCACTCCGTCGCGGACTACTCGGCGACGATCGGGCTGAACTTCATCGACAACTACTCTCAGTCCAATGCGGCCTTCCTCATCGTCTCGTTGAAGTCCTTTGAGGAGCGCGCGGACGCCTCGCAATCGGCGCAGGCGATGATCGCGAGGCTGGGGGCCAGATTCCGCCAGATTCGCGGCGGACTGGCGGTTCCCATTGCGCCGCCACCGATCATCGGCCTCGGCACCGGGGGCGGATTCAGCTACGTATTGCAGGACACCAGCGGTGGCAGTCCGCAGGCGCTGTCCCAGGTACTGCGCGGACTACTGGTGGCGGCCAACCAGGACCCCAAACTCAACCGGGTGTTCAGTACGTTCTCGAGCGCCACGCCGTCCATCTACCTCGATATCGATCGTGACAAAGCGCAGATCCTTCAGGTGAATCTGTCCGATGTGTTCCAGGCATTGCAGGCTTCCCTGGGAGGATACTACGTCAATGACCTGAACCTGTTCGGACGCACGTGGCAGGTGCAGGTTCAGGCGGAAGCCGCGGATCGCACGTCGATCGACGACATCTATCGGATCAATGTCCGCAGTGCCGAAGGCAAGATGATCCCGCTGCGCAGTCTGGTCGAGGTACGCCCGATCATCGGGCCACAGGCGCTGATCCGCTACAACAACCAGATCGCTGTGACTGTCCAGGGCAGCCCCGCGGCGGGCGTTTCATCCGGTCAGGCGCTCGCGGCGATGGAGCAGATTGCGGCGAAGACACTGCCACGCGGGTATCGCGGTCTATGGACCGATGTCTCCTTCCAGGAAAAGCGAGCCGAGGGAAAGACCGCGATCATCCTGGGCTTCGCGGTGTTGTTCGCCTACCTGTTCCTGGTTGCGCTGTATGAAAGCTGGACTATTCCCGTCCCGGTGCTGCTGTCGGTCACCGTCGGTGTGCTGGGCTCTTACGCCGCGATTGTCGCGGCCGGTCTCACGCTCGATCTCTACGCGCAGATCGGCATGATCGTGTTGATCGGCCTGGCGGCGAAGAATGGCATCCTGATCGTGGAATTCGCCAAGGCGCGGCGAACCGAGGGCGTCCCGTTGCTGGAGGCCGCAACCGAGGGGGCGCGGCTTCGATTCCGCCCGGTTATGATGACGTCCTTCGCGTTCATCCTGGGTTTGTTGCCGCTGGTTGTGGCGATTGGACCGTCTCAGCTGGCACGGCGCGACGTGGGCACGCCGGTGTTCGGAGGCATGCTGGCGGCGTCATTCATCGGCATCTTTGCGATACCGGCACTTTACGTGATCTTCCAGTCGATCCGCGAAAAGCTGCGTGTTTCTGCACGGCCTGTTGCAGACACGCCTGAGAAGCGCGTTCCGGCAGACCATCCGGCGTAAGAACCTTCGCACCGAGGAAGCGCCAGTGCCATGAGTATTTCGTCCACTGCTGATGCCGGCGCCGAAACACCACTCGTTCACGGCCGCTTGCGAACACCACGGGCCGCGGCAATCGCCGGGATCCTGTTTTCAATCCTCTTGATCTCCAGTCTGTGGCTGCTCCGGCTTTCAACGCCGGCAGACCCACTCGAAGTTGGCGCATGGCTGACGACCAGCTCGAAGAGAGTGACCATTGCACTGAACCTGGTACCGTTCGCCGGTATCGCCTTCATGTGGTTTCTTGGCGTCATGCGTGATCGCCTCGGAGCTTTGGAGGACAAGTTCTTCGCAACGGTATTCCTCGGCAGTGGCCTGATGTTCCTCGGGATGCTGTTTGTGGCTGCTGCCATTGGGGGAGGACTTGTGCGCGCCTACACCGCAACGCCGAGTACGTTGTTCGATGATTCGACATTCACCTTTGCGCGTACATTCGCCTACGACATCATGCACATTTATGCGTTTAAGATGGCAGCGGTCTTCATGATAACAACATCAACGCTCGCGGTGCACACGAACATCACTGCCCGCTGGATAGCGGTGCTTGGCTATGTATCAGCCGCATTCATTCTCATCGGCAGCGGCTATCTCGACTGGGTGCTGTTCGTGTTTCCTCTCTGGGTGCTTCTGGTCAGCGTCTTTATCCTGATCGAAAACCTGCGAGGGTCGCCTCACTTAGCGGCCGGTCATGTGCAATAGCTTGCACGACCAGCTTGTGTCTGCCGTCAAATGCAGAGGCCACGCATGCCGAGAACTCTGAACCGGCTATTTGCCTGCTGCCTCATGCTCCACTTCCTCTGGCCCGCCGGTGTGCGCGCGCAGCCCACAACCGAGGGCGGCACGACACAAGCGGCAGCGGAGCAGAGTTTCAACACCGAGCAGCTCGATGCCCTGGTCGCGCCCATCGCGCTATACCCTGATTCGCTGCTGACGCAGATCCTGATGGCTTCGACCTTCCCGCTAGAGGTCGTACAGGCGGCGCGCTGGGTCGAGGACCCTGCCAACAAGGCGCTGACCGGCGACGCTTTGACCAAGACGCTGGAAGGGCAGACATGGGATCCGAGCGTGAAGTCGCTCGTGCCGTTCCCACAGGTACTGGCGATGATGAATGGGAACCTCGATTGGATGCAGCAGCTAGGCTATGCATTCGCCGACCAGCAGGCGGCCGTTTTCGAACTCGGTCCAGCGGCTGCGTCGGCAGGCACAAACAAATGGCAATCTGCAATCGTCGCCGCAGCAGGTCGTGCGTACCGAACAGCAGACGATCGTCATCGAACCTGCACAGCCGAATGTGGTCTATGTGCCGAGCTACAACCCGACGGCAGTGTACGGCGCTTGGCCGTACCCATCCTATCCGCCGGTCTATCTGCCGCCGCCGGTCGCCTATCCGGTCGGCACGGCACTCGCGACGGGGCTTGCCTTCGGTGCCGGGGTCGCCATCACAGCCGGACTGTGGAACTGGGCACGACCGGCCTGGGGCAGCGGCTCCGTCAATGTGAATGTCAATCGGTACAACAGCATCAATGCCAATCGTGCCGCGATTCATTCGAGCACGTGGCAGGCGAACCGCGCTGGTGGACGCCCGGCGGGGATGGCGCGGCCACCTGGGGGACCGGTCGGACGCCCAGCACGGTCGGGCGGACTGCCTGCGGGTGCGATCGGGAGGCAGCAGGTCTCGGTGCCGGGCAGTGCAGTGCGATCGCCGGTGGCGGGCGATCGTCAGCAACTCGCCGGCGGTGCAGGTCGACCGAACGCGCCGGGCGGCGCGGGAAGCCGGCCAGGACTCGGCCAACCTGGCTCGCGTCCGAGCCAGGGAACCCGGCCGAATGCCAGCGGGCCTGCGGCCAACCGGCCGTCGCAGGGAGCCTTCTCAGGCATGAACGAAGGACGCCAGGCGTCACAGTTCGGCCAGCGCGGCGGGCAAAGCCGTTCGGCCGGACAGATGCACCGGCCAAGTGGCGGTGCCGCCGCCGGACGCGGTGGTGGCGGACGCGGCGGAGGGGGACGCAGATGAGGATGCTCACCATGAGCACAGACGACATGATACGGCGGTTCACCTTTATGGCTGCGATCAGCATGGCTCTTGGCCTACTGCCTGCTCAAGGTGTCCTTGCGGCGCCCAAGCCTGTGCAACGGAGCTACGCCTCGGCAGAGGATGCGGTTGCCGCACTGGCTGCGGCGGCCCGTTCCCATGATCTTGCGGCGCTGCATAGCATTCTCGGCCCTGACAGCGCGAATCTGCTGTCATCCGGTGACCGCTACGCCGACGAGGAGCGAGAGCGTCACTTCGCTGCTGCGTATGACGAAAAGCACACGCTTGTGCCGAAAGGCGCGGGACAAATGACGCTCGACGTCGGCAACGACGATTGGCCGCTGCCGATACCAATCGTGCAGATCGACGGACGATGGCAATTCGACACGCAGGCCGGCGCCCAGGAGATCATCGATCGCCGCATAGGCCGGAATGAGCTTGCGGCAATCCGGGTGTCGCTCACTTACGTGGATGCTCAGAAGGACTATTTCGATCGCATGAAGCAGCAGACCGGCGCCGGTTACTACGCCGAGCGTCTGGTCAGCACGCCGGGGCGTCAGGATGGGCTGTATTGGCCCGCCACAGGGGCGAATGCCGAGAGCCCGCTCGGCCCTCTGGTAGAGCAGGCGCAGGATGAGGGTTATCCCGGCGAACTCGTGAACGGCAAGCCGATCCCATATCAGGGCTACTATTTTCGCGAACTGAAGGGGCAAGGCCCGAACGCGCCCGGCGGTGCGATGAGCTACGTCCGGTCCGGCCGCATGACCGGCGGCTTCGCCCTCATCGCCTGGCCGGCGAGCTATGACTCCTCAGGCATCATGACATTTGTGGTCAATCAGGACGGCATCGTGTTCCAGAAGGATTTGGGCCCGAACACACCTCGCCTGGCCGCTGCGATAACGCGGTATGATCCCGACCTCACCTGGGCAAGAGTGGATGTGAGCGACCAGTAGCTGAAGGCGAACGCGGGCGCCGAATCAGTTCACCGGGATCGTCAGCACCGGCTGTTGTGGCGTTACGCCAGTCTCCGCCAGCGAAAAGAACATCATCAGGAAGGTGAAGATACCCTTTGAACCAAGATCGCCATCGTCGATCCAGTACCACGTGTCGCGATAATGTACGGCGGCAAATGGGCCGGCGGGCGGGGTTGCGCCTGAC
Organism: uncultured Alphaproteobacteria bacterium; assembly: GCA_963791495.1. GTDB lineage: Bacteria > Pseudomonadota > Alphaproteobacteria > Acetobacterales > Acetobacteraceae > JAMXLO01. The sequence continues at coordinate 248,677 of CAWBST010000017.1, forward strand.
AGGACGCGGATCATGGGGCGGTCGTGCGGGTCCTGCGCGTTGGCAACCGAGGCGGTCGCGCCGGCTCGTCCTTCGGAGATGTGGGCGCTCGGCACGTCGATCCCGTTGGCTACCTCCAGGAGGATTCCCAGCATCGAGCGCGAAAGCACGGCGATCTCCTGCTCGTTGCGTGGTAGAGCGCCAAAGGTGAGAATCAGTTCGCCGTTCTTCCCTCGCCTTACTCCAAGTGTCTTTTGAACGAATTGGAGATCCCTTTCCACCTCCGGCGTCCGCTCGCCGGACAGGATCAGAATCCCGACCTCGTCGGAGCCGTGCTTCTCGAGCCGCAGGCTGACCGCCCCGGACAGCTGCAGACGTCGCAACGCATCCAGGAGCGGGTAGAATTCGGGATCTGCCTCGCGTACTCGCCCGCCGACACTCGACCGGTTATAAACACCGTTGATGGCGCGTGTCGTCATCTGGAGGATATAGTCCGCGCGGTAGCCGGCCTGGATCAGTTCGAAGATCGCGCTCGGCGGAATCGGCCTGAGCAGGCTCTTCGCGAACTTTTCCCCCGCAAGCGGCGTATAGGTGATCGTCGGGCGATCAAGGTAAGTCGCGTTGCCACCTAACGTTACCAGATTGGATGGAATCGTGGCGGTCAGGTTGGAACTGATCTGTCCGGCTGCCGAGACCTGACCCTGAAACGCATAGGCGCTGATTACCGAGGAAACGTCGACGAAGGTCGGTGCGTCGCCATAGCGCATCCGAACGATATTGAGCAGCGTCTGCTCTTTCCAGGATTCGGCAACAGCCGTGATGTAGTCCACCCGGTCACGCGGCACGGTCGCCGGCCCGATCGACGCGCAGCCTGTTACGGCCAAAAGCAGCCATGCCACGAAGGGTCTGACTATTGGCCGAATCGTCGGTGGCATGCCGATGAAGCCCTCATTGTGCGACATCCGAGGTTCGCGGCTCCTAGCATGATTGTGGTATGCTGATATTGATCTGCGTCAATGAGCGTTGAACGAAACACAAACATAGACGACACCACAATGACGCCACGGAGAACTCAATGATCCACCACCGTATTCTGCCACTGTTGCTTGCCGCAGCCTTGCTGTCGCAGCCGGCACTCGCCCAGATCAATCCGTTCCGTGGCAGCGGTGCAACGCCGTTGACCGCCGATGACCTCACGGCGCTCACCGAGGCCACCAACCGCCTGCTCGATCGACCGCAGCTCGTTGCGGGCGGCACCGAAAGCTGGAGCAACCCCAAATCCGGCGCCGGCGGCACGGTCACCGCCGGAAAACCACTGCAGCGCAAGGGCATGGCCTGCCGCGTGGTGAACTATCAGACCACTGTGCCCGGCCCGCGTGCGCAGCGCAGCGCTACGATCACCTGGTGCAAGACGAATGATGGCTGGAAGGTGGCCTGATCGCCTGTCGCAGCACGCTCACCCGGTATCACCTCCACGCGTGATTGATCCATGTCAATGCGCACCGTTTTGCCGCTCGACAAGCTGCTGAAGCCGTCGCCAACACATGGAGCAATCCAGCATGAACCGTATCCCGCACACCCTGGTCACACTTGGCACAATGGTCTTCATTGGTCTTCACGGTGCACCGCTGCGTGCCCAGCCAGTGGTCATCAGCGACCTCGTCGAGGCAAAGGCGCGTGTTAAATCGGTGGATCAGAAGACCCGCGAGGTGCTGCTGCGCGGCGATAACGGTGAGCTGGAGACCATCGTCGCGAGCCCCGAGGTGCGGAATCTCGCGCAGATACGCCCCGGCGATTATGTCCTGGTCAGTGTGCATCGATCCGTTGCACTGGAGATGAGCAAGGCGGGCTCTGCACCGGTCACGGCTGCAGGGGCAGTGGCTGGAAGGGCGACGCCAGGATCGATGCCCGGCGCGTTCCGGGTGGAAACCATCCACGCACGTGTGCAGATCCAGGGTATCGACCTCGCCAACAAGACGGTCTCGTTCGTAGGACCGGCGCGTATTCTCCGGGTGCTGCAGATCAACGACTCCAGGGTGCTCGACTTCGTGCGAACGTTGCACGAAGGCGACGAGGTTGACGTGACTTACAGCGTAGGGGTCGCCGCGAGCGTCGTGCCGGCGCGCGGGTAAGCAGCCTGCCAGACCTCGATGGATCGGGCATCCGCGTGCGCCCTGCTGAGCTGAGACGGCGCTTTCTCGCAGCGTTTTGCCGAGAGTTGCGCGTTGTGTGGCCAATCTTGTCTGGCCTTGTGCTCATTCAACTGGCGCTCGGATTCATCGTCGGATTCTTGGAGCGGTGGCCGGTGGGCAATTCAGTATATTTCACTTTTGTGACTGGACTGACGATCGGCTACGGCGACCTGGTTCCTGCGCGTCTTGTGGCCCGGCTGATTGCGCTGATGATCGGTTTCATCGGCATCCTGCTCACCGGTCTCGTCGCAGCGTTGGGCGTGCGCGCACTGCAGGAGACAACGAGCGACACGTCAAGGAGATGACCGGCCGTGAAGCTCGTTGCGTTGCGCGCCGGTCAGGCGAGAGCCTCTTCCAGCGCCGTGCCCCGTGTGATCCCATGGATGGTGCGATCCAGACCCTCGGCGCGCAGCAGGTCACGGACGCGCCCATGCGCATTGACGACAGTCAGGCCGATGTCACGCGCCCGCAGGTCCTCCGACAACTCCGACAGCATCCGCGCTCCGGCAAGATCCATCATCGGTGATGCCGAAAGGTCGCAGACGACGCGTCTGATGCCGTCCGTCGCCGCCAGCCGCGCCAACACGCGCGTCAGCACATACTCGGCGTTGAGGTAGATCAACGATGCCTCCGGACGGAACGCGAGCACGCCGACCAGCGGTTCATTCTCGGGATGACGTTCCGTGTCGGAGTATTCCGCGGTCCCTGGAATGCGTCCCAGGAAGGCGATGTGCGGCGCTGAGTAGTGCACGAGCAGCAACACGACGGAGACCAGCGCGGCCAGCACAATCCCCTGCAGGATGCCGAGAAGCAGGACACCGACCAGCGCTGCCAATGCGCTCAGCAGATCCACCCGGCTCGCCCGCCACATATGGACGAGCGCGTGAAAATCGATGAGGCCACGCACGGCCATCAGCACCACAGCCGCAAGCACTGCCAGCGGCAGATTGGCGATCAAGCCAGTGAAGAACAGCAGGCATAGCGCGAGAGCCGCCGAAGCAAACACAAGCGAGAGACGTGAGCGCGCGCCGGCCTTTTCATTCACCGCGGTCTGCGACAGGCCACCCGCCGCGGGATAGCCACCCACCGCAGCGGTTGCCACGTTGGCCGCGGCGAGACCCAGCAGCTCTCTCCGCAGATCGATGCTTTCGCCATGTTTGGCCGCAAAGGTCCGCGCGGCTGCCACCCCCTCGATATAGGCCAGCAGCATGCAGCCGGTGGCCAGCGCGACAATGCCCTCCTGGTCACGGAGTTGAAGCGTCGGCAGGGCGGGCGTCGGCAGCCCGGAAGGGATCGCACCGGTGACGGAGACACCGAGGCGGGTCAGACCGAACACCGTCACTGCGACGATCGACAGTATCACCACGCCGAGCGCGACTGGGCGGCCAGGCAGCCAGCGTTCCCCGCACCACAGCACCGCCAGCGCGGCAACGCCCAGGGCGAGTGTGGTCAGGTTCGTCGCGTGAAGCTGCCCAGCCAGGACCAGCAGTCGATCCGGGACATTGTGACCGCCGCCGCTCACGCCAAGCAGTCCCGGCAGCTGCGTAATGGCGATGGTCACGCCGGCGCCGGCCTTGAATCCCGTCAGGACACTGTCGCTGATCAGCTTGATCAGCACGCTGAGCCGGAAGACCCAGGCAATCAGGCAGAACAGGCCGACGCCAAAGGCCGCAGCGGTGGCGATCTGGGCGTATCGGGATGCGTCACCCCCGGCCATGTCGGCAACGGTGCTCCCGATCATCAGCGAGACAGCGGAGGTCGGTCCGATCGCGAGATAGCGGGAAGAGCCGGCCAGCGCGTAGCCAAGCCCGCCGGTCAGATAGGCATACAGGCCGACCTGTGGCGGCAGGCCGGCCAGTGTTGCGTAGGCCAGCGAGACCGGGATGGCATAGGCGGCGAGCGTCACTCCGGCGACCAGATCGGATGGCAGCCAGTTCAGCGGATAACCAAGGATGCTTGCCCTTGCCGATGTGGCAGTCACAATTGGTCCCCTAGCGGTCTCCGACGCAGCGGGTCATCCGTGGCCGGCTGAAGGGCGCCTTCGAGCATCGGATATTCATACGGCATCAAAGTCTCGGCTGCTGGATTCGCTACATCACCGTCCGAGTAGCACCCCGCTTATTTGTCCCAATTGATTCAGATCAATGCGAATTCCCAACGGGCGCGCGAAATACACAGCGAAGTCATCGAACAGGATGGGAGGGAGATAATCGCCATGTCAGCTACAGTGGGCGCACCCCTCTCCGCGACAGAATTGCCAGCCGAGGTCAGGGCAGGTCCGAGAGGGCAGCCGGCGGATGGTGCCAGCGCGCCCGCTCATACCCTCTCGCACGATGAGCGGGCAGCGGCGGGCAGGGCGCTGCGCGACAAGTTCCCTCGCACCCAGCATGCCACCTGGAAGAAAAGCGAGACGCGCACGGATCCTATAGATCTGCTGCGTGCGTCGGATGCCGACCGGCTGCCGGACCTTGTGCCGATCCGCTACGGCCGGATGCTCCAGTCGCCGTTTGCCTTCTACCGTGGCACCGCCGGGGTGATGGCCGCCGACCTCGCCGGAACGCCCAACATCGGCATCAGGGTGCAGGCATGCGGCGACTGCCATCTGATGAACTTCGGTGGCTTTGCAACGCCGGAACGCAACGTCATCTTCGACATCAATGACTTCGACGAGACATTGCCGGCGCCGTGGGAATGGGACGTCAAGCGACTGGTCGCGTCCTTCGTTCTGGCGGCGCGATCGATCGGACTGTCCGACGCGAGCGGACGCGATGCCGCGGTGACCTGCGCGCGCAGCTACCGCAAGCATCTACGCGACTACTCAGAGATGCATCCGCTCAAGGTCTGGTACGCGCAGGTGACGTCGGACGATGTCATGAGCTTGCTGCCGAAAGCGAGGCAGCAGCTCATGAGCGATCGGATCGCCAAGGCGACGACGCAGAGCGGCTCGGAGGCGGATTTTCCCAAGCTGGCCGGCATGGTCGGGGGCCGTCTCTCCATCCGGGACACGCCGCCTCTGATCTTTCACCCTGAGGAGGCCCGCAGCCCCGACTTCCAGACGATCCTCGATCAGGTCCTGGCTGCCTACCGGGAGACGCTGACAGATGACCGCCGCGTTCTGCTCGACCGCTACCAACTCGTGGACGCTGCCATCAAGGTCGTCGGTGTCGGCAGCGTCGGGCGGAGATGCTGGATCGCCCTGATGATGTCGGCATCGAACGAGCCGCTGTTCCTGCAGTTCAAGGAAGCGGTCGAGTCGATCCTGGAGCCGTATGCCGGCAAGAGCGCCTACGCCCAGCACGGCGAGCGGGTGGTGATGGGCCAGCGCCTCATGCAACCTGCCTCTGACCTGTTCCTGGGCTGGGTCATCGCGCCGACCGGCAAGCACTTCTATGTGCGGCAACTGCGCGACGCGAAGATCAAGCCGCTGGTCGAGACCTTCGATGACGAGTTGCTGGTGCTTTATGCAAAGGCGTGCGGCTGGGTGCTTGCCCGCGCTCATGCCAAGGCGAGCGACGTGTCCGCGGTCGGTGGCTATCTCGGCTCGAGCGATCAGTTCGACGAGGCCATGGGCAACTTTGCCCTGACCTATGCGGATCAGGCGGAGCGGGACTATGCTGCACTCAAGGCCGCTGTGAGAAAGGGCAAGATCAGCGCCTATCAGGAAACCTGACAGCTCAGGCCCTTCTTCCGATTGACCTGGATCAAAGCATAAGATCGCCGCTCAGGCTAATCGTTGTCACGACCCTTGGTTGATCGCCTGTAGCAGGCTTGTGGGAAAGGAGAACGTCATGCCAGAAGCATCGGGTGCAGCTCTGTCGGTGAGCGCACTATTTGCAGAGCGCGATGCGCGCCGCCGTCACGACAGGGAAGCGGAAGAACTGCTTCAGCAACGCAAGGAGGAGGAACTCACGGAGTTCAGGAAGCGGCTCGACAATTTCCAACTGACCGACGCGATCATCCACTCCGGTCTCGACAGGATCAAGCGCGCCTTCGAACGCGGTGAGACCGAGTTGATGATGTCATCGTTTCCCAGCAGCTTCTGCACCGACGGTGGCCGTGCGATCATCAACGCCGGCGCCCCGCCTATCAACAAGCCGACCAAGGCAGAGCTGGCAGCGCGCGCGGACGAGCCGGAGTGGCTGGCGACCTTGCCGGCCGGCGTCCGAGAGGTGCACAAGTACTGGAAGGACAACCTGAAAGCCGGTGGCTTCAAGTTCGAGGCCCGCATCATCAACTACCCCGGCGGTGTGCCAGGTGACGTCGGCCTGTTCTTTGCGTGGCCGAAGGACAGTCTGGAAGCGTGATCCGAAGTTCGCATCGGGAGGCTCACAATGAGTGCGGCGAAGAAGGCTAAGAAGGCCGAGCTTGACGAGAGCGCAGCGGCGCCGAACGGCAAGCTGAAGAACAAGGCATACGAGCAGGAGCTGGCCAAGCTGCATGTCGAACTGGTCAAATTGCAGCAATGGGTCGTGCACAAGGGCCTGAAGGTCTGCGTCGTTTTCGAAGGGCGTGACGGTGCTGGCAAGGGCGGGGTCATCAAGGCGATTACGGAGCGTGTCAGTCCTCGGATCTTCCGCGTCGTCGCCCTGCCGGCACCGACCGAACGCGAGAAGACCCAGATGTATTTCCAACGCTACATGCCGCACCTGCCTGCAGCCGGCGAGATCGTGATCTTTGACCGAAGCTGGTACAACCGCGCGGGCGTCGAGCGGGTGATGGGCTTCTGCCCGGACGAACTGGTGAAGCGTTTTCTTCAGATGGTCCCGACTGCGGAACGGGTGATAATCGAATCGGGCATCATTCTGCTGAAGTACTGGCTTGAGGTCGGCGAGGAAGAACAGACGCGGCGGCTGGCCGCCCGCATGGATGACGGGCGCAAGATCTGGAAGCTGTCGCCGATGGACCTGAAATCCTACAGCCGTTGGTACGACTATTCGCGCGCGCGCGACGAGATGTTCAGCGCGACCGATACGCCCTGGGCACCTTGGTATGTCATCCGCTCGGATGACAAGAAGCGCGCGCGGCTGAACGCCATCACGCATCTGCTCCGTCGCATCGAGTACAAAGAGGCCCCCCGGGAGAAGGTGAAGTTGCCCGATCGGCAGAAGCCTCATGGATACAAGGAGCCGGACTATCCGTACAAATTCGTGCCGGAGCTGACCTGGCCTTCCGGCTGAACGCGGAATGGCGCCCGAATTTCACCTTCTTCCGGCGTGAGCTAGCAGATCAATGCCGCTCTGGCTGATACCCATGGCTTACACACTGCTGAGCGTGGCCGCGGGGCTGGTCACTGCCACGCCTCGAGCATGTCTATCTTGCCTCCTTTACCCATAGCGTATCGGTCGGGTCTGCACTGGCGTTCTTTTCTTCGGTCAGTTCCGGCATGATGGCACTCACTGGGATCGTGTTTGCCATCGCGTTCGTGGTCGTGCAGTTCAGCGCGTTGGCCTACTCCCCCCGACTGGTCGTCATGTTCGCCAACAGTCCGACCCTCTACCACACGCTCGGCATCTTCTTCGCGACTTTTACTTATTCGCTTGCGGCCTTGGCCTGGACGGACCGTGGTGGTTCGGGAGAGGTGCCGCTGTTCTCGACGATGCTGGTCAACGTTTTGCTCATTGTGAGCATGCTCGCCTTCGCCAGGCTGATCCGGAGCCTTAACGATCTGCAGATTCAAAATGTGCTGCAGGTCATCGGAGCGCGCGGCCGGGCCGTCATTCGCACGATGTTTTCTCGCATGGCGGACAGTGTAGGCGACGAACTTGAGCCGCTGTACGACCTGGCGCCCGTGACGCAGACCCTGGTCTACTCCGGCGAGCCGCGCGTTATCGCCAGGTTCGACATTGATGCCTTGGTCCGTCTGGCCCAGAGCTTTAACGCGGTCGTGGCAATCCAATGTGGTGTCGGCGAGACTTTGGTGGAGGGCACGGTCGTCCTGCACGTACATGGTGCGGCGCAGAAGCTTCCGGAACGCGATCTCCTGCGGGCGATTCACCTCGCGACGGCGCGCACATTCGAGCAGGACCCGAAGTACGCTATTCGCCTGCTCGTCGATATTGCCATCAAGGCGTTGTCACCTGCCGTCAACGATCCGACGACCGCCGTTCAGGCGCTCGATCAGATCGAGGACCTGCTGCGGCGCCTGGGCCGCCGACAGCTTGACGCCGGCCAGGCGCGCGACGCGACAGGAGCGCTTCGGCTGACATTCCAGGTCCCGACATGGGAGGACTACCTGGCGCTGGCCTTCGACGAAATCCGCCAGTTTGGGGCAACATCGGTGCAGGTCGTGCGAAGACTGCGGGCGGCCCTGGTCGGGCTCGCCGACACGGTCGTCGTGGAGGCGCGTCGTGATGCGGTCCGCCAATACCTTGAGCACCTGAATACCGGAATCGGACGCTCCAACTTTGATGATCAGGATCAGGCTGCGGCGCGGCTGGAAGACCGTCAGGGGCTGGGCTTATCCCGCAGGCCGCCTCAGTCCAAGGGTCAAGTTGAGTCCCGGACGCCGATCCAGGTTCACGCACAACTGCCCCACGGCATGCAGCAGCAATGCGTTAAGTGAGCCGATTAACGATTGCCCCGGGATGTGGGTGAGCCTCCAAGTTGCCGCTATTGGTGACAATCTCACGCCTCCGCAAGAGCTCTCGTGCTTCATCCGCTGGTACAGGCCTGCTGTACAGGTAGCCTTGTGCTCTCACTGTTGCCATGCTGGACAGAAGGAAGGCCCGTTGAGCCTCGGTTTCTACACTCTCCGCGGTTGCCTCAATGCCGAGTAGACCGGCGAGCGCAAGGATTGTACGAACAACTTCCGCGTCCGCCGCCCCCCGAGACATCGCTTCGATCAGTTGCGGAGATATCTTGAGGCGGCGCAAATTGTTGGCGTGCAAGTTTCCGATCAGACCTCCATCTGAGCCAAAGTCATCTATTGCAATCCCGACTCCGATCTCGGCCAGCCGCTCGATGATATTCGACTTGGAGTAAAGCAATTCGATCCATATCTCTTCGGTAACGTCCAATTCAAGGTCCGATGCAGACATGCCCCACTTCGTAAGAGTGTCTTGCACATCTCGCAAGAACTTGTCGCCCAGTTTGAGTTCAGCAGCGGCAACGTTGACCGAGACCACCGGCGGAGCAAACCCCTCGTCTCGCCAGCGCTTGAATTGCTCACAAGCCCTGTCGCGCACCAGATGGCCAAGTTGGACGATGACGTTGCTCTTTTCGGCGGCGGGAATGAACAAAGCCGGTGATACCATCCCTCGTAGGGGATGTTGCCAGCGGGCGAGCGCCTCCATGCCCACAATCTCGCCCGATGAAATCGCGACCTGAGGCTGAAAATGGACATCAAGCTCATTTCGTTCGATTGCCAGTCGCAAATCCTCCGCAAGGCTGTCGCGCCCCGGCACCAGATAGTCAAGATCGACCGAGTGGAAGCAGACCCGATCGCGTCCTCCATCCTTCGCCCGGCGTAAAGCGAGGGCAGCCTGCTTCAAAAGGTCATCGGAACTCTGCACCTCCGGTAGGTAAGGCGCGATTCCAATACTGGCCGTTGACCGTATCTCGACGCCATCGATCGTACATGGCTCGGCCACTGCCGATGCAATTTCCTGCGCTGCAACACCGATACTTGGAATGTCAAACGGATCATTCAACAGAATGGCGAATTCATCGCGCCCGAAACGTGCTACCAGGTCCGTCTCACGAACGGATTTCGCAAGGTGGCCGCTGATTGACCGCAATACCGCGTCGCCCTTGGAGTGACCCAGCCGGTCGTTGACTGTTCTAAAACGATCCAGATCCAGAAACAGGACGGCAAACAACTTGTTGTTCCGTCCAGCAATCGCAAAGGCATGTTCTAATCGGTCAATAAAAGCCCCACGGTTGGCAAGGCCAGTCAACGAATCCGAATTCGCCAGCGCTGCGATTTGCTCTCGGGCTGCCTTGCGCTCGGAAATATCCTGGAAGTACCAAACTCTACCAAGATATAGGTTATCGGCGTTGCGGAGTGCCGCGGAATGTCGGTGGATCGTCCTTCCATCCAGTGTCTCAAGCTCGTCATCGCCTGGTTCCTCCAAACCTTCGGATTGATATCGCATTCGTTCAAGAAACGCTGGGGGATTTTTGACCTGCGAGATCATGACTTGCAGCATCAGTTCGTCTTTGCCCGCGTCGAGCAGCTCTCGCGGAACGTTCCACATATCGATGAAATGACGATTGAACGACCGGATGTGCGCGGAGGCATCAACCACCAGGACGCCGTCTGTGCACGCCTCCATCGTTGCCGCCATCAGGACGTTCGCAAAATCCGAACCGTCACCGATTTTATCCTCTTGATTGCTGATCCGTCGCAGAGAGTGTGTCACTTCATTTGCCTGTCATTCCATGGCACCACACTGGAATCACGAATGAGTCGAGGCAGCCCTACGTCGATGATTGGAGCACCCGGAAAGAAGGCCCGCGCTAGAAGGACGCGACAGCGGCACCAAGATACCGTCGCATCTTTCAGGGTCCGCCACTCACAGGTCATGCGACGCCCCATCTCTCGGTCCGCGAAAGTAGTCGCGCTTTTACACTGGGGCCGCGCCGCCATCTATTTCGACGGGATATGCCCAGTGCCTCAGCAGCAGAATTAGCATTCAAATGTGAACGTGTCGTATATATTTGTGGGCCACCTTGCCCCAGTTGCCTACTCGGGCCCCGGGCCGACTGCCCGATGGCGATCGCCGCCATAGCTGCTTCCACTTCGGTGGAGGCAAGGTTGTGCTGATCGGATGTCGCACGGGTGATCTCGGTCAGCTCAGGAGCGCGACCTATCTCGCAGCGATCGCGGAGCGATGGAAACTGCTCCGCCTATACCCCACGATGGTCAGCTGACCACAGCGCGCGTCTGCCGCTGCCGTTTCCGGCGATACATTGCGCTCGCTCAACCTGCTGTATGATAGCGACGAGCGCTACGAACTTCTGCCCGCGTGCACCGACACATCGATGATCGCTTCATGGTCGAGATCGTCCCGGCGCGCCGGCAACTATCAACAGGCGGCGCGGCGGAATACGCATGGCGGCTCAGGTGCAGCGATACGTCTCGTCGCGACCAAGCGGGTTGCTTGCCTGTCGCCGACGCGGTAAGCGGGCTGCTCCACCGCAATGATCGCAGCGACGCCCATGGAGGGCGTTTCACCCATGGGAGGGTTCATGTCTGCCAGCAAGTCAGGGCTTGTCGTGCCGCGCCGGAGTGCACTGCTGGGCGCCGCGGCGATGGCGGCAGCGCCACTCGCCAGACCGTTCATTGCCAACGCGACCGCCGCGGAGACGATCAAGATCGGGCTGCTGCTTGCCAAGACAGGCGACATCGCGGCGCAGACCGAATATCTGGCGAACGGCACCTACCTGGCGCTGGAGGAACGCGGCAACAAGATCATGGGCCAACCGGCAGAGCTGATCTGGCTGGACGAACCCTCGCCCCAGGGCTCGCAGCAGAACATGCAGAAGCTGGTCCAGGAGAACAAGGTGGTTGCCATTCTCGGCGGCTCGCTCAGCTCCAACGGCCTGGCCGAGCAGGCGACCGCGGCGCAACTGAAGATCCCGTTCGTCTGCAACAACGCCGCCGCCACCGACATGAGCGGCAAGAACTGCAACCACTACACATTCCGCCTGAACACGCCGGTCGCGGTGCAGGCGGCAATGTTTGCACCCTACATCATGGGCTATGGCAAGAAATGGTACTTCATCACTGCCAACTACGCGTTCGGCCAGGACATCGCTAAGTCGTTCAAGGAAATCCTTGCCAAGGCCGGCGGCACAATCGTGGGCGACGATACGGTCCCGCTCAACACGCCCGATTTCAGCTCGTTCATCCTGAAGATTCGCCAGGCGAAGCCCGACATGATCCTTGGCGGCGTGCCGGCGGGCGATCTGTCGACCTTCCTGAAGCAGTGGAACGAGATGGGGATGAAGGGCTCGATCCCGATCTGCGAGATTGCCATCGGCGATACCGATATCTGGGCTGTCGGGCCGGACGCCGCGACCGGGCTCTATACCGCGCTGTGGTGGTACAAGAACCCGAATAACCCGCCGGAGGAGCAGGCGTTCGCTGCCGCCTATGAGAAGAAACACGGCAAGCCTGCGGCCGACAAGGCATGGATGGGCTGGATCGCCGCCAAGTCACTGTTCGAATCGATCGAACTGGCGAAGTCCACCGAGACCGAGGCGATCATCAAAGGCCTGGAAAGCTGGAAGGGCGGCTCCGCGACGAACCCCTACTACTGGCGCAAGGGCGACCACCAAATGCTGTTGCGCAACCTGGTGGTGCAGGCAAAGCCAAAGATCACCGACAAATGGGACTACTTCGATGTCAAGGGTGTGGTGCCGGAAAATCTGGCAGACCTCGACAAGGTCTTTGGCTCGCCGGAAGCCAACGGCTGCCACATGACCTGACAACACCGTGCTGGACGTCATTCTCTCGCAGGTGGCCACCGGGCTGGTGCTCGGCGGCCTTTACGTTCTGATCGCCATCGGGCTGTCGATCATCTTCGGCCTTCTGGGCATCGTAAACTTCGCGCACGGCAACTTCTTCGCGCTGGGCGCGTATTTCGCGCTGATACTGCAGCAGTATTTCGGCTGGCCCGCCGTACTTCTGGCGCCGCTCCTGGTCGGCGCGGTCGGCATGGCGGTGGAGAAGACCCTGATCCGCCAACTATACGACAAGGAACCGCTCGTCAGTCTGATTATCACGTTCGCATTGGCCCTGATGATCGAGGCCCTGCTGCGCCTCGTCTTCGGCGGCATCGGTCAGCCGTTCAGCCAGCCGCCCTTCCTATCGGGCATCTATCTCTGGGGACCAATACTGATCACCAAGTATCGGCTGACGGTGTTCCTGACCACCGTCGCGCTGCTGATCGGCCTCTGGGCGTTCATGCAGTTCACGCCCTACGGCCGCATCCTGCGCGCAGGCTCGCGCGACCCGGAAATGGTAGGCCTGCTCGGCATCCGGCTGCCGCGCGTGCTCACCGCGGTGTTCGGTCTCGGCTGCTGTCTCGCAGGTATCGCCGGCGTGCTGGCGGCGCCGCTTTGGACAGTGACCCCGTCGATGTCCGAGAACGCCATCATGCCGGCGTTCGTCGTGGTGGTGATCGGTGGACTGGGTTCGTTCGCCGGCGCCGTGATCGCCGGGCTGCTTGTCGGCGTGGTGACTGCGCTGACCATCCAGTTCCAACCGGATGCGGCGACGGCCATGATGTATGTGTTCATGGCGGCCGTGCTTCTATTGCGTCCACGCGGCCTGCTGGGCGAGCGCTGGGAACGTTTCGAGTGAACCGCGCAAAAGAATTGGGCGCCGTGGCATGACCCTCCTTCGCCACCCCGTCCTATGGGTCCTGCTGGTCCTGTGCGCACTGACCATCGCCTGGGACGCGATCGGCGCGCCGGTCAGTTTGATCACTCAGATCGCCATCTACACACTGTACGGCGCCGGCGTGAACTTGCTGGTCGGCTACACTGGATTGGTGCCGTTCGGCGCTTCGGTGTTCTTCGGCTGCGCCAGCTATGCCGTGGCGATACCCATGCGCGGCTTTCTCGGCAACGAAGCCGAGGCACTGGTGTTCGCCGTGCTTTTCTCGCTGCTGCTGGCCGCGGCGATCGCGCTGATCATCCTGCGTCGGCGCGGATTGTATTTCTCCTTGCTGACGCTGGCATTTTCGCAGATCGCCTTCGAGATCGCCTACAAGTGGACCGACCTCACCGGCGGCGAAAACGGCCTGCAGGGCGTGCCGCGCCCTTGGCTGGTCAGCGACTGGTCATTCCATGTCTTCACTGTGATCACCGTGACGGCAGCGATGTGGCTGCTGTGGCGCATTGCGCATTCGCCGTTCGGCCGGGCGCTGCAGGCACTGCGCGACAACGAGCAGCGCATGCAAAGTCTTGGCTATTCCACCTTCCGCCTGAAGTTCGAGGCGTTCGTCATCCTGGGCGGCATGGTCGGCTATGCCGGCGCACTGCTGGCGTTGATGCTGCGCGGTGCTTACGCCGATAATCTTGGCTGGCAGCACGCCGGCGATGCACTATTGATGACCGTACTTGGCGGCGTGCATCAGTTTCTCGGTCCACTCTGGGGCGCCATCGCCTTCACCATGCTGCAGGATCGGTTGAGCGCGATCACCGAAAGCTGGTGGCTCATGTTCGCGCCGATCATCATCCTGTTCGCCCTGCTGTCGCCGGAAGGCATCCAGGGCGCACTACAGCGCCTGCTGCGCCGCGAGCAGCGCTGGACGCTGGTGCGCGCCGGCATTTCACCGTGCCCGCAGCGGATCGCGCCCTTTCGCGACACCGAGCGGCGTGACATGCAGGGCGATCAGCCGATCCTCACGGTGCGCGGCCTGCACAAGCGCTTCGGCTCGCTGGTCGTCGCGGCGGATGTGCATCTCGAGGTGCACCCGTATCGGCTGCACAGCCTGATCGGCCCGAACGGCGCCGGCAAGACGACTCTGTTCAACATGCTCACCGGACTGTTGCGCGCGGATGCCGGACGGATCGAATTCGATGGCCACGAAATCGCGCATCTGCCGGTGCATCGCCGAATTCGGCTCGGGCTCGGCCGTTCGTTTCAGATCCTCAGCGTGTTCCGCAATCTGACGACATTCGAGAACGTGCGGGTAGCCGTGCAGGCACGCAGCCCGCAGCAGAACAGCCTGTGGCGCGATGCCTACGCGATCGAGGAGATCAATGCGCGGACCTGGTCGCTGCTGGCCGCGGTCGGCCTGGAAGACCGCGCAGCCGAGGCCTGCGCCAATCTGTCGCATGGCGAACAGCGGCTGTTGGAGATTGCCATCGCGCTCGCCACCGACGCCAAGTTGCTGCTGCTGGACGAGCCGCTCGCGGGCCTGGCTGAGGCCGATCGCGAGGTGGTCGGCACGCTGATCCGCGAACTCGCCGCGACACATGCCGTGCTGCTGATCGAGCACGACATCGATCGCGTGCTGGCGTTGTCGGATCGCATCACGGTGCTGCACCAGGGCCGTGTGATCGCTGATGGCAAACCGGCCGAGGTAGCCAGCAACCAGGACGTCATCACCGCCTATATGGGGACGACGCGCGCGGGCGGTCCGGTGCCGACGGTGCGGACCGAGGTCGTGCGGCCTGCCGCCGCGAAGCCGCTGCTGGAACTTGCTCACATCCGCGCCGGCTATGCCGGGAGCCTCGTCCTGACCGATGTTGATCTCGTTGTGCACGAAGGCGAGGCGGTGGCGCTGCTCGGGCGTAATGGCGTCGGCAAGACCACGATGCTGCGTGCGATCACCGGAACGGCCCAAAAGAGTGCGGGCCGCATCACGATGGATGGCAGCGACATCACCCACGCAAAGCATTACGAAATCAACCGGCTGGGCATCTCCATCGTGCCCGAAGGGCGGCGGCTCTTCCCAAATCTGACGGTGATGGAGAACCTGCGCCTGGCCGCGCGCCCTGGCGGCGCGTCGTTCGATGAGATCTTCGCGCTGTTTCCGAAGTTGCGGATCCTGCAGCGTGCACGTGCGGAAAGCCTGTCGGGCGGCGAGCGTCAGATGCTCGCGATCGCCCGCGCATTAACCGTTCCCAGCCGGCTGATCCTGTTGGACGAGCCGTTCGAAGGTCTTGCGCCAGCAGTGGTTCAGGAAGTGATGGATGCGCTGGTGCGTCTGCGCGGACGCGTCGCCATGATCATCGTCGAGCACCACGCAGAGACCGTGCTGCCGATCGTCGATCGTGCCTACGTGCTGGTCAACGGCCAGATCGCCTACGAGGGAAGCGCGCGTACGCTGGAGGCGGATGCGGCATTGCAGGCGCGCCTACTCGGCGTCGTGCAGCCGGAGCTTACGGCAGCGTAGGAACCTACTGGAACAGCTTCAACGCATTCAGCAGCGTCTGGACCACGCCCCAGGCGAGCGGAACGCCGACGAAGCCCCAGGCAAGTGCCAATTGCAGTGGCGTTGTCCCACGAGTCATGTACCTTCTCCCTCAGTCGGCCATGCCCAGGGCATCGGCGTCCTCGTGCTTCATGTGGTGGCGCTCGTCCACGGCCTGCACGAAGAGGTTGCAGAAGAAGCCGATGATCAGCAGAACTGCCATCACGTACATCGTGACGTTATACGCCGCGGCCTTTGCCACGCCGTGCTCGACGTTGTACTGCCGGATGTAGTTCACCAGCACCGGCCCAAAGATCCCGGCCATCGACCAGGCGGTGAGCAGCAGTCCGTGAATCGCGCCGACATAGCGTGTGCCGAACATATCGCGCAGATAGGCTGGCACGGTGGCGAACCCGCCGCCATACATGCTCATAATGATGCAGAAGCACAGAACGAACAGCGCCACATTGCCGGCGGACCCGGTATACGGAACAGCCGAATAGAGGATGAACCCCAGCACGAAGAACACGAAGTAGGTGCTCTTGCGGCCGATATAGTCGGAGACCGAAGCCCAGAAGAAGCGGCCACCCATATTGAACAGACTCATCAGGCCCACAAGGCCAGCCGCCGCGGTAACCGTGATCTTGCCAGGGAACATCTCCTGGCTCATCGCCGACGCCTGACCCAGCACGCCGATGCCGGCAGTCACGTTCAGGCACAGCACCCACCAGATCAGCCAGAACTGCGGCGTCTTCAGCGCCTGATAGACGAACACGTTCTGCGTGGTGATAAGCCTGCTTGACTGGGTCGGTGCGACATATCCCGCAGGCGCCCAACCCGGGGGTGGCAGGCGCACGATCGCCGCACCCACCATCATGAAGCAGAAATACACCAGGCCGAGTACCGATGAAGGTCTCGGGGACGCCGACATGCGTGTCGGTGGAGAACTGTCGCATCAGCCACACCGAAAGCGGCGAGGCGATGAAGGCGCCGCCACCGAACCCCATGATCGCCATGCCGGTCGCCATGCCTGGCCGGTCGGGGAACCATCGGATCAGAGTGGAAACCGGCGAGATGTAACCGATGCCGAGCCCAAACCCGCCGAGTACGCCGTAACCCAGGTAGACCAGCCAGATATTGTGCACATAAACGCCAAAGGCTGAGAGGAAGAAGCCCCCCGCCCAGCACAAGCCGGCGGTGAACATCGCACGGCGTGGCCCGCCCTCCTCAACCCATCGGCCGAGCAGTGCGGCAGAGGCGCCAAGGAAGAAGATCGCGATGCTGAAGATCCAGCCGAGGTCGGTGAGCTTCCAGTCGTCGGGTGCGGACTGCGTGATGCCGATCAGCCTTGTCATCGGCAGGTTGAACACGCTGAACGCATAGGCCTGGCCGATGCACAGATGCACGCAGAGTGCGGCCGGCGGCACCATCCAACGGCTGAAGCCAATGCTGGCTATGGTACGCTCGCGATTGAGCAGGCCGGGCACCCGACCTTGCACGCTCGAGCTCATGAACGCCTCCCCGTATTTTTCAGTATGGGCGCCCGGTAGATCACGCGCGCGTTATTACCCTAACCTAACCTTGCGCAGTCGTTCAACCGCCTGTTGGACCAGCGGGTCTAGCTGGCTTTTCACCGCCTCGTATTGCGCCAGAATGGTGCCACGCATCCTGGGATCCCAGAACTTTTGCAAATGATCTGCAATCGAGGCGACCGCTTGATCGTGCTTCTGATGAGCGAAGAACTTGCCGATCTGGTTGGCCATGTAGGCCAGCTTGTCAGGCGACATCCTGCACCTGCTGCGCAACGACGCGTTCGGGATGGGTGAAGACCTCGAAGCCGTCGGCGCGAGCGATGCCGACCAACGTGATACCTGCCTCGTCCGCAATCCGCACGGCGAGGGCGGTCGGCGCCGACACCGCCACCACGACAGGCGCACCGAGCATCGCCGCCTTCTGCACCATCTCGACCGAGATGCGGCTGGACAGCAGCACCAGCCCTTCCGCCACGACGGCGCCATCGCGCGCCAGTGCACCAGCGAGCTTGTCGAGCGCATTGTGCCGACCGACATCCTCGCGCAGTGCAACCAACCCCCGGTGCGGATGCCAAAACGCTGCGGCGTGGACCGCGCGTGTCTGCTGATTCAGCTTCTGGGCCGCTGGCAACGCCGCCATCGCGGTGTGAATTGCCGTCGTGTCGAAATGCGCACCTGACGCAATGTGCGGCGGTGTCCGCACGGCGTCCGCGAGGCTCTCCAACCCGCACAGGCCGCAGCCACTCGGCCCTGCAAGCCGACGCTGCCGCTGGGTCATCGTGTCAGCTCGTTCCGGGGCAAGCCACATGCGGAGCTCCACACCCGCCTCGGTGGGCACGATGTCGAGTTCCTCAATCTCCCCAGCGGATTGCACGATGCCTTCGGTGAGGCTGAAGCCCAGTGCAAAGTCCTCGAGGTTCGCCGGCGTCGCCAGCATCACCGCATAGGCGCTGCGGTTATAGGTCAGCGCGATCGGCGTCTCTTCCGGGATTGCGCGGGCACCGCGCGTCGCCTCGCCACCGCGCCAGGCGATGCGTGCAACGCTGCGGACCGGCTCAGGCACGCTCACTTCGCCGGCACAGCCTCGATGCGGCGGCTGCGCTGGGTCAGTTCGCGATACTCTTCCTGCCATTCGCTTGGCCCGTTCGACGGCGACACCTGCACCGCAGTCACCTTGTATTCCGGACAATTGGTTGCCCAGTCAGAGTAGTCGCTGGTCACCACGTTTGCCTGCGTCGTCGGATGATGGAACGTCGTGTAGACCACGCCCGGCGCCACGCGGCTGGTGATCTTCGCGCGCAGCGTCGTCTCGCCCGACCGCGACGCCAGCCGCACCAGATCGCCGTCGCGCACGCCGCGCTGTTCGGCATCGTGCGGATGGATCTCGAGCACGTCCTCATGATGCCACACCACATTCTCCGTGCGCCGCGTCTGCGCGCCGACATTGTACTGCGACAGAATGCGCCCGGTGGTCAGCAGCAGCGGGAAGCGCGGTCCGACCTTCTCGTCGGTCGGCACGTATTCCGTGATGCAGAAGTTGCCCTTGCCGCGCACGAACCCGCCGATATGCATCACCGGCGTGCCCTCCGGCGCCTTGTCATTGCACGGCCACTGGATGGAGCCTTGCTCCAGTTTCGCGAACGACACTCCGGCGAACGTCGGCGTGGTGCGGGCAATCTCATCCATGATCTGCGACGGGTGCGTGTAGTTCCAGTCCTGCCCCATCGCGCGGGCGATCGCCTGCGTCACCTCCCAGTCCGCCATGCCGGCGCGTGGCGCCATCACCTTGCGCACCAGATTGATGCGGCGTTCGGCGTTGATGAACGTCCCGTCCTTCTCGAGGAAGGTCGAGCCAGGCAGGAACACGTGCGCATAGTTGGCTGTTTCGTTCAGGAACAGGTCGTGCACCACCACGAACTCCATCGCCGAAAGACCTTCGGTGATGTGGCGCGTGTCGGGATCAGATTGCGCGATGTCCTCACCCTGGATGTAGATGCCCCTGAACGAGCCATCGAGTGCGGCGTCGATCATGTTGGGAATGCGCAGACCCGGTTCCGGATCCAGCGTCACGCCCCATTCGCGTTCGTAGATCGCGCGCACAGCGGGGTTGGCAATATGCCGGTAGCCCGGCAGTTCGTGCGGGAATGAGCCCATGTCGCAGCTTCCCTGCACGTTGTTCTGTCCTCGCAGCGGGTTCACCCCGACACCAGCACGCCCGATATTACCGGTCGCCATCGCGAGGTTCGCCAGCGCCATCACAGCGGTGGTGCCCTGACTGTGCTCGGTGACGCCCAGCCCGTAATAGATCGCGCCGTTGCGCGCCTTCGCATAGAGCAGCGCCGCGTCGCGGATCGTCTGCGCGGGCACGCCGCTGATCCGCGCCACCGCCTCAGGGCTGTTGCGCTCCTCAGCCACAAAACGTGCCCAATCCTGGAATGCCTCCCAATCGCAGCGTTCGCGCACGAAGTCCTCGTCTACCAGTCCCTCGGTCACGATGACATGCGCCAGCGACGTCAGGACCGCGACGTTGGTGCCGGGCAGCAAGGGCAGATGATATTGCGCCTCGACATGCGGCATGCGTACCAGGTCGATGCGGCGCGGATCGATGACGATGAGCTTCGCGCCCTGCCGCAGCCGCTTCTTCATGCGAGAGGCGAACACCGGATGGCCGTCGGTCGGATTGGCGCCGATCACCATCATCACGTCGGCCTGCTCGACCGAGTCGAAGTCCTGCGTGCCGGCCGAAGTGCCGAATGTCGTGCTCAACCCGTAACCGGTCGGCGAGTGGCAGACGCGCGCACAGGTGTCCGTGTTGTTGTTGCCAAACACGTGGCGCGCCAGCTTCTGCACCAGATACGTCTCTTCGTCGGTGCAGCGCGACGAGGTGATGACGCCGATCGCATCCTTGCCGGCTTGCGCCTGGATCCGCTTGAACTCCGATGCGACGCGGCCGATAGCCTCTTCCCAGGTCACCTCGTGCCACGGATCGCTGATCTTCTCGCGCATCATCGGCTTGAGAATGCGGTCCTGGTGGTTGGCATAGCCCCAGGCGAAGCGGCCCTTCACGCAGGAATGCCCGTGGTTCGCCTTGCCGTCCTTCCATGGCACCATGCGCACCACTGTGTCGCCCTGCATCTCCGCCTTGAAGTTGCAGCCGACACCGCAATAGGCGCAGGTAGTGATCACCGAATGCTCTGGCTGACCCAGCTCAACGACCGTCTTCTCGAGCAGCGATCCGGTCGGGCAAGCCTGTACGCAGGCACCGCACGATACGCACTCGCTGGTCAGGAACGGCTCGCCTGCGCCAGCGGCAACCTTCGAGGCGAAACCGCGACCTTCGATGGTCAGCGCGAAGGTGTTCTGCGTCTCCTCGCATGCGCGCACACAGCGCGAGCAGACGATGCAGCGCGCCGGATCGAACTGGAAGTAGGGGTTGGAAGCATCGATCTCGGAATGCAGATGATTGACGCCGTCCTGGCCGTAGCGCACTTCGCGCACCCCGATCAGACCAGCCATCTCCTGGAATTCATTGTTGCCGGCGACCGGGGAGGTGAAGCCGTCAAGCGGATGGTCGGTCAGGTACAGCTCCATCACGCCACGGCGCACGCGACGCACGCGCTCGCTGGTGGTGGATACCTTCATGCCAGGTGCGACCGGTGTGGTGCAGGACGCCGGCGTTCCGGCACGGCCCTCTATTTCGCACAGACAGACCCGGCAGGAGCCGAACGCCTCCAATGAATCGGTGGCGCAGAGTTTCGGAATGCGGATGCCCGCATCCATTGCCGCGCGCATGATCGAAGTGCCGGAAGGGACCGTGACCTCCTGCCCGTCGATCGTCAGCGTCACCTGCTCGGTGGCAGGGCTTTCCGGTGTGCCGTAGTCGATTTCCTGAATCAGCGGCATGCGTGCCTCTCGAATAGTGTCAGGGGACCGAATTCATTCCGCCGCCTCGCGATGGGCTGGACGGAAATCCTCGGGGAAATGTTCCAGCGCGCTCATCACTGGATATGGGATGAACCCACCCAGAGCGCATAGCGAACCGAACTTCATCGTGTGGCAGAGATCACGCAGCAGATCGAGGTTCGCCTCCACCCTCTCTCCGGCGGCAACTTGGTCGATCACCTCCATGCCACGCACCGATCCTATGCGGCACGGCGTGCACTTGCCGCACGACTCCTCGGCGCAGAACTCCATGGCAAAGCGCGCCTGCTTCGCGAGGTCCACCGTGTCATCGAACACGACGATCCCGCCATGGCCGATCAGGCCGTCACGCGCGGCGAACGCCTCGTAGTCGAACGGCGTGTCGAACAGCGCGGGCGGGAAATACGCGCCGAGTGGCCCGCCGACCTGCACCGCGCGCACCGGCCGCCCCGACAGCGTGCCGCCGCCGATATCGTTGACCAATTCGCCCAACGTCACACCGAAGCCGCACTCGAACAGCCCGCCGTACTTGATGTTGCCGGCGAGTTGGATCGGCATCGTGCCACGCGACCGCCCCATGCCGATCGCTCGATAGTACTCGGCGCCCTCGGTCAGGATGATCGGCACGCTGGCCAGCGACACAACGTTGTTGATGACCGTCGGCATGCCGAACAGGCCCTTGTGCGCCGGCAGAGGCGGCTTGGCGCGCACCTGGCCGCGCTTGCCCTCCAGACTGTCGAGCAGCGAGGTCTCCTCGCCGCAGACATAGGCACCGGCGCCGACGCGCTGCTCTATGTCGAAGTGACCACCCAGCAGTCCCTCGCGCCGCGCAACATCCAGCGCCGCATTGAACGTGGCGATAGCGTGCGGATACTCCGAGCGTGTATACACGTAGCCCTTGGTCGCTCCGACCGCGTAACCGGCGATCGCCATGCCCTCGATCAGCACGAACGGGTCGCCTTCCATCAGCATCCGGTCGGCGAATGTGCCGGAATCACCCTCGTCCGCATTGCACACGATGAACTTGCGTTCGCCCTTCGCATCGGCCGCCGTCTTCCACTTGATCCCGGTCGGAAACCCAGCACCACCGCGGCCGCGCAGTCCCGACTGCGTCACGACTTCGACCGTCGCGGCCGGCCCGATCTCGCGCGCCCGCGCAATGCCCTTCAGCCCGCCAAACGCGCGATAGTCATCCAGCGACAGCGGATCGATGATGCCGCAGCGCGCAAACGTCAACCGCGTCTGCTTCGCGAGGAATGGCAACTCCTCAGGCCGCCCCAACCGCAGCGGATGCGGGGCGCCGACCAGCATGCCGGCGCCGACCAAACCAGAAATGTCGGCAACCGTCACCGGCCCATAGCCGATGCGGCCCTCGGAGGTCGCCACCTCCACCATCGGCTCCAGCCAGAACAGGCCGCGAGAACCGGTGCGCACCACTTCGACATCGCCTGACTGACGCAACAGCGAGACAACCGCATCGGCCCCCAGCGCCAGCGCGGCGGCATCACGCGGGACATAGACGCGCGTCGTCATCGAGCACGCTCCAGGGCTGAATCGATCCGTGCGTCGTCAAGCCGCCCAAGCGGCGTGCCGTCCAGCAAGGCCGAGGGACCGACCGCGCACAGCCCCAGACAGAACACCGGTTCCAGCGTGACTGCGCCATCGGACGTCGTGTCATGCCAATCGACACCCAGGCGCTGACGCACATGTGCGGCCAGCGCATCGGCGCCAAGCGACTGGCAGGCTTCGGCGCGGCAGAGCTTCAGAACATGCCGGCCCGGGGGCGTGCTGCGAAAATCATGGTAGAAGCTCATCACGCCGTACACCTCCGCACGCGTGAGGTTCAGCGCATCGGCGATCATCGGAACAGCCTCGGCATGGACATAGCCGAAAGCGGCCTGCAGCGCGTGCAGGATCGGCAGCGTCGCGCCTTCCCGCCTACTCTCTCCGGCAATGATCTCGGCCCCGCGCTCACGGGTCCATGGCTCGAACCCGGCCACGGCGCTCCTCCTGGATGGGTTCCCGACTACCCCATTAGATGAGGACGTTGACCGCAGAATTGCAAGTTGGCCAACGGGTTTTGCCTTTTGGCAGGCGCCGCCTACGCCGCCCGCAGTGGGATACGCGTTCCGGTAGCCGGTTGCGGAACGCCGCCACGCAACGCCCCTGGCTCCACGCTGCCCCAGAATCCGTCGAACCCAAGCGGCAAACGGCGACTGTTCGGCATTGACAGCCAGAGGCGGAACAGCAGCCGCTCCTGGTGAGTGGCGCTGTCGTCCTCGTATGCCGTCCGGCCGTGGAAAATCACATGATTGTTCAGTAACTGGATGTCGCCGGGCACGAACGATGAGTAGAGACATACCTCCTCCGCCACCTCGGCCAGCAGATCCAGCGCCTCGTTCTGCGCCACAGTGATGCGCGGCACCTCAGGGAATTCCTGCGCCTGCTCGACATAGGTGCGGGAATACTGGCAGGTCAGCTTGCCGTCCTGAATGCCGAACACGGGCAGCGGAAACGCCCGTGTGGCGACCGGCCCGTCCTCGTCTCCCGGCCGGGCACGCCAGTAGTCCTGGCACAGCAGCGCCAGCAGGTCGGGGCGGCGGCGCAGAATCTCGTTGTAGATCGTCACGATGCTGGTGAGCTTGCTGATCCCGCCGGCCTTGGCGTTGCGCGCGCACAGCAGGGCAATCACGTCGCAGCGGTCGGTGTGCCAGCGCAGCGGACCGGTCGAGCGCGTGCGGGCACGCGACGACATGATCTTGCCGGGTTCGATCGGGGCATAGGTCTTTTCGGGCAGCTTCGTCTCGTCGCGCACCTCGCCCATGATCTCGCCACGGGCGTTCTGGTAGAGCGCGGTCCCGAGATGACAGCCGAGACCCCAGAAGATCTGGCGAATATCGTCGTCCGAATAGCGCTCCACCGGCAGGCCACGCAGGCGCACCGCGCCGAGACCGTTCTCCAGTTCGTCGCTGATCTCCGCCAGCAGGTCCGCCGTGGCGGCAAGCGGGAAGTCGCCGCGGCCGAAGCCGAACAGCGGGACGCGGGCGCGTTTCACCCTGGCGAGCGCGGCGTCGATTTCACCGCGGTGGGCGTCGTTAAGCGACCGGATCCAGGCACCCGACTGGTCCAGCTCCTTGCCGTACCACCCGGCGCGACCAGTCAGGGGCTGCAATTCGGTCATCAGGGATCTCCACGGTTCGGTGTGTTTCAAGATATAATCTCCCCCTCCCCTCGCGGGAGGGGGCTGGAGGGAGGGGGCAGCTGGGCCAGCAGCCCATGCAGCGCCGCCGCATCCGGCGCCTGGCGCAGCCTTTGCACGAACGCCGCGTCGCGCAGCGGCCGCGACAGAGCCGCCAGCATCGCCAGATGCTGGTTGCCGCCATTTGCCGGGCTCAGCAGCAGGATCACCAGGTCCACCGGCCTCTCGTCGATTGCCGCGAAGTCGATCGGCCGCCCCAGGCGCATGAACAAGGCGAAGGGCTCGTTCAGCCCATCCAGCCGAGCATGCGGCAGCGCAAAGCCCTTGCCCAGCCCGGTCGATCCTAGGTTCTCGCGCGCCTGCAATGCGTCGAAGATCACGCCCCGATCCAGCGCAAGCGCCGTCGCCGCCCGCCCAGCCAGGTCCTGGAGCAACTGCCTCTTGTCCGTGACGCGGACACCCACCATGACCTGATCCGGCCCGATGATCTCGCCGATCGTCATCAGTCGGGCGCCCGCAGGCGATAGCCGACACCGGTCTCAGTCAGGATGTATTCCGGCTTCTCGGTGTCCCGCTCGATCTTCTGGCGCAGCGCCCGGATGTAGATACGCAGGTATTGCACGTCGGTGTTCGGCCCCCATACCTCGCGCAGGATCATGTTGTGCGTCAGCACCTTGCCGGCATGCGCCACCAGCAGTCGCAGCAGATCATACTCCCGTGGCGAGAATTTTACCTCCTGCCCACGCACTGTCACGATCCGGCGCACCAGATCGACGGTGAGGTCGCCGGCGCGGAACACCGGCCTCTCGCCCTGCTGCTGCAGGCGATGCCGCTGTGCCGCGCGCACCCGCGCCAGCAACTCGTCGATGCCGAACGGTTTCGTCACGTAGTCGTCCGCGCCAAGATCCAGCGCCGCCACCTTTGCCGACTCGTTCTCGCGGCTGGACAGCACGATGATCGGCAGCATGGCGCCACCGTCGCGAATGCGCCGGATCACCTCGAGGCCATCGATGTCCGGCAATCCGAGATCGAGCACCACCAGATCGGCGCGCCGCTGTCGCACCGCATCCAGCGCGCCCTGGCCGGACATGGCCTCGATCACCAGGTAACCCTGACTGCCCAGACCGGCGCGCAGAAAGCGCAGGATCGCCGGTTCGTCATCCACGACGAGAATGCGCAACGGCCCGGCCCCTTCGGTCATTCCGAGGAACGCCGCATCGCCCAACTGTCATTGCGAGGAGCGTAAGCGACGCGGCAATCTCCACCGGAGTGCGCACCTCGGTGGGGATTGCCGCGTCGCTTCGCTCCTCGCAATGACAGTGGATTGGCCGCCATCATTCTATCGTCTCCGCCGCCCTTTCGGCCTCGGCGAACACCGGCAGCCTCATGGTGAATGCCGCCCCAGGGCGGTCCGTGCGGTTGTTCACCGTGATGCTGCCGTGCATCGCCTCGACGAAGCCGCGGCAGATTGCGAGGCCCAGCCCCGTGCCGGCACGACGCCGGTCCGCGCCGCCGACGCGGTAGAACTTGTCGAACACGCGCTCCAGATCGGCGGGCGGAATGCCGGGCCCTTCGTCCAGCACCTGCACGACGACGCTGCCGCCGTCCTGCCACGCCTTGATGGTGATGAGCGACCCCGTCGGTGCATACTTGCCCGCATTGTCCAGCAGATTGAACAGCACCTGCTCGAACAGCACTTCGTCCAGATCGAGCATCGGCAGGTCCTGCTGCAGCATCACCTGCGTACGGTGCTCGGCCAGGATCTTGCTGGCGCGCCGCAACGCGCTGCCGATCGCATCGGACAGCTCGATAGCGCCGGTGCGCAGCCGCAGCGGTCCCGATTCCAGCCGCGTCATGTCCAACAGGTTGCCGATGAAACGATTGAGCCGCTCTGCCTCGTCCTGGATGTTGCGGATCAGGCTGAGTCGTGTCGACGCATCGAGCGCCTCGCTCAAACTCGTCGCGGACCCGAGGATCGACGCGAGCGGCGTGCGCAGATCGTGCGAGATCGAGGTCAGCAGCGCCGCGCGCAGCCGGTCCGTCTCGGCGATCAGGCGCGCGCGGTCGACGTCCTCCACCAGGTTCACCCGCTCGATCGCCAGCGCCGCCTGGTCGGCCAGCGCATCGAACAGCCGTTGCTGATCAGGCGTCAGGATCGGTCCTGGTTCGTCGCTGTCTATGCCGACCACGCCGACCGCACCCCGGCCGGTGTTCATCGGCATGAACAGCCGCTTGGCACCTGGCAACGTGTCGGACCCTCGGCCGGCGACGTGGTTCCTCTCCCAGGACCATTTCGCCGCGGCGAGGTCGGCGGCGTCCAGCGAGTCCTCCGGCGGAAAGCCCGCGCGAACGGCAACCGTCCCATTCTCGGGCAACAATATCACCACGCGCACCTTCAGCATCAGCGCGATCTGATGCACGGTCGCCCACAACAGATCGTCGAGGTTCGCCGCGCCCGCCAGCTTGCGGCTGAACTGATACAGCTCCTCGGTGGTGCGCGCACGCTGACGCGCCACGATCGCCTGCGCCCGCACGCGCGCGGTGAGGTTGCTGGCGATCACCGCGGTTACGCCGAAGAAGAACAGCGCGGCGACATTCTCCGGGTCGGCGATGGTGAAAGTGTAGAGCGGCGGCAGAAAGAAGAAGTTGTAGGCCAGCACGCTCGCGAAGCTGGCGAACAGCGCCGGCCACAGCCCGTAGACGACAGCCGACACCAGCACCGCGGTCAGAAAGGCCATCGCCACACTGGCGAGCCCCAGCATCTGATGCAGCAACTGAGCGATGCCGAGTGACACGGCGACGAATGCGAGGCTGCCAAGATAGGCCCTCGCTTCCCCGGTGGGCGCCGCGAACGCGCGCTTCTCCGATACCTCTTGATTGCGTCCGAGCACATGCACGCCCGCGCCACCGCTCTTGCGGATCAGCTGCTGGGCCAGAGAGCCGGAGAACACGCCCAGCCACCATGCCCGTGGCGGCTGCACGATGATGATGTGCGTCACGTTGTTCGCGCGCGCGTACTCGGCGATCGTTTCGGCCGGATCCTGCCCCGGCAGCGTCACCGTCTCCGCACCGAGCCGCTGCGCCAGCCGCATCGCCTCAGCAATCCGATCGCGCTCTGCGTCGCTGAGGTTCAGCTCGCGCCCGGTCTCGACATGCACGGCCGTCCATGGCGCCTTCAGGCTGTCGGCCATGCGCTTGGCGTGGCGCACCACGTCGGTGCCGCTGGCATCGCTGCCGATGCAGGCAAGGATGCGCTCACCGGCCGCCCACGGCCCCGGGATCGCGTGCGCCTGCATATAGCGCACCATCTGCTCGTCCACCCGCTGCGCGGTACGGCGCAGTGCGAGCTCACGCAGCGCGGTCAGGTTGCCGGGCGAGAAATAGTGGCGAATTGCGCGCTCGGCCTGGTGCGGCACATAGACCTTGCCGTCCTTCAAACGCTGGATCAGGTCCTCCGGCGTCAGATCGATGATCTCGATGTCATCGGCCTTGTCGATCACGGAATCGGGCACCGTCTCCCGCACCCTAATGCGCGTGATGCGGGCGATGACATCGTTCAGGCTTTCGATATGCTGGACATTGAGCGTGGTGTAGACGTCGATACCGGCCGCGATCAGTTCCTCGACATCCATGTACCGCTTGGGATGCCGGCTGCCCGGCGCGTTGGTGTGCGCCAGCTCATCGACCAGGGCGAGCTGCGGGCGCCGCGCCAGCAGCGCATCCAGGTCCATCTCCTCTAGCGTGTGTCCACGATAGTCCACCGGACGGCGCGGAATAGCTTCCAATCCATCAAGCAGCGCCCCGGTCTCGCGCCGTCCATGGGTCTCCACCACCCCCACGACGACGTCGGCGCCTTCCTGGTAACGCGCGCGTGCCGCCGACAGCATCTCAAACGTTTTGCCGACGCCCGGCGCGGCGCCGAGGAAGATCTTCAAGCGGCCGCGCGAGCCAAGCTGCGCAGTTTCCAACAGCGCGTCGGGCGAGGGCCTTCCTTCGCGGGCAGTTCGATCGTCCAAAACACACTCCTCCCCCTCCCCTTGCGGGAGGGGGTCAGGGGGAGGGGGCGGTCCCTAGTGATCTCTCTACCCCTTCATCGCATCCAGCGCGAGGTTGAGCTGCAGCACGTTGACATGTGGCTCGCCGATAATACCCAGCAGGCGGCCGCTGACATGGTCTTCCACCAACTGCCGCACCTTGTCCTCAGCCACCCCGCGCGCTTTCGCCACGCGCGGCACCTGGAACAGCGCGCCGGCCGGCGTGATGTCGGGGTCAAGGCCGCTTGCCGATGTGGTGACCAGATCGGCCGGGATCGGCGTATTCGGGTTCTCCGCCGCCAGCTTGGCCGCATCATCCTTCACGCGATCCACCAGCGCCTTCGACGTCGGCCCAAGATTGGACCCTGCGGAGTTCGCCGCGTTGTACGGCGCCGGCACCGTCTTTGTCGCGTCGTTCGGATCGGTGTCGGTCGTCGCCGACGGCCGCCCGTGGAAATACTTGTCGGACGAGAAATTCTGCCCGATCAGCGCGGACCCGATCACCTTGCCGTCCTTCTCGATCAGGCTGCCATTCGCCTGATACGGGAACACGGCCTGGGCGATGCCGGTCATCAGCAGCGGGTAGATAATCCCAGTGATCACCGTCATGGCGACGATCATCACAATCGCGGGGCGAATGTGTTTCATGTCTTCGGCCTCCTCAGGCCAGACCAATGGATGTAACGAGCATGTCGATAATCTTGATGCCGACGAACGGCACGATGATGCCGCCGACGCCGTAGAGCAGCAGGTTGCGGCGCAGGATTGCTGCCGCGCCGATTGGTCGGTAGGCGACACCACGCAGCGCGAGCGGGATCAGCGCCACGATGATCAGCGCGTTGAAGATGATCGCTGACAGGATGGCGCTCTCCGGAGTGTGCAGCCGCATCACGTTCAGCGCCTGCAACTGCGGATAGAACGCGATGAACATCGCCGGGATCATGGCGAAATACTTCGCCACGTCGTTGGCGATGCTGAACGTGGTCAGCGCACCGCGCGTCATCAGCAACTGCTTGCCGATCTCGACGATTTCAATCAGCTTGGTCGGATCGCTGTCGAGATCCACCATGTTGCCGGCCTCGCGTGCCGCCATGGTGCCGGTGTTCATCGCCACGCCGACATCCGCCTGCGCCAGCGCCGGCGCATCGTTGGTGCCGTCGCCGCACATCGCCACCAGCTTGCCCTGTGCCTGCTCGTCACGGATCAGCTTCAGCTTGGCCTCGGGCGTCGCCTGGGCGAGGAAGTCGTCCACGCCCGACTCAGCGGCGATCGCCGCGGCTGTCAGCGGATTGTCGCCGGTGATCATCACGGTGCGGATGCCCATGCGGCGCAACTCGGAGAAACGCTCCTGGATGCCGCCCTTGATGATGTCCTTCAGATGGATGACGCCGAGCAGGCGGCCATCCTTGCAGACGGCGAGCGGCGTGCCGCCTGACTTGGCGATCGCTTCGGACTTGGTGGTCAGTTCGCGCACCGCCGCTTCCGACACGGTGGAACGCACGGCGACACCGCCCTCACTGCCACCATTGCCGGCATATTGCCGAGCGAAGGCCAGCACCGCATCGACCGCGCCCTTGCGGATCGTGGACCCATCGAGATCGACACCGGACAGCCGCGTCTGCGCCGAGAATGCGATGAAGTGCGCACCAACCGGCGCCATCTCACGGCCGCGGATGTTGTACCTCTCCTTCGCCAGCACGACGATCGAACGGCCTTCCGGCGTCTCGTCGGACAGCGACGCGAATTGCGCCGCATCGGCAAGCTCCTGCGCGGTGACGCCCGCCAGCGGCAGGAACTCTGTCGCCTGGCGATTGCCCAGCGTGATCGTGCCGGTCTTGTCGAGCAGCAGCGTGTCGACGTCGCCGGCTGCCTCCACCGCGCGGCCTGACATCGCCAGCACGTTGAACCGCACCAGCCGGTCCATGCCGGCGATGCCGATCGCCGACAGCAACGCGCCGATCGTGGTGGGGATCAGCGCCACGAACAGCGCGACCAGGATCACCACCGACACCGCACCGCCCGCATAGGCGGCGAAGCTCGGAATGGTCGCGACCGCGATCACGAAGATGATCGTCAGGCCGGCGAGCAGGATATTCAGCGCAATCTCGTTCGGCGTCTTCTGTCGTTCGGCGCCTTCCACCAGCGCGATCATGCGATCGAGGAAGGTTGAGCCCTGCGCGGCAGTGATGCGTACCTTGATCCAGTCGGACAGCACGCGTGTGCCACCGGTCACCGCCGAACGATCGCCGCCGCTCTCGCGGATGACCGGTGCGGACTCGCCAGTGATCGCCAACTCATCAACCGAGGCGATGCCTTCGATCACATCGCCGTCGCTGGGGATCAGATCGCCCGCCTCCACCAGCACGATGTCGCCCTGCTTCAGCTCCGTCGCGCCCACCGCCTGCCAGTTCGCCGCGTTCAGCGACGCCAGCCGCTTGGCGGTGGTCTCGGTGCGCGCCTTGCGCAAGGTCGCTGCCTGCGCCTTGCCGCGGCCTTCCGCCACTGCCTCGGCGAAGTTGGCGAACAGCACGGTCACCCAGAGCCAGAGGATGATCTGGAAGGTGAAGCCGAGATGCCCTCCGCCGGTGCCGATATCGCGCAGGAAGATGATCGTGGTGAGCAACGGCGACGATCTCGACCACGAACATCACCGGGTTCTTGATCATCAGGCGCGGGTTGAGCTTGATGAACGACTGCCCGATCGCGGGCAGAAGGATCGCCGGGTCCAGTATCGTGGACTGGGACTCGCGCATCTTATTGCGAATTTCCATGGTTCAGCTGCCTGTGTCAAAGAGGTTGCCCGCGTGCATCGCGAAGTGCTCGACGACGGGGCCGAGTGAAACCGCCGGGAAGTAAATCAATCCGCCGGTGATCGCGATGACGCCGACCACCAGGCCGACGAACAACGGGCTGTCGGTGGGGAAGGTGCCTGCCGAGATCGGCACGATCTTCTTCTGCACCAGCGAGCCGGCCACCGCGAGCATCGGCACGATCATCAGGAAGCGGCCGATGAACATGGCGAGGCCGAGCGTGTCGTTGTAGAACGGGGTGTTGGCGGTAATCCCAGCGAAGGCGCTGCCGTTGTTGCCTGTGGCCGAGGTGTATGCGTAGAGGATCTCGCTGAACCCGTGCGGCCCGGCATTCAATGGGCCGGCAAGGCCGACTGGCAGCACGGCTGCCAGCGCGGTCCAGCCAAGGATCGACAGCGGCAGGATCAAGATGGCGAGCATCGCCATCTTGACCTCCTTCGCCTCCAGCTTCTTGCCGAGGTATTCCGGCGTCCGGCCGACCATCAGCCCGGCGACGAACATGGCGACGATGACGAACAGCAGCATGCCGTAGAGGCCGGAGCCGACGCCGCCGAAGATGATCTCGCCCAGCATGATGTTGACCATCGGCACCATGCCGGCGATCGGCAGCAGGCTGTCATGCATGTTGTTGACCGCGCCGCAGGAGGCGTCCGTGGTGACGGTGGTGAACAGCGCCGAGTTGGCAATGCCGAAGCGGACCTCCTTGCCTTCCATGTTGCCGCCCGCCTGCAGCGCGCTGGCCGCCTGATCCACATTCAGTGCCGCGAAGGCCGGGTTGCCGGCTGACTTCTGCCCAGTAGCAGGTGGCCACGCCACCGAGGAACAAGATGCCCATGATCGCGAAGATCGCCCAACCCTGGCGTTGGCTGCCGACCATGCGGCCGAACACGTTGGTCAGCGCCGCACCGATCGAGAAAATCAGCAGGATCTGGATCAGGTTGGTCAGCGCACTGGGATTCTCGAACGGGTGCGCCGAGTTCGCGTTCATGAACCCGCCGCCATTGGTGCCCAGCATCTTGATGACTTCCTGCGAAGCCACCGGGCCCTGCGCGATGACCTGCTTGGCGCCGTCGAGCGTGGTCGCCTCGGTGTAGGCGTTCAGGTTTTCCGGCATGCCGAGGGCGATGAACACCAGGCAGACGACGATCGCGATGGGCAGAAGGATATAGAGCACGCAGCGGGTCAGATCGACCCAGAAATTGCCGATGCTGCGCGCCGAACGCCGGGCGAAGCCGCGGATCAGCGCGACAGCAAGCACGATGCCGGTGGCCGCCGAGACGAAGTTGTGCACGGTGAGCCCCCACATCTGAGTCAGGTAGCTCATCGTCGTCTCGGGAACATATGACTGCCAGTTGGTATTGGTAACGAAGCTGACCGAGGTGTTGAACGCGAGGTCAGGCGACACCGCGTCCTGCCCCTGCGGATTGAACGGCAGAACGTTCTGCAGCCGCTGAATTCCGTACATGATGACGAAGCCGGCGAAGCTGAATGCCAGCATCGCGATCGCGTAGCTAAGCCAATGCTGCTCTTCGCGCTCACTGGTTCCGCACAGCTTGTAGATGCCGCGCTCGACAGGACGCAGCACCAGCGACAGCGGCGTGCGTTCCCCCTCGAAGACGCGCGTCATGTAGCCGCCGAACGGCTTGGTGATCAGGATCACCACGACGGCAAAAATCGCGATCTGCAGCCAACCATTGAACGTCATGACGCGTTACTCCTCGCGATCCTGCTCAGAACTTCTCCGGGCGGATCAGGGCGTAGACCAGATAAACAAGTAGGCCGATCGTCACGATCGCGCCCAGTGTGTAATCGAGTGTCATGACAGTGGCCTCACAGGTGGTCGCAGGCTTTGGCGTAGAGGATGCAGGCGCCCAGAAAGGCTGCGCCGAGCAGGATATAGAGTATGTCAAGCATGATGATTTTCCCTGGTCAGCAACAAAGCCGCCGCATGCGGACAGGCACGTTGCGTTGCACAACAGCTAGTCCTTGCCCCGTATAGAATCGATGGCACACAATCCGTTCAATCATATAAATTCCATATAAGCGTCGAAGCTTGGTCAGAACGTCAGCACGGCGTCGACGCCTAATGTGATGGCGGATCAGTATGCCCCCGTGAACGCCACCAGGACGTGAGCAAGCAGAGCCAGTCCCAAGCAGATCGCGATGACTGCCCCGAACTGCTTCAGGAAGTCCCCCGGCGAATACTGTGTCCGGGTTCCCTGGAAAGACCCATCCGCCTCAGCGAATGCCCGCGGCGGTGCGCCCGAGGCGACCTCGATTTGTTCCACGCCACACGTCCTGCCCAATCCGCTTCGCGCCTGTACGTAATTCTGCCTTGCATATAAAGTCTATGTCGGGCCGGTGGCGGCCGCATAAAGAATCCATATAAATGGGTGAGGCACTTATGTTCGAGCCGTTCAAACAGCATCGAATTTATATGGCGGCCCGGCCATGTTCGGCGCCATGAGAGACTGGTACGTCGACTATTGCCAGGTCCTTGAACTTCGCCTGCTTGGCGGCACGATGCTTCTCCGCCCATCTGCCGGTCGCACTGCACTTGCATGCAGCGGCGGCAGTCGAGGCCTCACCGGCCGCACACCACATGGGATACCTATATGTCTGCGACGCATGCCGTGAGCGGTTTCAGCCGCGCATCCAGATCTGGCCTTGCCGGCGATCTGGTCGCCCGGCTTGGCGAGAAGGTGCAAAGGCTGCTGAACCCGAACTGGCTGCTGTTTCGCTCGAGTGAGACCGTCGACGAACTGATCGTCGCCCGGCATGGGCCCGTGGAGATCCGCCAGACGCTTGCCGGCTGGACACTGGAGACCCGCGTCAAGGGCGAGCCCGACCGTGCCCGCGCAACCGCGCTGCGGCGGCTCGGCAACTACGTGAATGGCAGGAACCGCAGCGGAACGCGTCTGCGCGTCGCGCGCCCGCTGGTGCAGGCCGAGGAGGCTGCGGGGCGATGGCACATCCGCATTGCTCTGCCGGGTATGGACAGTGACTTCGCGGCCGCGACAAAGCGCAACGGCAAGGTCAGGCTGCACGCCCTGGAATCGGAGACGCTGGCCGTGATCCGCGTCCCAGGCCGTCCGACGAAGCTCGCGATCCAGCACGCCGAGACCGCGATCCGTCATGCGATCGCTCCGACGCGGTGGGCAGCGACAGGCGGCGCGATGCTCCGTCTGCACGCGCTGCCCGCAGTGCTGCCGTTCCTCGGTCGCTTCGAGGTCGCCGTTCCAGTCGCCGAGCGCTCGCATGGCTCGGCCATGCCAGACTGGATGCGGCGTGCGATATTCGATCATCCGGGAGCTCAGGAAGCTCCGACGCAGGCCGCGCCGCGGGTTCACTGATCGCGGCTGTACGGGGCCTCATACCGGTGGATATCGGAGAAGAGGAAAATAAAGTTTGGATCCTGCAATGCGTCCGCCACATTTTGTGCTCCACCGCAGGATCCGAAGGCTGTCGCAAACTCCCCCGAGAACTGCACCGGATCTCCTGATGAGAGATCCGAGACACTCTTGTACAAGGCAGTCTCGCCAGATATCAGCGTATTGCTTGGATCATCGGCGAACGAAGTGCGGATCGTTATATGTGGCGATACCTTGAGCAAGACCACCTTACCACGTTTCGATGAGGAGTCGAAGGAGTTCAGGATCCTTCCCGTCCATCCAGTCGCCTGAATGGGTGTTCTACACAACGATGCCAACAGAGCCTCCAGATGAGGCCCATCCTGGTATTGGGTCGCATCTTCCCTTATCTGAGTAGCGGTTGACACAAACAGGCGTTCGTCGCTTGGCATGGCAGGGCGCCTCAAACGCCACACCAGATCATCGAACGTCTCGGTATTGTAGAACGCTACCATCCCGACGGCGCAGAGAAGCAGTATTCCCAATATCACCGCCTGCCTCCTGGTGAGGTCAGCGAAAAACGACGCCAAAAGAATAGGCGAGAGCATGACGAACATTCCGGCAACGATGTAGAACCTTCCCATGGCGAACCCTCGCGCATGCAGCGCCGCTGTGCCGCAGCAAAATCAGGCGAAGCGGCCTATCGAACGGGCAAAAACAATATCATCAAGCATGTGGTCAAGGGCTACAAAGTCAGCAGGACCCGCACCGACCGGACGACGACCGCTTCAACCATGTTGCACAGTCGCCGCGAATTCGTGACTGCATCAACCTTCCGACAGACGATCTGCGGCCAACCCTGCCAGGTCATGACGTCTCGTCCGGCGAGGTCTCGGATCGGCTTAGGTCGTCGCAGGCAGGGACGTAACCAACCGCACCGGCGAACGCCAGCACGAGCAGGCCCAGCGCCAGAAGATCGAACATCGGCAATCTCTCGACAGATCGTTCAATCAGCCAAGATCAGTCTTGCCGCATGGAATTTCTATTGCTGTCGCCGGATGCCAGAATAGGAAAAGTGTATGCGTTAGCCGCGCCGCAGCATCAACGCGCCGCTGGCCAGGACTTCCGCCTGCCATCCCGCCGCCACCAGGGTCGTCGCGTCGAGCTGCGTCACGATGGCCGGACCAGCAATGCAGTCACCGGCCCCCAGGCTGGTGCGATCGAACACCAACGCTTCCACCGGACCAGACGCGTCATGTACGATCTGCCGCCCTATCGGCTCGGCACCACGACCGCGCGCCAGTTCCGGTCGTGCCAATGCGGGCACGTTGCCTTCGGCCTCCACACGCAGCGTGACCAGTTCCACCTGGGCCTCCAACCTGAAGCCGTTCAGCGTTTGGTGAGCCTGCGCAAATGACGCCTTCGCCGCGTCCACGTTGCCCGGCCACGCAATCGCAAGCTCCGAGCCCTGGCCTTCATAGCGCAACAGCGCGACGCGCGTTATCGTCCTGTCTCTCTCGGCCACGTGCTCCGCATCGAACCAGGCGCAAGCTTCCGCCTCGAGGGATGCGAACACAGTCTCAGCCGCGTCCCACTCGTCCGGCCGTGGCAGCGTGCGCGAGAACTCCGCCTTCAGCGACGCCGCAAGCAATCCCTCCGCGCACAGCACACCTGGTGCGATCGGTACCAGCACGCGTTCGATGCCAAGCAGTTCCGCCAGCGCACACCCATGCAGCGGGCCAGCGCCGCCGAATGCCACCAGTGTGAAATCGCGCGGATCGTGCCCGCGCTCCACGGAGACCACGCGGATCGCACCGACCATGCTGGAATCAATGATCGCCAGGATACCGCGCGCAGCCGCATGCAACGACAGCCCCAGCGGTTCCGCGACCAGCATACGGATCGCCTGCTCCGCCTGCGACACATCGAGCGCCATCCGGCCCCCCAGCAACGAAGCGGGAAGATGGCCCAGCACGAGATGCGCATCGGTCACCGTGGGCTGTTCGCCACCCATGCCGTAGCACGCGGGACCCGGCACTGCGCCGGCACTGGCGGGACCGACAGTCAGCGCGCCATTGGACAGCCGCGCAATCGAGCCGCCGCCAGCACCGATCGTCACCATGTCCACCATCGGCAACGGCAGCGGCCACTCTCCGATATGGCCACGCTGCGTCAGTGCGATCTGCCCGCCGCGCAGCAGACAGATGTCAGCACTGGTACCGCCGATATCGACTGTAATGATGTCGCCCACCCCGGCGGCCGCAGCGACGTCGCGCGCTCCAACGACACCCGCGGCGGGACCCGACAGCACGGTCAGCGCCGGTGCCCGGCCGATCTTGGCCGCACCCGCGACGCCGCCGTTCGACTGCATCAGCAGCAACGGTGCAGCGATATCGGCATCGGTCAGGCGCCGCTCCAACCGCTGTATATACGTCGTGACCGCCGGCATCACCCCGGCATTCATGACCGTCGCCAGGCTGCGCTCATACTCGCGAACCACCGGCAGCACATCCACCGACGCCGTCACCGCGACATCAGGCAGCGCATCGCGCAGCAGCTCGGCGACACGGCGTTCATGCGCTGGATGGGCAAACGAGTGCAGCAGGCAAACTCCAACCGCCTGCACATCAAGCCGGCGCAACGCCGCGGCAACCGTATGCACGCTCGCTTCGTCGAGTGGCTGCAGTACAACGCCACCGGGGCCAACGCGCTCACTCACTTCCAGTATGCGCGCCGGCGGCACTGGCCGCTTCGGCTTCACCCAGGCGAACAGATTGGCCTGACGCGGAATATCCTGCCGGCCGATCTCCAGCACGTGACGAAATCCAGCCGTCGTCACCAGCGCGGTGCGCGCTATCCTGCCCTCCAGGATCAGATTGGTGGCGACAGTCGTGCCGTGCAGCACGCGGCCAACTTCCTCTTGTCGCGCGTCAGCCTCGGCCAGGACCAGCATGACGCCGGCAAGGAACGCCTCCGATGGATCCGCCGGCGTGCTGGGCGTCTTGGCGCGCCACTGACGCCCGGTCGCGCTGTCCGCCAACGTGATGTCAGTGAAAGTGCCGCCGATATCGACCGCGACAGCGAATGTCATGCCACAGCAGCCCTCGGAGGGAGTGAGCCGACCAAGGTCGCATCAACGCCACCACGCAGCCGCCGCGTGTCACCCTCATCCAGCGCATCGCCAACGATAGACACGCCGTAGTCTCGCCGCGCTGCCTCAATGGAAACGAACCCGTCGCGAACGTCCTGCAACACCTGCTCCGCGGGACGATCGAGCGGATGGCCCTGCCCACCGCCGCCGCCCGTCTCCAGCAACAGAATATCGCCGCGCCGCAAAACAGTGCCATCCGACAGCGGCGCCAGTTTCCGCTCGTGCGGCGTGCCGGGATTGACCACCGCGCGCCCGGTGCCGCCGCGCATGCCGCCACCGACACCCCATGGCGGGTTCACCACGCTGTCGATGCGCATCGACAGCACAGCATGCTCGGCCAGCACCTCATATTCGCGCACCACGCCCGCACCGCCGCGGAACCGCCCTGCCCCGCCGCTATCGCAATTGATGCCGTAGCGCAGCAGCCGCACCGGATATCCCTGTTCGAGGAACTCGACCGGATAGTTCTCCTGCGCGACAAAGTACACCGCGTCGATTCCGTCCGCGGTTGCACGTGCGCCGTAGCCGACGCCCACGCCATCCGACATCAGGAACGGCTGTCCCCCGGCATTGCCCCGCAGCATGATAATGACATAAGCGGAATGCGCCGCCGGCGCGCTGCCGCCCGCGACATTCACCAGCCCGTTCAGCACGGCGAGAAACCGCATCATCGTCATGCCGCGCAGCCCGAGTGGCGCAGGAAATCGCGGCCACAGCAGCGACCCTTCGCGCAGTTTCACCTCGTCCAGCGCGTGCGGACCTCCCGCGTTGCACACCTGCGCCTGATCGCCGCCGAGGAAGAACAAGCCCAGCGCCATGCCCGGCACATCGGGATTCATCAGGAAATTTACCGGACCCGGTGCCTGGTCGTCCGTCTCGGTGGCATCCAGTATGAACCGATCGTCCGCGGTGCGCGTCAGCGCCAGGCGGATATGGAACGGGCCATTGCCATGGCCGTCGGAATCGATCGCGTCGCTGAACCGGTGCGTGCCGACGGCGAACGTCTCGCGCAGCCTCGCACGCACC
Organism: uncultured Alphaproteobacteria bacterium; assembly: GCA_963791495.1. Lineage (GTDB taxonomy): Bacteria > Pseudomonadota > Alphaproteobacteria > Acetobacterales > Acetobacteraceae > JAMXLO01. Next base: position 287,742 of record CAWBST010000017.1, read on the forward strand.
AGTTCGCGCGTGCGGGTGAAGAGCTGCGCGAACGCCTCTGCCATCACCTCCGGACCGAAGCGCTGCAGGATCTCCGTCACCCGCCGCACACCGAGATCGACCGACGCCATCAGCGCGCGCGTATCGCCGCGGCTCTGCGCGGGATAGCGCGAATTGCGATGGAAGATTTCCAGCGCCGCCTCGTTCACCGTGCCCGCGTCGATCAGCTTCGTCGGCGGTATGATGATGCCTTCCTGAAATATATCGGTAGCATCGGAGCTGATGGACCCCGGCCGCAGTCCGCCGATGTCGGCGAAATGCGCCCAGCCCATCACGAACGCCGCTCGCCGCCCTTCGTTGAACACCGGCGCCAGAAACACCTGATCATTGGAATGCGACACCGCGCCGCGTGACGCATAGCAGTCGCTGTACCAGTAGAGATCGCCCTCGCGCATCGTCTCGGGCGCAAATCGCGCAAACACCGGCCCGGTTATGTCGCCGAAGATCGGCACCATCGAGCCGACCACCATCACACCGTCGGCGTCGAACAGCGCGGTGTAGAAATCCTTCTTCTCCCGGATGAATGCGCTGATCGCGGTGCGTTCCAGCAGCGCGTCCATCTCCGCCTGCGTCGCGCGGATGGCGCCGCGGATGATCTCAAGCCTGATCGGATCGAGCATCAGTCGGCAACGAAGGCGCGATACACCTCGATCATGTCGGCCACCGCCGCGCGGTAGATCTGCGCGCCGTGCTCCGGCGTGGACAGCGATGGATCGGACCCGATGCGGCCATCGGGGAAGCGGCGGCGATAGTCGGCGCAGTCGAAGAAGCCGGTGCTCCTGGGCGCCACCTTCGGCGACATCTGCGCATGCTTGATCGCCTGCGGCTGATAATGCTGCGCCAACGACACCTCGGATGCCGTTGCATGACTGCCGTTGGCATCGCCATACAGTTCCTTGGCAAGCGCCGCGGAACGCGGTCCCTGCGACCAGAACACCATCTTGCAGCGAACCGGCGATGAATCGCCAGGACCACGCATCGACGAGGCCGCGTAGATCTCGTCGAATGCCGCGGTCACCGTGGCGACATTGCCGCCATGGCCGTTGATAAACAAGAAGCGTTCGAAGCCGTGCTTCATCAGCGACGTCACCACGTCACCCACCAGTGCGATCAGCGTCGAAGGCCGCAACGTAACGGAGCCAGCAAAACCCAGATGGTGCTGCGACATGCCGATCGTCAGCGTCGGCGCCACCAGGCAGCCGATCTCGTCACCCACACCGCGTGAAACGAATTCCGCGTCCAGGTGGTCGGTGCCGATCAGTCCGTTCGGGCCGTGCTGCTCTGTGGAGCCGATCGGGACGATGATTCCGCGCGACGTGCGCAGGTAGTCCTCGACCTCATGCCAGGTGGACAACGCGAGCTGCATCGGTGTTCTCCTCTACATCACCGCATCTTGCAGCCGCTCTACGCAGCCTGCAATTGTGCGGCATCCAAGCTAGGCAAGGGCATTCAACGTGGCAGGCCGCATCGAGGGTTACGCGATAATTTCCGAGGACGGCATGCTGGCGAATGCTGCACGGATCATGCCGGACTTACTCAAATTCGAAGCCGATGAGCAATTCTTCCGCCATGGGCTCGATGGGGTCGACGTTGTCGTGCATGGGCGGCACTCCCAGGAGCAACAGCCGGGTTCGCACTTGCGCCGCCGGCTGATGCTGACCCGCAGAATTCCCGCCATCGCCACGCACCCATCGAATGACAGAGCACTGTTGTGGAATCCCGCAGGTGCGTCATTTGAGGAAGCGTTGACCACACTCGGAATTCCGAGCGCCATCATCGGTGTCATTGGCGGCACCGACGTGTTCGCATTGTTCCTCGACAGCTTCGACTTGTTTCATCTGTCGCGTGCGCCCGGCGTCCATCTGCCCGGCGGCCGCCCGGTCTTCCCCGAAGTGCCCAAGCGGACGCCGGAGCAGGTGCTGGCGGCCCACGGCCTCGAGCCCGGCCCGCGCCAGACGCTGGATGCGGCGCAAGGCCTCACGATGGTCACCTGGCAACGCCGGTCGAAGCCCAGCATTGCCCAAGCATGACCTCGGCCCGCCGGCCAGCCCGATGTCACATTTTCGCCAGAATGTGAGGCGTTTGCCTGTCGAAACGCTATATTGGCCCCATGATGAAGCATGCAGCGCCGGCGTTTCGCTCCCGGTTCGGGACGGTCACGGACATAATCGCACTCTTTTTACCCCGCACCTCCACCCCCGGGATCGTTAGGATCGCAGAGGTCGCGGCCGATCCATGGATCGGAGAGGATCAATGGCTGGCAGGGTTACCCAGCAACCGAAACGAGCGATTTGACTGGTGGCGATCCCCTGGGCACAGGTGACCGGGTAACCAGGGAGGTAGCGATGAACCGATCAGACATTGCGCGGGTCGAAGCCTATCTGCGCAAGACACTGGGCAGCGAGCTGATCCATGTCGAAGCACCCAAGAGCGGCAACGGCCCCGTCGAGGTGCGCGCGGGCAGAGAATTTCTCGGGACGGTCCATAGAGACGAAGAGGACGGAGAGGTCTCGTATTCTCTCCACCTGACGATTCTCGAAGAGGACCTGCCGGCCGCCGCCCCAGCGAACCAGCCGGCGGGCAAGCGGCGCTGAAATAGTTACTGGACGGCGTAGGCGACCAGTTGCAGCAGTCTTTCGACACCGATCGGTTTCGACAGTACATCGATCGCGCCTAGCTTGCGTGCCTCGGCGGTGACTGTGGCGTCCGGCAATCCGGTCACCAGAAGCGACGGGATGGTATGACCACCGCGGTCCAGCGCCCTCAACAGATCGATCCCTGTCATACCCGGCATCTTCTGGTCCACTACCAGACATGCCACTTCGCTCATTTCCGGGTCGTCGAGAAATTGCTTGCCGGACGTATAGGTCTTGACCGTATGGCCCGCCGATTCCAGCAAAGCATCGAGCACGTCGCGCACGTCGCCATCGTCATCGACTATTGCAACTATGTTCAAATTTTCTGTGGGCACCTGGGGCTAATCCCTGAAAACCGCTTTAGCCATCCTGACGAAACAAAATGAACTCGCAAGTGAAACTGCCGTCAATCACGCTCTATTGTCGACGAAAAGATGATTGATGAAAAAGGGGAAAGGCAGCGATCCGGGCCATTCTCTCCCAAGAACGACCCGGCTCTGCAACACGACGTTCTTTGGCTTGGTGAAGACCAGTCGACTGTCTGGTCAGCCTGGTACCCTGAGCAGCAGATCACCGCCCTCGACCTTCAGTTCGAACACCTGGAGGTCTGTCTCCGCCGGTGCGCAGAGTGCCTTGCCGGTCCGAATATCGAACCGCGCCGCGTGCAGCGGGCACTCTATGCAGCCATCCTCCAGCCAGCCGTCGGAGAGCTGAGCGTATTCGTGGGTACAAATATTGTCGGTCGCGCGAAATTCGCCGCCCGGCAGGTGGTACAGAGCGATTTCGCGCTGGCCGACGCGCACCGCATGCACCTGACCCTCGGCCACGTCCGCTACACTTGCCACCTTGGCCCACTCTCCGTCCGCCATATGTCTCGCTCCTCGCACTGATCACGCCCAGCATGCCAGCCGGCGAGGAGGCGGCCAAGACACCGGTTGCCCGGCGCGCCGGCAGACACCTAAACTGCGCCACTGTTACGATTTGGAGGTGCCATGCCGGCATCTGTGTGCAGGCGACTCAGCCTGTTTGCGGCCGTCACGGTCGCCGCTGTCCCGGCGGCCCTGGCTCAGAACGTCTTCCTCAATGCACCTGGCTTGATCGGTCCGAAGAAGGCACCGCCGCCGCCGCCGCCGCGCACGCGGGCCGCCGCCGTATGGCCGCGACTGGACCCCGGCGCCGTCCTGTGCCGCACCGCGGACGACCTCGCCCGCCACGCCGCCAACATGATCGCGCGCGCCAGCGGCGGCGATACCGAGGCGGCCGACTGTCAGGTCATCTCTCAGCCCACGGGTATTCAGATTGTCAGCCGGGAGGGCCTGGGCCGCACCCAGGTGAAGCTGAGCACACCCGACGACCAGACCGGCTGGACGGACGTGTGGCTGCCTGACAAGGCGCCCCCGGGACGATGACACATGTCATAGTCGGTGCGGGCCAGGCGGGCGGCTGGGCCGCCGTCGCCATGCGCCAGGCCGGCTACGACGGGCGTATTTTGCTGATCGGCGATGAGCCGTGGCGCCCCTATGAACGCCCGCCCTTGTCCAAGGCGGTGTTGACCGACGCATCCGAACCGCCGATCGCGTATTTCCACAAGGAGGAGCACTACAAGGAGCAGGGAATTGAACTCCTGCTGGGAACCACGGTCACGCAACTCGACGCGGCCGGCCATCGCATCCGCCTATCCGATGGACAGAGCCTGGACTACGACCGGCTGCTCCTGACAGCAGGTGGCAGGGCGCGACACCTGCCAATTCCAGGCGGCGACAAGGCGCTCTATCTGCGCACAATCGAAGACGCACGCTCGATCCGCGCCCGGCTCGCCACGGCACGGCATGTCGTGTGCGTGGGTGCCGGAGTCATCGGGCTGGAGATCGCATCATCGGCGCGTCAGCGAGGCGCCGAGGTGACGGTCCTGGAGGCACTCCCGCGCGCCATGGGCCGCAGTGTTTCACCCGAGGGCGCGCAGTTCGTCGAAGCGCTGCATCGCAATGCCGGCGTGGCGCTGCACTTCGGAGTGATCGTCGATGCGATCGAGCACTCGCCATCGGACGGTTTGCGCGTGACGTGCCGCGGTGGCGGGGAATTCGTCGGCGACATGGTGATCGCCGGCGTGGGGATGCAGCGCAATCTCGCACTGGCGGAACATGCCGGACTGGCGCTGGAAGGCGGCATCGTGGTGGACGAGTTCGGCCGCAGCAGCGCGCCGGACATCTATGCCGCCGGCGACGTCACGGCATTCCACCATCCGTTGTTCGATCGGCGGCTGAGGCTCGAATCGTGGCGGCACGCGCAGAACCATGGCATCGCCGTCGGCAAGGCGATGTGCGGCGATACGACGCCCTATGACGACATCCCGTGGTTCTGGACCGACCAGCACGGCGTGAACCTGCAGGTGGCGGGACTGCCAGCCGACGCGGCGCGAACCATCGTGCGCGCGAACGCCGCACCCGGCGCCTTCACCGCCGTGCATCTCGCAGAGGACGGCAGCGTGATAGGCGTCACGGCGGCCAACAACCCGCGTGATGTCCGCGCCGGCCAGGCGCTGATCAAGGCCAGACGCCCGGTCGATCCGGACATCGTCGCCGATCCGACAGTGCCGTTGCAGCGCCTGATCGGGCGCTGAGCCGAATGAACGAAACACTTCCCAGGATCCGGCTGCGCGACGTGCGCAAGTCGTTCGGCGAGAAGCTCGTGCTCGACGGCATCGACCTCGACATCATGCCAGGCACCTCGATGGTGGTGCTCGGCGGTTCCGGCTCGGGCAAGTCTGTCCTGCTTAAATGCATCCTCGGCCTGATCGAACCCGATGCCGGCAGCATAGAGATCGACGGCACCGATATTCTTCCTCTGCCGCACCACGAGCAGGAACGCATCCGTTCCCGCATCGGCATGCTGTTCCAGAACGGCGCGCTGTTCGACAGCCTGCCGGTCTGGGAGAACATCGTATTCGGCCTGCTCGCCCAGCGACGGCTGCGCCGTTCCGATGGCCGTTCGCGCGCAGCCGAGTTCCTTGCCGAGGTCGGTCTCGCCGCCAGCGTCGGCGATCTCTATCCGGCGGAACTTTCCGGCGGCATGCAGAAGCGCGTCGCGCTCGCACGTGCCATCGCCGCCCGCCCCGACATCATGTTCTTCGACGAGCCGACAACCGGCCTCGATCCGATCATGGGCGCGGTCATCGACGACCTGTTGGTGGAATGCGTCAAGCAACTCGGCAGCACAGCCGTGGCGATCACCCATGACATCGCCAGCGCCCGCCGCATCGGTGACGCCGCGGCGATGATCCATCGCGGTCAGATTGTCTGGAGCGGCCCTGCCTCCAACCTGATGGACAGCGGCAACCCCGTAGTCGATCAGTTCACCCACGGCCGCCGCGAGGGGCCCATCCAGATGGAGCTCCGCCGCTAGACACCTCGCCCACGAAGTGGGAGAGGTCGGCGCGAAGCGCCGGGTGAGGGTGCCGGTTGCTGCTCGCCGCGCAATCCAGGCGACTGACGAATCGCCCACCGCAGCATAACCTGCCGCTACCGATTACAGAGACATAATGCAGCTCGCCCGCATGTGCATGATTGCAACGACCGGAATGATGGCCCTGGCTGCACCGGCCCGCTCGGACGATGCACCGAACGCCGCCGCGAGCCAGGTGGCCGGCCTGTTCACGCAAAGCTGCATCCAGTTCGCCGGCGACGCAGCAGGCCTGCGGGCCTGGGCCGATGGGACCGGCCTCAAGGCACTCTCAGCCGAGGCACAGAAGTACTTCCTCCACAACCTGTCGGGCATCGTGTTCGACGCCTCCAACAGGCAGGGCAAATTCGTGATGATCTCCTATGACGGCGGCTCCTGCTCGGTCGTTGCCCAACTCGCCAGCGGGCCCGTCGCCATCGCCGATCTCGAGCGCGACATGAACGACGCCAGGATCGCCTACAAGATGACCGGCGAAAAATCCGATCCCGATGAGAGGTCGCTCAAACACCGCGAATACCTGGCCTCGCTGGGCCAGCGCGAATGGCTGCTGCGGGTCAGCACCGTGAAAAATGCCGCCGGTCAGGTCATGCTGACCGCCAGCCGCAACTGAGCCCCATTGGCCAAACCGACCTCCCGCTTCGTCTGCCAGAGTTGCGGCGCAGTCAGTCCGAGATGGGCCGGCCGTTGCGAGGCCTGCAGCGAATGGAACACCATCGTCGAGGAGGCGATCACCCCGCGCCCCGGCCCCGCCGCCAAGGGCGGCACAGGACGACGCGTCGCGTTCGTCGATCTGGCCGGCAGCGCGGAACCGCCGCCGCGCTGCGCCACCGGCATTGCCGAACTGGACCGCGTGCTGGGCGGCGGGCTGGTACCCGCGTCGGCGGTCCTGGTCGGCGGCGATCCAGGGATCGGCAAGTCAACGCTGCTGCTGCAGGCGGCCGCCAGCCTGGCCCGCGCCGGCCGCCGCGTGTTCTACATCTCAGGCGAGGAATCCATCGAGCAGACCCGCCTGCGCGCCCGCCGCCTGGGCGTGCAGGACGCGCCGCTTGAACTCGCCACCGCGATCAACCTGCGCGACATCGCCGCCAGCCTCCAATCAGCGGGCGACGCCGCCCTGGTGGTGATCGATTCGATCCAAACGATGTGGCTCGACAGCATCGACAGTGCCCCAGGCACGGTGGCGCAAGTCCGCGCCTCGAGCTTCGAACTGATCCAGCTTGCCAAAGCGGCAAAATTCGCGCTGGTGCTGGTCGGGCACGTGACCAAGGATGGCGCCATCGCCGGCCCGCGCGTGCTCGAGCACATGGTGGACGCGGTCCTGTATTTCGAAGGCGACCGCGGCCACCAGTTCCGCATCCTCCGCGCGGTGAAGAACCGTTTCGGCGCCACCGACGAGATCGGCGTGTTCGAGATGACCGACCGTGGCCTGGCCGAGGTCGCCAACCCATCGGCGCTATTTCTTGCCGAGCGGCGCGGCAACGTCGCTGGCAGCGCGGTGTTCGCCGGCGTGGAAGGAACCCGCCCGGTGCTGGTAGAAGTACAGGCGCTGCTCTCACCCAATCCCTCGGGCACACCCCGCCGCTCGGTGATCGGCTGGGACGGCGGCCGGCTGCCGATGCTGCTCGCGGTGCTGGAGGCGCGCGGCGGCATGCGCCTCAGCGCCACCGACGTTTATCTCAACATCGCCGGCGGATTGCGCGTCAGCGAGCCGGGTGCCGACCTGGCTGTGGCGGCCGCGCTGGTCTCGGCCGCAACTGCCATGCCAACCAATCCCGGCATGGTGTATTTCGGCGAGATCGGTCTGTCGGGCGAGGTCCGCCAGGTCGCGCAAGCCGATTCCCGCCTGAAGGAGGCGGCCAAGCTAGGCTTCGAGCAGGCCACGCTGCCGCGCCGGGTCGCCCGCGGCAGCCGCCAGCCGGCACCGCCCGAGGGGCTGGAGTTGACGGAAATCGGTCACATCTCCGACCTCGTCGCACGATTTGCTCAGAACGTGCCGCATTCCGCGTGATCGCCGCTTGGCGCCGGGCGTTTCGAGGCCGATAAAGCCGCCGGCTGGCGCTTCGTGGCGGTTTGATGACCTGGGTCGATCTAGTCGTTTTGGCAGTGATAGCGATATCCGCGCTGCTCGCCTTCATGCGCGGCCTGGTGCGCGAGGTGCTGGGCATCGCCGCCTGGGCGGGCGCCATCTTCGCCGGCGTCTGGGCGCTGCCACGCGTACGGCCGCGGTTCGAGGAATGGATGGGCCACTCGCCCTGGGTCGATCCGGTCGGCTTCGCCGTGGTGTTCGTCCTCAGCCTGATCGTGCTGATGCTGCTCTCCCGCTGGCTCAGCGGGCTGGTGCGCGCCTCGCCGGTTAGTGGCCTCGACCGGACGCTGGGTCTGGTATTCGGCCTGGGCCGGGGTGTGGCGCTGGCCATCATTGCCTATATCGGTGCAGGGATGGTGGTTCCGGTGGTGCGCTGGCCCGAACCGGTCCTCAAGTCCGAATCGGTATGGCCAGTCTATCTTGGTGCCAAGTGGGTGGTGAACCGGTTACCGCCCGAATTCCGCCCGGGCGAGGTCAATGCCCCGCCAAGCGGTCGCGACACGGCGGCGGCCGACCTGCTGCAGGCGACGCCCGTTGGCCGAGCTGTAAGGCGCTAGCCGGACGCGGATCGGGAGAGAACTGCATGACCGTGACTTCGCCGCCCGACGACGACAAGTTCCACGAGGAGTGCGGTGTCTTCGGCGTCTGGAACGTCCCGGATGCCGCCGCCGTCACGGCACTCGGCCTGCACGCGCTGCAGCATCGCGGCCAGGAGTTGGCCGGCATCGTCACCTTCGATGGCAGCCACTTTCATTCGCATCGCGGCCTTGGCCTGGTCGGCGACAATTTCGGCGATGCGCGGGTGATCGCCGCGCTGCCCGGCGTCAGTGCGATCGGCCATAACCGCTACGCCACGACCGGCGGCACGATCCTCCGCAACGTGCAGCCACTCTACGCCGATTTCGAGTTTGGCGGCTTCGCGGTGGCGCACAACGGCAACCTCACCAATGCGCACGTCCTGCGCCGGACACTGGTGCGGCGCGGCTGCCTGTTCCAGTCCACCACCGATTCCGAGGTGTTCGTCCACCTGATCGCGATCAGCCTTTACTCCACCGTGGCCGATCGATTGATCGATGCGCTCAAGCAGGTGATGGGCGCCTATTCGCTGGTCGCGCTGTCCACCGAGGCGCTGATGGGCGTCCGCGATCCCCTAGGCGTGCGACCACTGATCCTGGGCCGCATCGGTACCGAGGGCACCGGCGGCTGGGTGCTGGCCAGCGAGACCTGCGCGCTCGACATCGTCGGCGCCCAGTTCGTGCGCGACGTGGAGCCCGGCGAACTGGTCGTGATCAACGACCAGGGCGTCCACAGCATCAAGCCCTTCGGCCGCGCGCGCGAGCGGTTCTGCGTGTTCGAGTACATCTATTTCGCCCGGCCGGATTCAGTCATGGAGGGCACCCCCGTCTACGCAGCGCGCAAGCACATCGGCGCCGAGTTGGCGCGCGAGAGTGGCGTGCCGGCCGACGTGGTGGTGCCGGTGCCGGATTCCGGCGTGCCCGCGGCGATGGGTTACGCGTTGGAAAGCGGCATCCCGTTCGAGCTTGGTATCATCCGCAACCATTATGTCGGCCGCACCTTCATCGAACCGACAGACCACATCCGCCACCTGGGCGTGAAGCTGAAGCACTCCGCCAACCGCCCGGTGCTGGAGGGCAAGCGGGTCATCCTGGTCGATGATTCGATCGTGCGCGGCACCACCAGCCGCAAGATTGTCGAGATGGTCCGTCAAGCAGGTGCGCGCGAGGTGCACATGCGCGTCTCGTCGCCGCCCACCACGCATTCCTGCTTCTATGGCATCGACACCCCGGAGCGGGGCGAGTTGCTGGCGGCGCGGCTTTCGGTGGACGACATGGCCGATCAGATCGGCGTAGACAGCCTGGCGTTCATCTCGATCGACGGCCTGTATCGCGCGCTTGGTAAGCAGGAGCGCGACGCGGCGCGGCCGCACTATTGCGACGCCTGCTTCACCGGCGACTATCCGATCAGCCTGCCCGATCAGACCGACAACTCGGAACGCCAGTTGAGCCTGCTGGCCGAGGACCATTGAACCCACTGGCCGGCAGCGTCGCGCTGGTCACCGGCGCAAGCCGCGGCATCGGCGCAGCGACGGCTGTCGAGCTGGCGCGACTTGGTGCTCACGTGGTGATCACCGCACGCACGCAAGGCGGCCTGGAAGAGACCGACGATGCGATACGCGCGGTCGGCGGCAGCGCGACTCTGTTGCCGCTGGACCTGGCGGAAGGCGGCCAGGTCGATGCGATCGGCCCGAGCATCCACCAGCGGTTCGAACGCCTCGATATACTGGTGCACGCCGCGGGCACGCTGGGACGCTTGACGCCGGTCGCGCATATCCTGCCGAACGACTGGGCCGACGTGGTTGCAGTCAACCTGGCCGCTGCCTGGCACCTGATCCGCACCTGCGACCCTCTGCTGCGCAACGCCGCGGCGGGCCGCGCGGTGTTCGTGACCGACCAGCGGGCGCGTGAACCGAAGGCCTACTGGGGCCCCTATGGTGCGACCAAGGCCGCCATGGAGCATCTCGTCCTGACCTGGGCGGACGAGGTGAAGACGACGCGCCTGCGGGTGAACCTGTTCGACCCGGGCGTCGTCCGAACACGGCTCCGGGCGAGTGCTTTCCCAGGCGAGGATCCGGCTTCACTGCCGCAGCCGCAGGAGGTCGCACCGCAACTCGCCGCCCTGTGCCTCCCGGTAGAGACGCGGCACGCAGAGGTCGCCATTTTCGATGCAGCGCAGCATAGTTGACTCCGTCAACTTCCTGCCTACCATCACCGGATGTCCTCATCCCGATCCCAGGAACGCCAGACCATCGCAGTCATCGGTCTGGGCAATATCGGTGCCGCAATCGCCGGGTGCTTGCGGGCCGCGGACCGCCATGACGTCATCGCCTGCGCGCGACGCCCGATCGACCGGCTTGTGCTCGACCGCAACGGCGACAGCGAGGAGCTTCCGCTGCGCACAACGACCGATCCGGCCCAGGTGGAACCAGCCGATTGGATCCTGTTGTGCTGCAAGGCGCACGACACACCCGCAACCGCACCCTGGCTCGCGCGCCTATGCACACCGGCGTCTCGCGTCGCGGTCCTGCAGAATGGCATCAACCATGTGGAGCGCGTTGCGCCCTATGTTGGAGGCGCGACCGTCGTCCCGACCATCGTCTATTACAATGGCGAACGCCTCGCCCCGGACCATGTCCGGCTGCGCAGTGTCGCAAAGCATGACCTCGTCGCCCCGGACGAACCCGCGGGCCGGGACTTTGCGTCGATGCTCGAAGGCACGTCGCTGCATGTGCTTCTGAGCGACGATTTCGCCACTCTCGCGTGGCGCAAGTTGCTGCTCAACGTGATCGCCAACCCGATCACCGCATTGACACTGCAGCGGCAGTCAGTGCTGCGGCGCGACGATGTGCACGCGCTATGCCTGGAGATCATGGCGGAGGCGATCGCCGTGGCGAAGGCGGATGGAGCCAACCTGACCGATGGGGACGCCGCCCAAACGATGGCAACGCTCTTCTCCTATTCGGGCGACCTTGGCACCTCGATGTATTTCGACCGGCTCGCGGGACGCAGGCTCGAAGTGGAGGCGCTGACGGGATCCGTCGTAGCCGCCGGCGCGCGGCACAGCATTCCGACCCCGATCAACCGCACGCTGCTAACACTTCTGAGGGCCGTGAGCGACGCCGCGTCCGCGTGAACTCACGCCGGTGTCGTACTCGGCGCCTCCTCCAGCCTCCGGTCGTGATGCAGCGCCAGCACCACGACCATCGACAACACGGCGCAGGCCGCGATCACCCATAGTCCCGCGGCATAGTCGCCGGTCGCGTCCTTCAGCGCGCCCATCGCGAATGGCCCGAAGAATCCCGCCAGGTTGCCGACCGAGTTGATCACCGCAATGCCCGCCGCAGCCGATGCGCCGGACAGGAACGCCGTGGGCAACGTCCAGAATACCGGCAGCACCGCGAACACGCCGAACGCGCCGATCGAGAGGAACAGCATCTTCACCGTCGGATCGTCGAACAGCGGCGATAGCCCGATGCCGATCGCCGCCAGCGCGAACGCCACCGCCGCATGGCCCTTGCGCTCCATGTGCCGATCCGAACGATGGCCAAACCACACCATGCCAATGGATCCCACCACGTACGGGATCGCGCTCACGAAGCCGGTCTCTACATTCGACAGCCCGAACGCCTTGACGATCTGCGGCAGGAAATACGCCGTGCCGTAGTTCGTCGCGACGCCGCCGAAATACACCACCGAGAGCGCCAGCACCTTCGGATCGATCAGCGCCCTCAGGACACTGATATCGTGCACCGCCTCGCGCTGCCGCTGCTCCTCGGCCAGCCGTTGCGTCAGCCACTCGCGCTCATCAGCTTCGAGCCACGCCGCGTCGGCAGGCCGATCCGTCAGGTAGAACCACGTGACGACGGCGAGGATCAGCGCCGGCACCGCCTCGAGCAGGAACAGCCACTGCCAGCCCTTCAGCCCGCCAAAACCGTGCAACCCCAGCAGCGCACTCGACACCGGCGCGCCGAACACGGTGGAGAGCGGGATCGCCACCATGAACCAGCCGATGATCCGCGCCCGGTAAACGCCGGGGAACCACAGCGTCAGATAGAAGATGATGCCCGGAAAGAACCCCGCCTCCGCCGCGCCGAGCAGCACCCGCACGACGTAGAAGCTCGTCTCGCCCTGCACGAACACCATGGCGCCGGAAACCAGACCCCAGGTGAACATGATGCGCGCGATCCACCTGCGCGCGCCGAAGCGTTCCAGCGCCAGGTTGGATGGGACCTCGAACAGGAAATAGCTGAAGAAGAAGATGCCGGCGCCGAGACCATATGCGGTCGCGGAAAGGCCCAGGTCCTGGTTCATCGTGAGCGCGGCAAAGCTCACATTGACCCGGTCGAGGTAGGCGACGAAGTAGCAGACGATCAGGAACGGCACGAGCCGCGCGGAGAGCTTCCCGATCGTGCGTCGCTCCAGTTCAAGCATGAAAAGACAACGCCTGCCGCGAATTGCGGTTGCACCATGGCGCTCGGCGGCCGTCGCTCCAAGAGTTTTGACTAACCCGTGCCAGCCGCCCTCGCTAGTGTGAGATCAATCAAACGTAAAGGCCCGCCGCACAAGCGACCGGGCAACAGGGAAGGAATGGCCATGCAGCACATGAGCCGTCGATCCATGATCGGCGCGTCCCTCGGGCTGACCGCGGCAGGGGCGCTGGCGCGACCGCACATCGCCAACGCGGCCGCCACCACGGCGACCGTCTGGCAGGTGCAAGGCTTTGTTCCCGAAGAGGATGCCGCCTTCCGCAAGACGGTCGCCGATTACGAGAAGGTCAGCGGCAACAAGATCGATCTCAGCGTCATGCCGTTCCAGGCGCTGAACCAGAAGGCGATCTCCGCGATCACCAGCGGTGACGTGCCGGACGTCATCTTCCACGACGCACCGGCGACGATCCTGCCGCAGTTCGCCTGGGACAATAAGCTGGTCGACGTCAGCGACATCGTTGAGGAGCAACAAGTCCAAGCTCAGCGAGACCGCGTTGTTGAATTCCAGCTTCTACAACGGCACCACGAAGCAACGCGCCTTCTATCTGGTGCCGATCAAGCAGGCGACGTCCCCATTCCATATCTGGGGCGACCTCGTCACCAAGGCCGGCTTCAAGTTGTCGGACGCCCCGAAGACCTGGGACGCCTTCTGGGACTTCTTCAAGCCGATGCAGAAGGAACTGCGCGCCAAGGGTATGCGCAAGATCTACACCATGGGCCTGCAGATGACCACCGTCGGACCGAACGACGGCAACAGTCTGTTTGGCTATTTCATGGTCGCCAACGGCGGACAGGATATCCTCACCAGGGACGGCAAGCTGCACACCGATGATCCGAAGGTGCGCGAGGCGGCGATCAGGTCGGTCGAGTTCATGACGAACTGCTACAAGGAAGGCTATGTACCGCCGGAGGCGCTGACCTGGAATGATGCCGACGACAACAATGCCTACCACGAAAAGCTGTTCGTAATGGATCTCGACGGCACGCTGTCGACCGAGCTCGCGATGATCAAGAACAAGAAGGCCTATTACGAGGAGGCGGTGGTGACGGGCCTGCCGAACCGCAATGACGGCAGCACGATGCCCGCTTCCTCGGCGCCGGCGGCGGCTTCATCCCGAAGGGAGCGAAGAATGTCGAGACGGCCAAGGACTTTATGAAATACTTCATGCAGCCGCAGGTGATGAACGAGAATCTGAAGAACGGGCTCGGTCGCTGGGTACCGGTCTTCCCGCAGATCGTGAAGGACGATCCGTGGTGGCTGGATTCCACGACGGACCCGCATCGCGCGCCCTATGTCCGCGAGGCCGTGCTTGGGCCGAACATCCCGGCCTACAACGGCTTCAATCCGGCCTGGGGTCAGGTCAGCGCCGAGCAGCTCTGGGGCAACGCACATGCCGATGTGATCAAAAACGGGATGACGCCGGCCGCCGCGGTGGACAAGGCGTTCAAGCGGGCCGAGGCGATCTTCGCGAAGTTCACGTTCGGATAGAGCTACCGCGCCGCGAACCGAGCGGCGCGGCCGGACGTGCGGGCCTGGTGGCCACGCTGATGACGGCGACGAGAATCTGTGCGCCTTTCCACGTTTATATTCGATTTTACTTTTGATAATTCTGCCCAGTATTGCGCAGCTGAAGTATGTGGACCTGGCTCCTGATGTTTTGACTTGATACGTCGAGACGATCCGACCCGAAACCAGATAAAAGAACTTTGGCGTAGAGCCATCAGCAAGAACCGGCGCCCAAGCGACCGGTCCACCAGCCAGGGAAGGAGAACGGCCGTGGCAAACATGAGCCGGCGATCGGCAATTCGCGGTGCTTTTGGGCTAATGGCAACCGGCGTGCTGGCACGCCCGCACATCGCGCGGGCCGAGGCAACCACGTGCGTCGTCTGGCGTGATCAGGGCTTCGTGCCGGAGGAGGACGCGGCGTTCCGCAACACCGCCGCGCAGTACGAGAAGGCCAGCGGCAACAAGATCGAGCTCAGCATCATGCCGTTCACGGCGCTGAACCAGAAGATCATCTCGGCGCTCACCACCGGCGATGTCCCCGATCTCATCTTCCACATCGCGCCCGGCACGCTCCTGCCGCAGAACGCGTGGAACGACAAGATCGTGGACGTCAGCGACATCGTCGAGGCGCACAAGGCGGAGCTCAGCAACACCGCGTTGCTGAATTCCAGCTACTACAACAGCGTCACCAAGCGGCGCAGCTACTATCTTGTGCCACTGCAGCAGGGGGCGGAGCCGTTCCATTTCTGGGGCGATCTGGTCGAGCTGGCCGGCTTTAAGCTGTCGGACATCCCCAACACCTGGGATGCCCGCTGGAATTTCTTCAAGCCGATGCAACAGGTGCTCCGCAGCAAGGGCAGGCGCAAGATCTATGCGTTAGGGCCGCAGATGACCACCGTCGGACCGAACGACGGCAACGGCCTGTTCCAGCACTTCATGATTGCCTACGGCGGTGCGGACATCGTCACGCCTGACGGCAAGCTGCATACCGACAATCCGCAGGTCCGTGAGGCGGTGATCCGCACGGTCAGTTTTTTGACCAACTCCTACAAGCAGGGCTACGTGCCGCCCGAGGCCATAAGCTGGAACGATGCCGACGACAACAACGCGTTCCACGAGAAGCTCATCGTGATGGATCTGGATGGTTCGATCTCCACCGAGCTGGCGATGATCAAAGACAAGAAGGCCTATTACGAGGAGATGAAGACCATCGGCCTGCCGCTGGGCGAGGACGGCAAGCAGATGCCTGCGCCGGTCGGCTGCGGAGGCCTGTTTATCCCCAAGGGCACCAAGAACCTCGAAGTCGCCAAGGACTTCGGCCGGTTCTTCATGCAGCCAGAGGTGCTGAATACAAACCTCAAGGGCGGGCTGGGCCGCACGGTGCCCTCGATGCCGCGCATCGCGAAGGAGGACCCCTGGTGGCTCGACCCGAGCGACCCCCACCGGGCGCCCTTTACGGAAGAATCGGTGCTGGGACCCACCACCGCGGCGTACTACGCCTACAATCCCGCTTGGGGCCAGGTGAGCGCCGAGCAGCTCTGGGGCGTAGCGTACGCCGACGTCATCAAGAACGGGATGACACCGACGGAGGCGGTGGACAAGGCATTCAAGAGGGCGGAGGTGATCTTCTCGCGATACACGTTCGACTGACTCACCTTGGACCGGGCGGCGGCGGGATCGGCACGCCGCCCTGAAATCCCTGCAGGGTCCACTCGTACACAGCGGCGCTGGTGCGCAGCGCGCCGATCCGCGGGGTTGCCAGATCGAGGATGTCGACAATCACCGCCGTCCACATCAGGGTGAGCAGCGCCGCCAGCACGTGGCTCGGATTGCCCCGGAGCCCTACTTGGTACCCGAGAGCAGCCATGCTCATCAGCGCCATGCCGAACAGCAGCCAAGCCAGTTGCGGCGGCAGACGCAGCGTGTAGGCGAAGCGCGCCGCTGTCGTCATGTCGAAGGTATCGTTGAGGGCCGCCATCAGCGAGACAACGACAGGATCCGTACGCTCGCGCGAGATGGAAGTTGCGTGTCCCCAGATCTCTGTCTGCAATGCGTTGGTCCGTCGGTTCAGATCGTCGATCGTGGCCGGATCGTTGTCCTCCTCGACGAAGTCGATCCGCAGATGTGTGTACTGTTCCAGCAGTCGGGCGATCTCGCTGCCGCGCGGGCCGCCGATCGCCTGAGCGCGCAGCCATGCCGTCCC
Organism: uncultured Alphaproteobacteria bacterium; assembly: GCA_963791495.1. Taxonomy (GTDB): domain Bacteria; phylum Pseudomonadota; class Alphaproteobacteria; order Acetobacterales; family Acetobacteraceae; genus JAMXLO01. Next base: position 304,737 of record CAWBST010000017.1, read on the forward strand.
GATCGCGTTGGCCTCGGCCAGCGTCCTCGCACGGCGCTCGCTGAAGCTGTTGCTCGCAAAGGAGAGGGTGAGCGCCAGCACGAAGGCCAGCAGGGCGAGCATGCCGCCGACCACGACCCCGACGCTGTCGGCCTGCGCCGCGCGCCGCGCCGCACGCCAGCGGCCGATCTGGTATCCAAACTCATGCGCCCCCAGTTGAAAGACAAACAGCAGGAGGGCGAAGGCGAGCAGGCTCCAGGCCGCAATAGTGGCTAGCAGGCTCATCGCTTGCCCAATCCTTCCAACAGGTTTGCCGATCGTGTGGGCTTCACGCTATTCTGAGCCAGGTACAAGGGAGGAGGTAAGCGTCATGACCGGATCGCCCGAGCTTCATGGCTATCACGTACACATCTACTACGACGACGCCACTCTACCCATCGCCGAGAAACTGCGTGAACTCGCTGGCGTCGAACTTCCCGGTTCAGGTCGGCAAGAACCAGGGCATCGCCGGACCGCATCCGGTGCCGCAGATGCAGGTCATCTTCAAGACAGACGCCTTCCAGAGCGTGGTGCCATGGCTGATGTTCAATCGTCAGGGCCTCGACATCCTGGTGCATCCCCTGACCAACGACGAGTACGAGGACCATACCAGCCAGGCGCTCTGGCTCGGCACGCCGGTCAAGCTGAAGATCGAGACACTGCCGCACGGTCCTTATCCCGCCTCACTGCTGCCGGCTGCCTGAAGCGCGTGCGATAGCAAGGATATGAAACCGCGGATGAACGCAGATAAACGCAGATAGAATACGGCGGCGCAGACCCGAAACGCCGCTGATCTGCGTTCATCGCGGTTCCGATACATGGCCATCCTGATCACCGGCGCCGCCGGTTTTGTCGCGCTCAATGTCGTCGAACACCTGCTGGCCGCGGGCCGCGACGTGGTTGGGCTCGATCGAATACCGCTGCCCAGGAGCGCCCACCGCCATTTCGCCACCCTGCCGGGTCGTTTCACTCTGATCGGCGGCTCAATCCTGTCATCGGCCGACCTCGGCCGCGCGCTGACCCTCGCCCCGATCGAGGCAGTGATCCATTGTGCCGTCATCACCGCTGGCTCCGCTCGCGAGAAAGCCGATCCGGAGGGTATCGTTGCGGTGAACGTCCACGGCGCGGTGGCTACACTGATGGCGGCGGCAAGACGTGGCGTGCCTCGCTTCGTCTATCCGAGTTCGGGCTCGATCTACGGTGCCGCGGCGCGCGACGTGCCCCTGATCGACGAGGACGCGCTGTCCCCCGCACCCGTGACCCTGTACGGCCTGACCAAGCGCGCCGCGGAGACGCTGCTGCCGCGCGTGGCCGAGATGCAGACAGTGCGCTTCGCCGCGGCGCGTCTCGGCAGCGTGTACGGGCCGTGGGAATACGCGACGGGCGTGCGCGACACGCTATCGCCGATGCTGCAGGCGCTGGAGTGCGCGCGACGCGGCGAGGAGGCCGTGCTTGGCCCGGCATGGCGCGGAGACTTTGTCTTCTCGCGCGATGTGGCAAATGGGCTGGTGCGGCTGGCCGACGCACCGGCCCTGTCGCGCACGGTCTACAATCTGGGAAGTGGACAGCTCGGGTCGGTGGAGACGTGGTGCGAGGCGCTCGTCCGCGTGGTGCCGGGCTTTCGCTGGCGGAACGCCAAGGCAGGCGAGACCGGCAATGTGGACAGCCACACCGGATTTCACCGCGGGCCGATGGCGATCGGGAAGATTGCACGCGACACGGGCTATGTGCCGCGCTGGGAGTTTGGGGCCGCCGCACGGGAATGGGTGGAGTGGATGGGGCGGTAGCCTCGCCGACCACGGGCAGTGTATAAGAACAAAAAGCGAACTCTGCTCACAGGTCCGATCCCATGTCCACCGAAGTCCCACCGCCTGCCACCGCCGAAGCAAAGACCCGCCGCGGCAACCCCAACCTCGCGCTCGCCCCGCGCTGTGGCGCCCGCACTCGCGCCGGCTGCCCCTGCCGCGCGCCGGCCATCCGGGGCAAGCTCCGCTGCCGCATGCATGGCGGGCGCAGCACCGGCCCGCGCACCGAGGAAGGCCTGACCCGCCTCCGCATTGCCCGCACCATCCACGGGCACTACGGCGCCGAAGTCCGCGCACGAGACCGCCACCTGATAAGCCTGCGCCGCAACTGGCAGATCACCGCGGACGCGATCGTCTACCTCGGCCACATCCCGTCGGATCTGTTGCCGCCGTACCTCTCGCCCGGCCTCAGCCGAGCCGAAGAGCGCGCCGCGCTGCAGGCAGAGGCAGAAGCCCATGCACCATGGAAGCGCGCCATCGCAGAGGCGAAGGCAGCCAGGCGGCGTGCGTCTCCCACCCGGTCGGACATACCGCTGCCAGAACCCCATGCACCAGCAACACGGCCCGCCGCCACCGCCGCGTCACGCGAACCAGCGGCAAGACCCCATGCACCTGTATCGCATCTGCGGGAACGACTTCTGGAGAGCACAAGCCTCACGCCGCCCGCAGCCGCCTGCCGCGTCCCACCATCAGCATCGCCGACCATCCCAGCGACGGCACCACCGCAAGCGCCAATGCCGCCCCCACGCCCAGCGGCACCGCCGCGAGATGCAACGTCAGCAATGCCAGCGCAAACCCCGGCATCGCCCGCACTGCGCTCGCCATGATCGCCGCCGCCACCGTCGCCGCCTACCCGAGGCAGCACCAGCAGCGCGAAACTGGTGAACGCCACCGGGAATACCGCCGCCATGCCGGTCAGTGCCGGCCCGAGCGCCCGGCTGCCGGTGACCACGCCGCCCACCATCAGGCCCACCATCGCGGCCCGCACCGGCAGTTCGAACCATCGGCGCCGGACCGCCGCGCCTGGCGCGCCTGTCTCGCGCCCCACCGAGCGGGTCAGCGCCAGGCACGCCAGCACGACGCCCAGATTGAGCAGGCTCGCGCCGACCAGGTCCCACGCGACCTGCCGGATCAGCAGCACCGCCCCGGCCCAGGCGCCCAGGCTGCCTGCCAGCGCCCATCCCCAGCGCACCCGCACCGCCAGCAGCGCGAGCGCCGCCAGGAACACGAAGCTCGCCGCATTCACCGCGAAGCTGCCCAGCGCGCTCGCGGCGATGAAGCCGGCGTCGTGCTGCAGCGCCAGCATCACATACGCGGGTCCGGCGGCAATCGGCAGCGAGACGATCAGCCCGCCCCAGAACGGCCCCGCCGCCTCGGCGGCCACCGTGGCCGCGACCACCACGAAGGCGCTGACCGCCGCACGAGCAAGCAGCCCAATCCAGAAGGCCGGAAAGCACCCCTACCCTCCCCCTCCCCCTGCGGGAGGGGGCTGGGGGGAGGGGGCGCCACCAATCCGCGCAGCCTCACCCCTCCACATACGGGTTGCGTGTCCCCCGCAACTGCAGTCGGATCGGCGTGCCCGGCAACTCGAACACCTGCCGCAGACCATTAACCAGATACCGCCGATAGTCCTCCGGCAACCGCTCCGCCCGCGTCCCGAACACCACGAACGTGGGCGGCCGCGCCTTGGCCTGTGTCACATACCGCAGCTTCAGCCGCCGCCCGCTCACCAGAGGCGGCGGGTGCCGCGCCAGCGCCTGCTCGAACCACCGGTTCAGCCCCGCGGTCGGCACCCTGGTATTCCACACCGCATGCGCCCGCCGCACCGCCGGCAGCAGCCGGTCCATCCCTGCCCCGGTCAGCGCCGACAGCGGCACCACCGGCACCCCCCGCAACTGCGCCAGGCTTGCCTCCAGCCGATCCGCCACCGCCAGCCGCGCCGCCGACCGGTCCGCCACCGCGTCCCATTTGTTCAGCGCGATCACGCAGGCCCGCCCCTCGCGCTCCACCAGCTGGGCGATCTGCAGGTCCTGGTCGTGCAGCCCCTCGGTCGCGTCCACCACGACCACCACCACCTCCGCCAGCTTGAGCGCGCCGATCGCCGCCCCGGTGGCCAGCTTCTCCAGCGGTGCCTCGATCCGAGCCTTGCGGCGCAGACCCGCGGTATCCACCAGCTCGATCGGCCCCTCGGGATCCTCCAGCACTACCGAGACGGCATCCCGCGTCAGTCCCGGCTCCGGTCCGGTCAGCATCCGCTCCTCACCGATCAGCCGGTTCAGCAGCGTGGACTTGCCCACGTTCGGCCGCCCCACGATGGCGAGCTTCAGCCCCCGCCCCGCCTCCTCCGGCTCGATCTCCTCGTCCGGCAGCCGGTCGGCGATCTCGGCCATCAGGTCCGAGATCCCCTCCCCGTGCTCGGCCGAGACCGCGAGCGGCTCACCCAGGCCCAGCTCGAATGCATCCAGCACCGAGGACCGCGACGACCGCCCTTCCGCCTTGTTCGCCACCAGCAGCACCGGCCGCCCCTGCCGGCGCAGCCACTGGGCAAAGTGGCGGTCCGCCGGCGTCACCCCGGCGCGCGCATCCACCACGAACACCACCAGGTCGGCGGCCGTGGTCGCCACACCGGCGCCCTCGCGCATTCGTCCGGCGAGCGTCTCCGGCGCCGCCTCCTCCAGCCCGGCGGTGTCCACCAGCCGCACCCGCCGGCCGCGCAGCAGCGCCTCTGCCTCCTTGCGGTCACGCGTGACGCCGGGCGTATCGGACACCAGCGCCAGCCGCCGCCCGGCCAGCCGGTTGAACAGCGTGCTCTTGCCGACATTCGGCCGGCCAGCGATCACGACCAACGGCAGCATCCCCGGTCAGCGCAGCGCCAGCAGCCTGCCGTCGTCCGTCACCACGAAGACGGTGCCGCCGGCCACGACCGGTCCCAGCGATGCCGCCCCCGACAGGTCCTGCTGCCCAAGGATCTCGCCGGTATACGGACTGACCGCCAATGCCCGGCGATTGGTACCGGCCACCACCAACCGGTCCCCGGCCAGCAAGGGGCCATACCAGGTGATCGGATCCTTCTCCTTCTCCGGGTTCTCCCAGCGCGGCAGCTCGGTCACCCACGCCACCCGCCCATCGTCGCGATTGACCGCCCCTATCTTCTGCTCGAGCGTCACGATGAACAGCCACGATCCCGCCGCCCAGGGACTGTCCTCGCCCGAGGCCTCCCGCTCCCACAGCCGCCGGCCACTCGGCAGATCGACGGCAACCGCCAGCCCGCCCATGCCGATCGCATAGACCCTGCCGTCGCCCACCACGGGCAGGCCACGGATCGCGGCGAAGTCGGCGATACTGCTGCCGCCGATAGTCGCGGCGAGGGTATCGGTCCACACGGCCGTGCCGCTTTCGGCGTGCAGGGTCGCCAGTTCGCCCGACCCGAACCCCGCCACAACCAAGCCGTCCGAATAGGCCGGCGCAGGCCGTCCCAGAATGCTTGTGGTGGCGTTGGCGGCCTGGTGCGACCAGAGCTGTCGTCCGTCGTCGGTGGCCAGCGCCAGGAGCCGGTCCTCGATGGTCGTCACGAACAGCCGGCCCTCCACCACAGTGGGCGCAGACCGGGTGGGCGCGCCGAAGCCACTGCGCCAGCGCACAGTCCCCTTGGCGGCATCCAACGCAACCAGTTCGGCCAGTCCGTTCACCGCATAGAGCGTGCCCTGATCGACCGTGAGCCCGCCACCAACATTCGTGCTGTCGTCGTCGTCCCTTCGCGTGTCGAACCGCCAGACCCGCCTGCCGCCGGTGACGTCGAACGCCGACACCACGGCATCGGAGTCCATCACATAGACGATGCCGTCGGCCACCACGGGCTGGGCCATGATCTTGCGCCGGTAGCCCCCGCCGGCGCCGATATTGGCGCTCCAGGCCTCGACCAGCCGCTGCCCGGCGGCAAGATGGCCCATGAAATGCGCCGGATTGCCTCCGGCCTGAGGCCAGGCTGCGTTGCTCACAGCCGTCGGCAGCTCGACCTTCGGCGTGCCTTCGTCTACCCGCAGGGTCTTGCGGCCGGCCACCACCGGCTCCCGTTTGCCCGGCAGCGGCGTCTTGTGAGTGCCGAACCAGTCGTCCCACAGCCCGCAGCCACCGAGCGCCAACGGCGCAATCAGCGCGGTTCGCCGGGTAAGCCGCCCCATCCCGATCAGCCGCCCAACCTGCTCAGCAGACCACTCGCCCGTCCACGGACGCCATTCGGCGCCGAGGAGTCCTGCGCCAAATGCTGCAATGCCGTCCTGGCCTGATCGGTCCTGCCCCGGCGGAGGTCCAGCAGCGCAAGCTGTTCCTCGGCCAGCGCGTGCCAGGGGTTCTCCGGCGCGGTCAGTGCCTTCAGCCGATCCTCCAGCAGTGACGGATCGGCGCTGTCGATCTGATGCTGCGCCCATAGCAGGCTCGCGAGGTCGCGCAGCAGCGGATCAGCCGAGGAGTCGCCCGCCAGCTTGTCCCATATCGCCGCCGCACCCTGCGCATCACCCGAGTCCGCCTTCAGCGCCGCCTCGCGCAACCGAGCGAGGGTCGCGTAGCCGTCGGGCGCTGTCGCGGCCAGCTTCCCCAGTGTCGCTGTGGCTGCGGTGCGGCTCGCCTCGCTGGTCCCTGCCGCGGTGGCATCGGCCAAGTTCATCGCTGTCAGGTACTCCACCGCTGCCGCCTGGTCCTGCCGGGCCTCGTACCACCGCCAGCCTTGCCAGCCGGCCGCCGCACCGACGATCACCAACGCACCGGCCACGATCAGGCCGCCATAGCGTTTCAGCAGTTGCTGCGCGCGCTCGGCGCGTAGTTCCTCATCGACCTCGTCGAAAATGTCGACCACGTGGGCTCCCGCAATTCGCGCTGTTGCCGGTCCGGCGGCGCGGCGGACCATAGCGGCGCACCCGCGCACCGGCAAACGCAATGCAAACCATCGGTTTACCCAATGGGCGTATGCTGCTTCTGTGCGATATCTGCTGCTCCTGCTGTTGCTCGCCGGCTGCGTCACGCCCGAACAGGCCGCGACCATCGGCGTCGGAGTCACCGTCGGCAGCATCGCAGTGATGCAGCGCAGCCCGTTTGACGCGCTCTATTCCGTGGTGTCAGGCAAGGACTGCTCGATCGTCCGGATGGACCAGGGCAAGAGCTATTGCCGCCCGGTCGAACCGCCACCCGAGGCACAGCCTTACTGCACGCGCAGTCTCGGCGTGGCCGACTGCTGGCGCGATCCGGCAAGCCTGCCCGATCACCCGCCCGACGTCGCCGCTGGCCCGACAACGCTGACCCCGACCCAGGAGGCCGATCGCACGCGACGCTGGCCGAACCTCTGATGCACCGTCAGCGAGCGACCCTCGCAACGTCCGCTTCAGTCCGTTGCAGCACATCGACGATGGCCGCCTGCATCGCCTTCGCGATCGCCGGCGGCTCGTTGTCGGCCAGCCTGGCCTCGGCTGTCTCGGTCCGCTGCAGCAACACCTTCGTCGAACCCTGCCGCTGATCCAGCAGGACCAAAGCCAGCGCCACGCGGGCAACGCCAGTGCCTAAATCGGCCATGAACGTATTGAGCTCGCCCTCAAGAATGAAATCGGCGTTCAGTCGACTGCCCGGCGCCACCACTGCCTTGAACAACCCGGAATCACCCAACCACCGTCGCAGGTCGTCCTCCACCGCCTGCGCCGGCGGCACCGCCCATTGCTCATAGAAGTCCAAGTGCACGCTGCCGTCGCGCTGCAGCCACTGCAGCCCGCGCGCCTCCAGCCCCGGGCCCGCACGCACGCTGCGCACCAGCAGAACGCGGCCACGCGGGTTCGGCCGGGCCGCCGCCGGTCGTTGCACGTCGAGCGGCCAGTCGCGCCGCTGCACATACGACGTCTGGGGCAGCAACGAACAGCCGGTGACTGCCGTAGCACCGGCTAGTACCCAGCGGCGCCTCACCTGCCAGCCGCCGGGCTGCGCGGCGGTGGCGAGCCGAATACCTGCCCCGGATAACGCCGCAGTGACTCGCTCATCTCGCGCAGATTCTGCGCGGTTGCCTGCATGTCGCGTAGCAACGGAATGAGACCCTGCTCGATGTCCGCTGTGCTGCTACCGGCGCGTTGCGCCGTCGCCTGCACCGATGCGATCAGCGCCGGCAACCTGGCCGCCGCGGTGGCGAACCGGTCGGCCGCCAGCCCCGCATTGGTCAGCAGGTTCTGCAGTTGCTCTCCCTGCAGCGTGTCATGCAGCGCCGAAGACGTGTGCCTGATGTCTGCGGTCAATGCCGGCAGGTCCGCGGCCCGCACCGCCTCATCGATGGTCCGCAACATCGTCGCCGCATTCGCCAGCATCGTGTGGACGTCGCCACTTGCGAGATCGGCCTGGGCATCGGTCAGCAACGTACTCAACTGATTGGCCAGCTTGGCGATGTCCACGGCGTTCAGCTTCGCCAGCACCTGCTGCGCCGCATCCTGCACCTGGAGGAATGTACTCGGCATGGACGGAATGTACTGGGCCGTAGGTTGCCACGGCACATCCAGCGCCGGGTAATGCGCGGGATCGACAAAGTCGAGTTCGAGGTAGCTGAGACCGGTGATCCCCTGCGATGCCAGCCGGATGCGCAATCCCAATCCCACGGCCTCCGCCGTGTCGGGAACCTTGCCCATCCTGGTCGTGTCGACCTCGTACCGCACGAACACCAGGCGATAGATCTGGCGCCCGATATCGATTGGTTGGCTGCCGCCGTATTCCGCGCTCACCAGACCAATGTCCGTCACGCGGCCGATCGTCACGCCACGAAACTTGACCGGCGCACCCACCTCCAGGCCCTGCACCAATTCGCTGAAGTACGATTCGAACAACTTGCCATGCTTGATCTCGCCCCCGGCCAAGAACCAGATCAGCGCGACCAGCAGCGCCGCCCCGCCTATGATGAGCAGGCCGACGCGCAGATAGACGGCGGACACGCGCATCATGTGACAGCCGCCGCAACCACTTCGCGACGGAAGAACGCGCGCACGGTCGGATGCGTGCTGGTGTCGCGCAGCACGCGCGGGTCGCCTTCGGCGATCATACCGCCTGCATCCTGATAGGCAGCGCGATCCAGCATGATGCAGCGATCGGCGATCGCCAGGATCGAGGCAAGCTCGTGCGTGACCACGACAAACGTGGCACCCAGATCCTGGCGCAGTTCCAGAATCAACCGGTCCAGTCCAGCGGACGTGATCGGGTCCAGTCCGGCCGATGGTTCGTCAAGCAGCAGCAGCGGCGGATCGAGCGCCATCGCCCGTGCAATGCCGGCACGCCGCGCCATGCCACCGGAGATCTCCGCCGGCATCAGTTGTGCGGCATCGCCCAGACCGACCAGCCCAAGCTTCACGCGCGCCACGGCTTCCCGCCCCTCGGGCGGCAGGTCGGTGAACATCTCGAGCGGCAGCATGACGTTCTCGAGCAGGTTCATTGAGCCGAACAAGGCGCCCGATTGGAACATGACGCCCATTCGCCGCTGGACATCGTCCAGCGCCACCTCGCCATCCGTCCCGGTGATCTCATGGCCGAAGATCTCGATGCGTCCCTCACTCGGCACAAGCAGACCGATCAGTTGCTTCATGAGAGTCGACTTGCCGCAACCCGAGCCACCCAGGATGACGAACACCTCGCCGGCATACACGGTGAACGAGACATCACGGAATATGGTGCGGGTGCCGAAGCGCTGCGCCACACCGTCTGCTCGAATGATCTGGTCTCGGTTCATAGATTCAACCGATAGAAGATCAAGGCGAACAGGCCATCGAGCGCAATGGTGGCCACGATGCCGCCGACCACCGCCGCCGTCGTCGACAGACCGACAGCGCGCGGGCCGACGCCCGTGCCAAGCCCGGCCCGGCAGCCGATCGCGGCCACCGCGATGCCAAACCAGACCGACTTGAACAGACCGCCGTACATGTCCTGCGCGGTCACCCAGTTCTGAATCTGCCTGGCGATCGTTACCAGGGGAAAGCCGAAGCCGCGCATCACAGTCGCCATGCCTAGCATTCCGGCGATGTCGAGTGTCAAAGTCATGACTGGCATCACCAGCATCGCCGCGATGATGCGCGGCAGCACCAGCATGGTCATCGGATCGAGGCCCATCGTTATCAGGGCATCAACCTCCTCGTTCACCTTCATGGTGCCGATCTCTGCCGCGAAGGCAGAGCCGGTGCGTCCCGACAGGATCACCGCCGCGAGCAGCGGGCCAAGCTCACGGATCAGGCTCAGGGCGACCAGGTTGGCGACGAAGATGTCGGCGCCGAACCGTCGCATCGGCACCGCGGACTGGAACGCCAGGATCAGGCCGATCAGGTAGCCGAGCAGCATCAGCAGCGGCAGTGACCGCACGCCGGCCTGATCGATATAGCGCAGCAGATCAGGTGCGCGCAGCATGCGCCGCCGCCATGGCAGGCGAACAACCGCCACCGCGGCCTCGCCAACGAAGCCGATGCCGGCAGCCGCCAGTCCGAATGCCATCACGATGACGTCGCGCGCGGACGCCCGCGGCGCGGTATCGCCGCCGGCACCGGCCCCTGACGCTGCACGCGCGCGAAGCAGCAATGCCCGCACGCGCTCCTGCGCGCCGATGAGCTGCGCGGCGTCGCCGTGCGCCGCCTCGACCGCGGCGAGGAAGCTCGCGCCGCCGACGTCGCTGAACGACACGGCACCGAGGTCGAACGCCAGCTTCTGGCCGCGTGCGCGCTCCGCCGCGTGCATCGCCGGCCGCCACAGCGCACCGATCGAGGCCACATCGAGCCTGCCCGCGAAGACCATCACCACGCGTCCTTCGCGCTGTTCGATGGACAGGCGGGCGGCCTCGGTCAATGCGTCAACCAGCTCTCGAACTGCTGCTGCAGCTTGGTGAGGTTGTCGCGCCAGAACGTCGCATCCACCCGTACCGCCGCCGCGAGGTTGGCCGGTGTGGTGGGTGAGACCTGCGCGAGGTCTGCCGGCAGACCGTCATTGGCGCCCTTCGCCAGGCCGCCCTCGCCGAACTGCGCAACCAGTCGCGCCTCGATCGCCGGCGTGCCGGCGAAATAGAGGAACTGAGTCGCGGACCGGAGGTTCGGACTGCCCTTGAGGATCGCCCAGCTCTGCACCTCGTAGAGGCTCGCCGCCCACTGATGGCCGAAATTGCGATGCGCACTTCGGTTCACCGCGGTGATCGCCGGCGCGGAGGCGCTGGTCATCAGCACGTCGCCGGACGCCAGGATGCGTGCCGCCTCCGCATCGTTCTGCCACCACACGATATAGGGCTTGAGCTGATCGAGCCGCCGGAACGCGCGATCGACGCCCTCCGAGGTCGCCAGCACCTTGTAGACGTCGCCAGGCGCCACGCCGTCGGCGATGAGTGCGAACTCCAGGTTCCCGCGTACCCCGCGATGCAGGCCGCGTTTGCCGGGATACTTCGCGACATCCCAGAAATCCGCCCAACCGGGCGTGGCGGGAAACTTGTCGCGATCCCAGGTGAGCACCAGGCTCGATACGCCGGCGCCGACGCCGCAATCACTGACCGCCTGCGGCAGGTAATGGTCCTTGCCGCCGATCGCCGACCAGTCGAGCTTCTCGAACAGGCCCTCGGAGCAGCCGGTTGCCAGTTCCTCGCTGTCCACCATGACGAGGTCCCAGGTGTTCTCGGACGCCTTTGCCTGTGTTCGCAACGCATCGATGCCGCCCTCCCAGCCCTCGGTCTGCACGGGGATGGCGGTCGCCCCGGTGAACGGCACGGCAAACACCTGTTTGATCGCATCCTGCGTCGCGGCACGCCCGACGACGGTGAGGTCGCGTGCCGTGGCAAGACCGCATGACAGCACGAGGATCGCCGCGGCGGCCACAAGCAGGCGGACATGCATCGATACTGGGCTCCGGGTTCGTGCGCTGCGGCGGGACCCTACATTCCGCGAAATTCGCCGCAAGCGGAAGCGGGGGCTGCCTTGGCGCGACCGGCCCCCCAGCGCTAGATGCTGCCGCCATCCGGGAGAGGTGCATGCAAGACGAACAGACCGTGATCGCCCGACGCGACGGGCGCGTGGGGCGGATCGTGCTGAACCGTCCGCAGGCGTTGAACGCGCTCGATCTGGCCATGATCCGGGCCTGCACGCGCGCGCTGACGGAATGGCGCGACGATCCGCATGTACACGGCGTGGTGATCGAGGGTGCCGGCGATCGCGCCTTCTGCGCCGGCGGCGACGTGCGCGCGCTGCGCCAGTACGAACTGGATGGCGAGCATCACAACGCCGAGACGTTCTTCCGTGAGGAGTACGAGCTCAACCTGATGATCGCCACCTACCCGAAGCCGTATGTTGCGCTGATCGACGGCATCTGCATGGGTGGCGGCATCGGCCTCTCGGTGCATGCGCCGTATCGCGTCGCCACCGAACATGCGGCGTTCGCGATGCCGGAGACAGCGATCGGCTTCTTCCCGGACATCGGCGCGACGTTCTTCCTGCCGCGGCTGCCAGGCGAGATCGGCACGTATCTGGGGCTGACAGGGTTGCGCATGCAGGGCGCGGACGCGGTGCACGCGGGTCTGGCAACGCACTTCACCCCGCGAGCAGAACTGCCGGCGCTGTCACATGCGTTGGCCGAGGATGGGCCGGCGGCGCTGGGTTGCCATGCCGCGCCACTGCCGGCGTTCTCGCTGGCGTCACAGCGGGCGGCGATCGATCGCTGCTTCGGCGCCGACAGCATGCGCGAGATCGTGCAACGGCTCGAGGCGAGCGGCGACGAATGGGCGGCACGGACACTGGCGGCGCTGCGCGCGGTATCGCCCTCCGCCTTGTGCTGGACGCTGGAGGCGCTACGTCGCGGCGCAAACCTGACATTGCCGCAATGCCAGTCGGCCGAGCTGGCGCTGACACGCACCACGATGCGACATCCGGACTTCGCCGAGGGCGTCCGCGCCATGGTGGTGGACAAGGACCGCAAGCCGCGCTGGCAACCGGCGCGGATCGAAGAGGTGGAGCCGGCAGAAACCGCCACGATGTTCGGATAGTGCTGCTCGTGCGCGGGCAGCGTCGTTCCGCTGCCTCCGGGTTTCTAATCCAGATGAAGCCCTGCATGACTGCACGGTGCTTCATCTGGATTACCCCGCGACGCGAAGCTAGCTGTGGGTCGGCAAGTTGCCGATGTGACCAGAGTCGGTGACCTCAATCATGCTTCCCGATCCTGAAGCAAGCCTGTCGCACGCGATGCCCTGTGGATTAGGGCAGGAGTAGCGCAGTTGATCGACCAGTCTGTTGCCAGCGAAGAAGTCCAGATGGTCACCGGCGACCTTATAGCTGGTCACGTTGTCAAGCCCGAACAGATCGACATGCTGGTATGGCGTAAAGCCTTGGGCGTCGATTTGCACCAAGCCGTGGAACGCAGCGGGCTTATGTATCTCCAGTGAACCGCCGGGTCCAACCTGCACAGTCTGGCCCGATCCAACTGTGGACATGAAGGAGATGGACGCACCGGCAGATACTCTGAACTGCCCAGAACCAAGTACAGCGACTGGCACGGTCTCCATTCCTAGCCTGGCGAAGCTGCTAACTCCGTTGTTCATCCAAGTACCAGGGCCGTTGATCGTGATAGGAGCGAGATACGTTGCGGTGGCAGTGCCGAACCATATGCCTCCGTTCAGGTTGATCGTGGTATAGCCCAACGTGGTAAGGTTCACGGTGTCGCTGCCGTGGATGTTTACTGTGTCGGTGCCACCGGACGTATGCAGATCAAGCGTGTCGAATGGATCGAGATTGAACGTCTGGTTTTGAGGATACGTCACAGTGGCAGTGATCTTATTCGGCATCGTGTTCTCCTATGATGTGACGTTGACTGGAGCTGTCGGCGGTTTCGTACTGCCGAGATAACCGATGGCAATTTCTTCATTTGCGTTGCCTGCCCAGCCTTTTTGGCGTCTACACTTCTTTCATACGCGAATGGTCTGCCCTCGCATCGAGACCTGGATCAACCGGGCAACATGTCGCCCTCGCCGACTGGAAAATCCGAGCAAACTTCGCCCGGATTATCTCTTCAACGGCGAGACCTGATTAGGAGGTTGTCGGCTATGTGTTCTGCGACGGCCGACTTGATCGGGCTATGCCAACTTCTTGGCTAGCCGCTCGTTGAGAATTTTCCCAACGGTGAATGGCACGATCACAGCCTAGCTTCCAAGAAGCGGTCGACTCTCGTCAAAGCATCTTGGGGAGCATTCGAGCAACGAAGATTCCCTTCAGCGCTCACCGCACAGCTCGCACACAAATTGGATGTAGATCTGAGGGGAAGCATGCAGATTTTCAAAGTTCCGCTTCTCCTGGCGCCCGGAATACTTCGCAATCCCGGTTCGAGTTGAGGGCGGAGTATATATCAGGTCTGGCGGCGGTTGGCCAGGAAAAACGTTGCTGTAGACGACTATGATGTCCCATCAGCGCAAAACGACGGGGCGTCTCATTCCTCAGAACGCCGGTCCTTGAGAGCGCTCCGACGAGAGCGCAATCCTCCGAAAGAAGCCAGGACATGCAGAGGTCTTAATGCAACGAGTGGGGATTTTTCAAACCCAATGCTTCCGACACCCGGCGCATGACCCATGCGGACCAGACGCTTCGACAAGCCTCCTTGCACCGATTGACCTCAGACGACGCTGGATGGCTGCGGAGGGACATTGGCTCTTGCAATAACGGCGCGCTGACGCTGTTTTTGCGTCTTGCATCGCCACTCCGCGTGATCGGGTTTGTCACGTCTCAACGCAGCCGGATCGCGCTGCATTTACATAGCAATTGCGCCTGCGCGACGAGGCCGTCGCGCCCAACGGCCACGCGTGCGACGCGGATCAACAAGTCCGTGAAGAAAGCGGGTTGAAGTAACACAGCCTCTTCCCATTAAAGGTGCTCTCGCGATATCTGCGCGGGTATTGGGCACCTTGCTCCTTAACGGCTGTCTTGAGGTGGATGATCTATGGAAAGTGAGTCTCTACGCGAGCGCTCCATACAGGAACTTCTGGAGCGCGCGGCCGAATTTGACAGAATGGCGGCAAGGGCCAGAACCAGGGAGACGAAGAACTGGATGAAGTCCTTCGCCGCGCGCTTTCGCACATTGGCCGCATGGCGCGCCTCCAAGGGTCAGCGCGACGAGGAACTATCCACTGCTGCTCCGGTCGAGATGCCGATGCATCCTTCTCGCAGATCGGCTCGCCGCGAACATCTCTAGCGCTTGTCTCAACATCAACGGTTACGCGTAGCGGACAATTCCTTGTGGAAGACCAAGCGCAAGAGCACTGGCAGTTACTGGCCGACGCCGCGAGAAGGGTTGCCGATATCATACAAGACCCGATCGGCAAGCGAGCCATGATGGAGGTTGCTGTCTCTTGCGAGCGATTGGCGGGCAAAATCAGAAGCTGTCCAGGTAGTGCGTGACTACACGACTCACCTGGCCAACGATGTGTGGGGAAACACCTGAACACGCCTAACTCGTCGAAAACCGCTGCTGCGCCAGCGCTGGATACTCCGCTCGAACGCTAATGGGGATGTCGGGTCACCGGTCGAGACCGCGCTCGGGCACATGCTGCCGCCGGGGGCACAGGGGCGAAGTTTCCCAGGGTTGCCGAAAGTGCGGTAAGCCAGGATGGCAAGAACCGAGGAAGCGTATCCAATGGACGGCAGCGGCGCGTACGCGAGGAGCGTGGAGACGCGCACATCCTGGGTGGTCGCCACCGTGGCGCTCATCGTGCTCAGCGTGTCATACGGCGCACCGCTCACCACCGTGGTGGCACTGAAGCCGATCGCCGAGGAGTTCGGTGCGACGCGTTCGGCTCCCGCGCTGGCCGTGGCGCTGACCTTCATTGGTGCCGGCTGTGGCGGCATCGCGATGGGATGGCTGGCCGAGCGCATCGGCGTGCGTGCGGTGGTGGTGTTCGGCGGTGCTATGATTGGCACCGGCCTGACGATTGCATCACTGGGCGGACTGACTCAGCTCTACATCAGCAGCTTCCTGCTGGTCGGACTGCTCGGCGCGGGCGGCATGTTCGCGCCGCTGATGACCTATGTCAGCCGCTGGTTCGACGTTCGCCGCGGCACAGCGATCGCGCTGATCTCTGCCGGTCAGTACGTCGCGGGGGCGCTATGGCCGCCGCTGTTCCAGTTCGGCGTGTATGCGATCGGCTGGCGCCACACGATGCTGGTGTATGCAGTGTTCGTCGTGGTGATGATCATGCCGCTGGCGGCGCTGTTCCTGCGACAGCCACCGCAGGATGCGGCGCCCGGCGGTGTTCACGCAGGACCGCGCGTCGGCGCAAAGGTGCTCGGCCTGCCGCCCAATCTTGTTCTGGCAGCGCTGGCGTTCGCCACCTTCTGCTGCTGCATGACGATGTCGATGCCGATGGCGCACATGGTGGCGTTCTGCAGCGACATCGGCATCGCACCGACACAGGGTGCGGCGATGCTGTCGGTGCTGCTCGGCTCGGCGTTCTTCGCACGGCAATTCTGGGGTTGGCTGGCTGACCGGGTTGGCGGCCTGCGTACCATCCTGTGGGCGTCCGCGGCACAGGCGACGGCGATGGCTGGGTTCCTGGTGACACAGGACGAGATCGGGCTGTTCACCATTTCCGCGGTGTTCGGCTTCGGTTTCGGCGGGCTGATCCCCGGCTACGTGCTGGCGGTGCGGGATCTGTTTCCCGCATCGGAGGCAAGCTGGCGCATCCCCACCATGTTGTTTCCGGGCTCACTTGGCATGGCGGGGGGCGGCTGGCTGGCTGGCGTCATGTACGACCGGTTTGCGTTCTATGCCCCGGCGTTCGCTGTCGGCGTCGTGTTCAACCTGCTGAACCTGGCTGTGATCGGGGCGCTGGTCCTGCGGCATCGACCTCCACGGCTATCTTCGGCCCTGGCATGAGCTCAATGCCTCTGTCCGGATGAACTAGACTAAGGCGCCGAACACTTCCGATCATTGCCACGATACGCCGCTCCCCACGGACCGGAGGGATCGCGCGGCGGCGCCGAATGCAGCAGGCGCGTCGTCGTCACAACCGCAGCAACCGCGGCCACCAGTGCCGCCGCAAGCCATTTGGTCCCCGGATCGTACCAGTCAGTGCGAACCAGCAGCAGGAACACGACGGACACACCCACCAACATGCCGCCCATGCGCGTGCCGCGCCGCATCGCCAGCACGGTAAGCACCACGAACACCACATAGAGCGCGATCGCGGCCGCACGCAGCACCTCGAAGGCACGCCACATCAGCGTGGCGATCATCTCGTCCAGGAAGCGGACGGCAGACGCAATGGCGGCCTCGCAGGCCGCGAGGAACTGCTGCGGCCCGATCGCGTACACCGCCGCCGCGAGCACAATGCCGCCCACCCAGACGAGTGCGATGACTCTTCGGTCCAAGTGATGCCTCAGAACCGCTCGACCCAGGGACGCAGTTCCACCTCCCAGGTCCAGGCGCTGCGCGGCTGCTGCACGACGTGCCAATAGCTCGCGGCAATCGCGTCGGGATCGAGCATGCTGTCCGGCTTGTCCGGCGGCTCCGTCCGCCCCGGATTGCGGATGCCGCCATCGATGACGAAGTGCGCGACGTGGATGCCCTGCGGCGCCAGTTCGCGCGCCATGCTCTGCGCCAAGCCGCGCAACGCGAACTTGCCCATCGCGAACGGCGCCGACAGAGGGTAGCCCTTCACCGATGCTGACGCGCCGGTGAACAGGATCGCACCCGAGCCGCGCGGCAGCATGTTGCGCGCCGCGTGCTGGCCGACCAGGAAGCCGGCATACGCGCTGACGGCGATCGCACGCGCCACTGCCTCGGGATCGAGCTCGGCGATCGGTCCGCGCGCACGGGCAGACGCGTTGTAGACCACTACGTCGGGCACGCCCTGAGTCGCGATCACCGCGTCGAACAGGCCGCCGACCTCCTCGGGCTCCGCCGCCTCACAGGCGAACGTATTGGCGGCGGTCTCGCGCGCCAGGCCGGCAAGCCGGTCGGGGTTGCGCGACGCCAGCGCCACCTGCACGCCGTTGCGTGCGAACAGCCGCGCCAGCGAGGCGCTCAGGCCGCTCCCCACTCCTACGATCAGGGCCGATCGTACCTCCATCGCACACCCTCCACTTGTTCCGTCCCGACGCCTATCATCGCCCGAAACAGCGGCGAGCATAACCCTCGTCCGCACAACGGAGGCACGTCATGCTGGGATTGATGCAACAGCAGCCGCTTCTGATCTCGTCGCTGCTCGCCCATGCGGCGCGGCATCACGGCAAGGCGGAGGTCGTCTGTGCCACCGGAACGGGTGCCACGCATCACACGACATGGGCGGAGACCGAGCGCGGCTCCCGGCGGCTTGTGCGTGTGCTGCGAGGGCTCGGTGTGCAGGCGCAGGACCGCGTCGGCACACTCGCCTGGAACGATTACCGGCATCTCGAGGTCTACTACGCCACGTCCGGCATGCAGGCGATCTGCCACACGATCAATCCGCGCCTCGCACCGGATGACATCGCCTACATCATCAATCATGCCGGCGACAGCGTGCTGTTTGTCGACCCAGGATTTGCGCCGCTGATCTGCGCCATCGCCGCGCGGATCAAGGACAGCGTGCGCACCGTGGTGCTGATGACCGATGCGGCATCCATGCCGGCGCTCGACCTGCCGGGCGGCATGCGCCTGCTCTGCTACGACGAGTTGATGGCGGCTGCCGACGACGACTACACGTGGCCCAGCTTCGATGAGAATACCGCGAGCGCGCTCTGCTACACCTCGGGCACCACGGGGCGGCCGAAGGGCGTACTGTACAGCCACCGCTCCACGGTGATCCACGCCTACGCGATCGCGCTGCCGGATGTGCTCGATCTGCGCACCACCAGCCGCATTCTGCCGGTGGTGCCGATGTTCCACGTCAACGCCTGGGGGATACCGTACGCCACGGCGCTGACCGGTGCGGCGCTGGTGCTGCCTGGGCGGCATCTCGACGGCGTCAGCCTGGCCCGCCTGCTCAACCAGGAGCGCGTGACGATGACCTGCGGCGTGCCGACCGTCTGGCTCGGCCTGTTGCAGCACCTCCGCACGAGCGGCGAGAAGCTGGCAACGGTGAAGCGCATCATGACCGGCGGTTCCGCTACGCCGCCGCTGCTGATCGAGGCGTTCCGCGACGAGTTCGGCGTCGCCGTCGAGCATGGCTGGGGCATGACGGAACTCAGCCCGGTCGGCACCTACAATGCGCCGAAGCCGGCGCAGGTCGGTCTGACCGGCGAACCGGCGGTGCGCCACATGCTGAAGCAGGGGCGTGTCCTCGCCGGCATCGACATGAAGATCGTCGATGGTGACGGCCGCGAACTCCCCTGGGACGGCAAACAGTTCGGCGATCTGCTGGTCCGCGGTCCGTGGGTGTGCAGCGGCTACTTCGGCGAGGCGCCGGGCAGCGCATGCGACGCCGACGGCTGGTTTGCCACCGGCGATGTCGCGACGATCGATCCCGACGGCTTCATGGAGATCACCGACCGCTCCAAGGACGTGATCAAATCCGGCGGAGAGTGGATCAGTTCGATCACGCTGGAGAACATCGCCGTCTCGCATCCCGACGTGGCCGAGGCGGCGGTCGTCGCGGCGCGCCACCCGAAGTGGGACGAGCGGCCGTTGCTGCTGGTGGTCGCCCGGCCGGGTCACACGGTCGATCCGGATTCCGTGCTGCAACTCTACCAGGGCCAGGTCGCAAAGTGGTGGCTGCCCGACGCCGTCGTGGTGGTGGACGAGCTGCCGCATACCGCCACCGGCAAGCTGCTGAAGACGGAACTGCGCGGCCGCTATCGCGACTACTATCAACCAAAAGCTACCTAGACATTCCAGGGAGGGGCGGTCCAACCGCACGCACACCGGATATTGCTGCGACCGCGAAGGTTGCGTCCGGTGGCAGTCCGCCATAATTTTGCAGCAAGCACCGCCGGAGCGGCAGGTGCTTGACGGTTTGTCACACCCATCGGCAACAGGAACATGCGCATGAGCGGTTCGGCCAAACGGTCCATCACCGTCTCGCTTGACGGATCAAACAAGTCGAGCAGCCTGCCGCTGATCGACGGCACGATCGGACCGGCGGTCGCCGACATCCGCAAGCTGTACGCCGACCTGGGAATCTTCACATACGATCCGGGTTACGGTGCCACGGCATCGTGCGACAGCAAGATCACCTACATCGACGGCGATGAAGGCATCCTGCTGTACCGCGGCTATCCGATCGAGCAACTGGCCGAGAAATCGAATTTTCTCGAGATCTGCTACCTGCTGATCAACGGCGAACTGCCCAATGCCAAGCAGCGCGAGGAGTTCGACCTTGGCGTGATGCGGCACACCATGCTGCACGAGCAGATCCGCCAGTTTTACAACGGCTTCCGGCGCGACGCGCATCCGATGGCGGTGATGTGCGGCGTGGTCGGCGCTCTCTCCGCATTCTATCACGACAGCCTCGACATTCACGATCCCGAGAGCAGGCGCATCAGCGCGTTCCGCCTGATCGCCAAGGTGCCGACGATCGCCGCCTGGGCCTACAAGTATTCGGTCGGCCAGCCATTCATCTATCCACGCAACGATCTGTCGTACGCCGAGAACTTCCTCCACATGTTCCACGCCGTGCCGGCGGAGCCGTACAAAGTGAACCCGGTGCTGTCGCGCGCGATGGACCTGATCATGATCCTGCACGCGGACCATGAGCAGAATGCCTCGACCAGCACGGTGCGGCTGGCGGGTTCGACCGGCGCCAATCCGTTCGCCTGCATCGCTGCCGGCATCGCCAGCCTGTGGGGCCCCGCCCACGGCGGCGCCAACGAGGCGGTGCTGAAGATGCTGACCGAGATCGGCCACGTGAAGAACATTCCCGATTTCCTGGAGGACGTGAAGGACCGGAACAACCACGCACGCCTGATGGGGTTCGGTCACCGCGTCTACAAGAACTACGATCCGCGGGCGCGTATCATCCAGAAGGCCTGCCACGACGTGCTGTCCGAACTCGGCATCAAGGGCGACCCGCTGCTCGATCTCGCGGTGGAACTCGAGAAGATTGCGCTGAACGACCGCTACTTCGTCGAGCGGAAGCTGTATCCCAACGTGGATTTCTATTCCGGCATCATTCTGAAGGCGATGGGCTTTCCCACCAGCATGTTCACCGCGCTGTTCGCGGTTTCCCGCACTGTTGGCTGGGTCAGCCAGTGGCAGGAGATGATGGAGGACCCGCAGCAGCGGATCGGGCGTCCGCGCCAGATCTACACCGGAGCGCCGCAGCGAGACTACATCCCGCTTGAACGCCGGAGCTGATTGCGGCCCCGGATTTTTTAGCAACCGAAATTTACTCGCGACCGAACCGGTGGGAAATGTTATCCCCCCGGCGCGCTGATGTGTCGCCCGAGAATCGCTGGCCAACTCTCGGAACTCGTTTGATTTTCTGAGCCAGCCGCCGCATTCGAATTCCCAGACGCCACCGGTCGCGGAAGCCGTTTCCCGTCAATCTGCGCGCTATAATGTTAACCTTTGCTCAAGAATCTGGGGCTTACCTGCGGCTGTATGTGGTTATCCACACCTATAGGTTGCATAATCTGCTGATGGTAAAACTTTTTGGGGAAGACCCATGCACCCGTCCCAGTCGTTGGACTTGCTGGTAAAGGAACGCCTGAAGCAGTGGCCCCAGCGCCCTCCCGGCGTGAAGGCCGCCGCCCTTGGTCGTGATGCCTGGCTGCGTGGCCGCCCGTCAGATGACGTGGGCTACCATCCGTTCCTGAAGCTGCCTGGCAGCACGCGCTGGCGCACGCTGCCCGACGGACTGTGGTTGAACTTCGGCGGCACGCCGGATGATCCCTACGTGGACATTTTTGCGATAGAGGCCTGCGGGTCGCTCCAGAACCTGCTGGACAAACGCTCGCGCTTCGCCCCGAGCACGCACTCGTTGCTCGCCGTATGCCCGGTGCAGTGGTTGCTGTCCCCGGTGATGGCGGGAGATCCGACGCCTCGATGGCGGGTCACCGGCGTCCTGCGGCAGGAGCCGACGGTGCCGTTCGTCCTGCCGGTGCGCGATATGCACGTGCTCTACGGCTTGAAGCAGAAGCACTATCAGGGGTTCGCGCGCCACCAACTGCCGCACGCGCACGAATATTTCGCGCCGATGGACGCGCTGACCGCCTATGACGGCGACAAGAACCCCGATCTGCAGGCCCTGCTGGCACGCGCCTCAGCCACGGCCAATTTCCTCGACCCGCCGTGACGGCGGCAGCGGGTATCCTTCGTCTGAGAGCACCCTGCGCGCCAAGTCCGGCCGATCGGTGATCAGCCCGGCCACGCCCCAGCCGATCAATCGACGCATGGCATCGGGCTGGTTCACCGTCCACGGCACAACGCGCAGACCGAGCGCATGCGCTTCGGCAATCGTCTCATCCGTCAGGTCAGCGTAATCGGGGCCCCAGCAGGGTCCACCCTCCGCCGCCACCGCTCGCGGCACCGAGCCGGCAAAATCCGAGGGATGCGGCCCATCCCACCATATCCTTGCATCTTCGAGCATGGCGGCACGCGTCAGCCAGGACAGTCCGATGTCCGGCCGCTCACGGCGCAGGTGGCGCGGTCCGCGCCAGTCGAACGATTGCACGCTGATCCTGTGGGCAGCACCCAGCCGGTCAGCGACTGCAACCACCGCATTGGCCATTGCTACACCATCGACGGCGAGGCCAGGATTCAGGGGAAACGTCTTCAGCTCGATGTTGAAGCAAGCTAGCGGGTCGATGCGCAATGCATCCGCCAGAGTCGGGATCATAACCCCATCGTGCGGTCTCTGGTCCGGAAACAGTTTCGCGTACCCGCAGTCCGGGCGAATGCGTCCGACATCGTAGTGGCGGAGGTCGACCGCATTGAGCGTGCGGATCGCTGGGCCGACCTGGCCGAGCCATGCGCCCTCCCCGGTCCGGGTGACGTCAGGGTTGAGCCGCGGATCGTGGGTGACCACCACGACGTCATCGGCGGTCACCGCCACATCCAGTTCAATTGCATCGACGCCGATCGCCAATGCGCCCGCGAACCCGACGAGGGTATTCTCAGGGAACAGGCCACGCGCCCCGCGATGACCCTGCAGTTCGATCCGTCGCCTCATCGGCCCCGCCTAGGTCTCGGCTTGTGCGCGCGTCAAGATGCAGCCAAATGCTTGGGCATGGACAGCAACGGTAGGATCCTGGGTGTGCTGGGTGGCATGGGCCCGCTGGCGAGCGCTCAGTTCATGGTACGTCTGACGCTGCTGACGCCAGCAACGCGCGATCAGGATCACATTCCCACCGTCCTGTGGTCAGACCCGAGGGTGCCGGACCGGACGGTAAGCCGGCTGAATGGTGGGGCTGATCCGCTTCCCTGGCTGTTGCGTGGCATCGCGGGGCTGGAACACGCGGGCTGCGGCACGATCGCCATCCCGTGCAACACGGCGCACGGCTGGTACGACGCAATGCGCGATGCGGCCAGCGTCCCGATCCTGCACATCGTCGATGCCGCAGCCGCCGAGCTGCGACGCATGGGTATTGTCGGCCGGATCGGCGTCATGGGAACCCAGGCCACTCTGGCGATGCGGCTTTACCAGGACCGCCTGGGTGCGCAGGGTTGGGACTGCATCGTGCCGAGCCAGGATGAGATGGACCGCATGGTCAGTCCGTCCATCGCCCTGGTGAAGGCAAACCGCGTCACTGACGCCTACGCTCCGCTGGCAGAGGTGGCGAGCAGCCTGATGACCAGAGGCGCAAGATCGGTGGTGCTCGGCTGCACGGAGATCCCGCTCGGGATACAGGCCGGGCCTCCACCCGAGGCGCCGATCGTTGACACGATCGACGCACTGGCACGCGCGGCAATAGCGTGGGCACGTACGGCGTAGTTCAAACCAGCAGGGCCTTGCGTGCCGCCTCCCAGCTCGCGCGGTCCGGCGCGCAGATCAGGCCGCCATCGTTGCGGAGCGGTGTGTAGGGGCTGCCGTCCAGCCGGGCTGAATAGCCACCCGCCTCCTGGTGCAGCAGCCAGCCCGGCGCATGGTCCCATGGCATCAGCCGGTTGAAGAACAGCAGATGACAGTGGCCGGCGCAGGCCATGCGGTACTCGTGCGCGGCACAGCGATAGTCCCAGCTGCCCGCGAGCCGCGGCAGGTTGGCACAGACGGTGCCGCGCCGGGGCTCCGGAAGGAAGCGCCACGACACGTTGCCGGTCATCTGTTCCGCCGGCACCGGCGCCGCCACGCGCAGGTCCGTCCGGCGCCCATCCGGCGCTTCACTCCACGCGCCTTCGCCACGGATCGCCAAAGCGGTGTCGTCGCAGACCGGGTCATGGATCACCGCGGCCACGATCTCGCCGCGCACAATCGCGGCGGCCATGACGCCGAACAGCGGCAAGCCGGCGGCGAAGTTGGCGGTCCCGTCCACCGGATCGACGACAAACGCGAGGTCGGCATCGCCGAGCGCGGCAAGACGCGACGGATCGGCCGAGGCCGCTTCTTCGCCGATCACGAGCGACCCGGGAAATCGGCGGAGCAGCCCGTCGGTGATCAGTCTCTCGGCCGCCTCGTCAGCCTCGGTGACCAGATCGAGCGGCCCGCTCTTCTGGCGCACATCGCCCGCCCCCAGCTTGCGAAAGCGCGGCATGATCTCAACCCGTGCCGCCGTGCGCAGCAGCTCGACCAGATCGCCGAGCTCCGCGGTCCCGAAGGTCATTCCTGTCGCTCGAACCGGGCGCGATCGGATGACAGCAGGCGCACCGTCACATGCACGGCAGTGTCCGCGTCGTGCCGGTCTACCACCTCGCCATGCTCGTACAGCCAAGCCAGACGCGCGCCGTCCTGCGGAGGAATGTCGTAATCAGCCAGCTCCATCCCCGCCGCGATCTTCGCATCGATCGCCGCCTGCAGCGCCGGCAGGCCCTCGCCGGTGATCGCCGATACGGCGACTGCGCCGGGACGGTCCGGCACGAACGCCACGCCACCCATCAGATCCGCCTTGTTCAGCACCTCGATGGTACGCGCCGGCCAGTCGGCGTCGAGCGCCTCGTCCGCCACCATGTCGTCCAGGACAGCCACCACGTCGGCGCGTTGCGCCGCGCTGTCCGGATGCGCGGCATCGCGCACGTGCAGGATCACATCCGCCTCCGCCACCTCCTCGAGCGTGGCGCGGAACGCCTCGACCAGCTCATGCGGCAGCTCGCTGATGAAGCCGACGGTGTCGGACAGGATCACGCGCCGCCCCGACGGGAGGCGAAGCCCGCGCATCGTGGGATCGAGCGTGGCAAACAACTGATCGCGCGCCGCCACCGCGGCACCAGTGAGTGCATTGAACAGCGTGGACTTGCCGGCATTGGTGTAGCCGACCAGCGCGACCACCGGAAATGGCACACGCCGTCTGGCGGAGCGATGCAGTCCGCGGGTGCGGCGAACCTGCTCCAGGTCCTTCTTCAGCCGCACGATGCGCTCGCCGATCAGGCGACGGTCGGCCTCGATCTGTGTCTCGCCGGGACCGCCCAGGAAGCCGAAGCCGCCGCGCTGACGCTCAAGGTGGGTCCACGACCGCACCAGGCGAGACCGCTGGTAGTCGAGATGCGCCAGTTCGACCTGCAGCGCACCCTCCTTCGTCGCAGCCCGTTCACCGAAGATGTCGAGGATCAGCCCCGTGCGGTCGATCACCTTGCAGTTCCACGCGCGCTCCAGGTTGCGCTGCTGCACCGGCGAAAGCGCCGCGTCCACAATGGCGACCGTGACGCCAAATTCAGCGATCGCACGAGCTTGAGCTGAAACCTGCCCTTCGCCAAGCAAGGTCGCGGGTCGGCGTATTCGCAGCGGGAGAATGGCCGAATGGACGACGAGCAGCCCGATGGACGCCGTCAGCCCAACCGCCTCCGCAAGCCGATGCTCGGCCGAGCGATGCCCGTTCGGCGCATCTCCTCTCTCCGCGCGATCATGCCCCGAGCGGTCCCACGGCAGAACCACCGCTGCCCGCACCGGTGTGGTGCCGGCTCCGTTCAGGCGCGAGGACAGGCTTCCGTCGTCAATCGCCTGCGGCAGGAGACAGCTCCCGTGCCGGCGCGGCGGCACCCTCCGCCTTGGCGGCGTCGAACAGCTGGATCGGCGCACCAGGCATCACGGTGCTGATCGCATGCTTGTACACCAGCTGCGTGTGCCCATCCCGACGCAACAGGACGGAAAAGTTGTCAAACCAAGTGATTATGCCCTGGAGCTTAACACCGTTCACCAGGAACACAGTCACGGGGGTCTTTTGCTTCCGCACATGGTTCAGGAAGACATCCTGAACATTCTGCGACTTCTCATTGGCCACGTTGGCTGTCCTTTTCTTATCGGCTGTTGTTCTTGTCAGGGCGGGCGTGGCACGGCCACCCGGTGTGGTCTCTCCGTCAACATGCCTCTCGCGCAAGCGCGCGCAATCGCGCGGCAAGGTCGAGCGCGGTAGGGAAATGGAGATCAGGGCGCGCCCGGTCAATCCCACCATCGTGCGAAGCGTCGCCGACCAGCACAGCAGTGACACCGGCAGCCCGTGCGGCCGCCATATCCAGCGCGGTGTCCCCCAGGTACCACACCGAGGGACCGGCCGCGTGAGCCAGGCGATCGAGCGCCAGCAGGATCGGGGCGGCATCCGGCTTGTCAGCAGCAGCGTCACCGGCGCCAATCACCGTGCCGAAATGCGCAGACCAACCGAGATGCGTCACCTCGGCACGTAGAAATCGTCCAGCCTTGTTCGACACCACCCCCTGAGGCCAGTGCGCGCCGGCCGCCAACGCCTCGGGCGCACCCGCCATCGGCCTGACATGATGCAGATGCCGCGCCTCCAGCGTGGCGAAGAAGATATCGCGGGCGCGTTCCCATTCGCTGCCGAACATGACCGGAAAGCTGTCGCGCAGGGAGACACGGACACGCGCTTTTGTGTCCGCCACGCTCCATTCCGACATGGCGAAGGCATGGAACACCGCGTTGAGTGCTGCTGTGATCCCTACCCAGCCATCAACCAGCGTGTTGTCCCAGTCGTAGAGCAGAGCAGTGGGCGAACCAGTCATTCAGCCGCTGCCTCTACCCCCCGCCGATCTTCGGAATCAGGTAGATCTCGCTGTTCGGCTCTAGCTTGGCGGCATAGGCGTCCTGATAGATCTCGCCGTCGATCGCTACCGCCATGCTCTCCTCGACCTGCTTGCCGAGGCCGGGATAGCGCTGCTCCAGCTCCAGCACCAAACGGCGAAAGGTGGTCGCCGCCACCTCGAACTCCGTCTTGCCGCCGGTGAACCGCTGGCAGGACGTGCCCGAGATGACGACCTTCGGCATCAGTCGTCGCCGTTCGCCATGTCCAGTGCCTTGCGGACCTTCGGCGGCGACATCGGCAGGCTCTGCATACGCAGGCCCACGGCGTCACGGATCGCGTTTCCGACCGCGGCCATCGGCGGAATGATCGGCACCTCGCCGACGCCACGCGCGCCGAACGGATGGCGCGGATTCGGCACCTCCACCAGAATCGCCTCGATCATCGGCAGGTCGGACGCGACCGGGCAGCGGTAGTCGAGGAAGCCCGGGTTATCCATCTTGCCGTTCTTGTCGTAGATGTACTCCTCGTTCAGCGCCCAGCCGATGCCCTGAGCCGCACCGCCTTGGATCTGCCCCTCGACATAGCTGGGGTGGATGGCGCGGCCCACGTCCTGCACCGCGGTGTAGCGGACGATGGTGACCTGGCCGGTCTCCTTGTCGACCTCCACGTCGCAGATATGCGCGCCGAATCCAGGGCCGGCACCCTGCGCGTTCACCGACACCTCAGACGTCACCGGACCGCCGGTGCGCGCCGCCTTCAGCGCGATCTCGGCGAGCGACAGCGGCTCGAATGCGCCGGCATTGGTGCCGGCGGGGTGTGCCGCGCCGTCACGCCAATCGACCGCGTCGGGGGTGATGTCCCAGATCATCGCAGCGCGCTGCTTGAGCTGTTCCACCACCTTCTCGGCCGCCATGGTCGCGGCCATGCCGGTCGCGAACGTCACGCGGGACCCGCCGGTCACATGGGTGAAGCCGATCGACGCCGTATCCGCGACGATCGTGCGCACCTTGTCGGCAGGGACCTGCAGCGTCTCGGCCACCATCATGCCGATCGAAGCGCGTGAGCCGCCGATGTCCGGGCTGCCCGACACCGCGACCACGGTCCCGTCCTCGGCCACATGGACCGCCGCAGAGGACTCGCCACCGATGTTGAACCAGAAGCCGGTGGCGATGCCACGGCCTTGGCCCGGCTTCAGCGGCGACTTCCAGTGTGCGCTGTTCTTCGCCGCCTCCAGCGTGGCGAGGAAGCCGATGTTCTGGTGCGTCGGCCCATAGTGCGTCTTGGTGCCACTCTTCGCGCCGTTCTTCTCGCGGATCTCGATCGGGTCCATGCCGAGCTTGCGCGCCAGATCATCCAGCGCGCATTCCACCGCGAACGAGGCGATCGGTGCGCCCGGCGCCCGATAGGCGGCGACCTTCGGCCGGTTGCTCACCACGTCGTAGCCGATGACCTCGATGTTCGGCAGATCGTACATCGCGAAGCCGCACATGCAGCCGGGCTGGATTGGCGAGCCGGGGAAGGCGCCGGCCTGATACTTCAGCACGTGCTTCGCCGCGACGATGGTGCCGTCCTTCTTTGCGCCGAGCTTCACGTCCATCGTGGCGCCCGACGTCGGACCGGAGGCGCGGAACACCTCCTCGCGCGTCATCTGCATCTTCACCGGGCGGCCGCACTTCTTGGACAGCGCAAGCGCCACCGGCTCGAGATACACCAGCGTCTTGCCGCCGAACCCGCCGCCGATCTCGGCCGGCGTGCAGCGGATGTTGGAGATATCGATCCCCAGCAGCTTCGCCACATAGGAGCGCACCATGAAGTGGCCCTGGCTGGAGCTGTAGACCGTGCATTGGCCGTCGGCACCGTACGAGCACAGGCAGGCGTGCGGCTCGATATAGGCCTGGTGCACCGGCTCGGTGGTGTAATGGCCTTCGATGATGACCTCGGCCTGCTTGAATCCGTCCTCGACATTGCCCTTGTGGAAGTACACGCGCTTCGCGATGTTCGAAGGCTTGGTCGGCTTCGGCTCGAGGTTCGCAGTGAACAGGTCCTCGTGCAGCACCGGCGCATCGTCCGCCATCGCCGCATCCACGTCGATCACGTAGGGCAGCACCTCGTACTTCACGTCGATCAGTTCCAGCGCCTCGTCGCAGATTGCCTGCGAGGCCGCGGCAACCGCCGCGACGGCGTGGCCCTCATACAACGCTTTGTCGCGTGCCAGGCAGTTGCGCGAGAGGTCGCGGAAGTTCATCGGCCCCTCGCCGACGAACGCCTCTTCCGAAGGGATGTCTGGGAAGTCGGCCGCGGTAACCACCGCCCGCACACCAGGCAGCTTCAACGCCTTCGACGCATCGATCGACACAATACGCGCATGCGCATGCGGCGAGCGCTTCACCTTGCCCCACAGCATGCCAGGCAGCACCATGTCCGCGCCGAACATCGCGCGGCCGGTAACCTTGTCCACGCCGTCCGGGCGTACCGGACGCGTTCCGACAACTCTCAGATCAGTGCCAACATAATTCATCGGGCTGCTCCTCGCATTTCGGCGGCGGCATCCATCACGGCGCGGATGATCTTGTCGTAACCGGTGCAGCGGCAGAGATTGCCGGCCAGCCAGTACCGCGCCTCCGTCTCGGTCGGGTTCGGGTTCTCATCGAGCAGCGCCTTCGCCGCGACGATGAAGCCCGGCGTGCAGAAGCCGCATTGCAGCGCCGCATGCTCCAGGAATTTCTGCTGCACCGGGTGAAGATGATCGCCCTGCGCAATGCCCTCGATCGTGGTGATGTTCTTGCCCTCTGCCTCGACGCCCAGCATCAGGCAGGAGCAGACGATCTTGCCGTCGGCGATGATGGTGCAGGCGCCGCAGTCTCCCGAGGCACAGCCTTCCTTGCTGCCGGTCAGGCCCAGCACGTCGCGCAGACAGTCAAGCATGGTCTGCTGCGTCTCGCACAGGAACTCAGTCGGCTCTCCGTTGATCGTGGTTGATACGTGATGCTTGCTCATATCAGTGAGTTTTCCCTTGCGATTTGCCCATGGCGCGGTCGAATGCGATGGCGGCCACGCGGCGTGCCAACACGCCGGCCACCTTGGTGCGGTATTCGATCGTCCCGCGCTTGTCATTGATCGGCTTGCACGCAGCGCGCGCCGCCGAATCCAGTTTCTTCAGCGTTTCCTCATCCAGCGTGTGGCCGATCAGCGCATCGGCTGCGTCCTTCAGCAACAGCACCGTCGGTGCGACTGCGCCAAGCGAGACGCGAGCGGCGGTGCACACACCCTTCTCGTCCAGCGTCACGCTGATGCCGCAGCCCACCACCGCGATGTCCATTTCCGTGCGTGGGATAAAGCGCAGGTAGGCGTCACCCGATCGCGCCGGCCGCGGCGGCAGCTTGAACTCCAGGATGAACTCATCCTTCGCCAGATTGGTTCGACCGGGACTGGCCGGAATCTGCTCCACCGGCACCTCCCGGCGCCCCTTGCTGCCGACCACAACGGCGATCGCGCCGGCCGCATACAGCGCCGGCACACTGTCCGCGGCCGGCGAGGCGTTGCACAGATTGCCGGCCAGCGAGCAACGGCCCTGGATCTGCTGCGAACCGATCAGATCGAGCGCCTCGACCACGCCCGGCCATGCCTTGTTCAATCCGGCATGCGCCTCGACCATTTCGCCCGGCGTCGCGGCGCCGATCACGAAGCCGCCGCCCTCTTCGCGGATGCCGATGATGCCAGGGATCTTCTTGGTGTCGACAATCAGATCAGGCCTCAGTCGTCCGGACCGCATCTGCACCAGAAGATCGGTTCCTCCCGACAGCACCTTTGCGAGGCCGGAAGCTCCGGCCAACAACTTGACGGCCTCGTCGACCGTCGAGGGTGCGGCGTAATTCAATGTTGGCATTCCTGCTCCCGATGTCTGCGCGTGTTGAGCTGTCCGGTCCCAAAGCCGGTCCAGGCTGGAAGACCCCAAGGTTAGGCGATCAGGGTTGGCGGGTCGAGAGGCAGCGCCCGTCCGACCCCGCCATCGCGCGCATTCGGCCTGCTTTGCGCTCGATATTACCCAGGCGTCGCAGATCGAGCCTGACTCAGTCCATCCCACCAGGGACACACACCCTGCATGCGATGATAATTACCGTCGATCACGTTGACCGGCTCGCGCATGCCGTCGCGGGCCGCCTTCAGCCGCATATCCCGCGCCTGGGACCGCTGCTCCTCCGGCAGCCAGGTACGATCGTGACCCCACAGGCTCGGGCCGACGGTCACTTCCGTCGCCTGCCATTTTCCAGGCGTCACGTCCTTGCCGCCCCAGCCGTATTCCAGCATGAAGCCGGATGGCGACTTCAGGTAATACGACGTTACGCAATCGTTCGGATGACGCCCCAGTGTGGTCGCGATCCGGTCGGGCTCGCCCAACGCGATGTCGTAGCCCTGTCCGACGTCATCCAGCGAATACAGCTCCACCATCAGATGGTGCAGGTCCTGCCTACCGGTCTCGATCAGCGCGACCGTATGGTGCCGCGGATTGACGTGCAGGAAATATGCGCGGAACGGCGTCAGGATGTAGTCACTCACGCCAAATCCCAGCACGTCGCGATAGAAGCCCAGCAGGTCATCGATGTTCTTCACGTGGAATACGGCGTGACCCATACCCAGCGGTCCCGTCCGGAAGCCGGAGATCGAGCGGCCCGGCCGAAACGGTTCGTCAGCCACCGCGGCACCCCAGAACGCCTCCAGCCGGTTGCCGCCCGGATCGGCAAAACTTATCAGAGCGCGCACGCAGCGCTGATCCGCGAGCGAAGACGGCTCGTGCCGCACCGGGATGCCATGGGCCTCGAGCCGTCCCGCCAGCGCGTCAAGCGCCGCCGCGTCCGCCACTTCGAAGCCGAAGTAGCGCTCGCCGTCGGCCAGCGAACGATCGACCACCAGTCGCTGGCTGCGGTCGTCCATGCGGAATGCGCGGCATGCATTGCCGCGCTCGACCATCTGCATGCCCAGCCAGTTGGTCGCGAAGTCGGTCCAGTCCGTCAAATCCGAAGCGCCGATCCCAACATAGCCCAGTGCCTGCACCTGCATGGCGTGGACCTCCTCGTTTGAATGAGGAGTAAGCTTACCACCTGATCGGCCATCGTCACACCACTGCCGGGGCTCGCAGGCCCTCAGCAGCCATCCGCCGGCTCATCAACTGACAGCCATCGCCCCGCGCGGTTTGTTGCGTGATCTCGCCGCACCGCGCCCGCGCGGTGGCTCGAGCAGTTCCTTGAGCAGAAATGACGCTCCCTCCGGCCGGTGCCCTGCCGCGAAAAGACCCCCCTCGAGGTCGAAGGCACCGCCATGCACCAGGCTGCGCACCGCCTGACACCCCAGACGCTTTGCCAGACGGTCCAGTTCCTCGACGAGGGCCGCAATAACGGCTGCCGGGTCGAGCAGGTCCACAGCGACGAAATGGTCCGCGATCAGCACCTTGCCTAGCTTCAGATCCAATTCCACGCGATAGCAGAACAGTCCCGATGGAAATGTCCTGCCCTCGCGTCGCGCCCCGATGATGCCGCTCTGCCCGCCGCGTCGTTTCCCGGTGAGCTGCCGCGCGAAGCGTAGCCAGGTGGACAGGTCGAGGGTCGGAACCGCTTCCCGCACCAGGGGATACACCGAGAGGCTTTGCTCCCGCGACAATGCCTCGATGATGAAATCCGCCATGTCGCGCCCGCCCCGTCCGTGGTAAGGTTACTTTGCCTCAAGGCATGGGCAGGGATCGTTGACCTGGATCAAGGGTCGTGCCGGCGGAGCAGAATTTAACCTCTTCGTGCAACAAATGGCGCCAGATTCAGTCGAGCGGGACGCAAAGGCCGGGAGTGCCCGGGAAGGTGTCGTGACCGAGGCGCGGCTTGCACGTTCGCATGTTCTCGATCCGCAAGGCGCGAGCGATCCGTGCGCCACCTGCGAGGCGCGCCAGCTCAGTGTGTGCAATGCCATCGACGATGCCGACCTCACACGGCTTGCGGCCATCGCGGTGGTGACCGAGGTGCCGGCCGGCCAATGCTTCATCGATGAGGGCGAGCCGGCGAGCAGCTTCTTCAACATCACCGCCGGCACCGCCAAGCTGTTCAAGCTCCTGCCGGACGGACGGCGGCAGATCACCGGATTTGTCGGCCCCGGCCATTTCCTGGGTCTCGCGGTCTCAGACACCTACGCCTTCAGCGCCGAGGCGATCGAGCGCGTACGCTATTGCCGGTTCCAGCGGTCCAGGCTGCGCGCGCTTCTCGACGACTTCCCACTGATGGAAAAGCGCCTGCTGGAGGTCGCCTCCAACGAACTGGTCGCGGCGCAGGAGCAGATGCTGCTGCTCGGCCGCAAGACCGCGCGCGAGCGGCTGGCGTCCTTCCTAATGATGCAGAGCCGCCAGGGAATGCCATGTGGCCATCCGCGCCGGCGGTTCATCCTGCCGATGACGCGCAGCGACATTGCCGACTACATCGGCCTCACGATCGAGACAGTCAGCCGGACGCTGACCAGGCTCCGCACCGAGGGGCTGATCGACTTCGCGGCGCAAAGCGAGGTGCTGATCTGCCGCCCTATCGCCCTCGAGGGCCTCGCGGGCGGCCTGCGCTGAGGGATGCGTCTGCGCGAGGCCGGACTCGAACCGGCAAGGAGTTTCCTCCGGGGGTTTTTGAGACCCCTGCGGTTACCATTTCGCCACTCGCGCATTGGGAGGGTCAGTCCTGCCAGCCTAGGCTATCGGCACGACCTGCCGCAACATAAGAGCTGATCGTGCTTGATCACGCACCAATGTCATCGCGAGGAGCGGTGCGACCAAGCAATCCCCATCGTGCAGGGCTTCGTCAGTCCTCAACAAACTCGGTCGCGAGGCGCCACGTATAGCCACGCGGCGCCGCGGGAAGCAACTCCCCTCGCCTGGCGAGAACAATCTGACCTGTCGGTGTCCCGAAAACATTGACTTCCTGGTAGGAGCCCTCCCAGGAAGCCGGTTCGCCCGGCAGATGCACCGGCATCGGATCCAGACCTGCGTCAGGTTGGCGGTCGATTGCGGACGGATCCCCGGCACGCCCTGCGGCCATCACGCGAAACCGCGCAGCCAGGCGCTGCAGCGACTGCATGGCGGACGCGGACTGGGCCGATGCGGCCATCCCATCGAATTCCGCCGCTCGGAGGAGAAGCTCTTGAACAGAGTACAGCGAAAGCGGCTTCTTCGACATGAACCACCCTGGCACTGATCCGGGTACCCGCCCATAGGGACGGTCGGGGCGCCTTTTGAACATGTGGCAATTCGTCGTCAAGCCACAGCTTGTCAACCGTACCCAATTTCACCACGCCGCAGCACGTAGGTGTGCGCGGTGGTGACAGCGCATCTGGCATTCGCCCTCGCGGGCCTCCCCTGCTCATGCTAGGTGTGGTGCGTGCTTGGGGACGAGTTTGTGGAAGATGAGATTCACACTGCTGGCTCCGACATTGCGCTCATCTGCAGAGCTGCCGCGATGATCAGGTCGGACCACCAGCGGGTTTCAGTGTTCGAGGCCAAGACTGTCGGCACGGCTCAGGTGACGCGCTGGATGAGCGCCGACCTCCGCGCCGAGACGCGGGCGATCCGGGCGAAGTCCGCTGAGTTGGTGGCACGTTCAACCGCGTTGCGAGCTCTGTCAGCCCTGGAAAATGAGACATGTCGTCGTGCCATGGGCGAGCAGGCACCCGCGGCCATGTCTGATCCGTCATCCGGGGATGCCCACGCGGCGGGCGCCGTCGATCACGATGCCTTTCTGCCTTGACTGGTCTTGGCCTCCGGCGCGATCGGCTGGACGATTGAGATCTTGAACGCCAGAGATGGAAGCCATTCGTTCCCGCAGCGACCACAACGCGCTGCTCCGTGCTTCGGTCATGTCATAGCCAGGGTCTGCGCGATCCGTTTGAGGGGTTCCGTCCCATCGACGAGGCCCTCGACAGACTTCCGGCCAGCTCATCACTTTTTGCTGATCGGCACTGACATGACCATATGCTCTGGGGTTCATGCCCCTTGAATGATACGCGGCCACGCCAAGCATACCACCCGAAGCCTCCATGCCAACCGCCTTCGCCGAGTTCAGGCAGTGTAAACAGCGTCTCATCTCAACAGAACATGAGACGAGACCGGGAGCTCTCCGGGGTCGGATTTCCGCCCGTTCGGTTTGCTTCTGGAGCGCTGCCTCGCTATAGCAGCGCCCCGCTGGTCCCGGATAGCTCAGTCGGTAGAGCAAGCGGCTGTTAACCGCTGGGTCGCAGGTTCGAGTCCTGCTCCGGGAGCCAGCAAACTCCAGAGCTTAGAAAGCGATCCTTGCAGATCCTGGCAGGTACCGGCCGCGGTGACTTCGCGATCTATCGCATGAGCGGCGATGCCTGCTTCGAGAGGCACAGCCTCGAAGCGTTTCGAGGCCCTTCGATCGACATGGCATTCTTATAATATCTGCGGCCGGATAGTACCGGATAGTAGTCGACACAGGTCGCCACTGAAGAGGTCGAAGGTTCCCTGCCTCCATTCGCATCGGAAGCTGGATCCCATGTTTGGTCCAACACACCATTGATGAGGATCGTGCACCAACGCAACAGGCGTTCACGCGGCTACCAGTCGTTTGCGGCGATCGACAAGGACCAGAGGACGACTCCCGCATCGGATTGCGTCCAACAATGTCCAGGCGGCTCGATGTCGCCGAGCCAACGCTTGACGGATGGGTTCTGCGGCATGCCGGGAGCAACCATCGCGCACGCCTCACGTCGATAGGCTCGGGGCCACAATCAATATGGCGGCCCGCCATTCCTTCAACTTCGCCGAAGCGCTCCACCTTGCGATCGCCGGTGGGGTTCAGGGCGGTCTAGAGTCCGATGCTTAGCGAGCGCCGATGCCGCCACGGTTCATCGGGCACAGGATGTCCGCGGATGGGATCGAGACCAACGCGCTAGAGGATGCGCGTCTTCACCAATTCGACAATACGCGGCGCGGCTATCCAGGGAGCGTCCGCCGGCACGAAGTAGAAGTCGCTGTCGCCTTTTGGCCTGGTGGCTTTGATCCGGCGCAACGTCGATGCCGCACGGGCGCGCGGCCGGCCGCGGCGTAGGCCTCCTGCACCGCTGTTTCCTGACCCTCTCTCCACGAGAGGGAGCCGGATGTTGCCGGTCATTGCTCCCCAACCACGGCTTCAGCTAGCCTCGCGGCGGGCATTGGGGGAACCGCATGCGTGCGTGGACCGTAGATGCGGACGACATCCGGGTGGCGGAGGACTTTAGCGAGTCCTTGCTCCACCGCACCCCTGAAATCGAAGGCTTTCTGCGCTCGGATCGCGATGACAAATTCATCGTCATCGGCACGAAGGGTTTCGGCAAAACTCTGCTCCTCAAAGCCAAGCGCATTCTCTATCAGCGTGAGGGGCGGGCCGTATGTCTTCCCACAGGGGCCCTTCTCGACAAGCCGATTGGCGATAAGATTTTCAGCAGGGAACTCCTCGCCTTTTTCGTGGTGTCTCCCCTTCCGTGGTCGAAGATCTGGCTCACGGCGATCTGTCTGGCGACCCTGAAACATCTCGGCGCGATAAGTGGGCTGAAGGTCGGTCCCGGCCTCGCCAGCCTTATCGGAGACGAACAGCTTCAGGGCGTCATCGACCACTTCGTTCGCCTACTCGAATTTACCCCGAGCGAGCTCCAACGTTGCGGTGCGGACACTGACGGTCATCTAGTCCCGCGAATACGCGCCGCCACCTCGCCGGTGGCCATCTTCATCGATGGCGTGGATGAGTACTTCAACAAGCACGTCGAAGGGCCCACGAGCCATCCCAGCGTCACCGGAGAGTTATCGCCAAACATATGGCACTTCGCGCAACTTGGTCTGGTGGAGGTTTCTTATCAGCTTCGCCGGATCAACCATCACATCAAGGTATTTGCTGCTGTGCGCAAGGAAGCCTATGCGCGCCTTGCGAAAACGACCGTAATGGCCCAGCAGTACCGCGGCAGCGCCGTCGACATTTCATACTCCCGCCAAAGTCTGCGCGAGATCTTTCTCAACAATGTGCGACTGTTGAAGAGCGATGCGATGGTAAAGCCGGAGAGGCTGCGCGCCGATCCGCTTGAGGCATTCCTGGGGCAGACAACAGTCACCGACGCATACACACGCGAGCAAGAGGGAAGTTTTGAGTTTATCTACCGGCACACGCTGCTACGCCCGCGCGACTTGATGACCATTGGCCAGCGCCTGGCCGCACTTCCGCCATATGAGCGACGGAGCGAGCTCCGCTTCAAGCAAGTCGTGCACCAGGCGGCCACCGAAATCGCCTACGAGTATCTCGCAGAGATCGCCCCGCATCTCGGCGACCTAGAACTTGAACAACTACTACTGCGTCTGCCTAGTAATGTGTTTACCCGCGAGCAGATCGAGACGGTCTTCTTGGAGCACAGCATCGCGACGGGTGGCGAGGAGAAGCACGTGTTCTGTGCGCTCTACCGGGTGGGCCTTCTCGGTTACGTCCATTACGACCGCGTGCGTGGCGAGTGGGCACAGCACTTTCTGCGGCCGGGGGAGGCGACTCTCGAGCCGGACGGGATGCTCCCACAGGCCACGCACTACCTGCTCCACCCAGTGCTGCACGACGTGATCGGACGGCTAAATCCCGCCTACCTGCAGCATATCCACCGCGACAACATCGTGGGCTATGGCCGACCCTGGCGAGAGACGGAGAGTGCGGCGAGAGCCATTAGCGTGCAGACGTGCTGCGTCCTCAAAGCAGATGTGTACGGCTATGGCAGCCTGATGCATGCCCGTGCTGATGCTCCAGTCCGGCAAGCACTGGACGAAGCCGTGCGCCGATGGGCTCGCGGGGCAGCCGTCGTGGAGACCGGCGGAGATTCAGCGTTGGTGGCCCACGACGATCCGGTCGCTCTGGCCCAGGCCGCCCGGCATATTATTGATGATGTGTACCAGACCGCGGGCCAGCCTCGCCTGCGCGTAGCCCTCCACTTCGGTGAGGTACATATCCAGGCGGGCGTTGGCGATGAACCGCCAATGGTCGTCGGGGGAGATGCTGTACTGTGCGCGACCAGGGCAGAGCCCCATGTACTGCCTGGACAGATCTGGGCGACGGAAGAGTTCCGCGAGCAGCTCGCGCGGAAGCCCTCGCTCTGGCGCACAACCGAGGTGATGGCGCCGGACGGCAGCGATCGCTTCAACGTCAAGAAAGCAGGACGGGCAGAGCCAGATTTGTGGGTCCGCCTTTATCGTCTTGAACTCTAGACGAAGGCGCCCTGCAAATCCTTACCTGCTCCATTCCCCGGCGCAAAACCCGGCTGGAGATGCCATTACCGCCAGCGCCACGCTCCGGGTCCCTGCAGGTTGGTGTCAAACCAGCCGGCTCGTTTGTTGCGCTCGCCAGGAGTGGCAGGCGAACGGGATGCCGACTTTCCAATTTGCGCTGGAGCGGGCGAAGGGATTCGAACCCTCGACCCCAACCTTGGCAAGGTTATGCTCTACCCCTGAGCTACGCCCGCGCTCCCGATCAGGGCGCGGTTTCTAGGCGGCCCGCCTGACGATTGCAAGCCGCACCGAGCCACGGCATGGTCGCATCCCACCACCCGCGCCGCGCTTGTCTGGCGCGGGTGGCACAACATGTATGCCTCGACCTATTCGAAGGCCAGGAGACCATGGACGAACTGATCATCGGTCAGAACCCATCCGCGACCGGCGGCAACGACGCCGCCATGATCGTGGACGGTGACCAGAAGACTTTCATGAAGGAGGTGGTGGAGGCCTCGCGCGCTCTCCCCGTCCTCGTCGATTTCTGGGCCACCTGGTGCGGCCCCTGCAAGCAGCTCACGCCGACCCTGGAGAAGGTGGTCCGTTCCGCGGGCGGGCGCGTGAAGCTGGTGAAGATCGACATCGACGCGAACCGCGCACTGGTTCAGCAGCTCGCGCAGCTCGGCCTGCCCATGCAGTCGGTGCCGACGGTGGCCGCGTTCTGGCAGGGCCAGATCGCCGACCTGTTCCAGGGCGCGCAGCCGGAATCAGAGGTTAAGCGCTTCGTCGAGGGCCTGCTGAAGCTGGCCGGCGGCTCGATGCCGAGTGCCGACCTGCTCTCGGACGCCAGGGCGGCGCTGGAGGCAGGCGATGCCCAGCAGGCAGGCGAGCTGTTCAGCGAACTGGTGCATCAGGAGCCGGAGAACGGCGATGCCTGGGGCGGG
The DNA here is from genome assembly GCA_963791495.1 of uncultured Alphaproteobacteria bacterium. Classification (GTDB taxonomy): domain Bacteria; phylum Pseudomonadota; class Alphaproteobacteria; order Acetobacterales; family Acetobacteraceae; genus JAMXLO01. The sequence goes on from CAWBST010000017.1 coordinate 343,792, forward strand.
CTGATCCGCGCGCTGATGGCCCTCGGCCAGGAGGATCAGGCGCGCCAGGCGCTGGAGCAGGTGCCCGAGAAGATCATCGATCATGCCGAGATCGCCGGCGCACGCAGTGCCCTGGCGCTGGCCGAGGAAGGCCGCCAGGCGAAGGGCCAGCTGCAGAGCCTGCAGGCCCGGGTTGCCGCCGATCCGACAGATCTGCAGGCGCGCTACGATCTCGCGACCGCACTGAACGCATCCGACGAGCGCGAGCAGGCGGCCGATGCGTTGCTCGAGATCATCCGCCGCAACCGTTCGTGGAACGACGATGCCGCGCGGCTGCAGCTGCTGAAGTTCTTCGAGGCTTGGGGCTTCGACGATCCCGCCACGACGGCGGCTCGGCGCAGGTTGTCCTCGGTGCTGTTCAGCTAGATGGCCAACTTCCACCCCAGGGTGGAGGACCTGCCGGTCGAGTTCCCGGTGTTTCCGCTGCCGGGCGCGCTGCTGCTGCCGCGTGGCAAGCTGCCGCTGCGCATCTTCGAGCCGCGCTACGTGGCCATGACCGAGGACTCGCTCGGCCACGGGCGCATGTTCGGCATGATCCAGCCAGACCCCACCACAGCCGAAACCGGGAACGGCCCCGCGCTGTTCCGCATCGGCTGCCTGGGGCGACTGTCGTCGTTCAGCGAGAGCGACGAGGGGCACTATCTGATCACGCTGACCGGCCTGATCCGCTTCGGCATCGCCGCCGAGATCGACATGCGCCGCGGCTATCGTCGCGTCCGTGGCGACTTCGCCCCGTACCTGGCCGATCTGGATCTGGAGGCACGGCCAATCGGCGTATCGCGCGAGACATTGCTGGCGGCGCTGCGCGGCTACTTCACCCACCGCGGCTTCGAGGCCAATTGGGACGCGATCAAGCGCCTGTCAGACGACATGCTGGTGGTGACGTTGGCGATGGTCTGCCCATTCGAACCCGCGGAGAAGCAGGCGCTGCTGGAGGCCCCGACCGATGCCGAGCAGGCCGCGGCATTGCTGACGCTGCTCCAGATGGGCGCGCTATCGCCGGACACACCGGGTGGACGCAGCGTCAGCTGAACGGAGATCGCGCCATGGATGAACCGGCTGAGACCAGGCGTCAGGCGCCCATCGATCCGCGGCTGCTGGAGATTCTCGTCTGTCCGTTGACCAAGGGCCCATTGGAGTACGACCGCGAGGCCAGCGAGCTGATCAGCCGCAAGGCGGGCCTCGCCTATCCGGTGCGGGACGGCATCCCGATCATGCTGCCCGAGGAGGCGCGCAAGCTGGAGGAGTGATGGCCGTCGCCACCGAGATCCGGCTGAACAAGGCGGAGCGTGTGCTGCACGTCGCGTTCGACGACGGATCGCGGTTCTCGCTGCCGGCGGAGTATCTGCGCGTGGAGAGCCCGAGCGCCGAGGTGCAGGGGCATGGGCCGGACCAGAAGAAGATTGTGCCGGGAAAGCGGGACGTCGCGATCATCGGCATCGAGCCGGTCGGCAATTACGCGGTCCGGCTGAGATTCGATGACCTGCACGACACTGGGATCTACTCGTGGGACTACCTGCATGAGCTGGGGCGCGAGCAGGAGCGGCGCTGGGCGGCGTACCTGGCGGCGCTGGAGGTGCGCGGACTGAGACGGGAACCCGGTTAGGTCAGCACTAATACGTTGTCCAGGCCCGCGGCCAGCACCTGCCGCAGATCGGCCATGGCCAATGCGATACATCCCTCGGTCGGTGCGTAATCAGGCCGCGCGACGTGAAGGAAGATCGCCGAACCTCTCCCTCGCTGCACCGGCGCATCATTCCAGCCCAGCACGGCGATCACGTCGTACACGCCATCCTGACGCCAGAGCTCCTCGTAGTGGCCGTCGTGCGGCAGCCGGATCATCCGGTTGTAATCGGCCTCCCTCGGATCGTCGCACCAGCCGTCGGTAGGCGCGGTCGGCTCCACCGGGACGGCACAGTCCGGTGCCCTCACCCGGTCCGCGCGATACAGCACGCGGCGAAGCGGCAGCGGTCCGGCCGGGGTCGCGCCATCGCCCTCCTGCTTGTCGCGCCGCACGCCGCCTCGTCCGAGTGCCGCCCGGAACACCAGGCCCCGCAGCACCAGCCGTCCATCGGGATGTACCAGCGCCTGCATGCCGGCTCAGTCCAGCAGGTGACCGAAGCGCTCCGCCTTGGTGGCGAGGTAGTGGTCGTTCACGCCATTCGGCGCATAGGCATGCGCCTCGCGGCCGATCACGTCCACGCCGCACGCCGCCAGCGCGGCCAGCTTGTCGGGATTGTTGGTCAGGAGCCGGATGCGGTGAACGCCGAGTGCCTCCAGCATCGTGGCGGCGATCAGGAAGTTGCGTTCGTCAGCGCCCCATCCGAGCGCCCGATTCGCGTCCAGCGTGTCGAGCCCCCGATCCTGCAGTGTGTAGGCTCGCAGCTTGTTGACCAGCCCGATGTTGCGACCCTCCTGGGCGAGATAGAGCAGAACACCCGCCCCCTCCTCGGCCATCCGGGCGATCGCCCCACGAAGCTGGGTGCCGCAGTCGCAACGCAGGCTGCCCAACAGATCGCCGGTGAAACACTCGGAGTGGATGCGCACCAGCGGTGCGTCGACTGTCTCCGGATGGCCTACGACGATGGCGAGATGCTCGATCGCCGATCCCTCCGTGCGGAACGCGATCACCTGGGAATCTTCGGCATTCTCCAGGGGCACGCGCGCCGCGGCTATCTGGCGCAACCCGGCCGCGGCGGCCGTTGGGTAGGCGAGCAGATCGGCGGCCGAAACGCTGAGCAGGCCCAGCCTCTCGGCGTCGGCTGCGACATCCGGCCGAACCGGCGCGGCCAGCACGGCCGGCAACAGACGGCCCAGCTTGGCGAGGATCAGTGCCGCCTGGGCCAGTTCGGGCACCGGTGCGGGCTCTGGCTGGGCGGGCAGCACTTCCTCGATCGTGGGATCCGCCAAGCCGCGCAGCGGCCCCGGCGCCAGCAGCTCGCTGCCGATATGGAGCGCGACGACGGGCGAGCCCGGCTCGACCGCCCGGTGCAGCACGGCCGCTGCCCGCATCGGCGCCAGCAACAGCACCGGCGGATCGGCCGCGAGCATCGCCAGCTCTGCCAGGCCGCGTGGTCCCGCCGTCTCGGCCGCCAGCAGCAACAGAGGCGCCTCGCCCGTCAGCAGCACGGGCGTCCCCCGACGCAGGTCCGCCGCCGCGCGATGCACCGTTCGGAGTTGCAGCACCTCCGGGTCGGGTGCAGCGCCCGTTACATGTTCGTTCATCGAAATTTGATCGCAGCGGAGGGCATGTGTCATAAGATCACACGAACCGGAAACAATAACGGCAAAATTTCGTCATGATTAACGCCAAACCTGCCCTCGCACCGACAAACGGAGCCACAATTCGCCATGTGACGCCGCCAAGACGACTATATGGCGGGGCGAATGGAATGTCTCGGCCACGCCCACAGAAATGTGAGCAGCTTGCGACGGCCCGATTCGCGATGGCAGGATGAAGCGGGTTTTGGCCTTGTCGGCAATGGCGCGCCATGACTACATCGGGCCATGGTTGCGCGAATGTTATCGTGCGGGTTGGGATGGCGCGTCGGCGCCCGGCAAGAATGAGAGGTGAACGGATATGTCGGCAGAGCGGCCCATTTTGATCGTGGATGACGACGAGGTATTGCGCGAGACCCTGGCGGATCAACTTGCGGTCGACGGAGAGTTCACCTCCGTCGCCGCCGCCACGCTCAGCGAGGCCGAGGAGAAGCTGGGCGCCAAGGACGCCCGGTTCGACGCGGTCATCCTCGATGTCAGGCTGCCGGACGGTGACGGGCGCGATCTCTGCAACAAGCTGCGCAGGCAGGGGCAGAAGATGCCGATCATCATGCTGACCGGGTCGGATGCCGAAACCGACGTCGTGCGCGGCCTCGATTCCGGCGCCAACGACTACATCGCCAAGCCGTTCCGGCTGAACGAGCTGCTGGCGCGGCTGCGGGCGCAGCTCCGCATCTTCGAGAACAGCGAGGATGCGGTGTTCACCATCGGCCCCTACACGTTCCGCCCGTCGGCCAAGCTGCTGCAGGAGCCGGCGAAGAACCGCCGCATCCGCTTGACCGAGAAGGAGGCTGCGATCCTGAAGTTCCTGTACCGCGCCGGGACGCGTCCGGTGGCGCGGCAGGTGCTGCTGAACGAGGTCTGGGGCTACAACGCTGCGGTCACGACGCACACGCTGGAGACCCACATCTATCGGCTGCGGCAGAAGATCGAGCCCGATCCGGCGAACGCTCGCCTGCTGGTCACCGAGGGCGGCGGCTATCGGCTGGACCCCGAGGGCGTGCCGATTTCGGTGGCCGCGGCCTAGCCTACCAGCTCCGCCACCTTCCGCAGATCGTCAACGAAGGCGCGGTACTCCCGCGCCTTCGCGTCTTCGTCGGGCACCCGCAGCAGGAAAGACGGGTGGACGGTGACGAACGCCGCCTGCCCATCAGGCATCTCGATCGGTCTGCCGCGTTCGCGGGTGATGGTGACCGCGCGGCCAAGCAGCGCCCGCGCCGCGGTGCCACCCATTGCCACCACCAGCTTCGGGCGCAACCTGACCAGCTCGACGTCGAGCCAGAAGCGGCAGGCCTGGATCTCGGGGGCCTCGGGCGTCTTGTGGATGCGCCGCTTGCCGCGCGGCTCGAACTTGAAGTGCTTCACCGCATTGGTGATGTAGACGGTGCGCCGGTCGATGCCGGCCTCCTCCATGGCGCGATCCATGATCTGCCCGGCCGGCCCTACGAATGGACGGCCGATCACGTCTTCCTGGTCGCCCGGCTGTTCGCCGACGAACAGCACCTTGGCGTGCGCGGGACCCTCGCCGAACACCGTCTGTGTCGCGAGTTCGTGGAGATGGCAGCGGCGGCAGTCGGAGGCCTCGTGCATCGCCTCCTGCAGTGGACTGTCTTCATGCACCGGCAACACGACGGGTCCCAGCGCCGGGCGATCGGGCGGCCTCGGCGCTTCATCGAGCTGTTCCGCCTCCGGGATGGCGGTGCCAACGCGGGCATCGCGCAACAGGCTGGCGTGGTGCTTGCGCCACCACGATTGCAGCGTCGCGTCGTCGGACACCGACGTGGCACCGGAGGAGAAGCGCAGCTCCGTCCCGTCCCAGTGCGCGCCGCCATCCGGCGTCAGGATCGAGAACACAAGGTCGGGGAACCGCCTGGCAATAAGCTGCGCATTCGCCTCGAGCACGTAGTGGGCTGGCTCGTACCAGCCAAGGTAGCGGGTGCGATTGCCCTCCTGCATCGGCAGGTAGCGCAGCAGCGTCCGCATCTTGTGGGCCTCGGCGCGCACGGCGAAGGCGAGGCCCTGGGCGCGCCGTGTCTCCGCCGCATCGGCCTTCTCTCCAGCATTGGCGCGCCAGACCAACCGATACAGCAGGTCGAAGCGCTCGCGGTCGCGCGCCTGGATCGCGAGCGACGCCAACGAGACCAGCGCGCGCGAGACGCCGAAGCTGCCGGTCTCCTCCTGCAGGGGATCGCCTTCCTCGTCGTGCGAGCGGACCGACCAGCGGACATCCTCGGGTGCTACGCCGGCGAGGACCAGGGATCGGGTGGCCTTGCGCCATCCCTCCCAGTCGGTCTCGTTGGCAAGCACGACACGCCGCATTGGTCGAGCAAACCCTATCCTGTCCGGCTTTCCAACCCCGGGCGGCACGGTATGCTCGCGGCATGACTTACGATCCGGAAACCTTCGTCGCCATTGGCGCCGCCGCCTCGCCCGCATTCTCACGTGATGGACAAACGCTGTTCCATCTGCGTGGTTCTGGGCTGCCGCAGGTATGGGCGCTGGACCTCGCCACCGGCGCGGATAGGCAGCTCACGTTCCATGACGAGAAGGTCGCGATGCTGCGGCGTTCGCCCGTGGATGACCGGCTGATCTATGGCATCGACCGCGGCGGCGATGAGCGCCAGCAATTGCTCCTGATCGATCCGAACGACGTAACGCCCGAGCCGCGCGAATTGACCGCCAATCCGGCGGTGATCCATGACTTCGGCGGATGGTCGCCGGACGGTGCTCGCATCGCCTATACCGCGAACGAACGCGACGAGGCGCATTTCGACGTGTATGTGCAGGATGTCGCAAGCGGCGTTCGGCAGCGCGTGTACGACGGCATCAACCAGGTCAGCGTGTCCGGCTTCCGTTCCGACGGAGCCGTGCTTGCGCTGCTGTTCGATCGCGGCTTCGGCAACGTGTCGCTGGTGCTGCTCGATGTTGCGTCGGGCGATGCACAGGCATTCGGCTCGCCGAGCAACTTCCAGAGCGTGCGTTGGGCGGGCGATGGTCGCACGCTGCTGGCGCTGACCGATCTCGGTGGCAGCGAGTTCCTGCGACTGTGCCGGCTGGATCCGGAGACCGGCGAGATATCGGTCGTCCATGATGCCGGCGGGCACGACGTGGAGGCATGGTCGATCGCGTCTGATGCGTGCACGCTGGCAACGGTCGAGAACAGTGGCGGCCATGCCGTGCTGCGTGTCGGTGGGATGGACGACGAGAGGCCGGTGGTTGCAGGGCTGCCGTCCGGCGTCGTGAGCGATCTGGCCTGGTCGCCCGACGGCACCACGCTGGCGTTCAGTGTGGCGGCGCCGACGGAACCGCCGTCGCTCTGGCTGTGGCGTGATGGTGTGGCGCGCGTGATATGGCAGCCGGAGCCGCATCCTGCGGGCTTCGTGGATTTCGAGCCGGTGGCGTGGGAGAGCTTCGACGGCACACGTATTCCCGGCTGGTTTGCATTGCCGCGCGGTCCCCAGCCGGCCGGTGGTTATCCCGCTATCATGTGGGTGCATGGTGGGCCGGTGGGCCAGGCACGGCCGAACTTCCGCCCCGATATCCAGATGTTGCTTGCGCAGGGGTTCGCCGTTCTGCTGCCGAATGTGCGCGGCAGTTCCGGCTATGGGCGCTCCTACACCGAAAGCGACGATGTGGAGCGGCGGCTCGACAGTGTGACCGATCTCGCGCACGGCAGGCACTGGCTTGCCGAGCATCCAGCGATCGACGGCGAACGCATCGGAATCATGGGGCAGTCGTATGGCGGCTTCATGGTGATGTCGGCGATCACCGAGCATCCAGAGTTGTGGCGCGCCGCGGTGAACTACTATGGCATCGCCGACTTCGTGACGCTGCTTGCCGGTACCGGGGCCTGGCGCCGCAATCACCGTGCCTCGGAGTATGGTGATCCCGAGCACGACGCGCAGTTGTTTGCGCGCATCTCGCCGATCCATCGGGTCGATCGCATCCGGGCGCCGGTGCTGATCGCGCATGGCACGCGTGATCCTCGCGTGCCGATCGGTGAGAGCGAGCAGTTCGTCAAGGCGCTGCAGGAGCGGCAGAAGAAGGTTGCGTACGAAACTTTCGAATACGCTGGCCATGGATTCATCCGCCCGGACGATCGGCGCCGCATCTACCGCGCAGTCGCCGAGTTCTTCGCCGCGAACCTGTGAATATTCACCTCGCCCACAGAGTGGGAGAGGTCGCCGCGCGAAGCGCGGCGGGTGAGGGTGTCGCGATGATTGCAGCACCCTCACCCGGCGCTCCGCGCCGACCTCTCCCGCGCAGCGGGAGAGGTGTTCTATTCCTCCCTTGGAGCCAACAAGATGTACCTTCCTACCCGCAACCACCGCGCGCTGATCATGGGCCGCAATGGCGCTGTCGGTGCCAATCATCCGCTGGCTGCACAGGCCGGTCTCGATACATTGCGTGCCGGCGGCAATGCGGTGGATGCGTCGGTCGCGATATCGCTCACGCTTGGCGTGGTCGAGCCTGGCATGTCGGGTCTCGGCGGCGACGGGTTCTATCAGGTCTACACGGCACATGATGCAACATCGCGCTGCTACAACGCGACCGGTGGCGCACCGCTTGCCACCACGCCCGACCGCTTCCGTGCGAGCGGCATCGCGGTGCGAGGGCCCCTCAGCGTGTCCACGCCCGGCCTGCTCGCCGGGGTTGGCGCGATGCATGCCGCGCACGGAAGGTTGCCGTGGCGCCAGCTGTGCGGCCCCGCGATCGAGCATGCGCGCGATGGCTTCGCCGTCACCCATCACTACCGGCACTTCGCAGGCGACGTGCGACCGGTGCTTGCCGCCGACGCGCGGTCGCGCGCGGTGTTCCTTGGCAATCTCGACGTCGGCGTGCCGCAGCTTGCCGCGCTGATCCGACAGCCCGATCTCGCGCGCACGCTGGAGGAGATCGCGCAGGACGGTGCGGATACGTTCTACCGCGGCAGGCTGGCCAAGCGCCTTACCGCGGGCATGCGCGAGGCGGGCGTGCTGGTGGACGAACGCGACCTGGAGGCGTTTCAGCCGCAGGTGCAGGACCCGATCGCCATTGCGTATCGCGGCTTCCGCGTGACCCAGACGCCGCCGAACTCCACCGGCTTCACCATGTTGCAGATGCTGAAGATCGTCGAGCGCTTCGACTTTTCCGCCCTTGATCCGGTGCGACGCATCCATGTGCTGGTGGAGGCGAAGAAACTCGCATTCCTGGATCGTGAGCGCTACGGGACCGATCCGCGCTTTGGCGATGTGCCACTGGATCGGCTGCTTTCGGACGCCTACGCCGATGAGTGCGCCGCGTCGATCGACATGGCGCATGCGAGTGACGCCGCGTTGGCTGAGCCTGAAGCGGCGGTGGGCGATACGACGTATTTCTGCGTGGTCGATGCTGAGGGCAATGCGGTGTCCGGCATCCAGAGCCTGAACTCCGGCTTCGGATCGGGCGTGACCGCCGGCGACACCGGCATCCTGCTGAACAACCGCATGGCCTACTGGCATCTCGCACCGGGCCATGCCAACCGCTTGGCGCCGGGCAAGCGCGTGCGGCACACGATGAATGCGCCGATGGTGTTCAGGGACGGCAGGCTTTGGGCGGTCGAGGGCACGCCCGGCGCGGACAACCAGGTGCAGGTCAACCTGCAGGTGCTGACCGCAATGATGGATCTGGGCGCCGATCCGCAGACGGCGCTGGAGGCGCCGCGGTGGACCTCGATCCAGCAGGGACAGGGGGCCAACTGGCCGCACGAGGGCGACGGCCGGCTGACGATCGAGCCGGGGTTCGGTGAGGACGTGCTGACCGGACTGGAGAGGCTCGGGCACCGGTTGAACCGGGTCGGGCCGCTGGAAGCGCCGTGCAGCGTGCAGGCGATCCGGATTGCCGAGAATGGCGTCCGGATGGCGGGCTCGGACCCGCGCCGTGACGGATGGGCGGGGGCTTACTGAGCCATTCGCGTATGCGGTTGTGGAACTCGCCTTGGTTCCTTCTGGTCCTTGCCAACATGTTCTGGGCCGGCAACATCGTGCTTGGGCGCGGCGTCGTGGGCATGGTGCCGCCGATCGCGCTCGCCTACTGGCGCTGGACAGGCGCGTTCCTGGTCGCGGTCGGTTTCGCTTGGCCTTACCTGAAGCAGGACGCGCCCGTGCTGCTCCGCCACTGGCGCATGATGCTGCTGCTCTCGGCCACCGGCATCGCGACCTACAACACGATGTCTTACATCGGCCTCACCGACACGACGGCGCTCAACGTGTTGCTGCTGCAGTCGGCCGGGCCGCTGGTCATCATCATCTGGGCCTTCGCGCTGTTCGGCGAGCGCCCGACGCTTTGGCAATCGGCCGGGGTGATGCTGTCGCTGTTCGGCGTCGCGGTGATCGCCGGGCACGGCTCACTGGAGACGCTGCTGCACCTGCAGGTCAACCGCGGCGATCTCTGGATCGTGGCCGCGATGGTGATCTACGGCGTCTATGCGGCGATGTTCCGGGTGCGTCCCGCGGCACATCCGCTGAGCTTCCTGGTCGCAACGATGGGCATCGGGTCGATGATGATCCTGCCGTTCTACCTATGGGAGACCGCCGAGGGCGGGCGCATCGAGGGCGGCCTGCCGGCCTGGCTCGCCCTGGCCTACATCGCGGTGTTCCCGTCGTTCGTCGCTTACCTGTTCTTCAACCGGGGCATCGAACTGATCGGCGCGGCGCGCGCCGGGCAATCCTGGCACCTGATGCCGGTGTTCGGCAGCATCCTCGCGGTGCTGTTCCTGGGCGAGACCTTCTACCTGTACCACGCGGTCGGGATTGCGCTCATCGCCGCGGGGATCGTGTTGGCATCCGTCAGGGGCGCCCCGGGCGAGTCTCGCCAGCGTCTCGTGTCCCTTCTGGTGAGACGATGACGCATGAGATTGACGGTGGCGGCGCGAGAGGTCCCTTCCAGCCCCGCAGTTCGGCAATCGTCATGTCGGGCACGGCCGCCACCTGTGCACGTATCGCCGCATGATGCCCGTCAAGCTTCCCGGGCACATGGCAGCGCTGCGGTCGCGCAGTTGTCTCACCCGTCTCGCGTCGCCAGCCCACCGCCTTTTGCAGCCTGCAGCAAGAAAAGACGCGGATGGCCGGGCCAAGCCAAGCCCGGCCATGACGGTGGGGTGCTGTCACTGCGCCAGTTGAAGCGCCTATCGCTGCGCAGAGCCTTACTGTCGCCGGGCTGCTGGCGCGGTGCACAATAGTCCGCCAACCAGCAGCCCAGAGCAACTCGCCCGAACTGATGGTTCAAGAACTAATCGTGCTCGAACCCATATACCTCGGGCAGGATAAAGATGGCAGCCATCAAACCGATCAGCGGGAAGATGGCAGTGAACAGCGTCGCATTGGCCTGGCCGATCGCCGAGAACAGTACGGGGAACAGGAAGATGGCCAGGAATGCCGGCAGCTTGACGAAGACATAGGCAAAGCCGGTTGCCGTGCCGCGATATTCGGGCCTGGCGACCATTGCCGGGATGGTGACGACGTTCTCCGCGTCCCAATAGTGCCCCCACAGCATCACCGCGGCGGCAAACGGCAGGATTTCGACGTGACCAGTGTAAAGTGCCGCGGCCGCAACAAGCAGGGCGACGAGCACAAGGGAGAATCCCGCAATGCTGAGTCCGCGCTGCCCGATCCGCGGCGTGATGAGCGGCCCCACCCAGCCGGAAATGGCAGCAATGATGTAGAGCGCGAGCGTCACGAGATTGGTGCCGAGTACACCTGAAACTCCAACCATTACGAACAGCACCGGAATGTAGAACGCGAATGTCGAAAATTCCGCGCTCTGCGCGAAGCAGGCGATCCAGCCGAACAGGGTGGCGCGCCAGCGGATCGGATCCTTGCGGATGTCGGCAAGGAATGCCGTCGGGCGCGGCCGCGGGATCTGGACATCCTCGTCCGGCAGCATGTCCAGCCTGTCCCCGTACATGCTCTGCGTCACTTGCTTCGCTTCGCGGAACCGGCCGTGACGAATGAGCCATACCGCGGTTTCGGGCAGATCATGGCGAAGGTAGAAGATGATGGCCGCCGGAACCGCGCCGAGGCCGAGTGTCACCCGCCAGATGAGATCCTTCGGCAGATCGCTGATGATGAAGATGGCGATGACAGCGAGGGTAAGCACCTCGCCGAGTGCAAACATGAACTGCCAGCGATTGCCCATCACCTCGCGTTCGCCGCGGGGCATGGACTCCATGATGTAGCTGTAACCGCTGGAGATATCGCTGCCGAGTGGAATGCCAAGGATGAGGCGGACCACGACCAGCCACACCATGTTCGGCACGAACGCCTGCGCAAGGGCGAAGATGACGAACATCCCCATGGTGGACAGAAAGACGACCCGACGACCGAGCTTGTCTGCCAGCCATCCGCCGAGCAGCGCTCCGATGATGGCGCCGCCCTGTGTGCCGGCAGCCGCCAGTCCCAGCATCGCAGGCGAGGGATGGAAGATGTCGCGGATGAAGATCAGCACGAATGCGATTGAATAGAGGTCCCACGCCTCGACCAGAATCGAGGCCATCATCAGCCAGCCGATCCGCTGACCTTTTGGATTGTAGTTGGTGATCAGATAGCTGGCGGCGCGATCCATAGCCGCCTGATATGTTTGGGCCGACAAGATGTTCCCTCCTCCGGGTTTCCAAACAGTTCGAGTGTTCAGCTACACCTTTGTCATCCGACGTTCGCAGTCGGCTGCCGATAATCGTTCGGGCTGCATCCTGGTCCCAAGCCCAACCCCAGTCATGGGATAAGCGAAGCCGTTCCGGATATCCGGCAGCTCAGTGAGGACTTCGCGATACCAACCGCTGGTGAATGCACGCACGGTTTCCTGGATCAGCGTGTTGGGACAGTTGAGCGACAGATGCACGGAGGCTGTCAGCACCACGGGGCCGGTGCAGTCGTGCGGCGCCACCGGACGCCCCCATGCCTCGGCAAGTGTCGCGATCTTTTTTGCCTCGCCGATGCCGCCGCACCAGGAAAGGTCGAGCATCACCACATCGACGGCGTCTGCCGTTAGAAACTCGCGAAACGCACGGCGGGTGGCGAGCGTCTCACTGGCGCAAATCGGCACGCTGGTGCGGGCACGCAGGCTCGCCAGAAGATCGGCGTTCGTCATCTTGATCGGATCCTCAGCCCAGAACGGCCGAAATTCCGCAAGAGCACGCAGCACGACCTCGGCCGCCGGCGGAGTCCAGAGCGAATGAAGTTCCGCCATGATATCCATCTTGCCGCCGACCGCAGCGCGTATCTTGTGGAACGGCACAAGCGCGGCATCCAACTCGGCGGCGGAGATCGAGCGCCCCTCAGATGCCTCGGCCGCGAAATCGAACGGCCAGATCTTCATCGCCGTTATGCCCTGCTCGAGCAGGGACTGCGCCAGTTCGTCGGCTCGGTTCAGAAATGCGTCCAGATCCTCGTAGGGGCCGGCCGCCGATGCAGCATCAACGCCCCAGTTGCCGGTCTTCTGGCCGCCCTCGGCGCGGATGTAGCGATAGCCCGCGCAGGTGTTGTAGATGCGGACCTTATCGTGCGAGAGACCGCCGAGACATTCATAGAGCGGCTTTCCGACCGTTTGGCCGAACAGGTCCCAGAGCGCTATATCGACCGCTGAAGCAGCGCGCATCTCCACGCCGGAGCCGGTAAAGCCGAGATACTGGTTCTGCAATGTCCGACCATGCCGGTCCATCTGCAGTGCGGGCTTGCCAAGCAGCAGCGGGGCCACCGTCTCATGGATGTGCGCCTCGACCGCGCGCGGACCGAAGAAGGTCTCGCCGAGGCCGACCAGTCCTTCGTCCGTGTGGATGTGGAGCCAGAGCAGATTGGGGAATTCGCCGAGCCGGATCGTCTCGAAGCCGGTGATCTTCATGACGTTTCTCCCCGATGCGCTGGCCGTCGAGGCGGTCAACGCTATGGGCAGCCATCGCCGCCGATCCGTCACATGACGAATCGGCGCACACCAAATACTAGAAGTACGGGGAGGGAATATCTACCTTCGCGACGCCAGACGTCAGCGATAGAACTCGATCTTCGCTTCGCGGAACCAGAGGAAGTTTGCCGGCGCGGCTGAAATCGGGCCGTTGATGGCGAACACAGCGATCTCGAACCTCTCGCCCGGCGTCACGGTGTCGCGGAGCACCAAGCGGTTGGGCATGTTGAAGCCCTGGATCGTCGCCGGGCTCGGCCTGCCGGCCGCGCGCGGCATCTCGCCGTTGACCCAGACCTCCGCGTAGTCGTCCACGTTCACCGTCAGCACGGTCTTGGCGCCGGAGGTTGCGAAACCCGCGGCTTCTTCAGGTATCGTCAGTGTCGCGCGGAACCAGAAGAACGACACCATGCCGCCGCCGCGCTTTGCGCCCAACTCGGTCGGCGCGACCTCGGGCCAGTCCGAATCATCGAAGCCACGTAGTTCGGCATGGGGATCGACGTCGTAGGTTGTCTTGAATTCGGGCATGGCATCAGAGAGCGCCGGACACTCGACCAGCTTCGCCTCCATTGCCTTCCAGCGCGCGCCGAACGCGGCCGAACCGGCGACGGTCATCAGATCGACCACGTGCGCCGGCGGCACCAGCGGCGCGAGCGGCGGCTGCGGCATGAGCAGCGGCGGCATTGCGGGCGGCGCGGAAACCGTCGGCCTTATGTAACCGTTCGCGGGCATTTCTTTGTTCCTCCCCCGATTGCTCAGTGCGTTGGATCAGCCAGGTGGTGCGACAGACAGGCGGCCGACCACCTTATGCTTCTCTATCAGACCAGCGACGAGGCCGGAGGCTTTCGCCTGCTCGACGAAGTCGCGCAGGAATGTCGCGCCGGCTGCATTGGTGCGTGCGGTCCCGATCGCCTGCTGCACTGCCGTGAACTGGCCGTCCAGTATGCGCGCGCCGGGGATCTTCTGGATGTCGCCGAGCAGACCGGGGCGCAGCCCGGCGAGCGCGTCCAGCTTGTCGCGGATGAATTTCTCCGTGGCGCTGGCGAGGCTGTCGGACCGGACAAGTTCTGCGTGCTTGATGTTGCGCTCCAGCCAGAGATCGTAAGCGCTGCGCGCTGTCACCGCGATGCGTACGCCCGGACGGTCCACGTCCTCGATCCTCTGCAGCGGTGAGCCGGCGGGGACCAGATACGTCGCCTCGATCTCCACGTAGGCGGCGGTGAAGGCGATCTTCTCCGCGCGCGCAGGTTCGGCGCCGATCAGGCCGATGTCCCACGTGTCGGTGCCAACCGCGTCCGCCAGTTCGCCAGGCTTCGCAAATGGCACGTACTTCACCGGCACGCCGAGGCGGTCGGCGATGGCGCGCGCCATGTCGGGCGAGACACCGTCCGGATCACCCGACGCGGTCTTGCCGGTGACCAGCAGGAAGTTGCTCATGTTGATGGCGGCACGCAGCACGCCGTGCGGGGCTAGTTCAGCGACGACCGATTGGGACATGGGGGCTCGGGTCCAGGACGTGATGAGAGCCAGTGTATTTTGGGCTTCCGGCTGTCCGCAAGGCGGCTGGGAAAGTATGCTGACCGAAGAGACCCCGCGAGGCGAACATGCCGCTCATCCACCACGTCGTCACAGGCGATGGCCGCCCACCGATCGTGTTCGTGCATGGCTTTGCCTGCGCGCATGGCGATTGGGATGCGCAGGTGGCGCATCTCTGCCCACGTCATCAGGTCGTGGCCGTCGATCTCCGTGGACACGGGGCAAGCCCCGGCACCGCAGCCGAATGCTCGATCGAGCGTTATGGCGCGGATGTGGCTGACATCATGCAGGCGCTTGCCCTGGCCCCTGCCGTGCTGGTCGGCCACAGCATGGGATGCCGGGTCGTCATGGAGGCCGCATTGCAGGCACCATCCCACATCGCCGGGGTCGTGCTCATCGACGGCAGCCAGTTCGCGCCGGCCATGGAAGCGACCCTCAAGGCAAGCTTTGCCGCGCCGAACGGCTTTGCGAACCTCACGCACAACTGGTTCCG
Source organism: uncultured Alphaproteobacteria bacterium (assembly GCA_963791495.1). Lineage (GTDB taxonomy): Bacteria > Pseudomonadota > Alphaproteobacteria > Acetobacterales > Acetobacteraceae > JAMXLO01. The sequence goes on from CAWBST010000017.1 coordinate 359,051, forward strand.
CGATATGTTCACCGAGAAGAGCGATGCGACGAGGGTCGTCACGTCGTCGACCGCGCCCTGCGCCTGCCGCGGCCGATCGGCGAGAAGATGCTGATGGATCTGCTGCGCTACGATATCGTGCGCCTCACCACCTCGTTGGCCGATCTGCGTGCGCCGGTCATGGCGGTGCAGACAACCTACAGCAACGAAAGGCGGGAACGGCGGTCGATGAGCGTCGGCCAGACCACACCCTATCTGGACATGCTGCGCGCCCGCATCCCGTCAGCGCGGATCGAGGTCATCGCGGACACCGGGCATTTCCCGCAGATCGATGAAGCCGCGCAGACGAATGCTCTGCTGGACAGTTTTCTCGCGGCGTTAGCCGTGCATTGAGATGTCGCGTCAACCCGCAGCCACGATATCCGCCAGTGCCTTGCCGACATCGGCAGTGCCGGCCTGGCCGCCCATGTCACGCGTCCTCGGGCCGCTCTCGCGCAGCAGCGTTTCGATCGCGGCGACGATCGCACGGCCCGCTGCGACTTCGCCGAGATGTTCGAGCATCAGCCCGGCCGACCAGACCTGGCCGATCGGATTGCAGATGAACTTGCCGGCGATGTCGGGCGCCGAGCCGTGCACCGGTTCGAACATCGAGGGGAATTTCCCCTCCGGATTGATGTTGGCCGATGGCGCAATGCCGATTGATCCGGCCACCGCGGGACCAAGGTCCGACAGAATGTCACCGAACAGGTTGGAACCGACTACCACGTCGAACCAGTCCGGATGCTGCACGAAGTGCGCGCACAGGATATCGATGTGGTACTGATCGGTACGGATGTCCGGGATACGACTTGCCCATCAGCGCAAAGCGTTCGTCCCAGTACGGCATGGTGAAGGTGATGCCGTTCGACTTGGTGGCCGACGTCAGGTGCTTCTTCGGACGGGTGCGCGCGAGTTCGAAGGCGTATCTCAGGATGCGGTCCACGCCGTGTCGGGTGAGCACGCTCTGTTGGCTGACGAACTCGCGCTCCGTGCCCTCGAACATGCGTCCGCCGACCGATGAGTACTCGCCCTCGGTGTTCTCGCGTACAACGTAGAAATCGATGTCGGCTTCGGTGCGATTGGCAAGCGGCGTGCGCACGCCGGGCATCAGCTTGCAGGGGCGTAGATTCACGTACTGGTCGAAGCCGCGCCGTATCGGGATCAGCAGACCCCAGAGCGAGATGTGGTCCGGCACGTCGGGCCACCCCACCGCGCCGAGCAGGATCGAGTCGGACTGCGCCAGACGCTCCATGCCGTCCGGCGGCATCATCGCGCCGGTCTTCTTGTAGGTCTCGCAGGACCAGTCGTAATGCGCGAACTCCAGGCCGAAGCCGAATCGGCGGGACGCGGCGTCAAGCACCTTCAGCGCCTCGGGCACCGTCTCCTTGCCGATCCCGTCGCCGGGCACCACTGCAATTCTGTGGGTTTTCGCCATGGACTATCTCCTCCGTCGGTGATCAGTTATCAGCGATCAGTGATCGGTGCGAGAGGGACCGGCGGACATGGCCAGACAGGCACAGGCGATGCCGAATTCAGCCACCAGCGATTGGGACCGCGACGCAGCGCTGACGACCGCGCGCATCCTGCTGGAGATTGCGGCGATCAATTTCCGCCCCGACGAACCTTACACCTTCACCTCAGGCTGGAAGTCCCCCGTCTACATCGACTGCCGCCGCATCATCTTCTTCCCGCGCGCACGGACCAAGATCTGCGAGCTGGGTGTGGAGAAGATCAACCGCCATATCGGCTACGAAACGATCGAAGCCGTGGCCGGCGGCGAGACCGCCGGAATTCCGTTCGCCGCCTGGATCGCTGACCGCATGGCCGCACCGATGGCGTATGTGCGCAAGCAGGCGAAGGGCTTCGGCCGCAATGCGCTGATCGAGGGCGACGTGCCCGAAGGCAAGCGCACGCTGCTGGTGGAGGACCTCACCACCGACGGCCAGTCGAAGATCCGCTTCGCCCAGTCGCTGCGGGACGCGGGCGCCATCGTGAACCACGCGTTCGTTGTGTTCTTCTACGGCGTGTTCCCCGGCGCGTTCGAGACGCTGGCGCGGATGGACATAGAGCTGCATCACCTGTGCACGTGGTGGGACGTGCTGGAGGCATGCAAGGACCGGCCATATTTCGCCGAACCGGCATTGGCCGAGGTGCGGCGGTTCCTGGAGAACCCGGTCGCGTGGTCGGCCGCGCACGGGGGCATCGCATCGGCCGAGGAGGCCATGGCGCGCAAGGCCGCTGCGGAAGCCTGACAGCAGTATAAATCGAGTGAGGGGGATGAGTGGCATGCGCCTTGCGGTGGTGCTGATGCTCGCTGTGTTGCTGTTCGGCCGGATAGCGGCGCACGCACAGGATGCGACGACGTGGCCGCATACCGTCACCGGTCCGAACGGCGCCACAGTAGAGGTCTATCAGCCTCAGGCGATCTCCTGGCCGGACGAAAAGACCCTCACCGCGCGGATGGCGCTCGCCATCACACCGCCGGGCGGAAAGATGCCGATCCTCGGCACCATCGTGCTTTCCTTCGCCACGACCACCGACAACGCGACGCGTCTTGTCAGTCTTGCCGATCCGAAGCTGACATCGTCGCACTTCCCCTCGCTCGACACGGCCCAGGCGCAGCAGTTCGATGAAAAGATTGCCGCCGTGTTGCGGACGCTGCAGCTCAAGCAGGTGCCGCTGGATGCGGTTGTGCTCAGCCTGAAGGAGCTGCCGCAGACACTGAAGCAGGTTGCGGTGAACAATGATCCGCCGACGATCTTCCATGCCGATCGCCCGGCAAGCCTGGTGGTGTTCGACGGCGAGCCGGTATTGGCGCCCGCGGGCAACAGCGGACTGAAGTTCGCCGTCAACACCAACTGGGACGTGTTCGTCGACCCCGCCGGCAGCGGCACGTGGTACCTGCTGAACAACGGCAGTTGGCTTGCGGCATCGGCCGCCACCGGGCCGTACAAGCCGGTCATCAAGCTGCCGCCCGCGTTCGCACGGCTACCGGCCGACGCCAACTTCGCCGACGCGCGCAAGGCGATGCCGCCGAAGCCGGTCACCGCGGCGAAGGTTCCCACCATCTTCGTCAGCACGAAGCCGGCCGAGATCATCGTCACTGACGGCGCGATCCAGTTCGCGGCCATTCCCGGTACCGGCCTGCAATACGTGAAGAACACGGCAAGCGATCTGTTCTTCGATACGGCGCATGGCAGGTTCTATTACCTGGTCTCGGGCCGGTGGTTCTCCGCACCTGGTCTCGACGGCCCGTGGGTGTTCGCCTCCAACGACCTGCCGCCGGACTTTTCCCTGATTCCGCCGGGCAGTACGCAGGGTCACGTGCTGGCATCGGTGCCCGGCACGTCTCAGGCGCAGCTTGCGGTGCTGCAGGCGCAAATCCCGCAGCAGGCGACGCTGAAGCGGGACGACGCGAAGTTGACCGTCAGCTATGCAGGGACGCCGGATTTCAAACCGATCCCCGGGACTGACCTGATCTATGCGGTCAATACGTCGTTCGAGGTGATAGGTGCCGGCGGCAAGTACTATGTCTGCTATCAGGGAGCGTGGTTCGTCGGTCCCTCGCCGACCGGACCGTGGACGCTTGCCGACGGCGTGCCGCCGGGGATCCACAGCATCCCACCGAGCAGTCCGCTGTACAACGTCACCTATGTGAACGTTTACGGATCGACCCCGGCGACAGTCACCTATGGCTATACCGCCGGCTACACGATGGGATACGTCGCCGCCGGTGTCGTCGTGTACGGCACGGGTTATTACTATCCGCCTTACATCGTGCCGGGCGTGGTCCCGGTCTACTACCCGTACCCTTACTCTTACGCCGGCAGCGTCTGGTACAATCCTGCGACCAGTACCTGGGCGCGCGGCGGCACAGTGTACGGTCCGTATGGCGGCGCCGTCACCGCGGGCACTGCCTACAACCCAGCGACCGGCGCATGGGCGCATGGCGCCGCTGTCTATGGGCCCTACGGCGGTGCCGGTGCCTGGTCGGCCTATAACCCGACCACGGGAACCTATGCGCATGGCAGCGCGGCCTGGGGGCCGTACGGCGGCACGGCCAACGCGAGCTTCTCCAATCCGCGCTATGGCGTGTCGGGCAGCACGACGCAGAACGCCAACGCCTACTCGCGCTGGGGCTCCAGCACGATCAGCGGACCGCACCAGACGATCAACACCGCGAGCGGCAGCAACGCACGCGGCTCGGCCAGCGCGTTCAGTTCCAGCACCGGGGCGGCGGCCGCCGGCATCCACACGAACACCGGCAACAACGCAGCGATCGGACGGACCGCCAGCGGCAACGTGTATGCCGGCGCCGATGGCAACGCCTACAAGCACACCGACAGCGGCTGGTCGAAGTGGAACAACGGATCGTGGCAGCCGGTGCAGCCGCCGGCCAGCCAGCGCTCGCAGCAAACTCTCGGCGGCAGTGCCGGGACAGCGCGCACCCAGACGCCGGCCTCGCGGCAGACGCTCAGCTCCGGCAGCTATCAGCAGCTCGAACAGGACCGCTTCGCGCGGTTCCAGGGAGGCTCGGAAGGACGGCAGTTCTCCGCGCCCGAGGGTCGTTCATTCGGCGGCGGTGGTGGCCGGTTCAGGAGGTGAGGCGGGCCGCCTTCATCATTCATTAATCGGCTCCTCGCTATCGAGGCGGTCCCGCGCGCAGCCGAGGACCGTCATGGCGAAGACAATCTCGACCTACACGACCGGCATCACGCTTACCTATCCGGGTGACAATCCGCTATCGGTGACCAACACCGGCACGGTCGTGGCCGCCAACGGAAACGCACTTTATGGCCCAGGCGGCGGGACGAATAGCTGGACCATCAAGAATTCCGGAAGCATCGGCGCGGGGGGTCTCACCGGGATCGGCGTCAAACTCGGCTCGCTTAGCGCGCCTAGCGTCGGTGTCGGCTATTCCACGGTCACCAACGCGACCGGCGGTGTGATCAGCAGTAGCCTTTCTTCCGCCGTGGTCATCGCGGGGCCTGGCTCGGTGATCAACCGGAGCGGTGCTAAGGTGAGCGGTGGCGGCGCGTCGGACGTCTTCATCGCCGGCGATCCGTCCCTTGGCGTCACCGGTCAGCCCAACGTCCAGGTCTACAACGCCGGAACACTGAGCGGCCCCATCGGAGTGGACGAATACCGCGGCGGCTCGGTCACCAATATCGCAGGCGGCACCATCACCGGCGACACTGCGCAGGGCGTCTACCTTGGCGGCGCAGGCACGGTCACCAACAGTGGCTCGATCATTGGCGGCACATACGGCGTTGACCTCACCAATACTGGAACGGTCACCAATCTGAACGACGGCAACATCGACGGTGGGAGCGGTGTGGGCGTCCTCATCAATGGCACTTATGGGGTTGGCGGTGGCGCGAACGTCCTGGTTTACAATGCCGGGACGTTGAGCGGCTCCACCGGCGTATTCGAGTTCGCTGGTGGTTCGGTGACCAATGTCGGCACCATCATCGGCCATAGTGACCCTGGCATCGTGCTCGGCGGCCCGGGCACTGTCGTCAATAGCGGGGCAGTAAGTAATGTCTCTGGCCAAGCAGGATACCCAACTCCCGGTTACGGATATGGGGTATATCTGTTCGAAAGCGGATCGGTCAGCAATCTCGCGAGCGGCACGATCTCCGGCTACGGCGGCGTGTACATCAGCTACTTTGCAGGCGTTCCCGGCACGTTCACCAATGCCGGGACGGTGATCGCCACCGGCATCGAATGCCGACGCAGTGAAATTCGGTTCTGGCGGATACGGCCTCAGCTATCGACTGATCGTCTATCCTGGCGCCGTGTTCGTCGGCGAGCATCGATGGCGGCGGAGGCACAGTGGAACTGGCCTATGGCAGCGGCGCGTGTTGGCACGCTGGACTGGTTTCGGCGACACGATCACCAATTTCAGCGCGCTGCAGTTCGACCCTGGTGCGAGTTGGAGGATATCCGGGAATGCTGACGGCCTCAGCACAATGGCCATCACGGGGTTTGCCGGCGGCGACATCATCGATCTCGCCGGCTTCGCCGCAGCCAGCGAGACGTTCTCAGGTGGCAACCTGACGCTCACCAGCGGCAACACGCATGTGTTCCTGAACTTCCCGGACCTATCCTCCATTGACGACTTCCAGTTCGCCCCCGATGGCGCCGGCGGAACCGACATCGCTCCATTTGGAAGCGGGCAGTTCATCACCTGGACTGCAACCGGCAGCGCGGACTGGAACACGACGAGCAACTGGGACCAGGGCAGGGTGCCCACCGGCTTCGACACTGCCATCATCGCCAAGCCAGTCAGCACCATCGCAACGATAGCCACCAAAGCCTCCGATGTTGTGGGCAGCCTCACCATCGGCGACCCCCGCGATACGCTGGAGGTCGGTGGCACGCTCCAGGTTGTCGGCACGGCAGCAATCGGCTCGGGAAAGATCGCCGTCACCGACACAGGCACGCTGAGCGCCGCGGCGATCACCGACAGCGGGCTGCTGGCCTTCGCCGGCGACCACACGCTTGATAATGCGTCGCTCGACCTGAGCGGCACTCTCGCCACGCTGGGGGTACAGGACGGCATTCTGACCCTCGGCAAGGGCGAGACCGTGACCCAGACCGCGCCAGACGCGGTGCTCGACGGCAGCGGGACGATCATCAACCAAGGTAGCATCGATGCCACGGGTGGCAGCGCGCTGACGATCACGCCGGTGGACTTCATCAACCAGGGCACGATCAACGCCGGTGAGACGTTGACCGTCGGGAACCCCTCCGGAACCTGGAGCAACCAACTCGGCACCATCGCCAACGCCGCGACACTCATCCTCGATGGCGCAGTCACCACCGGCAACCTCGGCAGCATCACCGGTGCAAGCAACGTCATCGAGGCCGGCCTGCTGGACAACTCCGGCGCCACGCTGCCCCTCGGCGGAGGGACCGACCTCGTCACAGTTACGCTGGCGAGCGGTGGCGTCGTCAGTGGCGGCACCATCGCCGATGCGGGCGGCGGCTTCGCGTTCAACGGCGGCACGCTCGACAACGTCACCTATCAGGGACCACTCGAGCTGATAAACCCCGGCGACAACGCGACCATCGTCGATGGGCTGGCCGTGACAGCAACCGACGGAACCCTGCCTGGTACCATCGATCTGACCGGTGACGGCGCCACGCTGGACTTCCGCTCTACGCCGACGCTGGCCGCCGTGACGCTCAACATCGGCAACGCCACGGCAGACGTCCTGCGGGCAGACGGCGGCGGCACTTTCACCATCGGCTCGGACGTTGCCATAGTCAGTGGCGACGCCACGGGTCTCTTCGGCTCGCTCGTCGCCGGCAGTGGCACGGCGCTGGTCCTCGACGGAACGTTGAGCGCGATCAGCTCCGGTGGCGCCTTCACCCTGGGCGCCGACGGCGGCGGCACGTTCAGCAACGACGGTGCCATCATCGTCGGGAGCGGCGACACGCTCGACGTGGACACTGACATCGCACCCGGCACAGGCACGATCGAGGTCGGTACAGGCGCCGTGGTGAATGTCTCCACGGTCGCGGCCTCCGCGGATCAGACCCTAGCCTTCACCGACTCGAGCGGATTGCTTCGGCTCGACGATCCCGCCAGCTTCGCCGCCACTATCACTGGCATTGACAAAGGCGCCACCGTCGATCTCACGAAGTTCCAGGCTGTCGGCAGCAGCTACGCGAACGGCGTGCTGACACTCAGCAATGCCTCCCAGGCCACAGTGTCGCTCAAGATTCCCGGTCCGTTCACCGCCGACGAGTTCCAGCTCGCCGACGATACCACGGGCGGCACCAACATAACCTGGACGCCTGTCGGACAGACCTTCACCTGGACAGACGGCAGCGACAACTGGAACACACCGACCGCATGGAGCCTGGCGTCGGTACCGACGAGCATCGACAGCGCGGTGATAGGAGATGCGGCCAGCAACACGATCACGGTCAGCGACGCCGAGGCCATTAACGGCCTGACGCTGAACGGGACCAACGACACGCTTGAAATCACAGTCACCGGAAATCTCCAGGCAGGGCCGATCGCGATCAACAGCGGCACGCTCGTAGTTCGCGACGGCGGCAGCCTGGCAGCATCGCAGATCGCCGACCACGGTTTGCTGGACCTCGGCGGCAATCATGCGCTCATCACCACACCATTGAGCCTGGGCGGCACACTGCAGGTCTCGCCGTCGGCCTTCGGGGCGCCGGGAACTCTCACGCTACAAGACCTGGTCCTTACGCAGGACCTCGCCAGCGCAGTGATCACCGGCACCGGCAATGATGGGAACTCCGTCATCAACCAGGGCACCATCATCGCCGGTGTCCTCGGCGGAAGCATGGCGATCGTGCCTATGAACTTCACCAATACAGGCACCGGCGGGATCCGCGCCGACAACGAGACGTTGACCATCGGCAACCACCTCGGATCCTGGAGCAACAAGGACGGCACCATCGCACTGTCAGGCACCGCCGCGCTGGTGCTCGATGGCACGCTGGCCACCGCCAACATCGGTAAGATCACCGGCGCGACCGGCGTCACCGAGGCCGGCCTGCTGGACAACACCGGCGGCACGCTCGATGTCGGCACCGGCACCCAACTCGGCACCGTCAACCTGGCGAATGGCGCCGTGGTCAGCGGCGGCACGATCGTCGATCACGGCAACGGGTTCACCTTCAACAGCGACGGCACGTTCAGTGGTGTCACCTACAAGGGACCGCTCGAACTCACCGAGGATTCCGCCAGTCTCACGATCAACCAGGGCATCACGGTCACCGGCACCGGCGGTGCCCTGCCGGGCACGATCGACATAAACGGCGCGAGCGACAGCCTCCTGTTCGCGAATCAGCCGCCCGGGCCCGGCCAGACCCTCGACAACGTCACAATCAACATCGGCAACGCGACAACGGCGGATCATATCCAGCCGTCATTCAATGGCGGCACGTTCACGATCGGCAGCGGCGCGAACATCCGGAGCACGAGCTCCGGCGCGCTGGCCAGTCTCGACCCAGGCGCAAACACCACGGTCGTGCTCGACGGCACGATCAGCGCGACCGGTTCGCTGGGGACATTTGCCATCACCCCGGCAAGCGGTTCGACGTTCGATAACGAGGGCACGATCGTCGTCGGCAATGGCGATACCCTTGACGCGACTTCTGCGATCATCGGCACCATAGGCACGATCGATGTCGGAAGCGGTGGTGTTGCGGAATTCACCGCCGCCGTCGGCAACGGTCAGACGCTCGCCTTCACCGACGCCAACGGCCTGCTCCGACTGGCCGACCCCACGAGCTTCGCCGCCGCGATCACCAATTTTGTCAGCGGCGACACCATCGACCTCCCCGGCATCTCCAGCACGGCGGCGACGGTGGCGTGGTCGGCTGGCACACTCACCGTCACCAGTAGTGGCACCGCTGTGGCAACGCTGTCGCTGCCCGGAGACTACGCCTCGTCCATCTTTACCGCAGCCGACGACGGTGCCGGTGGGACGCGCATCACCGTACAACCGCCTCGCACCTTCACCTGGACCGCAACAGGCACCGGCGACTGGAACACGGGCGCCAACTGGAACCTCGGCACAGTGCCCACCAGCAGCGACAGTGCGCTGATACCCACCGGCACCAACACCATTACGGTCGCCGGCGGAGAAAACGTCGGCATCAACCACCTGACACTGGATGCCGACAACACGCTCGCTGTCACCGGAAGCCTCGTTGCCTCGCAGATTACCGATAACGGTGTGCTGAGCTTCATCGGCAACCATACGCTTGACAACACGCCGCTGAATTTGGGCGGCACGCTCGCGGTCCAGAACAGTGGCACGCTGACCCTCGGCGCCGCTGAAGTGATCACACAGACCGCGTCGAATGCCATGCTCGGGGGAGATGGCACCATCATCAACCAGGGCAGCATCGATGAGCCAGGCAGTTCGCTGAGCATCACGCCGCTGAGCTTCATCAACCAGGGCACGATCAATGCCGCGAACGAGACGCTGACCGTCGGCAACCATCTTGGAACCTGGAGCAACAAGACCGGCATCATTTCCAACGCCGTGACACTCATCCTCGATGGCACAGTCGCTACTGGCGACCTCGGCAGCATCACCGGCGCGACCGGCGTCACCGAGGCCGGCCTGCTTAACAACACCGGCGCCACGCTTGATGTCGGCACCGGCACCGAACTCGGCACCGTCACTCTGGCCAATGCCGCCGTGGTCAACGGTGGCACGATCGTCGACAAAGGCAACGGGTTCATTTTCCTTCCCAGCGGCAACTTCAGCGGCGTCACCTATCGAGGGCCCGCTCAATATCGCCACCAATGGCGGGCAGCTGAACGTTGAAAACGGCCTGACTGTCATCGGCGCCAGCGGCACCGGTCCCGGCACCATCAACCTCACCCAGGGCAGTGGCGCCGCGCTGAACTTCCTCGCGCAGCCAGACGCTCGACAACGTCACACTCAATATCGGCAATGCCACGGGAGCCGACACCATAAATGCAGGTCCCGGCGGAACATTCACCATCGGCGCCGGCGCAACCATCGCCAGCACGACGACACTGGCGAAGGCCAACCTCACGGCCGGATCCGGCACCACGGTCGACTTCGACGGCATTCTGAACGCGGCGGCGAACAAAGGAACGTTCGACGTATCGGGATCGCCACAGTCGATCTTCAACAACAGCGGCCTGATACACGTCGGCAATGGCGACACGCTCAGCGTCGGACTGGACATTTCGGGAGGCACCGGCACGATCGACCTCGGCACCAAGGGTGTCGTTGATCTTGCAGGATCGGTTGCCGCCGGACAGACGATTGCCTTCACCGATGCGACGGGCTCGCTGCAACTGCACCAGCCCGGCAACGTCGCCGCCACGATCCTCAACTTTGTCCCGGGCGATACGATCGATCTGTCCGGCATCAAAGCCGACAGCGCCAGGTGGTCGTCCGACCAACTCACCATCAGCAACGCCGGAACCACGTTGGCGATGCTGTCACTGCCGGGCGATTACGGGGCCTCGGTGTTCGCCGTGACACCGGCCGGCAGCGATTCGTTGGTCACGGTCACCGCCACCTGCTTCGCCGCCGGCACACGCATCCTGACACCGCACGGCGAGGTCGCCGTCGAGCACCTGCGCGCGGGCGATCTGGTGCAGACCATATCGGGTCGCGCTCAGCCGATAAGCTGGGTCGGCCATCGCCGCGTCAATTTCCGCCGACATCCGAACCGCCAGCGCATCCAGCCGGTTCGCGTCGCAGCGCACGCATTTGGTCCCGGCACGCCGCGACGCGAACTGCTGCTGTCGCCCGATCACGCGGTGTTCGTCGAAGATGTGCTGATCCCGATCCGCCACCTCATCAACGGCAGCACTGTCGCGCAGATCGAGCGACATGCGATCACCTACTACCATGTCGAGCTGCCGCGGCACGACGTGCTGCTCGCCAACGGCATGCCGGCGGAGAGCTACCTGGAGGCCGGCGCACGCAACGCATTTGCCAACGGCGGCGGCACGATCCAGCTGCATCCCGACTTCACGCCGCCGCTCGACCACTATTCGATGCTCTGGGAAGAGCACGGCTACGCGCCGCTGGTGGTGACCGGCGCAGCGCTCGAGCGAGCACGGCAAACCCTCTCTCATCTGGCGAGACTTGCCGCCTGAGGGTTCGCCTGAACCTCATGCACGGTGCAGGCGCGCCAAATAACACTCCCGTTGCGCGGGAGAGGTCGACGCAAAGCGTCGGGTGAGGGCGTCGGGATCTATCAGCCCCGCCGTTCCTCCGCTCGCCGCACCCGCTCGCGGTAGACGTTGTACGTGCCGGACGCCGCCACCACCACGGCGCCCACCAGCGTGTTCCACGACGGCAGCTCGCCGAACACCAGGAACCCGGCCGCCACGCCCCAGGGCAGCATCGTGTATTCGTAGGGCGCCAGCGCGGAGACCGGCGCCAGCGCATAGCTGCGCGCGAACACGCAGTGCGCCAGACCGCTAGAAAGCCCCAGAAAGGCAAGCGCCAGCCAGCCGGACACCCCGATCGCCCCGCCTCCTGGGAAACTCGACAGCAGCACAAGGCCGGTCGCCGTGTGGCAGATCAGCAGCCAGAATGCCTGGCACTCCGGCGTCTCGGTGGTGGTCAGCTGCCGCGTCATGATGCGCGTCAGCGCCATGACCAGCGTGCCGGCCAGCAGCAGCAGCACCACGGGCGTCCACAGATCGCCGCCCGGGCGCAGCATGATCAGCACGCCGCCGAACCCCACGAGCGTGGAGAGTGCCCGCCGCCAGCGGATCCGCTCGCCCAGCATCGGCACCGCGAGCACCGTCATGATCAGCGGCGCGGTGAAGCCCACGGCGTAGGTGTCCGCCAGGCTCATCGACAGCCAGGCGATGTACCAGCACACCGAGACGAACGACGACAGCACGCTACGCGCCAGCACCAATCCCCAGCGCCGTGGCATCAGTCGCCGCCAGCCCACCTCGCGGGACCTGCCGACAGTCATCGCTGCCACCGTGACCGTGCCGAACAGACCGCGCCACAGCATGGCGCCGGCCACGCCGACGCCGGGCAGGACCCATTTCGCCGCCGTATCACCCAGTGTCCAGATCAGATACGCCAGCACCGCCAGCGCAATGCCGCGCAACGTATCGGACGCATTGTCGGTAAGCACCCGCGGCGCGGGCACCGCAACGGCCTGCGGCACGACATCAGCCAACGGCGCGATTCCCCCGGTCCAGGCGCATCCTTGCCTTGCGATCGCACCAGCGACAAGGCAATCAGCCAGGGTCTTTCCGAGGATCTGCATGGAGCTGGCCGAATATGCGCTGATGGATGCGGCGGAGGGCCACATGTGGTGGTACCGCGCGCTTCATCGGCGTCTGCTGGACTCACTGGCCGATGTTCATGGCTGCGTGCTGGACGCGGGCTGCGGCACCGGCGGCCTGCTCGCGTACCTGCGGGAGCAGCGGCCGGACCTGCAGGCGGTCGGTGTGGAATGGGCCGCCACGGCGTCCACCCGCGCCGTCGCCAAGTCCGACGTGCCGATCACGCGTGGCAGTGTCAATGCATTGCCGTTCGCCGAGGCGAGCTTCGATGCGGCGGTCGCTGCCGACCTGCTGTGCCACCGCGCGGTCGATCCGGCGATGGCGCTTGCCGAACTGCGCCGCGTGCTGCGCCCTGGCGGCAGGCTGGTCGTCAACATGCCTGCCTACGCCTGGCTGCTGTCGGTCCACGACCGGCTGGTGCACAACGTCCTCCGCTGCACCGCACGCCAGCTCGCGGCCATGCTGCGCGAGGCCGGCTTCGTCCGGGTGCGCACACGCTACTGGAACTGCCTGCTGCTGCCGCTCATGGTAGTGCAGCGCAAGCTGCTCGCGAGCCGCACACAAGCCTCCGACGTTGCCTCGTTTCCGCCATGGCTGGATGCCATGTTTCATGCCATCACAGAGATCGAGCGTCGCCTCCTCTTCCGCCTGCCGGCCGGCGGTTCGGTGCTGGCGACCGCGGAGCGGCCATGAACGACGACACCGACCTGCGTTACCAAGTGCCCGCTGACCCGACCCAGTCGATCGGCATTGGCCTGTCCATCGTCATTCCGGTCTATCGCGGTGCGGCCACGATCGGACGGCTGGTCGATGCTCTGTCGGCGCTTCATCCGGCCGGCGGGCTGGAGATCGTACTGGTCAACGACGGCAGCCCCGACAATTCCGCCGAAATCTGTCAAGACCTGGTGCGACATGCCGCGGTCCCGCTGACCTATATCGAGCACGCCCGAAACTTCGGCGAACATAATGCCGTCATGACAGGCTTGCGGCACGCGAGCGGCGCTTACGTGATCACGATGGACGACGATCTGCAGAACCCGCCCGAGGAGGTGGTGCACCTCTACGACCATGCGCGGCTTGGCAACTGGGACGTCGTCTATACGCGCTATGACATCAAGCAGCACGCGGGCTGGCGCAACCTCGGCAGCCGTTTCGCCAACGCCGTTGCTGATCGCCTGCTGGACAAGCCAAAGGGGCTCTATTTGTCGTCGTTCCGCTGCATGTCGGCATTCGTCGTGCAGTCGGTGACGCGCTATCAGGGACCGTACCCGTACGTCGACGGCTTGATCATGCAGGTGACGCAGCGGATCGACAGCATCGAGGTGCGCCACCTGCCACGCATCGAGGGCCGCTCCAACTACAATCTCGCGCGCCTCGTGCGGCTGTGGCTGAACCTCGCCACCAGCTTCTCGCTCGCGCCATTACGCCTTGCCGTCTATGCGGGTGTGTTCATGGCCCTGCTCGGCGCTGCGGGCGCAGTGGCCACAATTGTAGAGGCACTGTTCCTGCACGACACACCATCCGGCTGGGCCTCGACGATGACGGTGATCCTGCTGGTCGCCGGCATGCAATCGATGATCCTGGGTGTGCTTGGCGAATATGTCGGCCGCACCTTCCTGTCGGCAAACGGCAAGCCGCAGGGCACGGTGCGCGTGATCGAGCGCAGCGTGACCGCCGAGCGCGCCAACGCGTGACGATCTACTGGGTCACTCTCTTCGCCGCGATAGCCACAAGCATGGCGGGGCAGACAATGCTGAAGGCAGGCGCCGGGACGGCGGATTTCGTCGCGCAACTTCTGGATTGGCGCACAGTGCTCGGGCTGTTCCTGTACGGCGGCGCAGCTATCCTCTATATCGTCGCGCTGCGACGCATTCCGATGTCGCGCGCCCTGCCCTGCACCGCGGTCTCCTACGTTGCTGCGGCGCTGATCGGCCATTACGCGTTCGGCGAAACGCTCGGCGCTTCGCACATCTCGGCGATCGCGCTGATCTGCGGCGGCGTCATCCTTCTCGCGTTCTCTTAGCTGATGGTCCCTGAACCGATCCGTCATCGGTGGTGCCGCGATCTAGCGGCGCAACCGTAAAGCGCACACATAAAGAGATATTCAGGCGGTGATCGAGAGCGCCACAAGGGCCACTACCAGCAGGAGCATTTGGTGCCGGCGCCTGATCGGAACGCGCACTATCTGGTGGTTTTAGCCGATCGATCAATGGCACTTGGCCGTGCGGCCCTGTAGGGCTGTCTGCGACATCTGTACCTTGAGACGCACTGCGCGACTTTCCAGGGTGGCGATTGCGGCCTCCGGTCGGGTCAGGGACATCGACAATGGCTGCCGAGGATGAAGAGTATCGGGGCTATCGCCTCTTGATCAGGCGACACGGCAGCGGTTGGCGGGCAACGATATATGCTCCTGACAGTCGCCAGCCGATCCTCGGCCCGCAAACTGATGATCCAGCCGGTCGCGACGATGTCCTGCAAAGAGCAAGGAGCCTCATCGACGCTCTGCGAGGTTCGTAGATGTGTAGGGCGCCCGCTTGTTGCGTCAGGACACAGCCGCCTCCACCAGACGCCGCGCCTGTTCCATGGCCGCGAGAAAGCGGTTCTGCCCGCGCATCAACTCCACCTGCGCGCAGCGCTGCTCGTGCGCATCCGTGAATTGCGGCAACTCGGCGGCCACCGCCAATGTAGGCAACCGCGGCACGGTGTAGGCCGGATCGTGCCGGAACCGAGGCTCTCGTGTGTAATTTACGGGCACGAGAATCCGCGCCAGTTCCGCCAGCACCGCATTTCGCCGCGCCACCGGCGCCTGACCAAGCCGCGCCAACGAGGCCTTCAGTGCCTCGGTCGCGCCAAGCGCCGGGGCGAGGTTTGCCATACCCTGCGACGCTTTCTGGTACCCGGTTATAGTCGCCGCGAATTCATCGCAGGTCGCCGACCAGTCGAACGGAAGCACCTCGGCATTGGCGATGCGCAGTACCGACAACAGGTAGATCTTCATGTCGGTGAGCAGGATGTCGCGATCGGCGATCTCGAGTGTGTCGTTCTCGGTGTGCCAGGCGATGTTGCCGCCGCAGCCGGACACGTCGTAGTAGCCCTTCTCCTCACGCAACGCGTTCGGCATGGTTGAGCTCAGCATGAAGAAACTCGGCAGGCCGATATTGTTGAAGCTGTAATCGCCGGCCTGCGGCGGGCGATGCGTTGCGATCTCGGCATTCGGCACGATGTCGCGGATCGCCTGCGTCGCCAGCGCCGCGCATTCGCTGAAGCTGCGTGTGTCGTGATAGCTCGTCGCCCAGCGGCACCCGGGGCTGTCGCAGTTGATCTGCGCCAGGCAGTTGCGGTCGAGGTCCATGGCGAAAGCATCGGTGAACCACGTCGATCCGGCATATCGCCCGGTGGAATGACCCGGCCACCAGGCAAGCTTTACCGACCGCCGCAGCTCCGCGCGATGCGTCCACAGGACGCGCGCCAGCTCCAGCAGCGTCGCGTCACCAGTGGCGTTGTCGCCGACGCCGACGTCCCAGCGAATCATAGTGGCCATGCACCAGCACGAACTTGTCCGGATCGTCGGCGCCGGGAACGGTCACGACCGGCACCTTCTGCATGAACCAACCCTCGAGCAGGTCGGTGCGGATGGTCGCCTCGCCGCCTGAGGCAGCCAGCGCCAGCAGTTTCTGGCCGTCCGGATTGCTCACCGCGACCACCGGGATGCGCGGCTTCCGCACAGAGTCCTGCAGGTCCGGACTGCCCCAGATCGTCGTGCAGGTGCCCCAGTGGATATCGACGCCGGGGTTGACCGCGATCAGTCCCGCGCCGCCCCACTCCTCGATCAGGCTGGCCAGCGCCGGATTGCCGAAGCCCAACATCACCACGATGTTGCCGCCCACCAAACGCTTCACCTCCGCCACCGACCTGATGCTGCCGCCGAACAGCGTGGCAATGTCGCGATTATAGCTGCGCAGCGCACGCGGATTGGCCTGCAACGCCACCAGCCTGCCGCTGCATCCGTCCGGCACGCACAGCGACGACGAAGGCGGCTTCGCCCGGTACGTCACGCCGCCGGCGGTGACCGAGGCAGAGAGCGGCACGGACAGGCAGATCTCCGGCTCATGCACCTCCACCGGAACACCGACACCGCGCAGCTTCGCGATCAGCATATCGGCGCCGCGGTTCACATCCTCGGGCCGCCAGCGCGGCGTGGTCGAGAACTGCTCGACCAGCCCCCATGGCAACGCCAGGCTGACCTCGTCGATGAAGCGACGTTCGCTCGCACTGATCGGCATGGCGGACCCTCCTCGTTTCGCCGCGCAAGACGGATGGGCTTGAACACCGCCGCAGGCGCGGGTTGAATGCGGTGCAGCATAAAGCGATGTGGGGTCGGAGATGAAGCGGCTGTGCCTGTCCGTGACCTTTGCCGTCTTGTCCGCCGCCGCATCGGCACAGGAACCCGGCGACGCCATCAGACCGATCACGTTGCTGACGCAACCGCAGGCTGCGGCACCGCAGGAGTATCAGGCGGCCGAGGTCATCGCCGATGCCTGGAGAAAGCTGGGGCTGACGGTGAATGTGCGGCCGCTGCCGGGCCAACAGTTCAACCAGGTTATCTGGTATGAGCGCCAGCGTTGGGATGCCACGACGTGGCAGATGGTCGGCCGCCCGGAACGCAGCGATCCGGATGAACTGACCTACAACCTGTTTGTTTCGGCCAACGCCGCCAACGGCTACGACTTCGTCGGCTACAAGAACGCCGAATACGACAAGCTGGCGCAGGAGCAACGCGAGGAGCTCGACCTCGACAAGCGCAAGGCGCTGATCATGCAGGCGCAGGAGCTGATCAACCACGACCAGCCTTATGGCTTCGAGGTGCATCCGTTCAACGTTGTTGCCTACAACAAGACGGTCTGGGATCCGAAGAGCATGATCTCGCAGGCCGGGATCGGCATCCGCAGCACCTGGACCTGGCTCAACATCACACCACTCGGCACCCAGAAGGACGTGATCCTGAATTCCGTTGCGCCGCCCACAAATCTCAACCCGTTCAACATCTCCGGCCAGCAAGGTTCCTGGGCAGCGGAGATAGTCTGGGACCGGTTCATGCGCGTCGATCCCGAAGGGCTGCCCAAGCCATGGGCTGCCGAGAAGGTCGAACGTCCCGACGCAACCACCGTCAACGTGACGCTGCGCAAGGGGATGAAGTGGAGCGACGGCCAGCCCGTCACCATCGAGGACGCGGTGTTCAGTCTCGTGGCGCCGGGCTACGGCGACAAGGCGCCGATGTACAAGCCGTTCGTCACCAACATCGCCAGCGTCGAGGCGACCGGCCCCGACACGCTCACCATCAAGTTGAAGCATCCCGATGCCGCTTTCCTCGTCAGCTCGTTGTCGAAGCTGAACCTCGCGCCGAAGCATATCTGGCAACCGATCTTCGATGACCTGAAGAACAAGCCGCAGACAGCCGAAAGCATCATGGAGGAGCATCCAGTCAGCTCCGGCCCGTTCCGCATCGTCAAAGCCAGCCTCAACCAGGAGATCGTGCTTGAGGCCAATCCCGATCACTGGTCACATCCCAAGATCCATCGATGGATCATGCGCATCATGCCGAACGTGGAGGCATCGATGGGTGCGCTGAAGAGCGGCGAGCTTAATTTCCTTGCCGACTACACCGGCGATCCGGACCTGCTCAAGGATCTCGCCAAGTCGTCACCCAATATCGAAGTGTCGCAGGCGCTGGATATCGGCTTCAAGTTCATCGCCTACAACGAGCGGCGCCCGCCGTTCGACAACCTGGCGTTTCGCCAGGCCATCTCAGCGGTGATCGACCGCAAGCTGCTGGCCGAGGATGCCTGGGGGGGCGCTGCGGAACCGGCCAATTCATGGATCTCGCCGGCGCTCGGCGTCTGGCACGCCAAGGGCATCGTCGATCGCGTTCCCGGCGGGAATGTCGCGGCGGCACAGAAGATCCTGAAGGACGCCGGCTTCGTGCTGGTCGGCAACGTGCTGCACTACCCGAAGGGCGAGAAGGAGACGACGGAGCCGTTCCACTGACCCGGCTTGTCGCGGACAAATTAGGCCACCTCCTGCTGGTGCTCTGGGTGGTGGCCACGCTGACCTTCCTGCTGTTCCGCCTGATGCCAGGCGATCCGACTCTCAACTTCCTGTCGCCGACCTTCACCGACGAAACCCGCGCCGCGCTGCTGAAGAGCTTCGGCCTCGACAAGCCCTTGTGGGAGCAATACCTGATCTATCTCGGCCAGCTGCTGCGCGGCGATTTCGGGCGCTCCTTCCTGCAGGAAGCGCCGGTCGTCGGACGTCCTGTGGGCGGCTCTGCCCAACACGGCGATCCTGACGCTCGTGTCGCTGTGCCTCGCTTATGCGTTCGGCATTATCGCTGGCGCTTTCCTTGCGTTCCGTCGCGGCGCGCTGGTCGAGGCGACCGCCATCCCCGTCGCTCTTGCCACCCGCGCCGCGCCGGAGTTCTGGCTCGGCATGTTGGTCCTCGCGCTGTTCGCCTTTCAGCTTGGCTGGTTCCCCACCGGCGGCGCGGTCAGTCCCGGAGGCTCGCTGGGTTCACTTGGCACGCGGCTGACATCGGCTGACTTCTGGTGGCATCTGTGTCTGCCGGCCCTCACCTTGACGCTGTTTCTGCAAGGCCTGCCGCTGCTCCTGATGCGCGCCACCATGCTCGAGGTGATGAATGACGAGTTCATCGTCATGGCGCGCATGAAGGGCCTGTCGCGCTGGTCGATCGTGATGCGCCATGCCGCGCGCAACGCACTGCTGCCGGTCGTCACTGCCTTCGCGCTCGGCCTCGGCGCCAGCATCGGCGGCAACGTTGTGATCGAGACGGTGTTCGCGTGGCCTGGCATCGGCCGCGTTCTGGTACAGGCGGTACAGGGCGCCGATTATCCAGTAGCTCAGGGCGCCTTCATCATGATCGCCTTCGTGCTGGTCATCATGAATACGGTGGCAGACCTCGCTTATGCATGGCTCGATCCCAGGGTGTCGGTCGGTGCGCACCGCTAACGCCGCGGTTCGCTTCATGCGTGGCGAACCGTTCGCAGCGGTGGGCGCTGCGATCTACACCGTGATCGTCATCATGGCGTTGTTCGCGCCACAGCTCGCGCCGCACGACCCGCGCGAGATGCTACGTCAGGGCCGCCGCATCGCGCGCTACCTGCCGATCTCCAGCGAGCATTGGCTGGGTACCACCGCCGGCGGACACGACGTGCTGAGCCAACTGATCTACGGTGCGCGCGCCGCGTTGGAGGTCGGCCTGACCGCCGCCATTGCCGTGGTCGCTATCGGCACGCTGCTGGGGCTGCTCGCCGGCTATCTCGGCGGCTGGGTGGACAAGCTGATCACCCGGATTGCCGATATCGCGCTGGGCCTCCCGTTCCTGCCTTTCATGCTTGTGCTCGCCGCACTCACCACGCCAGGCACGCGCGTGGTGATCGTGACTGTTGCGCTGCTGCTGTGGCCCAACACGGCGCGGGTGATCCGCTCACAAGTACTGTCGCTGCGCGAGCGTGCCTGGGTCGAGGCAGCACGCGTCACTGGCTGTTCCACTGCGCGCATCATGTTCGTGCATGTGCTGCCGCAAGTGCTGCCGCTCGCCGCGTTGTACGGATCGGTGGCGATCGGCTGGGCGATCCTTGCCGAGGCAGCGGCCAGCTTCCTTGGCTTCGGCGATCCGGACAGCATCAGTTGGGGTGTGATGCTGCAGGACGCTTACGCCAACCAGGCGCTTGGCCGTGGCGCTTGGAACTGGTTCACACCGCCGGGCCTGGCCATCGTGCTGATGGTCTTGTCGGGTTTCCTCGTCTCACGTGGGTCAGAGAAGCTGCTGTTCCCGAAACTGGCCGAGCAGTGACTCTGCTGTCGATCCGCGATCTGCACGTTCGCTACACCACCAGCGACGGCACCGTGCGTGCGGTGGATGGCGTCGATCTCGATATCCCTGCCGGCAGCATCGTAGGACTGGTGGGCGAGAGCGGTTGCGGCAAATCGACCCTTGCCCGCGCGCTGATGGGGGTGCTGCCCGGCACCGGCCACATCGCCGGTGGTGCGGTCACTTTCGAAGGCCGCGATCTCATCAAACTTGCCGAACGCGAACGCCGCGCGCTGCGCTGGCGCCGCATGTCGTTCGTGCCGCAGACCGCGATGAATGCGCTCGATCCCGTGCAGCGATTGCGCGCGCAGATGCTGGAGGTGCTGTGCGAGCGTGGCGGCCTGTCGCGGTCGGTCGCGTTGGCACGTGCCGAGCAACTGATGCATCTGGTCGGGCTCGATCCGGTGCGGCTGTCGGACTATCCGCACCAGTTCAGCGGTGGCATGCGCCAGCGCGCCTCGATCGCGCTCGCGTTGGCGCTGGAGCCGTCGCTGGTAATCGCGGACGAGCCCGTGACCGCGCTCGACGTGATCGTGCAGCGCCAGGTGCTCGACGTGCTGCGCGAACTGCAGAGCCGGCTGAATCTGGCGATGATCCTGGTGACGCACGACATGGCGGTGGTCGCCTATGCCTGCGACCGCGCGGCGGTCATGTATGCCGGAAAGGTGGTGGAATCAGGTCCCGTCGGCGCCGTGCTGGAGGCGCCATTCCACCCCTACACGATGGGCTTGACCCACGCCTTTCCGGATATGCGCGCCGACGAGGTCATACTGCTGCCAATTGAGGGTGCGCCGCCGTCGCTGCTGGCTCCGCCAGGAGGTTGCCGGTTCGCGGAGCGCTGTCCGTTCGTCGAGGCGCGCTGTCATGACATGGCGCCGCCGCTCATCGAAGTTGCGCCGGATCATCTTGCGGCCTGCTGGCGCAGCGATGTCGCTGCGGAACTGCGCACGCGGGCAGAACGGCCGCAGACCTGGGCGTGATGAGCGCACGCCGCATCCCAGTGATCGCGGGCGAGAACCTGACGAAGACCTTCCGCGTGCGTGGCGGAACCGTGCGTGCCGTGCAGGGCGTCAGCCTTTCGGTCGGCGCTGGCGAGGCGCTCGGGATCGTCGGCGAATCCGGCTGCGGCAAGACCACCACCGCACGCATGCTGCTGCGTCTCGAGGAGCCAGGCGAGGGACGCATCCGATTCCTCGGCGATGACATCACCGACCGGCGCGGCCTCGCGCTGCTGACCTTCCGCGCGCGCGCACAGCTTGTGTTCCAGAATCCGTTCGACGCACTCAACCCGCGCTTCACCATCCGCCGCGCGCTCACTGAACCGCTGTACAACTTCGGCGTCCCGCGCAGCGAACACGCCGCGCGCATCGAGGCTGTGATGCAACGTGTGCGTCTGCTGCCTTCCGCCGCCTGGCTGGATCGTCGACCGCACGAGCTGTCCGGCGGGCAGTTGCAACGCGTGGTACTGGCGCGCGCGCTGCTGCCCCAGCCACGGCTGATCGTGGCAGACGAGCCGGTGTCGATGCTGGACGTGTCGGTGCGAGCCGGCATCCTCAATCTGCTGCGCGCCGCGCGTGACGAGTTGGGCCTTGCCGCAATTTATATCAGTCACGACCTGGCACTGATCCGCTACGTCTGCGAGCGCACACTGGTGATGTATCTCGGCCGCGTCGTGGAGGAGGGACCCACCGCCGACCTGATCGCCACGCCGTTGCATCCCTACACGCGCGCGCTCGTCGCCGCCGTGCCGGTGCCGCGCGTGCAGCAGGATCGCGGCGCGCTGCCGATCCGCGGCAGCCTCAGCGAAACGGTGGAAGGGCTGGAAGGTTGTCCGTTCCGTGCCCGCTGTCCGCATGCGTTCGAACGTTGCTCGGTGGAGGCTCCGGCACTGCGCGAGACGGCGCCCGGCCGGAGCGTTGCGTGTCACCTGGAGTCCCAGGCTGTTCATCCGAGGCGATGACACAGCAGCTAGTAAGGCTCCGTACCAGACGGCGTCGAGTGGCGACGCGGCGCGACAGATTGAATGCCTTTCACCCCGTAAAGTTGGTTCTCTCATCTATTGAACGCCTGCGGACCGCTGACGAACAAATTGCGCCGAACGTAGAATCGCAACAGACTGTCGGCCGCGCGCGTAATGCCGATCCGTTTGCTCTGCCCGATTTCGCCGGACCCCTGACCGTCGGATCCGAGCCACAGCGGACCGCTCTGACAAAGATCGATTCCGTCCAACCGTCGATCGATCCCCAACGCCGCGCTCAACCGTCCCGGGCCCCGCGCCAGGTCTCGCAGCCGCTCGGTGTCGCGATTTCGCTGCATGATCCTGATGCCATCGGTTGGCTCGATCGCCCTGATCAAGACGCCCGCGCCCACGCCGGACGCCTCGCTCGAGACGTTCAGCATGAACGAGCTGCCATAGGCGAGATAGACATATGCGTGCCCGTGCTCGAGGAAAAGCGTTCGATTGCGCGGGGTGATGCCGCGATAGGCGTGACCCGCGGGGTCGCCGATGCCGTACGCCTCGGTCTCGACGATGCGGCCGCCCGCCTCGCCTTCAGGCAATTCCCGCACCAGCATTTTCCCGATGAGGAAACGCGCGAGCTGGGCGGTATCGACGGGCATCTCTGCCCGGTCCAGCACGCGTGGGCGCGCTATAGTCGTGTCGATTTCATCCAATCCGCTCGACCAGATGGGCGCGTGAAGGTCCCGGCTCGAACGGGTCGCCAAAGTATTGGGTCTCGCGAGCGACCTTGCCATCCACGAACTCCATGATGCTCACCGAATAGGACGGCTGGCCGTCATAGGCGAGGATGAATTCCGTGATCCAGAGGTCGCCCTTGCCGAGGATTCGGCGCACCGTGAAGCGCTTGCTGTTCGGCTGTGCGGTGCGAGAGGCCTGGATGTTGTGCCGGCCCCTGATGCGCTCGCCCGATTGCGGGTACTCAAGCAGCGCGTCGTCTCGGTATATGTCGTGCTCAACATCGAAGTCACTTGCGTCCGAGGCGGCCCAGTGACGATTGAGTGCCTCTCGAATCTCATTCTCATCCATCCTGCTTCTCCCGTTCCGGGCCATCGAAGTCCGGCCTGGGCGACCGGCCGCTGGCTCATCTAAGGCACCGGCCCGAACATCCCCAACCGGTCGGTCCGTACCCGTCGCTCGTCGCCGATGCGCACGGTGACACCGGCGCGATCGAAGAACTCCAGCACCTGGATGGCAACCTTCCTTCCGTTCGCCAGCTGGTCGCGGAATTCCGCGGCAGTGACCGTGCCGGCGGGGTCCGTCTCGGCGATAGCCGCAGCAATGCTCGCCATCTCTGCCACCGTCTCACTGAGAAAGAACTGATCCGGTGCGACCTCGATCAGTCGACCCATTCGCTGCACCCGCTTCAGCATCGTTCGCATCACCGCCTCCGGCACTGCGAGCTCCCGTGCCATATCGCGCGTGCGTGGTGGACGAAAACGCTCGGTCGCGATCAGCGCCCGTGCGTGCTGCCACAATCGTTCGTCCTGCGCCGACAGCGTCGCACGATGAGAAGGAAGGCGAAGCCAGGGTCCGTCCTGCTCCACCGCGCCGCGACGGAACAGCGATTCGATGATCGCCCTGAACGCCGCGGGCGACGGTCGGGCCGGCGTCGTCACGCGCAGCCGCTCGAGCTGCAGCCCAGGCTGATCCGGCGCCGCCGCGTGATGCGCGCCGAGACGCTGCACCACGCTGTCACGCAATGCGTCCAGCGTCGCCGGCGTCATCAGCAGATCAGCTACCGTAACCGCCGGCGCCGCCGACAGCACCGACCGCTGCACCGGCGGCGACAGATTCCGTGAACGGAAGTATCCGACGCGATCGGTCCATCCAGGCGGCAGCGCCAGCAGCGCGCGCAACGCATCGGTCGGATCCTGCCGATCGAGCGCCGCCAATTGTGCAAGCCGTTCCGGCGTGCGCCGCCCACGACGCGGTGGAAACGGATCGATCACCACCCCGCCTCCGATGGTGCGGGTCGCGGTTGCATCCCGCAGCACCAGCCTGTCACGCACCAACGCCCCGATCGGACGATCGAGAGTCAACCGCGCCAGCACCGTGCTGCCCGGCTCGATCCTGTCGGCGTCCAGCGCGACAACGCGTGCCATGACATGTGCCGCACCGAGATGCAGATGCACAGGGGCACCGGCGCGCAACGCACGCGCCTCGTCCGCGAGCAGTGTGAGCCGCACGTCGAAGCGCGCGGTCGGCGCGTGCGCCTCGGGATGCAGCACCCAGTCCCCGCGTGTCACAGCGTCCTTCGACAGGCGAGGCCCGGTGACGTTCAACGCGACACGCTGCCCAGCACTCGCTTCATTCGCTGCCCGGTTCTGAGCATGCAGCCCGCGCACGCGAAGCTCGATGCCGGGCGGCGACAGCATCAAACGGTCCTCGACGCGGATGCGGCCCGACACGAGCGTGCCGGTGACCACGAGGCCGGCACCGGCCAGCGTAAACGCGCGATCGACCGCGAGGCGCGGATACAGCTCCACGTCGCGCTCTCGCGGCCCGAGCAACGTGAGCGCCGCACGCAATGCCTCGATGCCTTCTCCCGTCACCGACGACACCGGCAGCAGCGGCGCCGACGAGAGTTTTGTTTCTGCCAGCAGCGCGCGCACCTCCGCGTCCACTTCCATCTTGCGCTCAGGTGCCAGATCCGACTTGGTCAGCGCCACCACGCCGCGATCGATGCCCAGGAGCTGCAGGATCTGCACGTGCTCGCGAGTCTGCGGCATGACGCCATCGTCCAGCGCCACCACAAGCAGCGCCGCATCGACCCCGCTGGCCCCCGCGAGCATCGTGTGCACGAACCGTTCGTGGCCCGGCACATCGACGAAACCGAACGCATCGGTATAGGCGTAACCGAGATCGATGGTGATGCCGCGCCGTTTCTCCTCAGCCAGACGATCGGCGTCGATGCCGGTCAGCGCCCTCACCAACGCTGTCTTGCCGTGATCGACGTGACCGGCGGTGCCGATGATCATGGTCGCCGCGACTCTTCTCGCCTCGCAAACACACTCGACAGGAAATTCGCCAGGTCGCGGTTGGATTGAGCACGCACTGCATCGTCCCGCCCGATCGGATAGGGCCGACCGGCGGTGCACAGCCCCAGGATGATCTTGCGCAGGAAGGGGCCCGACATCGGCAGGAGCGTGTTCAGATCGCGCACGGTGCCGTCGCGCTCAACACGAAATCGACATCCGCCAAGCTGTCTCCCGATCAGTCGCCGTTCCATACCGCCATCCCACTGGTGGACGGCCCCTGGATACACGATGATCTCCACATGGCTACCGCCCGCCCACAGATCGTTCGCGGCCTGCTCGCACCGATCCGGCTGCATAAGCTCGTCTTCCGCTCCGTACAGCATCAACAGCGGCGCCCCGGTGGTGCGGTTATCGACGAAGCGTGCAATGCACGGTGCGTAGTAAGCCACATGACCCGCGAAGCGCCGCCCATTCGGAGCCAGGGCGTCGGCAATCTGCACATACATGGCATACTGGGTTGCCATGCCGCCGTAGCTGAAGCCAACCAACACCACGCGGCGCGGGTCTATTTCGGGACGTGCCGCAAGGTAGGTGAGCGCGGCGTAGGCATCGGCGACAAACATCGTCTCGGTGATGTTCAGCACCCGCTCGATGAATCCTGTGGCGAGGTCGCGGCGACTGTCGTAGGTCTCGATGAGCAGCACCGCCATGCCCATCGAGGCAAGCTGCGGTCCATACTTGGCTCGATCATAGATCAAGCCAGCAGAGCCGTGCAGCATAACGACTGCCGGCGTCGCATGGTTCGGTGGGGCGATCTTCGGCAGGAACAAGTTGCCTCTCACTTTTCGAGCTGGTGCTCGACCAATGTCACGAGGCACGAAGGGATCGCTGCTCTGGAAGGTAATGGCCTCCTCGCGAACGCCCTGCACGGCCTCGGGATCCGGCCAGGGATCGACGATCTGGATAGACATGACGGGCTTGGTCCAAACGAGCAGCAGTGCAACCAAAAGCAACGCTTGAAGCATGACAGCGTGGAGCGTAGGGCCGCGTCGCACCCTCATCAACCACACGCACGAAGAACCGGCCAGGAGATTGCCGATGAGCAGGACTGTGCTGATCACCGGTGCCGGCGGCAATATCGGCACCAAGCTGCGCGCGCATTTTTCCAGCCTGGGCTGGACATTGCGGCTGCTGGACGCCGATGCACGCGGCGATGCCGCGATCCAGGCCGCCGATCTGGCGGAGTGGGACGACGCGTGGGTGACGCAGTTCGCCGGCGTCGATACGGTGATCCATCTCGCCGGCAATCCGAGTCCGGCGGCGTCCTGGGCCTCGGCGCTGCGGCTTAATATCGACCTGACGGCAAATGTATACGAAGCGGCTGCGGCGCAGGGCGTACGGCGCGTGGTGTTCGCCAGTTCCAACTGGGTGATGGCCGGCCATCGTCCCGTTGAAGGCGTGCTGACCACCGACATGGAGCCATATCCGATCAACCCGTACGGTGTTTCGAAACTGGTGGGCGAGCGGATGGCGCGCAGCATGCACGCACGGCGCGGACTCTCGGTGATCTGCTTTCGCATCGGCTACCTGCAGCGCGGTGACAATCAGCCGGGAACGCATATGGGCTGGAGCCACTGGGGACAGGCGATGTGGCTGTCCAACCGCGATCTCTGTCAGGCGATGGAGCGGGCGGTGCTGGCCGAGGGCGTCGGTTTCGCCGTTCTCAACCTGATGAGCGACAATCCCGGCATGCGCTGGGACATCGAGACAACGAAGCGCACAATCGGTTACGCACCGCAGGACGGAGCGGCGCCGTCCCTGACCGAGGCGATCGAGCAGAATGAGCGCAGCGCGAACGACCTGCGCCGCATGGCCGAGACGCTGGACGCAGTGTTGCAGGAGCGGCGCTGGTAACGCGGCTTCTGGCTTGTCAGTCGCCGCCCTTCGCGCCGTCGACTTCCTTGAACACTTCCGTCGCGATGCGGAACGCTTCCAGGCACGCGGGGATGCCGCAATAGGCGCCGATCTGCAGCAGGATCTCCTTGATCTCGTCTCGCGTGACGCCGTTGGTGAGCGCCGCGCGCAGATGCAGCCGGAACTCCGCGCCACGGTTCAGCGCCGCCAGCATCGTGAGGTTGATCATGCTGCGCGTCTTGCGGGTGAGACCGGGGCGCGTCCAGATCATGCCCCACGCAACCTCCGTGGTCATCTGCTGGAACGCCGCGTTGAAGTCATCGGCGCGTGTCAACGAGCCATCGACGTAGTCGCCGCCCAACACATCGCGGCGCACCTCCAGGCCCTTCTTGAACAGGTCGCTCTGATACTCTGGACGGTTCGGGATGTTGGGCATGGGACGCCTCCTTCTCGCAGATGGCGAACGGTAGAGAGCGTGGCCAGCACGAGCAAGTTGCCGACCCGCCGCATGTGACCCTACGCCAGCGGCGAAGGCCGCGGCCGCGACCCGTCAGTGAAGCGGCTGTAGCGGAACGGTGTGGGATCGACCACCGGCGTCTCGCCGGTGACAAGCTCCGCCATCAGCCGCCCCGCCCCTGGGCCGATACCGAAGCCATGCCCGGTGAATCCGGTAGCGATGAAGAATCCCGGCAGCGTATCGACACCGGAGATCACCGGTACCGCATCGGGCGTCACGTCGATCACGCCACCCCAGCTCTCCGCCACCTTCATGTCGCGGAATGCAGGGAACGCCGCGGTGAGGTACTGCTGCGCCTGCCCCAGGATCGCCTGATGCGGCTCAGGGTCCAGCGTCCGCACGCGTTCGAACGGCGATGACGCATCGAGCGCCCAGTGACGCGGCACCTGCCATTCCTCGATGAACTTCCCGCCGATGCGCAACCGCATGCTGCGCCATTGCATCCGCAGCGCCGGCAGGAAGTCGGCAAAGAAGCGGAACGTGTCAGGCACGATGTCCACCACGTTGCCGCTCCAGCTCGCCACGTTGTAGCCGCCGTCAAGCCGCTTGCGCAGACCGAAACCAAAGCCGCTGCACGATATCTCCGGTCCACCGTCGAACGCCTCGGTTCGCATCACCGACGACATCACCTTGAGCTGCGGCAGACGTAGATCGTGATTGCCGCAGAACAGCCGCGACCACACACCGCCGGCGAGCACGACACTGTCGCAGGCGATGCGCCCCTTCTCTGTCACCACACCCGCAACGCGTCCCCCCTGCGTCTCTATGCCGCGCACCGCGCATTGCTGCAGCACCACCGCACCATGCCGCCGCGCCGCCTCGGCGATCGCCGGCGCCGCCTTCTGCGGCTCACCCCGGCCATCACTCGGCGTGTACAACCCGCCCTGCCAGTCGCCCGTAAGCCCCGGCAGCGCTTCCGTTGCCTCATTGCGTGACAGCTTGCGTGTGTCGAGCTGATACGGTCGCGCCTCCTCCAGCCACGCCTCGCGCTTCGCCATTTCCTCCGGCGTCTTGCACAGATAGACGATGCCGCATTGCCGGAAGCCGGTCTCCGCTTCGGTGAGTGCGTTCAGTTCCGGCCACAGCCGCAGCGCCTCGATCGCCAGCGGAATCTCACGCGGATCGCGCCCCATCTTGCGACACCAGCCCCAGTTGCGGCTCGACTGCTCGCCGGCGATATGGCCCTTCTCGCACAGCACCACGGGCACGCCTTTGCGCGCGAGAAAGAATGCCGTGCTCGTGCCGATGATTCCGCCGCCGATCACCACGACCCCGGTGCGTGTCGGGACTTCAGCTGTCGGATACGACAGGATCGACGCGCGGCGCCATGCGATGTCTCCGTGAAGGTCTGCCGCGATAACAGCGCGTGCCGCGCATCGGGGCAACAGCCCTGCAGGAACTGTCGCCTGGTCGGGAATAAGATCCCGGACCGATCGGTCCTCACCCACGTCATGGAGGGGGTCGGGATGTATCGAGCGATCACTGTGAGCGCCGGAATCTGCATCTTATCGGCAAGCGCCATGTCGGCAACCGCGTCCGTCGCGATTCGCGCGCGACCGCTCGAGCGATCGATTGTGAGGATCCAAAGCGCCCAGGCAGCCCAGATGAGCCCAGAGCCGAAGCGGGAAATCGCGCCACCGATCGGGCCACTGTTGGCGACAGCCGATCCGGCTGCCGGCGAGGCCTACGCCAAGAAGGTCTGCGCGGCATGCCACTCGCTGAACGAGGGCGGCAAGGCGATTATCGGGCCGAACCTGTATGGCGTGGTCGGCGGTCCGCACGCCCACATGCAGGGCTTCAGCTATTCCGATGCACTGAAATCCAAACAAGGTCCCTGGACCTACGACGAACTTTACGCCTGGCTGACCAAGCCGAGCGATTACGCACCCGGCACCCGCATGGCATTTCCCGGGATCAAGAACGACAAACAACGCCTCGACGTCATCGCTTATCTGCGGACGCTCTCGCACAATCCCGAACCGCTGCCAGAGGCACAGGCGCTGCAACAGACGACCGAACCAGTAAAACAGTGACTCGATGACCGGCTGATCAGACGGCGATCGGTTTCGGCACTGGAGCTCCGTGACGCGCCATGAGGTCCGCAACTTCGCTGCGTGTCCCAAGCGACGGCTGCGCGCCCAATCGAGTCACAGCCAGGGCCGCGGCCGCGGCGGCGAACCCGAGGCTTTCGACAACACCGCGATCCTCGGCCAGGCCCGTAGCCAGCGCGCCGATATAGGCATCGCCTGCGGCAGTCGTATCGACCGCCTGCACCGCGAGGGCGGCACAGTGCCACGTCCCGCCGGCATCGCAGTAAAGCGCTCCTTCGCCCCCCAATGTGATCAGTGCGCCGCGCACGCCCTGCGCCAACAGATGCTGCGCCGCCGACTGCGGATCGCTGCTGCCGGTCAGCGCGGCCGCCTCTGTCTCGTTCGGCACGATCACGTCGATCAGTGGCAGAAGCGCGGGTGTCAGAAGACGCGCCGGCGCCGGATTGAGCACAATGAACCATCCCGCCGTATGCGCCTGCCGGATCGCATGCGCGTTCACCTCCTCCGGTATCTCATGCTGCAGCAGCAGAATGCCCGGCGCGCCTGCATCGGCCAGCGCACGATCCACCAATGAAGTGTCGCAGGCAGCGTTGGCGCCCGAGATGACCACGATCGTGTTGCCACCCAGCGCATCGATGGTGATCAGCGCGGTGCCGGTCGGCCGTTCCACCGTCTGCACGGCGTCGCAGAGCACGCCATCGCGCTGCAGCCCCGCGAGAAGGTCGCGTCCGAACTGATCATCTCCGACACAGCCAGCCATCGCGACGCGCGAGCCAAGCCGCGCCGCTGCAACCGCCTGATTTGCCCCCTTTCCGCCGGACGCGGTGAAGAACTCCGTTCCAAACACGGTCTGCCCGGTGCGCGGCAAGTGCTCGCATCGTGCGACAAGGTCGATGTTGAGGCTGCCGATCACCAGGATCGGCTTGGCGGTCGGCATGATCTCACCAGTATCATCACGTCGGCGTGAGTATTGGATCGCCCCTATCTGGCGACCCTGTGCGTACTATGACATCAATCATCGCGGCAAATCGATCGGGACATCGGGGAGACGGCTTCGGTAGATGAGCGAGAGCAACGCCAGGACCGGTGCTCCGTGGGCTCTGCGTGGACTGGTTGTCGCATCGGTTCTGCTGCCGCTGCTGGTGTTTGCTGGCGGTGGCTGGCTGTCCTGGCGCGCCACCGTGCACGAGGCGGACGCAAACCTGCGGAGTGCGCTCGCCGTCTCCGAGGAGCAGGCGACCCGTGTGCTCGATACGCATGTCCTGCTTGGCGCAAGGGTCAACGATCTGGTCGGCGATCTCGGCGACGAAGCCGTCATCGCCAGTGAAGGCGAACTGCACGACCGGCTTGCCGCAATGATCGCCGACTATAGCCAGGTGACGGCGATCGTAGTGACCGGCGCTGATGGGCGCGCGCTGGTCGCGACGTCGCGGTTCCCCGCGGATCACCACGTCAACTTCAGCGACCGCGAATACTTCATCACTCTGCGCGACACTGGTGCGCCGTTCGCGATCGGCGGCGTCGTGTTCGGCCGGTTGACGCGGGCCGACGTCTTCACCGTGGCGATCCGCCGCGGCAACGATCCGAAGCATTTCGCGGGCGCCGTCCTGGTAGGCGTGTCACCAAGCTATTTCAGCAGGTTCGACAGCGATCTGTTTGCCGGCGACACGGACTATACGGCGCAGTTGTTGCGCGCCGACGGCACGCCGCTCGCCGGCTATCCCGAACCGACACCGGCTCAGGTCAACCAGCGCGATCGCCTGCTGGTCGATGCCATCGTCCATTCGCCGATCGTCGGTCTTGTGCGCGGCATCTCGTCGATCGACGGCACCGAGCACGTCGCCGCCTATCAACGGCTGGCGAATTATCCAGTGTATGCGACAGTCGGCCGCCGTTGGAGCTCGGTGATCGGCGAATGGCGCGACACCATGGCGAAGCACCTGATCTTCGGCGTTCCGGCGACGCTCGGTCTGCTTGCGCTCAGTCTGTTGGCGACGCGGCAGTGGCATCGGCAACAGAACACGCTGTCGCGACTGCAGAACGAGGCGCGCCGGCGCGAAGTGGCCGAGGAGGCCCTGCGCCAGTCGCAGAAGATGGAGGCGGTCGGCCGTCTCACCGGCGGCATCGCGCACGATTTCAACAACCATCTGACAGTGATCAGCAGCAACATCGAACTCTTGCAGCGACGGCTGCCGCCGGACAACGCCTCGCTCAGTCGGCTCACAGGAGCGGCGATGGCGGGAGTGCAGCGCGCCGCAACGCTGACGCATCGGCTGCTCGCCTTCTCCCGCCAGCAGCCGCTGGAGCCGGAGGCGCTCGATGTCGGGCGGCTGGTGTCCAGCATGTCGGACCTGCTGCACCGGACCCTGGGTGAGGACATCGCGATCGAGACCGTGCTCGCCGGCGGCCTGTGGCAGACGCGCGTCGATGCCAACCAACTGGAGAACGTGCTTCTCAACCTCGCGGTCAACGCGCGCGACGCGATGCCGAAAGGGGGCAGGCTGACGATCGAGACGGCGAATGCTTATCTCGACGATGGCTATGCCGCCTCGCACGCCGAGGTCGCTGCCGGGCAGTACGTGCTGCTCGCGGTCAGCGATACCGGTACTGGGATGACCCCCGACGTGGTCAGCAAGGCATTCGAACCGTTCTTCACCACGAAGCCGCTCGGTCGAGGGACCGGTCTCGGGCTTTCCATGGTATACGGTTTCGTCAAGCAGTCGGGCGGCCACGTGGCGATCTACAGCGAGCCGGGCGAAGGCAGCACGGTGAAGGTCTATCTGCCGCGCTTCGTCCGTCGCGAGGCTCAGCCGGCGAACGCTGGCGGACCGACGGCACCA
Organism: uncultured Alphaproteobacteria bacterium; assembly: GCA_963791495.1. GTDB lineage: Bacteria > Pseudomonadota > Alphaproteobacteria > Acetobacterales > Acetobacteraceae > JAMXLO01. Next base: position 392,079 of record CAWBST010000017.1, read on the forward strand.
GCGCGTGCGCGCGGTGACGGCGAGACGATCCTGGTGGTGGAGGACGATGAGGAGGTGCGCAATGCCTCGGTCGCGGCGCTGCGCGACATGGGATACACGGTGCTCGAAGCAGGCGATGCGATGGAAGGCGTACGGCTGATCGTCGATCGCGGCGGCATCGATCTGCTGTTCACCGACGTCGGACTCCCTGGTGGCGTGAACGGCCGGGCGCTGGCCGATGCCGCGCGCAGCGCGCAGCCAGGACTGCATGTGCTGTTCACCACCGGCTACACGCAGAATGCCATTCTGCACAACGGCGTGCTTGACCACGGCGTGCACTTCATCGCCAAGCCGTTCAACCTCAGCTTGCTGGCAACGAAGGTCCGCGAGGCGCTCGCGACGCCTGACAGCACGGCGGAAACACGGGTGGAGGGATGAGCGAAACGATCGAACCCGCCAAGGAAGGGTTGCATCATGCGCACCATGCGTCCGCGCACAGCGACAGTTTGGCGCGCCGCATCGCGGTGGTCATCGCGGCACTCGCCGCGGCGCTGGCGCTCGCCGAGATGGGCGAGAAAGGTGCGCAGAATTCCTATCTGACGCATCACATCGCGGTATCAGACGACTGGGCGTTCTACCAGGCGAAGAACGCTCGTGCGACGACCTGGGCCGCAGAGGCCGGCATGCTGGCCAATCTGCCCAATGCTGCCGATCCGGGACCACAGGCGGAGATCAAACGCGCCAAGGAGAACGAGGCACGACTGCGCGACGAGCCCCAGGGCGACGGGATGAAGCAACTCGCGGAGCGGGCGGGGGCCGGTCAGGCGCTACGCGACGAGGCGTTCCACCGATACCACGAATTCGAGCTGGTGGTCGGCGCGCTGCAGATCGCCATCGTGCTGGCATCTGTGGCCGTGGTGACCCGCATGGTCGCACTGGCGGTAGGCGCAGGGATAATCGGTATAGTCGCCGCAGGATTCGGGCTGCTCATCGCTCTCTGAAATGCTCCCCCTCCCGTTGCGGGAGGGGTTGGTGGAAGGGGACCACGGAGCAAAGTACGCAAACCCGCATCTGGTTGACGTGCCCACTCGCGGGGGCTACATCGCGCGCCCTACCGCTACGCCCGCAATCGTCGCGGAATACTTGAGTGCCCAGGTGGCGGAATTGGTAGACGCGCAGGTTTCAGGTACCTGTGGCCGCAAGGTCGTGGAAGTTCGAGTCTTCTCCTGGGCACCAACACAATGAGCAGCATCCAGTTCATGCCAGGCGGCACCATCCATCTGTACCGGGACGATCTGCCGGAGGGCCTGACCCTGGGTCCTGTGGTCGCGGTCGATACCGAAACGATGGGCCTCAACCCGCACCGCGACAGACTATGCCTCGTGCAGCTCTCCTCCGGCGACGGCCACGCCCACCTCGTGCAGCTCATTCCGCCTTCCCTGGGTGGCCACGGCTTCAACTGTCCAAACCTCAGCCGCCTGCTCGCCGACCCCGCGACGGTGAAGCTGATGCATTTCGCGCGGTTCGACGTGGCGGTTCTGCAGCACACCTTGGGCATCACCGTCGCCCCGGTGCGTTGCACCAAGATCGCCGCCCGGCTCACCCGCACCTTCACCGACCGCCACGGTCTCAAGGACCTCTGCAAGGAACTCCTTGGCGTCGATCTCTCCAAGCAGCAGCAGACCTCGGACTGGGGCGCCGTCGAGCTGAGCGCCGAGCAGCGTGCCTACGCCGCCTCCGATGTGCTGCATCTGCACGCGCTATGGGCAAAACTGGAGGCCCTGCTTGACCGCGAGGGTCGGCAAGAGCTGGCGCAGGCATGCTTCGACTTCCTGCCCACCCGCGCCCGACTCGACGTGCTCGGCTACGAACAACCCGATATTTTTGCGCATTGACCCGGTCACAGTCAGTAACATTGGCACGATTCTTGTCCGGACCCGGCTATCGCGGTTGACCAGGGGGCTCGCCTCCATTCAAAAGAGATCGATGACCGCCCCCATCCCAGCTCCCGGGGACCTCGAGGTCGCCCGCTCGGTTCTGCACACCGAGGCGGCGGGGCTGCACGCGCTCGCCGCCGGCCTGACCGGCAGCTTCGGCGATGCGGTCGACCTGCTGGCACGCGTCACCGGCCGCGTGGTGGTCTCCGGCATGGGCAAGTCCGGCCTGGTCGCCCGCAAGATCGCGTCCACACTCGCCTCCACCGGGACGCCGGCGCTGTTTGTCCACCCAGCCGAAGCGTCGCACGGCGATCTGGGCATGGTCGTTCAGGGCGACGCAGTACTCGCGCTGTCGAATTCGGGCGAGTCCGCAGAACTCGCCGACCTGGTCGCGCACTCCCGCCGCTTCGGCCTGCCACTCGTGGCGATCACCGCCAGCGCCGGCTCGACGCTGGCCGCTGCCGCCGATGTGGCGCTCGCCCTGCCGGCCGCCGCGGAAGCCTGCCCGATGGGCCTTGCCCCGACCACCTCTACCACCATGCAGATGGCACTCGGCGACGCGATCGCCGTGGCGCTGCTGACCCGCCGGGGCTTCACAGCGGCCGACTTCCACCAGATCCATCCTGGCGGCCGGCTCGGCACGCGCCTGCGCCGCGTGCGCGACCTGATGCACACCGGCGACGCAGTACCGCTTGCCCGATGCGACACGCCGATGGACCGCGCGCTGCTGCTGATGACCGAGAAGCATTTCGGCTGTCTCGGTGCCGTCGATGAGTCCGGTCGCCTGGCAGGCATCATCACCGATGGCGACCTGCGCCGTGCCATGGGCCCCGATCTGCTGTCGCGACGGGTCGCCGATGTCATGACGCACAACCCACGCACCATCGCTCCCGGCGCGTTGGCCGGCGAGGCGCTGCACGCCATGAACGCCGGTGAGCGCCCGATCACCGCCCTATTCGTGGTTGACACCGCATCCCGGCCCATCGGCATCCTGCACATCCACGATCTGCTGCGTGCCGGCGTGGCATGAGCGTCCGTCCCCTACCCGGCCGCCCAGCTTATCGCCGGCCCGGCCAGCAGTTGGTGGCAGCCGCTGCGGCACGCATCCGTCAACCCCCCGATGCGGGTGGCCTTGCCCGCCGCCGTCTTGTCATACACCTCGCCAAATGGTCGCTGCCCGCCTGCGCGATGCTGCTTCTGGCCACGATCGCGCTCTGGCCGGAAATCGAACGCATGAGCGATTCCGCCCGCATTGCCTACCAGCGCGCGAGCAGCGAAATCGGCAGCGCCCACCTGACCGATGCCCGCTATCGCGGCGTCGACGAGCATGGCCGCCCCTACACCGTCACGGCGGCAACCGCCCAGCAGGTTGGCCCCGACCGTATCAATCTCACCACTCCCAAGGCCGACATCACGATGGCCGACGGCACCTGGCTGATGGTGCACTCCAAGCGTGGCGTATTCCTGCAGCACGCCAACCAGCTCGACCTGTCGCAGGACGTCACCCTCTATCGCGACGACGGCACGACATTGACGACCAACAGCGCCTCGATCGACTTCAGGAACGGCGCCGCCGCCGGTGCAGAGTCCACCCACGCCGAAGGGCCCTTCGGCACCCTGGACGCACAAGGCTTCACCGTGACCGACAAGGGCGCCGCCATCCAGTTCCCCGGCCCCGCCCACCTTGTGCTGAACGGAACGTCTCAGTGAGAGTCAGTGTAACTGCGGGACCCTTGACCTTCCTGGTGGCCGCACTGGCGCTCATGGTGACGGTTCGGCCAGGCTGGGCGCAGCAGCTCGATATGGCGCATGGCGGGCCCATCGCGATCACCGCCAGCGACGGGATCGAGTGGCGGCAGGAGCAGCGGGAGGTGATCGCCCGCGGCAATGCCCGTGCGGTCAGACAGAACGTGACCGTGACGGCTGATCGGCTCGTCGCATTCTATCGGCCGAAGAACGGACAGGCACCGCAGCCGGCGCAAAGCGTTGCCAATGGGGCGGACACCGGCGGCAACGAGATCTATCGCGTGCAGGCCGAGGGAAACGTGCGGATCTTCACGCCGACTGACCAGGTCCTGGGCGATCGCGCGGTGTACGATCTGGACAAGGCAGTGCTGGTGGTGACGGGGCGGGCGCTGAAGCTGACCACGCCGAGCGATGTGCTGACCGCCCGGGACAGTCTCGAGTACTGGTCGCAGAAGCATATGGCGGTCGCCCGCGGCAACGCCGTGGTGGTGACCAACGATGGACGGCGCCTCGCAGCCGACACGCTGGTGGCCTACACCAGCGACGCTCCAGCGCAAGCGACACCGGCAGCACAGCAGAATTCGGAAGATCCGCTGGCAGCATCGGGCAAGCTGCAGAAGGTCGACGCGTTCGGCAATGTCACGGTCCGCACGGTGACCGACACGGCAATCGGCGACCGCGCCGTCTATGTGCCGGACACCGGCATCGCCCGGTTGGCAGGACGCGTACGGATCACGCGCGGGCAGAACCAGCTCGATGGAACCGAGGCGGAGGTCAACATGAAGACCGGCATTGCACGACTGCTCGCGGGAACCAGCGAACGGGTTCAGGGCCTGGTGATCCCTAACGATGCCACCAACCCGCAAATAGGCGGCCAGCCCCCCGCGGGGCCGTCGAAATGAGCGACACGCGCGTGGAGTTGCGTGCGTCGGGGTTTCGCGTCGTTGCAGGCGGCGCAGGGCTGGCCGCGCGCGGCGTCGGCAAGACCTACAAGAAGCGCCCGGTGGTCCGGAACGTGACGATCGAGTTGCGCCGCGGCGAGGCGGTGGGACTGCTGGGCCCCAATGGTGCCGGCAAGACCACGACGTTCTACATGATCGTCGGCCTGGTGAAGCCCGACACAGGCTCGATCAGCCTGGATGGCACCGACATCACCGGTCTGCCGATGTATCGCCGCGCGCGCCTCGGCATCGGCTATCTGCCGCAGGAGGCCAGCGTGTTCCGCGGTCTCAATGTCGAGCAGAACGTGATGGCCGCTCTCGAGGTGGTCGAGCCCGATCCCGACCGGCGTGACCTGATGCTCGACGAGCTCCTGGGCGAGTTCAGCATCGGCCACCTGCGCCGTGCGCCCGCTCTGGCGCTGTCGGGTGGCGAACGGCGACGCGTGGAGATCGCCCGCGCGCTCGCGACGCAGCCAGCCTACATCCTGCTGGACGAGCCGCTGGCGGGCATCGATCCGATCGCGGTCAACGAGATTCGCGACCTCGTCTCGCATCTCAAGGATCGCGGCATCGGCGTGCTGATCACCGACCACAACGTGCGCGAAACACTCGGCATCATCGACCGCGCCTACATCATGCATGACGGCCAGATGCTGATGGAGGGCCGCCCCGACGAAGTGGTGGCGCATGAGGATGTGCGCCGCGTCTATCTCGGGGAGCGATTCAGCCTTTGATGCCGGACGTTACCAATTTGTTGGTGTCGATGCCCTAACATGCGCTGCTGCTGAATGATGAAGGACTGAGCCGTTTCATGGCGTTAGGGCCGCGCCTCGATCTCCGCCAGACTCAGGCTCTGGTCATGACGCCGCAATTGCGTCAGGCGATCAAGCTTCTGCAATTCTCCAACGTCGAGGTGGCGAGCTTTATCGAGGAGGAGCTGGAGCGGAATCCTCTGCTCGAGCGCGACGACAGCGCGGAGATGCCGAATACCGAACGTGCCGCACCCGATCAGGGGCCGGAGCGGATCAGCGAGGCCGCCGATGCGGCGCAGTTGGCGCAGCGGGACACACTGCCTACCGAGATGGCCGCGCCCCTCGATGTCGATCTTGGCGAGACATACGACGCCGGTGGCGTTGCCGACGGTGCGCCATTCAGCTCGGCGATCGGTGGCCGTGGCGGTGCACGAGACTTCGATACCGACGAACGCGGCATCGAGGATGTCGCCGATGAGCGTCGCTCGCTGCGCGAATATCTCGGTGAGCAGTTGCGACTGTCGTTCGACGATCCTGTGGATCGCATGATCGGTGCGCATCTGATCGCGCTGCTGTGCCCGGCCGGGCGGCTGACGGCGGAACCCGCGGCAATCGCTGACGCCATGGCGATCCCGCTGCAGCGCGTCGAAACCGTGCGCGCAGTGATGATGCGGTTCGATCCTGTCGGGCTGTTCGCGCGCGATCTGAAAGAATGCCTTGCCGCGCAGCTTGCCGAGCGCGATCGGCTGGATCCGGCCATGGCAGCGCTGCTCGACAATCTCGATCTGCTGGCGCGTCGGGAGCTGCGGCGGCTGACAATGGTCTGTGGCGTCGATACGGACGACCTTGCCGAGATGATCGCGGAAATCCGCAGTCTCGATCCGAAGCCGGCAGCGAGCTATGACTCGGTGCCGGCGCAAACTGTCATCCCCGACATCCTGATGCGGCCTGGCCTGGACGAGACCTGGCTGATCGAACTCAATCCGGACACCATGCCGCGCCTGCTCGTGAACGAGCCGTTCTATGCGCGGGTCGCACCGCGCGCGCGCAGGGAGGATCGGTTGTTCCTGGCCGAGCACCTGGCAAGTGCCAACTGGCTGGTGCGCTCTTTGCAGCAACGGGCACAGACGATCCTGAAGGTGGCCGCCGAGATCATCCGCCAGCAGGACGGCTTCATGCGCAAAGGCGTGGCGCATCTGCGTCCGCTGATCCTGCGCGACATCGCCGAAGCCGTGGAAATGCACGAGAGCACGGTCAGCCGCGTGACTGCCAACAAGTACATAGCGACACCGCGTGGTACGTTTGAGCTCAAGTATTTCTTCACCGCGGCCATTCCCGGAACCGATGGCGAGAGCCATAGCGCCGAGGCCGTGCGCTATCGGATTCGTTCCCTGATTGACGCGGAGGACGCTGATGACATCTTATCGGACGATGCGATCGTAGCTGCCTTGCGGCATGAGGGCGTGGACATTGCCCGGCGGACTGTGGCCAAGTATCGCGAGGCGCTGCGCATCCCCAACTCGGTGCAGCGCCGGCGGGAGAAATTCGCTCTGGTCTGATGACAGGCCAAGGGGAGATGTCCCGCTCACCGACGGACGGGGAGAGGCATGATGCAGATCACGGTTTCAGGCAAGCAGGTTGATCTATCGGATGCGCTGCAGACGCGCGTGTCCGATCACCTCGACATCATCGCCAGCAAGTACTTCGACCACGCTCTGGAGGCGCAGGTCACGTTCAGCCGCGCGCGAAGCTTCTTCACGTGCGACATCACGCTGCATGCCGGTCGGGGTCTGACACTACGCGGCGAGGGCGAGGCCGGCGATGCCAACACCGCTTTCGATGACGCGGCCGAGCACATTGCCAAGCGGCTGCGCCGCTATCGCCGGCGCGTGAACGAGCATGCCCGCGACATTGCCAACCGCGAACGGCCCGAGGCGGCACGGCAGTACACCCTGAGCCAGGAGGATGAAGCATCGGCGCATGCCGCAAACGGCGGCGCGACACATCCGACCGTTGTCGCCGAACAGGCCGCCGAGATCAGCCTGCTGTCAGTGAGCGAGGCGGTGATGCGGATGGACCTCGCCGATCAACCGGTTCTGATGTTCCGCAACAGCACGTCCGGTCAGCTCAACGTGGTGTACCGCCGCAGCGACGGGAATATCGGCTGGATCGATCCGGCAACGCGGTGACGGCTTCTGCCGCCACCAGCCCTGCCGGCAGCGTCAGTGCACCTGAGCCGGCACCATTTCGTGTTGAACGATCGCCGACAGCGCCACGTCAAGTTCGCCCGCGATCGCCATCGGCGTGCCATCGGCCGCGTGGATCGCAAAGGCCGCGGAGCCGTTGACCACGACCGGCTTGACGTAGGCGATCTGCTGCATCCCAAGCTGGGCCAGCTGCTCGGTTGAAATGTGGCGGATATCGACGATGGCAGCCATCGCCGCCTGCTCGTCCGGTTGCTGAATGCTGTTGGTGTTCATCGTCGTACTCCTGTCTGGCGGCAGCCTGTCCGTGCAGCTCCGACGCCTTTTGGTTATCCGGCCCGCCTTTTGCGGCACCGTCGTGACCGGGCAGGCCTTATTCCTGCCCAGCTTCGCTTTCGACCCCAGCCTCGCTACCGACCATCGTGACCCTGCCGCTGCCGTTGGTGGCATTGGCTCGATTGATCTGGATGGTCTTCACCCGTGACTCGGGCTGCGGCCGGATGAGGTCGATATGCAGCAGCCCGTTGTCGAGCCACGCACCCTTCACCTCGATCCCCTCGGCGAGCACGAAAGCCCGCTGGAATTGCCGTGCCGCGATCCCGCGGTGCAGGAAGACACGTCCCTGACTGTCGTCAGTCTGACGCCCCCGGATTACCAACTGGTTGTCTTCCTGCGTTATTTGCAGGTCGTCCATGGTGAAACCGGCAACGGCGAGCGTGATCCGCAGCCCTGCGGGCCCGGTCTGCTCGATGTTGTAGGGCGGATAGCCGTCGGATGAGGTCTTCGAAGCCCGCTCGAGCATCTGCTCGAGGTGGTCGAAGCCCAGGAACAGCGGTGAGGTGAACATCCTCGTCGTCATGGCCTCCTCCTTGGAGCGAAGCGTCGCCGGAACCCAGCGCGGCATTCCGACGGGGGGAATCTTGGCAGCGCGCGGCGCTGTTGCAAGGGGCAGGCCGTTGATCGGGCTCGGCTGCACCGCTACATGCCCGATATGAGCGAGACGGTGGAAACTCTGCCGATCCTGCTGGTCCCCGAGCCGATCCTGAAGACGCGGGCCAGGCCGGTCGGCGCCAACGACATGCAGCGGGTGCGCGCGCTGGTGCCGCGCATGTTCGCGACCATGTACCGCGCGCCGGGGATAGGGCTTGCCGCACCCCAGGTGGGTGTCGGGCTCCGCTTCGCCGTGGTGGACCTGATGGCGGACGACAAGCCGGCGCCGATCGTGCTGATAAACCCCGAGGTGCTGGCACGCAGCGAGGAACTGGCGACCCGCGAGGAGGGCTGCCTGTCGCTGCCCGGCCAATACGCCGACGTGACGCGGCCGGCGCGGGTGACGGTTCGCCACACCGACGCCGATGGTGTCAGGCGGCAGATCGAAGCGGATGGCCTGCTCGCCGCCTGTCTGCAGCACGAGATCGACCATCTCGATGGGGTGCTGTTCGTCGATCACCTCTCGGCGCTGAAGCGCAACATGATCCTGCGCCGGCTGGCCAAGGAGCTACGCCAGAAACGCGCCGAGGCGATGTAGCGGCATGCGCCTCGCATTCATGGGCAGCCCGGATTTTTCCACCCCGGCGCTGCGCGCACTCCATGCGGCGGGGCATGAGATCGCCGCCGTGTATTGCCAGCCGCCGAAACCGGCGGGGCGCGGCTACGCCCTGCGGCCGTGTCCGGTGCAGATCGAGGCAGAACGGCTTGCTCTGCCGGTGCGCACGCCGGCGCGGTTGCGCGGCGATACGGCGGAGCAGGCGGCGTTTGCGGCGCTGGAGCTGGATGTGGCGGTTGTGGCGGCCTACGGGCTGATCCTGCCGCAGACGATGCTGGACGCGCCGCGACACGGCTGCCTGAACATCCATGCCAGCCTGCTCCCCCGCTGGCGCGGCGCCGCCCCGATCCAGGCGGCGGTGCTGGCCGGCGACGCCGATACCGGCGTGACGATCATGCAGATGGACACGGGTTTGGACACCGGCCCGATGCTGCTGAGCGAAGCGGTTCCTATCACCCAAACGACGACCTCGGCCGCGCTGCACGACGTACTGGCGGAGTTGGGCGCGCGGCTGATCGTGCGCGCACTGGTCGAGCATCCCATACCGGTGCCGCAGCCGGCGGACGGAGTGACCTACGCGCCGAAGCTGACGCGTGAGGCTGGTCGCATCGACTGGACGCGCGATTCCGCGGCAATCGAGCGGCAGGTGCACGCGTTCGATCCCTGGCCCGGGACCTTCACAACGCTGCGCGGCACGGTGCTCAAGGTGCTGGCAGTAGAGTTGGCCCACGGATCGGGCCCACCTGGCACGGCGCTTGACGATCGCCTGACCATCGGCTGCCGCACCGAGGCGCTGCGTTTGACCCGCGTCCAGCTGGCCGGCCGCCCGGCGATGGCAGCGGACGTGTTCCTGCGCGGTCATGCCGTGCCTGCCGGGACGGCACTCGGGGACTAGATGCAGCGAGGAGAGGAAGAACGAAAGCTGGAGGGAGACCGAGAAAGAATCTCCCCCTCCCCTCGCGGGAGGGGGTCAGGGGGAGGGGGCGACGCCCGCTGGGCCCTCCTTCTGGAGTACGACGGCGCACCGTTCGTCGGCTGGCAGCGCCAGGCGACCGGGCTCTCGGTGCAGGAAGTGCTCGAAACCGCCGCCGCGAAGCTGAATCACGGCGAACCCGTCGCCAGCACCGTCGCAGGCCGCACCGATGCGGGCGTCCACGCCGAGGCCCAGGTCGCCCAACTCGACCTGCCTGATGCCATCCCGGCGCCCAAGGTCCGCGACGCGCTGAACTACCACATGAAGCCACACCCGATCGTCGTGCTGGGCGTCGCCGCCGGCCCCAGACGGCTGGAACGCCCGGTTCTCGGCAATCGAGCGAGCCTACCGCTACCGCATACTGAACCGGCGCGCGCGCCCTGCCCTGCTCTCCGGCCGCGTCTGGCACCTGCCCGCCGAACTCGACGCCGCAGCGATGCACCGCGCAGCACAGACCCTGCTGGGCCGGCACGACTTCTCCTCCTTCCGCGCCGCCGCCTGTCAGGCGAACAGCCCACTGCGCACGCTCGACCGCCTCGACGTGCGGCGCGACGGCGACATCATCGAGATCATCGCCGAGGCACGCAGCTTCCTGCACCACCAGGTGCGGAACATGGTCGGCACGCTGAAGCTGGTAGGCGACGGACGCTGGCCGGTGGAACGCGTCGCCGCCGCACTGGCCGCGTGCGACCGCGCGGCGGCTGGCCCCACTGCGCCGGCGGACGGGCTGTGCCTGACCGGCGTGCGCTACGAGGTGGATCCGTTTCAGCCGTTGCGGAACGTGTAGCCGTAGCCATTCAGCGCCGGCGCGCCGCCCAGGTGCGCATACAGCACCTTTGAACCGCTCGGGAAGAAGCCCTTCCGGACCAGGTCGACCAACCCCTGCATCGACTTCCCCTCGTAGACCGGGTCGGTGATCATGCCCTCCAGCCGCGCGGTCAGGCGGATGGCCTCCAGCGTCTGCTTCGACGGCACGCCGTAGCAGGGGTAGGCGTAGTCCTCCAGCAGCACGATGTCGCCGGTCGCGATGTCCCTGCCGCCGACCAGCGCCGCCGTGTTCCGTGCGATATCGAGCACCTGCGCCCTGGTCTGCGCCGGCGTGCCGGACGCGTCGATACCGATGACGTTCCGCTCGCGGCCGTCAGCGGCGAATCCCACGACCATTCCGGCGTGCGTCGAGCCGGTGACGGTGCACACGACGATGTAGTCGAAGCGCAGGCCCAGTTCGGCCTCCTGTGCCCGCACCTCCTCGGCGAACCCGACATAGCCGAGACCGCCGAACTTGTGCACCGATGCGCCCGCCGGGATGGCATAGGGCTTGCCGCCCCTGGCGCGCACCTCGTCGAGCGCCGCCGTCCAGCTCTCGCGGATGCCGATATCGAAGCCGGCGTCCACCATGCGGGTCTCCGCGCCCATGATGCGCGACAGCATGATGTTGCCCACCCGGTCGTAGACCGCGTCCTCATGCGGCACCCAGCTTTCCTGGATCAGCACGCACTGCATCCCCAGCTTCGCCGCCACCGCGGCGACCATCCGCGTGTGATTGGATTGCACACCGCCGATGGAGACCAGCGTGTCGGCGTTGGACGCGATCACGTCGGGGACGATGTATTCCAGCTTGCGCAGCTTGTTGCCGCCGAAAGCGAGGCCGGAGTTGCAGTCCTCGCGCTTGGCATAGATCTCCACCGCGCCGCCGAGGTGCATGGTCAGGCGGGGCAGGTGCTCGATCGGGGTGGGACCGAAGGTCAGCTTGTAGTGAGCGAAGTCAGCAAGCATTGGGGCGGGATTCGGTCAGTCGATCGGTAGGTTGCCTTCCCGGTCGGTTTCTCTTAGAACGTAACACGAACAGAGAGCGCGATTTCATGGTCTCCCCCGAATGCCGATCGTTACCTGCCGAATTGGAATGGATTTCCTGGGCATTCTACGAATGAACATGCGGCGCAAGGCTTCGGCGGGGCACCTGCGTTGCCGTGGGGGCAAGACCCCATGAACCGTGAGAAATCTCCGATTCCTTGGGGCGGTTCCGAACCAGCCCGACAGCGGACAGTTCAATGGCCTCTGCCAACCTATTCGAAACCGCGATTGCACCGGCGACCTGACGAAGAGCTTCCTCTCATCATTTGAGACATCGTCCCGCAGAACGACGCACTGAGACGAAACCGACACGTCGCCTACCCAACCACAACTGCCGCACTCACCGCAGCCAGCAGCACCCCGATCGCCACATCCAGCGCCACCAGCCCTGCGGCCGCAACCACGCCGATCCCCAGCGTCAGCCGGAACGCGAACCATTCCAGCCACAGCGCCCAGCCGATCGCGAAGAGCTGTGCCACCTGATCCAGCAATGCCGGAGCGCCCAGCAGCCCCGGAATGCTGAACACCACCATCAGCAGGTACTGCACCACATTGCACCAGTTCCACAGCGCAATGAACTGCGGCCAGCGCTCTGCCAGCCCCATCACGCCGACCAGCCGGTGCGACAGCACCGCGAAGCCGCACCAGCCGACGCCATACGACACCAGATCCAGTGCGAAGACATGCGCCGCATGAGGCGGCAGGCCCGACGCGGTCCAGCCGATCAGACGCAGACAGATGAATGCCGGCAGGCAGATCGCTGCGGCCCAGAAACTGCGCGCCGCACCGGCCATGTCGGCCTCGACCAGGCGCAGACCGTCGGCCCTGCCGCGCGCCAGCAGCCACGCCGCGTGTACACCGGAGGACACCGCCGTCCCGATGCTCACCTGTCACCGAAGCCGACAAGCACGCGCGGTCCCAGCACCAGCAGCACCGTCGCGAAATTCACTCCGAACACCAGCAGTCCCGCCTGCACGCGCGACAGGCCGAGACCGTGGCGAGCGAGGAACCAGTGCAGCCACAACCCGTAGGATATCAGGCCCAGCACGAACCCGGCGCGAGCAATGGTACGCGGTAAGCCGAGGGTCGCGAGAATTGCGAGCACCATCAGCAGAACGAAGCCGATCACGGGGATGATCCACTGGCACCAGTTGAACGCTGTGGCGAAACGCAGCCAGGCATCCTGCCTGCCCCACAGCCGCGCGACCTCGAAGGACAGGACCGGTGGCGCCACCAACGCGCACAGCGTGGCCAACAGGTCCGACAGCGCGGTCAGGCCGCCGCCGCCCAGCAGCATCAGCGCGCCGCCAACCAGCGGAAAGGCGATCAGCGGCGCCAGGCTCGCCAGGAATGCGTCGCGCGTCGCGGAGAACTGGCGGATGCCGTCGGCACGGCCGCGGGCAAGACGGATGACTCCCAGTATAATACTGCCAGGCGGTGGGCGCCGTCCGCGCGCACTTCCGCTCATGCCAGGAAGGCCGCCAGGATACCGCGATAGATACGTGCGAGGTCGCGCAGTTCGGCCACGGGCACGCGTTCATCCACCTGGTGCATGGAGGCACCGACCAGGCCGAACTCCGCCACCGGGCAGTAGCGCGCAATGAAGCGCGCGTCCGATGTGCCGCCGCCGGTGTCAAGCTTAGGCTCCGCACCGGTCGCATCCACGATGGCCCGGCGCAGCGTATCGACCAGCGGGCCGGGCTCGGTCAGGAACGATTCACCGCTGATAGCGATGTCCAGGTCGAACCTCTCGGCATGCTGCGCGATCACAGCACGCAACCAGGCAGACAGCGCCGCACCGGTGTGGTCGCTGTTGAAGCGGATGTTGAGCATCGCGCTGGCCGAGGCCGGGATCACGTTGGTCACCGGATTGCCGACGTCGATGCTGGTGAACTGCAGGCTGGACGGCTGAAACCAGTCGTTGCCGGCGTCAAGCGGTGCCGCGGTCAGCGCATCAGCGATGCGAATAAGCCGATGCACCGGGTTGTCGGCTCGCTGCGGATAGGCGACATGGCCCTGCGTGCCGTGCACGGTGAGCTTCGCGTTCAGGCTGCCGCGGCGGCCGATCTTCACCATGTCGCCCAGCGTCACCGGGCAGGTCGGTTCTCCGACGATGCAGAAGTCAGGGATCTGCTCGTTCGCCCGCATCCATTCGAGGACGCGCACCGTGCCGTCGACCGCGGGCCCTTCCTCGTCACCAGTGATCAGCAGGCTGATCGAGCCGTGCGGCGAATCACCCGCCAGGTGCTGTGCAGCAGCGGCAACGAACGCGGCGATGCCGCCCTTCATATCGCAGGCCCCGCGACCGTAGAGAACGCCATTGCGCACCTCGCCGGCGAAGGGACCCGACTGCCAGTTCGCGGCGCCGACCGGGACAACATCAGTGTGGCCGGCGAAGCAAATATGCGGCGATCCGCTGCCGATGCGGGCGAACAGGTTGTCGATCTCGCCGTAACGCAATGGGGTGACGGTGAAGCCCAACTGACGCAGCGCGTCGGACAGCACGGTCTGCGCCCCGGCATCGGCGGGCGTGACCGAGGCGCAGCGGATCAGCGCCTGCGCGAGCGGCAGGGGGTCGTGCAGTTCCGTCGCATCCATCCTCAATCGCGCAACAGTTCGTTGATCGACGTCTTCGCGCGCGTCTGCTCGTCGACCGTCTTCACGATGACCGCACAATACAACGAAGGCCCCGGCGAGCCGTCCGGTAGCGGCCGCCCGGGCAGCGACCCGGGTACCACCACCGAATACGCGGGTACGCGCCCGACATGGATCTCGCCGGTCGCCCGATCCACCACCTTGGTCGAAGCCCCGATGAACACCCCCATCGACAGCACGCTGCCCCGCTCCACCACCACGCCCTCGGCCACCTCAGACCGCGCACCGACGAAGCAGTCGTCCTCGATAATGACCGGATTGGCCTGCAGCGGCTCCAGCACGCCGCCGATGCCGACCCCGCCTGACAGATGGCAGTTGGCGCCGATCTGCGCGCAGCTTCCGACTGTCGCCCAGGTATCCACCATCGTGTTGCGCCCGACATAGGCGCCGACATTGACGAAACTCGGCATCAGCACCGCACCCGGCGCGACATAGGCCGAGCGCCGCACCACCGCGCCAGGCACGGCGCGAAAGCCCGCCTCGCGGAAGCGGTTCTCGCCCCAGCCGGCAAACTTCAGCGGCACCTTGTCCCACACAGGCGCACCGCCAGGCCCTGCCATCGCGGTCGAATCGGTCAGCCGGAATGACAGCAGCACCGCCTTCTTCAGCCACTGATTGACCCGCCACCCCGTTCCAGTCGGTTCGGCAACACGCTCAGCACCGGTATCGAGCAGATCCAGTGCCTCCTCCACCGCAGTGCGCGCCTTGCCGCCGGTCGCGGACGACAGCGACTCACGCTGTTCCCACAGGTCCTCGATCGGCTGTTGCAGCGCGTGCTGGCTCATAAGCAAGTCCTCGGCGAATGCGGTGGCGGACCATGCGCAGCGGCCCGGAACCTGTCAACGACGTCCCCTCGGCAACGCTTCATTAGTCCGGATCGGTTCTAATGCATCGTCCCGGACAGGACTTTGGCGTCATGAACGACAGGATCGCCGTCGGCCCGCGCCCGACGGCTTCGGCTGACGCGACACTGTGCAGTGCCCTGCTGGAAAGCCGGCAGCGCTGGCGCGACCTGGTAATGACAGCTGCCGATCTCGCCTACGAGACCGACGCCTGGGGTCGCTTTGTGTTTGTCACGCCAGATCCGGCGCTCGGATGGTCCGCAGCAACGCTGGTCGGCCAACCGGCCGAGCTGATGCTGGCCTTGGGCACCGAGGCAAACGGCTTCAATCCATTCCGCGTCACCGGGCCCGTGCGTCGCCGCCGCGCCTGGCTGAAGCGAGCCGACGGCAGCGCCGTCATGCTCGCCTTCTCCGCTGCGCCGCTGCTCGACGCGGAGGCACGCATCGTAGGAACGCGAGGGCTGGGCTTCGACTGGACCGAGTTCGACGAAAACACAGGTCGTGTCGCCGCCGCGCTGCGCCGCAGCGAGGTGCTGGATCATATCCTGTGGCGCATGGGTCAGGAGGTGCTGGCGCCCCGCATGATGCAGGCAGCGCTGGACTCGCTGATCAACGCACTCGGCGCAGAAGGCGCCGCGGTGATCGATGCGGACAACGAGACAGGCGCACTTCTGGTGCATCGCGCCGGTGGCGGCGCCGATGAACTCCTGGCGGAAGCGGCCGCTCTGCTCGCCGCTGCGAGCGAACCGATGGGCGCCACGGCGAGGGACGGGCGACCTATCCTCGTTGCGGTCTGCCATACGCGCTTCGGCGCCAATGCCGGGATCGCCCTGTGGCGCTCGCCCGGCTCGCGTGGCTGGGACAGCGAGGACAGTTTGCTGATCACCGCCGCGGCCCACCTGATCCGCATGGTGCTCGAGCACGAAGCGATCCAGCGGGAAATGGCGCGCCAGGCCCGCACCGATCCTCTGACCGGTCTGCTCAATCGGCGCGCCTTCCTCGAGGAGATGACCCGCCATATCGACCGGCTCGATCGCGAGGAGCAACCGGGTACGCTGCTGTTCGCCGACCTCGACGACTTCAAGCAGGTAAACGACGGACTGGGCCA
The DNA here is from genome assembly GCA_963791495.1 of uncultured Alphaproteobacteria bacterium. GTDB lineage: Bacteria > Pseudomonadota > Alphaproteobacteria > Acetobacterales > Acetobacteraceae > JAMXLO01. The sequence continues at coordinate 408,616 of CAWBST010000017.1, forward strand.
CGAGGTGGGCGACCAGGTATTGCTGAGCACCGCCAACATCCTGCGCAACAAGATGCGGCCCAGTGACCTTGTCGCGCGGCTGGGTGGCGACGAGTTCGCCGTTTGGATGAACGGCGCCGACCATCTGACTGCCGCCGAGCGCGCCGATTACCTCTGCAAGGAGGTTGCGAACTCTTTGCGCGAACTCACCGCCGAGGGTGGAGCGGCACCGCCAACGGTGTCGATCGGCATAGCGACACGGGAGGCCGCCAGCCACGAGCCGGTGGACAGCCTGCTGCGCCGGGCTGACCATGCAATGTACGAGGTGAAGCGTGCCGGCCGCGGCCACTGGCGTGTCGCAAGTGAGGCGGAGCGGTGAGCAGTGATCGCACCCTCACCCACCGACCGGACCAGGCAGCGCGGGTTCGCCTCGGTGCCGGCGCGGGAACCACGGCCGACGTGCTGGTCGAGCTGGCCGACGACCCCTCCATCACCGTCCGGGCGGCACTGGCGCTCAATGCAGCCGCACCGGCCCAGGCGAACGATGTTCTTGCCCGTGATCGCGATGAACGGGTGCGCATCCTGCTGGCGCGCAAGCTGACCGCCCTCGCTCCGGGGCTGTCGCCGGCAGAACATGCGCGATTGTATCGAGAGACCTGGAACACGTTGGCAGCGCTGGTCGCCGATGAGGCGGCCCGGGTGCGTGCCGTCATCGCCGAGGCGGTCAAGGAGTTGCCCGACGCGCCTCGCGAAGTGATCCTCCGGTTGGCGCATGACACCGAGATCTCGGTGTCCGAGCCGGTCATACGTCTGTCTCCACTGCTGGCCACCGAGGATCTGATCGCGCTGGTGGTGGCTGCACCGGCCACTGGCACAGTGCTCGCAGTCGCCCGACGCGCAGCACTGGATCCGGCCGTGTCGGACGCGATCGCCGAAACCGCTGACAGCACGGCAATCCGTGCGCTCCTCGCCAACCCGTCGGCGCAGATCCGCGAGGCGGCACTTGACGCGCTGGTCGCGCGCTCGGTGGACCACCCGCACTGGCACGAACCGTTGGTGCGGCGCCCCTCACTGCCGCCACGTGCCGCGCAGATGCTGTCCGACATTGTGGCGGCCCATCTGCTGGCTGAGCTTGCCACGCGGGCCGATCTCTCCCCGGCCTTGGCCGAGGAGCTGCGCCGGCGTGTCGCCCTGCGGCTTGCACCGCACGCACCGGAGCCATTGGCTCCGAGGGATACGACGACCGAGGAGGCTCTGGCGCAGGCGCGAGAACTCGCGGCGCGCGGTGAGTTGGACGAGCAAACCCTGTTGGCGGCAGCGCGTCGAGGCGAGGCCCGCTACGCGGCGGCTCTGCTGGCCGTGGCCGTCGGCATGCCAATTTCGGTGGTGGACCGTGCCTCGTCGCTGCGCAGCGCCAAGGGTCTGGTGAGTCTGGTCTGGCAGGCAGGATTCACCATGCGGGTGGCGGTTGCCCTGCAGACCTTGCTTGCACGCGCGGCGCCGGAGGCTGTTCTGAAAGCCGGGCCTTCAGGCGGCTTCCCTCTGGCCATCGAGGAGATGCGCTGGCAGCTGGAGTTCCTCGGGCGCATGGGACGTTGAGCGCATTGGTTGGCGTCACGCTGCGGCGCGCGCGGTCAGTTTCGCCTCCGCTTCGCGCACCGCGGCGATCGTGCGCGGCAGACTGGAAGGATTGACGCTGATCGAATCAATGCCGAGCTCGGCGAGGAATTGCGCGATCTCCGGGTAGTTCGCCGGAGCCTCGCCGCAGATGCCGACATGGCGCCCATTGCGCCTGGCGCCAGACACCGCGAGCCGCAGCATCTCCAGCATGCCCGGATCGCGTTCGTCGAAATCGAACGCGACGATCTCCGAATCCCGATCCACGCCCAGCGTCAACTGAGTCAGATCGTTCGACCCGATCGAGAACCCGTCGAACACCGCGGCGAATGCATCGATCTGGATGACGTTGTTGGGGATCTCGCACATCACGTAGATCTCCAGCCCGTCCACCCCGCGCTGCAGCCCGTGGCGCGCCATCGCCTCTATCACCTGCTCCGCCTCCGCGACCCGGCGGCAGAACGGCACCATGATGCGGAGATTGGTCAGCCCCATCTGCTCGCGCACGCGGCGCAGCGCCTCGCACTCCAGCGCGAAGCCGTCGGCGTAGGCCGGGTGCGCATAACGTGACGCGCCACGGAAGCCGAGCATCGGGTTGGCCTCCTTCGGCTCGAACGGCGCACCGCCCAGAAGTTGCGCATATTCGTTGGTCTTGAAGTCGGACAGCCGGATGATCACCGGCTTGGGCCAGAACGCCGCCGCGATGGTGCCGACGCCCTCCGCCAACGTGCGCACGAAGAACTCGCGTGGCGAACCGACATTGCGGCTGAGCGATGCGATGCGCGCGCGCTCCGCGCCGGTGAGCTTTTCCGGATGCACCAGCGCCATCGGATGCACGCCGATATGCTCGCTGATGATGAACTCCATCCGCGCCAGGCCGACGCCGGCGTTCGGCATCATCGCAGTACGGAAAGCAAGATCGGGATTGCCGAGATTGACCATGATATGGGTGCGCGGCAGTTCCAGCGCGCTGGCCGGCAGGCGCGTCACCTCGAACGGCACATTGCCATCGTACACATGACCGGCCTCGCCGCCGGCGCAGGACACCGTGACACGTTGGCCGGTGCGCAGCGTTGCGGTCGCCGCCTCGCTGCCGACCACCGCCGGCACGCCAAGCTCGCGCGCCACGATGGCCGCGTGGCAGGTGCGCCCGCCACGGTCGGTGACGATGGCGCCGGCGGTCTTCATGACCGGCTCCCAGTCGGGGCTGGTGGCGCTCGCCACGAGCACCTCGCCGGGCCGGAAGTCCTTCAGATCCGCGGCGCCGGCGATCACCCGCACCGCGCCGGCGCCAATCTTCTCACCGACCGCCTTGCCGCTGACCAGCACCTTGCCCTCGCCGGTCAGCGCGTAGGCTCTCGAATGTCTCGCCGGTGCGTTGCGAAGCCACCGTCTCCGGCCGCGCCTGCACGATGTAGAGCCGGCCGTCCACCGCATCCTTCGCCCATTCGATATCCATCGGCACGGGATGACCGGCCAGCGCCGAATAGTGCTCCTCGATGCGGATCGCGTAGTCGGCCAGTGTCAGCACCTCGGCATCCTCGATGCAGAAGCGCGAGCGGCTCGCCTCGGTCATCACCTGGTCGCGTGTCGTGGAGCCGACATGGCCCTCCGCCAGCCGCAGCGCGAACTGCTTCTGACCCAGCGAGCGCCGTAGCACCGCGCGATGGCCTTGCAGAAAGGTCGGCTTGTGGACGTAGAACTCGTCGGGATCCACCTTTCCCTGCACGACGTTCTCGCCCAGCCCGTAGGCGCCGGTGATGAACACGACGTCGCGAAAGCCCGACTCGGTGTCGAGGGTGAAGATCACCCCGCTCGATGCCATGTCGGAGCGCACCATCTTCATCACGCCGACCGACAGCGCGACCTTGAAGTGGTCGAAGCCGTTGTTGACGCGATAGACGATGGCGCGGTCGGTGAACAGGGAGGCGAAGCAGCACCGGCACGCCTCGAACAGGTCGCCGGCGCCGCTGATGTTCAGATAGCTCTCGTGCTGGCCGGCGAAGCTGGCGGTGGGAAGGTCCTCTGCCGTCGCCGAACTGCGTACCGCGACCGCGACCTTGTCGCCATACTCTGCCTCGAGCGTGCGGTAGGCATCCGCGATGAGCCGATGGAGCGCATCGGTGCCGGTGGCGTCGTAGACAATTCGCCGTGCCTGCTGCGCCCGCTGCTCAAGCAGCGACACGTCGGTGACATCGATGCCGTCGAGCAGCGCATGCAGCCGCGGCCAGGCATCGGCTGTGGTGAGCGCATCCCGGTAGGCATCGGCGGTCAGGGCAAAGCCGTTGGGCACACGCACGCCGGCCTGACCCAGTTCGGCATAGAGCTCGCCGAGCGAGGCGTTCTTGCCGCCAACCAGCGGCACGTCCTTCAACCGCAATGCTGCGAACCAGCGAACACCGCGCGATTCAGTGGTCATCGCCTGGCTCCCTCATGCGAGGCTGAACATTTATTTACGCATAAGCGCCCTATTCGCTGTCGGCATTGATCTGAGTCAAAGCCGCAACGGCCGCAGAATGTCTAATCTTTATTTTATCGAGCGTTGGAGGGCGATATGGTCAGAGCGGAGCGAGGGCATCTTAGAGACATTCATGCGCGTGCACGGCGTATGTGGCGTGAAGCCGGGTCACCAAAAGGGCGCGAAGACGACTATCTGGAGCGGGCGCGCGAATTGCAGGTGTTCGTCGATCACCCGAGTGCCGGATTGCTGCCCAACCCCATGGTGGCGCATCCGCAGCCGGCTCTGACAGACGAGCCGGTGGAGGAGGCCGAACTTCTGGAGAACCTGGGCGAGTTTCCCGGCCGGACCGACCAGGGCGACCGGATGCTGACGCCGATGACGAAGCAGAAGGCGCGCGACTGGCTTCGCCGCGGCTGAGCGCTACGGCCGCGCCGGGCTCGGCCAGTTCGGCCGGTCCAGCGGGTCGATCGTCCGCGGGCGGTCCATGTGGTCCTCCACCGCCCGAACGCCCGGGACGTTCTCAGCCGCCACCACGATCGCCTGACGCAGCACCTCGTCCGGCGCAATGCCCCAAAGATGCACCACACCGTCGCGCACCACCGCATTCACTGCACTCGGGCCACCCGCCCAGGCGTGATGCCGCAACTCGGCATAGAAGGCATCGCGGATGGTCCTGTCGTCGGCCGTGCCCGGAGGCGCCGATAGCGTGGTGGCCAATGCCTGCAACACGTTGCGCCGGCTGACGATGCCAACCAGCTTGCCGTCGCGCGTGACCGGCACACGCTTGATATGCTTTGATTCGAGCAGGTGCGCGACTTCGGCGATCGGCGTGGTGTCGGTCACGGTCAGCACATCGCGCGTCATGATCTCGCCAGCCTTGCGGCCATGCGAGCGGGTGTAATCGGCGGCCATCCGGTCGGCCGAGGTCACCAGTTCCAGCCAGCGCGACGGGCGCGGCTCTGCGCCGGCCTCCGCACGGCGCAGCAGGTCGCCTTCGCTGACAATGCCCACGATGCGGCCTCCGTCGACGATCGGCAGTGCGCTGATCCGATTGTCCAGCATCAAGCGCACCAACTCAGCGAGTGGCGTCTCCGGCGTGGCACTGACCACGTCCGGCGTCATGACATCGGCTGCATGCATGGTGCTGGTCCCGCTTGTGATCGCCGTCGGCTTAGCACTGAACCATGGCGCTGCATTGACCTAGGTCAATCGCCTCGGCCTCCCGCGCCGCCAGGGATCGACGGAGCTGCTGCATGAGCGCGATCATGGCCTGTTCGGTGACACCGTCGCTATCCATCACAAGCCGGATCAGCGGATCCCGAAGCAGGCGGGCGAGAGCTGCGTCGTCCGATCGTGCGCACACAATGACCTCCCACGTCGTGCCACGTCAGCGTAGGCACCAACTTATTGCAGGATGTTGTGCGCATGGTGACGTGTTGTTTCATTACGCGCATGGGTCATCTGGCCCAGCCGCATAGCTGGCTGCCTGTGGCCGCGGAGACGTTGAGCACCCCGCTAGTTGAACCTCGGGCGCAACGTGCCGATACTGTCCCGACCCACCAGGCAGTGGTGGTCCACGGGGAGGACAACGCATGAAGAATCCACTGACCCGCCGCGCCGCGATGCGCGTGGGGATCGCAGCCGTCGCCGCTCCCGCGATCTGGCGCAACGGCCGCGCCGCCGATGCCATCAAGATCGGCGCGCCGATCGCATTGACCGGCCCGCTCGGCTCGGTCGGCCAGCAGATGAAGCGCGGCTGCGAGTTCTGGGCGAAGTGGCAGAACGCCAAGGGTGGGCTGCTCGGCCGCCCGATCGAGATGGTCTTTGCCGACACCGCCGGCGACCCGGCTGCCTGCGTGCGCAAGGCACAGGAGATGGTGGAACGCGACGGCGTCCGCATCCTGACGTCCATCACCCTATCCTCCGAGGCGCTCGCCACCGTGCCGAAGCTCGCCGAGTGGGACACGGTCTTCATGTCGTCCGATAATGGCGATGGCCGGCTGACCGCGGAATCCTTCGTGCCCAACTTCTTTCGCGCCAACATCTCCGGCCCGATGGGCACGCGGGCGGTCGCGCTCTGGCTGCGCGAATCGAAGCTGCAGAACTTCTATGCGATCGGACTCGACTATGCGTGGGGCCACAACAGCATCGGCGTGTTCGAATCCGAGGTGAAGAAGGCGAAGAAGAACTTTGTCGGCGCCGTCTACTCCCCGGTCGGCACCAAGGACTACTCGACCTACATCACCAAGATACGCCAGGCCGGCGCCGATGCCTGCTTCATCGTCATGCAGGGCGACGACAACAACGCCTTCCTGTCGCAGTCACGCGAGTACCGGCTACCGGACAAGGTGCAACTCCTCACCGAAATCGTCGACCTCGCCTCGATCCGCGCGGTCGGTGACGCCTCGCTCGGGCTGGTGGGCTCCTCACGCTACAGCTTCACGATCGAGAATGCCGCCAACAAGGACTTTGTCGCCGCGTGGCAAAAGGAGCACGGCAACGTGCCCGACACGTTCGAAGGCGAGCAGTGGCAGGCTTGCCTGATGCTCGCCGCCGGCATCGAGAAGGCCGGCAGCATCGAGGCGGCGAAGCTGCGCCCTGCACTGGAGACGGTCGCGATCGACAGCATCAAGGGTCACGTCGCAATGCGCGCCTGCGATCATCAGGCCGTGCAGCAAGGCTTCATGGTGAAAGTGGTGAAGCGCGAGGATTACCCCACACCGGTCCCCGATGTGATCGCCACCTACCCCGGCGACCGCACCACGCCGCCCTGCAACAAGCAGACCTACGACGACTGATTCAAGGACCTGCTCCCCCTCTCCTTGTGGGAGGGGGAGGAGCCCTATGACCCTTCTCCCCTTCCTCGTCACGCAATGCGTCAATGCGCTGTCGCAGGCTGCGCTGCTGTTCTTTCTCGGCGTTGGCCTCACGCTGATCTTCGGCATCATGCGCATCGTCAACTTCGCGCATGGTTCGATCTACATGCTGGGTGCGTTCGTCGGCTACACGGCCGCACGCATCACGGGCAGTTTCTGGGTCGCCCTGATTGTCGCGCCTATCCTGGTCGCCCTGTTCGGCACCGCATTCGAATTCGGCATCCTGCGACGGTTGTACCGGCGTGATGGCAGCGCCTTTCTGATGGTCACCTTCGGGTTGGCGCTGATCCTCGGCGAGGTGATCCGCCTCGTCTGGGGCTCCGAAGCATTGCAGGTGAAGGGACCCGCAGCATTTTCCGGCGTCGTGTTCATCCTGGACGAGCCGTTTCCCGTCTATCGCCTGTTCCTCGCCGGGGCAGGCATCGTCGTGGCGTTGGCGATCTGGCAGTTCCTGGAGCGCACGCGGCTTGGTTTGCTGATCCGCGCCACGTCGCAGAACGCCGAAATGGTGCACGCACTCGGCACCGACGTGAACCTGGTTCGCTCCGGCGTGTTCGGCATTGGCTGTGGTCTTGCGGCACTCGGCGGCGTGCTGGCGGCCCCTCTGGTCACCGCATCACTCGGCATGGCAGCGAGCGTCATCATCGACGCCTTCGTGATCGTCATCATCGGCGGCATGGGGAGCTTTCCGGGCTCGCTGATCGGCGCGCTGCTGGTCGCCTTTGTGCAGGTGTTCGGCAACTACTACTTTCCCGACCTGGCGCTCGCCTTCATGTACCTGATCATGCTGGTGGTGCTGGTCGTGCGCCCAGGCGGGCTACTCGGCAAGGAAGCCTGATGCGCGGCTGGCTCGGCACGATCATCGTCGTCGGTGCGCTGGCATGCGCACCCGCGGGTCTGCCACCGTTCGCGATGACGCTGCTCACCGAGGCGCTGATCCTCGGCCTGTTCGCCATGAGCCTCGACCTCATGGTCGGCTACACGAGGTTGATTTCGTTCGGCCACGCCGCCGCGTACGGACTGGGCGCTTACACGTCCGGCTATCTTCTGTTGCACACCGACATTGCGATGCCGTTCGCGGTAATCGCCGCGGCTCTGTTCAGCGGCGTGGTGGCGATCGGCGTGGCGTGGGTGTGCACGCTTGCGTCGGGCGTGTCGTTCTCCATGCTGACGCTCGCATTCGCCCAATTACTCTATGCGGTGGCCTTCAAGTGGACGTCGGTGACCGGCGCATCCGATGGATTGGCGGGCATTCCTCGCAGCCCCGGCCCGTTCGGAATCACGTTCTTCGTCGGCAAGTCGGGCTTCTACTATCTCGTGCTCGTCTGCCTGTTCGGTGGCTTTGTCTTCTGCCGCTCTCTGGTGCGTTCTCCGTTCGGTGCGGTCCTGCGCGGCATCCGGGAGAACGAGGCGAAGACGCTGTCGCTGGGCTACAACACGCGCTGCTACAAGATCGCCGTGGTGGCGATCTCCTTCACATTGGGCGGCCTCGCGGGTGCGCTCTATGCGCCATTCGCAGGCTTCGCCAACACCGAACTGCTGTTCTGGCTGTTCTCCGGCCAGGTGCTCATCATGGTCATCGTCGGAGGGGCCGGCACACTGGTCGGCCCGATCATCGGCGCGGCGTTCTTCATGCTGGTGTCCAATCTTCTCAGTTCGTGGACCGATTCTTGGGCGTTGTTCTTCGGCCTGATCTTCATTCTGTTCGTGCTGTTCGCGCCGCAGGGCATCTGGGGTCTGGCAACACGGGCGTTCAGCGGCGAGGTGGCACACGCGAGACGAGGACGATGGCGCTCCTTGAACTGGACGGGCTGACGCGCCGCTTTGGCGGCATTATCGCCGTTGATCGCGTGACGATGCGCGTCGAGGCGGGTGAAGTGCGAGCAGTGATCGGCCCGAACGGCGCCGGCAAGTCGACGCTGTTCAATCTGATCACGGGCGTGGTGAAGGCATCCGAAGGCAACGTGCGCTTCGACGATGAGGTGCTGACCGGCCAGTCGCCCCACAGCATCTGCCGACGCGGAATATCGCGCACATTCCAGATCACCGCGTTATTCCCGGAGATGACTGCGCGCGAGAACGCACGTCTCGCGGCGCAGGCACGCCATGCGAGGCGCTGGCAACCGTATGGCGGCAGCACGGTGTTCGGCGACGCGGAACAACGCGGCGATGCTGCACTGGAACGGCTGGGGCTGACGCATGTTGCGTCACGGCCGGCGGGGCTTCTGTCGCACGGCGACCAGCGGCTGCTGGAGGTCGCGATGGCGCTGGCGCAGCAGCCGCGGCTTCTGTTGCTGGATGAGCCGACGCAGGGTCTTTCCGTCGAGGAGACGGCGCAGGCGGTGGAAACACTCGCCGGGCTATTGTCCGATGGGGCGATGACCGTGCTGCTGGTGGAACACGACATGGAGGTGGTGTTCCGGCTCGCCCGCACGATCACCGTGCTGCACCGCGGGGCGGTAATCGCCGACGGCGCGCCGGAACAGGTGAGGACGGATCCCGACGTGCAGCGTGCGTATCTCGGAGGCCTCGCCTGATGCTGACTATCGAAGGCCTCAACACGCATTACGGCGCGAGCCATGTACTGCAAGGCGTTGATCTGACAGTGCCGGAGGGGCGCATCTGTTCGGTGCTCGGGCGCAATGGCGTCGGCAAGACAACGACTTTGCGCACAATTATGGGACTGGTTCCACCGAGTGGCGGGCGCGTGGTGTTGGATCATGCTGACATCACCGGCTGGCCGCCGCATCGCGTCGCGCGTGCCGGCGTCGCCTATGTGCCGGAGGGTCGGCTGATCTTTCCCGATCTTACCGTTGTGGAGAACATCCGGGTCGCGGAGCGCCGGCCGTCGCAGTCCTGGCCGATACCGCGGCTGATGGAACTGTTCCCACCGCTGCGCGAGCGCGCGTCGAGCCGTGGCGGAACGTTGTCGGGCGGCGAGCAGCAGATGCTGGCGATCGCACGCGCTCTGGTGAGCGATCCGAAGGTGATGCTGCTCGATGAACCGAGCCAGGGTCTCGCACCGCTGGTGGTCCGCGAACTGGCCGAGGTGATCCGTCGCCTGCCAGCGCAGGGTGTGACGATATTGCTGATCGAGCAGAACATGCGGCTGGCCGAGGCGGTCGCGGACGAGATCCATATCATGGTCAAGGGCCGCGTTGTGTATGCAGCTTCGCCCGAGAGGTTTCGCTCCGAGGAAGCGGAAATCCGCAGTCGGTATCTTGCGGTTTAACAAAGGGAGGTACAGATGGACCTGAATCTGCGTGGCAAAACGGCACTGATCACCGGCGCCTCCAAGGGCATAGGATGCGGTGCGGCCGAGGTGCTCGCGGAAGAAGGCGTGAATGTCATCCTGGTCTCGCGCACCAAGGCCGACCTCGATGCGGTGCGCGACACGATCGCATCCCGCTGGAACGTGCGCGCCGAAGTGCACGCGTTCGACATCTCCGACAGTGCGAACGTGGACAGGCTCGCGGCAATGCATCCGGATATCGACATCCTGGTGAACAATGCCGGTGCCATCCCAGGCGGCAACCTGCAGGAGGTTGACGAGGCACAGTGGCGCGAAGCCTGGGACCTGAAGGTGTACGGCTACATCAATATGTGCCGCCGCTTCTATGCGGTGATGAAGCAGCGCGGCCGCGGCGTGATCATCAACATCCTCGGCATGGCCGGCGAGCGTATGGACGCGGGCTACATCGCTGGCTCAACCGGCAACGCGGGACTGATGGCGTTCACAAAGACCCTCGGCGGCGCCGCGTCGGCGGACAACCTGCGTGTCGTCGGCATCAATCCCGGCGCGATCGCCACGGAAAGGCTGGTGACGATCATGAAGAAGCGCGCGCAGGATCGGCTGGGCGACGCCGATCGCTGGGAGGAGCTGATGAAGCCCCTGCCCTTTGGCCGCGCCGGCACATCAGAGGAAATCGGCTGGATGGTGGCCTTCCTCGCATCGGACAGGTCGGCCTATACCAGCGGCACGATCATCACCATCGACGGCGGTGCCGCCAATCGCGGGCCGATGTTCTGAGGGAGCTTCGCATGAACCTGCAAGGCAAGGTCGCCGTCATCACGGGCGCAAGTGGCGGCATCGGTTCAGCCACTGCACACCGGTTTGCAGAGGCTGGCTGCAAGGTAGTGGTCGGCTACAACAGCCGGTCGGCCGAGGCTGAGAAGATCGTGGCGGATCTGCCGGGCAGCGGCCATCGCGCGGCTCGTATGCCGATGGAGGATACCGCCGAGTTGCGCGCGGTCGCGGTGATGGTGGAGCGGGAATATGGACGCTGCGACGTGCTGGTTAACTCCGCGGGCTTCACGCGGATGATCGCACACTCGGACCTCGAAGCGCTGACCGACGAACTGATCGACGCGATCTTCATCGCCAACGTGCGGGGGCCGTTCGCCACCATCCGCGCCTTCGTGCCGCTGATGAAGCGATCGGACGACGCGGTGATCGTCAACATATCGTCGGGCGCGGCTCTTTCCGGTGGCGGCAGCAACATTGCGTATGGCGCCTCGAAGGCGGCGATCGACGCGATGACCAAATCGCTCGCGCGCGTGCTTGGACCGAACATCCGCGTTGTATCGGTATCGCCTGGCGCCGTGGATACCGGCTTCGTGCCAGGTCGCACCACGGAGATGGTGGAACGAGCGGCACAACGCGCGCCATTGAAGCGCGTGGTTCAGGCGGACGAAGTGGCGCAGACTGTGATGGCTGCCGTCACGCTGATGACCGCGACGACCGGATCGATTCTGCTGGTCGAGGGCGGCTCGCTGCTGTAGCAACCTGCGCGTCCATCGCCTCGGCGATGATGTTCATATCGTGGTCGCTGATCGCGAACAGTCCGAAGCGGAACTGGTAGCCCCGGTTACGGACACCGGTCGTGAACTCCAGCCTGTCGAGCAGCGGTTAAATCGGTGCTGCGTGCGCCGGCAGCCAGGCAACGTCCCGCCGGAACGGACAGAATCCGCCGCCCATATCGAACTGGTACGGTTCGCCGTCACGAGCAATGCCGATTTCGGTGAACGCCTGCAACCTGTCCTTGCCGCCGAATTCGCTCGTCGGTGAGTAGCAGGCGACGCGATCTCCGGGCCTCACGCGACGCAGCGGCGCTTCCTTGCCGTGGCCGGCCTGCATGAAGCCCCCCGCACGACCGGTTCGCACGTGATCGGCCGAGGCCACGACAATCCAATTACGGCTGCTTGGCTGAGACATTGCGTTTGCTCCTGCGGTGCTGGAACTTCATAGCCGCAGGCAGTGTCAGATTCTGGCAGTGGCTATTGCAGTGTGATCCCCTGGGCAGCCTGCCATTCCTTCAGCATCGCTTGTCGCCGGCGCGGATACCGGGTCTCCGTGGGCGTCAATGCGACGATCCTGTCGGTGCGAAAGTGGCGGAAGCCTCCCCGCAGTTCGCACCAGGCGGCGACGATTTCCGCACGATCGAAGAAACCAAGAGCGAAGGGCCAGATGGTCCGGTGCGTCTCCGCTTCGTCGCCGTCGCGATAGACGATGGCGAGCTTGCGTTCCGAGCGTATCGCCTGGCGGATGGCCGCGGTGTCGTTATCAGCCGCAGCCACCACGCCGCCCGGGCCAACGAGAAGTGCCGTGTCATCTGCATCGTCACGCAGGCCGGCCGGCAGCACCGCGGTGATCTTGGCAAGCGCATTGCGCGCGGCTGCGGCGAGACGAGAGTCGCCACGTTCGCTGACCCAGCGTGAACCGAGAACCAGCGCCTCAATCTCGTCGGCCGAGAACATCAACGGCGGCAGCACAAAACCGGGGCGCAGAACATAGCCCAGGCCCGGCTCGCCCTCGATGACGGCGCCCTGCCCCTGCAGCGCCGCGATGTCGCGATAGAGCGTGCGGAGGCTGATGTCGAGCTCAGCCGCCAGCGTCTGGCCGGTGACCGGCTGACGATGCCGGCGAAGGACCGCGATCAGCTCAAGCAGACGCTCTGCCCGTGACATCTGGCTCAGCCCGCTGCCCGCGCACCAGCCGGCCGGACAGTTCGCCCGTCGGTTCGCCATCGCGATAAGTGATGCGGCCCGACACGATCGTTGCGTCGTAGCCATGCACCTTCTGCATCAGCCGCTTGCCGCCTGCCGGCAGGTCGTGCACCACGTATGGCTTGTCGCAACCAAGCCGATCCCAGTCGATCACGTTGACATCGGCCTTCTTGCCTACCGCGAGCACGCCGCGATCGTACAGCCCGGCCGCATGGGCTGTATCGGACGTGACGCGACGGATCAGCTCCGGCATCTCCCAGCGGCGCTCCTTGCGGCCCCAGTGAGTCAACAGCCAGGTCTGGTACCCCGCGTCCAGAATGAAGGCGACATGCGCACCGCCGTCGCCCAGACCCATGATCGTGTTGCGATCCGCAAGCGTCGTCTCGCTCACCGACAGATCATAGTCCGCATAGTTGCCGAGTGGCGTGTAGATGAATGCCTGGCCATCATCGTCCAGCAGCGCATCGTAAGCGACCTCCTGCGGCGTGCGGCCCTCGCGCTCGGCGATCGCGGCAAGCGAATCCTCGCGCCGGGGCTGATAGTTCGGCGGATTGCCGAAGCGGAACATCTGGGTGAACTGCAGGCGATGGAACAGCGGGAAAGTGCTGCCCTTGCTCGGGTCTTCCGACAGCATTTGCCGGCGGAACTCCGGATCGCGCATGCGCTGCACGCGTTCCGTCAGTGGCAGGTGCGCGATCGACCTGTACGCCGGCGTGCCGGAGAACGGGTTCTGGCTGCCCTCCAGCCCGAGCAGCACACCGATCGCGCGCGGCGCCACGACGGGCCGGATCGGCACGCCTGCGGCGATCGCTTCATCGGCATAGCCCAGCAGGTCGCGCCAGACTGTCGGCCGCGCATGCCGCTGCGTCAGCGTGAACACGCAGGGCCGGCCGCACGATTCCACGACGCGGCGGATCATGGCGAATTCCGCTTTCGGATCCGGTGCCCATTCCGAGACGATCTCCAGGAAGCCGGAGCCGGCGTCGCGCATGCCCATCGCGATGCCGGTCAGTTCGTCCTCCTGCGCGCGCAGCGTCGGTGTCGGATCGCCCTTCAGGCTCTTGTGGCTCAGGCTGCGCGAGGTGGAGAAGCCGAATGCGCCGACACGCATCGCATCGGCGGCGATCTCGCGCATCTGAGCGATGTCCGCCTGGTTCGCATTCTCCAGAGCAATCGCCCGCTCGCCCATGACGAACACGCGCACGGCGGCATGAGGCAGCAGCGCGCACAGGTCGATGTCGCGGTTGCGGCGTTCCAGCGCGGCGAGGTATTCGGCGAACGATTCCCACTCCCACTTCAACCCTTCGTGCATGACGGGGCCGGGGATGTCCTCGACGCCTTCCATCAGCTCGACGAGTTTTTGGCGGTCGGCGGGCCTGCAGGGTGCGAAGCCGACGCCGCAGTTGCCCATCACCGCGGTGGTGACGCCGTGCATCGACGACGGCGTCATGCGGCTGTCCCACACCGCCTGGCCGTCATAGTGCGTGTGGATATCGACGAAGCCCGGCGTGACCAGTTTTCCCCGCGCGTCGATCTCGTCCGCGCCGTTCCTGGCGAGCATGCCGATGGCGGCGATGCGGTCGCCCTTGATACCGACATCAGTCTCGATCGGCGCGCGCCCGGTGCCGTCGACGATGGTGCCGCCGCGGATGACCAGGTCGAATTCTGCTGCCATCGGTTTTCTCTCCATTCCCTATCGGATATTGTGCCCCGATCGCAAATCATCGTCACCCCCGCATAAGCGGGGGTCCAGCCCCGGGATCCCCACGATGCCGCTCGACGTCAGTTCTGCTCCGCCACAGACCACGCCACGGGAGACGCGCTTGGCCGATTACCGGCCGCCCGCCTTCCTAGTGGAATCCGTCGAGCTCGCGTTCGATCTCAATGAGGCCGCGACCCGTGTGCGCTCGCGCCTGGCGGTTCGGCGAAATCCCGCTTCCGGAGAGTCGGACGCGCCGCTGTCGCTGGATGGCGAGGCGTTGACTCTGCTCCGCGTCGCGCTGAACGGCGAGGAACTCGGCGCCAATCGCTATCGTGTCGAGGACGACAAACTGCTGATCCCGGACATGCCTGACGCGGCCATACTGGAAATCGAGACGCGTATTGCGCCGAAGGACAACACGGAACTCTCCGGCCTGTACACGTCGAATGGCAGCTTCTTCACGCAATGCGAGGCGGAGGGCTTCCGCCGCATCACGTATTTTCCCGACCGTCCCGACGTGATGGCACGCTTCACCACAACGCTCACAGCCGATGCCACCGCTGTGCCGATCATGCTGTCGAACGGCAATCCCGGCGCCGTGGAAGATGCCGGCGAACGGCCGCCATCGGATCACCTGGACCGATCCGCATCCCAAGCCGAGCTATCTGTTCGCGCTGGTCGCCGGCGACCTTGTCGCGGTGAAGGACCATTTCATCACGCGCTCCGGCCGTCGTGTCGAGCTCGGGATCTGGGTGCGCCACGGCGACGAGGATCGCTGCGCGCATGCGATGCGCTCGCTGAAGACGTCGATGAAGTGGGACGAGGATGTGTTCGGCCTGGAGTATGATCTCGACGTGTTCAACATCGCCGCGGTGTCGGATTTCAATATGGGGGCGATGGAGAACAAGGGGCTGAACGTCTTCAATACCAAGTACGTGCTGGCGAAGCCGGAAACCGCGACCGACAGCGACTACCAGGGCATCGAGTCCGTCATCGCCCATGAATACTTCCACAACTGGACGGGCAACCGTGTCACCTGCCGCGACTGGTTTCAGCTCTCGCTGAAGGAAGGCCTGACGGTCTATCGCGACCAGGAGTTCTCGGCCGACCAGGGCAGCCGCGTGGTGAAGCGCATCGGCGACGTGCGTGCGCTGCGCGCCGGGCAATTCCGCGAGGATGCGGGTCCGCTGGCGCATCCGGTGCAGCCCGACCATTACATCACGATCGATAACTTCTACACCGCGACGGTCTACAACAAGGGCGCCGAAGTCATCCGCATGATGGCGACGATCATCGGACGCGAGGCGTTCCGCCGCGGCATGGACCTGTATTTCGCACGGCATGACAACCAGGCTGTCACCATCGATGACTTTGCTCAGGCGATGCAGGACGCATCGGGCGTCGACCTCACGCGGTTCAAGCGCTGGTATCGACAGGCGGGCACACCAGAGGTCGCGGCATCGGACAGCTATGACGCCGCAGCGCGACGCTACACGCTGACGCTGAAGCAGCACACGGCGCCGACGCCTGGACAGCCGGACAAGCAGCCGTTGGCGATTCCGGTCGCCATGGGCCTGCTCGACGGCACTGGTCGTGAGATCGCCGCGCGCACTCTGCTGTTCAGCGAGGCGGAGCAAAGTTTCGTGTTCGACGACGTGGCAGAGCGTCCGGTACCCTCACTGCTGCGTGGCTTTTCCGCGCCAGCGAAGCTGTCGGGAGTTCCGCTTGCGCAGCTGCAGTACCTCGCCGCGCACGATACCGATCCATTTGTGCGCTGGGAGTCTGGCCAACAATATGCCACGCATCTGCTGCTGAGGATGGCCGCGGACTGGCAACGGAGCGAGGCGCCGATGCTCGAACAGGGACTGACCGACGCCCTGGCTGCCACGCTGCGCGATGCCGATGCTGATCCTGCGTTCGCGGCCGAGGCGCTGGCACTGCCGGGTGAGGCGTTCCTCGCTGACCAGATGGCTGTGGCGGATGTCGATGCTATCCATGCCGTGCGTGACGCTGCGCGTGCGGCAATCGGCCGCGCATTGCGTGGAGCACTGCGTGCAACGTATGAGCGACTGACCGATACGGGGTCGTACCGCATTGACGGGACCTCGATTGGCCGGCGAGCACTGCGCAATACATGCCTTGTGTATCTCGCGGCGGACGGTGATGCCGACGGTATTGCCCGGGCAAAGGCGCAGTTCGATGCAGGGCAGAACATGACCGACGTGCTCGCGGCTCTGGCGGTGCTGTCGGCAATCGACTGCCCCGAACGGCGCGCGGCACTCGACGCTTTCCATGCCCGCTGGCATGGCGATGATCTGGTGCTGGACAAGTGGTTCGCCATCCAGGCGATGTCGCCGCTGCCCGATACGCCGGACGCTGTGCGTGCGCTCGCGAAGCACACGGACTTCGATTTGCGGAATCCGAACCGCGTGCGAGCGCTGGTCGCCAGCTTCGCCTCCGGCAATCAGGTGCGCTTCCACGAACCGTCCGGCAGCGGCTACCGCTTCGTATCGGACACCATCATTGCACTGGATCCGATGAACAGCCAGGTCGCCGCCCGCCTCGTGCCGCCACTCGGCCAATGGCGCCGCGTCGATCCGGCGCGTCAGGCGCTGATGAAGCAGGAGTTGCAGCGGATCCTCGATGCGCCGGGCCTGAGCAAGGGCGCATACGAGATGGCGATGCGCAGTATCGCCTAACGACGCACGGTCGCTGCGACCAGTTCTTTACCGAGGCGTGTTTGGCGCGCCTGTCGCGGGCCACGTGCAACGGACAGCGAGGTTTCAACGTCGCTGAAGGCGCGGTCGATCGCGGCATCGGCTGGACCGAACGTCTCGTGATGCTTTCGTGCGCGCTGCAACAGCTCGGCTGCCAGCACGCGCAGTCCGACGAGGGCAGCGGCTTGGCGCATTAGCTCACCAGCATCGAGCGCCATGACAACCGCTTCCGCGGCCACGGCAAACACGGCGGTGAGCGCTGCCAAGCCGCCGAGTGACACTGTTGCGGCGTCATTGTCACCGAGCGCCGCGAAGCGCGACAGCAGGAATCGGAAAATGCCGAGCAGTCCAAACGTCCCGACAGCATCTTCAACGTCGCGAAACGGCAGCGCCATCGTTTCGTAGGCGGTGGCTGGCGTGCCGAGCAACGCCGAACGCAGCACCCGGCAACCGTCCAGCTTCAGTCCGCAATGCCGCGACGGCGCCAGTGCGCGGTATTGCGGTGCCTCGTCGATAGACAGGCCAGGCGTGTCGCGTGGCACCAGGAACGCGCTGTAGCGCTTGCGGCCGTCCTCGACTGACGTGACCGCGAACACGATGAAGACCTCGGCCAGCGGCCCGTTGGTCACCCAGGCCTTCTCGCCGGAGATGCTGTATCCGTCTGCATCTTCTACCGCACGCGTGGTCAGAAGCTTGGGATGCGCGCCCACACGCGGCTCGGAGATCGCGACTGACGCGAGCCGCGCCAGCCACGCGGCGCGCTGCTCCGCACTGCCGAAGCCCTCTACGAAGAACCGCGCAACCACCCGCCTGCCGGCCCAGGCGCCTCCTTCGCCGAGCAAGGCGGTGCGCTCGACAATGGCGGCTTCCTCGCGTGCAATGGCGGCATACAACATGGCTGGAGGAAACATAGCATGAGCGATCTCGTCGAGAAGGACGCCATCCGCGAGGTGATGGCCGAGGTACCTGCTTCCGACTGGACAATGACCGCTTCGCCGACATGGCCGCGCTGTTCACTGAGGACGGCACGTGGGACACCGCCTTCGGCAAGGGCACCGGCCGAGCAGAGGTCGAAGCGTTGGTACGCCGCTTACGCGGAACCGCGCCGCGTCCTCGTGCGATCCATCACGTGACCAACATCTCGATCAAGCTCGAGGGGACGACGGCGAAGTGCTTCTCCAACTGGGTCACGGTGCAGAACAGCGATCAGGGGCCGAAGATCGGCTCAGCCGGCAGCTACACCGACGATATGGTGAAGCAGGATGGACGGTGGCTGTTCCGCTACAGGAAGATCGACCGGTTCATCCACGACAAGGCGTGACAGTCACTCCGCTGCCAGCGCGGCTGCCTGCGAAGTCAATGCGAAGCCGCGATATCCGTCCGCCGCGATGTCGTCGCAGGTGTCACGATAAGCGCCGACACCGCCGATATACGGCATGAACACCTGCGGCTTACCGGGGATGTTGACGCCCATGTACCAGGAGTTCGCCAGCGGATAGAGCGTCCTGTTGGCGACCTCGTTGCCATGTTCGACCCACGCGTCCTCGGCTGACTGTATCGCCTCGATGCAGTCAAGGCCGTGCGAGCGAAGATAAGCCACACAGTCGGCGATCCAGTCGACGTGCTGCTCGATCGACACCATCATGTTGCTGAGCACCGACGGACTACCTGGGCCCGTGATCATGAACATGTTGGGAAAGCCCGCGGTCATCAGGCCGAGGTAGGTTCGCGGCCCCGCCTCCCACTTGTCCCGCAAGCTCTGCCCGTCCGCCTCGATGTCTATCTTCAGCAGCGCACCGGTCATCGCATCGAAGCCGGTGGCAAACACGATCGCGTCGAACTTGTATTCGACATCGCCGGCGCGTACGCCAATTGGCGTGATCTCGGTGATCGGCGTCGTCCGCACATCGACAAGCGTGACGTTCTCGCGGTTGTAAGTTCCGTAGTAGTCGGTATCGACGCAGATCCGCTTGGTGCCGATTGGGTGGTTCTTCGGTGCCAGCAGTTCAGCCACCGCTCGGTTGCGCACCGTCTCCCGGATCCTGTCGCGCACGAACTCTGCGGCGGTGTCGTTTGCCTGCTGGTCGAGGATCAGGTCGTTGAATGCTGCCATGAAGTTGGTGCCGCCGGCGGCCCAGCGCTCTTCGAAGATGCGCTGACGCTCCTCACCGGTCACTTCCAGCGCTGACACGTCATTTGGATTGTTCAGGATACCGGTGCGCATGTGCCGCGCCTTCTCGCGCAACGCTATATAGTCTAACTTCCAACCGTCCGCGTACCGGTCGGTCATCGGTCCATTGCGCGACGGGATGCTGAAGTTCGGCGTACGCTGGAACACGGTGAGCTGCGCCGCCTGCTGCGCGATCACCGGGATCGCCTGGATTGCCGATGAACCGGTACCGATCACACCGACGCGCTGGCCGGTGAAATCCACGCCCTCATGCGGCCAGTGGCCGGTGTGATAGGTCTTGCCGGTGAAGCGCTCCATTCCGGGATAATCCGGAAGGCGTGCCGTCGAGAGACAGCCGGTCGCCATCACGCAATACCGCGCCGAAACGTGATCGCCGCAGTCCGTGCGGATATCCCAGCGATGCGTTGCACGGTCGAACCGCGCCTCGGTCACGCGCGTGTCGAACTGGATGTCGCGCCGCAGGTCGAAGCGGTCGGCGACGTGGTTGGCGTAGCGCAGGATCTCCGGCTGCGAGGCGAACAATTCGCTCCACTGCCATTCCTGCTGCAGCTCCGGCGAGAACGAGTAGGAATACTGCATGCTCTCGACATCGCAGCGCGCGCCGGGATAGCGGTTCCAGTACCAGGTGCCGCCGACGCCGCTGCCCGCCTCGAAGACCCGCGTCGACATGCCGAGACCGCGCAGCCGATGCAGCATGTACATGCCGGCGAAGCCTGCGCCGACAATGACAACGTCGACCAATTTAGATGACCTGCCTGCAGGCATGGGCTGCGGCTCCGCGTTGTTACCAGCCAGTAGTATTTCATACGGAAAGGTATGTCAACGCCCCCGGAACATGGGCGGACGCTTCTCGACAAAGGCCTGCGCTGCCTCCTTGTGGTCTTCGCTGGCACGAGAACGCAACATTCCGTACGCCTCGCTGTCCAGACCGGCGGCAAGATCGCTGTACACCGCAACGTTCAGATTGCGCTTCATGTAGCGCAGCGCAATGCCTGGCCCGTTCGCCAGCCGTTGCGCCAGTGCCATCGTTTCCGCCGCCAGTTCTTCGTCCGCCACCACACGATTGGCCAGGCCCAGCGCCTCGATGCGCGACGCATCCAGAACATCGGACAGAAAGTACAGCTCGCGCGCTCTTCGCCGTACCGACCAACCGCGTGAGGAACCACGTGCCGCCGTAATCGCCGGACAGCCCAACCTTGGCGAACGCTGTCGTCATCCTTGCGTTCCGCCCGGCGATGCGCAGATCGCATGCCAACGCCAGCGACAGCCCCGCCCCGGCCGCAACGCCGTTCAACATCGCTATCGTCGGCTTCGGCATCTCGTGCAGCAACCGCGACGCCTCCATCGAGGTGCGCAGCAGATCGGTCCGCAGCTCCGGCGTCTCCGGGCTGCCCTCTGCGGCAACCTTCGCCTGCACGCGCACGTCGCCGCCGGCACAGAACGCACCACCCGCTCCCGTCAGCACAACGCAGCCGACCGCGTCATCCACGGCGCACGCCGAAAGACGCGCCAGCAGCGCCTGCATCATGCCCTTCGTCAGCGCGTTCAGCCGCTCCGGCCGGTTCAGCGTAAGCAGTGCGACGCGGTTCTCCAGCCGATACAGCAGTTCGTCGCTCATCACTCGGCCGCCGCGCTGGCGATCGCGTCGGACTTCCAGCTCTGCAGCACCGGCAGCACCTCCTTGGCGAACAGCCGCAGCGAGGTCTCCGCCGTCTTGTACGGGATGCCGCCGAAGCGAAACGCAGTGTCGAGCTCAAATTCACCTATCACCGCCCGCCGCGCCTCGAGCTCGCGCAGGATGCGGTCGGGCGGCCCCCACACCGCGGCCTTCATGAACCCCGCGATCGCGCCATCCATGCCGGCCGCCTTCGCAATCGCGGCCTTCTGCGCGTAAGCGTCGTAGCCCTTCACCGTGTTGAAGTGATCGCCCAGCAGTTCGTAATGCTCGAAGTTGCTGTGCACGAAGCTGCCCATGTGCTTGCGCGCCAGTTCCTCCGCCTCGTCCTGCTTCGGCCAGCAGATGCAGAAATCGGCGATCAGCAGCGGAGGCGCTTCCTGACCATGGAACTTGCGGAACAGCTCGCGATTGCGCTGGATCGCCGGCAGTCGCATCGGCCATGGCCGATCGGAGAACATCACCATGTGGGCGCCGAGCCGCGCCGCCGCCTCAACCGAGTCCTCGCTGGAGGCAACCGCATAGATACGATTGTCGAAGCTGTATTTCGGCCGCGGGCGGATCTCTATGCGCGGCTGCTGATAGTGCTTGCCGTTGCCTTCCATGAACCCCGTGCGCAACGCATTCACAATCATGGGCGCGGCCTCGTCGAAGCGCTCGCGCGACTCGTTCATCGTGCCACGGAATGCTGCGAACTCCCGACGCGCGAGACCGCGGCCGAGACCAAGCCGCAGCTTTCCCTTGCACAGATGATCGAGCACCACGGCCTGCTCCGCGACGCGCAGCGGATCGTGCCAGGGCAGGATCACAGCCGCTGTGCCGAGCCCGATGTTCGGACAGACGCCGGCGAGATACGTCATGAGCTGCAAATTGTCGGGGCAGAACGAGTAGTCGAAGAAGTGGTGCTCGGCTGACCACAGCGCATCGAAACCCAGGTCGGCCGCGAGACGGGCGAGGCGCAGCTCCTCGTCCCACACCTGATCGTCGCTGATGTTCTCCCAGCCATAGGCGGCGAACACCATCATCATGCCGACATCCATCGTTGCCTCCTTCGGCGAGTGCTACCGACAGGTACCGTGTCATGCTATTTGGTAACAGGCAACGCCGAAGGGGAGAACGCTCATGCCGAGGTTGGCAGGCCGCAGGATTCTGATCACGGGTGGCGCATCCGGCATCGGTCGCGCCACATGTGAGCTGTTCGCGCGCGAGGGCGCCGCCGTGGCCGTACTCGATCGCGATGCGGCTCATGTTGGAACCGGACATGCAATCGCCGCCGATGTATCGGACGCCGCCAGCGTGGCACGTGCGGTGCGCGAGGCGGCCCAGGCTCTTGGTGGCCTCGATGGTCTGGTGAATGCCGCTGGCGTTTTCATCAACCGGGGTCTCATGGAGACCGCCACTGATGAGTGGAATACCACGATCGGAGTGAACCTGACCGGAACGTTCCTGTGCGTGCAGTCGGCCGTTCCGTTCCTGCGCCAGGCGGAGCGCGCGACCATCGTGAATATTGCCTCCGGCGTAGGACTGCTGCCGACCGGCGGCGGCAGCACCGCCTACGTCGCCTCCAAGGGAGGTGTGATCGCGATGACGCGCACCCTGGCGGCGGAACTGGCGCCGGCGATCCGAGTCAACGCGGTATGCCCTGGCGCCGTCGAGACACCGATGACCGATGGCACCCTCCGTGATGCGTCCGGTTCGGTGATTCCGGCGATCGTGAACCGCTACGCACTGGGCCGCCCCGCGGCGCCGGAGGAAATCGCCGCTGCCATCATGTTCCTGACGTCGCACGAGAGTTCGTTTGTGACCGGCATCAACCTGGCGGTCGATGGCGGGCGGACTTACCACTGACGCGACGGCCGTGAACAAATCACCGTGTTGCCGCAATCCGGCCACGACCAGCGCCCAGCTTCCAGGTCACACGTTCGGGATAAGGATCGTGCCATGCGAACCTGGTCGAAGCTGCTGATCGTTGCTCCTGTCGCGGCCAGCCTACTGGCTGCTCCCGCCGCGCACGCCGACTGGCATGGCCGTGGCGACTGGCACGGCCGTGGCGGCTGGAATGGTGGTTGGAACCATCGCGACCATGACAACGGGGGGGCTGCTGCGGCCGCAATCCTTGGGCTCGGTGCCGCCGCGATCATCGGTGGCGTGATTGCCTCACAGCAGCCGCAGTACTACGCGCCGCCGCCCCCGGTGGTCTACGCGCCACCGCCGCAGTACTATCAGGGGTATTATCCCGGGTACTATCAGCATTACTGATCTGTCGCGTGCCATGTGCGTAGCACGGCTGGGCCGATCGCCATCGCGATATCGGATGGCGTCGCGCCCTGCGCGGCGCAGGCTTCGGCCAGGCTGATCCGCGCGCCGCCCTGATCGCCAATCAGCACAATCTCGTCGCCTTCCTCCGCATCGTCGATCGCGGACAGATCGAGCCGCATATATTCCAGCGACGGCCCGCCCAGGATTGGCGCACGCCGTCCGCGCACCAGGACCTCGGCAGCGTGGCAACGCCCTCCGCCATCAACCTTGCCGAATGGGATCACGCCGACCCGCCGCACCTTGGCAATGTCGAATGGTGCATGCTCCGGCGCGAAGTCGCGCGTCACCGGACGTACCTGCGTCAGCACTGTCCGCAATGAGCGAATGATTGGCCGCTCGGAGGCGTCGGCGAACAAGAACTGGCCGGGATCGACCGCGTCGAGTTCCAATCCCGACAACCGGCCCAGCGTTTTTGACGACGCAAAGAGTTGAGTCGGTACCGGGAGACGGGTTTCCTTCAGCCGATCCAATGCCGCGATGAATCTCCGGAACTGCTCCTCCACCACCACATCCGGCGCATCGTCGCGGAACGTCGGATGCGCATTGACGATCACAAGCGACAGATTGCGCTGTCGTGCGATGCGCAGAGCCAGGAACACAAGTTCCGCAGGCAGCACGCCGATCCGCTCCGGACCAACTTCCAGCTTGATGGCAAGCTCGATAGGCGTCCGAGCGTAACGCGCAACGCTGTCGATCTGCCGTTCGCTGAGCACTGTCAGGATGAGGCGGAATGATTCCGCTGCCGCCACCGCATCTGCATCGATCGGCGCACCGGCATACAGCAGGATTGGCGCTTCAATGCCAGCCCGGCGGAGTGCAATCGCCTCGGCGCGATCGATCAGCGACAGCGCATCCGCGCCGCCAGCCAGCGCCGCTTGCGCCATCGGCAGCGTGCCGAAACCGTAGCCGTTGGCCTTCAATGCCGCGAAAATTTTGACGCGTGACCCAACACGCCGACGCAGCGCGGCAACACGCCGCGTCACCGAACAGCTATCGATGTCGAGGCGATTCGGTCGGCGATGTTGGCTGAGCATCTCGCTGTCCTCCGTCGGCGCAATATGTGCACGCTACACGCCTCGGAGCCAGGGCGCAGGAGACTTGGACGTTTCACCGTCGATCAAGCTTCCGGTTTCCTGTCATTGCGAGGAGCGAAGCGACGAGGCAATCTCCATCATTAGTGCGCACTATCGGTGGGACCGCCCTGCATTCGCCGATACTGGCGGTGGATTGCTTAGTCGCTATGCTCCTCGCAATGACAGGGTTTTGCTGCATCGTTGTCTGGGTCAAAGCAAGAATGTCCAGCGTCGATGGAAGGAGCGATCGCCATGCCTTGCCCGCGCCTGCTGCCATTCGATGCCGCACCATTTTCGCCGTCACCCATGGCCGGCGCGGTTCGCTGCGGTCCGCGTGTGTTCCTGAGCGGGCGAAATGCGTTGCAGCCCGACGGATCCGTTGCCGGGTTGGGCGACGCCGCAGTGCAGGCCCATACAGCGCTCGACAGCATAGAGGCGGCTTTGCAGGCGGCCGGCGGATCACTGCGTGACATAACAAAGCTGACCACCTCCCTGGTCGATCGCGCGCACCGCAAGCCGGTGTACGAGACGGTCGGCCGCCGCCTGCACGACGTGTTCCCTGTCAGCACCGGCCTGCTGGTTGCCGGCCTGCCACTGCCGGAAATGATGGTGCAGATCGACGCAGAGGCTGTGGTCGGCTCACCGGTGCAGCGTCTACGGACGTTCGACATGAAGGACTGGTTCGGTCAGGACATCGCCTGGCAGGGCGCAATGGTTGCAGCGGGAGAATCCGAACTGTTCGTGCGCGGCCAGACGGGTTCTGCACTGGACGGCAGCTTCATGGCAGGTACCGGACGGCGGCCGGACGATGCCGCGGCACAGGCCGATCTTGCGCTGAGCAACCTCGCCATGTTGCTGCGCGAGGCAGGTTCCGGCATGGACGAGGTCTGCAAGATCACAGTTTACATCAGCGATCGCGCATATCGCAGTGCGGTTTATCCGGTGATAGGCAGGTACTTTCGCGGCATTCATCCGGTCTCCACTGGCCTGATCGTGACAGGGTTTGCCCGCCCTGAGATTCTCTTCGAGATCGACGCTCACGTGCTGCGCAAGCAGGGCGCGCCGCATCAGCGGCTGCGGCGCTACCACTCGAATGCGGTGCGGTACGGGTTCGCGCAGCAGGCGCTCGACTGCGACTTCTGCATGGCGGTCCGCGCCGGCGAGCAGATCATCCTGCGCGGCCAGACCGGCACCGACCTCAACGAGGTCATGCACGGCGCCGGCGATCCGATCGCACAGGCAGAGCAGGCGATGGACAACGTGGCCGTGCTGCTGAGCGAGGCTGGTGCCGCTCTGACCGACGTTGTCAAAGCGACAGTGTTCGTCACCGACCGCGCATTTCTTGCCGGCGTGGCGGAAGTCGTGCTCCGCCGGCTGAACGGAGTGACACCGTGCTTCAGCGCGCTCGTGGTGAAGGGCCTGGCCAGCCCCGAACTGCTGATGGAGGTCGATATTACCGCGGCGACATCACGCTGAGGCGGGTGCCCGCTGCTCCAGCCCCTCACCCGCCTCGGGCTGCAATGATCGCTCCGCCACGAGTTCCTGCCACAACCGGAGGACGCTGCGCATCGTCGCTTCCGCCACGAGGCAGTGCCCCTGATCGTCCAGCGCGAAGAATGCAGCCGTCTCATCGCCGCGTGCTCGCCTCAACGCCTGGGTGAGGACGTTCAGGCACTGGATCACCTGATCCGGCGACTGCAGCCTGGCATGGCGCAGGATGTCGGCGATGCGGAACGCGCGCAGGCCATGCACGGCGACACTGGCCGCCTCCCGGCCCAGCTCGAACAGCACGCTGACTACGGGCAACATGCCCTGCACCAGCGCCAGCATCTCGCGTGCCTCCTCGACGTTGCAGCCGATCAATGCTGGGGCCCCGGCGGGTGCCGGCGCCGACTGGACGCCGAACGCGCGAACGATCTCCTGCTCGAGCCAGCGGCGCACCTCGGGTGGTGCGGCCTTGATCTCGTCAGCCGTCAGAGTGACACCGGCCATGACCATTCTCCCTGAATTGTCATCGCTTCATGGCCGGTCCGTGGCCGCCCCGCATTGATCCTGATCAATCGAGGGTGACCGGGGTGAACGACAATCAGACGTTGCGGCGATTGGGCAGCGCCTCCGGGTTGACCACGTAGCCAGGGTCGAGCACGCCGTCGAACAGCTCCAGCATGTTCTTCGCCGCGCGGACCGACATCTTCTCATTGCACTCCAGCGGAGCGGCGGCGTTGTGCGGGCTCAGGACCACGTTTGGCAGCTTCAGCAGCGGATTGGCCGGATCCGGCGGCTCATGCAGCTGCACGTCGAGGCCGGCCGCCTCCAGCTTACCGGATGACAGCGCCTCGATCAGCGCCGCCTCATCGACCAATGGCCCACGCGCGGCATTGATCAGCCACGCAGTCGGCTTCATCAGGCTCAGCATCTCGCGGTTGACCATGTGGCGTGTGTCCTCACCCAGCGGACAGTGCAGTGTGAGCACGTCGATCTCCGGCAGTGCGGCGGCAATGTCGGTGACCGGCGTGAAGCCGTCGGCGGCAATGCGTGGCACCGGGAAGGCGGGATCGCAGACCATCACGTTCATGCCGAACGCGGCGCACAGGCGCGCGACGCGTGTGCCGATGCGGCCGTAGCCGACCACCAGGATGGTGCGGCCGGCGAGTTCGCCCATCGGGCGACCCTCGCGCAGCATCCACTTCCCGGCGCGCACCGCGGCATCCATCTCGATCGTCCGCCGTGCAACCGCGAGAAGCAGCATCAGCGTGTGTTCGGCGACAGACAGATCGTTGCCGCCGTTGGTGACGCCGACCACGACGCCACGCCGTGTGCAGGCCGGAATGTCGACCGTGTCGTAGCCGACACCGAAACGCGATACGACGCGCAGGTCCGGCGCGCGGGCGAGCAGCGCCTCGTCCACCTTCTCGAGCCCGACCAGTACCGCGTGCGCGCCCGGGATGGCATCGGCCAGTTCCTTGGGTGACGGGCGGCTTAGCGTGCGGATCGTAACATCGTGGCGGGCTTCCAGCAGCGCCATCCCGCTGGCGTGCAGCGGACGGCACAGGACGATCGTTGGCATTGGCGTGGTCTCTTTTCTGTGATGGATGAATTATTGGTGTCGGGTCGCTCTTCCGCTTGAACATAGCCGCACGCGGCGGTTCTGTCCTGTCGTGGCATCCGCAACACCAAGGAGCAGCTAATGGCCAATCCGTTCGTGCATGTCGAGCTCAACACGCAGGACGTCGCCAAGGCGAAGTCATTCTACCAGTCGTTGTTCTCCTGGACGCTGAACGACGTCGATATGGGCGGCGGGAAGACCTACACGCTGATCAACGTGGGCGAGGGAACCGGCGGTGGGATGATGAAGCACCCCATGGCGGGCGCTCCGTCGATGTGGCTGCCCTATGTGCTGGTGGATGACATCGTGGCGGCGACCGCGAAGGCGAAGTCACTCGGTGCGACCGTGGTGCAGGACGTGATGGAGGTGATGGGCGAGGGATCGCTCTCCGTTATCATCGATCCAACCGGCGCCGCGCTGGGACTATGGCAGGCCAAGGCGAAATAGGCACAGTTGCCCCTGGCGTATCCAAGGTGCTTGCGCGTGCTGTCGCGAGTG
The DNA here is from genome assembly GCA_963791495.1 of uncultured Alphaproteobacteria bacterium. GTDB lineage: Bacteria > Pseudomonadota > Alphaproteobacteria > Acetobacterales > Acetobacteraceae > JAMXLO01. The sequence continues at coordinate 436,836 of CAWBST010000017.1, forward strand.
TGGCGTAGGCGCGGATGGAAACCGCCCGGCGGTTGAGACCGGGCGGATCAATCACTCAGCAACGACCATCGAAGTGCGTTATCGGCGCTCTTCGAAGGCGTGCTTCAGGCGGCTTGCGCTGACGGCGTCACGTCGAAATAGACCTCATACCATGTGCCCGAGGTCTTGAACGTCAGAAACGGCGGGTTCCCGGTCTCGAAAACGTTGACGGCAGGCCCGATCTGCTGGGCCTTCTGGTCGTTCATCTCCTCGCAGATCACGCTGACCTTGTCCTCGAAATCGCCTTGCCAATCGATGTCGACCTTATCGTCCTTCGCCACGACACCGTTCCAGACCGCGACTTGATGCACCTTGATGCGCGGCTCGTCTTTGCCTTCGAGGTCGTTCCTGCGGATGCATTTGAGATACTTCAGCTTCAGTGTGGCCATGTTTTCCTCCTCTGCTGCTGGGGATACCCTCCGTGCGTGTGGCATCCCACGTCGCAACTCTAGGTCGGGAAGTCGACCGAACGATGTAATGCGCCTCACATGGAGAAGAATCTCTGAACACTCGAAGGTGGCCGTGTCGGGCTGGATTTCGCCCCACTCGATCCCCTCATGTCGTCACACGAACCGTTCGCCGCGACTCGGTTGTCGCGATCCAGATTCCGGCGAAGGCTGCGACCAAACCAAAGACGAGATTGATCGTGATAGGCTCGCCAACCAGCGCACTGGCGAGCAACGCCGCTGCCATGGGATTGACTGCCATGGTGCTTGCGACGCGGGTCGGGCTTGCGCGCTGCAAAGCCAACACCCACAGGATGAAGGCAAGCGCGCCTCCGCCGATGCCGAGCCAAGCTCCAGCAATCCATTGTGCCGCGTCGAAACCGCGCAGCACCGCAATACGGTCAGTCAGCAGGCCGACGGCGACGAGCGACAGCGCCCCAGCGCCCATGCCGACCGCTAGAAAGCCGAGCGCACTCGATCGGACGATGAATGGACGCGACCAGACATTGTAGAATGCCATGCACAGCACGGCGCCCGTCATGATGAGCTCGCCGCGCCATGCGCCTTGCGGTGCGGCAGCAAGATTGGATGCCAGGGCGGCGAACACGCCGAACACGGCAATGCAGACGCCGGCCAGTTTGCGCAGGGTGAGTGCTTCGATGCCAAGCAGTGCGCCGACGAGCATGGTCTGCATGGGCAGGGTAGACAACGCGAGGCTGGCGCGCGCTGCCGTCGTGTAGCCAACAGCGATGTTGTACAAGATGAAGAACAACCCAAAGAAGCAGATCCCCAATCCGGCGACACTTGGCCAGTCGCTCCGCTGAGGCCAGCGCGCACGCAGAATGATCGCAACAGGCACGACGACACAGAGGCCTATACCCCAGCGCAGTATCGCGAGCGTCAGCGGATCGGCACTGTCCACCAGGTAGCGTGTGATAGCTGCCGCCGTTCCACCAAGGCTGCTCGAGACGATTGCAAGCAGGACGCCGAACCACTCCCCCAACTGCGCCTCCTGTCCTTTGCGCCGCACCTATGTCAACGTCTCGATCCGGATGTTCAACTACCTGGCAGGTAGTCATGGTGCAGCAGCAGAGTTTCGCCGCGCAGCTTCGCTGGTGGCGACAGCGGCGCGGTTGGTCACAGCTCGAACTGGCTGGTCGCACCGGCATCTCGCAGCGTCACCTGAGCTTCCTTGAGCTTGAACGAGCATCCCCAAGCCGCGAGATGGTTTCTCGATTGGCCACCGCGCTCGATGTTCCGCTACGCCAGCACAATGTGCTGCTGCTCGCTGCCGGGTTCGCGCCGATCTGGCAGGAGACCAACCTCGCCGCGCCGGAACTCGCGCAGGTTCGCGATGCGCTCGATTTGATGTTGGTCCAGCAGGAGCCATTTCCTGCGGTCGCGGTAGATCGGTACTGGAACCTGCTGATGGCGAACCGAGGCGCCGTGCGGCTGGTCGAGTTCCTGGTCGGTCCGCTGGCGCCCGATGCGCGGATTAACCTGGCCGATGCACTGGTTGCCCCCGATGTGCTGCGGCCGCATCTGGTAAACTGGCCGGACGTCGTCCGCTACTTCATTCGCAGCGTGGAGGCCGATGCCGCAGCTGACGCAACCGGCGAGACCAGCGATCTGCTCGAGCGGTTATTGCGCTACGAAGGCGTGCGCTCGGCGCTGAAGCCGCAGGCCGCCACCACGACCAGCGGACCGGTGCTGCCCATGCACTTCCGCAAGGGCAATGTCACGTTGAAGCTGATCACCACGATCGCGAAGCTGGGTACGCCGCAGGACATCACGCTGCAGGAGTTACGCATCGAGAGCTTCTTCCCGATGGATCGCGACACGGCGGCAATACTGCATGATTGGGCACGATAATATGAATCGCGGGTTAGCTCACGCCCGCGGGGCCGGAGGCCCTCCGCCACGCAACGCAGCAAGTTCGCGCTGCAACGTCCTCATCTGCTCAAACCGCGTGGTGACGTCCCGCACCACCGCAGCGATGCCCACCATCCTGCCATCCTCGTCACGAAATGGGACGATAGTGAATTCGACAGAGATGCGCATGCCGTCCTTGCGTATTGCCGGCACCGCGAGGATCTCACCAGCGCCGTATCGGCTTTCACCGGTGCGCATGGTTGCATCGAACCCTTGCCAGTGACGCTCTCGCAGGCTTTGCGGAATAATCAGATCCAACGACTGGCCGACTGCCTCTGCTTCGGCGAAGCCGAACATGCGCACGGCGCCAGTATTCCAGAACCTGATCGCGCCCTGGTTGTCGGCGTAGACAACGGCATCAGCGGAGCGCGCAACCAGTTCTCTACAGAAGTGAGAAAGATCAAAGTCCATGGCCTCGCCTTCCAATCCCGGTGATCAGCCAACCTGACACTGCCGGCACAACCGAGTGAATGAAACACGGCGTGAGCCCACGGCTTGACGCATGCCGTGCCAGTGTGAGAGTCGCACCAGACCAACCATCGGGGGAAACGGACATGACCGACGTGCGCATCGTGGCAAGCAATTTCGGCTTCCCCGAAGGCCCCGTCGTGATGCCGGACGGCGCGGTCATCCTCACCGAGATCGCCGGACGATGCTGCACCCGCATCGCCCCCGACGGCGCACGCTCCACCGTCGGTAGCGCCGGCGGCGGGCCCAACGGTTTGGCCATAGGTCCGGACGGTGCGCTTTATCTCTGCAACAATGGTGGCGGCAAATATCCCCCTGGTCACTGGATGGCGGTGGGGCCCGCGGACGATTACGACGGCGGATGCATCCAGCGCATCGATCCGAAGACTGGCGACACACGCGTGCTCTATACGCACTGCAACGGCCATAAGCTGTCGGCACCGAACGACCTCGTGTTCGACAAACAGGGCGGCTTCTATTTCACCGATCTCGGCAAGCGCTATGCGCGAACGCGCGACCACGGCGGCCTCTACTACGCGCTGCCCGACGGGTCGAAAATCGCGGAGGTGGCGTATCCGATCCTCAGCCCCAACGGCTGCGGCCTCTCGCCAGACGGCAAGGTGCTGTACGTCGCCGACACCGAACCCGCGCGCCTATGGGCATTCGACATTGCGTCACCGGGCGTGGTTACGAAGCAGGGCTGGCCATCTCCGCATGGCGGACGAATCATCGCCGGACTTGGCGGCTTCCAGCGCTTCGACAGTCTGGCAGTCGAAGCCAGCGGCAATGTCGCCGTCGCCACGCTGCATGCCGGCTGCATCACGGTGATCGCACCTGACGGCAAGGTCGTGCGCCAGGTTGCCATGCCGGACGAATTCCCCACCAACATCTGCTTCGGCGGCACCGACATGCGCACCGCGTACGTCACGCTCTCGGCGACCGGACGTCTCGGCGCGCTGGACTGGGCCGAGCCGGGTCTGCGCTTGAATTTTTGAACCGCACGCGAAACCGCGGGCGACGTCGTGCGTTTACGGTACCGCTTTCATGGAGGTGCCGTATGAGCGACAGGTTTGAAGGCGCCGCCCGCGATATGGGCGGGCGGGTGCAGCAGAAGGTGGGCGAATTCGCCGGCGATGCCAAGACCCAGGCAGAAGGGCTGTATAATCAAGCGGCGGGTCAGGCACAGCAGCAGGTCGCGCGCCTCAGCGACGTGATTAAGGACCAGCCCATCGCCTCGGCGCTGGTCGCGGTGGGTATCGGCTATCTGCTCGGCCGTTTCACCACCTGACCAAGAGTTGTCTGGTATGAACCCGCAGCCTGCCGCATCTGTTCGCGGAAGGAAGGGAGCGATCATGCCAGGCGCCATCCGCAAGTCGCGTGTCAGCGAGGGCTCACCCAACCCGCGCGGCGCGACGTGGGATGGCCTCGGCGTAAATTTTGCGTTGTTCTCCGCCAACGCGACAAAGGTCGAGCTTTGCCTGTTCGACGACACAGGCCGCAGCGAGCTCGAACGGATCGAGCTCCCCGAGTACACCGACGAGGTGTGGCACGGCTACCTTCCAGATGCGCGGCCAGGCACGATCTATGGCTATCGCGTCCACGGACCGTACGACCCACGCAATGGCCATCGCTTCAATCCGCACAAACTGCTGCTGGACCCATACGCGAAGGCATATGTGGGTTCGCTGCGCTGGGATAACTCCCTGTTCGGCTATACGATCGGCTCTCGCGATGCGGATCTGAATTTCGACCGGCGCGACAACGCGCGCTTCATGCCAAAATGCCGTGTGATCGATCCCTCCTTTACCTGGGGACGCGAACGGCGGCCTGACGTGCCATGGGGCCGCACTATCCTCTACGAGACACACGTGCGCGGCTTCACGAAACTACACTCCGCGGTGCCCGACGAGCTGCGCGGCACGTTTTCGGGCCTTGGTCGCAAGGAAGTGGTCGATTACATCCGCTCACTCGGCGTCACGTCGGTAGAACTGCTGCCCGTCCACGCCTTCGTCAACGACCGTCATCTGCTGGACAAGGGTCTCACCAACTACTGGGGCTACAACACCATCGGCTTCTTCGCTCCTGATCCGCGTTATTCCGCTGTCCCCGCCTTCGTATTTTCCGAATTCAAGGAGATGGTGGCGCGCCTGCACGACGCCGGCCTCGAGGTGATCCTCGACGTCGTCTACAATCACACCGCCGAAGGCAACGAGCGCGGGCCCACCCTGTCATTCCGTGGCATCGACAATGCATCGTACTACCGGCTGCTGCCCGACCAGCCGCGCTACTACATCAACGACACCGGCACCGGTAACACGCTGAACCTGAACCACCCGAGCGTGCTGCAGATGGTCACCAACTCGCTGCGCTACTGGGTGACCGAGATGCACGTCGACGGCTTCCGCTTCGATCTCGGGACAATCCTGGCGCGTCAGCACGACGGCTTCGATGCGTCGCACGGTTTCCTGCAGAGCTGTCTGCAGGACCCTGTGTTGTCGCAGGTAAAGCTGATCGCCGAGCCGTGGGACATCGGCCCTGGCGGATATCAGGTCGGTGGGTTTCCGCCTGGATGGGCGGAGTGGAACGACAAGTTCCGTGACACGGTGCGTGCCTTCTGGAAAGGCGACGATGGCAAGCTACCCGAACTGGCGACGCGGCTTGCCGCATCGGCCGATGCGTTCGCGCGCCGCGGCCGCAAGCCATGGTCCAGCGTCAATTTCGTCACCGCGCACGATGGATTTACGCTGCACGACCTCGTCTCGTACAACGACAAGCACAACGAGGCGAATGGCGAGAACAATCAGGATGGGCATTCGGACAATCAGTCGTGGAACCACGGCGTCGAGGGTCCGACCGATGATGCCGACATCGTCGTGCTGCGCAATCGTCAGATGTGCAACCTGCTGGCGACGCTGCTGCTGGCGCAGGGAACGCCGATGCTGCTCGCCGGCGACGAGTTCGGCCGCACCCAACAGGGCAACAACAATGCCTATGCGCAGGACAATGCGATCAGCTGGGTCGATTGGAACATTACAGAGGACGGCGCCGCGCTAATAGAGTTCGTGCGCCGGGTGATCGCGCTACGCCAGGCATTTCCCATCCTGCGACGGTCGCGCTTCCTGACCGGCGAATACAATGCCGATCTCGACGTGAAGGATGTGCGCTGGCTGACGCCGGCGGCCACCGATATCGAGGGCGAGCAGTGGCAGGATGGCAACGCGCGCTGCTTCGGCATGCTGATGGATGGACGTGCACAGGCGACGGGAATCAAGCGCCCATCGATGGACGCGACCGTGCTGCTGGTGTTGAACGCGTACCATGACGTTGTGAAGTTCAAGCTGCCCGAGGTTGTCGGTGGCCACACCTGGCGCTGCCTGCTCGACACCAATGTGCCAGATCGCACGGCGACGCCACAGTTTATGAGTGGTGAGGAATACGAGGTCACCGGCCGCTCGCTGCTGCTGTTCGCGCTGCAGCCGGACAGTGCGCAATCGATCGCACTGACGCGTGCACGCGAGGCACTGCGGCAGGTCGCGGCAACGCCCGTCCAGGCGGCACTCGCCGAGGAGCCGGCGGAGTGAGGCTGTCGGACCCGCCGAAGCCGCCAGGTGCGCCGCCGGAAGAGCCTGATCCGGATGCTCCAGTGCCGATCGAAGATCCGCCCGCACCCATACCGGTGCCGCCGCACGATCCGCCGCCCGAACCTCTACGGGCCTGACGTCACATCGTCCTGACTGTCATTGCGAGTTCCTGACCAGCCGTCGGGCAAACCCGCCCTGGATGAAACTGACGCAGTCCGTCGCGCGCACCTTCCATCCGTCATTCCCGCGCAAGCGGGAATCCAGACTGCCGAGGTTCCCCCAGTGTACTGGATTCCCGCTTGCGCGGGAATGACGGATGGGGGGAGCCCGGAGTTGGGGTTTCTTGTTAGAAGCGAAGCGACGAAGCAAGCTCCATCGTGTGAGGCATCTAGCAGCACCATCCGCAAGGAGACAGTATGATGTTCGTCATCAGCGACCCACCGCCGCAGATCGCGCCCGACATGGTGGCGCTGCTGCGCCAGGCGGAGCCCGCCACGATCGGGCATTTCCGCCACGTAGGCTTCATGGATCCGGACGTGCGCTCGCTACTCTCGGGTCACCGCATTGCCGGGACCGCGGTGACGGCACGCTGCTTCGGGCCGGACACCACCATCGTGCACTACGCGCTGGGCAAACTGCGGCCTGGCGACGTCCTGGTGATCGATCGCGCCGGCGACATGCGACACGCGGCGTGTGGCGGCGGCGTAGCGTTTGCCGCGCGCGCCGCTGGCTGTGTCGGCATCATCATCGATGGCATGGCGACGGATATAGACGAGCTGCGGGAGTACGGTCTGCCCGTGTGGGCTCGTGGCCTGTCCACGGTAACCGGCAAGCGGCTGTTCCTGCATGGCGAGTTCGGCACCTCCGTATCGTGCGGCGGGGTGTCGGTGACGCCGGGCGACGCGATCCTGGCCGATGAGAACGGCGTGCTGGTCATGCCGCCCGGCGACATCAAGGAGGCAGCGGAACGCGCGATCGGCATGCAGCAGGCTGAGAAGGTATCGCTCGCGCGTGTCGCGAACGGCGAGCGATTGCCTGATGTCAACGGCACGAACGCGCGGATCGCGGAGATACTGGAGAAGCAGAAGGGGTGATCACCACTACACCCGCTTGATGTTCCAGAACACCGGCCCGGTGAACTCCAGCTTACCAGAAAGGCTCTTGCGATACGCAGTGGGAATCTGGAACTGTCCCAGGTTTATTGTCGGGACCTGCGAGTAGTTCTCGAGCTGGATCGCCGCGGCGATCTTTTTGCGGGTGTCATCGTCCTCTGCATCCAGCCATTCCTGGGTCATCTGCTCGATCTTCGGATTGTCGTACCACCCGAACCACGCCGACGCACCTTGCCCGCGGTAAGGCGCGGTGACCACCGGATTGAGGATGAAGCCGCCGGTGAACCAGGTGTGGAAGACCGACCATCCGCCCTTCTCTACCGGCTCCTTGGTCGCGCGGCGCTGCACCACCGAACCCCAGTCGGTATCCTGCAGTTCCACGTCGATGCCGATCTTCTTCATCAGGTCATAGGTGATGTCCCCGAGAGGACCAATGGTGGGGAAGTCGGTCGGGTTGATGATCACCGCCTTCTGCCCGTTGTAGCTGGCCTCTTTGATCATCCTCTTGGCGGTCTCCAGATCCCCCTTCTGCACGGGTAGGTCGACCTCGGCGCCATAGGTCGTACCGCATGGGTATTGTGAGCGGCACACGCGCCATGCCGACCGATCGTCCCCCATGATCGCCCGCATGTAGTCTTCCTGGCTCACCGCGACCAGCACCGCGCGGCGCAGACGGACGTCGTTGAATGGCGGATGCAGATGGTTGAACCGCATGCCACCGATGTAGCCCTGCGGATTGGATGGGGCGATGACGATGTCGCTGTTGCGCTTCAGCAGCGGCACGAGGTCGGATTGCGCCTGCTCGTACCAATCCACCTCCCCGCTCTGCAGCGCTGCCGACGCGGTGGCTGCGTCAGGGATGATCTTCCACTCGATGCGTTGGAAGTGAGCGACCTTGCCGCCCGAGGACCATTCCGCCGGTTCCTGGCGCGGCACATAGCCGTCAAACTTCTCCCAGGCGGCGCTGCTGCCGGCGACGAATTCGTCCTTCAGAAAGCGATATGGCCCGGAGCCGACTGCCTCGGTGATCGCCTTGAACGGATCGGTCTTCGCCAATCGCTCCGGCATCATGAATGCGTTGCCGGTCGGTGCGGCAATCGCAGTGATCAGCAGCGGGAAAGGCTTCTTCAGCGTGATCTTGATTGTCCTGTCGTCCGCCACGCCCCAGTTGTCCACCGCCTTCGCCACGCTCTGACCAAACGTGTCACGCGCTGACCAGCGGGCGAGGCTCGGTGCGCAGTCCTGTGCGCGCACCGGCTCGCCGTCATGCCACCTCAGTCCTTCGCGCAGCTTGATGAGATAGGTGCGACCGTCATCGGAGACCGTATAGCCCTCGGCCATCTGCGGTTTGGCCTGCTGCGCGGCATTCACTCCAAAAAGTGCGTCATACACCATCCACGCGTGGTTCGCGGTGACAGCCGCGGTGGTGAAGATCGGGTCCAGAACAGTGAGATTTGCCTGCGGCACGAAACGCAGCACCCGCTGGTTGGCAGGCTGTGCGATGGAAAAGCGCGGCAGCGTCGCCACCGCAACCCCAGCCGCTCCGGTCCGCAGAAGTGTGCGCCGCTTCATGATGTGCCCCCTGTTGATTGTTGGGCGAAATCATGTCGAGTTTCCCCATGGGCCGCAAGAAGGGAGGATCGGACAACGGAAAGCAGCCGACGGGCAAAGACGTGCAGTATCTGTTGCGCGGCGCACGCGCCGCTGTCGGCGCATGAAGACACTTCCGGTGCCGACGCGATGAAGTTCGGACATGTCAGAGGGGCGGGCACCAAGGACAGCACAACGTGCTCGCGCGAGGGAGATTGAGCGAATGCCGTCACGTGTCGCAGCTTCCGTAGCGTCGGTTCTCCTTTTGGTTACGGGAATGTTGCCTGCAAGCGCGTCACCCACCTTCTCCTTTGGGTTGTGGGGCGACCTGCCGTATGCACGGAGCAATGACGCACCGAAGATGCAGCCGCTGATCGACGACATGAACGCCGCCGATATCGCCTTCTCGATCTACGACGGGGACCTGAAGGACGGCAGCTCGAAGTGCACCGACGACGTGTTCACCAGCTCAATCGCCATGTTCAATGGACTTCGCAAGCCCGCTATCTATGTACCTGGCGACAACGAGTGGACCGATTGCCATCGGCTCAACAACGGCGGCTACGACAACCTTGAACGACTGGCCTATCTGCGCCGCATCATGTTTGCCAGGCCGGAGAGCTTCGGCACAGAGACCATGATGCTGACGCACCAGGGGAAACCCGGCGAAGCATACTCCGAGAACATCCGCTTCGAGCATGGCGGCATTATCTTCGTCGGGCTCAACATTCCGGGCAGCAACAATAACCGCGTGCATGACGACGAAGAATGCACCAACAAGAGTGCTCGCACACCAACAATGTGCGCCGCCGACAACAAGGAATACGAGGAACGCGACGCTGCCGATATCGCCTGGATGCACGAGGCGTTCGAGCTCGCACGTTCAGGCAAGGCGGCTGGCATTGTATTGGTATTTCAGGCCGATCCTGGTTTCGATCTGCCGGAGACAGAGAAGAAAAACGAGCGGAAGGACCCTGCGTTCGACGGCTACACCAGTTTCCTGGACAAGCTGGTGGAGGAGGCGCGATCGTATGCCGGCCAGGTGCTGATCGTGCATGGCGACACACACTACTTCAAGGTTGACAAGCCACTGATCGACCAGGCGCACCCGATTCCGAACATCACGCGACTTCAGACGTTCGGCAGTCCGAATGCCAACTGGGTGCGCGTCGATGTGGACCCCGCTTCCCGCGACGTATTCGTCATCCGCCAGATGATTGTGCCGGCGCGATAAAGGGAGTTCGCCTCAGCCGATCGCAATATCGAGCCACCCATACGGCGTGACAGTTGCTCGGTCAGCAGTGCGCAGCAGCACCGTGGTCATCGCTGATTCGATGATTGCGGGTCCGGCAATCGCCTGACTCGGTGCCAGATCGTCGAAATCGAACACCGGCGCACCTGTCCACCCGCGCAGCCACACGACCCGCTCGCCCCTCGGAGCAGCAGCGACCCGGTCCGGCAATGCCGGCTCCTGTGGCACCCCAGGCAGCACGCCGACCACTGCGGCGCGCGCGTTCACCAGCACCGCGCCCTGGTCGCGCAGCGCGTAGGTGTATAGCGCCTCGTGTCGGTTGTGGAACCGCTCGACGATCTGCGGCAACGGGTCGTCGATGTCCCAGTCGATGCCATCCAACGGCACCGTGATCTCGAAAATCTGCTCGCCGTAGCGCATTTCCACCGAGCGCTGCACGCGAACCGGACCGTCGAACGAGGCGCGCAACCGGGCCAGGCCTTCCTGCTCCATCTCGGCGAACAGCCGCTTGATGCCAGTGCCGTCCAGTCGCGTGGTATCGCCGATATGTGTGCGCGACACCTCGAAGCGCAGATCGGTCGCCAGCATGCCCCACGCCGATAGCACCGCAGCGACGCGCGGCACGACAACGCGCGTCAAATCGAGCTGGCGCGCCACGTCCGTCACATGCAGCCCTGCCGCGCCGCCGAACGAGAGCAGCGCGAAGCGGCGCGGATCAACACCGCGGCGGACGGACACCAGGCGAATGCCTTCCGCCATGCTGGTGTTGACCACGCGATGCACGCCTTCGGCGGCAGCGATGCGGTCCACCTTCAGCCGCGCGGCCAACCGATCCAGTGCCTGTTCTGCGGCCGCTGCATCGAGCCTCGCGCTGCCACCCAGGAAATGCGCCGGATCGAGATAGCCAAGCACAAGGTTTGCGTCGGTCACTGTCGGTTCGGTGCCGCCGCGACCGTAGCTTGCTGGGCCTGGAACAGCACCGGCGCTTTGCGGTCCGACATGCAGTATGCCGCCGGCATCGACGCGGCCGATCGAACCGCCGCCGGCGCCGAGACTGACGATGTCGAGGCTGTTCAGTGCCAAACGATGGCCGCCGATACCGCGACCACTGACCAGCGCCGGTTCACCATCGACGATCAGGCAGATGTCGGTACTGGTGCCGCCCATGTCGAACGGGATCAGATTGTTCGTGCCAAGCAGCTGAGTGGCGTAGCGACTTCCGGCGACACCGCCGGCAGGGCCGGACAGCACGCCGCCCGCGGCAAGCCGCGCGGCCTCCGCAATCGGCGCGACGCCGCCGTGCGACTGGATGATCAGGATCGGACCTTGATAGCCCGCCTCGACAAGTCGCTGTTCCAGTCGGCGGAGATAGCGAGACAGCGCCGGTCCAACATAGGCGTTGACCACCGTCGTGGAGACGCGATCGAATTCCTTGATCTGCGGGAACACGTCGGACGACAGCGACACATACGCATCCGGCATCGCCTGAGCGAGCGCAGCGGCGGTCTCGCGTTCGTGGCGCGGATCGCGATAGGCGTGCAGATAGCACACCGCCACCGCCTCCACGCCGGCTCGCTTCAGTGTCTCGATCGATGTGGCGAGCGATGTGTGATCGAGCGGTGTCTCGATCGTGCCGTCGGCGCGCATGCGTTCCGTGACGCCGAGGCGCAGGGCGCGCGGCACAAGCTGCTCCGGCGGCGGCATGCGGAGATTGTAGCGATCGTCCTTCAGGCCCTCGCGCATCTCGATGACGTCGCGATGGCCTTCGGTGGTCAGCAGTCCGACCTTGGCGCCCTTGTGCTCGAGCAGGGCGTTGGTGGCCACGGTGGTGCCATGCACGATGCGCTCGGTCTGCGCGAGGAGTTGGCTGGGCGACAGGCGCAGGAATTCAGCGAGACGGTCGAGGCCCGCCATGACACCGATCGACGGGTCTTCCGGGGTCGATGCGACCTTCGCGAGTGTGGAGTGGCCGCTATCGTCCACCGCGACCAGGTCGGTGAAGGTGCCGCCGACGTCGATGCCGATCTTCAGCACGGGCGGCTCCAAATCCTGCCCACCTCAAACGAACCCATTGATCTCGTCGCGTTCCCGCGCCGCAGGATCGCGCTTTGCCGGATCGCCCCAACCCCCGCCGCCTCCGGACTCGATACGGAACACATCGCCGGGCCGAATCTCTATCCCCACTTCCTTGGTCTTCAGGACGCGCTGCTGTCGCCCTTCGGAGTGCAGCACATAGCGATGCGGGAGGCCGTCCTTGCCGCCGAGGATCCCGCATGCGCCGTACTTCACGCCATCGCCGGCGGTATTGCCGCGCGCCGGTTCATCGATTTCCGCCGCCATCTCCAGCACGCAGCCAGGCCCGCCGCGGAATTGCCCATCGCCGCCTGACCCGGGCCTGAATTCGTGCGTGCGGAAGAACAGAGGAAACCGCACCTCCGTCACCTCCAGGCTGCCGAACTTGATGCCGCCTGCCGCCTGCCATTCGCCGCCCGCCGGCCATCCGTCCCCTACGGGCGAGGCACCGCCACCCGGTCGCGCCTGGAACATGTGCCAGATGAACGGTTTCTGCGTGCGCGGATCACGTCCTTGAATGGCAATGCGGAACCGCCGCCCCCACCCCGCCATCGCGCGATCCGGACAGGCCGGAGCCAGTGCTGTGATGATCGCCTGGATAATCTCCTGCGAGCAGTGATTGGTGCACAGCGTCACGGGCGCGCCCTCGTTCGCCCACACCACTGTCCCCGGTTTGGCGATCACCTCCAGCGGGCGGAACGCGCCGTCGTTCTTCGGCGTGTGCGGATCGATCAGGTAGGCCAGCGCCACCACAACCGCGGATCGCATGTTCGGATACGACGAGTTGACGAAGCCCACCACCTGCTCGTGCGAATCCGACAGATCGATGGTCAGGTCGCTGCCGCGCTTGGTGACCGTCGCGCGGATATGGATGTCGGTATAGCGATGCCCGTCGTCATCGAGGAACGCCTCGCCGCGATACACCCCGTCCTTCCACGTCGCGATCACCGCGCGTGCCTGGCGTTCGGCGCCGTCCAGCACCGCCTCGATCGCCGCGTGCGTGGTGTCCCAGCCGAACTCGCCGGCGAGCGCCAGCATCCGCCGCTGGCCGACATGCGCCGAGCCGATCATCGCCGCGAGGTCGCCGCGGAAATCGTGCGGGTGCCGCACGTTGGTCACCAGCATCTCCAGCACGTCGCGCCTCACCACCCCGCGGTCATAGAGCCGCAGTGGCGTGACGCGGATCCCTTCCTGCCAGATCTCCGTGGCCGCTGCGTTGTAGGCGCCATGCGTCGAACCGCCGATGTCGCTCTGATGCGCCCGGTTGATCGACCAGAACATGGGCCGATCGCCCTCGAACACCGGCACGAACGCGGTGAGGTCAGGAAGATGGTTGCCACCGTGGTACGGATCGTTCAATAGGAACACATCACCGGGATGAATGTCGTCCCGGAAGAATTCGGTGACCGACTTCGCGGCCCACGGCAGCGCCCCCACGTGGATGGGCACATGCTCGGCCTGGGCTATCAGCCGGCCATTCAGATCGCAGATCGCCGTGGAGAAATCACGGCTAGAATTAAGGATTTGGGAATAGGATGTGCGCAGCATCGCCTCGCCCATCTCTTCAACAATGGCGTGCAGCCGGTGCTGCACGACCGAGACGGTCACCGGATCGACGGTGTCAGCCACACTTACCCTCCAAGGATTATCGGGATACCATAAGCTATGGGAGTACAGAGTCGATGATGCGCAGAGGCAAGGAAGCTGGCGGCCCTCGCCGCCCGGAACCACAGTGGCTGGCGGGCGCCGCCATCGGGATGGCGATCTCCACGCTGGCGACCGGCGCGATGATGCTGGGCGCGGGGCTGGCGATCGTTCAGGCGGCGCCAACTAGGCGGTTGCCCTCGCGGTAGCCCCAGAAGATGTCGCTGGTGACCTCGTCCACCGTGCGGCAGCCGGTATAGGCCATCGTCTTGTCGGCCTCGTTCTTCAGGATGTTGATCGCCCTCAGCGCGCCCGCCTCCCCACCGACCGCGGTGCCGTAAAGCGTCGCGCGCCCGGTCAGCACTGCCTTCGCCCCCAGCGCGAGTGCCTTCACGATGTCTGACCCGCGCCGCACGCCCGAGTCCAAAATCAGCGTCATCTTGTCACCCACCGCCTTGGCGATCTCCGGCAGCACGTCGAGAGTGGCCGCTGCACTGTCCATGTTCCGCCCACCATGATTGGACACCACGATGCCATCGACGCCGTAGCTCAGTGCCTTGATCGCATCGTCAGGCCGGTTGACGCCCTTCAGCATCAGCACCCCAGGCCAGATGTCGCGGAACTTCGCGATGTCATCCCACGCCAGCGAATCCGCCCGCATCGCGTCACGCGAGCCGACGCCGCTGAGGATCGATTTCTGATATTCGTCGGGATAGTTCTCGTGCCGCGGAAACCGGCCGGACGTGAAGTATCGCATCAACACGCTGCCAGTCCACGCGGGATGCCGCATCATATCGAGCGTGAAGCGCAGCGTGGGATTGAACGGCAGGCCGAAGCCGTTGTGCGTGTTGTACTCGCGGTTGGCGCCGACCGGGGAATCCACCGTGACGATCAGCGCCTCGAAGCCGTTGCGGTTTGCGCGTTCGATCAACTGGTGCGACAGGTCACGGCGTTTCCAGACATAGAGCTGGAACCACAGCCGCCCGCCGACCGCGGCGATCTTCTCCATCGGCGTCATCGAGGCGGTGGACAGCGTCAGCGGTATCTGCGCCTTCGCAGCGGCGCGGGCGAGTTCCAGTTCGCCCTCGTGCCAGCACAGACCGGCGGCCCCGGTGGGCGCGATCGCCATCGGCAGGCTGGCCGGCTTGCCGAACAGCGTGGTCGCGACGCTGCGGCCGGACACATCCACCAGCGCGCGGTGACGCAGCTTGATGCGCTCGAACGCCGAACGGTTGTTGGCGACCGCGATGTGATCCTCGGTGGCACGGTCGACGAACTCGAACACGCCCTTCGGCAAGCGACGCCTGGCTGCGCCGCGCAGATCCCAGACGTTCAGGCAGTGGTCGAGACGCGACATCAGAATGTGGCCTCGTCCATTACCCGATCGAACATCCGATTGCCCTGGCGGCCGCCGAAGAATATGTCCGTGGTCACCTCATCAACCGAACGGCATCCCGTATAAGCCATCGTCTTGTCCAGCTCGTTCCGGATGATGTTGATCGCCTTGAAGGCCCCCGCCTCTCCGCCGACCGCCGTGCCGTACAGAGTCGAACGCCCGGTCAGCACCGCCTTCGCCCCCAGCGCCAGTGCCTTTGCGATATCCGATCCGCGCCGCACACCGGAATCCAGGATCACCGTGAGCCGCTCGCCAACCGCCTCGGCGATCTCCGGCAGCGCGTCGATCGATGCCACCACGCTGTCCATGTTCCGCCCACCGTGGTTCGACACCACGATGCCATCGACGCCGTACTCGATGGCCTTCAGTGCATCGTCCGGCCGGTTGATCCCCTTGATCATCAGGATACCGGGCCACTTGTCGCGGAAGATGCGGATGTCGTCCCAGTTGAGCGAATCCTGCCGCGTCAGCTCATACGTCCCCGGCTCATCACGGTCCAGACGCTTGTACTCATCCGGATAGTTCTCGTTGCGCGGCATGCCGATGGTCGTGAGATATTTCATCAGCACGTTCGTGAACCAGACCGGATGGCGCATGATGTCGAGCGCAAATGTCACGTTCGGCTTGTATGGCGCGATGAAGCCGTTGTGCGTGTTGTATTCGCGGTTCGGCGGCACGATGGTATCGACGGTAACGATCAGCGCCTCGAAGCCGGCACGATGCGCGCGCTCGATGAGCTGATACGACATCTCGCGCTTGTTCCAGACATAGAGCTGGAACCAGAGCCGGCCGCCGACGCCAGGCCCCGCCTCCTGGGCGATCTTCTCCATCCCGGTCATCGCCCCGGTGGCCAGCGTGAACGGGATCTTCGCCTTGGCCGCCGCCTTCGCCAGTTGCAGTTCGCCCTCGTGCCAGCAAAGTCCGGCAGCGCCGGTGGGCGCGATCGCCATTGGCATCGACACTGGCTTGCCGAACAGTGTGGTATTCATGGTGCGGCCGGACACATCGACGAGGGCGCGATGCCGCAGCTTGATGCGCTCGAAAGCGTTGCGGTTGTTGGCGACCGCGATGCCGTCCTCGCTGCCGCGATCGACGAATTCGAACACCGCCCTGGGCAGGCGGCGTTTTGCCGCGGCACGCAGATCATAGACATTCAGGCAACGATCGAGCGCAGACATCGACTTCTCCTCCGATGACCGGATGATGAAGCCGATACCTTGCTTGTCAAGCGAGCAAACCGGTTATGACCGGCGCGCTCAGACGTGGCGGGTCAGAATCCCCCGTACTTCACGCTGATCGAGCTATCGCTCAGCTTACTCGGCATCGAGATATACGCAGTGCGCGCCGGATTTGCCAGCACATCGAACATGCGGATAAAGCGTTCCCCGCGCAGCTCCTGCATCACTCCACTCGGCAGCGACGATATGTCTACCCTGCCCGCTTCGACCGCGATGCAGGATTTGAACTCGGTTCGCCGGTAGTCCGGAAAGTTGTAGCGCTTCGTCTGCCCCAGTATGCGAGGACGCTCGATGACCCATTCAGCGGTGACGCCGGCGATGTCCGGGTGGACGACGGAGTTGTCGGGCAGCGTCACGGATGGCGAGGTGCCCAGGACCGCCATGCCCTCGGGCAGCGGTACAGCGCTGAGATTGACCATCACGAAGACAACCGTCTGCGGGTCCAACGCCGTAAGAACGCACAGCACTTCATCGCCGGGAGAGACCGTGAGGCCAACCGGCAGCGGCGCGGTGTTTGCATCGCCGCGCGCCCACCACTGCGTCCATGCCTCGGCCACCGTTGTGCCGTCAGGGCGCAGAGTTCGACGCGGTGCCGATCTGCGGCAGCGAGGAATTAAGGTAGCGACGCTGCCCGTCGAGACCGATCCAGCTGGAGCACACATACGAGATGCCCGGCTGCCCCTCGAATGGCGCCGGCGGAATCTTCAGATGGTCCGGGATCGTCCAGCGCCCCCATACCTGCATGAACTTCCGGTACCGGTTCGCGGTCAGGTAGGCACCGGACCAGTTTGAACTCTTCTCGATCCGGGTCTCTTCAGGAGGCGCCTCCGCCTGCCTGATGATCGGACGATAGGAGGAGGCTTCCACGAAGGCCGCGTGGAACCCGTACGCCATGAGCCGCATCGGCCTGCCGAACCCCCTGTTCCAGACGCGCCGAAGCAATGGCTCGGTCTCGGCATGGGGCCTCGGTGGCAGACCGAACGTCCGCAGCATTTCTGGCGACGCTTTCGAAGGATCGAAAGGCCCCTCGGGCACTGGACACGCTTTGAAGCGACGCCGCAGGTCGTCGACGATATACGCGGGAACTTTCTTGCACTGCTCCGGGCAGCCGTAAGCGCCCGTCATATCCATTCCTCCGTCGCGTAGGCGACGGCCTGTTGAAACTTCGTCTTCGTCCCGGTGCCGGTCGGCGCCATCAGCAACGCGATGACGGTCTGGGCAATCGCCACGCCGGCGGCGGTATCGCTGGGATAGTGCAGCCCCGCGATTTCACGGTTTCGCGCAATGCGATCCGCCAGCGTCCACAGGTCGTCCACCATCGTCGACTGCTGCGGCAGCCCGTTGAGCACCTCGTTCATGCTGAGCGCCATCAGATGCGCCTGCGTCGAGTGGCCGCTGGGAAACGACGCGTGGCCTGGCACCTCGATCGGCGGAAGCAGTGCCGGACAAAGCTGGGAAGGGCGCGGCCGCCTGTAGAGATTCTTGAAATACATCGCGACGAAGGTGCCCACCAGGCTGGCAATCGCCAGCACCTTGGCCGTCTGGGGATACGCGCCGGGCCGGGCTGTCATCATATTCAGGAAGTAGCTGATGAACTCATCGGCCTGCGACAGGATTTCGGCCATGGCATCAGCCCTCTCCTCCATGGCCGCTGTGACCAGACCGGTGACTTCGGTCTGCACCTGAACCTGCTGGTTCAACGTCGACCAGTTGGCAGGTGGCGGGTAGGGCACCCAGCTAGGCCAAGTCGGCTGGGTGTGCGGGTCTATGCTGCTCAGCGGCGTTGCCGCGAACTCGTTCAGCGCCAGCCACGAGTACCATTCGGCCGACCAATTCCGATCCGGGAACAGCGGAACGTTGATCGTGGCAAGCTGCCCGATCATCTTGGTCGGCGTCGGCGCGTTGGGTCCGGTATCGGGCTCGGTGGCCAGAGGCAGGTTCACCCGGTCGGCGAAGTACCAGCCGCCGCTGGCGCTGGTGGCGTTGCCTCCGCCGCCGGCGTTTGCACTGTTGCCGTCGTTACCGTCATTTCCATCGAAACTCGCGGGCATGCGCGTTCTCCTGTGACTGACATAGGTGAGACACGTCGGCCGATGTGCCGCTCAGTCGGGCACGCCCGCCAGTCGAAGCCTGTCGGCGAACTGGTCACGGACTTCGCCGCGCAGCGGCGTGCGTGTGCGGAAGGTGGTCAGGCGAAATTTTGGCACGAGCCGCATCAGTTGATGCGCGATCTTGCGTGCCTCGTCCATTTCCTGGGCCGCAACCAGGCTTGCGATCAGGCAGCGCAGATTGGAAGTATTGGCGCCCGCGTGGGCCGCCGACATCCGGCCCCATGCAATCGCATCGTCGTAACGGCCACCCAGATAGTAAGCCTGCGACAGGTAGTGCTCCAGCCAGAAGCTGTCGGCACCAATTGGCGATAGCCGCACAGCTCGTTCGGCGCGCGCGATGGCGGTAGCGATGTCGCCGAGGTAGCCGCAGGTCAGGCTGCTGTAGGCCCAGGCCCAGGCGCAGCTCGGACCGGCCGCCATGGCGCGTTCGAGGTACTCCTGAGCGACCCCATAGTCCTTCAGGAGATACGATTGCAGGTGCCCATAGATCGCCAGCCCCAACGCATCGTTGCGGTCGCGTTCGATAGCCATGCGGGCAACGCTCGCTGCCATGGTACGGTCCGCGAGTTCGTCCTCGGACCAGCCCTGGCCGATCCATCGCATCCGGAGAGAGGCCATGTGCGAATATGCAGGCGCGTAGTCCGGATCGTGCGCGATCGCTTGCTCGAGCAGCTCGCGAGCCTGCTCGATCGAGGATCGGTCCATGCGGTAGAAGCGATCGAGCGCCTGCAAAGTGAGGTCATAGGCGGTCATGCTGTCGGGATGCTTGCGCAGGGCGCGGTTCAGCTCGCGCTCGCGGAGTTGCGGCGCGATCGCCGTTGCGACCCGCAGCGCGATCCGGTCCTGCAGATCGAAAAGATCGGTGAGCTCACCATCGAAGCGATCCGCCCAGATGACGCTGCCGGTCTGCGATTCGCTCAGCTCAACCGCGATCCGGAGTGTATTGCCGGCGCGGCGCACGCTGCCGTGCAGCACGTAACGGACGTCCAGCTCATGCCCGACGCGACGCACATCGAGCGGCATCCGCGCAAACCCGATCGTCGAGCTGCGCGAGATCACCAGCAGGTCTTTCAGCCCCCCAAGCGCACGAATGATGTCGTCGATCATCCCCTCGGCAAAATAGGCGTCCGACTGGTCCTTCTGCAGCGTGCGGAACGGCAGCACCGCCAGCGACGGGCGGTACTCGCTGCCGGCCTCCGCCGTCACATCCGGAACACTGATGCGCGGCAGCGCAGGCATGTTGATCCACGACGAGCAGGCCGACGCAGGAATGCCGTAGACCATCACGGGATCGCGAATGTTCTTGAGGCGATGCTGTCCGAGTGGCTCGTACGAGGCAGCGACAGTCCGTCGCACCTGTTCGAACACGGCCGCCGACATGCACACCGCCCCTGGCTCGGCCAGCGCTTCCAGCCGAGCGGCGATATTGACCGCCGTCCCGCCCGTGCGATTCTCCTGAAGCAGGATCTCACCCGAGTTGATCCCGACACGGAAGCGAAGCCACTGGTCAGGAGGCAGCCTCGCGTTGCGCCGGGCGGTGTCCGCATGAATGCGCAGCGCACATTTCAAGGCCTCGATCGCACTGGGAAACTCCGCCATCAGGCCATCGCCAGCGAATGTGAAGACCCGGCCGTGCGATTTTTCGATTTCACGAAAGACCCGATCGAGCTCGGCGCCGACGCGGCGATGCGCCTCCTCCTCCGCTTGTCCCATCAGTGCGCTGTAGCCCACGATGTCCGCGCCAAGGACCGCAGCGAGCCGCCGCTGGACCTTTCGCCTGCTGCCCACCTGCCTTGGAACCGAAGGCCTGTAGTCGCCTCGGATCATGCTTTCCCCAGCGTGCATGTGCCACGGAGAGCCGCCGCGCGGCTCCTCCGGCGCACGCGAGGCGCTCGACAAGATCGCTGGGCGGGGTTTTCGCAGGAGCAGCATAGTTCACGATCATCGGTACGAGCAACGCGCTGCGGCGGGCACCCAACTGGGTTGGTCATGCTATTTGCATGCCGGGTCCCTGCTTCGATGTGAAATACTTCACACCACGCAGTCGGGAGCGGCCCGCCGCGAGGCACCACGCGGCTCCCCGTGCCCTGCCCGCTGCACCGGATAAGGGCCATCGACGAACCTCTCGGCATGGTATCTCTTCGAGCCAACCAAGCGCGCCAATGGGCTTTTCACGTCTTCATCGCGGCGCAGGTGACCGATGAGGCGACGGAAATCCCACTTCGGCTCCCAGCCAAGTTCACGACGAGCCCGTTCGTTGACATAGACGCGATCGATGCCCGGGAACATCTTCCAGCCGCGGCGCGCGTACGCCGACTGGTAATCCGGGACGCGTGATAGGGTCGCCCCTGGAGCATCCGCACGCAGCCGCTGCAGGTCCTCCAGTGAAAAGGGTGTCGTTGCGCTGATGATGTATCGCCGGAACCCGAGTGCCGGCGCACGTTCGGCGGCCAGCAGATGGGCTGTCGCGACATCCTCGAGATCCACGCGCCGGAACAGGAACTCGTTCACCTTGGCGTTGTCATCCGTCCAGGCCAAGCGGACTGCCTTGTCATCGTCCTCCTCGGGGAAGAAGCGTGACGTCCTGAGCACGATGCAGGCAAGCCCCTCGTTCCGCGCGAACAACTGGCACAGGTCCTCGGCCGCTGCCTTGGTCACGCCGTAGATGTTCTTCGGGATCGGCGTGACATCTTCTGTCACCCATATGGCAGGACTTCCCGCCGGTGGTGCCAGCGCGTCGCCGAATACACTCGTCGTGCTCGTGTAGACGAAGGACCCGACACCCGCCGTCATCGCCGCTTCGAGGAGATTGAGCGTGCCCGTGATGTTCGTATCAACGAATTCCTCTCGGCTGTGCGTGGCGACATGAGGCTTATGCAGTGTGGCGGCGTGCAAGACGACGCGCACACCTTTCATGCTTCGCGCCACGCAGTCGCGGTCCCTTATCGAGCCAACGTTCGTTGTGAATGGCCCGGCAATCCTGTCGAGCCCGACGACATCCCGGCCTTGATCACGCAACGTGCGGACGAGGGCCTCGCCGAGGTGCCCGGAACTTCCTGTGACCAGCGTCTTCATGCCAGCAACACTCCTGCCCGGGCTCTACCCCGACACACCGAATGCACGCAATGGGCGTCGAGCGTAGACACTTCCTCCAGATGACGGGATGATAAAGCCGCTCGATGGGCACCAGGCAGATGACGACCGGAATGCAAGCAATGAATCGATCGACGGACCCTGACTCCTGTGCCCGAACGGCGCTTCGCCTGATTGGCCCCGATCCCGCCAACTGGGTCCCGGATCGTCAGGGCATCGACCATAACGTCGCCATCATCGGCGGCGGACAGACCGGCTGCGCGCTTGCGTTCGCACTGCGTCGCGCCGGGATAGGCAAGGTCACCGTGCTAGATGCGGCGCCCGACGAACAACGCGCCGGCATCTGGCTCAACGCAGCACGGATGAACCTTCTGCGCACGCCGAAGACGCTACCCGGACCGGAACTCGGCATTCCCGCACTCAGCTTCCAGGCATGGTACGAGGCCCGTCACGGACAGGAGGCATACACTGCCATCGACCGGATAAAGCGCACGGACTGGGCCGATTATCTCAGCTGGTACAAACGTTTTCTCGGCATCAACCCGCGTTACCAGACACGCCTGGACCGGATCGAACCCACGGGCGATCATTTCAAAATCCATCTCCGCACGCCGACTGGTGCGGTGATCGAGACAACCAGAAAGATCATTCTCGCGACAGGCTTTGCGGGCGCCGGCGGCAGGGTCATTCCGGACGTCCTGACCGCGCATCTGTCGCCCACCCGCTACGCACATACCGAGGATGCAATCGACTTCGCCGCTCTGCGTGGCAAGACGGTGGGTGTGATCGGCGCGGCGGCCTCCGCCTTCGATGCGGCCGGAGTCGCGCTGGAGCATGGCGCCGCGGATGTGCACCTGTTCGCCCGTCGCGACACGATCGCGGCGATACCGATCACCCGGTCGCGTGGTTTTCCCGGAGCCTATGACAACTACCACCAGCTTCCGGATGCTGATCGCTGGCATCAGGCGATTCGCTTTTTCCGCACCGGCTCAACGCCCACGACCGACGCGATCGAGCGCACTGTCAAATACCCGAACTTTCATCTGCATCTTTCTACGCCGTGGACCAATGCCACGGAACTCGGCGGCAAGATCGAGTCGACCGTCAATGGCACGACATATCGCCTCGATTTCGTCATCGCCGGTACGGGATATTCCGGCGATCTCGCTTCGCGACCCGAGTTGCGCGATTTCACCGACCAGATCCTGCTTTGGCGCGACCGCTACACACCCCCACTAGCGGAACAGGATGAGATGCTCGCCTGCTATCCTTATCTTGGCGCCGGGCACGAATTCCTGGAGCGGACCCCAGGCTCATCGCCGATGCTGCAACATATCCATGTGCAGAACCCGGCTGGTTTCGTCAGTTTCGGGTTGCCGATCGGCGACGTTCCAAGCATGAAGCGCGACATTCCCGTCATCGTTGGCCGCATCAGCGCCGATCTCTTCCAGGCGGACCTGGAGGTGCTGCGCCGCCGCATGACCGGCGACGTCGCGCCTGACTTCTCCGAAGCGCTCTATCGATCGGCCGTGAGGTAGGCACGCCGACGCGTTACTCCTTGATCTCCATGTCCTCGTAGGATGGGAACGGGCTCATCCAGACGTCGGTGATCGTGTCCTTCGTCACACGCGGGCCAATCCCCATCAGGGCGCGCAAATCCATGATCGGTGCGAACATCACGCGGTCGATCGACAGCTGCTGGATCTGATCGAGCATCTGCTCACGCTTCGTGGCGTCGCGTTCGCCACCCTGCTGGAGGAACAGCTCATCGATATCGGGATAGCCACCGTTGGCGTAGGAACCCTTGGACCAAATGAATGACTCGACCCGGCTTGCGGCATTGCCCGAGTTTCCGGACGCAGCCATGTAGACTGCCGGCAACTTCTTCTCCAGCCAGCTCGCATAGAATGTCGCACGTTCCATCTGCCGCAACCTGACGCGGATACCGACAGCGTTCAGATCGTTGACCACCGCCTCGGCCACTGTCGGGAAGCCCGGGATCGCAGCGAAGTCACCGGCGTCAAAACCGTTCGGATAGCCAGCCTCGGCGAGCAACTTCTTCGCCTTCTCCGGATCATAGGGAGGCGGCTCGACCTGAAGTGCGAATTCCATGACCCGCGGTACGATCACACCGGCCGGCGGGCAGAAATCGAGGCAGGCCGCGTGGCTGATGCCCTTGCGGTCGAGCGCATAATTCACCGCCTCCCGCATCCGCTTGTCGTGCCACGGCGAACTCGCATCCCATTGCTTGGCGAATTCGATCCAGAAGATCGAGGCGTGCTTGGTCGCCACAATCTTGATCCCCGGCACAGTCTGCAAACCCTCGGCATCAGGGCCGTCGAGGGCATAGGCGATGTCGGCCTCGCCGGTCTTCAGCGTCAGCGCGCGTGTGGTGGCTTCGGGCACGCTGCGCATCACCAGCGTCTTCACGTTCGGTACGCGTCGCCAGTACTCGGGAACCGCTTCGAGCACGACCTCGATTCCCGGCCTGCTGCTGACGAACTTGTACGGTCCGGCACCGATCGGGTGCTTTTTGAAGCCGTCGTCACCGACATCGGTGAGGTACTTCTTCGGCAGCACGATCCCCGCGGCACTGGCCGTCGTCCCGAAAAAGGTCATGAAATCGGGCCATGGCACGCCAAGGTGGAAGCGCACAACGCGCGGATCGATGATCTCAACCTGCGTGACGTGTTCGTGCAGGATCTTTGCGGCGGCGCCATGGTAACGCTCGAAGCTGAATTTGACGTCCTCACTTGTCAGCGGGTCGCCATTGTGGAACTTCAGATTGGGGCGCAGCCTGAACTCATAGACGAGGCCGTCCTCGCTCTCGCTCCACGATTCGGCTAGACTTGGCCCCATCTTCTGTCCTGGATATGGACGCACCAGCGCATCATGTATCGCATACAGCATGCCGAATGGCGTGATCTGTGGTGGCGCGGTTGACGGGTCGAACCAGCTCGGCGCGATGGTCACGTGCCAGGCCATCACCGCACGGCCCGACGGTGCGCGCGGTTCGGCGGACGCCACGGTTGCCGCGAAGACGGAACCCGCGAACAGCAGCGTCAAGGACAATGCCAAACGCCAACGATAGCTTCGCAAAGACATCACCGTCGTCTCCTCCCCGTTTCTTCTGCTGTCAGTCAGTAGCGGCTCATCCAGGCACAAGCGGTGCGTGCAGGCGGGTACCCTTGCAGATGATCCCGCCGCGGTCACCGACAGCGACACCGCCATAACATTCGGCAAAGACCGGTGGCAGCGGCCGAGCGGCCGGGGGCGCAAGCCACAGGCGCAACAGGTGGCGCTTGCGCTCGGCCTCGGGCCAGTCCTCGTAGCCCGTACGGGCATGCAGGATCGTATGGTTGTGCAGGAACTGGATGTCACCGGGCATGAAACTCATATCGAGTCGCAGTTCGGGATCGCCGGCTAATTCGGCGAACATGTCCAGCGCCTCTACATCCTCGGCCGTGAGCCGCCGCGCCTCGGGAAACCGTTGCGACGACCCGATATGCAATCGTGAATACAGCACCGAGAGGTAGCCGCCGTGCTCATTGAACACCGGCGCTTCGTAGAACGGCCCCTTGCCCTCCGGCACCTCGCCGCGCCGATCGACAGGGAATGGCTGGTACAGCCGCTCCAGCAGATCGGGTCGGCGCTCCGCCATGACATTGTGGACGGTCATCGAGCTGACGATCGCAGAAAGCCCGCCTGATTTCGCTCGCCTCAGGCACAGCAGCGCGACGACGTCACTGCGATCAATATGGAAGTTCTGGCGTTCAGAGGTCGCATAGCTGCGAATGTTCGGATTGGCGGCGCTGCTTCCACCAAGGTCGTAGATGTGTCCAAGCAGATGCCCATGCGCGTTCTGCGAGCGGGCACTACCGAAATAGGTGCCGATGCCCCAATAGGCTGTCGCGCTCTCTGCGATGGGCCGACCCTCGACCGGCACGCCTCGCAGCAGAACGAAACCGCGCCCAACGAGCACTTCGCCTCGCAGTCGGTCGAGCACTGGCCCGAGCGTCGGCAGCGGGAAGTCCTCACGACGGATATCGGCGATATCGATGCCGCGTGCCAGCACCGATTTCAGCGCCGCTTCGATCTCGGCGATTTCCGATGATGACAGGCAATAGGTCCACTCCGCCTCACGCCCGCGCATATCCGCGCCGATCCAGGCGGACGGTCCCTCGATCAGTTGCCGCAACAATGCCTCCATATCCCCGCTGCCTACCCCACTTCGCGCAGCACGTGCGTCTTTACCGGCAGCACCTCGCCCATCCACATCGCGTTCACCGTGTGATCATCGCGCGGACGGCCGGACTGCGGGTGTACCAACACCGTCAGCCCCATGCGGTTCATCATGATGAACGGCACCAGCGAGGGGAACAGCTCCGGCGGAAACGCGATCTGATACATCGCCTGCACATGCGGCCCCACCTCCTCGTCGTGCCAGCTTCCCATCCGCATCTGTCCGGCGAACCGCTCCTCCACCCATTGCCGCAACTGCGCGGCCTTTGGCTTGGTGGATGGATCGTAGTAGACGTGCACGTGGTAGTCCTTGATCGCAGCTATGTCCTGCATCACTCGGTCTCCTCCAACAGACGCTTCACGTCGCGCTTCACGACCTTCCCGTAACCGGACTTCGGCAGCTCCGGCCAGAATGCGAAACGCGCCGGCCATTTGTATTTCGCTAGCTTCCCCTCAAGATGCGCGAGTACCTCGCGTTCCGTCACGTCCGCAGCTCCAGCCAGCACAAGCACGGCAACGCCACACTCGCCCCACTTCTCGTGCGGCATGCCGACGACGCAGGCCTCCGTCACGGCGGGATGGGTCAGCAGTACCTCTTCGATCTCGCGCGGGTAAACGTTCGAGCCGCCGGAGATGTACATGTCCGATGCTCGGCCCGTGATATAGACGAATCCCTGTTCGTCCATATGTCCCAGATCGCCGGTATGGAACCAGCCGAAGCGCGTGGCCTGCGCGGTTGCTTCCGGATTATTGTGATAACCCGCGAACACGCCCGGGCCACGCACGCAGATCTCGCCGGTCGCGCCGGGTGGCAGATATGCGCCATCCAAATCGAGAATTGCGACGTCCATGCCCGTACGCGGATAGCCGCAGCTTCCGATCTTCATGTCATCGTCGACGCTGTGCAGAGCGGGCGGCAGCACGGTGATGTTGCCGGTCACCTCACCCATGCCGAAATACTGCACCAGCACCTTGCCCAGCTTGCGCAGCGCGTGCTGCTGATCGGCCCGATACATCGGCGCGCCGGCATAGATCACATAGCGCAGCGACGCATGGTCGCAGCGATCCACCGCGTCATGCCGCGTCAGCATTGTCAGGATGGTCGGCACGGTGAACATGTTGCTCACGCGATGCCGTTCGACCAGCC
This sequence comes from uncultured Alphaproteobacteria bacterium, assembly GCA_963791495.1. Taxonomy (GTDB): domain Bacteria; phylum Pseudomonadota; class Alphaproteobacteria; order Acetobacterales; family Acetobacteraceae; genus JAMXLO01. The sequence goes on from CAWBST010000017.1 coordinate 464,200, forward strand.
GCCACGCTTCCTCACAATCCAGCCGCTCACCGGACAACAGCACGCTGGCTGCGCCGCGTGCCACCTGCGCCAGTGCGTGGATGCCGGCGCCGTGCGACAGCGGCGCCACCACCAGCGAGACGTCGTGCTCTGTCGTGCCTGGCATCAGATCGCACAGGTGATTGCAGACAACGTATTCCATCTGCCCATGCGTTAGGACGCCTGCCTTCGGCCGCCCCGTCGTGCCAGAGGTATAGAAGAACCACGCCGCGTCATCCCGATCCACATCCTTGGCGCGCGCCATTGGCGAGCCGGACGTGGCCAGCGTCTCCCACGCCAGCTCGCCCTCGCCGATCGAAACATGCAGCCGCGCCGCGGGATTTTCCGCCCGGGCCGCCCCCGCATGATCGGGGAATGCGGCATCGAAAATATGCACGACAGCACCGGACGATTTCGCGAGATATGCCACCTCCGGAGGCGTCAACCGGAAGTTCGTCGGCACCCACACCGCGCCCAGCATCCACGACGCGAACATAGTCTCGAGCACCGCGTTGGAATTACGCGCGTGCACCAGCACCCGATCGCCATGCCTGACGCCGCGCTCCGCCAACGCGCCGGCCGCGCGCCGCACTCGCATACAAAACTCCGCCCAGCTCCACACACGGTCTCGCCAGATGATCGCCGGCCTATCGGGAAACCGCCGAGTAGTCTGCAGCAGCAGGTGCGTGAGATTGCTGGTCGGGATCAGCGAACCGCCTCCAGGATCGACACGTAGTTCGCCACCGCCGCACCGCCCATGTTGAACACGCCGGCGATGTCCGCCTTCGGCAACTGCATCGCGCCCGCCTGACCGGTGAGCTGCATGGCGGTTACCGCATGCATCGACACACCGGTAGCGCCGATCGGATGGCCCTTCGCCTTCAGCCCGCCCGACGGATTGACCGGCAGCCGTCCGTCCTTCGCCGTCCAACCTTCCAGGACCGCACGCGCGCCCTGCCCCGACGCGGTCAGTCCCATCGCCTCGTATTCCAGCAGTTCGGCGATGGTGAAGCAGTCGTGCGATTCAACGAACGACAGTTCGTCCAGCTTCACATCGGCCATATCGAGCGCGCGCCGCCACGCCTCTGCCGCACCCTCGAAGCGGGTGACGTCACGCTTGCTGATCGGCAGGAAGTCGTTCACCTGCACGGCCGCGCGGAACCTTACCGCCTTCCCCATCGAACGCGCCGTCTCCTCGTCGGTCATCACCAGCGCCGCGGCGCCATCCGACACCAGCGAGCAGTCGGTGCGCTTCAGCGGCGGCGCGACATACGGGTTCTTCTCGCTGACATGGCGGCAGAAGTCGTATCCCAGATCCTTGCGCATCTGCGCATAGGGGTTGTCCACGCCGTTCTTGTGGTTCTTTGCCGCGATCGCCGCCAGCGCATCCGACTGGTCGCCGTAACGCTGGAAATACCGCTCCGCAATGCGGCCGAACACGCCCGCGAACCCGGCGGGGATGTCGGCCTCTTCCTTCTGGTAGCTAGCCTTCAGCAGGATGTCGCCGACTTGCGCACCAGGCGTCGCGGTCATCTTCTCTACCCCGATCACCAGCGCGAACCGTCCACGCCCCGCGGCGAGGAAATCGCGCGCGCCGTGGACCGCCGCTGACCCTGACGCGCAGGCATTCTCGTACCGCGTGATTGGCCGGAACCGCAGCTCCGGCACGTGCTGCAGTACCAGCGAGGCGGGAAAGTCCTGCGCGGAAAAACCGTTGTTGAACAGGCTGATGAAACTTGCCTCCACATCGGTCGGCGCGATACCTGCATCATCGATCGCGGCGCGCGCGACACGGCCGATCAGCGCCTCGATATCGGGATCGTCCAGCTTGCCGAACGGCGAATGTGCCCAGCCAACGATGCAGGCTTCGGTCATGTGCGGTCTCCTGATCTGCTGGTAAGACCCTAGCTCCGGTGTCGGGTTTGCGACAGAGGCGGTTCGGCGTGGTATCAGGAGCCTATCGATCAAGGGGAGACCGTCATGGCGCCGCCGCGACTGCACGCGTTGACATTGCTTGCCTCACTGGCACTCGGGCTGGTCGCGGGCAGCGCCGGTGCACAGCAGCCGACACAGGCTCAGGCGAACGCGATCCGCCAATCGTGCCGCAGCGACTACCAGGCACATTGTGCGAGTGTGCCGACCGGCGGTAGCGCCGCCCTGCAATGCCTGCAGAACAACATGGCTGGCCTGTCGCCTGGCTGTCAGGCCGCAGTCGGCGCGATCGAAGGCGGAACCGCATCAGGTCCGCCACCCGGTGCCTCGCAGGGCAGACCGGCTCCGGCACCGATGCCACCACCTGGCATGCCGATGCGCGAACAGGCCGCGATGATGCGTAACGCCTGCGGCGGCGATTTCCGTGCGTATTGCCGAGGTGTGCGCATGGGTGGCGGCAGGGCATTGGCGTGCCTCGCCGACCATCAGGAGAGCCTCACGCCGCCCTGCCGGGAAGCGCTGGCGGCGGCGCGCGGCGCTCGTTAGTCAGTGCGTTGGATACTGCTCCGCGCGATAGCCGGGCCGCAGGGTGTCGAGCGTCAGCGCGACTGGCGAACCAAGCCAGATCGCATAGCGACTGTGGTCGTCGTAGGAGCTGTCCGTCAGCGGATGCACGAGGACGTCCAGGCCCTGCCTGTTCAACATCAGCCATGGCACGATCGTGTCGAACTGAGCCGTGGTGAAGGTGAATCGGAACTGTGGGACCAGATGTGGCCCAATCGGTGCATCGCTCAATTGCCTGGCCTCCACACCGAACGTGGCGGTGAGCGTTTCGCGCACCTGCTCGGCGAGCGTGCGCGTCTCCGGGGCGTAGTAGACGTGCCCGTGATACCCATCGATCGTGACCGTGCCGGATTTTGGTTCGGTTATGCTCATGACACATCCTCCCGAGCGAGTTTGCCGGATTCTCGCTCGCGTGGACGGCCAGCACAATAGCGGGACAACGACGCGACCCGATCAGCAGCGACGCAACACGAGGGTCCAGGACTGCGTCACTGCCAAACGGGGATTGGCGTTAGACCTTCTCGGCAGGAAGGAACCGCAACGTCCGGCATGCGAGTTGTGCCGCGTCGGAATCTGGCTCTGCGAAGCGCCAACCTTGTTCCAGGTAGTTCCGCAGGATCATTTCATTCCCTTTGATGCCAAGAAACACGTGAAGAAGGACAAAGAGGGAAAGCAGGAGCACCGCAATGGCGGACACATTCCCACCCGCCAATGGTCCCAGGAGCCCAACCGCCCAGAGCGCCAGAAATACGAACCCACAGGCCGGGAATCTCCGAAGAAACAGCGGAAGACCGAAAAGTCCGGAGAACAGAAAGAGGGTCCAGCTCCAACCGACCTTGACCTCCCTCATGGTTCCAGTCTTGCCGTCCTTGAGGCTGACCCGGATAGACGTATCGGGACACCTCAGATGGGGTCTCATCTGGGCCATGGTGTGATGTTCCAAATTGCACCTCCGCAGGCGGAATTCGGGACAATCTCCAACATTCGTTATAGTTTAGCATTGATCTAGATCAAACAAACCCCAAAACACCATATCCAGGCGTGCAGGTGCCGCCTCAAACCTGTCAGCTTGGATCAGGTCAGGCCAGGGCTTTCACCTTCGGCAACTCCTCCGCCCCCAGCGTCTCATGCGCCAGCAGTGACGCCGCGCCCTCGTCCAGAGCCTCTCGATTCGCTTGCAGGATGCCCACCGCGCGCGACAGCGCACCCTCCAGTTTCGCCCGCACCGCCACATCGATCTCGTGCGCCGTCTCGTCGGAGAACCGCCGTGGCTGCCAGAACACCCCGGGCTGGTTCAGGAACTGCCCCTGGTCAGTATCCCACGCCACCGGGCCCAGCTTCGCGTCCATGCCGAACCGCAGCACCATTCCGCGCGAGATGTCCGTCGCCTTCGCCAGATCGTCGGCAGCCCCGGTGGAGATGTCCTCGCCCAGCAGCGTTTCCGCCGCGCGCCCGCCCATCAGCACCGTCATCTTGTCCTCAAGTTCCTGCCGCCCCATCAGGAACCGGTCATCGGTCGGCCGCTGCAGAGTGTAGCCCAGCGCACCGATGCCCCGCGGAATGATCGACACCTTCTGAATCGGATCGCTTCCCGGGATCGCCAGCGCCACCAGCGCGTGCCCCATCTCGTGATAGGCAACGATCCGCCGCTCGCGCGGGATCAGGATACGCGACTTCTTCTCCAGTCCCGCCACGATCCGCTCAACCGCCCCAGTGAAATCGTCCATGCCGATCGCCTCGGCGCCGCGCCGCGTCGCCAGCACCGCCGCCTCATTCGCCAGGTTCGCCAGGTCCGCCCCAGTAAAGCCAGGGGTCAGCGCCGCGATGTCCTCCAGCTTCACGTCCGACGCCAGCGTCAGGTTCTTCAGGTGTATGCGCAGGATATCGACCCGGCCCTTCTTGTCAGGCCGGTCCACCAGCACCTGCCGATCGAACCGACCGGCCCGTAGCAGCGCCGGGTCCAGGATCTCCGGCCGGTTGGTCGCCGCCAGGATCACGATCGCCACCGACCGGTCGAACCCGTCCATCTCCGCCAACAGCTGGTTGAGCGTCTGCTCCTTCTCGTCCTGTCCGCCCATCGGGCTCACGCCGCGCGCCCGCCCCAGCGCGTCCAGCTCATCGATGAAGATGATGCACGGCGCCGACCCGCGCGCCTGCTCGAACAGGTCGCGCACCCGAGCGGCGCCCACGCCGACGAACATCTCGACGAACTCGGCGCCGTTGGTCGCGTAGAACGGCACCCCGGCCTCCCCCGCAACGGCTCGCGCCAGCAGCGTCTTGCCGGTCCCGGGCGGCCCCACCAGCAGGATGCCGCGCGGGATGTGCGCGCCCAGCCTGGTGAACTCCTCCGGCCGCTTCAGGAAATCGACGATTTCATGCAGTTCGTCCTTCGCCTCGTCCACCCCAGCCACGTCGGCGAAGGCGACCTTCACGTCTGTCTCCGCCACCAGCTTGGCCTTCGACCGCCCGACCGATAGCAATCCTCCGCCGAATCCGCCGCCCCGCCCGCCCATCATCATTCGTGAGGCGAACATCCAGATGCCGACGAACAACAGCGGCGGCAGGACCCATGACAGCAGCGTGCCGAGTGCGCCCCCATCGGTCGCACCGCCGGTAAACTCGACGTTGTGCTTGGTGAGCTGCCCGGCGAGGTCAGGCGGCACCTGCACTGTGGTGAAGTTGCTCCGCCCGTCGGGCATAGCCTCGGACAGCGTGCCGCGGATCACGTTCCCCGCCACCGTGACCTGCTTGACCTTGTTGGCGTCCAGATATTGCTGGAACTGGCTGTAGGGGATGGCGTCGCTGCCACCGCCATTGCCGCCGCCGAACAGGCCGAGCGCGGTGATCACCACGAGCCCAGCGACGATCAGCCAGATCGAGGGCGGAAAATTCGGTTTCAGCGCTGCCACGCGCTTGCCTCCTGACAGAGTAACGAGTGTGGGCTCGCGCCGGTTCGGCAGCAACCGCATTCGCAGTGCCGTCTCTGGCGTTCCCGAAGGGAAATGAAACGATGATTTTACCTGCCGAGCGTAAGAGAGGGGCAGCCAATACGCTTCGGTGCGCTTCGCGGTGTCCGCTGACCGTTCAACCTTCACTGTTCTCGGCGCCAGAGGCTTCATTGGCGCAGCACTGGTCGCCTGGCTGGAAAGTCAGGATCACGTGGTCCATGCAGTCACGCGTGCGTCGTTGCCGGCGCTGCTTGCCGGGCGCCGACCAGCGGGCCACGTGATCTACTGTGTCGGCCTCACCGGCGATTTCCATGTTCGCCCGCAGGACGTGGCGGAGGCCCATGTCGGGCTCGTCGCACGGTGTCTCGGCGAGCTGCAATTCGATTCATTCCTCATGCTCTCGTCCACAAGCCTTTACGCGCGCGCGACCGCCACGTGCGAGGACGCAGTGCTGCCCGTGCTGCCAGGCGAACCGTCCGACCTGTATAACGTGACGAAACTGGCCGGCGAGGCGCTGTGTCTCGCAGATCCGCGTCCAACCGCGCGCGTCGTCCGGCTGTCGAATGTCTATGGCATCGGTATGCCGCCGGAAACGTTCCTGGGACGGGTGCTGCGCGAAGGCAGTGCGACAGGAAGCGTGGTGTTTCGCGGGGCTGCCGCCTCCGCCAATGACTATGTCAGCGTCGCATCGGTGGCGCGGTTGCTGCCGGCGATTGCTGCCACCGGCAGGCACCGGATCTACAATGTCGCCGCCGGCAGCAACACGAGCCACGCAGCCATCGCCTGCTGTCTCCACAACGTTGCCGCCTGGCACATCGGCTTCGCGCCGGACGCACCAACGGTGCGGCATTCGCCGATCGACGCCGCGCGGCTCGAGGGAGAGTTCGGGCCTACCGCCAGCAATCTGGTTGCCGATTTGCCGACGTTGCTGGCCCTTGCACAGGAATACCGATGCTCACCATCGACGAGGTAAGTGGCCGGGTAACCGTTTGCCACCCGGACGGAACGGCGGAAGAGCATGCGCTCAGTACGCCCGAGGCATTCGAGGCGATATCCGCTGCCTGGCTCCGCTGCGGCTGGGACGTGAAGTATGTCCAAAGCTTCACCTGGATGGGGCGGCCGGTCATCCAGCTGCCGGAGGACATGATCCGCATCCAGGAAGTGATCTGGCGGCTGCGTCCCGATGTGATTGTGGAAACTGGCGTGGCGCATGGCGGCTCACTGATCTTCTATGCCAGCCTCTTCGAGGCGATGGGCCATGGCCGCGCCATCGGCGTCGATATCGATATCCGCGAGCACAACCGCACCGCGATCGAAGCACATCCGCTTGCCACGCGCATCACGCTCATCTCCGGCAGTTCCACCGCGCGCGGCACACTGGCGGCGGTGCGGCACGGCATCGCGCCGGACGAACGTGTCCTGGTGGTGCTCGATTCCAACCACTGCAGCGCGCATGTCGGCGCGGAGCTCGATTTGTATGCGCCGCTGGTCTCGCCGGGCTCGTATATCGTCGCCTGCGACGGCATCATGGCGGAGCTTGCCGGCGCGCCACGGTCCGCGCCTGATTGGACGTGGAACAACCCGGTCACGGCGGTGGAGTCATTTCTAGCGCGCAATCAGGATTTTGTGCTGGAGGAACCCAGCTTCCCATTCAACGAGGGCGCCGTGCGCAATCGGGTCACCTACTGGCCGAAGAGCTTCCTCAAGCGGCGTTGAGCCGCATCGCAGCCGTGTGACTGGGGAACGTCGCGCGGGCTGCGACGTTCTCGTCAAATGACGAAACGGACCAGACTGCTGTTCGGCCTGCTGGCGGGCGTGGCGCTGCCATTGGCCGCATTCGCACAGAACCCGCAACCGGCGGCGCCGCACGAGACGACCCCCCCGGTGGCGCCGCCCAACGCCCCGTCGCCACCGCCGGAGAAGATTGCGCCCGCCGACCGCGCACTTGGCGACACGCATCTGAGCGACAGACTGTCGCGGCAGCAGGGGACGTTGCAGCCGCCGTCGGTGGACCCGGGTATCCAGGCGCCGACACCACGATCGCAGGGCACCATGCCGGTGATCCCCCCTCCGGGGACGCCAGGCGGCAACCAGAAGGTCGTGCCGAAGTAGTCAGGCGCGGGCAAGCGCCTCGCACACCTGCGCCACCTGACTGTCGGTGAGTTCCGGATAGATCGGCAGGCTGAGAACCTCCCGCGCCGCAACCTCTGTGGCCCGGCAACCCGACGGCCCGAGCGCCACGCGCCCGCGATACGCCGGCTGCAGATGCACCGGGCTCGGATAGTGAACGCCGGTCCCGATCCCCGCCTCGCGTAGCCGCGCTTGCAGCACAGCCCGCTGCTCTACGCGCATAACATACAGGTGGAACACGTGGCTCGCGCCGGCGCGCCGTGCTGGTGGTGCCAGCGATGCACCTCGCAGCGCCGCATCGTACTGCGCGGCGATCGCTCGCCGCCGCGCATTTCCCGCATCGAGATGCCGCAGCTTCACGCGCAGGATCGCCGCCTGCAGTTCGTCGAGCCGGCTGTTCACCCCGACCGCATCGCTGATGTAATGCGTGCGCCAGCCGTACTGGCGCAGTGCCGCAATGTCGACGCCAAGCTCCGCATCCTGCGTCGCCAGCATGCCGCCGTCGCCCAGCGCGCCGAGGTTCTTGGTCGGATAGAAGCTGAACGTGGCGACCTCGGTGAACGTGCCGACCTTGCGGTCCGCGATTGTGGCGCCGTGTGCCTGCGCGCAATCCTCGATCACCGCGACGCCATGACGGCGACAGGCCGTGATGATCGGCTCCAACGCCGCCGGCTGGCCGTAAAGATGTACTGGGATCACTGCGCGGATTGGCGGCACACCCACGGGTGGACGAGCCAGCACCTCGACCAGTTCGCCCGGGTCCATGGTGAAGTGATCGGGCTCGATGTCGATCAGCACCGGTGTTGCGCCGACCATCTCGATCGCGGCCACCGTCGCGACCGCGGTATGCGACACTGTCACCACGCTGGTTCCCGGGCCGACACCCAGGGCGCGCAGCGCAAGCGCCAATGCGTCCGTGCCGTTGCCACAGCCGATCGCGGCCGTCGCGCCCAGCCATCCGGCGAACTCGGCTTCGAACGCTCGCACTTCCTGGCCGAGAACGTACCAGCCGGACTGCAAAGTACGCGCCACTGCGGCGTCGATCTCGGCCTTCAAGGCGCGATAGCCGGCGCCGGGATTGGCCTGGGGTACGGTGATCGCCGGTGTACTCATCGCCATTCCTTCAATGTGGATCGACCGCGATGTAGCGCGCCGGCCGTGGCCCATCGCCGCCACACTGGAACACCCCCGCGCGAGCCAGCGCCGCGCGATCGTCCTCGGACAACCGCGTGACCTCGCGCAGGTGATCGGTCCAACTCTCCACCGACCAGACTTCCATCCAGCCCTCCGGATGCGCCACATCCTCATAGAGCTGCCAAAACATGGCACCAGCACGGCCACGTACCTTGCGGACCTCGGCCATCGCCGCGAGGAAATCGTCCCGTTGCTGTTGCTCGACACGGTAGTGCACGGTTTCCATCACCCGGCCGCGCGCGCGGCGCAGCAGCGGCACCAGTTCGGCGGCCGGCGCTTCAGGAACCGGCAAAGGCTCGGCCGCGTCAGGCACCCTCCGCGCAACGGTCAGGTCGATGGAAAAGCCGCGCACGGCGAGGGCCAACCCGGCCCCGATCGCAGCGGCGACCAGCAGCGTGTCGGCCATGCCGAAATGTTCGGCGAGCGAACCCCAGACGAACGACCCCGCGGTCAGCGCCCCGTTCTGCGCCAACTGATAGATCGACAGCGCGCGCGCCCGCACCCAGGGCGGGCAGACAAGCTGGGCAGCCGCCTGGATGGTGGCATAGGCCGAGGTCCAGCCGACGCCGAAAAGCAGCATGCCGAGCGCCGCCGGCAGCCAGTGATGCGTCGCGCCGAGCAGGGCAATGCCGGCGCAGGAGAACAGGCGTGCAGCCGACCACCGTGGTGCCGCGGCCGGTGTAGCCGCGGACAACTGGCAGGAGCATTCCGGACGTGACGCCGCCTATCCCCATCATGCCAAGGATCACGCCGTACATCCCCGGACCCAGGCCGAGGTGCTCGCGCACCAGCAGCGGCAGCAGCGCCCAAGGCGCCGCGGCGGGAACCGAGTAGGCGACCGTGCGCACCATGGCGTATTGCACCGCCGGCGTGTTGCGCACGAAGCGGACCCCGGCGCGCATCGCCGACAGCAGGTGCTCGCGCGGCAGGCCGGTGAAACGGCGGCCCCGGTGCCAGGTGAACAGCGCAAACAGCACCGCGACGATCGACGTCGCGTAGAGCGAGAAGGCCAGGCTGGTTCCGCCAAGCAGGATCAGCGCGCCGGCGAGCGCCGGCCCGATCGCCCGGGTCAGGTTGAAGCCGATGCCGTTCAGCGCAATGGCCTGTACGAGGTCCTCGCGCGGCACTAGCTCCGGCACGATCGCGCTCCAGGCCGGGGCGGTCAGCGCGGCGCCGATGCCGATAGCGAAGGTCAGCGCCAGCAGCCAGAAGGCGGTCATCGCATGCGCTAAGGTCAGCGTGGCGAGCGCGATCGCGGCGAGGATCGTCCAGAACTGCGCGCCGATCAGGAACACACGCCGATCGACGATGTCGGCCAGCGCGCCGCCAGGAAGCGCCAGCAGGAACACCGGCATGATGGTCGCCGCCTGCACCATCGCGACGATGAACGGCTGCGGTGCCAGGGTGGTCATCAGCCATCCGGCGCCGGTGTTCTGCAACCAGGTGCCGAGCCATGCGATCAGGTTGGCGACCCACAGGCTGCGGAAGGTCGCATTGCGGAGGGGCAGCAGGGCGGCGGGCAGGCGCATCGGTCCATCATAGCGGGACCGCTGCGAATTGTGCCGCCTATGTCTCGGACGGGTCGTGTCTCAGTTCAAGAACTGACTGAGCGAATGACGAGCCGGAAAAAGGGCGACGCCTAAGTAGCTAGGTCGCGCCGCTTGTTCTCATACTCGGGCTTGTCAATTTCGCCACGAGCATACCGTTCATCAAGAATGTCACGCGCTGAGCTGCCGGGGCCTTCGGAGAACCGACGCCACGGCGGCTGAACACCTCCGCGCATCATCATGACCATCATGCCGATGCAAAAAGCCATCATTGCGATCATGATGATCGGCCAGAACGGCATACCGAACCAAGACGGTCCCCACCACATCTGCCTGCCTCCGTATCGGGCCGTGACTCTAGGCGCAGGAGTGGAAGCGGCACATTGATCTGAATCAACAGAACCGAGCCGCTAGCCTCCGGCACGCGGCCGGTTTCTGACGATACGGTCGCCTGACGCTATTGCGCGCCCAGGATCGGCTGCTCGTCTGAACGGGTCACCGGCGGAGGGCTCCACTGCCCGGTCAGCGCCTCGGTCTTCGGAGCGTAGAGCCGCATCGTCAGGCTGAACGGCCCCTTCGGCGCCGGCAACCAGTTTGCCTCCTTGGCGGGGCCGGGGTTCGCGTTCTGGAAATAGATATCGAGGGAGCCATCAGGGTTGTAGTGGAACGGCATCCAGCTGCTGACTGCGAACCGGTTGATCGCATTGCCCACCTGGAAACCGTCGGAATCATACAGCGTCACCGACCAGAAAGCGGACACCGGCGGTATGGCACTCTTGTCGAAGTGAAGGACGTAATTGCTGGCCCCATCGAGCGGCTTGCCAGTTTCGTCGCCAAGATTGAGCGGATAGATCGCGTCCTCGGGCAGGTTGGCGCCAAGACCAAGCTGCGAGACGATCGCCCGCTTGAGATAGTAGTTGCCATAGACGCCCATCGTGTCGGTGTTCATCGACCAGCCGTTCACCACCCGGGCCAGCGTCTTGACCTTCCACGCCATCAGCTTCTGCCCGTCCTCGGGTGCGCTCTGCAGCGCCTGCTTCACGGCAGGGTCTGCCTTGGCAAGATCGAACGGCTTGCCCGGTTCGAGGCCGATCTGACGCATCAGTGCCACGATCGGCTGGTCGGTCAGATGTGGCCGCTGCAGCTTCATCACCTCGGCGGCATAGGCGAAGAATTTGTCGGCACTCATGGTGTCGACCTGGACCTTCGGCGATGTTTTCATATCAACCGCCGGATCGACGGTTCCCATGGCCGGCTCGGCCGGCTTGCCCCAACGCGACAGCGGAGTGATTCGATAGCCCGCCTGGACCTTGTGCACGGCATCGTAGTCGGCGGGTCCGTCAGTCTTGGTCCGGCCGATAATCCAGACGTACGCGGTGGGCGCTTCGATCCTATCCACGCCATCGGGAAGTGCACCGCTCCAGCCAGGCGGTACCACCGCCCAGTTGTGCGCCCGTGTGCCCGTCGTGCGCCAGCCAGGAGAGGCAAAAACGTCGGTCCACATATCGAGCATCGGCAGGAGGTAGTAGCGTCCCCCGGTGTCGGGGGCAGAGACGATGACCGGCTCCTTCGTCAGATCGACCCACCCACTGGAATACAACGTATCGAAGTTAGGCCGGACGACTGCCCTCATCGTGGCAGAAGGAAATTCTGTGATGTTCGCAAAGCTGTTCGGTGGCGCGCTAATGCCTTCGGCGCGGGCAATGTTGGTGAGTTGCCTCCGTGTTATGTCCATCGTCACAAGCGGATAAAGGTAAACATAGGCCTGCACCCCAATGGCGTGCGCGGTTGCCTCCGTGATCGGCTCCGTGGCGTGAACGGCGATCGGGGCTTCCTGCCGCCAGCAGTGCGGCGACAGCGAGCGCGCTCCCCAACCTTGATCCCCGCATGTCGGCCCACCCCTTCTTCGTGTCCGTTCCTCTTAGACCATCTCCGATCCGTTTCACCAACCATCCGATAGCTGTCACAATGAGCCATGGCCGCGAGACACCAATCGAGACATTGCCGGATCGCGGCCTGTGGCAGCATCCTTAGCCAACAGTGACGGAGGCCGTGATGAACGACGCCGCGCCCGTGTCCGGTTATGCCGAAGCCTACGCTGCATGGCGCGCGGACCCTCAGGCCTGGTGGGCCTCCGCTGCCGAGGGCATCGCCTGGGAGCGGCGCTGGGACAGCGTGTTCGATGCCTCGACCGGACCTTACGGCCGGTGGTTCCCAGGTGGGATGCTCAACACCTGCTTCAACTGCGTGGACCGCCACGTGCTGGCCGGCAGCGGCGAGCAGGCGGCACTGATCTGGGACAGCCCGATGACCGGGCGGATCGAGAGCTTCACGTATCGCCAGATGCAGACGCGCACTGCGAAGCTCGCCGGCGCGCTGGCGGCTCTCGGCGTCGTTCGTGGCGACAGGGTGGTGATCTACCTGCCAATGGTGCCGGAGGCGGCGATCACCATGCTGGCCTGTGCGCGGCTTGGCGCCATCCACTCCGTCGTGTTCGGCGGTTTCGCCGCGGCCGAACTCGCCTCCCGCATAGCCGACGCCAAGCCGAAGGTGATCGTGTCGGCGTCGTGCGGCCTCGAACCGGGACGCGTGGTGAAATACAAACCGCTGCTCGATGCGGCGATCGCGTTGTCGCCGCACAAACCGGACGCCTGCCTCATCCTGCAGCGCGATGCCGAACTCGCTGAACTCATCGCGGGGCGCGATCATGATCTGGCCGAGGCCGAGGCAGCCGCGTCGCCGCACGATCCGGTCGCCGTGGCGGCGACCGATCCGCTCTACATCCTCTACACGTCGGGCACGACGGGACGGCCAAAGGGTGTGGTGCGCGACAACGGCGGGCATGCGGTGGCGCTGTGGAACTCGATGCGGATGCTCTACGGGGTCGATGCCGGCGACGTCTATTGGGCGGCGTCCGATGTCGGCTGGGTGGTCGGCCACTCCTACATCGTCTACGCGCCGCTGCTGCGCGGCTGCACCAGCGTGATGTACGAGGGCAAGCCGGTCGGCACGCCGGATGCCGGCGCGTTCTGGCGCGTGTGCGCGCAGCATGGCGTAAAGGTGCTGTTCACCGCGCCCACTGCGATGCGGGCGATCAAGCAGCAGGACCCCGAGGGCAAGCTGCTGCGCGCCCACGATCTGTCGAAGCTGGAGGCGCTGTTCCTCGCAGGCGAGCGCTGCGATCCGCCGACCGCGGTGTGGGCCGCCGACCTGCTCGGCAAGCCGGTGGTCGATCACTGGTGGCAGACCGAGACCGGTTGGGCGATCACCGGCAGCTTTCGCCAATATGGATTGTTCCCGTTCAAGCCAGGCTCCGGCGGGCGGCCGAGCCCGGGCATCGACCTGCACGCGATCGATGACGAGGGGCACGAGGTGGCGCCGGGACACACCGGCAACCTCTGCGCGAGACTGCCGCTGCCGCCCGGTTGCGCACCTACGCTATGGCAGAACGACGAGGGCTACAGAACCGCCTATCTCTCGGATTTCCCCGGCTGGTACCGCACCGGCGATGCCGGCACAATCGATGAGGATGGCGATGTCTGGGTGATGGGCCGCACCGACGACATCATCAACGTCGCAGGCCATCGGCTGTCCACCGGGCAGATGGAGGAGGTGCTCGCCTCGCACGCCGCTGTGGCGGAATGCGCCGTCGTGGGCGCCAAGGACGAACTGAAGGGTCAGACGCCAATCGGCCTCGTCGTGCTGAAGGCCGGGGTGAACCGTCCCGAGGCAGAGATCGCCGCGGAACTGGTAGCGCTGGTGCGCGAGCGGATCGGCCCGGTGGCGGCGTTCAAGGACGCCCGCGTGGTGCCGCGACTGCCGAAGACTCGATCGGGCAAGATCCTGCGCGCCTCGATCCGGCGGATCGCCGATGGCGAGACGGCGCCGGTGCCACCGACCATCGAGGACCCAATGGCGCTGGAGGAAGTCCGTAGCGCGCTGCGCGGATAGGCCCCGTCGCGCAGACGGTTTTCCAGTTCGCGGAGCGCCCGTCCGAAAACGTCATGAAGGCTTACGGAAGGCCCGAGCATCGCGGGTGCTACGCTGGCGGCTCGCGTGCACCAGCCAGGAAACTGCGGCCTGGACACATCCGAAGGAGAGGCAATGAGTGAACAAAAAGGCGGCAGCCACCCGAAGGAGTACCCTTCTATCCACGGACGTTCCAGGATTCGATTTGCTGACCGAGCTGGCCTTGGATATGCGATCGGCGTGGAATCATGCGACCGACCAGGTGTGGCGGCTGCTGGATCCCGTGCTGTGGGATATCACCAACAACCCATGGGTCATCCTGCAAACGGTCTCACGAGAGAAACTCCAGTCCGCGTTGGCTGATCCCGCCTTTCGCAAGGCGGTTGATGACCTGGTGCAAGCGAGACGGGACGCCGCGGAGGCGCCCGCATGGTTTCAACAGACCTACCCGCAGTCACCACTGCGCTGTGTTGCGTATTTCAGTTTGGAATTCATGTTGAGCGAAGCGTTGCCGATCTACTCGGGCGGACTTGGCAACGTGGCCGGCGACCAACTCAAGGCCGCCAGCGATCTGGGCGTGCCGGTGGTCGGCGTCGGACTGCTCTACCAGCAAGGCTACTTCCGTCAGGTCATCGACAAGGAGGGAAGGCAACAGGCTCTGTTCCCCTACAACGATCCCGGACAACTGCCGATCACACCATTGCGAAAACCGAATGGAGAGTGGTTGCGGCTCGAGATCGCGCTGCCCAATTCCTCGGTCTGGTTGCGCGCCTGGCAGGTTCAGGTCGGCAGAGTCAAACTCTACCTGCTGGACAGCAATGACGCAGCGAACTACCCCGTACATCGCGGCATCACCAGTGAGCTGTACGGCGGTGGGCCGGAGCTGCGCCTCAAGCAGGAACTGCTTCTGGGGATCGGCGGGTGGCGATTGCTCGCGGCGCTCGGCATCAAGCCGGAAGTCTGTCACCTGAACGAGGGGCATGCCGCCTTCGCGGTGCTGGAGCGCGCCCGGAGCTTCATGCAGGAGACCGGGCACAATTTCGAGGTGGCGTTGGCCGCCACCAGGGCAGGCAACCTGTTCACTACCCACACGGCGGTAGCCGCCGGCTTCGATCGATTTGCGCCAGCCCTCATCGAGCAATACCTCGCCGGTTATGCGCGAACTCAACTCGGCATATCGTGCCACGATCTGCTTGCTCTGGGCCGTCAGCACCCCGACGACGCATCGGAAGCGTTCAACATCGCCTATCTGGCGATCCGCGGCAGCGGGGCCGTGAATGGCGTGAGCCGCCTGCATGGCGAGGTGAGCCGGCAACTCTTTGGGCCGCTCTTTCCGCACTGGCCAGCGGATGAAGTGCCGGTCGAGCATGTGACGAACGGCGTCCACATGCCAAGTTGGGATTCAGCGGCGGCCGACGATTTCTGGACGGCGGCCTGTGGCAAGGAGCGTTGGCTGGGCAGCGCGGAGATGCTCGAGCACGACATTCGCCGCATGCCCAACTCCAGTCTCTGGCAGTTTCGCGCGGAGGCCCGCAAGTCTCTCGTAGAATACGCTCGCGGACGATTATCCCGGCAGTTGGCCGCCTATGGCACGTCGCCCTACGCGGTTGATGTGGAGCTTCTGTTCGACAGCAACGCACTGACACTGGGATTCGCCCGGCGTTTTGCCACTTACAAAAGACCCAACCTGTTACTGCACGATCCCGAACGACTGCTGCGCCTGTTGAGCGATCCTCAGCGCCCGGTGCAGCTCATCATCGCCGGCAAGGCTCATCCGGCGGACCAGGCGGGGCAGGCCATGATTCAGGAATGGATGCAATTCCTCCGTCGCCCCGAGGCGCGCTCACACGTGGTATTCCTCAGCGACTACGACGTGCAGTTGACCGAGCAGTTGGTACAGGGAGTGGATGTCTGGCTCAACACGCCGCGACGTCCGTGGGAAGCCTGTGGCACGAGTGGCATGAAGGTCCTGGTCAATGGCGGCATCAATCTGTCGGAATTGGATGGTTGGTGGGCCGAAGCCTATTCGCCGGACGTCGGCTGGGCATTGGGCGACGGTCACGAGCACCGTGACGTTGCCGCCGGGGACGCGGCCGACGCCGAGGCGCTCTATGATTTGCTCGAACGCGAGGTCGTTCCGGAGTTCTACACCCGTGATGAACAAGGCATCCCTAGTGCCTGGGTAAACCGGATGCGGGAAAGCATGGCGCGATTGACGCCCCGGTTTTCCACCAACCGCACAGTGGGCGAATATACCGAGCGATTCTACCTGCCGATGGCAACGGCCTACCTTCACCGTGCTGCCGCCAATGGTAAGATCGGCGAGGCTATGACCAACTGGCAGCGCTCGCTCGACCAAAGTTGGGACCCCATACGCTTCGGCGCACTGAACATCGCGACCAACAGTGACCGGCACATCTTTGAGGTGCAAATTTACCTCGATGAACTCGACCCCGATGCGGTACGCGTAGAGCTCTACGCTGCCAACTCCATGAGCGGAACTCCTGCGCGGCAGGAAATGCAGCGTGCTCGCCGACTGGCCGGCGCCGTGGGCGGTTACGTTTACAGCGCGACGGTGTCCGCAACGCGTCCACCGTCGGACTATACAGCTCGGGTGATCCCGTGCCGCGCCGGCGTTGCGATTCCGTTGGAAGATGCACGTATCCTGTGGCAACGGTGATCCGATCGACAGATCGCGTGTCGCTGTCGCCCAGCATAGGAAGTAATGACCATATGTTCCCAAGTCCGACGCGCATGTTCCTGACCAAGGGTATCGGCGTCCATCGTCATGCCCTCACGGCTTTCGAGTTCGCATTGCGCGACGCGGATATAGAACAGCAGAACCTCGTTCATGTGTCGTCCATCCTTCCGCCGCACTGCACGGTTATCGCGCGCGAAGCAGGGGTCGAAATGCTCAGGCCCGGGGATATCACCTTCTGCGTCCTGGCCCGGTCAGAGACCAATGAATTCGGACGCCGTATTCACGCCAGCCTAGGTCTGGCAAGGCCGTCAGCCCCTGACATGTACGGCTATATTTCGGAACTGCACGGATACGGCATGACCGCCGAGGCAAGCGGTGAACAGGCCGAGGATCTCGCCGCGACAATGATGGCCTCGACGCTGGGCCTGGATTTTGATCCCGACGCCGCATGGAACGAGCGCAAGCAGATATACGAGCACAGCAGCCTGATCATAGACAGCAAGTCAATCACCGCCGTGTGCCGAATGCGGCTCCGACAATCACTGGACCTGCGCGATCGCCGCTGCGGTATTTCTCTTTTGCTAGACTAGCCGCGACCATCCGCGGACGACGCCAGCGCTGCGAGGCGTTCAAGCGCGACGGCATCGCCCAGCGCCGCAGCCAGCTCCGGCTTCGCCAGTTCCGCCAACGCAGCGTCCAGCGCCTCCGCCTCGTCAACCTTGGTGCGTGCCGACAGCAGCGTGACGTCAATCGGATCGAGATGCGGCCGACGCGGCGGCGGCAGCATCGCCTTGTGAGCCTCCAGCAGCCTCGGATCACGCAACAACTGTGCGACACCAGGTTCGGCCATCCCCTGCCATTCGCGTTGCAATGCCAACGCACGCGCAACCACGGCAGGCGGCGCAATGTCCTCGGGCGTGCGCAGTACACCAGCGGCCCAACGCCGACCTGTCACCAGGGCCAATGGAATTGCCAGCGCAAGCCCCAGCACCACTGGCAGCATCCACAGCGCCAGGGACAACGAAACCGCCCACGCTACCCCACCGAGCAACAGCCCGAGCACGGTGTGCCGCCGGTACAGCCGCCGCGTCTCGCGTGCGGGAATTGCCCCATCCCCGCGACGCTGCGCGTTCCATCCCGAATCGCGCCCGAGCAGGATCGCCACAACGTCGATCGTCTGGGTGAGCATCACCACTGGCGCAATCAATCCCGCCACCAGCGTCTCGAACACGATGCCGGCCAACAGACGCGCAACGCCGAAGCCCCGCCGCTCTCTCCGGCGGAGCAGGATCGCGACGAACCCCAATAGCTTCGGCACCAGCAGCAACCCCATCGTGCCGACGAACATCCACATCGCGCGGACCGGATCGACCACCGGCCATTGCGGGAACAGCGACTTGCCCTGCGGAAAGTAGTCCGGCAGCACGAACCGCGCCTGCACGGCGATCAGGATGCCGGACAGGATGAACAGCAGCCACAGCGGCGCGGTGATGTAGGAACCGATGCCGGTCAGCAGATGCAGCCGGCTGATCGACGAGAGGCCGCGCGTCGGCAGCACCGCGACATGCTGCAGATTGCCCTGGCACCACCGCCGGTCGCGCACCGCGAGATCGGTCAGCGTCGGCGGCACCTCCTCGTAGCTGCCGCGCACGCCCGGCACCATGTGCACCGCCCAGCCGCCGCGCCGCAGCAGCGCGGCCTCGACGAAGTCGTGGCTCATGATCGGCCCGCCGAACGGCTTGCGGCCGGCGAGTTCCGGCAGCCCCGCCTGCTCCGCGAAGGCGCGCGTGCGGATCATCGCGTTGTGGCCCCAGTAATTGCCTTCCGCGCCATGCCACCAAGCGATGCCGTGCGCGATCAGCGGCCCATAGACGCGGCCGGCGAACTGCTGCACGCGGGCGAACAGGGTGGTCGCACCGGTGATGATCGGCAGCGTCTGGATCAGGCCGACATCGGGATGCTGCTTCCATGGCACCAGCGAGGCGCACCAGCGTCTCACCGGTCATCAGGCTGTCGGCGTCGAGGATCAGGAACTGCGTATAAGCGTCCGCCGAACCGCGTCACCCAGTCCGCGATGTTGCCCGACTTGCGCGCGACATTCCGCGGACGGCGACGATAGAATATCTGCGCCTGTCCACCCGTTCGCTCGCGCAGAGCCAGGAAGCCAGCCTCCTCCGCGATCCAGATGGCGGCGTCGGTGGTATCGCTGAGGATGAACAGGTCGAACGCTTCGGCCGCGCCAGTTTCGCGCAACGACTCCCAGATCGCCTGCAACCCCGCCATGACGCGCACCGGCTGCTCGTTGTAGGTCGGCATCAGCAGCGCGGTCTTCGACGCGAGCCGAGGCAAAGGCGCATCGGGGCCTGTGCCGAGCCGGCAGCCGCCCCCCGCCAGCATCGAGCAGAAGCCGGCGAGTCCGCTGGTGAACGACAGCGCGATCCAGGCGAACAGCGCGAGAAACAACGCCAGGATGAAGATCGCCAGCGGCGTGACACCATTCACGGCGAACACCAGATACATCTCGTGCGCGCCGGCGATGGTCAGCGCGATCGCGCCGCCGATCACCACGAACCGACGCAGCCACATGGCGCGTGGCGCACTTGGTGGCCGCGACGATCTCGCCGGCGCGTCCGCAGCGACTGTGTCGGCATCGCAAGCGGCGCCTCATCGGGGAGCGCGCGGAATGCCGTTGCTGTCAGGTCGTCCACCGATAAAGCCAGGTTTCGCTGATCGGCGTTTCGCCGTCCATCAGTCGCGCGTGCATCTCAACCAGCTTCTCATTGCCCTGATCAAGCTGGAAACTGAGCCGCCAGCCGCCGGTCTCCGGGTTCGGTTCAACGACCGGATTCTCAATCTTGCCCTTGCTGGCGCCAACGTCGATCGTCGGTAGCGCGCCTGCCCGGCGCTTCTTGGGACCGCCACTCCCGAAGTCGATGATGAACTGGCGGTTCTTCTGATCCCACGCCACGCCACAGCGAGTGGCGACCACCTCGGCCAGCGGCACCGCCAACGGCACCGACCAGCACCAGTGCAGCCGATAATTGAAGAGATATTCGTCCTTCGCCTTCAGCGGATCGCGCGGCCGCCAGAAGGCGACGATGTTGTCGTTGATTTCGCGATCGGTCGGGATCTCCACCAGTTCCACGACGCCCTCGCCCCAGTTGCCATTCGGTTCGACCCATAGCGACGGACGGTTCTCATAATGCGCCTCGAGATCCTCGTAGTCCGCAAGTGCTCGGCCACGCTGCATCAACCCGAAGCCGCGCGGGTTGCTGTCGGAGAACGCACTGAGTTGCAGCTCCCGAGGATTGGCGATCGGGCGCCAGACCCGTTCGCCCTTGCCGGTCCACAGCAGCAGACCGTTCGAATCATGCACCGCATCGCGGTAGTCATCGACGCGCGACCGGTCATTGGTATCGAACAGGAACATCGACGTGAGCGGCGCGACACCCACGGTGGCGATATCGGCGCGCGGGTACAGCGCCATCTCGGTGTCGAACACGGTCTCCTTGCCGGGCCGGATGGTGAAGCGGAACGCCGCCGCCGCACTCTGGCTGTCGAGCAGCGCATGCACCACCACCGCGTCGCTGCCCTTGCGCGGCCGCTCCAGCCAGAAGGAGCGGAACGTCGGGAACTCCTCGCCGGCGGGATCGGCCGTCTTGATCGCCAGCCCCCGCGCGGACAGGCCATAGCCCTGTCCCTTGGCGACAGCGCGGAAGTAGCTGGCGCCGAGAAAGGTACAGATCTCGTCGAAGTAACTAGGCTTGTTGAGCGGATAGTGCAGACGGAAGCCGGCGAAGCCGATGTCGCCGGAGGGCGGCTTCACCTTGTCGAAGGTGAAAAGATCAGGGCTGTAGCGGATCAGCTCTGCACGACCGTTGGTGACCTGGTAGACCTTGACCGCCTCCTTGTAGAGGAAGCCGCGATGGAAAAACTCGGCGGTAAAGCGCGTCCCCTGCCCGCGCCACAGCGCATGGCCGGGATCGAAGCGGATCGAGCGGTACTGCTGATAGTCCAGGTTCTTCAGTTCGTCGGGCAGCGAAGTGTCAGGCGCCTGCCACGGGCGTTGCGCGATATCGCGCGCCATGTTCCGTACGGTCGCATTGTCGAATGGCGTCGATTCCTCGGCGCGGGCGCCACGGCCGAGCGCGGCAACGATCGGCAAGGCCGCGCCATGCAGCAGGATGTCGCGGCGATGCATCGCGTCTCCCCTCGGATTGGAAAAGCACCCCCTTTCAGCGCGCGATTGGGGCGAGATGATGCAATTCAACCCGAGTTGAAGCCGCTACAGCAGCTTCAACGCCAGGAAGCCTCCGACGACGCCAGCGGCGAGCAGGCTGGTGACCAATGTCAGCCGCCGTTCGATGAAGTCGCGCACCGGAGTGCCAAAGAAACGCAACAGCGCGGCGACCAGGAAGAACCGGGCGCCACGTGTGACGACGCTGGCCGCCATGAACAGCGGGAAGTCGAACCTGGCCGCACCTGACGCAATCGTGACGATCTTGTACGGGATCGGCGTCAGCCCCTTGATGAGAATTATCCACAGCCCGTAGCGGGCGTACAGGTCCTGGAACGCCGCGAACCGGTCGCCATAGCCGTAGAAGTCGATGAGCGGCCGAGCGAGCTGGTCGAACACAGCATAGCCGATCAGGTAGCCGAGGGCGCCACCCGCCACACTCGCCACCAGGCACACCGTAGCGAAGCGCCAGGCACGGTCGGGCCGTGCCAGAGCCATCGGGATCAGTAATGCGTCAGGCGGGATCGGAAAGAAGCTGCTCTCGGCGAACGCCACAGCGGCAAGCCACCAGAGCGCGCGGGGCGAGGCAGCCAGCGCGAGCGTGCGCATGTACATGCGATGCAGCATGCCGGTCTCCTATCACCGACCCTCGCCCCTGGTCACTGATTCCACCCCGCCCTATCGTGCCCGCGAAACCGCCCGAGGACCCTGCATGCGCCGCATCGCCTGCCTGATCGTGACGCTGGCCCTTGCGACGCTGCACACCGTGCCGGTTCGCGCGCAAAGCAACCTGCCGCCGCATTCGTGGCTGTTCGGCGCCTGGACCGGAGGGTTGTTCCCGCCCCCAAGCACGCTCAGCGCGCAGGAGTGCCTGGCACTGCCAGTGGTCATCTTCACCCGCGATATCGTGATGCGCGCGGTGATCACCGACCAACTCTACGCCCAACGCCTGGTGGAGACCGCGCGCGTCACGGCGGACGGGGTGGAATTCCGCTTCGCCCAACCGGTGGCTGCGTCGCCGGCGGGTCCGTTCAGCCTCGGTCCCAGTGGCGGCACCAACGATGTGGGCTTCGGCTGCCCAAGCCCGGATGTCCTGCACGTGCAGCGCCGCGGCGAGAACGAGATCAGCTTTCCCGGCTGCAACGATTTTCCCTACCCGCTCGTGCGCTGCTCCGCCCGCTGATCACCATTCAGGAGACGTCACCCACATGACCCGTTCCGTTGCCCGCCTGCTCGCCGAAAGCCTGGAGGCGCACGACGTCGACCAGATCTTCTGCGTGCCCGGCGAGAGCTATGTCGGGCTGATCAATGCTCTGACCGACATGAACTCGCTGCGTCTGATCGTGTGCCGACACGAGGGCGGCGCCGGTTACATGGCTGTGGCCGACGGGCGGCTGCGCAACCGCGCCGGCTGTTGCATCGTCTCGCGCGGGCCAGGCCTTTCCAATGCCATGGTGTCGCTGCACTCGGCTTATCACGACGCAACGCCGATGGTCATGCTGGTTGGCCAGGTGGAGCGCAAGGACTTCGGCCGCATGGCGCTGCAGGAGCAGAACTACTCGCGGCTGCTGTCCGACGTGACCAAGTCAGTAATCGAAGTGATCGAGCCCGAACAGGCCTCTGAAGCAATCGCCCGTGCCTTTCACCTGGCAGAGAGCGGGACGCCTGGGCCGGTTGCCGTGATCCTGCCAGAGGATCTGTTCGACGAAACCACCGATGTGGAGGTCGATCAGCCGCGACCGCGCGTGCTGTCCGGTCCGCGCAGCCGAGGACCTCGATCGCCTGGCGGACATGCTGGCGAAGTCGGAGCGCCCGTTGATTGTCGTCGGCGGTGCGCTGCTCGGCGATGCCATATACGACGAGGCGGTGTTCGGCGAGTCTGCGGCGGCTCGCGGAGGAATGGGTGCTGCCGATCTCGCCCACGCATCGCCGTCCGCAACTGTTCGACGCAACGCATCCTCATTACGGCGGCTACATGGGCATTCGTGTGCCGCCCGCGCTTATCACCGAGATGAAGCGCGCCGATCTGATGGTGGCAGTCGGCGAGCGACTGACCGACAGCGTAAGCCAGTCCTACACCTTCCCCGCTGCGCCTCAGCCGCAACTGCCGCTGGTGCATGTCTGGCCGGATGCGAACGAAATTGGGCGGGTGTGGCGGCCCGATCTCGGCATCGCTTCCTCTCCGTACGAAGTGGTGAAGGCGCTGCTGAAGCGCGGTGCCCCGGCGGGAGCAGAGAAGCGCCGCGGCTGGGTCGATGGACTGCATGCGATCCATCGCAAGCTACTGGCGAAAGAGTGGGAGCCGACGACGGACGGCATCAACTTCGCCGCCATCGTCTGCGAGGTGGACAAGCACCTGGCGCCGGACGCCACGGTCACATCAGACGCCGGCAACTTCGGCAGCTTCATCCACCGCTATATCGGCTTCAAACCGGGGCAGATCTTCCTGTCATCGGTGGTGGGTGCGATGGGTTCGGGCATGCCGATGGCCGTGGCCGCGACATTGCGCCGGCCCGGCAAGCAGGTGGTCGCGTTCATGGGCGACGGCGGCGCGCTGATGGCAGGCAACGAGATCGCCACAGCGTGCCAGTATGGCGGCGCGCCGATCATGGTGATCTCCGACAACCGGATGTATGGCACGATCGGCATGCACCATCACGTCCGCTATCCGGGCCGTCCATTCCAGGAGTCAATGAAGCTGACCAACCCCGACTTCGCCGCGTGGGGTCGTTCATTCGGGGCGGAGGGAATCACCATCCGCGACGAATCCGAAGTTGCGGACGGCATCGCGCGCGCCTTCGCCGTGAAGACGAAGCCGGTGGTAGTGCACTGCCATACCTCGGCGATCCAGATGAGCGCATGGCGACGCTATGAGCCGAAGTAGGCACGGCCCCGTATCTACTCCCCCTCCCCTTGCGGGAGGGGGTTGGGGGGAGGGGGCGCTTCCATGATCGCAATCCCCCTCGATACCCGCATGCAGATCGGCATCCAGACCATCCATCGCCGCACCGAACCGGCAACCGGACCATGGCTGCCCACCATCGACGAGCTTGATCGAACTGGTCGAACTCGTCGATCGCAGCGGCTACAATTCATTGTGGGTCGGCGACCACATCTCCTTCGCCGTACCCGTTCTGGATCCATTGCTCCAACTGGCGCAGGCCGCGATGGCAAGCCGGCGCCTCACTCTCGGCACCTCGGTGTATCTCCTGCCGCTGCGCCACCCCGCACCGGTCGCCAAGCAGGTCGCCACCCTGGACCACCTCACCGAGGGCCGACTGATCTTCGGCGTCGGTGTCGGCGGCGAGTTCCCACGCGAATACGAAGTATGCGGCGTACCCCGCGGCGAACGCGGCGCGCGCCTCAGCGAAGGCATCGCGCTGCTGCGACGTTTCTGGAGCGGCGAACCCGTCAGCCACACGGGCCGCTTCTATGGCCCATTCACCGACGTGCCGATGCAACCGCCATCGCGCCAAGCGGGAGGTCCGCCGATCTGGTGCGGTGGCCGTTCCGACGGTGCTTTGCGCCGCACTGGACGCCTGGCCGACGGCTGGCTCTCCTATGTCGTGACACCCGAGATGTATCGCGCATCGTTGGCGAAGATCGACGCCGCCGCGAGCGACGCTGGCCGCAGCATGGCGCGCTTCGGCACCGCCCACCTTCTGTTCACCCGCATCGACGACAGCTTCGAGAAGGCGCTGGACGCCGCCACCGAGACGTTGAGCGTGCGCTACGCCATGGATTTCCGCCGCGCGGCACAACGCTACTGCGCGCTCGGCCGACCCGATCAGGTCGCCGAACGCATCCGCGAGTTCCATGCGGCCGGCGTACGGCACGTCATCCTCGACCTGCTCGGTCCATATGAACAGCGGCATGATCAGATAACGCGCTTCGCCGCAGAAGCGATGCCGCTCCTGCGCGATCTAATGGTTTAGTCAGGTGTCATCGCGAGTTTCTCACCGGCCGTCGGGCAGACCCGCCCTGGATGAAACTGGCGCAGTTCGTCGCGCGCGGCTTCCATCCGTCATTCCCGCGCAAGCGGGAATCCAGCGTGGCGAGGTTTCACCAGTGTACTGGATTCCCGCTCGCGCGGGAATGACGGAAGAGGCGAGGCCGGTGTCGGGGTTTCTTGTTAGAAGCGCAACGACGAAGCAATCTCGGTCAAGTTGTGCGCGCACAGGACCACCAGATCGCTTCGTCGGCTTTGCCTGTTCGCAATGACAGAATGAAGTGAGGAGCCGTCATTGGAAGCGAATCGTCGCGATCTGACCGCCATGCTGCGACCGCGCTCGATCGCGCTTGTCGGCGCCACCGATCGTTCGCGCTGGTCGCAGAACACGTTCGACAATCTGGTCAACCGCAAATACGCAGGCGACATCTATCTGGTGAGCCGCCGCGGCGGCACCGTCCACGGCCGCAGCGCAGCGACATCCTGCGTCGCTGTCGGCGCACCGATCGACCTGGCGCTGCTGATGGTGCCAATGGCGGCGATCGACGAAGCACTGGCTGACCTCGCGGCGGCCGATGTACACAATGCGGTCATCCTGACCTCGGGCTTTGCGGAGACCGGGCACGAAGGTGCGGATCACCAGGCGCGTCTCGCGTCGTTGGCGCGCCAGCACAACGTATCGCTGCTCGGCCCAAACTGCCTGGGCCTTGTAAACTTCGTCGACAATGTGCCGCTGTGGACCGGCGGCATTCGCGCACCCAGCAAGCCTGGTTCTATCGCCGTGGTGACACAGAGCGGCGCCAACGGCAGCTTCATTTCCAGCCTGGCGGCGCAGCACGAAATCGGCCTGTCGCACATGGTCTCGACCGGCAACGAAGCCGACCTCGATTGTGCCGACTTCATCGATCATCTGATCGACCAGCCCGAAGTGCGCGCGATCGCGCTGTTCGCCGAGACGATCCGCCACGCGCCGAGCTTCGCTGCGGCAGCACAGCGCGCGATCGCGGCGGCAAAGCCGATCATAGTCCTGAAGATCGGCCTTTCCGAAATCACCGCGCGGTCCGCGCAGGCGCACACCGGCGCTCTGATCGGTGATGACCGCGTGTTCGACGGCGTATGCCGTCAGTTCGGTATTGTGCGGGTGGATTCGATCGAGGACCTGCTGTTCACCGCCGACGTGATGACGCGCACCGGCGTGCTGCAGCCTCAAGGCCTGGGCGTCGTGTCGATCTCCGGAGGAGCATGTGAGATCGCCGCTGACCGCGCACAGGTGCTGAACGTGCCCATGCCGGAGCTGTCGAACACCGCGGTTGCCGAACTGCGCACCGCCCTGCCGAGCTTCGGCACGCCGCACAATCCCCTCGACATCACCGGCGGCGCGGTGCTGCAACCGGATCTGTTCGAGCAGGGCCTGCGCATTCTGGGCAAGCAGCCGGAGTTCTCTGTGCTCGCCTGCCTC
Source organism: uncultured Alphaproteobacteria bacterium (assembly GCA_963791495.1). Taxonomy (GTDB): domain Bacteria; phylum Pseudomonadota; class Alphaproteobacteria; order Acetobacterales; family Acetobacteraceae; genus JAMXLO01. The sequence goes on from CAWBST010000017.1 coordinate 490,848, forward strand.
TTCGACGTGCCGGTCGCCGAGGAGCACGCGACCGAATTCGTGCTCGCCGCACTGCGGCACATCGCCGCGGGGCTGCATGCTGCCGACGCTCCCGCACTGATGATCAGCCACACGGTGAAACCGGTGACGGAGGTCTCCACCCGCATCATCGAGGAGATCGGTCTGCCCTATGTCAGCGCCGGCCTGCACCATGGAATGAATGCGCTGGGCAAGGCGTTCTGGTGGTCCGACCAGTATCGCCGGCTCTCCGGCACATCGGCGTCGATCGCGACCATCGCAGACGCAAGCGAGCGCCCGCGCTCGGAGCGAACGACGCTCGATTATCTCACGCGGTGCAACGTGCCGGTGGTGCCGACGACATTGGTGCGCGATGCGGATCAGGCGATCGCGGCAGCGCGGAAGATCGGCGAGCGCGTGGTGCTGAAGATCGCCTCCGACGACATCGCGCATAAGAGCGACATCGGCGGCGTTGCGCTGAATCTGCAAGGCGATGATGCGGTGGCGGATGCGTTCCGGCGCATCATGACGGTCGCGCCGGCTGGCGCACGCGTCGATGGCGTGCTCGTGGCGCCGATGCGCAGCGGCGGCCTGGAACTGTTCGTCGGCTGCACGCGCGATCCGCAATGGGGACCGGTCATTGCCGTCGGTCTAGGCGGCGTGTGGGTGGAAGTGCTGCAGGACGTTGCACTGCGCCCGCTGCCGATCGACGCCGCGGAGGTGAGGCGCATGCTGGCTGAACTGCGTGGCGCCAGGCTGCTGCATGGCGTCCGCGGCACTCAGGCAGCCGATCTCGACGCGGTCGCAGATGTGATCGCACGTATCGGCGATGCGGCAGTGGCGCTCGGACCCGACCTGGAAGCGCTGGAAGTGAACCCGCTATGGGTGCGCGGCTCGGATGTGGAAGCATTGGACGCGCTAGCGGTCTGGCGGGAGACCTGATCAGGAGGAGCGGCATGGACCTGAGCCTGTCCGACAAGCACCGCGCATTGCAGGATGAGGTGCGAGCGTTCATCCGCGAACACGGCCACAAGTCGCCGAAACTCGGCGGAGGGCGCAAGCGGCCTGACCAAAAGGCGCTCGACTGGCAGAAGCTTCTGGTCGATCACGGCTACGTCGCGCGCACCATACCGCGCGAGTACGGCGGCTTCGGTGCCGAACCCGACGTGTTGGAAGCGGCAGTCATCGCATCGGAATTTGCCGCCGCCGGGGTCTATGCCGGCCTGACCAACCAGGGAATCAGCATGCTGGTGCCGACCCTGCTGGAGGTCGGCACCGAGACACAGAAGAAGCAATGGATCGAGAAGACCATCCGAGGCGACGTCATCTGGTGCCAGGGCTATTCGGAGCCCGGCGCGGGCAGCGACCTCGCGTCATTGCAGACGCGCGGCGTGTTGCAGGACGGGCACTTCGTCGTCAACGGCCAGAAGATCTGGACCAGCTCGGCGCACTACGCCGACATGATGTTCCTGCTCTGCCGGTACTGAGCCGGACAGGCCGAAGCACGAGGGCATCTCCTATCTGCTGCTGTCGATAAAGACCCCCGGCATAGAGGTGCGTCCCCTGCGCACCATGACCGGCCGCGCCGAGTTCAACGAGGTATTCTTCACCAACGTGCGCGTGCCAGAGGATCAGATCGTACTTGGTCGCGGCAAAGGCTGGTACGTCGCCAACGTGACGCTGAAGCACGAGCGCTCGATGATCGGCAGTGCCGAGAAGATGACGCAGCGCCTGGAACAGCTCATCGCACTGCTGAAGTCGCGGGACCTGCTCGGGATGGCGGAATACCGCGACCGGCTGCTGAAGCTGCAAGGCGAGGTGATCGCCTGGAAGGCGCACAACCTGCGTCTGCTCACCGAGGCGGCGCAAGGCGTCGACTCTGGCGTGAAGCGCATGATCATCAAGTATGGCGGCACGATGCTCGGTTTCCGCCTGGCCTCGCTTGCGATCGATGCGCTGGGAACCGCCGGTCTGCCATTCGAAAGCGCCGGCGAGGACGCGGAAGACGATGACGCGACAACATGGAACATCGACTACCTGTACGATGTCGGGCTGATGATCGGAGGCGGTTCGAACAACATCCAGAAGAACATCATATCGGAACGCGGCCTTGATCTGCCACGCGAACCGAAGGTCGCGAGGGCCTGATGGAATTCGCCCTCAGCGAGGAACAGCGCCTGTTCGCGGATTCGCTGCGCAGCCTGCTGGCCGATCGCATGTCGACCGAGACACTGCGCCGACATGCCGAAGCCGCCACCGGCTTCGACCCCGCATTGTGGGAAAGCCTGGTCGAGCTTGGCCTTCCCGCTTTGCTGGTGCCGGAGCGCTTCGGCGGCGCCGGACTTGGTATTCTGGATGCCGCAGTGGCCGCGGAAGCTTTGGGCGGTGCGGCAGCCTTCGCACCGTTCGCTGGCAGCGTCGTGATGGCGACTCTCGCATTCGTGCATGGCGCATCGGAGGAATTGCAGGATGCTTGGCTGCCGCGCATTGCCACCGGCGAAGTGCGGTTCGGTGTCGGCTTTAACGGCACCACAACGCTGAACGGCGATCGTCTGTCGGGGCGCGTCGACGCAGCGATCGACGCCGGCGTCCCAACGCACCTGTTGGTTTACCTGTCCGACGGCAACGCCGCCATTGTTGCTGCCGACGCCGCAGGTGTGTCGCGGCAGATGCATCGCAGCATCGACCGCACGCGGCCGGTCACCGATCTCGCATTCGACAACGCGCGCGCGGTGGTGCTCGACGCGGCGAACGCACCGTCCGCGGCGGCACAGCGCGTGCTGGATGCCGGACGCATTGTGCTGGCCGCCGACACCTTGGGCGCGGCGCAGTACATGTTTGATCAGGCACTCGCCTTCGTGAAGCAGCGCACGCAGTTCGGTCGTGCTATCGGCAGTTTTCAGGCAGTGAAGCATCAGTTCGCCGACATGGTGACGATGCTTGAGCCGTGTCGCGCGATGGTGTGGTACGCGGCCTACGCACAGGATGCGCTGCCAGACGAGGCACGGCTGACGGCGCTGCAAACGAAGGCGCATCTCGGCGATGTCGGTCGCGACGTCGCGCGAATGGCGACGGAGGCGCACGGGGGCATGGGATTCACCGATCTGCTCGGACTGCACTACTGGTTCAAACGCATCAGCTTCAATCGCCAGATGCTCGGCGGGCCAGAGCACTGCCGCGAGGAGGCGGCACACCTGCAAGGGTGGATCGGGTAGCTGCTCGCCGTGATCACCTTCGACGTCCGCCACTACGATCGCATCGGCTCGACCAACGATGAGGCGATGCGGTTGGCGCTCGAAGGCGCAGCGCATGGCACGATCGTGCACGCAGACGAGCAGACAGCCGGCCGCGGCAGGTTGTCGCGGCGCTGGCTCAGCCCCCCCGGCAATCTTTATCTGTCGATCGTCCTGCGGCCGGATGTGTCGGAGGCGCGGGTTATCGAGATAGGCTTTGTCGCCGCCCTAGCGGTCGCAGATGCAGTGAATGCGCTTCTGCCGCGCCGGCTGCGCGCAACGCTGAAATGGCCGAACGATGTGCTGGTGAGCGGCGGCAAGATAGCCGGCATTCTGCTGGAACGGTCAGACGATGCGCTGATCCTGGGCGTTGGCCTCAACGTTCTGCACGCACCGACCGGCGTTTCGTACCAGGTGTCCACGATCGTCGGCTGCGGAGGGCTCGCCACCGTTGATGGCGCTCGCGAAAGGCTGTTGTCGGAATTCGCGAACTGGCTCGGCATTTGGGAGGAGGAAGGGTTCGCGCCGATCCGCACTGCCTGGCTTGCTCGCGCTCATCCGATCGGCAGCACGATAAGAGCGCGGCTGGGAGAGCGGTTCGTCACCGGCACATTTGCTGCCCTGGACGACGACGGCGCGCTGCTGCTCGATACGGCGGAGGGCCGCATGCGTATCGTGGCCGGGGATGTGCAGATGGCGTAGCGTGCCGGTTATCGCAGCTTCGCCAGCACCTCGCCAAAACGTCGCATCGACCGCACCACCTCCGGATGCGGCAGAGCACCGAAATTCACCTCGAAGCTGAAATACGTGATGCCGAACCGCTCTGACAGCAACCGGAGTTTCTCGATGCACTCCTCCGGCCGGCCGATCACCGCGCGCTCGGCCTTCATCTGCTCCAATGTAATCGTCTCGCGATTTTCGAAAAAGCCCTTCCAATCCTTGTAGGCAACCGGGTCGCGATAAGCCTGCCGTGACAGATCGGTCGCCTTGGTGAACGCCTGGTAGCGGTGCAGCGCCGGATCGGCGAAGGCCGCGACATCGGCATCAGTTTCCGCGCAGTACATATGATACACCGCCATCACCTGCTTCGTCGCCGGATCATGCCCATGCGCGCGCAGACTGTCGCGATACACCGCCAGCAACGCCTGTTGTTCACGATGATCGGTGAAGAAGAACGGCGCGGTCAGCAAGTTGAACCCGTTCTCGCCGGCCCACCGATACGTGGCCTCGGTGCGAACCGCTGCGACCCAGATCGGCGGGCTCGGCTGCTGCACGGTTCGCGGTCCCAGCGTATGGCCGTCGATCGTCGTCCAGCGCCCGTGATGGGTCACCCGATGCTGCGTCCACAGGGCGCGGATGATGGTGAGATTTTCGTCGAAGCGTTCGCGACTCTCGCTCATCGGCACATTGGCGATATCGTAGTCGTACTTGTACAGCCCTCGGCCGACACCGAAATCCAGCCTGCCATGCGATAGCACATCGGCCATCGCATAATCCTCCGCCGTGCGCACCGGATTGTTGAGCGGCAGCAGGCTGACCGAACAGCCGAGCCGAATGCGCTGTGTTTCGCGCGCGCAGGCCGCGATGAACAGCGCAGGCGAACCGAAAGCGAAGCCTCCCACGCGATGCTCCGCAAACCACGCGCCATCGAAACCGAGTGTCTCCGCCAGCTTCACCTCGGCGATCATGTTGTCGTACCAGTCCTGCCACGAACCGGAGAGTTCCTCGTGGTAGTCCGGGATGTAGCAGAGACCGAATTTCATCGCGTTCCCTCCGACTTGGCCGATGCTACACTGGCAGCCAAACGGAAACGGGCCAAGGAGGCAGACATGGACTTCGGCATCGGCATCGCCACATCCCACGAACTCATGGAAGCTCGCACAGCGCGCCGAGGAACTTGGGTTCACGCACGCATGGTTCTTCGACACGCAGATGATCACTGCGGATTGCTTTGTCGCCATGGGTGCCGCCGCGATGAAGACCACGCGCATCCGTCTCGGCACCGGCGTTCTGGTGCCGTCCAACCGCACAGCGGCTGTCACGGCCAATGCCTTCGCCACCTTGAACGGAATGGCTCCGGGACGGATCGACTTCGGCGTCGGCACCGGCTTCTCGGCGCGTCGCGCCATGGGGCTGGGTGCGATGAAGCTCGCCGACATGGAAGAGTATATCCGTGTCGTCTACGGCCTGCTGAACGGCGAAACGCTGGAGACCAACGTTGAAGGCAAGCGCAAGAAGATCCGTTTCCTTAACCCGGACTTCGGCCTGATCAACACGCACGATCCGATCCGGCTGCACGTTTCCGCCTATGGCCCGAAGTCGCAAGCGCTGACCGCCAAGCTGAACGCCGGATGGAAGACCTTCGTCTCCGACGCCCCAGGCGCGATGACCGCGCTGGAGAGCATGCAGCAGAGCTGGAAGGCGGCCGGGCGCAACGCCGGCGATCTCTACGCCACCGCCTGGGCCTGCGGCTGCGTCCTGCAGGACGGCGAGCCGTCCGACAGTCCACGCGCCGTCGCCCAGGCAGGACCGCGCGCAGCAGTGCTGCTGCATCGGGCGGCCGATCTCGACATGGAAGGTTGGCAGAACACCTCGCCCGTACCGCCATCGGTGAAGGAACAGATCGATGGCTACGTTGCGATGGCGCGCGGTTACGAACCGCCGGATGCGCGCTACCTCAACAACCACCGCGGCCATTTCGTTTTTGTGAAACCTGAGGAGCGAAGGTTCATCAACGCCGAATTGATCCGTCGCACCACGTTCACCGCCACCGAGCAGGAATTGAAGCAGCGCGTCGAGGCGCTGCGCAGCGCCGGCTGGAGCCAACTCGTCGTCCCGATCACCCCAGGCGAGGAGCGCGCGATCGAAGACTGGGCGCGGATCAAACAGGCATTCGACTGATTGTGTTCAACATTTCGCGTGTCACGGGTGCCGCTACCCAGACGACGCAATCAGGCGTATCGTGGGTACAGGTACAAGCCGACCATAGAGGACATTACAGCCTTGCGACCCCCCAGGAATGACCGCCAACGGCCGCCGCGCCGCCGCGGTTTCGATGACGACAACTTCTACGGCAACGCGCCGCCCCCGATGCCCCTTCCGTCGTTCGCCTCCGCCGGGCCGGAGTCAGAGGCGACGGTCAAGTGGTTCAACGCCGAGAAGGGCTACGGTTTCGTCGCGCTGACCGACGGATCGGGCGACGTGTTTCTGCACATCAACTCCCTGCAGGCCGCCGGATTTCAGGCGGTCAGTCCCGGTGCGACGCTACGGATCCGCGTGGGCCAGGGCCAGAAGGGCCGGCAGGTCGATCAGGTGGTATCGGTCGATGAAAGCACTGCCACCGAGACCCCGGCGCGAAGGCCGTCATTCCAGCAGCGTCCGCAGCGCAGCTTCGATGGCCCGCGGCGCCAGGTGGATCTCAGTACCGCGGTCGACATGATGGGAACGGTGAAGTGGTACAACCCCGACAAGGGGTTCGGCTTCATCACCCCGCAGTCGGGCGGTAAGGACGTGTTCATCCACGCGACGGTGCTGGAGCGCGCCGGGATGGGCCCATTGCAGGAGGGCCAGTCAGTGCGGATCGGCGTCGTGCAGGGCGCCAAGGGCCCTGAAGCGGGGACGATCAGTCTGGACTGATACGCCGGCGGTTGGACGCCGCACCGGACCATGGCACGCTCGGCGCGAGCGTGACGCTTCATGCCTCCGATCTGCGAGATCGTGGTGTGGCTGCGACGCGTGGCGATAGGCGACGCGGCGAGGATTCGCCTCGGGCGGGAGCGCGTACTCCGAGGTGCGGCTCACCAGCCCGTTTCGCCCACATTCACGACGGCACCAACAGAGATGCCGTCCCCTCTCACCCGAGGACGCTCCGATGCCCGAACCCGAACACATCGATCGGCACCGCGCCGCACTGATCGCCTACGACGTCTGCCGGCGCGCGCTCGCTCCGTCGGATCCCACACGGCGCGCTGCTATGCGCCCCGTGCTCGATGCCTGGGTTCAGATGATCGCGACCGCGCGCTCAGCCGGCGTCCCGGTGATCTACACGACGCCGGTCAGCCGCGCCGATGGCGCCGATGTCGTCATGCTGCCGACCGACCTATCGGCAGAGACCGGCGTGCCACCGCTCACCAACGCTGTCGAGGGCACCGCGGACGCCGGCTTCCCCGACGAGATCGCGCCGCTGTCCGAGGACTACGTCTTCCTCAAGCGCCGGCCGAGCGCCTTCTACGGGACAGGCGTCGCCGAGCTCCTGCACATGCTGCGGCGCGACACCATCATTATTGGCGGCGGCGCCACCAATCGCGGCGTCGAGACGAGCGTCCGCGAGGCCTTCAGCCTCGACCTCGCGTCGGTCGTGGTGCGCGAGTGCTGCTGGAGCAGCGACACGGCCGCCCATGCCTACAGCCTCGACAAGGCAATGAAGATGTACGCGCGCATCCGGCGCCTCGACCAGGTCGCGGCGATGCTGCGGTAGCCGGATGGCAGATCCTAACCAACCTTGACCACGTCCAACGTCTCACCCCACGGTCCGTGAGACCGATCATTCCCGCCGGTCGGGGCTCATCAGTTCGCCGCCTTGTCGATCACCTCGATAGACCGCACCTCGTCCGGCTCGCCGTGGTAGATCACCAACGCCACCGTCTCGGTACCGATGAACGCGCTGTGCGGCTTGCCCTTCGGGTTCAGCCCATAATTGCCCTTGGCACGCAACCGCTCTCCGGACTTCGTGCCGCGGCCACCTTCCAGACCGAAGATGTGTTCGTCCGAGAGTGCCACCGCGACGATCTTGATCATCTTGCCCTCCGGCGGCGTGAACCGCACCAGCCATGCGATCCCGCCACCCTCGGCGCGCCGGTCGCTCAGTACCTTGAGGTGCACCACCTCCCGACCCCCAAACACCGCGCCGGGTCCGTAGAACGGGGTGCCAGGCACCCAGTCCACCTCCTCTGTGTTCAGACTGATCGACTGCATCCCATCGCCTCCGTCAAACCGCGAACGTCTTGCGCATGAAGATCCGCTCCACCCCGGGCGCGCTGGCGATGCGGCCGAATTCCTCCCAGCCGTGGCGCGCGTAGAAATCCGGTGCCTGGAAGTTGACCGTCACCAGTGTGGCAGCGCGGCAGCCTCGCCGGATGGCCTCCTCCTCCGCCATATGCAGCGCGCGGCTGCCGATGCCGCCGCCGCGCAGCTTCTTCGGCAGGTAGAACAGGTCCAGGAAGAACAGCCCCATCGACGTCCGGCCAAGCACCCCGCCGGCCAGTTCGCCGGTGTCCGGATCGAGCACCTCCACGGCCAGCGCGCGCCAGTCGCGAAGCCTCGACATTTCCGCGTTGTGCTCGGCGAGGCCCTCGTCGAGCACGGCCTCGAGATGTGGGTCAGGATCGTCCGTCAGTGTGATCATGGCGTTCCTCCGCGCGGCTTGAGACGAAGTGTACCGGATGGCCACTGACAGCGCTCTGTCAGTAGTCTTCGATCATGCGTCGCTCCGACCGCCTGTTCGACATCATCCAGCGCCTGCGCACCGCGCGCGGCCCAACGACGGCGGCGGCACTGGCCGAGGAGCTGGAGGTGACCGTCCGCACGGTCTATCGCGACGTGGCCACCTTGCAGGCGCGGCGCGTGCCGATCGAGGGCGCCCCGGGCATCGGCTACATGCTTCGCCGCGGCTTCGACCTGCCGCCGCTGATGTTCACCACCGAGGAGATCGAGGCGATCGTGGTCGGCGCCCGCCTCGTCGCTCGCACCGGCGATCCCAGCCTGCAAGACGCCGCCGAGAGCGTGCTGTCGAAAGTGACGGTCGTCCTGCCTGACGCGCTGCGCGCGCAACTGGCCGCAGCACCATTCTTCGTCTCCAGTTCCGGCGCGCCGGTGCCCGAGAGCGTCGACCTCTCCACGGTGCGCCAGGCGATCCGCGACGAACGCAAGCTGCATATCCGCTACATCGACGAGAAGAGCACTTGCTCGCAGCGCACGATCTGGCCGATCGCTGTAGCCTACTACGTGCAGGCGACGCTGATCGGCGCGTGGTGCGAGCTGCGGCAGGACTACCGGCATTTCCGCGCCGACCGGATCACCGCGCTGACGGTGCTCGACGAACGCTATCCTTCGGACAACGGCAGGCTCATGGCGGAGTGGCTCGCGCTGCGGCAGAATGAACAGGAAACGCGGGAGTAGTGATGGCAGACGACATCGAGGTGTCGGTGGACGCGGCAGGCATTGCCGTCGTGACCTTGAACCGGCCGGAGAAGCGCAACGTCGTGTCGCTGGCCATGTGGCGCGGCCTGGGCGAGATCTTCAGCAGCTTCGCGCGACGTAGCGACGTCCGCGTGGTGATCCTCACCGGCGCCGGCGGACACTTCTGCGGCGGCGCCGACATCTCCGAATTCTCCAAGGTGCGGAATAGCGGTGGACGATGCCCGCGTCTACGGCGAGGCGGGGCGGGCGGCAACGCGGGCGATTATGGACCTACCGCAGCCAACGATTGCCGCTGTGCATGGCTATGGCGTGGGTGGTGGGTGTGGACTCGCATTGGCGTGCGATCTGCGTGTGGGCGACGCGACGACGCAGATGGGCATTCCTGCGGCGCGGCTGTCCGTCGTCTACGGCACGCTGGACTGCAGCCTGCTGCTGCGCGCCGTGGGATTGGCGAACGCCAAGCTGGTGCTTTACTCGGGCCGCTATTTCCCGCTCGCCGACTGCCGCTCGATGGGACTGATCGACGAGGTCTCGGAGCAGGGCGCGCTTTCCGGCGCGCATGCACTGGCACAGGAACTGTCCACCCGCGCACCGTTGTCGCAGCGTGGCGCCAAGGTGGTGCTCGAGGCACTGGATCGCGGCGAGACAAGCGAGCGTGCCGCGGAGATCGCCGCCTTGCAGGAGGCAGCCGTGAACAGCGAGGACTACCGCGAGGCCCGTCAGGCCTTCCTGGAGAAGCGCACGCCGGTGTTCAAGGGTCGCTGACGATGGACGCGCAGTTCCAGCCGCTGGACACCGCCAAGTTCCGTGATCCTTTCGTCACCGCGAAGGGCGAGACACGTGCGCAGGTGGCGCTGCGTTCTCTCGATACCCTGTGGTTCAACACCGGCACCCTGTGTAACCTGACCTGCCGCAACTGCTACATCGATTCATCGCCACGCAACGACCGTCTGGCATATCTCACGCACAACGAGGTGCGGGAGTACCTCGACGAGATCGCCCGCGACGGACTGCCAACGAAGCTGATCGGCTTCACGGGCGGCGAGCCGTTCATGAATCCCGACATCATCGCGATGCTGAACGACGTGTTGTCGCGAGGCTTCAACGCCCTGGTGCTGACCAATGCGATGCAGCCGATGCGCCGGCTGCGCCGGCAGCTTCTGGCATTGCGCGACACCTATGGCGCAAGGCTGCGCATCCGCGTCTCGCTCGATCACCACGCACCCGAGGTCCACGAAGCGGAGCGCGGATCGCGAAGCTGGGCACCGACGATCGACGGCCTGACATGGCTGGCGCGCAATGGGTTCGCCATCGATGTGGCCGGCCGGCGGTTCTCGGGTGAGCCGGAGCAAGACCTGCGCGCCGGATTTGCGCGGCTGTTCGCCGAACTCGATGTGCCGATCGATGCGGCCGATCCAGTGCGGCTGATGCTGTTCCCGGAGATGGACGCGCAGCGCGACGTGCCAGAGATTACTACGGCCTGCTGGGGCATCCTGCACAAGTCGCCGGACGACGTGATGTGCGCCTCCGCCCGCATGGTGGTGAAGCGCAAGGACGCGGCGACGCCCACCGTGCTGGCCTGCACGCTGCTCGCATACGATCCGCAGTTCGAACTCGGCCGCACGCTGGCCGAGGCCGCACGGCCTGTGTCACTCAACCATCCCTACTGCGCGTCGTTCTGTGTGCTCGGGGGAGCGGCCTGCAGCCGATAGCTACGCGTGCCCTGCAGCACCCGACAGCAGCAGCGGGTCGATGTTCAGCTTGGCCAGCGCGCGCCGCCATTTCGTATCGTCGTCGCCGTCGAACACGATGGTCTCGTCGGCAGGCACCGACAGCCACGCATTCTGCTGGATCTCCTCATCGAGCTGGCCCGGCCCCCAGCCGGCATAGCCCAACGCCAGCAGGCCCTCGCGCGGTCCTCGGCCCTCGGCGATCTCCTTCAGCACATCGAGGCTCGCGGTCAGTGCCACGGTGTCGTCGACCCGCAGGCTGCCCTCGCCGGTCCAGTCCGTGGTGTGCAGTACAAAGCCGCGCGCGTTGTCCATCGGCCCGCCGGCACAAAGCCGGATGCGGCGCGCCGGCGGCACCGGCGCCACCTCGAGCTGCCGCAGCAGTTCGTCGAACTTGGGGCGCTGCAGCGGGCGATTGAGCACCAGCCCCATCGCCCCTTCCGGCGTGTGGGCGCAGAGATAGATGACGCTGTGCGCGAACCGCGGGTCTTCCATCGCCGGCATCGCGATCAGCAACTGGCCGGTCAGGAAGTCGGCGCCGGACGGTTGGCTCCCGGATTTGCGCGGCTGTTCCATGACAGTGAATCTGGTCCCGTCGGCGCGACTGTGCAAGCGCCTCGCCGGACGGCGTGACTCCGACCGCGCGGGAGGCTAGGAGTTGCGGGCTGGCAAGCCAGAGAGGGGAGCGAGGAGCCAATGACGATCAAGGTCGGTGATCAGATTCCGTCCATGAAGTTGATGATGGGCACGCCCGACGGACCCAAGGAGACGTCGACTGACGAAGTCTTCAAGGGCAAGAAGGTTGTGCTGTTCGCAGTGCCGGGCGCGTTCACTCCAACCTGCAGCGTCAAGCATTTGCCGAGCTTCGTGCAGAACGCCGATGCCCTCAAGGCGAAGGGTGTCGACACGATCGCGTGCATCGCGGTGAACGACGCGTTCGTGATGGCGGCCTGGGGCAAGGAACAGGGCGTCGACGGCAAGATCACCATGCTGGCCGACGGATCAGCCGCGTTCACCAAGGCTCTCGGCCTGGAACTCGACCTGATCGGCCGCGGCATGGGCACGCGCAGCCAGCGCTATGCACTGATCGCGCAGGACGGCAAGATCACGCATCTCGCCGTCGAGGCACCCGGCGGCTTCGAAGTCAGCAAGGCGGAATCGATCCTCACCCACCTGTAGGCCGGCGCGATCCGCCCGAGCCGGCGGCAAAGGTTCAGACCAACACAAACCAGAGCGCCAGGCCGCCGCCGCCCACGATGACCGCACCCGCCACCAGGCATGCGAGCTTGGTGCCATCCATGCTGACGTGCCGCCCCATGAGCACCACGCCGACGATGACGAACACCGCAATATCGGCGAGGCCGTGAGTGATCCAGTGATGCCCGGTCAGCGCGGCCATGAAGCTGTTCAGCGGGTCGTAGGCATCCTTGATCCAGGCGAGCACGGTGTTGAATAGGATGGCGACGACTGCGGAGATACCGAACGCCGCGGCGGCGTGGTCGAGCATACCGATTTGTGCCCTTGCCCGATCTGTCGAGGCCGGAGGCATCCCGGCGCGCGGCTGTACTGTGCTCGACATTATTCGGCTCCCTTTTGGCCAGTATGGATGAAGGCGACCTTCGCACCGTAGTTGATGATCGCGCCGGCGCCTTCGATCGCCAGGCCGTTGAGGATGATGAACGCTGACACCACCATCACCATGGCTCGCGCGGCTGCGTTGGACGCAAGCCTGCGGGCCGCGACGATCGGCAGGTAGAGCGCCAGGATCAGCGGGATGAAGAACAGATGCTCCTTGGTCTCCATGAACAGGGTATGGGCGAATGGCCACGGCCCTTTCAGGATGATCGCCTTCTCGGCGTAGTAGTAGTTGACATACCAAAAGCCGCCGAGGATCCAGGCGGCGATGAAGCAGATCGTGACGGCGTAAGCGGCCAGTCGAATGCGGCCCTGGTTGGCCTCGCTGGCGTTCAGTGCTTCGACCAGGATCCAGACCGCAGCCATGATCCCGAGGACGCCGAAGGTCGGGTGGGCGAATAGGATGATATCGCTCATGGGTCACCTCCTCGGCCGTTATTGCAGCGCGACACGCGGTCGCATTGATGCAGATCAACGACCGGCTGTTTTGCCCGGTACGATCAGCGGCTGAACGATTCGTGATCCAGCCCGCAACGGTTCGTTAATTATGCGGGCCGATGAGGTGCTTCGCCCCACGCGAGCTCTGCCAGTTGCGGCCCGCGCATGACGGTGGCTTGGCGAAGCTGCTAGTCCGCGCCCCGCAGCTCCCAGACCAGCCCGCCGGCATTCTGCCCGGCTTGCAGCTGATCCCAGGCCCGCAAGAGAAGCATCCGGCAATCCTCGATCCAGTTAGCCACTCTGCCGTCGTACTTGCTGTCCAGTTCGCCAGCCAGCCGCTCGCCCGTGTCAATCGCATATGTCGCTGTGCGGTGCTGCCTGCCATAGTCGAGGTGAAGGTGCGGTCGCCCAGGGGCTTTGGTCGCATCCAATCTCACGCGGATGTTCTCCATTTGCCTGGACGACAGGCAGTGAATACCGCGTGACCTCGGTCTGGCAAAAAAGTCCTGCAGAAAGAGGCTGATCTGAAGCTCGACCAGTTCCTCTTCCAACGGCGTGGTGTCTACTTTCGTATCTTCGCTTGCCATTTGCACTCCGGTTTGGATACGCCCACCGGAGCAAGACAGCGGGGGCCGATGCTAGAGGTGTTGCAAATCTATGCCTTGCTTTCTTTCAGGCATGCTTCAACTCTCGACCGACCGGTACCCGACGCTTAACAGATGTTCGCGCATTCCAGCAGCACGGCACCATGGCATGGCTTCGGGCTGCACCAGCAAACCAGGTCGCGCCCTCGCAACTCGTGCAGCCTGCCCATGAGGGGCGCGTCACATGTCAAGCGCGTCTCGTAGTCCATGACAGCACAAGTGCGCTCGCTGTCGGTTGCGTTCGGCGGCAGTGGCGCATTGGCCCAGACGGAGCCGCGCAAACCATAACGCCAGGCCGGGCGGCCAATGTAGACGGCGCCATCCGGGATGACCGGCTTGCGGTCGGCGTAGCCCGGCAGATCACGGACGTTCAATACGCGCGGCATCTATTCGGGCCGCTCCGCATCAGCGCGGCAGCATCCGGCGGAGCCGACGATCAGGACAGCGGCCAGGGCCGCGGGCAGCAGGAACGGCATGGCGCAATGGTATGTGCCCGGACGGCTTTCATCAGAGTTACCTGCCTCCTCAGCACGGCGATCCCGTTCGGAGGGAAGGTCAGCCGCCTTCGCTCGCGGCGATCTCGCTTAGCTGCGCCGCAATCTCGCGGTGCAGGGCGTGATCGTAGTCATCGATCTTGCGGCCGAATTCTTCGCGAGCTTGCTCAGGCATGTCAGGCTTCATGCCACGTGCAGTCCCGGTCGCAGTGATATAGGCACGCATCAGTAAGCGCTTCGAACGCTCTGCGACCGCTGCTCGATTGGCGCAGCGTAACGTGTGGGGCAGGCGGTGACGCCTCTGGTTGCCAGGAAACCCGCCACCAGGCGCTCGACCTCGCCGGGCTTGACCGGGGGCAGGCCTTTGCACCGCCGCCGATGCGCCAGGGCATCCTCACTCAGCGCACCGGTCGGGCGGTCGAATGCAAAAGTACCTGGCGGGAAGTTCCTTCGCGGTCTGCATCACTCTCTCCATCGCGTCCACTTCGATGGACGGCGATGTAGAGATCCCTGCCCTGGCGCGAAATCGGGTTTGTGACGTACGGCGGTGTACGGAGGCAGGACCGTCGGCAGAGTGGCGTCAGAAGACCGACATCGCGATTGCCTCCATCATCCCCGCAGGCTCGTCGCCAGCAACCGTGTGCGCGGCTGAAGCGTCCTCTCCATGGATATGGGGCGTACGCGGCGTGTCCAGGATCGCGTGGGCGATCAGCGCCAAAGCAAACACACCCCACGCAATGAGCAGCGCGGCCATGACCCTCTCCGTTCAGCCCCGAGGCGGTCGGGGCGTGCGTAGAGATGACGAACAGCGAGGCGAACCGCTCTGAAACGTTTCAGGGCCCGGTAGTTGGACCTGGCGGAACGTTGCGCTCCAGCTCCGCGAGCCAGGCGTTGGCGTTGCCGTCGGACGGCGCACGCCAGTCGCCGCGCGGCGACAGCGACCCTCCCGCGCTGACCTTCGGTCCGTTGGGCATGGCGGAGCGCTTGAACTGGCTGAAGGCGAAGAAGCGGCGGAGGAACACCTCCAGCCATTTGCGGATCGTCGCGAGGTCATAGGCGCCGCGCCGGTCGGGCGGGAAACCTGGCGGCCACTCGCCTTTCGCCGCGTCGCCCCAGGCATGCAGCGCGAGGAACGCGATCTTCGACGGCACCATGCCGTGGCGCAGCGTGTAGTAGAGGTTGAAGTCCTGCAGAGCATAGGGGCCGATGAAGGCCTCCGTGCTCTGCGGCGTCTCGCCTTCCTTCGTCGGCACGAGTTCCGGCGTGATCTCGGTGGCGAGGATCGCGTCCAGCGTCGCCCCGACATCCGGCGTGAACTGGCGCGAACTGATCACCCAGCGGATCAGATGCTGGATCAGCGTCTTCGGCACCCCGGCATTGACGTTGTAGTGCGCCATCTGGTCGCCGACGCCGTAGGTGCACCAGCCGAGTGCCAGCTCCGAGAGATCGCCGGTGCCGACCACGATGCCATTGTGGTGGTTCGCCAGTCGGAACAGGTAGTCGGTGCGCAATCCGGCCTGCACGTTCTCGAACGTCAGGTCATAGGTCGGTTGGCCCTGCGAGAAAGGATGGCCAATGTCGCTGAGCATGCGCTGCGCGGCAGGGCGGATATCCAGCTCCTGCCAGGTGACCCCGAGTGACTGCATCAGCCGGATGGCGCTCCGCTTGGTGTGCGCGGAGGTGGCAAACCCGGGCATCGTGTAGGCAAGGATGTTGGTCCGCGGCAGCCCGAGCATATCGAGCGCTCTGCCGCAGACGATCAGGGCATGCGTCGAATCGAGCCCGCCCGACACGCCGATCACCACCCGCTTGATGCCGGTCGCACGCAGCCGCTGCGCAAGGCCGGAGACCTGGATGTTGTAGGCCTCGTAGCAGTCCTGCTCGAGCCGCGCGGGATCGGCCGGCACGAACGGATAGCGCTCGACCTTGCGTTCCAGGCCGATGTCGCCGGCGGGCGCATCCATCCGGAACGGGATGCGGCGGAACGCGCCGGGATGGCGCCGGCGGTTGGTGTCGAAGCTGCCCATCTGCATGCGCTCATGGCGCAGCAGACCGAGGTCGATGTCAGCCAATGCAAACTGGCTGGCGGAGGGGAAGCGCTCGGTCTCGGCCAACGTTGCGCCGTTCTCGAAGATCGAGGCCTGACCGTCCCAGGCCAGATCGGTGGTGGATTCGCCGGCACCCGCCGCTGCGTAGAGGTAGGCCGCGATGCAGCGCGCCGACTGCGAAGCGCACAGCAGGCGCCGCGTCTCCGCCTTGCCGATCGTGATGTTGCTGGCCGACAGGTTGGCGAGCACGGTCGCACCCGCCAGCGCCGCAAAGGAGCTGGGGGGCACGGGGATCCAGATGTCCTCGCAAATCTCGGCATGCACGATCAGGCCGGGCACGTCCTCAGCCACGAACAGCAGATCGGAGCCGAACGGCGCCGTCAGCGCGCCGATGGCGATCTCCCCACCCACCATGCCGTCGCCCACCACGAAGTGCCGCGGCTCGTAGAATTCGCGATAATTGGGCAGATGCACCTTCGGCACCACACCGAGCAGCCTGCCGCGATGGATCGCCAGCGCGCAGTTGTACAAGGCACCGGCATGGCGCAGTGGCGCGCCCACCAGCAGCAGCGGAAGCAGATCGGCCGACGCTTCGACCAGATCCGCGACAGCCTGCTCCACCGCGTCGAGCAGCACGGACTGGTGCAGCAGATCGCTGATCGCGTAGCCCGAGACGCCGAGTTCGGGGAACACCGCCAGCGCCGCGCCTCGCGCATGGCACGCACGCGCCACATCCATGATGGCTGCCGCATTCGCGGCCGGATCGGCGAGCGCGCAGCGTGTTGTGCAGGCGGCGACCCGGGCGAAGCCGTGGCGGTAAATCGAGCGAAAGTCTTCGGAAGCCGTCATCAGGCCGGTCGCCCGTTTATGTCACCCACGGAATATGGTGCATGACAGCCACAGCGTCACCCGGGCCAGAGCCCTAGTCCACTGACGCAGGCGCCCGTCGAGGTGGATATTCCCAGCCAGCCCGGCGGCAGATCGAGTGTAGCGTACCAGGCCTGATATCCCCTCGATGGTTCGGCACCACGACGTACGCCCTTCCTTCTCCTCCTCCTCGCGTCGCAACCGGTTCATGGCTTCACGCGGCGTCATGCACTGGCACAGTCAGCGCAACCCTCACGCCACCGCGGCTGGTACACCGTGCTTGATCGGCATTGCCGGGGGCGGGTCACCGCCGGTCCGATATGCCAGCAGCGCCCGGCAGGCCGCGGCAGGCGGGAGGCCGAGAGGCAGCAGACTGCCGCGGCGCGTCGCTCTGATCCTCTCAGCGGGAGCACCGATGTCGAAAGCCAACACGTCCAGCCCCGCCTGCCAGATCTGAGTAAGCGTGTAGCTCCAGGTCTCCGGCCACAGCGCAGGCAGGAAGCCGAGCTCCGCCTGCTGTGCCCGGATCAGCTCGACAGCCTCGGCCTCGTCGTATTCGCCAGTGATGGAAACGGTGCCAGTGTCGAGCAGGCGCTCGTCGTCGCAGGTGTGCCCCACCACGACGAACTCCAGAGCCTGCCGATGCGTCGCGACATGACGGGCGCAGGCGAGGAGGTACTCGTAGCCCTTGTCGATGCCGATGGCGCCGACCACGACGACGCGCAATCGCAACGGGTTGATGCCACGATGGGCCGGCACAGACGGCCCGGCATCGTCCTCCCATGGCGTCACAACGCAGGCGAGACGCGGGAAGTAGTGCCGCAGCCGGGTCGCAACATCGCTGCTCGGCACAACGACGCGCCGAGCGCCGGAGAGCAAGGTCTGCGAGCGCAGCCGCAGGCGTGATGGTCTGATGTCCTCCTCGATATTGCTGCCTATGTCCGAATAGCACGCCTCGCAGGCGTCCCCGCCCGGCTCGCCGCAATAGCGCTTTTCAGGCCCGATCAGCGTGATCCGCGGGCAGACCCACGCGTAGTCGTGCACCACCACGTCGTACGGCACTGCCAACGCATCGAGCGAGCCCGAGAATGGCCGGATCATGACCGACGAAGTGATGCAGTTCGATACTCACCGGCTTGTCGTCCCGCAGGAACGCCGCGAGCTCCACCAGGCCGTTGGCGGTATCGAAGCGCAGATTGGGAAAATCCTCGTCTGTCCCATCGGCGAGCCCGCAGCGCACGCGGCCATGCTCGTCAGTGGTAGGTGCCAGCACGATCGCCCGCAGACCTGACGCCGCGATGTCCAGGCAGCGCTCCGACACGCGCCGCTTCACGCCGCCTGAACGCGAATGGGTGATCAGCACCACCGCGCCCTTGCGCGAGCGTCTCTGGCGCCAGCGCAGGGCGTCCATCCGGAAGCGCGCTTGCACCAGCGGGTCGGCCTCGCGGAAGTTCGCGATCAGCGTGTCGTAGCCTGGATACAGCCGGTTCAGGATCGCGAGATTGCGCGCCATCAAATGCGCCCTGGCGCTGCCGAACGAGACGGCGCCCGCGTGCCCCACAAACACGCCGGGAACGGCGACGTGGCGCCAGCCAAGATGGCGGGCTCGGATACAGAAGTCATTCTCCTCGCCGTAGCCCTGGGCGAACAGGTCCTCGCGGAACAGACCCACCTCCTTCAGGCAGTCGCGCCGGAGATAGACACAGAAGCCGTGCGCTGTCGGCACATCCACCACCAAGTTGGCGTTGGCGCGGCGAGCCAGACGATCGAGCCGGATAGTTGCTGCCTCGTCGGGGACAGGGTTGGGGCCGTCCTCGAGTGGATAGCTGAACACCGTCGCATCGTTGGAGAACGGCGTCGCGGTTCCGATGTCGGGTGCGCCGTAGGCAGCTTCGGCCAGCCGCTCGATCCAGCCTTGCGGCACAATCGTATCGTTGTTCAGCAGGATCACGTCACGAGTGCCTGCCGCGCGGATGCCAGTGTTGGCGGTTGCTGGAAAGCCGCGATTGCTGGGCTGGCGGCGCAGCACGATGCGGCCGCGCTTGGCCAAATCCCGAAGAGCATCGATCGTCTTCGCCTCCGGCGATACATCGTCGATGACGACGCAGCGAGCGCCCTTCGGCAGAGACGCCAGCACGCTTCTGATGCAGGCGAGCGTCTGATCATGACCGCGGTAGACCGGAATGACGATATCGATGCCCGGCGCCCGAGCAACGCGCCGGACGGATCGCCGCACGCCCACGATATCGGCCGGCACCGCGGCCAGGCGAAGATCAACGCCGCCGCCGGCCCGACGGACTGTCGCAGGAAACCGGCGTCTTGCGAGTTCCGCCGCAGCCGCGGCGCTGCGCTGATCGACGAACGGGTCGAGCGGGCTGCCGTAGAGATGTCGGCCACCGGCATCCAGCACCGAGATCGGTGCGACCAGTGCGCGAAGCTCCGCTGCCGGAACATCCAGCAGCCTGGGTCGGGCGAGTGGCTTGGCGTGCTGCACATCGGATGCCGGATCAATTGCGACGGCGTGCAACGTGGTCCCCAGGGCATCCTGGATCGTAAGCCCCGGGGCGCAATCCGGATCGTTTGGAAACCAGACCCAACCGGACAGGCTGCCAGCAGTCGCCGTGACGAAGCCCTCAACATGGCCGATGACCGATGCCTGCAGCGGGCTGCCAAGCAGGTCCTGTCCATCAAGGCGGACGGAGATGTGCTCGGCGTGGCGCCAACCTTCGGGTAGCATGCATGTTTCACGCAGCCGCTCCCCGTCGTGTGTCGATCGTAGCCTTACCGCGAGAGGCGTGCCGTCGAGCAGAACGACCAGCCGGTTCGTGCCGGCAGCCGAATTGAGCAGGGTGACACGCAGCCTGCCGTCGGCCGACAGGGCGCACCAGCCGGCATCGCCGTGCGCCGACGTGATCGCATCGTGCCGCTGGATATTGTCGGTCCCGCGAACATGGCCGTGCCGGGACAGCAGCGTGTGCAGGTCCCGCGCTGCGAGCTCGTGCTCGCCCATATGATGCCAAGCCGCGGCCAGCCCGAGCCAGGCCTCCTGCACGTCGTCGCGAGCGGCGATCTGGGCAAAGGCATCGGCGGCACGGGGATCCAGCATGGTAAGCTGTATCGCGGCGATGGACAGAGTAACTTCGCCGGCCGATGGCTCCAGACGCTGCGCATACTGGTAGTGCCGCAGCGCTGCATCGAAGTCCCCGCGGTTGGCCGCCGCAGTCGCACGATCGCAGGCACTTTGAAGACTGGCGCTGCGCTCGTGCATCAGCCTCGTGATCCTCTCGGCCTTGGCCAGAGGACGAGAATCACATGCGGTTTGTTAATGAACGATTACTGGCCGGGGCCGAACTGGTCGAAGTCCATGAAGCTCAGATCGACCTTGTCCCTGAATGTCTCCGGCGAAAATGTCGACAATCCGACGAGTAACAGTTCCAGGTCTCTGCGTGCGAATGGGTCGCTGTCGCCGATCGCGTTGATGGTAGAGCGCAGGGCGTGGGCATAATTGTCCACGTGGGCAATTAGCAGGCTGCCGAGCTGTCTGCCGTAATTGCTTTCCCAGGACCAATGTCCCTCGACGATCGCGCGCAGTGAGCCAAACTTTGGGCCATGGTAGTGCAGGATTGCGACGTCATCGGCTGGTCCCCAATACGGCTTCCAGTTGAATTGTGTCTCCAACCGGTCCCAGGCATCCCGGTAGAACTCGTTGTACGCGATCTGATCCGTGAACTGAGGGCCGCGCCGCTCCATCATGTCAAGCGCAAATGCCATAAAGCGATCGAAGTCAGCCCTCAGTGCGGGCACGTTGATGACCATCACGCCAGTGTTGACGTAGTTCCAGTTTTCCTGTCGGAACTCGGGCGCGCAGGCGAAGTAGGAGGGATGCACCCCGTCCAGCATTGGATCGGACAGGAATACCACGTCGCAGTCGGTATAAAGGACAACCGAGTCGGTGCTCTCCAACAGACAGACAATCGAGCGTAACCAGTGACCCAGAAGCGCGGTACTGTAACGGCCACGCGCGGACAGTTCGGCGATCCGCTGCTCGAACGGTGGCCGCACGTTCAGTACCCGAATTCCGTGCAAGTTCATCCAGTCGGTCAGAGCGCAGCGCCGCCCAGTATACAGCAGGGTCGGTTCAAGGTTGGTGCGTCGGAAAGCTGAAAGTGCCGCCAGTTTGGCGTGCCACCCAACTTCCCCTCCGGCACCGGCTTCGTTGATTGCGAAATACCACTTCACCGGTCCGACCCGACCCCCAACAGTTCGCCCTCATCGGCATCAGCGCGTGATCGATCCTGCAATCGTTTGGGTTTACCGGTCGTTAACGTCTTGCACCGGCTGGCCGTGTCCTGCGAGGCCTCGCTAGGCCTGTCATTGCATCGCGAGCGTGATCAGGCGTTCGCGATGCAACCATCTGTGAGCAGGCGAACCAAATCCGGCGCATTAACTTCTGCACATTGGATAACGTCCTGCAGGAGTGGATTCGGTCATGTTGAGATTGGCGCTGTTCTTTCTGGTGGTGTCGCTGGTCGCGGCCCTATTCGGGTTCGGCGGTATCTCGGCCGCCGCGGCAGACATCGCGCGCATCCTGTTCTTTATCGCGATCGTGATCTTCCTGGTACTGCTGGTCGCGGGCCTGATGGCAGGCAGCACGCTCTTCTAGCCGGCGCTGACCATTTTTTGTGCACTGCACAGCAACTGTTTGCATATGCTCATTGCACTGGCGCATGATCACGCCAGATGAAATGCCGCGCGGGTTCTTGATCCGGCCGGCCAGGTGACGTGACAGACCGGATCACGGCCCGCCCCGGCCGAAGCCAGGGAGTGAGGCCATGACGACTATTGCCGCCATCCTCAAGCATAAGGGCTATCAGGTCACCACGGTCGACCCCACGGCAACGATTGCCCAGGTTGCCGACGTGCTGGCCGCCTCTCGCATTGGCGCCGTACTGGTGGTCGATCGCGCGGATCAGCTCCTCGGCATCGTCAGCGAGCGCGATATCGTGCGCAGCCTGACCGCCAATGGCGCTCGCACGCTCGAGATGACCGCCGGGCAGCTGATGACGAGGGCGCTGCAGGTCGCCCATCCGGAGACGACGGTGGCGGAGGCGATGGCCAAGATGACGGTGGGTCGCTTCCGTCACATGCCGGTGATGGAGCGCGATATGCTGGTCGGGCTGATCAGCATCGGCGACGTGGTGAAAGCGCGCATCATGGAGCAGGAGGGCGAGGTGGACAGCCTGAAGGCCTACGTCGCCGGCTCCGCCTGACCCCGTACGCGCCCGTCCTCAATCGAGGCCGACCGCTGACGCGACCCTTGTCGCTCTGACCACCCCACCGCACAGTCCCGCCGGCGGGACAGTGGGGTGAGCATGACCGACAGGATCGAGGTGCAGATCGCGGAACGCATTCCGTTCGCCGACGGCCACGCCTTCGGGGATGTCGGCGCCTATGAGCGCCTGTCCGGCCGCATGCACTTCGCCGTCGATCCCCATGCCGATGCGCAGCGGGATGTCGTGGATCTCGACAAGGCGCCCGTCGACGACGGCGGGCTGGTGCGCTTCGCGGCGGACTTCATGATCCTCAAGCCGCGCGATATGCAGCGCGGAAACCGGCGCGTGTTCTATGATTATGGCAATCGCGGCCACAAGCGTGCGCTGCAGTTCTACAACGACGCGCCGCACAGCAATGCGCCGATGACCCTGGCGCATGCCGGCAACGGCTTCTTCATGCGCCGCGGCTATGCGGTAGCCTGGCTCGCCTGGGAGGGCGACATGCTGCCAGGCGACGGCCGCATGGTGCTCGATGTTCCGGTTGCAAGCGACAACGGCAAGCCGATCACCGGCCGCATTCGCGTCGAGTACATCGCCGACGTCCCGGGCATCACGTGCTTTCCGCTCAGCGGCAGGATCGCGGCGCATTCCTACGCCGTGGTCTCGCTCGACACGCGCGACGCCGTGCTGACGCGACGACGCTATCCCTACGACACGCCTGAGGTGATTCCGCATGACCAGTGGCGCTTCGCCTCTGCCGAAGCAGGCGTCGGCGGCGAGACGCAGTCGGTGGAA
The DNA here is from genome assembly GCA_963791495.1 of uncultured Alphaproteobacteria bacterium. Lineage (GTDB taxonomy): Bacteria > Pseudomonadota > Alphaproteobacteria > Acetobacterales > Acetobacteraceae > JAMXLO01. Next base: position 514,200 of record CAWBST010000017.1, read on the forward strand.
CGCGCGGTGGTGCCGTCCGAGCGGCACATCTATCTGCCAGCCGGCTTCCAGCTCGGCTGGATCTATGAGCTTGTCTATACGGCGAAGGATCCGCTGGTGCATGGTCTCGGCCATGTCGCGGTGCGCGACTTCATCAGCTTCCTGAAATACGACCGCTCGGACGCCAACCCGCTGCGCGGCATCGAGAAGGCCTATGCCTGGGGGCGTTCGCAGACCGGACGCTGCCTGCGCGACTTCGTCTATCGCGGCTTCAACGCCGATGCGCAGGGGCGACGCGTGTTCGACGGCGTCTTTCCGCACGTCGCGGGTGCGGGTCGCAAGTGGCTGAACCATCGCTTCGCCAGCCCGATCGTATCGGGCGGTCAGCAATACGAGGACCACTTCAACATCGCCGACAGCTTCCCATTCTCCTATGCGTGGTCCACCGATCATCTCACGGGCAAGCAGGATGCGATCCTGAAGCGGCCCGACACCGATCCACTCGTGATGCACACACAGACCGCAACGGAGTACTGGGTGCGACGCGGCTCGTTGGCGCATACTGACACGCAGGGCAACGACCTGAAGCAGCCCGACACGGTGCGCGTCTACTGCTGGTCGAGTTCGCAGCATTTCGCCGATCCACAGCCGAAGGCGCCGTCGCGCGGGCACGGGCAGAACTTTTCCAACGTCGTGTCCACGTCGATGTTCTTCCGCGCCAACCTCGATGCGATGGACCGCTGGGCGACCGACGGCACGCCTCCGGCGCCGAGTAGTATCCCGACGCGGGCCGACGGCACGCTGGTGACGATCGAGGCATGGCGACGGCAGTTCCCCGCGATCCCGGGCGTCGCCACACCGATCTCGCCCAATGTGTTGCCGCTGCTGGATTTCGGGCCGGATGTCGAACGCGGCATCCTGCGCGAGCCACCGCATCCCGTGCCGGCCGGCAACGCGCCCGACTCACCGGGCAAGCAATACACGGTGCTGGTTCCATCGGTGGACGCCGACGGCAACGACGTGCCTGGCGTGCGCGCTCCGATGGTGTCGGCACCTCTCGGCACCTACACCGGCTGGAACCTGCGGGCCCGCGGTCACGGCCATGGCGCACAGTTGCGCTTCGAGGGCAGCTACATTCCGTTTCCTGAGTCACCGCAGGAGCGCCGCATCACCGGTGATCCGCGGCCGTCCATCCTCGAGCGCTACCCCGACAAGGCGGCATACGTCGCGGCGATCACCGCTGCCGCACGTGAACTCGTGGCGCAAGGACTGATGCTGGAGGAGGATGTGGCGCGCTGCGCCGAGGCGGCCGCGGACTGGGGACGGCCGAGGCACGATGTGTCGTTGGAGTGATTACAGGCTCCGCAGGAACGCGATCATGGCCGCGTTCACTTCCGCCGCCCGCTCCTGCTGAGTCCAGTGGCCGCAGCCTGGCAGCATGATGGTCTCGCGAAGCAACGGCACCGATTGCTTCATATTGACGACGGTTTCGCGAGCGCCGCGAAAGCCCATCGTGATGTCGAGATCGCCGATCATGCACAGCGCCGGCACGGACAAGCGCGCCGCGGCAAAGGGCGCCAGCAGCTCCCAGTTGCGGTCGATGTTGCGGTACCAGTTCAGGCCGCCACGGAACCCTGTGCGGCTGAACTCGCCCGCATAGAAGTCGATGTCCGCCTCGGTGAGCCAGGCTGGAAGAACCTCTGGCGCAACCATCAGCGTCGACATGCGGCCGCGAATGCCGCCCGCGCGCGGCACCATGCCGACGCCGTCGGATGGCAGACCGTGCTCGCGCAGCGGCCCGTCACCGGAATTGCCGTAAAGCACACCACGCAGGAAGGAGCGAGGATCGCTGTCCAGCTCCGCCTCCGCCACGCCGGGCGTCTGGAAATAGAGCTGGTAGAAGATTGCATCGTCCGTCTGCGGCATCACGGACGTCGGCCGCACCGGACCGCGTGGCCGGAACGGCACGCTGAGCGCGATCACGCCGCGGAAGCGATCCGGACGGAACAGCGCCGCATGCCACGCGACCGGAGCGCCCCAGTCATGACCGGCTATGACGGCCTGCTGCTCACCCAGTGCATCGAGCAGTCCGACCATGTCTCCGGTAAGATGAAACAACGTGTATTGGTCGATCGCCTCGGGACGATCGGTCTGGCCGTATCCCCGCATGTCCGGCGCGACCGCGTGGTAGCCGGCCTGCGCCAGGGCGCGTAGCTGATGGCGCCAGGAGTACCAGGATTCGGGGAAGCCATGGCACAGCAGGACCAGCGGTCCACTGCCCATCTCGGCAAGGTGGATGCGAATGCCGTTGGCCTCGACAGTGCGGTGCGTCACGTCGGTCATCATCGGCCCTATGCCAGCAAGCGTTCGGGGATCCGCATGCCCAGCCGCCGCGGCACGTTCCACACCTCGCGCACCTGACGCAGCGTGCGGAACCCGGCGCGCAGATATGTCGGCAGCGCGCGCGGATGGTCGGCGGTGCAGGTGTTCACCGTCATGCCGCGCGGTCCTTGCCGCCACACCGCGTCAATCGCACTGCGCAGGAACGGATAGCCCACGCCGGCGCCGATCGCGTGCGGCATCAGGCCGAAATAGCTCAGGTTGACGTCCGGCCAGCCACGCCCGTCGAGTTCGAAGAATCCGGCTGGCTGTCCGCCGCTGTACAACGTGTGGATCGACACGGCCGGATCACGCAGCAGCATCGCCAGTTCATGGTCGGGCATGGTACGCCGCAGCCACCACACGTAGTCCGCGCCCACCGTGTCGTAGAGATAACGATAGAACCCGACGGTCGGCTCCTGCACCGTCACGACCTGATAGTCGCTCGGCAGGCCCACCGAGGGACCGGCAGGCGGCCGGTCCATCCGCAAGAACGTCACCGTCACGGTGACCCTCGCCACCGAATCCATGCCGGCCTGTCTCCCCCAGCCTGCTGTTGCAACGAGTCGGCGAGGCGCCATGGGCGTATCACGTCGTAGCCGCCTGGCACGATGAAACGCGCGGTACGGTGCGGTCAAGAGAAGCGGGGAAGCTGTGTCGGCGCCGCTCGTACGTGTGTTTGCGATGATTGCCGAAGCGATAAACGCAAGCCATGCAGTGCGGTTCAATGACATGTAGCCGTCCATGCGATCCCAGCGTTGTCTCATTGTGTCGATTTGCGAGACTGAGGCTCGCTGGGCGGGACGGCGCCGCGCAGAAGTGCGGCCACGATCGCCGGCTCCGGCGGGCCGAAATCCAGGCGGGGCGGGAGGCCGCCCGCTTCGCGAATGCGCGCCACGCGTTCGGGGTAGAGGGCAGCGTAGAGCCTGGCCTCGGCGTCGATGTCGGGCGGGGCGGGTTTGGGCTCTGGTTTCGGCCGCGCGGGTGTGGGCCCCGGATCGTGGTCCGGGGCAGGCCCCGGATCGCGGTCCGGGCCAGGTGCCGCCGACACCTCCTTGAACCAGTAGCCGGCGCGGCCCATCGCGGCGGGGTGCATCGCGGCTTCCTGCTTCTCGCGGGTGGCCTGGATGCGCAGCAGCGCGCGGAGCGCGGCGTCGGAGTGGCGGGCCATGGAGGCGACCTGGGCGCGGCACTGTCGCACCCTCTCGGGATCGCCCGCGGCGAGGGCGGCCGAGCGCAGGGCGTCGGCGGCATGGGCGTCCGTTGAGACGATGCGGACGGCAAGGCGGGCCTCGAACGCGTTGTCGGGGTGAAGCGCCACGACAGCGTCCATCGCGCTGTTCTGGCGCGTCGCGCGGGCTTCGGGGTCCTCGTCGGGGACTGGCGGCAGTTCGCGGCAGAGTTCGGCGAAGTATTCGCGGTGGTTGGCGCCGGTGGCGGTGGTGGGGGAAGTGTCGAACGGCATGAAGGTCCCCGTTGGTTGCGGAAACCTGCTGAGATGGTGTTAGCATAAGAGACTGTCAATGTTAGCAGTCGACGGTCTCCGGGGTCTTCGACTTGCTACTGGTGTGTCGGGCCCTGCAGTTGCGCCAAGGCCTGTCGCGCGTCCGCTGTGAGGGCGGGCAGACGTTTCGGGCAACAGGTCCACGCGTCGGCCAAGAATGTTCCCGAGCCGACGCGTCCAACGCGGTCAAACGGAACAGGTCCATACGCGCGGCCGGATCGAACTCGGCGGCAAGATCGACATCGCCAGCCGCCTCGGCGTCACCCGTGCGATGGAACCGAACAGGGAGAGATGGCAGATGCCGGCGTGGCAAAGCCCATCCTCGTGTGCCCCGAGGGCGGCGATGATGCGCTCGGCAAGGTCCGTTGTGGTCGCCGTACTCATGGTCGTCTGTCTGTCGGAGCCCAACTTTATACCCGAGGCCGGCGAGACCGTCTCGCATGGGCCCGCGATAGCTAGTTGCCGGCGGGTATATCGGCAAGCCTTCCCCCTCCGGCTCGGATGCTTGGCTTATACGGCGCGTTCCATGCGAAAGCTGACGCTGAGGATGGCGAACCTCGCGGCAGCTACCGACCCAACCATGCCGTCCAGCAACAGATCGCACGATCCCGATACCGGATGTTCAACGCCGTCGAAGACCAGACCCAAGGCCGAGCGGCGACAGCCGAGGCGAAAGCCGTCGAAATCTGCAAGCCGAAAATGGCCGGCCGCCGCTCCATGACAACACGTCAGGCAGTTCCGAAGCTTCATGCACGTGGCACGCGGACCGCGGTCCGCCCATTCACCATTGGTGACGCCGTATCGGACGCTAGCCGGCGAAGGCGCCCTGTTCCGAACGGAGCTGGTTTCTGCGCCTAGCAGGTGATCGCGCAGCAGCCGGTTGAATGCCTCTGCCCGCTCCTCCGGAAAGAAGATGCGCGCGCCCTCCAACTCGACCGGCGATGAAGCGGGTGCCGACGCTGCACCCGGCGCGAGTCGCCGACCTGCGTCAGGTCTGTTTGGATGACAGAACCGTCTTTGCTTCCGCTCCCAGCAGGCTCATTGCTAGGATGTAAGGAATTGGGCCGTAGCTGATGCGCGCGACACCAAGCGCGGTGAGGCGATCGTTTGACGGCACGCCGTCCATGACCATGACATTGACAGGCAGCGGCGCGCCGTCGCAGATCCGCCCGATCAAAGATTCTCCTTTCAAGCCGGGAATGAAGAAGCCGGACGCTCCGGCGGCCGCATAAGCTTTGGCCCGGTCGAGCGCCTCGCCGATCAATTGCGCTTCATCCCGGTCCTGACCGAGAAACAGGTCCGTGCGAGCATTGATGAAGAGCTCGACGCCTCTTTCCTTTGCGGTTTCACGGACCGTCGCGATCCGGTCCGCCTGGCGACTGATCTCGTAAAGACCGGAGCCTTTGACAACGCGGTCCTCAAAATTGATGCCGATCACGCCGAGGTCGAGCAGGCGCGCGACGTTGCCGGCCAACCCATCGTCGTCGTCGCCGTTGTAACCACCTTCGAAATCGACGGTAACCGGTAGATCGATCGTCGCTGCGATCTGTCCGACAATCCGCTCGACGAACCCGATCGGGATAGCTTCGCCGTCGCGGTAACCCTGGGCCTCGGCAACGGACCAGCTGCTGGTTGCAATCGCTTTCGCGCCCGCATCGCGAATGGCTTTCGCGCTGCCGGCGTCCCATGCGTTGTAAAGCAGCAGAGGCGTCCCTTTGACGTGCAAATCGGCAAAATGTCTGGCTTTGTCTGTCTGACCCACGTTGGCCTCCTGGTCGGCTGGTAGTGAAGCAGGCGCCGGGGGCGCGTCGATCGCGTTGGTCACGCATCAACCCAGCGGATGGGCCCCAGAAAGTCCTTTTTCCCGATATCGACGCCGTTATGACGGAGGATGGCGTATGCCGTCGTCAGGTGAAAATAGATGTTCGGAAGCGATATCTGCAGCAGGTAATCGTCGCCGCCGATAATCTTGCTTCCCCAAGAGACCTTGCGGTCGGCCGCGCCATCGTATTGTGCTTCGCTCACGCTCTCCGCGAAGGCGACGGTCTTGCGGATACGAGCACGCAGCTCGTCGACCGTCTTTTCGGTATCTGCGTGCCGTGGCGGCGTCTGCCCTGCAAGCCAGGCGGCGGCGCCTTTGACATAATCGCATGCGCTTTGAACCTGATAGACGAAATCCCTCATGTCGGGCGCAAGGCGGCTAGTCATCAGGACGCCGCCATCGAACTGCTTGGCGGAAGCATGGTGCTCTGCTTGATCAAGCCAAGCCTCGATATTCTTCAAGCCCTGAGTGCATTGTAAAACTATGGGATAATACATCGCGTCATCTCCGTTTTACGTGGTAAGGGGCCGACGTCATCCGTCCGTACAATCGCTCAGGCGCGCTACCGGTTATGCCGGTGCAACGACAAAGCCGGCGCGTGGAAAATGCACGCAAACCTCGCCGATCTCACGATCACCGCGTCGGATCACGATCTCATGGACGTGCGAGGCGACCAACTCACCGACGACCGGGTCGCGTCCAGTATCGTCCGGCGTGACCGTAACGGTCTGGCCAGGTTTCCGACCGATGGGATCCTGCGGATCGACGGTCGCCCGTGCGATCGGTGTGGCATCCCTTGCTACATCAAGCGCTTGTTGCGCGCTCATTTGGCTTCGGTTGCCATGGCCGATAGCCGCGATGCGCTCAGCCCAGGTCAGAAGCCTCGGAAAGCCGTCGAGCGGCGCCGCCGCCGAACCGAAATTCTGTCGCAGGAACCAAACCGGATGATAGGCGGCGAGATCGGCGAGGCCGGCGGCAGGGCCTTGCAAGAACGAGCGCCCGTCAGCCAGCATCTGATCCAGCCAATCGAAATGCGCGCGCAGCTGATCAAGCAGGTTGGGCACCGCCCCCATCATTACGATGGGATCGATATTCCGACCGGAGAACTTCGCCCGATCTTCGAGAAACCCCTCAGGCAACGCGTCGGGTCTCTTCGCGAACGCGATGCTGACAGCCGGGCTGAAGGTTGTCTTCTCGGCCCACCAGGCAAGCGCGTCGGCCGCGCCGTGGCCGGCGGGATAAAAGCTCGGAGTGGGGTACCGGCGCTCGAGTTCGCGCATGATCAACTGGCTGTCGCAATAGATGTCCGCGCCAATCTGCAACACCGGCGTTTTACGGTAGCCTCCCGTCAGCGCCGTCAGATTCGGTTTCGGCATGATGACGGGAATCTCGACCGATGCCCAGGCCAAGCCCTTTAGACCGAAACCGAGTCGAACTTTCTCCGAATAGGGTGAAGTTTCGTAATGGTGCAGGATAATATCGGTCATGGCAGGCTCCTTGTTCGTGATGACGCTCGATAGCAGTGCCTCGTGTATGCCCGAGGACGTGGCATTAAGCTGGCCGCTTCCGGACATCGTCATCCGCGGTAAGAGCGGCACTGCCGCGATCGCACAGCTCGCACCGACAACGAATTGACCCGCGCCGGAGGGCGATTGCTATCGGCTAATCCGGTTGGTCTGCGACGGCTGGCATTATCGGAGGCAATGAAGACGATGCCCTTGGCGCTCTCATAGGCTATCCCCATGCGGCCGATCGATCAGGTGCCTGCCGAAGGGGCTCCTTCTCTCGCTCGCCGCGCTTCGTAAGTCTTCAAATGGAGATACGCGATCCGCAATAGCGACGGGGAGTTGACAGCCAACTCAGGTTGGCGATCCAGTAGGTCGCCGAGGACATGATCCGCTTCAGTCTTCGTGCCGCGCTCAAGATCGCGCAGCATTGACGCCATAATCGTCGAGTTGGCCTGTGTTAACAGCGTGCGGATGCGCTGCAAGACCTCGGGTCTGATACGCTGATCCTCCGATGCGGCAATATGGCGACATTCCTCCAACAAGGCTTCCGTCAAACCTGCTGCTCCCGCCGCTACTATGTCACCTATGGCACCGCGCATCAGGCAAGTCATGCCGGCGAAGGTCGCCAGCAAGACCCATTTTTCCCACATCTCAAGAAGAACCGCGTTGCTCACCTGCACGGCAAAGCCCGCGTCCTGCATCGTCGTCGCGATGGCCTCTGTGCGTCTCGAAAGGGTACCGTTCAGCTCGCCGAACGTAAGCGTTGCCGTGGGTCCGAGGAGCACAGCGTGACCGCGCTCATCCAGCGTCGCAGTAATAACGCACTGACCACCTAGCAGCCGCGAAGCACCAAACCGTTCGGACAAGAGATCGAGGTGACGTAAACCATTGAGAAGCGGCAGGATCGCTGTCTCCGGCCCAACCGCCAGAGCAAATCCGTCCATCGCGCTCTCAAGATCATAGGCTTTGCAGGTTACCAGAACCAGATCATACGGAGCCTCGATCTGTTCGCTGACGATGGCCCGCACGGTAAGCTCGTCGGCGCGCTCGGCCGCGACGCGAACGGCAAAACCATTCTTTCTGATTTGTTCGGCGCGTCCGGGACGTACCAAGAAGGTTACATCACGTCCTGCCTGCAGCAGTCGGCCACCAAAATAACCGCCCACGGCGCCCGCACCGACGACAAGTACTCGCATCTAACATTCTCCATTATATGCTTGTTTGCGGCTGGTTATTGGCGTACCCATTCATGCTTATCCCGTTTGCCTGTTATCGGAACGCGTCCCGACGTTCGTGCCCAGGCCGGTTAAGAGAGGGCGATCACCACCCTGAATTCCTGCCGTCAGACGTAACGGAAGGAGGCCGTTGTCGCTGGTCAAAACCGGACTCCATCGCCGAAAGGCATTGGGCCTGGGAGTGAGGATGAGTATCATCGTGTCCATGTCGTTGGACTTCGCGGAATGCGATCGGGCGCGCCTGGCCCGAGATCCGTCCTATGACGGGCGGTTCTATACCGGCGTTCACACCACCGGTATTTACTGCCGTCCGGTCTGTCCGGTGCGCCCCGCCCGGTCCGCCAATGTTTCGTTCTTCCCGTCGGCCGCGGCGGCCGAAGCGGCGGGTTTCCGTCCCTGCCTGCGGTGCCGGCCTGAGACCGCTCCGTTTTGCAGCGCATGGATCGGCAGCAGGGCGACAGTTGAAAGAGCGCTGCGGCTTATTGTCGAGGACGGCGCGCTCGATGCGGAGGGGGCTACCGTCGAACGCCTCGCTGTGCGCCTCGGTGTAGGGGCAAGGCAACTGACGCGGCTATTCGTCCGTCACCTGCAGGCAAGTCCTGCGAAGGTGGCCAGGACTGCACGAGTGCAGCGGGCCAAACGGCTCATCGACGAGACGAGCCTGCCGATGACCGAGATCGCGATGCAGGCGGGCTTTGGCAGTCTACGCCGGTTCAATTCCGTCTTTGCCGAAGTCTACGGCAGACCGCCGACTGAAATTCGGCGCACACGGCGACCGGCCACTAAGGAGGTGGGAACGATCGAGAGTGCCGGTAACCTGGAGAGTCTTACCTTCTAACGCAACGCTCGCTGAGAACGGGACGGCTCACAATCCACGACTGTCCACCTCCCGACGCTCGCCTCCACCACTTTGCGACCAAACCGGGAGCTAGCGGCTGACAGTCGGAGCCTTTTTCAACACAATCGACACATCCGGGCACTAAAGCGGACTGGCAGAAAACCACCCATCTCGGCCGGCAAGCGAGACGCCGAACCAGTAGCCTAGAAGCGCGTATCCCAAGCAGGTGCTGCCACCCAAACCGGACGGTCTAGAAGCGCCCCCCGGCGGCGGCTGCTGTCAGTCGTCCAGGAAACTCCGCAGCTTCCGGCTCCGGCTCGGGTGCTTCAATTTGCGCAGCGCCTTCGCCTCGATCTGGCGAATACGCTCACGCGTCACGTTGAACTGCTGGCCGACCTCCTCAAGCGTGTGGTCGGTATTCATGCCGATGCCGAAGCGCATGCGCAGCACGCGCTCCTCGCGCGGCGTCAGCGACGACAGCACGCGCGTGGTCGCCTCGCGCAGGTTGGCCTGGATCGCGGCATCGAGCGGTATCACCGCCGCCTTGTCCTCGATGAAGTCGCCGAGGTGGCTGTCCTCCTCGTCGCCGATCGGCGTCTCCAGGCTGATCGGCTCCTTGGCGATCTTCAGCACTTTTCGAACCTTCTCGAGCGGCATGCCGAGCTTGTCGGCCAACTCCTCGGGCGCCGGTTCGCGGCCGATCTCGTGCAGCATCTGGCGCGACGTACGCACCAGCTTGTTGATCGTCTCGATCATGTGCACCGGGATGCGGATGGTGCGCGCCTGGTCAGCGATCGAACGGGTGATCGCCTGGCGGATCCACCACGTCGCATAAGTGCTGAACTTGTAGCCGCGGCGGTACTCGAACTTGTCCACCGCCTTCATCAGGCCGATGTTGCCTTCCTGGATCAGATCCAGGAACTGCAGTCCACGATTGGTGTATTTCTTGGCGATCGAGATCACCAGGCGCAGGTTCGCCTCGATCATCTCCTTCTTCGCCCGCGCGCTGTCGCGTTCGCCGCGGCTGACGGTCATGTAGACGCGGCGGAATTCACCGATCGGCAGGCTGGCATCATTGGCCACCGCGGCAATCTGCCCGCGGACGTTGGTGATGTCGGTCTCGTGCTTGGAGACAAACAGTTTCCAGCCCTTGGTCGGCAGCTTGGATACCCTCTCCACCCAGTTCGGGTCCAGCTCGTGACTGCGGTAGTTCTTCAGGAACTCATCGCGCGGCACCTTGCAGCCTTCCGCGGTGCGCAGGAGCTGGCCCTCCAGCGCCGTCAGCCTCTGGTTGAGCTGCTTGAGCTGCGTCACCAGCTCCTCGATACGATTGTTGTGCAGCCGCACCTGCTCGACCTTGCTCACCAGCTCCTCGCGCTGGCGCTCATAGGTCTTCTCCGACCGCGCGGTGACCTCTTCGCCACTCGTCATCGTCTCGAGCCGACGGTGCTGCACCTTGTGCAGCTTCTTGTAGAGGGCCTCGATTTCCTCGAAGGTCGCGAGAACCTCGGGCTTCAGCTTCTCCTCGAGCGCGGAGAGCGACATGCCGGGGCCTTCGCCATCCTCGTCGCCGTCCATGTCCTCGCCGGCATCGAAGCTCTCGGCCGGCTCGGCACCATTGCCGTTGACGGCCGGGGCCGGGGGGGCACCGTCGGCGCCAGGCGCACCGGCGCCCTGAGTCGCCTCCAGATCGATGATGTCGCGCAGCAGCATCCGACCAGCCTTGAGCTGGTCGTGCCAGGAGATGATCGCCTTGAATGTCAGCGGGCTCTCGCACAGACCGCCGATCATCATGTCGCGGCCGGCCTCGATGCGCTTGGCGATGGCGATCTCGCCCTCGCGCGACAGCAGCTCGACGCTGCCCATCTCGCGCAGGTACATCCGCACCGGGTCATCAGTACGGCCGAGGCTGGCCTCGTCGACATTGCCGGTCGGTTCTTCCTCGCCCTCAGCTTCCTCGGTCTTCTCCGCCTTGACGACAGGCGCCTCGCCGTCCTCGGTCTCCTCGCCCTCGACGACCTGGATGCCCATCTCGGAGAAATTGGCCATCACGTCTTCGATCTGCTCGGAGCTGTTCTGATCCGGCGGCAGAATCTGGTTCAGCTCATCGAAGGTGATGTAGCCGCGCTCCTTGCCGCGCGCGATCAGCCGCTTGACCGCGGCGGTCTGCACGTCGAGCAGTGTGGTCTCCACGTCCTGTTCGGCGGTCACGGTATCGGCGGCGGTAGAAGGCTTCGTGGCCATCGTTCAGCGAACTCCCAAGTCAACGCGGCGCAATTTCCGCAGTCCCATGTTCAAGCCGCAAGATCCACACCGTCGGGCTCGCCGCTGCTGACCTTGTTGAGTGCTGCCTTCAGCGCGAGCAGGCGGTTCTGAGTCTGTTGGGTCAGGTCCTGCGCGCAGGCGGCTTCAGCCAATGCAATTTCCTCGCCCAGTCGCTGCACGTTGAGGAACCCGAAGATGTGCCACCACCCCGCCTCGGCCTCCGCCGGCATCGCCGCCAATGACGCGCAGGCCGGCAGTGGCACGGGTACCATCGCCAGGGCCTGGTCGGCTTCAGCTTGCAATCCAGAAAGCGTGAGGTGGGTCATCAATGCCTGTGGTTCAAGGATTTCGGCCGATTCCACCCACTCATGGAGTGCATCGCGCAACACTGCAAGTGACGGCGGGAGATCGAGCGCGGAGTAGGCGTGCTCGACGTCGCGCAGCAGGATCGGGTGCCGCAGCAGAATGGCGGTAAGGATGCGGCACCGCTCCAGATCGCGTTGCTCCGCGACAGAACCGAGCTCCGCGATCGCAACGGCCAGGCCTGCCCGGTCGGTCGGCAACGGTAAGCCCTTGAATTCCTTCCGAAGCTGCTGGGCAAGCGAGCGCCGGTATTCCCATTTGAGGGTCGTGTCACCGATGGTGCCGATCAGGCCCTCGAGCCGCTCCATGATGCGCGCGCGCTGCTCCAGGGTCTTGGCCGGCTGTCCGCTCTTCGCGGCGGCCAGGAGGGAGGCCGCGAGGGATCTCGCATTGCTCAGGAGCCTGTCGAACTCGGCGCGCCCTCGCCGGCGAACGAAGTCGTCGGGGTCCTGGCCATTTTCCAACGCAACGGTCGTGACGGTGCGCTCGGTGCCGACAAACGGAAGTGCCGTTGCCAGTGCACGTTCGGTGGCACGCGCTCCGGCGGCATCTCCGTCGAAGCAGACGACAGGTGCATCGGCCAGGCGCCAAAGTTCCTCGAATTGCTCTTCGGTCAGCGCCGTTCCAAGCGGGGCCACCGCACCGGCGAACCCGTGCTCGTGGAGCGCGATGACGTCCATGTAGCCTTCGACGACCACCAAGCGTGCACCCCCTCGCACCGCCTCCCGCGCCAGATCCAGCGCGTAGAGCGTGCGGCGCTTTGCGAACAGCGCCGTCTCCGGTCCGTTGACGTATTTCGGCTGGCCATCCCCGAGGACGCGTCCGCCGAAGCTGATGGCCCGGCCACGGCGGTCGCGGATCGGGAACATCACGCGATTGAAGAACAGATCGAACGCCCGGCCGGTTTCATCGTCACGACGCATCAGACCGGCGTCGACGAGTTGGTCCTGAGTTATGCCGTCGCGACCGAGTTCCGCCGCCAGCGCGCCCCTGCCCTCGCCCGACCAGCCGAGGCCGAAGCGACGGATCGTCTGCTCCGACAGACCACGGCCGCGCAGATAGTCCAACGCGTGGCGGCCCTCCGGCAGGAAGAGGCGACGGTGGTAGCTGGCCTGTGCCGCTTCCAGCACCGAGGCAAGGTCGTGGCGCTGGCGCTCCGCCTCCGCTGCCTCAGGCGAGGGCTTCGGCACCTCGAGGCTGGCCTCCGAGGCGAGGCGCTCCACCGCTTCCATGAAGCCCACGCCTTCGGACTGCATGACGAAGCCGATCGCATCGCCATGCGCACCGCAGCCGAAGCAGTGGTAGTGGCCGTCTTCGTAGACATAGAAGCTGGGGGTCTTCTCGCCGTGGAACGGGCAGCAGCCCTTCCACTGCCGTCCCGACCGCGCCAACCGCGCACGCCGACCCACGACTGCCGCGAGCGGCGTGCGGGCGCGCAGTTCGTCGAGGAAGCTGGCGGGCAGTGCCATCAGGGCACCGCGCCGCGGGCGAGGACGTCTGTGGTCACGACAGCCTCGCCTTTACCATCGCCCCTGCCTTGGCCATGTCGAGCGTCGCGGCGTGCTTCGCGCGCAGTGTGGCCATCACCTTGCCCATGTCCTTGATTGTGGCCGCGCCGGTCTCCTCGATCGCGGCGGAGACTGCCGCCGTCGTCCCCGCCTCGTCCATCTGTTGAGGCAGGAACGCCTCGATGACGGCGATCTCTGCCTCCTCCTTGTCGACGAGGTCCTGCCGGTGACCCTGACGATACAGTTCCACCAACTCGCGGCGCGATTTCACCATGCCGCGCAGCATGCCAACGATCTCGCCGTCAGGCACGGGATCCACGCCTTTCGGGCGCGCAGCAATGTCGACATCCTTCAGGCGGGCAAGAATCATCCGCAGTGTGGACGTGCGCGGCGCGTTGCCCGCCTTCATCGATGCCTTGAGCTGATCGGTGAACTGCTCCCGCAGGCCCATGAGACCCCCCTCCGAAGAAAAAACCCCCTCTACTATATGCAAAGTGACGCTGCTGTGGCGCTCCGGAGGGAATTTCCCAGCGGCCCGCCTTTCTGTTGCGCTGGGAATTTGCTTCCCATAGTGTCTGGACCATGACAGTCGCCGTGGAATCCGTCATCGAACGGCTGGGCGGCGCCGAGGCGGCCGCACGCCTGACCGGCGTCGGGACCGAGGCAATCCGCAAGTGGCGCCAAGCCGGGGCGATCCCCTCGCGCCATTGGGCGGCGGTGATCGCGGCCACCGGCCTCCCCTTGTCCGATCTACCGGGCGGACCGGCCTTGCCGCGCGTCGAACCAGTCCATGCCGCTGGCGATGCGGTGCCGAGCGGCGCCACTGCCGCCCTGGTGCTGGCCGACGGCTCGATCTTCTGGGGTCGTGGCTTCGGCGCCCACACGCCGGAGCCGGAGCCGGTTGGCGAGGTCTGCTTCAACACCGGCATGACCGGCTATCAGGAAACGCTGACCGACCCTTCCTATGCCGGGCAGATCATCACCTTCACATTTCCGCACATCGGCAATGTCGGCACCAACGGCGAGGACATCGAGGCCGCGACCATCGCGGCACGCGGCCTGGTGGTGAAGCAGGACGTCACCGATCCGTCCAACTGGCGCTCGGCGCAGCATCTGGACGCCTGGCTGAGGGCGCGCGGGATCGCCGGTTTGGCGGGTGTCGATACGCGGGCGCTGACGGTGCGCATCCGCGACGGTGGTGCGCCGAACGGCGTGCTGGCGTTTCCCAGTGACGCGCGCTTCGACCTGACCGCCCTACGCGCGCAGGCCGAGGCCTGGCCAGGACTGGAGGGCATGGACCTCGCGAAGGAGGTGTCCTGCCGGCAATCCTACGAGTGGGACGAGACGAGGTGGGCGTGGCCCGTCGGTACGGGTCGTCAGGCCACGCCAAAACACCACGTGGTCGCGGTGGATTACGGGGCGAAGCGCAACATCCTGCGGTGCCTGGCCTCAGCGGGATGTCGCGTGACCGTGGTGCCGGCGACGGCGACGGCCGATGACATCCTGCGCCGCGAGCCGGATGGTGTGTTCCTTTCCAACGGCCCAGGCGATCCGGCGGCCACCGGCGAATACGCGGTCCCGGCGATCCGCGGCGTGCTGGAGGCGGGCGTGCCGGTGTTCGGCATCTGTCTCGGCCACCAGTTGCTGGCGCTGGCATTGGGCGCGAAGACCTACAAGCTGGAGCGCGGACACCGGGGCGCGAACCAGCCGGTGAAGGACCTCGCCACGGGCAAGGTGGAGATCACCAGCCAGAACCACGGTTTCGCCGTCAATCCTGCGACGCTGCCGCCGACAGCCAAGGTGACGCACGTTTCGCTGTTCGATGGTTCGAACGAGGGGTTGGCGTGCATGGACCGGCCGGCGTTCTCCGTTCAGTACCATCCCGAGGCCAGCCCCGGTCCGAGCGACAGCCATTACCTGTTCGAGCGCTTCATCGCGATGATCGAGCGGCGTGCGTAAGATGGACACGAAATCCCTGCTGCTGAACACGGCGTTTCGCCACGTCATCCACGAGCCGAACATCGAAGCCGCGCATGCGCGGTTTCAAGCCATTGCAGGAGAGCCGGTCGAATACGGAGCGTTTCGCGACGCTGTGGATGCAGCCTTGCATGAACGCCTGATTCAAGAACCGATCCGCCTGCCAGAAGGTGCTCTGCAATGCCATTGGCACCTGGAGCTGACGCCGAAGGGCGCTCAGATGGCACGCACGTTGTTGGATCACTCGAAGTGATCACTCTGGCGCAGCCGACACCCATGTCATTGCGAGGAGGCGAAGCAATCCCCATCAAGTTGTGCGCGCACAACTTGGATGGGGATTGCTTCCCGGATCAAGTCCGGGACCGCTGCGCTCCTAACAAGCAACCTCGACACCGGCCTCGCCTCATCCGTCATTCCCGCGCAAGCGGGAATCCAGCTTGGCGAGGTTCCACCGGTGTACTGGATTCCCGCTTGCGCGGGAATGACGGATGGAAGCTGCGCGCGACGAACTGCGCCAGTTTCATCCAGGGCGGGTCTGCCCGACAGCCGGTGAAGAACTCGCAACGACAGCCATCCGTGAGCACTGATGCATGCCCAAACGCACCGACATCTCGTCCATCCTGATCATCGGCGCCGGTCCCATCGTCATCGGCCAGGCCTGCGAGTTCGACTATTCCGGCGCGCAGGCGTGCAAGGCGCTGAAGTCGGAGGGCTACCGCGTCGTGCTGGTGAACTCCAATCCCGCCACCATCATGACCGATCCCGGTCTCGCCGACGCCACCTACGTCGAGCCGATCACGCCGGAGATCGTGGAGCGCATCATCGCCCGTGAAAAACCGGACGCACTGCTGCCGACCATGGGCGGCCAGACCGCACTCAACACCGCTATGCAGCTTGCGCGCTCCGGCGTCCTGGCGCTCCACAATGTCGAACTGATCGGCGCCCGCGCCGAAGTGATCGAACGCGCCGAGGACCGACTGAAGTTTCGCGACGCCATGGCTGCGATCGGTATTGAATCGCCACGCTCCGCCATAGCGCATTCGCTGGAGGAAGCGCGCGCGGCACTCGTCACCACGGGCCTGCCCGCCGTCATCCGCCCGAGCTTCACCCTCGGCGGCACCGGCGGCGGCATCGCGTACAACCGCGAGGAATTCGAACAGATAGTCGCAGGCGGCCTCGAAGTGTCGCCCACCGCCGAGGTGCTGATCGAGGAATCCGTACTCGGCTGGAAGGAATTCGAGATGGAGGTGGTCCGCGACCGCGCGGACAACTGCATCATCGTCTGCTCCATCGAGAACGTCGATCCGATGGGCGTCCACACCGGCGATTCCGTCACCGTCGCGCCCGCGCTCACGCTGACCGACAAGGAATATCAGCGGATGCGCGACGCCTCGATCGCCTGCCTGCGCGCGATCGGTGTCGATACCGGCGGGTCCAACGTGCAGTTCGCAGTGAACCCGGCCGACGGACGCATGGTCATCATCGAGATGAACCCGCGCGTGTCGCGTTCCTCCGCGCTTGCATCGAAGGCGACCGGCTTCCCGATCGCGAAGATCGCCGCGAAACTCGCCGTCGGCTACACATTGGACGAACTCGCCAACGACATCACGCGCGTGACACCGGCAAGCTTCGAGCCAACGATCGACTACGTCGTGGTGAAGATCCCGCGCTTCACCTTCGAGAAGTTTCCCGGCACCCCTGCCCTGCTGACGACATCGATGAAATCCGTCGGCGAGGCGATGGCGATCGGGCGCTGCTTCGCCGAGGCGCTGCAGAAGGGGCTGCGCAGCATGGAGACCGGCCTGTCCGGTCTCGACGAGATCGAGCCGCCCGGCGACGGCGGTCCCGACGCATTTCGTGCCGCCCTCTCCGCCCCGCGTCCCGACCGCCTGCTGATCGCCGCGCAGGCGCTGCGTGCCGGCCTCTCGGTCGAGGATATCCACGACGCCTGCAAGTACGATCCATGGTTCCTGCGCGAACTCGAACGCATCATCGATGCAGAACGCACCATCGCAGCGTCCGGGCTGCCGCACGACGCCGGCGTGCTTCGCCGCATCAAGGCACTCGGCTTCTCCGACAAGCACCTGGCGCAGCTTACCGGACGCAGCGAGGACGATGTCGCCGCACTGCGCCGCCGCCTCGACGTGCATCCGGTATACAAGCGTATCGACACCTGCGCGGCGGAGTTCGCTTCCGCCACGCCCTACATGTATTCGACCTACGAAGGCGGCTACGGCACCCCGGTCTGCGAGGCCGATCCGACCGAACGCCAGAAAATAATCATCCTCGGCGGCGGACCCAACCGCATCGGCCAGGGTATCGAGTTCGATTATTGCTGCGTGCACGCGGCGTACGCCCTGAAGGAAGCCGGATTTGAGACCATCATGGTCAACTGCAATCCGGAAACCGTCAGCACCGACTATGACACCTCCGACCGGCTCTATTTCGAGCCGCTGACTGCGGAAGATGTGATTGCTCTCGTCCGTCGCGAGGAGAGCCGCGGCACGCTGCTCGGGTGCATCGTGCAGTACGGCGGCCAGACTCCGCTGAAACTTTCGCAGGCGCTGGCCCGCGAACACATACCCATCCTGGGCACGTCGGCCGATGCGATCGACATCGCGGAGGATCGCGAGCGCTTCCAGATTCTGCTGCACCGTCTGGGCCTGCGACAGCCGGAGAACGGCACCGCGCGTTGCGCAGAGGAAGCCGAAGCGATCGCCGACCGCATCGGCTATCCGGTGGTGATCCGCCCGAGCTACGTACTCGGCGGGCGCGCCATGGAGATCGTCTATGACCGTGCCGGCCTGCATCGCTACATGCGCGAGGCGGTGCGCGTCTCCGGCGACAATCCGGTGCTGATCGACCGCTACCTGAACGACGCGATCGAGGTCGATGTCGACTGCATCGCCGACAGCGAAACCGTGTATGTCGCCGGCGTGATGGAGCACATCGAGGAGGCCGGTATCCATTCCGGCGACAGCGCCTGCTCGCTGCCGCCCTACACCCTGGCGCCCGCCACCGTCACCGAACTCAAGGCGGAGACCGAGGCCATGGCCAAGGCTCTCGGCGTCGTCGGCCTGATGAACGTGCAATACGCGATCAAGGACGATGTGATATACGTCCTGGAAGTGAACCCCCGCGCCTCGCGCACGGTGCCGTTCGTTGCGAAGGCGACCGGCGTGGCGGTAGCCAAGATAGGCGCTCGCGTGATGGCGGGCGCGAGGCTGGCCGACTTCAAGCTCGACGACCTCGGCGTGGCGCCGCACGTCGCGGTGAAGGAGGCGGTGTTCCCGTTCGCGCGCTTTCCCAATGTCGATACGATCCTTGGCCCCGAAATGAAATCCACCGGCGAGGTGATGGGTATCGACTCCAGCTTCGAACGCGCCTTCGCGAAATCGCAGCTTGGTGCCGGTGTGATCCTTCCCGGGGCAGGCACGGTGTTCCTCTCGATCAAGGACGCCGACAAGCGCGGCCTGCCGGCGCTGGCGCGCCGCCTCACCGAGATGGGGTTCGCCATCATGGCGACACGTGGCACCGCTGCGCGGATCAGGGATGCCGGCCTGCCCGTCTCGGTTGTCAACAAGGTCCTGGAGGGCCGCCCGCACTGCGTCGATGCGATTCGTTCCGGAGACGTACAGCTTGTGATCAACACGGCGTCCACGCCGCAGTCGATCCGCGACAGCTTCGCGATCCGTCGCAGCGCGCTCACACATGGCGTTCCGCACTACACAACCATGGCGGGGGCCAGGGCGGCGGTCCACGCCATCGCCGCGTTGAAGTCGGGAGCGCTTGAAGTCGCACCGCTACAGTCCTATTTTCGCGGTTCGTTCTGACGCCATCGCCGCGGCCAGGCGCGGGCCTGTCGCGGCGCTGGTGTTTGGCCGCAATGCGGCTTCCCATTGCGTTTGACCATCAAAGGACGGAGTGACGTGCAGAAGTTTCCTATGACCGGCCCAGGACTGCATCGGTTGACCGTCGAGCTTCGCCAGCTCAAGTCGACGGAGCGTCCGGCGATCATTCGCCAGATCGCCGAGGCGCGCACGCATGGCGATCTCTCGGAGAACGCCGAATACCATGCCGCCCGAGAACGTCAGTCGTTCATCGAGGGCCGTATCGCCGAGCTTGAGGAAATTGTTGCCTCGGCCGAGGTGATCGATCCGTCATCGTTGTCCGGCGAGCACGTCATGTTCGGCGCGCATGTCTGGCTGGTGGATGAGGAGACGGAGAAGGAATTCGGCGTACCAGATCGTCGGCGTGCACGAGGCCGACATCAAGGATGGCAAGCTGTCCATCTCCTCCCCACTGGCCAAGGCGCTGATCGGCAAGAAGGTGGGCGACGCTGTGTCAGTGCCGGCACCGGGCGGCGATCGCTCCTACGAGATCCTCGGCGTCAAGTTCGGCTGACGTGCTGCGCTTCGCCGACGTGACGGCGGCGGCCGAGCGCATCGCCGGCCGCGTGCTGCGAACGCCGGCGCTCCCCAGCGAAGCGGTGTCGCGCGCGACCGGCGCCGATGTGGTGCTGAAGCTCGAGAATCTGCAGGTCACCGGTGCGTTCAAGGAGCGTGGCGCGGCCAATCGGCTGGCACTGCTCAGCGACACCGAACGCGAGCGCGGCGTGATCGCGATGTCCGCCGGCAATCACGCACAGGCGGTGGCGCGGCATGCGCGGCTCAGCAATGTCGGCGCCACCATCGTCATGCCGAAGTTCACGCCGCACACGAAGGTGGCACGCACCGCATCATGGGGCGCGAATGTCGTGCTGCATGGCGAGACGCTGGCCGAGGCTGCGGCGCACGCAGAGGCGCTGGCGGCGGAACGTGGCCTGCTGTTCGTGCATCCCTACAACGATGTCGAGGTGATGGCCGGGCAAGGCACGGTCGCAGTGGAACTGCTGCAGGACGCTCCCGACCTCGATGCGCTGGTGATTCCGGTTGGCGGTGGCGGCTTGCTCGCCGGATGCGCCACCGCGGCGAAGGCGATGAAGCCAGGCATCACGGTATTCGGCGTCGAGGTCGCCGCGTATTCCGCCATGGCGCAGCGGCTCGCCGGCGAGACGGTATCGGTGGGCGGCCCCACCATCGCCGAGGGCATCGCGGTGCGCGACGTGGGCGAAGTGCCTTACGCCATCATTCGCGATCTCGACGTGGAGATGCTTGTGGTGCCGGAGCACACGATCGAGGAGGCGATCGGCCTGCTGGCGGAAGGCGCCAAGGTGGTAGCGGAAGGCGCGGGTGCGGCGGGTGTCGCCGCGCTGCTGGCCTACACCGAACACTTCCGCGACAAGCGTGTTGGCGTGGCCATCACTGGCGGCAACATCGACGCGCGCATCCTGTCGAACGTGCTGCTGCGCAACCTGCTGCGCGACGGCAGGCTGTTGCGCCTGCATCTGCAAATACCGGATCGACCAGGGGTGCTCGCCGACATCGCCGGCAAGATCGGCGATACCGGCGGCAACATCATCGAGGTCTCGCACCAGCGCCTGTTCGCTGCATCGTCCGTGCAGGCGGCGGAACTGGAGGTGATGGTCGAGGCGCGCGATCCCGCGCATGCCGATACCATTCTCGAGGCGCTCGAGCGGACCTACGTCGTGCGGCGGATCTGATGCTGCGACTGTCCGTTCTCGATCAATCAACTGTGGTGACCGGCCGCTCGCCCGACACCTCGATCCGCGAGAGCCTGGCGCTTGCGAAGCATTGCGAGGCACTCGGCTATGCGCGCTACTGGTGTGCCGAACACCACAACTCGGCAAGCCAGGCCTGCGCCTCACCCGAGATCCTGATCAGCGCCATTGCCGCCACCACGACGCGCATCCGCGTCGGTTCGGCCGGCGTGATGCTGCCGCACTACTCCAGCCTCAAGGTGGCCGAGCAGTTCCGCCTGCTGGAGGCGATCGCACCGGGACGCATCGATCTCGGTCTCGGCCGCGCGCCCGGTTCCGACGGACGCACCGCGTTCGCGCTGAACCCGTTGGCGGAGACCGCGGCCGATCATTTCCCGGCGCAGGTGCGCGATCTGCTGGCGTGGCTCGCCGGCGAGAAGCTGATGGAGGGTCATCCCTTCCGCGACATCATCGCGCAGCCGGGCGGGCCAACGATGCCAGAGGTGTGGATGCTCGGCAGCTCGGACTATGGTCCGCAGGTCGCGGCGTATTTCGGCCTGCCGTTCTGCTTCGCGCACTTCATCACCGACGGCCGCGGCGTCGAGCAGGCAATGACGCTGTATCGCGAGACCTACCGGCCGAGCGAACGCTTCCCGCAACCCTATGGCGCGCTGTGCGTCTGGGCGATGGCGGCGGAAACCGAGGCAGAAGCCGCACGACTGTTCTCTTCGCGCGAGATGTGGCGTCTCGGGCGCGATCGCGGCGTGTTCGCGCCACTACCGTCGCCGGAGGAAGCCGCGGAGCATATCTATTCCGAGGCGCGAGACGCTGCGCATCCAACGCATGCGCTCCCGCGCGATCTACGGCACGCCCGCGGTGGTGGCCGAGAAGCTGCGCGCGCTGGCCATGGAACATGGCGTGGCGGAGATCGCCATCCTCACCACGCTGCACGATCCGGACGCGCGCCGGCACTCCTACACGTTGTTGGCGCAGGAGTTTGGTCTGGCTACGCAATGAGCGGTGAGGGTGTGCTGAGCCCAATGTCATTGCGAGGAGGCGAAGCCGACGAAGCAATCCCCATCAATGTTTGCGCGCACCATGTGGTGGGGATTGCTTCGTCGCTTCGCTCCTCGCAATGACAGGTGAACGGGCTCGCCAGGGCGATAATGCCCTACTCGATAGGCGGTCGGCTGACAGCGGCCAGGTAGCGCTTCACCGAGCGAGCAAGCGCCGCCTTGCCACCCGAGGCAATGATGCGGTCCCACCAGCCGCCATAGATCGGATCGAACGGCCAGGCTTCCAGCACATCGGCAATGTGCTGAACTGAACTCGCATCCAGCGGGATCAGGTTCGGATAGCTGCGCATGAAGCTGACATTTCTGTCCGGCGTCACAGTCGCGATGTCGCCGGACAACAGCGCGCCCTTGCCGTTGGCCCCGGCCGCCCAATGCAGCACGGTCCCACCGGCAAAGTGACCGCCACAACGCAGCAGCGTCACGCCCGCGACAAGCTGTCGCGTCTCGCCGTCCCAATAAGTCACGTTCGCATCGGACCGCACAACCCACCGTCTGTCCGCGGCATGCAGATGAATCGGCGCATCGCCGAACGCACGGCTCCACTCCACCATCGATGCGTAGAAGTGTGGATGCGAGATTGCGATCGCGCTGATGCCGCCAAGCGAGCGCACGATCTCCACCGTCGCATCATCGATGAAGCTGATGCAGTCCCAAAGGATGTTGCCCGCCGCGGTGCGCAACAGCAAAGCGCGCTGGCCAATGGCGAACCCAGGCATGGTGCCGATACCGATCAATCCCGGTTCGTGCTGGCGGTAACCGTTGAAGTGCGTCCGCCGCATAGCCGGCAACGTGGTCCACGCCTGGCCGAGCGGGTTCACGTATTGCCGTTCCTCCTGGCAGATAGTGCAACCAGGAGGGGCCTTGTCTGCCTCGGGATATTGTGTACCGCAGGTGGTGCAGATGTAGGCCGGCATGAGCGCCTCCTCGCTGCGATGGACACGGATGTTATCGCTTGGCACGCGACCTGGCGACGCGCGGCCGTTCGACGATGCGGCCGCCGCGTGTCACTGTTGCGCGAATGACGGATGCCCCACGCCAGACGCCGACCCCGGACAGCACGCACGACGAGACCGCCGGCACCTCGCGCTGGCAGGTAACGCTATGGGCCATGGTGGGCATCCAGTTCATCATGACGATGTCGTTCAGTTTCCTCAGTCCGATCATGCCGCTGTTCCTGCCGGAACTCGGCGTCCATACCGAGGCCGGCATCGACCTCTGGTCCGGCATCCTGAACGGCTCCACCTCCTTTGTTGCCGCGTTCACCTCGCCGCTGTGGGGACGGCTCGCCGACCGCTACGGGCGCAAGCCGATGCTGATCCGTTCCAGTTGCGCGATCGCCGTGTTCACCGCGTTCATGGGGCTGTCGCAGACCGTGTGGCAGTTCTTCGCCGCCCGCGCGCTGATGGGCGTGTTCGCCGGCTTCTCCTCAACCGCGATGGCCCTGGTGGCGAGCCAGGTGCCCGAGCAGAGGCTGGGTTACGCGCTCGGCTGGCTCAGCTCCGGGCAACTGGTCGGTTCGCTGGTCGGACCGGTGATCGGCGGTATCCTCGCCGACATCACCCACAGCTATCGGATTCCCTTCTACTGCACCTCCGCCGTCACATTCGCCGCGGTGTTCCTGGTCTGGCGCGGCGTGCACGAGCGCTTCGTGCGCCCCGGCGCGCATCGCCGGCGCTCCGGCATCCGAGGCCTGGCGCTGATGATCGGAGCGGCCGGCATACTGCCGCTGTTCTTCGTACTGTTCATGGCGCAGTTCGGCACACGCGCGGTGCAGCCATTGGTCACGGTGTTCGTGCAGGAACTGCTCGGCCCACGACCCGACCTCGCGACCTTGGGCGGCCTGGCGTTCTCGGTTACCGGGCTCGCGGGCATGGTGGCGGTGCCGCTGTTGGGCAAGCACAGCGACGAGATCGGCTATCGCCGCGTACTGCTGATCTGCCTGGTCGGCGCGACACTGACCAGCCTTCCGCAGGCGTTCGTGGGCAGCTACTGGGTCTTCGTCGTCGAGCGGTTCGGCGTCGGGCTGTTCATCGGCGCCATCGTGCCGACAGCGAATGCGCTGATCGGCCGCATGGTGGACCGCGCCAACCGCGGCACGGTGTATGGCATGACCGCCTCGGCGACATTCCTCGGCAATTCGCTGGGCCCGCTGACCGGCGGCGCGATCGCCGCCTCGTTCGGCCTGCGCTGGGTGTTCCTGATCACCGCGGCCCTGCTGCTGGCGAACCTGATCTGGGTCTATTTGACCGTGCCGGAACTGAAAGATCGGAACGCGCACTGACGCGAACGCTATCGAGCGTTCAACTCCCCACCGACCTTGATCATCTTGAGGAGCCAAAGTCGACTGGCGCCTTCATCAAAATGCGACTTCAGCAACAATCGGCAATTGTGATCCACCAGGTGGCGAAGCGTGGAATCCAGGCTCTGTCTGGCACCGTCCACCAGTTTCGCGCGATCATCGGCGCTCACCTGGGGTATCTGAGCAAGGTGTTCCCGGACATACGCCACGCCACCGTTCTCAACCAGGGCATCGGTGAAGACGTCGATGATCTGTTGCAGCGTTAGGATCTCACCATCATCGAGACTGCATTGACTGAGTGCGGGCAACACCGAGCCGGGCGTCAGCCCTTGCTCATACGATGGGTCCTCCTGCGGATTGGCCTCTGGCAGTTCCATCGCCAAATGCCGCAGACACTCCCAACATTGCGGGTTTATCGGATCTGCGCGGGCAGCAAGACTCGCGAGGGCCACCATCGAAGCCGCAAACCGCAGGCACAGGGTCGTTCGGGTCGGGACACGAAACATGCCAGCGATCGTCGTCGAGAGATCACCAGAGGGTCAACCACACGACACGACACCGCATCACCAATCCGGGTCGCCGTGGAGCAGTTCAGCGCCAGTCGTTCGGGTCGAAATTCATGTACGGCGGCGCTTCGTCGAATTGGCTCTCGACCACTTCAACGCCCGCTATCCTCGGCGTGGCGCCTGGAGGCTTTGTGAGCAGCGCGGAACCCGCCATGACGACAGCCAAAGCGGCCAGTCCGACGAGAGCTTTCATGGTGACCTCCGATGCTGGGTGTCAGCACCGAAAGACTCTCACACGGGTCACGCGCGCTGTATGAAGCCCTTCACACACCGAACGCCGGCGCGTAGGCGGTTCTCGCGATCCTGAGCGATCGGCGTATCCTGCCCTCTGAGCCGGCACATAGAGAGGCAAACGATGGGCACACGCGCGGGCGCAATCGGACGTGCGCTGGAATTCTTCGACAGCAACGGGTTCCGCGACCGGCTGGCCGAACTGGTGGCGATTCCCAGCACGTCGCAGGACCCCGGCCACGAGGCCGACGTGCAGCGCTACCTGGACGGCGCGATCAGGCCGTGGCTGGAGCGCATGGGCTTCGTCGTCGCTGTTCATGCCAATCCGCAACCGGGGTTCGGCCCCATCCTCACGGCCGAGCGCCTCGAGGATCCGCAGCGTCCGACCATCCTGACCTACGGCCACGGCGATACCGTGCGCGGACTGGAGGACCAGTGGCGCGCAGGCCTCGATCCCTGGCGGCTCACCGAGGAAGGCGATCGTTGGTATGGCCGCGGCAGTGCGGACAACAAGGGCCAGCACGCGCTGAACCTGTCGCGCACTGGAGTCGGTGCTTGCGGAGCGCGGAGGGAAACTCGGCTTCAATCTGAAGCTGGTGCTGGAGACCTGCGAGGAGCGCGGCTCCATCGGCCTGCGCGACTTCGTCGCCGCGCACAAGGACGAACTCGCCGCCGACGTGCTGATCGGCAGCGACGGCCCGCGCGTGATGCCCGACGTGCCGACCATCGCCACCGGCACCCGCGGCACCTACCATTTCGACCTCGTCGTCGACCTGCGTCCGGGCGGCGTGCATTCCGGCCACTGGGGCGGGCTGACCACCGATCCGGCCGTCGTGTTGACCCACGCCCTCGGCACGATCATCGACCGGTCGGGGAAAATCCTCGTGCGCGATTGGCTCCCGAGGAACGGCCTGCCGGCCAGCGTGCGCTCGGTGCTGGCGGGATGCGAGGTCGGCGGCGGCGGCGAGGCCGCGTCGATCGATCCAGGCTGGGGTGAGCCGGGGCTGACGGCGGCCGAGAAGATCTACGGCTGGAACAGCTTCATCGTCCTGGCGATGACATCGGGCCGTCCGGAGAACCCGGTCAACGCGGTGGCGCCGAACGCCCGCGCGCACTGCCAGATCCGCTACACGGTGGACACCGATCCCGCGACATTCGCGCCGGCGCTGCGCAGGCACCTCGACGCCGAGGGGTTCGCCGGCGTGCGCATCGAGAACCCCGGCATACGCATGCCGGCGAGCCGCACCGATCCGTCGCATCCCTGGGTGCGCTGGACCGTCGGTTCGATGGAGCAGACGCTCGGACGGCGCGTGCAGGTCATCCCGAACTCATCCGGCGGCCTGCCCGGCGACGTCTTCGTCGATCACCTCGGCACGGCGCTGATCTGGGTGCCGCACAGCTACAACGGCTGCAAGCAGCACGGCCCGGACGAGCATTTCCTGATCGCCCCGGCGCGCGAGGGCATC
The DNA here is from genome assembly GCA_963791495.1 of uncultured Alphaproteobacteria bacterium. Lineage (GTDB taxonomy): Bacteria > Pseudomonadota > Alphaproteobacteria > Acetobacterales > Acetobacteraceae > JAMXLO01. Next base: position 540,815 of record CAWBST010000017.1, read on the forward strand.
GCAGCGTTCGCCGGCATCTGGTGGGATCTGGGAGAGCAGGCCGCACCCCAGTAGGCATCGCGCTTACGGGCCGCGTGGCAGCCGTATCACAAATTCGCTGTATTCGCCGACCGTGCTGTCCACCGCGATGCTGCCGCCATGCTGCTGCGTGACGATGTCGTAGGTGATCGACAGTCCGAGGCCGGTGCCCTCGCCGGTCGGCTTGGTGGTGAAGAACGGCTGGAACAGCTTGTCCCTGATGTCGGCCGGAATGCCGGTGCCGTTGTCCCGCACACGGATCTCCACCGCATCGCCGGCCGAGCGGGTGGTGACCTTCAGCGTCGGCTCGAATCCGGCAGCGCCGCCGTCACGCGCCCGCCTCGTGGTCGCGTAGAGAGCATTGCCGAACAGGTTCAGGAATGCCCGCGTGATGTCCTGCGGGTTTAGCTCGATCGGAGCGATGCCTGCGCCGAAGTCGCGCTCCAGCGTGATGTTGAAACGTCTGATCCTGCGCCCGGGCGCCGTGATAGGCGAGGTTCAGCGCCTCGTCGATCAGCGCGTTCAGATCGACCATGCGCCGTTCGGACGAGGACCCGCGCGAGTGTTCCAGCATCGCCTTCACGATGCCGTCGGCGCGTCTGCCGTGCTCGGTGATCTTCTCCAGGTTGCTGGTCAGCATGGCCGAGACGTCGTCGACCTCGGCGCGCTGCTGCTCGGACAACGCAGCGAAGCCTGGCGCGGCGGTCTGCTTCAGTTCGCTCAGCAGATCCACCGACAGGGCGGCGAAGTTGTTGACGAAGTTCAGCGGGTTCTTGATCTCGTGCGCTATCCCCGCTGTGAGTTGCCCGAGCGAGGCCATCTTCTCTGCCTGGATCAGGTTGGCCTGCACCGCCTTCAGGTCACGATACGCCGCCTCCGCCGCGTCGCGCGCGCTGCGGATCTCCGCCTCGCTGCGTTTGCGCTCGGTGATGTCGGAGAAGATCAGCACGAAGCCGCCGTCCGGCACCGGATTGCGACGGATCTCGATCACCCGGCCATCCGGCCGCGTGCGCTCATAGCCATAGGGTTGGCCGGTCGTGGCGACCAGCTCATCGATCTGCTCCGCCGTCTCGACACCCGCCCCGAAGTCGCCACGCGCGGCGAGGAAGCGGAGGTGTTCCTCATAGGTGCGATGCTGTTCGAGAAGGTCGTCGGGCAGGTCGAACATCTCGCGGAACTTGCCGTTCCACGCGACAAGCTGATGGGCTTCGTCGAACATTGCCACGCCGTCGCCCATGTTCTCGAAGGTGACGCGGAGCTCCTCCTGGCGCTGGCGGATTTCATCCAGCAGCCGCGCATTCTTCATCGCGATCACCGCCTGGGCGGCGAAATTCTTCAGCAGACCGATCTGCTTGTCGGAGAACGGACGCACCTCCTTTCGGAAGATGACAAAGGCCCCAAACAAGGCATCATCCCCACGCAGCGCGACAAAAAGCGTCGTACGCGCTCCGTCCTGATCGATATTCGGTGACGACGGGAACGGTACCCCCAGAGCGGTGATGTCCGCGATGTGCACGATGTCAGCACCCTGAACGATCTGGTCATAGGCGACACTCTTGCTCGGTCGAAGCGGCCCGCGTTCGCGCAAGGCTTTCGCCAGGCCAGTCGACATCCCCCGCGTCGCGACGACCCGAAAAAACTCGCCATCATAGGTGGAAAGGCCGCCGAACGAGGACTCGCAAAGCAGTATGGCCTTCTCCAATATAGTATCGAAAACCCGCTCTAGATCACCGGCCGAGGCATTGATGACCTGCAACACCTCAGCGGTCGCGGTCTGCTGTTCCAGCGCCTCGCGCTGTTCGTTGATCAGCCGCGCATTCTCCATCGCGATCACGGCCTGAGCGGCGAAGCTCTCCAGCACAGTGATCTGCTTGTCGGAGAACGGCCGCACCTCCTGCCGATAGATCGTGATGAAGCCAAGCACGGTATCGTCCTTGAGCAGCGGCACGCAGAGGGCTGTACGGATGCCGCCCAGCTCCACCATCTGTGGAGGACTACGATCGCCAGCCTTGTAGTCTTCCTCCTGCATCACGTCCACGATATGGATGGAGCGCTTCTCCTCGAGGAGACGTGCCGGAACGGTCGTTTGCGGGCGGCCGTCGGTGACTGTTCCCCGCCATTCTACATAGGCCCTGGGAACACCGCGATGGGCTGCCAGATGAAAACGCTCCCCGTCATAAGTGTAGAGTGAGCCGAACGCGGCACCGCACAGCCGCATCGCCTTATCCAATATCGCATCGAACACCGGCGCAAGGTCGCCGGGCGACGCATTGATGACTTGCAACACCTCGGCTGTCGCGGTCTGCTGCTCCAGTGCCTCCCGCTGCTCGTTCAGCAGCCGCGCGTTCTCCATCGCGATCACTGCCTGCGCGGCGAAATTCTCCAGCAGTGCGATTTGCTTGTCGGTGAACGGGCGCACCTCGAGACGGAAACCACTGATGCAGCCAAGCAAGGCTCCATCCTTGCGCAGCGGCACGCAAAGACCAGTCCGCGCACCGCCAAGCTCGACCAGTGCGCGCGCGAAATGTTGCTCATCCGGTTGCAGTTCATCGTACTTCACATCGCAATGTGCAAGAGTTGGCTCGTAGCGCATACGCCGGTCATCAGTCCCGGCGCATCTGCCGCGTGGGCGGATTTCGGCGCGAAGGTAGCGTAGCGTCTCGGGAACTCCATGAATGCGCCGCCGCATGAGCATACTCGCCCATCATATGTCATCAAGGATCCCAAGGCGGCCCCGCACAGACCGCATCGCCTTTTCCAGCATGGCATCGAACACAGGCGTCAGATTGCCGGGCGAGGCGTTGATGACCTGCAAAACCTCAGCGGTCGCGGTCTGCTGTTCCAGCGCCTCGCGCGTCTCGGTGATCAGCCGCGCGTTCTCCATCGCGATCACCGCCTGATCCGCGAAAGTCCGCACCAGTTCTATCTGCTTATCGGTGAACGGCTCGACCCTTGAGCGGGCAACTGTAATGACCCCTAGCACCTCATCGCCGCGAAGCAGCGGTGCCCCCAACATCGAGCGCGTCTCGCCGAGCAGCTGCGATTGCCTTGCCGTATATTCGGGATCGGTCGCCGCATCAGCAATGTGAACAACTCTCCGTTCCACTGCTACCCGCCCAGTGATCGTCCCACGACCGGGCGGCGTCGGATGCTGCGCATGGTGTTCTTTGAACTCGGTCTGAGAATCCGACGGAGGCAGACAGATGATAGCGGCCCTCTTGGAGGCGAAAGATGATGGCCTTCTCGGCCTCGCAGATACGAGCGGCCGTTTCGACCAACGTCTCGAGGACAGGTTCGACTTCCCCAGTCGACCGACTGATCGCCGCAAGCACGTCGCTGGTCGCGGTCTGGTATTCCAGCGACTCCTGAAGGTCGCTGGTGCGTTGCCGCAACTCATTCAGCAGCCGCGCATTCTCCATCGCGATCACCGCCTGGGCGGCAAAGCTCTGCAACAGTGCGATTTGCTTGTCGGTAAAGGGCCGCACTTCCGTTCGATAGATCGTGAAGAAACCAAGGAGCGCTCCGTCCTTGCGCATTGGTACCCACAACACCGTCCGCGCGCCGGCGCGGTCAGCCAGCATGCGGCGGACAGCAACGCCGGAGCGGAACGCGCCCTCAGTCGTGATGTCGGCCATATGGATGAACGGCTCGCCCTCGACGAGGCGTAGCAACGAGGCCCCAGGTTCGGGCTTCTGCGGCCCCATCCGCATGAGTTCCGCGCGATACTCGGGCGGGGCGCCGCAGATCGCCGCAAGCCGCCCAACCTCGCCGTCGTACGTCCAAAGATTGCCGAAGGCGGCGTCGCATAGGCGCAAGGCCTTTTCCAGCATCGCATCGAAGACCGGCGTCAGTTCGCCGGGTGAGCGATTGATGATCTCCAGGACCTCCGCCGCCGCCGTCTGCTGTTCCAACGCCTCGCGCTGCTCGGTCAGCAGCCGCGAATTCTCAATCGCGATCACCGCCTGCGCGGCGAAGCTCTCCAGCAGAGAGATCTCGGCCTCGGTGAACGGCTTTACCTCGGTCCGCAGCGCGCTGATCCCACCGACATAAGTGCCATCCTTCCGCAGCGGTATCAGCAGAACGGTCCGCACACCCAGCTCAACGACATGGCGGAAATTGCCTGCAACCTCCGCAGGCACGGCAGCGACGTCGGCGTAGTGGATCAGGCGTTCGCCGTCGATCAGCCGCTGACTGTTGGCAGCGGTCGGTCGAAATGGCAGACCCGTGTTCGCAAAGTGATCCGGCGGATAGCCATCGGCGGCGGCGGTGCGCAGGTACACGCCGTCATACGTCTGCAGGCTGCCGATCGTGACACCGCACAAACTGTGTGCCTTCTGCAGGATCGTTTGGAACACCGGTCCGGGATCGCCGGGCGAGCGGTTGATCACCGCAAGCACCTCGGCCAGCGCGGCTTCGCGCGCCAGCGCCGCTTCGCGTTTCGTCTCGGACTCGCGCAAGGCTTCGCGCAGTTCCGACACGGTCCGTTCGAGGTCGCCAACCGGTGCATCGGCGGGGGCGATCATGACGGCTCTCCTGTGTCTGCAAGCATCCGCCGCGGCAGCAGGTGCCCGTCCACGAATTCGCTCCACGCCCGGACGTCAGGCTCCCTGACCATAGTTTCCCCCGGCCGGCCACAACCAGCGTATCGGTGGCCAGCGGTGCACGATGCTAAGCCCCGCCACGGCTCCGATCCACCTCGCAGTGACCGGCGTGCGGACTTCGTCTTAGGTATTATTTCCTTGACGACAAACCCTCCCTTGTGTTCTTGTTATGTTCATGTCTGCCGCGTCCCAAGCCTCCGCCTCGACCACAGCTCCCGATGCGCACCGGGCCGACGGTGACGTCCCCGGTGCGATCGGCCGCGTCCTCAGCCTCGTCCGCAAACTGATCGACTACGGCAGGCAACTCGCCGACACGGTTCAGCAGCGCGCCGCCGCTCCAGGCTTCGTTCAGTTCGCCAGACCCTTCGGCACCGCCGATCTCGGCGTCATCCTCGCCCGCATCACCTGTGGCCTGCGTCGCGCCGCGACGTTGGAGGCCAGGCTGTGCCGGCATGCCGCTCGCGGCAAGGACCTCAAGCCTGCGCCCATCCGCCTGCCCGCCGCACGCGCGCCGCGCCCCGCACGGCCGGTCGCGCCGCCCGAGTCCCAGCCAGCCAATCCCACCAGCGGCCCGCCTCTCGCGCGCCTGCCCACCGAGGAGCAAATCGCCGCCGAAGTGCGCCGCCGCCCCATCGGCGCCGTCATTGTCGATATCTGCTGCGATCTCGGCATTGCGCCCGGCCATCTCGACCGGGCGTTCTGGGACGAAATCAACCACGCCATCAGGATGTATGGCGGCAGTCTCGCCCGGTTCCTCAACCGCCTGCACGAGCGGCTGGACGTCTTCTTCTCCGCTGACCGCTCCGACCGTGCGGAGCCCGGATGGCCCGCGGCACCGCCGCGATTGCCAGCACCCGCCACCGGTCCACCCTGACGCCGACCCACCGATCGCCAGGTTCCCGCTTGCGCAGCTGCTACTGCTTGCGCCGCCGCAGCACCGCCTCACGGATCAGCGGCATACGGTCGTTGCCGAAATACATGTCATCGCCGCCGACGAACATGGTGGGCGAGCCAAAGCCGCCGCGGTCGATCAGCTCCTGCGTGATGGCGCGCAACCTGTCCTTGATCGCCTGCTGCTCGATGCCGGCGAGGAATTTCTCCTCGTCGACGCCGACCTTGGCGCAGATCTCCCGCAGTACCGTCGGCTGCGAGATGTCCTTGTCGTCGCCCCAATAGGCCTCGAACGTCGCCAGCGCGAACGGCACCAGCTTGCCCTCAGGCTCAAGCAGGATGCAGCCGCGCATGGCGCGGACGCTGTTCACCGGGAACACGGTCGGCCGGTAGTGCATGCGGATGCCCAAATGCCGCGCCCAGTCCTGCTGGTCCTTCTTGTTGTAGGCAACCTTCGCCGCAACGGGCTTCTCCCGCGAATTGTGCACGCTTGGATTGACCGCATTGAACACACCGCCCACCAGGATCGGCCGCCAGGCGATGTCGATGCCCAGTTCCTTCTGCATTTGCAGAAGATTGTGGAAGGCGAAGTAGGTCCACGGGCTCGAGCAGTCGAAGAAGCATTCCACGTCTGACATCAACGCTCTCCGCGCTAACCCTCTCCGCCCCACGGGGCGGAGAGGGCAGGGTGAGGTGGGGGGTTTACGCCGGCACCGGCCGGGCGCGCTGGTTGTACAGCAGTTTGGCGCGCCGTGCCTGCTCCTCTGGCGAAACGGCCGACGGATCCCCAGGCAGATCCGCACCCACCGCCATGCCGCGCTGCACCCCCGGCCTGGCGCCGAGTTCCTCGAACCAGCGCTTGAAGTATTTGAACTCCTCGATGTCCTGGCCCTGCGCCTTCCAGTTCACCGTCCAGGGGTAGCTGATCATGTCGGCGATGGTGTACTCGTCGCCGGCCAGGTACTTGCTCTCGTACAGCCGGTTGTTCAGCACGCCGAACAGCCGGTTCACCTCGTCGGTGAAGCGGGCGACCGCGTACGACTGATCACCCTTTGTGTCGCCGAGCCGCCGGAAGTGGCCGCATTCGCCGCTCTTCGGTCCCTGGTTGGCCATCTGCCAGATCAGCCACTGGGTGACCTCATATTTCGGCCGCATCGCCTGCGGGAAGAACTTCCCCTCCTTCTCGGCGATATACATCATGATCGCGCCCGACTCGAAGACGGCGACCGGCTCGCCGCCGCCGGTGGGATTGTGATCCACCAGTACCGGCATGCGGTGGTTCGGATTCATCTTCAGGAATTCCCGCGTGAACTGGTCGCCGCGGCCGATATTGCAGGGCACGATCTTGTACTGCGCGCCCAGTTCCTCCAGCAGGATTGTCACCTTCTTGCCGTTCGGGGTCGGCCAATAGTGAACATCGTACATCGTTCCGCCTTTCTGTCCTTGCTCGGATCCCACTCAGAATGGATGGTGCAGCCACCATGCCACAGGCGCCGGCATTGAAAAGTCCCCCAATTCGGCGCGCCAGACCGCAAGAAATGCTTGTCCTGAGGGACAAACCGTGATTCCGTCACAATGGAAGTCAACCTGCAACAGCGAGTCGGTGAAGCCATGGCACTAAGAAAGGCCCCCGCGGCAGCCAAGTCCGCGGCGAAGTCCCCGAAGGCGGCAGCGCCGGCCAAGTCGGCCGCGCAGTCGACCGTGACCCTCAAGCACTTGGCGGCGTCCCTCGCCGAGGACCACGACATGCCGCGCAAGCAGGCTGACGCCATGTTGGCCGGCATGGTGGGCATGGTCACCAAGCATCTCAAGAGGGGCGATAAGGTCCGGCTCACTGGGATCGGTATGCTTCAGGTCAGGAAGCGGGCCGCGCGCATGGGCCGCAATCCGGCGACCGGCGAGGCGATCAAGATCAAGGCGAGCAAGAAGGTCGCCTTCCGGGTCGCCAAGGAGCTGAAGGAAACCGTCTGAGCTCTGGGAGCCAGCCGGAGGTCGGCGCTGCGCGTTGCGGACCGGCTTCTGGCTCCCGAGTTGTCACCCGTTCGTCCCCCGCCCTACTCTGCTCGCTGAAAGCAGAAGCAGAGGACCGGGATGGATTTCGACCTCTTCGTAATCGGTGGCGGCTCGGCCGGCGTGCGCTGCGCGCGCATCGCGGCGGGTCATGGCGCGCGTGTCGGTGTTGCCGAGGAACGCTTCTGGGGCGGCACCTGCGTCAATGTCGGCTGCGTGCCGAAGAAGCTGCTGGTGCAGGCCGGCGAATACGGCGCCTGGGCCGAGGACGCGGCTGGATTCGGCTGGCAGATCAAGAAGGGGCCGCATGACTGGACCAAGCTGATCGCCGCGAAGGACCGCGAGATCGGCCGGCTCAATAGTATATACAAGCGCCTGCTCGACAACGCCGGTGCGTCGGTCTTCGAATCGCGCGCCACCTTCATCGACCCGCACACGCTCGATGTCGGCGGCAAGCGCGTGACAGCCGAGCGCATCGTCATCGCGACCGGCGGCCATCCGGTGCGGCTGCCGATCCCTGGCGCGGAGCTTGGCATCATCTCCGACGACGCGTTCTACCTGCCACGCATGCCGAAGCGCGTCGCGATCATCGGCTCGGGCTACATCGCAGTGGAATTCGCCGGCATCTTCGCCGGTCTCGGCGCCAACGTCGATCTGGTGTACCGCCAGCCGCTGCCATTGCGTGGCTTCGACATGGACCTGCGCGAATCACTGGTCGAGGCTCTCGGCGCGCAGGGCATAGCGCTGCATCCCGGCTGCCGTCCGCAGAAGCTCGAAGCCGATGGCGACGAACGCGTGCTGACATTCGGCGAAGGCCATGCGCTGCGCAGCGACCTGGTGTTCTTCGCCACCGGACGTGCGCCCGCCACGAAGGGGCTCGGCCTCGACAAGGTCGGCGTCTCGATGAATGAGGCCGGCGCTGTGGTGGTCGATCAGAACCTGCGCACCAGCCAGCACCATATCTACGCCATGGGCGACGTGACCGACCGGCTGAACCTGACGCCGGTGGCGATCGCCGAGGGCCATGCGCTCGCCGACAGTCTGTTCGGACGGAACCCGCGCGGGATCTCGCTGCGCAATGTCCCGACAGCAGTGTTCTCCACACCGCCGATCGCCACCTGTGGATTGACCGAGGAGCAGGCAGCGGAACACGGACCGGTCGATGTCTATCTCAGCAAGTTCACGCCGATGCGCCACACGCTGTCGGGTCGAGCGCGCAAGAGCACCTTGAAGCTGCTGGTCGATCAGGTGAGCCAGAAGGTCGTCGGCGCCCACATGCTCGGCGAGGACGCGCCGGAGATCATGCAAGGCCTGGCGATCGGCATCGTGATGGGTGCCACCAAGGCCGATTTCGATCGCACCATCGGCATCCATCCGACAGCGGCGGAGGAGTTCGTCACGCTGCGTACGCGCACGCGCGTCGCCGGAGTAGCGAAGGCGGCGGAATAGCCGCAACACCAACCAAAGGAAACTGCCGTGAAACGACGTGCCTTCATGACTGCCGCCGCGGCAGCCGCTTTGCCGCTCGCCCGCCCGGCGATCGGCGCCACTGCGAAGACCTTGATCTTCGTACCGCAGGCCAACCTCACGAGCCTCGATCCCGTGTGGACCACCGCGACCGTCACCCGCAACTTCTCGCTGATGGTCTACGAGACGCTCTACGGTCGTGACCAGGCGTTCAATCCGCAGCCGCAGATGGTCGAAGGCCACACGATCGACGACGACGGCAAGCGCTGGACGATGAAGCTGCGCGAGGGACTGGTATTCCACGACGGCACACCGGTTCTGGCGCGCGATTGCGTCGCCTCTCTGCAGCGCTGGCTGAAGCGCGACGCGGTCAGCGAGACGTTCAACGCGCGCGTCGATGCGATCGAGGCGCCGGACGACAAGACGCTGGTGTGGCGGCTGAAGAAGCCGTTCCCGCTGCTGGCGCATTTCCTCTCGAAGGTGCAGCCGCAGCCGGTGATCGTGCCGGCACGCCTCGCCACGACCGATCCGTTCAAACAGCTCACCGACATCGTCGGCTGCGGCCCGTTCCGTTTCCTGCCCGATGAATTCGTCTCCGGCAGTCACGCGGCGTTTGCCCGCTTCGACAAATATGTGCCGCGGCAGGAGCCGGCTTCGTACACCGCCGGCGGGCACAAGGTTCTGCTGGATCGGGTCGAGTGGCGCATCATCCCCGATCCGGCGACCAGTGCGAACGCGCTGTCCGCGGGAGAAATCGACTGGCTCGAACTTCCGTCGCCTGATCTGATCCCGACGCTGAAGCGCGCATCCGGGGTGACGACGGGACTGCTCGACATCTACGGCACCGTGGCGATCCTGCGGCCGAACAGCCTGATCGCACCCACCAGCAATGTCGGCGTGCGCAAGGCGATGATGGCCGCGGTCGACCCGCGCGAGGCGATGATCGCCGCGATGGGTGAGGATGAATCAGGCTGGCGCGCGCCGATGGGCTACTTCCTGCCAGGCTCGCCCGCAGCGAACGACGCGGGGATGGAGTTCCGCCGCAAGCGCTGGAGCACTGGTGACGTGAAGGCGATGCTGGACAAGGCCGGTTATGGCGGCGAGCGCATCGTGCTGCTGCATCCCACCGACCAGCTCATCTACAACGCCTTCATCACCGTCGTGGCGGATGCGTTCCACAAGGTCGGGCTGAACATCGACGAGCAGATGGTGGACTGGGGAACGGTCGTGCAGCGTCGGACCAACAAGGGGACGGTGGACAACGGCGGCTGGTCGATCTTCCCCGCCGGCGCGCCCGGTCCCGAGTTCGTCGATCCGATGCTGGCGAACACGCTGCGCAGTCCCGGCGCGAAGGCATGGTTCGGCTGGCCGGACGATCCGAAGATCGAGGCGGCCTACGAGGCCTGGATCAATTCGCCAAACGATGCGGAGCGGCACAAGCACGAGGCGGAGTTCCAGGCGGCGGCCTTCGACTACGTGCCGACGATCACGCTTGGACAGTACCTTCCGCAGGCCGCGTGGCGATCGAATGTCACAGGATTGCTGAAAGGATCAGCTCCGGTGTTCTGGGGCGCGGACAAAGGGTAAGGAAGCGAGAGCAAGAGAATCTCAGACGTTTGCCGGCGGCAATGGGGAACGACCACGGATCAGGTCGGACGCGCGCTCAGCCAACATCATGACGCTGGCGTTGATATGAGCGGATGGCATGTCGGGCAACGCCGATGCGTCCACGACCCGCAGATTCTCGACACCAAGGACCTTCAGATCAGGATCAAGCACTGCGCCCGGGCCCCGCCCCATCGCGCAAGTCCCAAGCGGATGGTTGACCGTGACCACGGTGTTCCGAATCCAGGCATCAACGTCTGCATCTGTGTTGATCTCCTGCCCTGGCGATACTTCACGCCCACGGAATGGGTCCAAGGGTGTTCGATAGGCGAGATTGCGCGCGCTGCGGAAAGCGTCGCGCAGCGTTTTGATATCCTCGGGATCCGCAAGAAAATTGCACCTGATACGAACCGGCGCGAACGGATCAGTGGAGTGGAGTGATACATCGCCCCGGCTCTTTGGATGCAAGAGTACAGGCGCGACGACATATTGGTCTTGGTAAGCCGATTTCACGCCAGGAAACCAGGGACCGGCGTTGAGCGGCGCGGTCCGAAATATGAACTCGATGTCGGGGACATCCATGTCCGGGCTCGTCTTGAGAAATGCCATCAGACCCAGCGGGAGTGACGTCGCCGGTCCGGTCCCGAACAACAAGGCACGCGCCACGTTTATGGCCACGCGGTCAAGCCGCATCTCTCTGTAGAAGGGGCTGGTATCCTTGCGGAGCCACTGCAGTCCAACCATCAGATGGTCTTGTAGATTGCGTCCGACCGGCAGGTCGACCAATGGCCTGATGCCAAGGTCGCGCAGATGTTCTGCGGGACCAATTCCAGAAAGCATCAGGAGTTGTGGAGAATTGAACGCCCCACCACAAAGGATAACCTCGCGTGCCGCCTCGGCACGTTTGGAAACGCCTTGATGGACGAACTCCACGCCGGACACATGCGTGCCGCGCATCGTCACGCCGGTGACCATCGCGCCCGTCAGGAGTGAGAGGCCGGGCCGATGGAGCACTGGTTTCAGATAGGCAGCCGATGACGACGCGCGCCGTCCGTTTCGTATCGTGAACTGGACGCGCGCGAAGCCGACCGCGTCAGGTCCATTATAATCGGCAATGACGGGCCAGCCTGCCAGCCGTCCGGCGTCCTGCCAGGCATCGAAGATTGGATCGTTTGCTCGCGTCCATTGTGTGCCCAGCGGGCCCGAACCGCCGCGCCAGGAGTCCTCACCGCCTTCCCAGGACTCGCTCCGCCGGAAATACGGCAGCGCGTCGGCGTACGACCACCCGTGGCCCCTTGCCGCGCCCAGCGATCAAAATCGCTGCGATGACCGCGTTGGTAGCCCATGACATTGATGGAGGATGAACCACCCAATACCTTGCCGCGCAGAAGTCTGAGTTGACGGCCGTTGAGGTGGGTTTCCGGCTCGGTCGTGTAACCCCAGTCGAACATCCGGTGCTGTTGCAGTTTTCCGAGGCCAATTGGAACCTGGATATAGGGATGCCGGTCGTGGCCGCCTGCCTCAAGCAACAGAACCCTTACGTCCGGGTCCTCACTCAGACGATTGGCGAGCACACATCCCGCTGATCCGGCGCCCACGATGATATAGTCTGTTGTGACCACATCACTCATGGTCTTCTCCGCCAGCAGCTTGCCCCGCCCTTTCGAACCGCCTACCCGTCGCTCGGCCTGTACTCCGCCCACGGTCGCGCGCCTTCGAACGCCGCCGCCACCCGCAGCAGCTCCGCATCTTCCCCAGGACGCGCGACCAACTGAATCGCCAACGGCATCCCCGCTGCATCGAACCCGCAGGGCAGGCTGACCGCGGGATTGCCGGTCAGGTTGAACGGCATCGTGTACGGGTACCACGACGCACGGATGTTCTCGACCAACTGGTTGTCGATCTCGATCGGTCCGAAGAAATCCTGATCGATCGGCACCGCGCTGCGCGACAGAGTCGGCATGGCGACGATGTCGCAGCTGTCGAACCACGCCTGCACCTGCCGATAGAGCCGTGTGCGCTGAAAGATCGCATCATACAGCGCTGCAGCCGAGTAGTTCGCCACCCGATCCATCTGCCGTACGAAGGTCGGACACATGATGGCGCGATGCTGCTTCAAATGATGACCGAACTGCGCCATGCGATACGCGCCGTTGTTGACGAACCACACCGCCTCGGGATTCTCGAACGGCGCGGTCAGCTCCGAAACCTCCGCGCCGAGCTCGCCGAACGCAGCCAGCGCTGACTCGCAGGCCGTCAGCACATCAGCCGCAACGGCGGAATTCCCGAGCCGCGCGCGCCAGGCGATGCGCAGTCCCTTCACATCGCCACGACGCGCGGCGGCGACGAAGTCGGCTTTCGGTCGTCCGGTGGTCAGCGGATCGCGCAGGTCCGTCCCCGCCATCGCATCCAGCATCAGCGCGGTGTCCATCACGGTGCGCGTCATCGGTGTGATGTAGGAGATGTTGCCGAACCCGTCCTGCGCATATTCCTGCGGCACCACACCGAGCCCCTGCTTGAACCCGACGACGCCGTTGCACGCCGCGGGAATGCGCGTCGATCCGCCGCCATCGGTGGCGACGGCGATCGGCACCAGGCCGGCGGCAACCGCAACCGCCGAGCCACCGCTCGAACCACCCGAACTACGATCCGCGCGCCAGGCATTGCGTGTCCGTCCGAATAGCGGCGCTTGCGTGAGACACTGCTGGCCGAACTCCGGCGTCGTCGTCTTGCCAACCACGATGGCGCCTGCCTGCTTCAGTCGCGCGACCGCGGCAGCGTCGTGATCGGGAACATGGTCCTTGAAGATCAGCGAGCCCCATGTGGTCCGAATATCGGCTGTAGGGATCAGATCCTTTACCGCCACCGGCACACCATGCAGCGGTCCAAGCGGAGCACCCTGCACCACCGCCATCTCTGCCGCGCGCGCCGCATCCATCGCAGCATCCGCCGCAATGGTGATGAACGCGTTCAACACCGGCTGACTGCTCTCGATGTGCTCCAGCGTCGCGCGCATGACCTCGACAGGCGAGACCGCACGGCCGCGAATCAGATCGGCGAGTTCGGCGGCGGTGGCATAGGCGAGGTCCATGTCCGCTCCCTGATCATGCAGGCTCATGTTACACGACAGGCGACAGGGAGTAAGCGTGATGCGAACAGGTGCCGACTACCGCCAGTCTCTCCGCGACGGACGTCGGGTCTGGGTAATGGGTGACGGCCTGGTCGACGACATCACCACCCATCCCGCCACACGCGCGATGGTCGATGAATATGTCGCCTGGTATGATCGCCATGCCAACCCAGCCTGGGCCGACACCGTACTCGGCCGCGACGGCACGCCGCTCTCCTACCTCGTGCCCAGGAGCGCGGACGATCTCGTCCGCATGGGCCGCTGCTTCTCCGCCACGACGTTCCTCAGCGCGGGCAACATCACCCACACACCGGCCTACGGCCACATGATAGCACTCGGCCTTCTTGCCACGGTGCAGGAGCGCAATGTCTCGGCCAGACAGATCGCCGATGCCGCCGCCTATCGCCAGATGATCGCTCGCACCGAGCGGTTCCTAACCTTCTGCGGCGGCGGTGCCCCCATCGGCTATCGGCTACGCGAGGATCCCACGCAGCGCGCCGGCTTCCGCATCGTGCGCGAGTCCGACGCCGGTTTGGTGATCAGCGGCAAGGTCGGCATGCACACCAGCCCCGCCTATGCGGAGGATGTGTTCATCAGCGGCAGCCAGACAGGTATCGAGATCGGCGCCCATCGCGCCACCTTCATCGTTCCGGTCGGCGCGCCCGGCGTCACCACGCTCTGCCGCAAGATTGCAGCGCGCGATGACAATCCGTTCGTCTCGCCGCTGTCCAGCCGATACGACGAACTCGACGGGCAGATGTGGCTGGACGAAGTATTCATCCCGTGGGAGCGGATCTTCCTGCTCGACATCTCACCGGAGCCGATCGTGCGCTGGCTGCTCTGGCATCAGCTCTATTGCTGGCTGTCGAAGGGCGAATTCACTTTGGGTCTGGCGCTGGCCTCAACGCATGCCATGGGATTGCTACAGAACGAGCCGACGATCGACTACCTGATCGATCTGGTGGTCGACGTGCAGACGGTGCGGAGCTGCCTGACCGCCGCTGAACGCGATCCGAGCTTCACGCAGACAGGCTATTGCTATCCCAACCATCTGCACCTCGCCTCGGGCAGCATCGCCATGCTGAAGGCGCGGCAGCGCATGAGCGAGATCATGCGCATCGTGCCCGGCTCATCGCTGGTGGTTGCGCCGACGGACCGCGACATTGCAGCGCCCGAGATTGCCGCGGGATTGGAGGAGTCGTTCGGCGGAGGCGGCTACACCGCGCTACAGCGAGCGGCGCTGCTGCAACTGGCGTCGGATCACGTGTCATCGGCGCTCGACGCCCGCGAGTCGGCGTTCGAGTTGCACGCCAACGGCGGCATCCCGGTGTGGCGCAGCCGCATCCGCCGCTGCTTCGATCGCTACAGTGAGCTGGCCAACGCTGTCCTGCGGCAGATCTCGGTACCGATGCCGGAGATCGATCTCGGTTCGCTGCGAGAGACCACGTACGGACCACGTAGAGTGGTAACACCTCCACCACGTTGACTTTGTCATTGCGAGGAGCGTCAGCGACGAAGCAATCCCCATCAGGCCGGCGGACCACGTGCAGGTTGCACAGGTCACGGATCGACGCACCCTGCGCCAGCCTGCGGGTAAGCGCTCCAGTCATGGTTCGCAGCATAGGCGACCCAGCGTCGCTGATCGGCCGCCGAGAGGACCATCAATGGGCACGCGACGTTGAACGCCATCAGCCCTGGCACGCCGTGCAGTTTCCGATCCGGTTGGAAACATCCAGCGCCGGCCTGGGGGTACAGCGGCCAGCCATGTTGAGTGGCATAGGCAGCCCAACGTCCCTGCTCGGCCGCTGACGCGTTTGTATCAGGGCAGGCAACGTGAAAGATGCGGATGTTTGCAAGTATCGCATCGGGTGCGCGCCTGTCGGCAATTTCATCGGCGGTATAGAAGAACCTCTCGACGCAGTAGCCGATGGCATCAGAGAGGAAGCAGGGACTGATCATGATGGCCATCATCAGAAGGGCGCGGGCTCGCGCCGACGGTCGGGGCCACACAAACTTCGGCATCGCCACAGACGGCACGCGGATGACCGAGCTTGCCATCGCTGTGCTTGCATACGCCATTTTGACCTCCTGGGACGCGGGAGCAGATCGAACACCGCCGCCTCGTCACCGGCCTTCCGGCGGTTCTGGCCAAATATAGCCAGATTGCAATTTACGTCGAGATGCGCCTGCAGGCGCAGGCGTGCCAAGTCAGCGCGCGATTGCCACTCAGGCGCGAGCGCCGAAAGTCCGGCTCGATGAGCTTCGTCCATGGTGGCTGACTGCTCCGGCTATGCCTTGCGCCCGCTGCCGATCGCGGTCGCCGTGCTTGTCCGGCCGCTCGCTCCGATCACCGGTCCCGCGCGGCCGCTTGGCGGCACGACCTCGCATGTCTCGTTCAGCCGCGAAACAATCCGGTCGATCGTGTCGGAAATCCGCGCCGCCGCACGCTGAACCGCCGGATCGGCATTGCGGCGCAGGCCTTCGGCAACGAGCGAGGCCGGGGTGATGATCCCTCGCAGGTCGTGACGAAGGGCGGACACCAATCGCTCAAGTTCTTCGATCCTTTCGTCGGGCGATTGCTCCATTGGCTTCATCCCTGATGCATGTAGTCCAGCAGAGGTTGGGACAGAGGCCGCGATTCATCGTGACACGCGCGTTGCGGCGCCCATTCTTGCTACGGCGAGGCATCAGGCATATCAAGCGGTCATCGTTCTGGGGCGCGGACATATCCGCCCCTGCCACTCGGATACGCATCGATGGACCAGCGCCTCGCCGACCTCGCCAACCGCATCGCGGAGGCGCTGGAACGCCTTGCACCACCCGCTCTACCCGAGGTGAATCTCGCATCCGCGGAGGCCTTCGTCTGGCATCCGTCGCCGCCGCATCTCGCTCCGGTATCGAAGGTCTCCCGCGTCGATATCGCGCTGCTGCAGGGGGTCGAGCGGCAGAAGCAGATCCTGCTCGACAACACGCTGCGCTTTACCCGCGGTCTGCCGGCGAACAACGCCATGCTGTGGGGTGCGCGCGGCATGGGCAAGTCGTCGCTGGTGAAGGCGGTGCACGCGGTCGTCAATGCGCAATTGCCAGGCAGCCTGGCGCTGATCGAGATCCACCGCGAGGACGTTCGTTCACTGCCCGAACTGCTCAACGTCCTGCGCGGCAAGCCTCGCCGCTGCCTGATCCTGTGCGACGACCTGTCGTTCGAGCGCGAGGATTCCGACTACAAGGCGCTGAAGTCGATCCTGGAGGGCGGCATCGAGGGACGGCCCGAGAACGTGCTGTTCTACGCCACCTCCAACCGTCGTCACCTCATGCCGCGCGACATGATCGAGAACGAGCGCGCCACCGCGATCAATCCCTCCGAGGCGACCGAGGAGAAGGTGTCGCTGTCCGACCGCTTTGGCCTCTGGCTGGGGTTCCACAACTGCGACCAGGACACATACTTCGCCATGGTCGAGGGGTATGCCGCCAGCATGAGGCTGCCGATTTCAACCGACGCGCTGCATGCCGAGGCGATCGAATGGTCGATGACCCGAGGCGCGCGATCCGGCCGTGTGGCCTGGCAGTTCATCCAGGACCTTGCCGGCCGGCTGGGAGTGAAGCCGGAATGAGGAGTTGCTTTCCGAATCGTATCGGCTGTGGCTAGGTTGTCGTTCAGGCAAACAGGGGGGAACCTGCCATGTGGGATTTCCTGTCGTTCGATACCTTCATTGCGCCGAAGATCATCCGCGTCGTGTTCGCCTTGGGCCTTCTGCTGATCGCGATTGTCACGCTCATCCGGGTGGTGATCGGCATTTGGGAACTCGCGATCATTCACGGCGTGATCCTGCCGCTGATCGCGGCATGCATCGGCGTCCTGCTGTGGCGGATCTATTGCGAGTTGCTGCTGGTGTTCTTCGACATGCGCGACAAGCTCGCCGATCTCGCCTCGCGTCCGCGCGTCTAGCCGTCAGCCTCGCGAAATGCGCTCCATTCCGCCAGTGTAGGGCCACAGCACGCTGGGGATCAGGATCGAGCCGTCCGCCTGCTGATGGTTCTCCATCACCGCGATCAGTGCGCGTCCCAACGCCACGCCCGAGCCGTTCAGCGTATGGAGATGCGCGATGGTCTTGCCGTCCGCTGAGCGGAACCGTGCGTTCATCCGCCGTGCCTGGAAGTCGTGGCAGTTGGAACAGGAGCTGATCTCGCGCCAGGCCTGCTGCCCCGGCAGCCAAGCCTCCAGATCGTAGGTCTTCGCAGCTCCGAACCCCGTGTCGCCTGACGACAGAACGACGCGCCGGAACGGCACCTCCAGCAGCGTCAGCACCTTCTCAGCGCATTGCGTCATGCGCTCGTGCTCATCGGCGCTGTGGTCGGGATGTACGATCGACACCATCTCCACCTTGCGGAACTGGTGCTGCCGCAGCATGCCGCGGGTGTCGCGCCCCGCCGCGCCTGCCTCCGAGCGGAAGCAGTCGGTGAGCGCCGTGACGCGCATCGGCAGCTCCTTCTCCGCCACGATGTCGCCCATCACCAGCGCCGTCAGCGGCACCTCGGCGGTCGGAATGAGCCAACGGCCGTCGGTCGTCTGGAACAGCGTGTCGGCGAACTTCGGCAGCTTGTCTGTGCCGTAGGCTGTCGCGTCATTCACCAGCGACGGCACGACGTACTCGGTGTAGCCGTGTTCGCGCGTGTGCAGATCGATCATGAACTGGCCAAGCGCCCGTTCCAGTCGTGCCAGTGGCCCCCGCAGCACGACGAAGCGCGCTCCGGCAATCTTCGCCGCGGCGGAAAAATCCATCATGCCGAGCGCCTCGCCCAGCTCGAAATGCTGCTTCGGCTCGAAGCCGAGGTCGCGCGGTTCGCCATGCTGCTTCAGCACGACATTGAACGTCTCGTCCGGACCGTCGGGCACGTCCGGATCAAGCACGTTGGGCAATCCCTCGAGTACCCGCTTGATCGCCTCGTCCAGCGAGGCCGCCCGCTTTTCCAGGCCCTCCATATCGCTGCGCAGTGCCGCGGCCTCCGCCTCCAATGCGGACGTGTCGGCGCCAGTGCGCCTGCCCTGCCCCACGTCGCGCGAAATCGCATTGCGCCGCGCCTGCTTCTCCTGCAGCGCGGTCAGCGCAGAGCGCCTCTCGGCGTCCTGCGCAAGGATCTCCGACGACACCGACGCCAATCCACGCCGCGCAAGCGCGGCATCGAAGCCGGCTGGATCGCTACGGATGGCACGGATGTCATGCATCGAATCACACCTCGACCGGTTTGGGCTCCACCATCTTCGCCGCAAGTATGGAAATCTCGTAAAGCGCGATCAGCGGCAGTGCCAGTCCGGTCTGCGTGATCACATCGGGCGGCGCCAGGATCGCAGCGATCACGAACATGCCGACATACGCATAGCGGCGGAACTTCTTCAGCCCCTTTGATGAAATGATCCCCACCTTCGCCAGCAGCGTCAGCAGCACCGGCAACTCGAACGTCAGCCCGAAACGCAAAGATCAGCTTCATCACCAGATCGAGGTATTCCGACACGCGCGGCAGCAGCTCGATCGGCACGCCGCCGCCGCCCGTGGGGTCCTGGAAGCTGGCAAAGAACCGCCAGGCGAACGGGAACACGAAGTAGTAGGCCAGGGCCGCACCGAGCAGGAACAGCACCGGCGTCGCCGCCAGGAACGGCAGCATCGCGCGCTTCTCGCTGCGGTACAGACCAGGGGCGACGAACAGCCAGATCTGGTTGGCGATGATCGGGAACGCGATGAACGCGCCGGCGAAGAATGCCACCTTGATGCGGGTGAAGAACGCCTCGTAGAGCTGCGTGTAGATCAGATGCGGATCGGGATTGCCCTGTTGACGCAGCACGGTTGCCAGCGGCTCAGCCAGGAAGAAGTAGATGCGACTTGAGAAGTAGTACGACCCCATGAAACAGATCACGAAGGCACCAATCGACCACATCAGCCTGCGGCGGAGCTCGACCAGGTGATCGAGCAGCGGCATCGGCTTGTCGTCGATCGGATCGTCTTCTTCGATATCGGCCATGGTCGTCGATCAGGCTGAAGGACGCGCGCGGCGTTGCTGCGCGACACCGGGCGGTATGAAGGGCGGCGCCTCGGGTTCCACAGCGTCGTGCGTCGCCGCGCGCACCATGTTCGGCGGCACGAACGCAGGCGCAAGCGGGGCGCATGGCGCCGCGGTCGCCACAGGTTCCTCAATCGGCACCGGCTGCTCGATCACCGGCTCGCTCACGGCGATCTCCTCGACAGACGTCGCCGCCGGCACACTCGGCTCCAGCGGATTGGACGCGAACGCTGACCGGATCGAGCCGTCCGCATCGATCGTCTTTTCGATCTCGCCCCGCACGTCGAAATTGCGAATCTCGTTGATCGAGGCGCGCACCTCGCTCAGATCTGCCTCCCGCACCATCTCGTCCACATGGGTCTGGAATTCGGCGGCCATGCGTCGCGCCTTCTTGACCCAGCCGGTTACCGCGCGGATCGCCGCCGGCATGTCCTTGGGCCCGATCGCGATCATCGCGACCACGGCAATCAAGGCGATCTCCGACCAGGCGAAATCAAACATGGTGACAGTTAGCAGCGGTCAGTGGTCAGTGGCCAGTGGTGGTTGGCTCCACCGATGCCGCTTCGTCCTGTGCGCCAGCCGCCGGCGCACTGACCACCGACAGCGGCTCGAGCAGCAGGTCCTCGCGTCGCGGCAGCTCACGCAGATCCTTCAGGCCGAACTGCGCGAGGAACTGTGGCGTCGTGCCCCACAGTGTCGGCCGGCCAGGGCTTTCCCGACGGCCCTTGGGGGCGATCAGGTTCGCCTCCAACAGCGAGTCCAGAGTCTGCTGCGACAGGCTGGTACCGCGGATCTCCTCGATCTCGGGCCGTGTCACCGGCTGGTGGTAGGCGATGATCGCCAGTGTCTCCATCGCCACGCGCGGCAGCCTGCGCGGGATCTCGATCACCTTGCGCAGCAACGGCGCGAGGTCCTGCGCAGTGCGGAACTGCACGCCGCCACCGATGTCAGCCAGCTCGACACCGCGTCCGGCGTAACGCTCGCGCAATGCCGCGATCACCGCATCGGCGTCCATGCTTTCCGGCAGAAGCTGCGACAGCGCGCGCGCACCAACCGGTCCGGCGCTGGCGAACACCAGGGCCTCGGCCAGGCGCAGGGCTTCATCCTCGGTCATGCGCCCTCCTCTACCCCGCCCGGGGCGCGCCGCACCAGGATCGGGCCGAATTCGTGCTCCTGGCGCAGGCGCACACTGCCGCCACGCGCCAGTTCCAACCCGGCCAGCAGCGTGCTGGCCAGTGCCGCGCGGCACTCCAGAACGCTGCCGATGGTGTCAGGCAGGAACTGATCCAGGCTGGTCCAATCGGGCATGCTGCCAAGCAACGCGGCGAGGCGCTGCAGCGCGTCCTTGACGCTCCACAGGCTCAGGGGCCGCGGCTGATAGCGCCGCCCACCTGCCCGCCGGCGCATCGCCTGGAGATAAGCTCGGACCAGCGATCCCAGATCCAGCGCGAGGCGGGAGCGGTCGATCTCCGTGTGGTCCTCCGGGGCGCCACGGGCGAACACCTCATGGCCAAGCTGCGGCCGGGCCGACATCCAGGCAGCGGCGGCGCGGATGGCAGACAGATCGCGCAACCGCGCCGCCAGGACATCGGCGGCCTGTTCGCCCTCCTCCGCATCGGCGCCCTCGGGCAGCAGCAGGCGCGACTTCAGCCAAGCCAGCCAGGCCGCCATCACCAGCCAGTCTGCGGCGAGTTCCAGCCGGATGCGTCGCGCGCCCTCGATCACCGCCAGGTACTGTTCCACCAGAGCCAGGATGGAGATCTTCGCCAGGTCCACCTTCTGCGCGCGGGCGAGGTCGAGCAGCAGATCGAGCGGCCCCTCAAACCCCTCCAGCCGGAGGACGAGGTGTTCGGCCTCAGAGGCGGACATCGGCCCCGCCGATATCGTGGCCGGCCAGCCGCAACAGCAGGTTGATCGACCACGGCACCACGGTGTTCAGCGCGTCACCGAACGGGTCGAAACCAGGGATCAGATGCGGCAGCAGGAACACGACCAGGATCACCAGCACGATGCCGTAGCGCTCGATCTGTGCCCAGCGACGCGCCAGTCCGAGCGGCAGCAGGCCGACCGCAATGCGCCCACCGTCCAGCGGCGGGATCGGCAGCAGATTGAACAGCCCGAGTACGAGGTTGGTCAGCATGAAGTAGAACAGGAACACCGCCAGGACCGGATGCTGCGCCACCACTGCATCCAGATAATCCATGCTGGTATCGGCCATCGCGTGCGGTGCCGGCAGCAGCAGCGCTCCTATCCAGGCCAGGAAGAAGTTCATTGCGGGCCCGGCCACCGCCACGGCGGCCATGCCGCGACGTGGATCGCGGAACTTCCAGGCCGACACCGGCACCGGCTTTGCCCAGCCGAACATGAACACCACGCGATGTATGGTCAGAAGCTGGAAGATCAGC
This sequence comes from uncultured Alphaproteobacteria bacterium, assembly GCA_963791495.1. GTDB lineage: Bacteria > Pseudomonadota > Alphaproteobacteria > Acetobacterales > Acetobacteraceae > JAMXLO01. The sequence goes on from CAWBST010000017.1 coordinate 562,996, forward strand.
AGAAAGCCAGGCAGCAGGATGGTGCCCACGCGATCGACATGGCGCAGCGGATTGAGCGACAGCCGTCCCGCCAGCCGCGCGGTGTCGTCACCCAGTGCCAGCGCCGCATAGCCGTGTGCCGCCTCGTGCAACGTGATCGCCAGGATCGCTGGGATCACCGCCAGGGCGAGCTGAACCACCATGTCGGTCACGCCAGCAGCCGATCCCGTTCGGCAGCGAGTGATGTGGCGTCCAGCGGCAGGCGTCGTTGCACAGCAAGCGCCCGAGCCGCCGAAAGCCGCGAGGTCGCCGCCTTGGTCAGTGGCGGGCACCGCGCCAGCAGGTCGGCAGTCGGCCCGAACTCGCCACTGCAGTACAGTGCAACATCGCAGCCAGCCGCCAACGCCTGACGCGCCAGATCGGCCGGCACACCGGTCAGCGCCTTCATCGCCAGGTCGTCGGACACCAGAACCCCATCGAAGCCTATCCTGCCGCGGATGATCGCCTCGATCACGGTCGGGGACAACGTCGCTGGCAGCGCGGCGTCCCAGGCGGGATAGACGATGTGCGCCGACATGGCCCAGGGCAGGTCAGCGTTCAAGGCGAACGGCAGAAGATCGGCATCGAGGTGGTTGGCCTCGACGCGCGGCAGCGCAAGATGGCTGTCGACATGGGCTCGGCCATGGCCTGGCGCATGCTTGCCCACCGGCTGAACACCGGCAGCGAGCAGTCCGGCCGCAATCGCGCGACCAAGACGTGCCACGGCGACGGGCTCCTCGGCGAGCGCCCGATCGCCAATGACCGCGTGCGCGCCAGGGATGGCGAGGTCCAGCACGGGTGCAGTGACCACGTCGAACCCCGCAGCGGCGCAATCGAGGCCGATCAGCGCCCCGGTCAGCCAGGCCGCACGCATACCACCCAGGTTGGCTGCCGGCGGATGCGCTCGCCAATGCGGCGGACGCAGACGCGCGACGCGGCCGCCTTCCTGATCGACCATCAGCACCGCACCAGCCGGCAGGCTCCGGCGCAGGTCAGCGGTCAGCGCGGCAAGCTGCGCCGGGAACTCGATGTTGCGCGCGAACAGGATGACGCCGCAGGGCGGCTGATCGCGGAACAGCGCTGCCTCATCGAGCGACAGCGCTATTCCCGCGATCCCGACAATGGCGGCTTTCAGAACTCGGCCACCGAGCAGTTGATCCCTTTGGCACGCAGCCGCTCACAGAAACTGTTGGCCTGCGCCACGTCCGAGAAGCCGCCGGTGCGGATGCGCCACAATGTGCGGCCATCGTGCTCGGTCTTGCTGATTGCGGGCTTGCGCTGGCCGAGCAGGTCAGGCAGCCGCTTCGACAGCCGTTCCCATTCCGACTTTGCAGCGTCCTCCGTGCGAACCGCGGCGAGCTGGACGAGCGCGTTGTTCGCCACCGGTGGCGCGGTCGGATGCTTCTCCGGCGCGGGGGCGGCCTTCGTCGCGACCGGTGTCGCGACTGGCTTTGGCGACGCGGGCTCCACGGTCGCAACCGGTGCAGGAGCGGGAACAGGTGTTGGAGCCAGAACCGGTGCGGGCGTGGCAACGACGGGTGGCGGCGGTGGGGTAAGCATTGCCTGCGGTGCGGGTACTTCCGGAGGCGGAGCCAGCTTGCCGTCCTTCGAACTCGACGCCGCCCGACAGAATGTCCTCATTCGCGCCGGCAACCTGCAGGCCACCGGGATTCTCCGGCTTAACGCGGATCGGCCGCTTATCGGCCTGGACAACGGGCACGCTGGTACTGCGATGGCCGATCAGCGACGGACCTGCGACCACAACCAGCAGAGCGGCGCCAAGTCCCCCGGCCATCAGCGCCAATCGCCGCGTGACCGGATCCATCCCACGCCGGTGCCGGGGAATGCGATAGGTCGGGCTGGGAATGCTCAAATCGTCTGACATGTGGCCTGCTCTCCCGCTGGGCGCCCCCGCGGGCCCGACCCGCGGATCAGCGCATTTCTTCGACGGGCTCCACGCCCATCACCGCGAGACCAGAGCGAATCACCACTGCCGTCGCCTCAACCAATGCCAACCGGGCCAACGTCTCCGCCGGCCGGTCCGCCTGCAGGAAACGCAGCGTGGAGTCGTCCTTCCCTCGGTTCCACAGCATATGAAAGTCGGCCGCCAAGTCATAGAGAAAAAACGCGATTCGGTGCGGCTCGCGCGCTTGCGCGGCAGCTTCCACGGTGCGCGGCCACTGCGCCAGCCGGCGGATCAGCGCCAGTTCCGCATCGGCGCTCAGGCTGTCCAGCGGGACCTCGGCCAGGGCGGCATCCGTCACCGGAACGTCGCCGAACATCTCGGCGGCGGCCCGCAGCACCGAGCGGCAGCGCGCATGGGCGTACTGCACGTAGAACACCGGGTTGTCGCGCGTCTGCGCCACCGCCTGGTCGAGATCGAACTCCATCTGCGCGTCGGCCTTGCGCGTCAGCATGGTGAAGCGCACCGCGTCCCTGCCGACTTCTTCCAGGAGGTCCCGCAGCGTGACGAAACTCCCGGCACGTTTCGACATGCGCACAGGCTCGCCGCCGCGCACGACATGCACGATCTGGGTGAGAATGATTTCCAGGCCGACCCGTCGATCGGAAATTGCCTGCACCGCGGCCTTCATCCGCGACACGTAGCCACCGTGATCCGCGCCCCATATGTCGATCAGATGTGCGTACCCGCGAGAGACCTTTCCGGCGTGATAGGCGATGTCGTTGGCAAAATACGTGTTGGAACCATCGGACTTGCGCAGCGGCCGATCAACGTCGTCGCCGAACCGCGTGGCGCGGAACAACGTCTGCGGGCGCGGTTCCCAGTCGTCCGGTGCCTTGCCCTTGGGTGGATCCAGAACGCCCTCGTAGATCAGTCCCTGCGCCCGCAGCCATTCGATCGACGCGTCCACCCCGCCGCTGTCGATCATCGCGCGCTCCGAACTGAACACCTCCTGAACGACACCGAGCAGGCGAAGGTCCTCGCGGATCTCCTGCATCATCGCCTCGATCGTGAAATCGCGCACGATGTCGAGCCAGACTTCCGGTGCCGCGATGTCACCATCCGGCTGTGCTAGCGATGTGCCGTATTGTTCGGCCAGACGTTCGCCGATCGGGATCAGATATTCGCCGCGATATTGCAGCCCGCCCGGCACCTCGTCGGAGAAATCCGCTTCGGTGAGCGGTGTGCCGATCGCCTGCAGGTAGCGCCAGTAGGCAGCCCAGGCGAGCGCGATGACCTGCGCGCCGGCGTCGTTGATATCGTACTCCTTGGTGACGTCGTAGCCGGCCTTGATGAGCAGATTGGCAAGTGCGTCACCGACGACGGCGCCGCGGCAGTGGCCAATATGCATCGGCCCCGTTGGATTGGCGGATACATATTCGACATTGACGCGAATGTCGTTGCCGATCGTGCCGTCACCGTACGCCTCGCCGGCGCGAAGAATGTTAGGCAGCAATGCACGAAACACTGCTGCATCCAGGCTTAGATTGACGAAGCCAGGTCCTGCGGCACTCGCACTCACGACGCCTTTCGCCTGTCGCAGATGTTCGACGATGGCGCCTGCAAGTTTCGCCGGCGGTTGACGCGCGGCCTTCGCGGCAACCATCGCCGCGTTGGTGGCCATGTCGCCATGCGATGGATCCCGCGGTGGCGTGACCTCGACGCGTGCGAGGATGTCATCGGGGAGATCAGGGACCACGCTCCGCAGCGCAGTCACAACGGTATCGCGCATCGCGGCGTAGAGGTCGTGTTCCATTACCACCGGCATTGAACTAAATACCTCACCCCGACACCGACAGGTCGGTCAGCCGCCGGTGCTCATCCATCGCATACCGATCCGTCATTCCGGCAATGTAGTCTCCCACCACGTTCGATGCACGCTGCGTGCCCCCCTCCCCTGCCCGCGCACGCCAGTCGTCCGGCAGCAGCGATGTGTCCGCATGCAGCAGGCGGAACAGCTCCGATGTCAGCACCCGGGCCTTGGTGGTCATCCGGTTCACCCGCCAGTGCCGGTACATCCGAGCGCTGAGAAAGTCCTTGATGACCTGGTTCGCCTCCGCGATTGCCGGACTGAAGGCGACCACCCTTTGCTTCGCCTTGCGCACCGCATCCGCATCGCGCGGCGTCAACTTTTCCAACCGCCTCTGCGTCTCCGAGATCAGGTCCGTGACCATCACATCGATCACCCGCCGGATCGTTTCGTGCCGCAACCGCGGCGGCGGTACGTCCAGGCTGGACATCCGGGCCGCCGCCAAAGCGTCGCCGACCACCGGCAGATGGGCGATCTCCTCCGGTCCGAACAGCCGTGCCCGCAGGCCGTCATCCAGATCGTGGCTGTGATACGCGATATCGTCGGCCAGCGAGGCAACCTGTGCCTCGGTGCTGGCATGGGTCGACAGCTCCAGCCGGTGCCGCTCGTTGTACTCGGCGATGTAGGCCGGCGGGTTGCGCAGCGGACCGTTGTGCTTCGCCAGTCCCTCCAGCGTCTCCCAGGTCAGGTTCAGCCCATCCCAGCCGGCATAGCGGCTCTCCAGCAGCGTCACCACGCGCAGGCTCTGGGCGTTATGGTCGAAGCCGCCGAACGGCTTCATCGCCAGGTTCAGCGCATCTTCCCCGGCATGGCCGAATGGCGGATGGCCCAGGTCATGCGCCAGCGCCAGCGCCTCGGTCAGGTCCTCGTCCAGCGCCAGCTCGCGGGCGACCGAGCGGGCGATCTGCGCCACCTCGATCGAATGCGTCAGCCGCGTGCGGAAGAAATCGCCCTCGTGATTGACGAACACCTGGGTCTTGTATTGCAGCTTGCGAAAGGCGGACGAGTGGATGATGCGGTCGCGGTCACGCTGAAACGGCGAGCGCGTCGGAGCCTCCGGTTCGGGATGCAGCCGGCCGCGCGACTGGCCGGCATGCACGGCATACGCCGCCAGGGTGGCACCATGCGTCATGACGGCCGGGCTTACACCCCGCGACGTATGGCTTCAATTCCAACCCGCGGCGCCCTATCTTGCCAAGCATGGAACAGTTCGGACTGACGGAGCGGGCAGCCGCCCGCATCGCTGAGATCGTCGCCGCAGACGGCCGTGAGGCGGCACTGCGCGTCGCGGTGCTGGCCGGCGGTTGCAGCGGCTTCCAGTACCGCTTCGACCTGGACGAGTCGCCACAGGCGGACGACCTCGTGATCGAGCTCGCCGGGGCGAAGGTGCTCGTGGACCCGGCCAGCCTGGATCTCCTGGCGGGCTCGGAGCTCGACTACACGGACGAGCTGATGGGCAGCCACTTCGCCGTGCGCAACCCGAACGCCAAATCGGCCTGCGGCTGCGGTACCAGCTTTTCCATTGATTAACCGGCCTCCGGTTATGGGGGTCGATGCCCTCATACTTCGACACGTTCGGAATGCCGGATATGTCGGCCCATATGATGAATCGCCTGCGCCAGCGTGACATTTCACTGGCTGAGCTGAGTCGGGCCCTGCAGGCCGAGCCGACGGCGGGCACAGCGCCAGGGACCACCATCTATCGTGAGAGGGGCGGCGGTGTGAATGCTATCGTCAACGCGGCAACTGGACGGATCATCACGGTATGGCGGGAATGACCGACGCCGCGCGCCTTCGCCTGGCCTATCAGCACTCAAGGCTGAACCGGCATTTCATGGCCTCAGGAACGGCCTGCCGCTGCTTCCACTGTTTGCATGCATTTGCCGCAGAGGAGATCAAGGACTGGGCCGACGATGGGGAGACCGCCAGATGCCCGATCTGCGGCGTCGATGCGGTCTTGTCGAGCCAGAGCGATCGGCTCTCGGATGCGCTTATCCAGAAGTTGCGAGCCGCGTATTTCGACGGCCCAGCAAAGAAATACACCACTGAGGAATGGCGTACTGCGTTGGCAAAGGAACATCGTGGGCGAGACGCGATGACGAGTGGCGAATGAAGATCGCCACCTGGAACGTCAACTCGATCCGCCAGCGCGAGAAGCATGTCGCGCGCTGGCTGGAGCAGTGCCAGCCCGATGTCCTGCTGCTGCAGGAGATCAAGTGCGAGGCCCCCGCCTTTCCGGCGCTGACGTATCACGGGCTCGGCTACAAGGCAGATGCGGTGGGCCAAAAGGCCTACAATGGGGTGGCGGTGCTGTCCCGCCTGCCGTTCACGGTCACCCATCGTGCCCTTCCCGGCCTGCCGTCGGACGACGCGCAGTCGCGTTACATCGAGGTCGAAACCGATGGCATCACTGTCATCGGCATCTACCTTCCCAACGGCAATTCCGGCGGCGAGGCGGGTTTCACCTACAAGCTGGCCTGGCTCGACCGTCTCGCCGAACGTGCCGAGGCACTTCTGGAGGCTGACACACCCTTCGTGATTGCCGGCGACTTCAATGTCTGCCCGACCGACGAGGACCGCGCGCCCGGCGCGCTGTCAGCCACCGACGCATTGGTGCGGCCGGAAAGCCGCGGCCGCTTTCGCCGCCTGCTCTGGGATGGCCTGACCGACGCGGTCCGCGCCGTCCATCCGCATGGCGCCGTCTATACATTCTGGGACTATCAGGCTGGTGCCTGGCAGCGTGATTCCGGCCTGCGGATCGATCATGCGCTGCTGTCCCCTACACTCGCCGAACGGCTGGTAGCCGCCGCGCCGGACCGCGAGGAACGCGCCCAGCCTCAGCCGTCCGATCACGTCCCGGTCGTCGTCGAACTGCACTGACCCTTACCCCCAGTGCGCTGGCACCCAGATGTAGCGGTAGCCGTCCCACCGCCAGTGACCAGGAATCCAGTTGCCATAGCGCGGGCCGCCGGACACCCAATGGCCGCCGTACCAAACATATTGACGACCGTTCCAATGCCACCGGCCCGGCTCCCAATAGTAGCCATGACGCGACGGCGGTACGGGCTCGTAGCGCGGCTCCGGCACCGGACCATACGGGATCGGCGGCTGCGCCGCGGCGGTGCCAATGCCGAGCCCCAACAAGACAATGGCAGCGCCGGCGGTGATCATTCGCTTCATCAATGCAAACTCCTGCAACATCAGTGCGCCGTATGTTGGCGGTTCAGCGGTAACATGCAGTTCCGAATCGTAACAACGCGCCGCCGGCCAGCCGAACCGGGAAGGCGACGTCGGATACGTATCCTCAATGGCCGCTCTCAGCTTTCGCCCACACTTCTCGCAAGGCAGCAAGGAAGTGCGGGTAGAGCACGCGATTGCCCAGGTTGCTGAGATGGTCGCCGTCGAAGAACAGCGGACCTTGCTTGGTAACGGCACGACAGGTCATCCGGCCGCACAGCGCGGGAAGCGGGTCCCACGTGACCAGGTCCGGGTAATCGATCGACAGGGCAGCAAGTGAGTCCATCACCGGCTTCCGAAGCGCGAGCAACTCGTCACGCGGAAGCTCGAGGCCACCACGGCATACGGAATTGTTACGGTTGAACCAATCCGAACAGCGAAAGGCTTCCGCCATGAACACCGGCTTGGGAGCGTCGATCATGATGCGAAGCCCCGTGGCCGCGAACCGTCCAATGAGGTCGATGGCTTCGGCAAGCGCCTTGCGTCGCTCCTCCATCTCGCCGGGGCTGCCTTCCTGCGCAATCATTCCCTCAATGGTTTGCGGTGACTCGTCGGATTGATCGATCAGCCGTGGCATGCGCAGCGACGCCAGAAAGACAGTGTCCCCGGGAGCGGCTCGCTGCAGGATGTCCTCGGTGGACGCCCTGACGAAGGGCAGGCAACGCGCCGTCGCAGGACTGAGCAGGTTCGCAAATGAGCAGCCCGGCTGGAGATAGATCCGAACGTCAACGCGTTCCTGCTCTGCGAGCATCAGCAACATCTGGCTGTAGGCCGTGGCATGCGAGTCGCCAACGACAAACAGATGCCCCCTCCATTGCATGGGATCGCACGCGCCGTGCAAACTTTGGACGAATGCTTCGCCAGTTGGTTCGAACCCCCACCTCAGGCGGCAACTGGCATCTGCCTTCCGTTGCGGTTCATCGGGATACCAGTCGCTGCGATGGCGCATGACGACGCTGGCACTCAGCCGATCCTGTGTTCCGTAGGCGAATTTCGCGGTGCTCCACAACAATGCGACGCATCCCAGTCCGGCCGCGATGACCAACGCCTTTGGTTGCGCCTGCACCCACCGACCGCGCCGGATAGGTCGCTCCACCGACACGTAGGAAAGTGCGGCGAGACTGATAGTCAGCGCGACGGCCACTGCCATCGATACCGGATGGTCAAGTCCTACCGTCCAGCGGAACAGGACATAGACCGGCCAATGCCACAGATAGAGCGAGTAAGAGAGCTTGCCGACGAGTACGAACGGCTGGCTGCGCAGCAGGCGGGCAACCCACGAGGCCGACATATCTCCTGCTGACACGCCTGCGATGGCCAGCAGCGATCCCAGAACAGCGGGAACCGACCATGCGAACGGATAGGCCTGTCGGTCCGCACAGTAAGCCGTTCCGAGTATGAGCACGGCTCCGACCACGGCGGCGAGGCGAGCACTGAACGGTGCGATGCGAAGCCCGCCCCATTGCAGCTGAAAGCAGATGGCGCCGGCGGCGAGCTCCCAAAAGCGATAGGGAAGCATGAAGAACGCTGCCTCACGACTGATGCCGCTGACCCACCACAGAGCGGCAAACGAACAGAGGCAAAGCACCGACACCAGGGCTTTGGCCGATACCCCCATGAGTCCGGCGCTGCGGCCGAGGCGGAGCGATACAAACAGGATCAACGGATAGAAGAGGTAGAACTGCTCCTCGACCGCGAGCGACCAGGTGTGGGTGAACGGGTTGTAGGCGGGGCGCGGCGAAAAGTAGGAATCGGACGACAGCAAGGCAAAGTTGCTCATGCCAAAGAACGCATAGAGACCAGTCTTCTGCGTGGTCCCACTGAGCCATGAACTTGGGATGAACAGGATGGTCGCCGCCGTCGTCACCAGAAGACAGACAAGCAGCGCCGGAACGATGCGGAGAACTCGCCGCGCGTAGAAGCGCTGAAGGAATTGGAGAAACGAGTAGTCCGCATCGCGCGCCAGCGACATGCTGACGACGTAGCCGGAGATCACGAAGAAGACGTCGACCCCGGTGAAGCCGCCGGGCATGAGCGCGGCATGCAGGTGGTACAGCATCACCGAGCCGACGGCGACCGCTCGCAGCCCGTCGATCTCCGGAACGTAGCGGGCTGCGTTTACCGGCAACTGTTCACGCGCGCCGATCAGATATCCGCGTAGCAGTGCGTCTCAGCCTCTGCGCCTGGATGCGTCAGGGCGCCGAGGTACGCGGGGCCCACAAGTTGTGCGTATTTCCAGATGGCGCCGCTGTTGTAGTCGGTCTTGCGCGGCTGCCATGCTGCACGGCGGGCCGCCAACTCGGTATCCGACAGCACCACGTCGATTGTGCCTTTCACCGCATCGATCACGATGCGGTCGCCATTGCGCAGCAGCGCGATCGGGCCGCCCACCGCGGCCTCCGGCCCGACGTGGCCGATGCAGAAGCCGCGGGAGGCGCCGGAGAAGCGGCCGTCAGTGATCAGCGCCACCTCCTCACCCATGCCCTGGCCATAGATCGCGCCGGTCGTGGACAGCATCTCGCGCATGCCGGGCCCGCCCTTCGGACCCTCATAGCGGACGATGATGACGTCGCCTGCCTTGTAGGCACGGTTCTGCACCGCCTCGAATGCCTCCTCTTCCGAGTCAAAGCATAGCGCGGTGCCTTCGAAGCGCAGCTTGCGCATGCCGGCGATCTTCACGATCGCGCCGTCCGGCGCCAGGTTGCCCTTCAGCCCAACCACGCCGCCGGTCGGCGAAATCGCCTTCGACACCGGATAGACCACGTCCTGGTCGGTCGGAAACACCACATCCTTCAGGTTTTCGGCCATCGTCTTCCCGGTGACGGTCACGCAGTCGCCATGCAGCAGGCCGGCGTCGAGCAGCGCCTTCAGCACCACCGGTACGCCGCCGATCCGGTGCACGTCGAGCGCCACATACTTCCCACTCGGCTTCAGGTCGGCGATGTACGGCGTGCGCCGCATGATCTCCACCACATCGTCCATGGTGAAGCGGATGCCCGCCTCGTGCGCCATCGCCGGCAGGTGCAAACCGGCATTGGTGGAACCACCCGTCGCTCCCACCACAACCGCGGCGTTCTCCAACGCCTTGCGCGTGACGATGTCGCGCGGGCGCAGCCGGCTGTCGAGCAGCGCCATCACCGCGCGGCCGGACTCCACAGCCCAGCGGTCGCGATCCTCATACGGCGCGGGCGCGCCGGCCGAGCCGGGCAAAGCGAGGCCGATCGCCTCGGACACCATCGCCATGGTATTGGCGGTGAATTGTCCGCCGCACGCGCCAGCCGAGGGACAGGCGGCGCATTCCAGCTCGTGCAGCTCGGCGTCCGACATGGTGCCGGCGGAATGCCGGCCCACCGCCTCGAACACGTCCACCACGGTAACATCGCGGTCCTGGAAGCGGCCGGGCAGGATCGAGCCTCCATACATGAACACACTCGGCACGTTCAGCCGCAGCATCGCCATCATCATGCCGGGCAGCGACTTGTCGCAGCCGGCGAGGCCAACCATCGCGTCGTAGCAGTGTCCGCGCATGGTGAGCTCCACGCTGTCGGCGATCAGATCGCGCGACACCAGCGAGGACTTCATCCCCTGGTGGCCCATCGCGATGCCGTCGGTCACTGTGATTGTGGTGAACTCGCGCGGCGTGCCGCCGGCCTCGTTCACCCCCTTCTTCACCGACTGCGCTTGGCGCGAGAGCGCGATGTTGCATGGCGCGGCCTCGTTCCAGCAGGTGGCGACGCCGACGAAAGGCTGGTCGATCTCATCCTCGGTCAGGCCCATCGCGTAGTAGTAGCTGCGATGCGGCGCGCGGCCGGGCCCCACCGTCACGTGGCGCGACGGCATGCGCGACTTGTCCCAGCGGCGGGTGAGCATCGGTGCGTATCCTTTCGTGGTCGGGGCCGCGGTTATAGCGCTCGTGGGGCGGAGGGCGAATGGGTGGTGCCGGTGCTAACGCTCGGCAGCTGCCGTCCGCGCCACCACCGCCTCGTATGCTGCCTGCAGCCTGCGGAGCACTGGTGGGCCGGCGACCGGCGCATCGAGATGGAGGCTGCGCAGTTCCGCCATGAAGTCCTCCCACATCGGCTGGCCGCCCTCTTCCAGCAATTGCGCCCGGATTGACAGCTCTTCCGACACTGGCGTGAAGCGGCGTCCCCACGCACCCATCTGCGCCAGTAGCGGCACGAGTTGGATGGCAGGCTCCGTCAGGCTGTAGATCGCCTTCTGCCGATGGGTCGGATCGTCGCGTCTGGTCAGCAGCCCCGCCTCGACCAGCCGCTTCAGCCGGTCGGCGAGAACGTTCGAGGCGATCCCCTCGACTGACCCGTTCAACAGCTCGCGAAAGTGCCGCCGGTTCCCGAACATGATGTCGCGGATGACGATCAGGCTCCAGCGGTCACCCAGCATCTCCAGAGTCAGATTGATCGGGCACCCCGAGCGATGTGCATCTTCCATCGTGTGCCCCCAAAAACCGCTTGCATTCTAGGATTGGTCTGGCTAAAGCGCAACCGCTTGCTATTTGCAACTGGTTAACCGAAAGGAACGGGCAATGGCCAAACTGGTTCTGGCGATGTTCACCAGCATCGACGGCTATATCGAGGGACCGGGCGGCGAATTCGTGCCGCCGTCGTGGTCGGACGATCTGGAGCGCCACTGGTCGGGTTATGGGCTGGAGCGTGCCCGTCACCTGCTCTACGGCCGCACCAACTTCCTGTTCAACAAGGGCTTCTGGAGCGCGGCCGACACCGACCCGAACAGCCCCGCGGCCGGCATCGCCTATGCCGGCACGATGAACCGGCTGCCGAAGACCGTCGTCTCGACCACGCTGACCGGCGATCCAGGCTGGAACGCGACGCTGGTGAAGGATGACCTGGCTGGCGCAATCCGGCTGCTGAAAACGACGGCGCCCGGCGACGTATACACATTCGGCGGTGCGGGGCTCGCCAACAGCCTCGTCGCTCTCGACCTGGTGGACGAGTACCGGCTGATGGTGACGCCCCTACTGCTCGGCGACGGCAAGCGGCTGTTCGAGACCGGACGTCCTCGCATCGCGTTGACCCTGATCGAGGCGAAGCCGCTCGATACCGGCGCCGTCATCCTGCACTACCGACGCGACCGCAATGCGTGAGGACGCAACCATGACAACCATGCTCTATGCGCATCCGTTCTCCTCGTACAGCCAGAAGGTGCTGATCGCGCTGTACGAGAACGACACGCCATTCGAATACCGCACTCTCGGCGACGAACAGGCGATGGCTGAGCTAGCGGCATTGTGGCCGCTCAGGCGCTTTCCGGTGCTGGTGGACGCAGGACGCACGGTGATGGAGGCCAGCATCATCATCGAGCATCTCGACCTGCATCATCCCGGACCGCTGCGTCTCATCCCCGACGACGCAGGCACGGCGCTCGATGTGCGGCTGATGGATCGTTTCTTCGACAACTACGTGATGACGCCGATGGCGAAGATCGTGACCGACAGCATCCGCCCGCCCGAGGAGCGCGATACGCGAGGTGTCGCGGATGCACGCACGATGCTCGATACCGCGTATCGCTGGCTCGACGAACGAATGGCGGGGCGCGAATGGGCGTCCGGCGACGGCTTCAGTCTCGCCGACTGCGCCGCCGCGCCGGCGTTGTTCTACGCCGACTGGGCGCATCCGATCGGTGCCGCGTTCGCCAACGTCCATGTCTATCGCCGGCGCTTGCTGGCGCGGCCGTCCTTCATGCGCGCTGTGAATGAGGCACGGCCGTATCGCCAGCTCTTCCCGCTGGGCGCGCCCGATCGTGACTGACCAGGAAAAGGAGGCTTGCATGTCCTATGTCGATGGGTTCGTGGTCGCGGTGCCGAAGCAGAACCTCGATGCCTACAAGAGGCTGGCACGTCTCGCAGGCGAGGTCTGGAAGGAGCACGGCGCCATTGCCTTCGTGGAATGCATCGGAGATGACGTGCCGATGGGGGAACTCACGTCCTTCCCGCGTGCCGTTCAGGCGAAGGACGACGAAATCGTCGTCTTGTCCTGGATCGTTTACGCCTCACGTGAGCAGCGCGACGCCATCAACGCCAAGGTCATGGCAGACGATAGGATGAAGGACGCGATGGCCAATCCGCCGTTCGACGGAAAGCGCTTGATCTATGGCGGGTTCCGGACGTTCCTGGAGCTGTAGGAATATCAGCCAAAACGGGAGGAGCGAATGAAAGTGACCGGCGGGTGCCATTGCGGGCACATCACCTACGAGGCTGAGGTCGATCCGGCGACGGCCAGGGTCTGTCACTGCACCGATTGTCAGAAGCTGACCGGCACGACGTTTCGCGTCACCATCCCGAGCCTGCGGGGGACGTTCGTGCTGAAGAGCGGGACGCCGAAGATCTACAACAAGACCGCGGAAAGCGGGAACAAGCGCGTCCACGCTTTCTGCCCGGAATGCGGCACGCCGATCTATGCCACCTCGCCCGAGCCGAACCCGTCGACTTATGGATTACGGTTCGGCGGAATAGACCAGCGCGCCCAACTCGCCCCGCCAGCGCGTCAGCAATGGTGCCGCTCGGCGCTGCCCTGGTCGATGGACCTGACCCAGCTCGAGCGGATCGAGCGACAATAGCCGCTCGCACCCCGGAATCGTTGGATAGAGCAAGCTTCCCAGGCGCGACATTGCATCGCGCCGCCGGGCGATGGACGATCGGGCAACGACAGGGGAGAGAGACGATGACCTCACGTGTCCCGATGGTATCGCTCGAGCGCGCCCGCGAACTCGGCGAGGCAATGGGGCTGCCGGCGCGGCGCACGCAGAGCGAGGCCTTCCGCGTGGTGGCCAACAATCCCGGCGTGGCCAGGGTCGCATTCGGCCAGTTGCTGCAACTGCTGGAGAACAACAGGTTCGACACGCGGCTGCGCGAGCTGATGATCATGCGCATCGCCTGGGTCACCGGCTCGGCTTACGAGTGGACGCAGCACTGGCGGGTGGCCACTACGGCGGGGATCGCGCCCGAGGTCGTTTTGGCAGTGCGCGACTGGCGGAACTCCGACCGGCTGATGCCGGCCGACAAGGCGATCCTCGCCGCCACCGACGAGTGTCTCGCCGGCAGATCGATCTCGGATGACGCCTGGGCCGAGGTGGCGAAGCATGTCACCGACCCGGGGCAGCAGGTCGAATTCATCATCGCCATGGGCAACTGGATGTCGTTCTCCCTGCTGTTCCGCAACCTGCGCATCCCGCTGGCGGACGGCGTCACGATCTGGCCGCCTGATGGTCGCGCGTCGCCGGCCGCGTGACACTGTCATTGCGGCCGGATCCGGCGGACCCGTACCGGATAGAACTGGGATTCCCGCTTGCCGGGAATGACGGAAGGGGGCAGCCGTTGCGGTTTCTTGTTGGCAGCAAAGCGACGAAGCAATCTCGGTCATCGGTAGGCCCAGTCAGTTGGGCGCGCGCTCGTGCCGTGCCGGCGCGAGGTCTTCGCTCTTCGCATTGACCGAGGTAAGGAAAGAAAATGGAAAACCAGACCTTCGATTACATCGTGGTGGGCGCGGGATCGGCGGGATCGGTCCTCGCCAACCGGCTGAGTGCCAACCCCAGGCACCGAGTACTGGTGCTGGAGGCAGGCCGTGAAAGCCATCCCTGGTCGCGCATCCCGGTCGGCTTCGCCAGGCTGATCAACAACCCCGCAGCCAACTGGCTGTATTCGTCGGAGCCGGACGAGGGCACCGGCCAGCGCCGCATTCCAATCCCGCGTGGCAAGCTGCTCGGTGGCTCGTCATCCATCAACGGCATGGTCTTCGTGCGCGGCCAGTCGCAGGACTATGACCAGTGGGCGCAGCTCGGCAATCGCGGCTGGAGCTACCGCGAGGTGCTGCCGATCTTTCGCGACATGGAAAGCTTCCAGGGCGATGCGGACGAGGAGTACCGCGGCCGCAACGGCCCGTTGAAGGTCACCGAAAGCAACGAGACCGGACCGCTCTACCAGGCGCTGATCAAGGCGGCGGGCGAAGTTGGTATTGCCTACACCAAGGACTACAACGGTGCGAAGCAGGACGGCATCGGCATGACCCAGGCGACGATCCGCAACGGTCGCCGGATGAGCACCGCCCGCTGCTATCTCGACCCGGCGCGCAGCCGGCCGAACCTGACGATCCAGGCGAATGCGCACACCGAATGCCTGCTGCTCGAAGGCAGGCGCTGCGTTGGTGTGCGATACACGGTGAACGGTCAGCAACGCGAGGCCCGCGCGAACCGCGAGGTCGTCGTCAGCGCCGGTTCGATCAACTCGCCACAGCTCCTGGAACTGTCCGGCATCGGCCAGCCGACACTGCTGCAAAGCCTCGGCATCGAGGTCCGCCACGAACTCAAGGGCGTCGGCGAGAACCTGCGCGATCATTACTCGCCGCGCATGAAGTGGACGGTGCCGGCATCGCTTGGGATGACCTACAACGACAGGGCACGCGGCCTGGGCATGGTGAAGCAGGCGCTGAGATACGCGCTGACCCACAAGGGGCTGCTCGGCCTGCCTGCGTCACCGATCCGAGCTTATGTGCGCACTCGCCCCGGTCTCGACGCGCCTGACGCGGCCGTTTCATGGATCCCGTTCCTGGCCGATCCGAACTTCAGGCTGGCGAAGCAATCGGGCATCACGGCGATCATGAACATCCTGCGCTCGGAAAGCACCGGGAGTATTCATGTGGCCTCGAAGTCACCGAATGCGCCGCCGGCCGTGCGCTTCAACTTCATGACCGCCCAGCTCGACCGCGACGTGACGCTGGAAGCGATGCGCATCACCCGGAGGATCATGACCGCGTCGCCGATGCGGGGCATCGCCACGGATGAGATTGCGCCCGGCGTGAACGTCGAGACCGACGACGAACTGCTCGACTGGGTGAAGAAGAACGCCGAGACGACCTACCATCCGGTGGGCACCTGCAAGATGGGATCGGACCCGATGGCTGTGGTAGACGACCAGCTCCGCGTACACGGCATGCAGGGGCTGCGCGTCGCCGATGCGTCGATCATGCCAACCCTGACCTCCGGCAACACCAATGCACCGTCGATCATGATCGGCGAGAAGGCGTCGCGCATGATACTGGCGGCCGCGGCATGACGGCCCCGTCGCACCTGGCCGCTCCCGGCGCGTTCGACGCTCTGAAATGGCGGTGCATCGGCCCTGCTCGGGGCGGTCGCGTCGTCGCAGTGGCAGGTGACCCCGTTGATCCCGCGGTCTTCTACTTCGGCGCGTGCGCCGGCGGCATCTGGAAGACCATCGATGCTGGCATCTATTGGCGCTGCGTTTCCGACGGATTCCTCGGCAGCGCCGCAATCGGCGCCATCGCCGTGGCTCGCTCCGATCGCAACGTGATCTACGCAGGTACCGGCGAGACCGAAATCCGGCTCGACGTCTCATACGGCGACGGCATCTACAAGACGACTGATGCCGGTCGTACCTGGTCGCATGTTGGCCTGCGTGCCACGAAGCATATCGGCCGGATCTGCATCCATCCGTCAAATCCCGACATCGTCTACGTTGCCGCACTCGGCGACGCGTTCGGCGCGAATGAGGAGCGTGGCGTCTTTCGTTCCTGCGATGGCGGCAAGACCTGGGCGAAGATCCTCCACCGCGGCGCCGATGCGGGCGCCGTCGATCTCTCAATGGATCCCAACAATCCGAGGATCCTGTTCGCCGCATTCTGGGAAGCACGCCGAAGCTTCTGGAATCTCTCAAGCGGCGGGCCGGGCAGTGGGCTGTTCCGCTCGACCGACGGCGGCAACTCCTGGGAGGACATCTCGCGCGCGCCGGGCCTGCCGGATGGTCTGCTGGGCAAGCTGGGCGTCTCGGTATCACCTGCCAGGGCGGGCCGCGTCTGGACACTGATCGAGGCCGTTGGCGACAAGACTGGCCTCTATCGTACTGAAGACTACGGTGCGCGCTGGATCAAGGTCTCGTCCAACCGCGATCTGATGCACCGCCCCTGGTATTACACCCACGTTTTCGCCGACACGCATGATGCCGACACTGTCTACGTCGCCAACCTTCAGTTATGGAAATCGACTGACGGAGGCACCGGTTTCACGGAGATCATGACGCCGCATGGCGACAACCACGATCTCTGGATCGATCCCGTCAACCCGACCCGTATGATAGAGGGCAATGACGGCGGTGCCTGCGTGAGCTTCAACGGGGGCATGACCTGGTCATCCATCTACAACCAGCCGACGGCGCAGATCTATCGCATCGACATCGACAGCCGTTACCCGTACCGCGTCTACGGAACGCAACAGGACAACACGTCGATCTCAGTGCCCAGCGCGACGCAATGGGGCGCGATTACCCTGGGCGATTGCAGCTATCCCGGCACCGGCGAAAGCGGCTTCATCGCCGTGCATCCCGAAGATCCTAACATCGTCTACTGCGGCGCCATCGGCTCCAGTCCAGGCGGGTCCGGCGCACTGCAACGCTACGATGACCGAACCGGGCAGATCCAGCTTGTCAACGTATGGCCCGAGGAGTCGACCGGCATCGCGCCGTGCGACATGAAGTATCGTTTTGCCTGGACCTATCCGATCGTGTTCTCGCCGCACGACAGCGGCGTGATCTACGCTGGGGGCAACCATGTCTTCCGGACCAGGAACGAGGGCATGAGCTGGGAGGAGATCTCCCCTGATCTCAGTCTGAACGATGTGTCGCGGCAGGGCGCCTCGGGTGGTCCGATCACCCGCGAAAGCGCCGGCGCCGAAGTGCACGCGACCTGCGCCTGCGTTGTTGAGTCGCCGCATCGCAAGGGCGAGATCTGGGCGTCGACGGATGATGGCCTCGTGCACGTGACCCGCGACGATGGCGGGTCTTGGCAGAACGTCACTCCACCGGATATGCCGGAGCTTGCCTATGTCGGATGCGTGGAGATATCGGCGCACGATGCCGATACCGTCTACGTCGCCGCGACCCGCTACAAGCTTGCTGACTACAGGCCGTACCTGTTCCGAAGTACGGACGGCGGTCGCTCCTGGCAAACCATCAGCGACACGTTTCCACCTACCGAAATCACCCGCGTGGTACGCGCCGATCCTATCCGGCCAGGGCTGCTCTTCGTTGGCACAGAGACGGGGATCTACGTCACGCTCGATGACGGACAGAGCTGGATGCGCATGGCTGGCGGACTTCCCGTCGTCCCGGTGTACGACCTGAAGATCAAAGGCGCCGATCTGGTCGCCGGCACGCATGGGCGCTCCTTCTGGATTCTCGACGACATCTCGCCGCTTCGTACGCTGGCCGATGGCAAGACCGGAACGCGCATTGTCGCGCCGCGTGCGACGATCCGTACCAAGCTGCATTTCGGCGCACTGGGCGGCGTGCGAATTCCGTTCTCCTTCGCCATCACCTTCGGCATCGGCGGCGGGATAGCCACCACAGAGCGGCCCGATGGCATCAGAGAGCGCGAGCATCTCGACGTCGGCGAGAACCCACCGAATGGCGCGATCGTCTACTATTGGCTGGACGACGACACATCCGGCCCGGTTGCTCTCACGTTCAGCGACGCGAGCAGGTAAGGCCATCGTCACGCTCCGCAGCGACGACGATACGTTGCCGGTGGCGCGCCGCCCAACAGCGCGCCGCGGTCTCAACCGCTTCGTGTGGGACATGAGGTATCCTGGACCGGTACGCATCGATGCGTCGCTGGCTCCCCCCAGGGACAAGCCACTGGCCAACGAGCCGGAACCCATGTCAGGTCCAACGGCCGTCCCTGGCGACTACAAGGTCGAGTTGACGATCGGATCCGGAAGCCGTGCAGCATCCTTCACGATCGTGAAGGATCCGCGGCTCTCCACAACGCCGGATGACTACGCCAGGCAGTTCGCTCTGCTCCGGCAACTGTACGACAAGCTTTCGACGCTGAATGAATCGGTCAACCGCATCCGTCGCATGAAGCGACAGCTCGGCATTCTGGCCGAGCGGCTCGATGAGGGCCACGCTGAGCTTGCGGGCAAGGTGACATCGGCGGTGGAACGTATGACAGCGATCGAGGCCGTACTTGTCGACGTCAATCGCGAAACGCCGCGCGATATCCTGCGCCATCCGGCTGGCTTGAATGATACGCTGGTCGACATGATCAGCACCGCCTCCATGGCCGACATGGCGCCAACGTCGCCGGCCGAGGCCGTATCGCGCGAGACAATGGCCCGCGTGGACGCTGAGATAGCGAAACTCGATGCACTGCTCGCTGGCGAACTCGCCGACATCAACGAATTGGCCGCCAAGAGTTCGCTCGCGCACGTGGGGGCTTAGCGTGATACCGTGACAAGGAGGCACGAAGATGGATTTCATTGAACGGTGGTTCGGCGTCTCGCCGGACGGCGGTGACGGATCGCTGGAGGTTCTGTGGATCATCGGCATCGTGGTAGCCCTAGCGGCGATCGTCTTTCGCCGCCGGATCTCTGCGTGGCTGTCGTCCCGAAGGACTGGCAGGAGCTGAATAGCGCCAGCGCGCCGCTCACCAAACAGTGGTGGTGGGAGGCGTAGTCCTGGCGCCCTCCCCCGTGTTAGCCTCCCTCCAATAGCCCATTAGCTCGAGTGCCGCTCAACGCGGCCGTCATCGAGCATGCGTCCAAGTTGATGACGAACAATGGGAGGAAATGATGCGAACGCTGTTATTGGCTGGCGCCTTCGCGGCACTCCTGCCGGTGGCAGGTTTTGCCCAAACCGCACAGGAACTCGAAAACGGCGCGAACGATACCGCCAACGTGCTCAACTACGGCATGGGCTACAGCCTGCAACGCTACAGTCCGCTCACACAGATCAACCGCCAGACCGCAAGGAACCTCGTTCCGGTCTGGAACTACAGCTACGACGACAACCACAGCGAGGAATCGCAGCCGCTCATCTACAAGGGTGTGCTGTACGTCACCACCAACTCGGCGACGATGGCGCTCAACGCCCGCACCGGTGAGCAGATCTGGAAGACCAAGGTCGAATATCCGCCGGAGGTGCCGCGCATCGTCTGTTGCGGCATCATCAACCGAGGTGCCGCACTGTACGAGGGCAAGGTCTTCCGAACGACACTCGATGCCGATGTGATCGCGCTCGATGCGGCAACTGGCAAGGAAATCTGGCGGTCGAAGGTCATCGACTACAAGGCGGGCTACTCGCAGACGGTTGCTCCGCTGATTGCCGACGGTGTGGTGATCACCGGCATATCCGGGGCGGAGTACGGCATACGCGGCTTCATCGACGGCTGGGATCCGGACACGGGCAAGCATCTGTGGCGAACCTATACCGTCGCGGGCCCGGACGAACCGAATGGTAAATCCTGGCCGGGCGATACGTGGCAGCACGGTGGCGGATCTTCCTGGATCACCGGATCGTTCGATCCCGAGTTGCACACCGTCTATTGGGGCACAGGCAACACTGGATCGTGGAATCCGACGCAGCATCCCGGCGACAACCTCTACACGTGTTCGATCCTCGCGCTTGATCCGAAGACCGGACAGATGAAGTGGCACTTCCAGTTCTCGCCCAACGATCCGTATGACTATGACAGCGTCGCGGAGATGGTGCTGGCGACGCTCAACGTCGGTGGCAAGCCGACCAAGGTGGTGATGGATGCCAATCGCAACGGCTTCTTCTATGTGCTCGACCGCACGAACGGGAAGCTGATCGCGGCCAATCAATATGCCCATCAGACCTGGGCGAAGGGCATCGACGAGAGCGGCCGGCCGATCCCGACCGAGGTCACCGATGAGGTCCGGAAAGGCAAGGACGTCGATGTCTGGCCTGGTGCGATGGGCACGAAGAACTGGAGCCCGGTCTCTTACAATCCTATGTCCGGCCTGGTCTATGCGAATACGTTGCGTTTCGGCATGCACTACAAGCCTGTCGACGTACAGTATCGCCCGGGACTTACCTATTGGGGCGCCGATATTTCGTGGCTCTGGCCCGATGGTCCGCGTGGCTACCTGAAGGCGATCGACCCGCTCACCGGCAAGTCGAAGTGGGAGGCACCGAGCGACATCCCACGGTTCTCCGGCGTGCTTTCGACCGCTGGCGGCGTGGTATTCACCGGCCAGCTGACTGGCGAATTCGAGGCGTTCGATGCCGACAACGGGACCAAGCTCTGGCAATTCAAGACCGGCTCCGGCATCGAAGGTCAGCCGGTGACATGGATGCAGGACGGCGTTCAGTACGTCGCGGTGTCGAGCGGCATCGGTGGCGTCTACGTGCTGTATTCGGGTGACGAACGGCTATCGAAGGTCCCGGCGGGCGGCTCGCTTTGGGTGTTCGCCCTCACCCGGTAGCATCAACAACTGCGCGAGGCGCCTGCAAAGCGCCTCGCGGGTTACGTGGATGGTTGGATGCAACGCGCTATCGTTCTTGTGGCTGCCGCATCGATCTGCGGCGCCTTCTTTCCGGTCCGCCACCCGCATGCGGACCAGGGACCGCCTTCCCGGGCCGAATTCGACAAAGGAGAGCAGCTATTCGGCCAGATCTGCTCGCATTGCCATGGGCCGCATATGGTCAACCCCGGCAACGTGTCATTCGATCTGCGCAAGTTCCCGCACAACGATGAAGGGCGATTCCTCAACTCGGTCAGGAACGGCAAGAACGCCATGCCGCCCTGGAAGGACGTACTGAAATCTGACGAGATCGAGGCGATCTGGGCCTATGTGCGGACCGGCGGCCATGAACCGTGACGTCGCCGCGCTGCTCGGCTGCATAACTGCAGCACTGATCGCACTGCCAGCACGAGCCGAGACGCCACTGCGCGTCTGCTTGCAGGCCGATGACCCGCCGCTTTCATCGCGCCATGCCAGCGAACCAACCGGCTTTGACGTCGCCCTCAGCAAACTGATAGCCGGGAGGCTTGGCCAGCCTCTCGGTATCCAATGGTTCACGACGCGCGACGACCCAGACAGCAATCCTGTGACCGAGGCCAACGCGCTGCTGTCGGACGGACATTGCGCTCTCGTCGCAGGCTACCCTCTGGTGGCCGATAAGCTCGGGCGGCCACGCACCGCGACGGGGAAGCTTCCTCCGTTCGATGGTGCGAAGCCGGAGGATCGCCGGCGCTGGATCGCCCTGGGCGAACTGGCAGCCACGCAAGCATACCGCTTCGATGCGATCACCGTCGCGCTGTCGCCTGCCCGCTCGGAGCACGCGGTGCATACCTTGGCTGACCTCACTGGCCTCAAGGTCGGCGTGGAGATCCATGGCCTTCCCGATCTCATCGCGATGACCTACCGGCAGGGCGCGCTCGCCGAACGGGTGGTTCACGTCACCCAAGCCCGCGCGCTCTTCGCGCAACTGGAGAGCGGCGACATCGATGCCGCACTGGTCGATCAGCGCGAACTCGACGCCTGGCGCCTCTCGCACTCTGGAACGCGTGTGGCACCGACCGGCTACAGGCATTCGATCGGCTTCAATATCGGCTTCGTCACGCTTTCGACGAACGGCGCGCTGATCGAGCGTGTCGATGCAGCCCTCGCCGAGCTTCTTACCCATGGCAACCTGATCGAGATCGCGCGCGCCAACGGCATGACCTATTCTGCACCTCGATCGCCCGATGTTTCGCCAGAAGTGGCGCTCGACGCGCTTAGCGGCGATTAGTTGAATGCCTTCGCGTGCCCATGTCATTAGGAGTTCCACTCCGGCCGTCCGGCAGGCCCTGGATGAAACCGGCGTAGTTCCTCACGCGTAAACTTCCATCCGTCATTCCCGCACAAGCAGGAATCCAGCACACCGGTGGAACCTCGCCAGCTGGATTCCCGCTTGCGCGGGAATGACGCGAGAGGCGAAGCCGGCGTCGCGTTTTCTTGCTTAGAAGCGCCGCGATGAAGCAATCGCCAGCTGGCTCGCGCGAACACTGGGATGGGGATTGCTTCGTCGCTGCGCTCCTCGCAATGACATGAAGAGGGTTCGCCAATCACGCCGACATTACCGATCGCAGCGGGCGCGCGAAGCTGAGTTCGTGTCCGTCCGGATCGGTGATGTGGAAATAGCGCTCGCCCCACGCCGCGTCGCGAGGCGCAAATGCGGGCGACAGGCCGGCCGCAAGGATGCGAGCATGCAGTGCGTCCACATCGTCGACATAGAAGATCGCCCTGCCCCATCCGGACCATTGCCGCGTGTTTCCCGCCGCAGTCAGGTTCAGGTAGCCGCTGCCGGCATGAAAGCTGGTGAAGCCGGCCTCCGGCCCGCCCGACTTCAACACGAAGCCGAGCGCAGCATAGAACGCCACAGCCCGCGCCATGTCGTGTGTCGCCAGCGTGACGGCACTGAGCGCTTCAATCATTCCGCCTCCTCGATTGGCCGGTCGAGCCGCTAAGCTGTTGCGATCGTCCAGACAAAGGGAGGAACCAATGGCTCTGCAAGTAAGGCGCATCGTCACCGGCCATGACGCGAACGGCAAGGCCATCGTTCAGACGGACGAGCGCCTGACCGGCCGCAGTCGCGCCGGACGCGCTGGCATCCAGGGCTGCGAGATCTGGTCCACCGACCGGATGCCGGTGGACAATTCCGACGCCGCGGCAGTCGCTCAGCGCGAGGGGCTCGTCAAGCGCTACAACTACGTTGGCTCGGGCCAGGGCACGGTCGTCCGTATCACCGAGTTCGCGCCTGGCTCGCCCAAGTTCATGCACCGCACCGAGACGGTGGACTACGCGATCCTGTTGTCCGGTGAATGCGACCTGGAGCTGGACGATGGCAAGACGGTGCATATGACACAGGGCGACGTCGTCGTGCAGCGCGGCACGATGCACGCGTGGGTCAACAACGGGACGCAGCCCTGCGTCTTCGCGTTCATCCTGATCGATGCAGATCCGGTCAGTGTGGCGGGGCAAAGCCTCCGCACACACTACCCGACAGGCTGACGGCGGCTATTCCCGCATCGCCAGCACGCGCTTGCCGGCAGGACGATCCCAGCACCGGTGCAGCCAGGCGTTCACATGCGGCCACTTGGCGATGTCGAACGTCAGCGCGCGGACCATCGCGGAGGCCACGTTCAGGTCGGCGATGCTGAACTCGCTGCCGGCGAGCCATTGCGTCTTGCTCAGCGCGATCTCCAGCACGTCGAGTGCCGCCGCGATCTCTTCCCATGCGCCCTTCGCCGCGGCCGCGTTGCGCTGTGCCTCGGGCAGCACGGTGGCGTTGTTGGCGTAGGTCGTCATCTGCCGGTCGAGCCGGTCGGTCTCCCAGAAGCACCACTGCCAGGTGAGCGCCTCGTTCTTGGCATCGGTGGGGTAGAGCTTGCCGTGCTTCTTCGCGAGATAGAGGTTGATCGCCATCGATTCCGACAGCACGAAACCATCGTCCTCGATCGTCGGCACGCGGGCGTTGGGATTCAGCGCCAGGTATTCCGGCGTGCGGGTTCCGGGTGACCGGGGTGCGATGTCGTTATGTTCGTATTTCAACCCGAGTTCCTCGGCCAAGAAGAGCGTGCGGGTGCCGCGTGAGCGGGCCGAACCATGGATGCGGAGCATGCGTTTCCTCCTGGGCAGTGTTTGCCCCGCCAGTGTGCTATGAAGCGTCCGACCGAGGAAGCCACCCGAGGAGGCACCGACATGACCGAGGCAAGACCGGTTCTCGCCGTGACCATGGGGGACCCCGCCGGCATCGGGCCGGAGATCGCCGTGCGCGCCCTGCTCGCCCCGGAGGTGCGCGAGTGCTCGCGCAGCTTCCTGATCGGCGATGCCCGCGTGTTCGAGCAGGCGCTGTCGGTCTGTGGCCTGTCGGCGTCGCTGAACCGCATCGCCGGCCCCGAGGCGATCGCCGACCAGGCGGGCGTGATCGATGTCATCGACCAGCAGACCGCCGATCCGGCCGTGCTGCGGATGGGCAAGGTGCAGGCGCTCGGGGGCGAGGCGGCCTACGCGGCGATCCGCACCTCGATCGAGCTGGCGATGGCGGGCCGTGTCGCCGGCGTGGCGACCACTCCGATCAACAAGGAGTCATTGAAGGCGGCGAAGATCCCGTTCATCGGCCATACCGAGATGTATGCCGAGTACACCGGCGCTCGCGAAGAGATGACGATGTTCACGATCAGCGGGTTGAAGATCTTCTTCCTCACCCGCCACGTGTCGCTGATGGAAGCCTGCCGGCAGATCACCCGCGAACGCACGCTCAGCGGCATCGAGAAGGCGATGAAGGCGCTGCATCAGCTCGGCATCGAGGCGCCGCATCTGGCGGTGGCTGCGCTGAACCCGCACGGCGGCGAGGATGGGCTGTTCGGCCGCGAGGAGATGGACGCGATCAAGCCGGCAATCGAGGCGGCGCGTGCGCGCGGGATGCAGGTGAGCGGGCCGGTGCCGGCGGACAGCGTGTTCCACATGGCGCGCATCGGCCGCTATGACGCGGTGCTGTCGCTGTATCACGACCAGGGGCACATCGCGGCGAAGATGATGGACTTCGAGAAGACGGTCAGCGTGACGCTCGGGCTTCCGATCCTGCGCACCAGTGTCGATCACGGCACGGCGTTCGACATTGCCGGAACGGGAAAGGCGAGCGCGGTCAGCATGATCGAGGCGATCAAGGTCGCGGCGGAGTATGTTGTGCGCGGCGTTCGGTTGGGCGACGAGGTGGCGCAGGCGGCGGAGTGAGACAGTGCGCGCGGCCTAGTGCGCTGCCAAATTGTCAGCTTCTGGTCGGGCTTCGGGATGCGAAGCAGCAACATCGTCTTCCAGAAGGTCAGCGTAGTAGGAGCGACGCTGTTCGAACCTGGTTGAGATAACTTTGTACGCAGCGCCCAGCGAAGTGTCTGCTCCATGCGGCAGGTCTTTGAACAGGCCTGACCCATTCCAGGCTGCGTCACTAATAACAGCTCTGCACGGTGCCGATGGGCGATCGGTGACTGCCTCGATAAAGCGGTTGCCTCCTGTGACCCCCATTGCATGGATGAGGTACAAATCCACGAGTTGCAGCGGGCGATCCTTTGACATTTCCTTTTGGTAGTCCAACCGTTCCGCCGCCAACAATGTTGCAATGCGCGGGTCGTTCCTAAGCGCCCATATTCTGTTCCTAGCCGAAGAGTGCACAACAAGATGACCGACTTCTGACCGATGAATCAGGTCCGCCAAATGGCTCAGGCCGTGCTTTTCACCAAAGGCCTTCATGGTCTCCAGCCACGTCTGCTTGGTGAATTGCAAAAGCCCTGCTGCCGAGGTTGTCCGGTTCTTTGCTTTGGCTCGGAACCTGCTTTCCGTCCACGCGATCGTGAGCAAGAGGGCGGGGTCGATACCGGTTGAACGCGCAGCATCCAGAACGGCGTCAACGATCATCTTCGGAGGTTGCGAGGGCTGATCGGCCAAAGACGGCGTCGCGTCGGTGGGTTGTGTTCGTTTCAAGTCTCGGGCAGCGGCGGAATAAGTTATGCAGGTGCTGCTCAGAGCGAGCGTCATAGAGAACGCAAATGTAGCCAGCCACGAGCGCGCGTGCTGTGCAGCCGCCATGCCGTTTGTTCCCCCTACAGGTCCTAAGCGAAGCACTGAAGGAGTGGCTAGCGTGCAGCGCCTCATTTGCCGGAGTAGTGGAATGATCCAACTGCGGATAGCGATCGAATGATCAGATAGTCGGGAGCAACAGTGTGTCTGACCACACTATTGCCGTGTGCGCGTGATTACTGGGGTGCGATGCTTTGAGGTCTTGCAATATAGAACGAGCATCACTGCTTAACCCACTGAGGCGGGTCCATCGCGCGGGTGCCAAAACCCAATCGCACAACTACTGATTGGCGATTTGCCTCGCGGCATTGTGCGGTGGCGGCAGACAAGTCACGATATCGGGCCGCTGGTCTAACAAGGGCCGTAGATTATGTTCGTTCATCGGCTGTTCCTCCGCCCTCACCAAAAATGAATCGAAAACGGCGGGGCTGGCCGTAACCGGCCCCGTGCATCGCGCCGCAGCGGTTTGGCCGCCGGGGATCAGGAAGGGCCGGTGCCGGCGGGTGCGGGGGATTGCGGGGACGGCGCGGGCGGGGCGGGAGGCCACAATGAGGCGCGACGCTGCCGCGCCCGACTGAGGATGTCCTTCACCAGATTGGCCAGGTTGCCACCGTAGTAAATGATGAGATCGCTCAGCTCCCGCCACAACGGATGATCCGGCCTGATGCCGAGGTCGCGGCAGATGTCGGCAATGACGGCGCCGATGGGGCGGCGGCGGACCTCGGCGGCGATCTGCTCGGGCGTGGGCAGGCAGAGTTCGGGAGTGGTCCCGGCCGCGGCGAGACGGGTGGACGGCGATCGATGACAGGGAGCGCGTGGCCGCGCGGGCTCGGCATCCAAACGCGTGGCTGTGCGGATGATCCTGGCTTCGAGCGCCTCGGCACGGAGGAGGCCGCGGGTGATGCGCGCCAGGATCAGGGCGATGTCGCCGGTGCCGAAGGGGTGCGGAGTGCTGCGGAGCGTGGCGGCGAGCTGTTTGCCGTAGTCAATGAGTTGGCGGACGAGGCTGAGGAGGCGGCCGGAGCGGCAGGGCTTTGGGTCGATGGCGGCCTCAGTGGCTGACATGAACAGACAAGGAACACAAAAGGGCGCTGCGTGTCAAGGAATTTGTTCCCAATTATCCCTTTGACAAAGCCTTACAGTCGGATAGCTTGCCCGCGCGTGACAGGCCGGCCGGATGAGCAACTCGTGTCAAGGAGAACACATGAAGAACAGTTGCGAATCAGCCGAGTCAGGCTATATGATTCGCTGGGCCAGGATGGGGATGGCATCAGGTGGTAGTGGCACGGTACGCGGCTCATACAGAGAAAGCGCTGGAGACGATCGTTTGGCTGGCGAGTGCCAGGCCGGGGATCGATATCTACCATGTCGTCAAGGGAGCCTTCTTTGCGGATAAATACCACCTGAACAAACATGGCCGTCCCATTGCGGGAGATGATTACCACGCTGACACGTACGGCCCTCTCGGCAGGTGTGTGTATGGTCTGCTCAACGGCGACCCCATCGAAATGCTCGCACTCGGCGGCAATGGTATTCTACCCTTCCGAGTCGGCGATCGTTGGCGTGTAACTGCCGACAGAGAAGCCAATAGCAATATACTCTCAGAGAGCGACGTAGAGGCATTGCAACATGCAATCGGCCTTGTCGACGGACGAAGCTTCGGTGAACTGATGGCGATGACGCATCAGGAGAGAGCGTATATCGAGGCAAACGGGGGCAGGATGAGGTACGAAGACCTAATTGACGAAAACGACCCGGATCGGGATGAAAAAGCTGCCGACCTCGCAGAAACAGCAAGGTCAGCGGTCTTCTGAGGCGTGCCATTAAGGGTTGGGAATGTAATCGAAATCTTCGATCCTCGGGTAAGAACACCCCGCCAGAAGTGGCACATCTGCGTCTGTGAGCGGCGTCTTCTATTTCTCCGCATTAACTCGCGCCCGTTGTGGCAACCCCACCATCCTTTATCTGCAAGGCGCAACCGATTTCTGGATCACGATAGCTATGTGGAATTGCGGCAGCTCTGTCACTTCAGCTCGAATGCAGTATCTACGGCCTTACGAGTTGCCAAGAACCCGCTTGGCTCCCTAACCGGAACAGAGGCGCAATCGCTCGCACGGGCAGCATCTCGCGCTCCCACACTGTCACAGGAGCACAAAGACCTTGTCTGGGAAAACCTCTCACCCCCGAACTATCCATGACGAGATACCGCCTGAGGAAGCCGAACGCAGGGCACAGGAGGTTGCGCGTCGGATGTTGACCACACCGAAGAAAAGCGCGCAATCGAAGCCGTCAGCTAAATCAGGCCGTTCCGACACTTCCAAGTCAAGAAAGCGCGTGCGCGCTGACGAAGCGTCTTAGGCTTTATCAATCCGCCGATAGGTTAGGCGCTTGTGGTTCATGCCGTAGGCGGCGATGCGGGCGCGTTGCTGGTCCTCAACCCCGAGTTTGCTGCGGTTGTTGTAGCGGAAGGTGAACTCATCCAAATAGCGTTGCAGATGCTGTTCGCCACAATGCTGATAGATGCCGACCATGCCGCGCTTGAAGATGCCAAACAGCCCCTCGACCGAGTTGGTAGTCACGTCGTCACGGGCGTATTCCTTGGCGCCGTGGTTGACCGTCTCGTGCTTGGCAAACTCGCCACCGATAGCGTCATAGAGGCGGCTTTCGTCGGTATGCAAACGAGACTGGCGATCAGCATTGCGGACCATGAAGTTGCGTAGGTTGGTCGCGTTGACGGTGTTCATGTGGGTCAAGCGAGCCTCCCCGCCGCGCTCGACCAGCCCGACGATTGGGCGCTTCTCGGCGCCACCTGCCTTGCCGCTCTTGGTCGGCTTGCGGATACGGCCGCGAGATAGCTTGGCGGGCGTCTCACGCTTGCCGTGATAAGCCTCGTCTGCTTCCACGATCTTGCCAGGGCCGCCCAGCGGGGCCGGGGCCATCTCGGCCATTGCCGCACGGATACGGTGGCACATGAACCAAGCCGTCTTGTATGTCACGTGGATCATGCGGTGAATCTGGTGAGCTGACATGCCTTTCTTGCTCGCCGTCATCAGTCGGATCGTCAGCACCCACTTGGCCAGTGGAAGGTGACTGCTTTCCATGACCGAGCCGGTCAGGACGGTGAACTGGCCACGGCAGTCTCGGCAGTGGTACAGCCCCTCACGGTGTGCCGTTCCTTCCAAGCGAAGCGCGTTGAAGGAACCGCAGTGCGGGCAGTACGGGCCATTCGGCCAGCGGGAGGTTTCCAGCCACTTGCGGGCTTCGGCCTCGTTGTGGAATTCAGCAGCGGTAAGATCGACGGTCATAGCGGTTCTCCTGACCACCTTTGTATCAGAAGTGACACGCTTTGTCAAAGGGATAATCGGGAATTTGTTCCTGGTTTTCCTTTGACAAAGCGCATCGGTAGGAATAAAGGCTGGATGCTGCGCCAAAATAGTCCGCAATCGCAAGCTGGTTGCCAAAGCAAAATTCTGGTCACGGCGCGGTGGCGTCCTAATCGAATAGACACCACCGCGACACATCAAGACTCTGATTGAACCCGTTTCAGGTGGTCGGCTTCGACCTGCTGGCGGATGGCCAGCACTTCCTCTCGCGAAAGATTCTTGGCTGGTTCGCTTGGGCGACTAGAAATCGCGCGGAAAAATTCCGCCTGCCCCGGCGAATTGGCCATCCACAGGACGAACAATTCCGTGTCAGGGTTCTCAAAGCCATGCCACGTTCCCTTTGGAACGAACATCGTAGCGCCTTTTTGGATCGGTAGCCGTTCATCGTTCAGCGTGATGAAACCACTGCCGTCCAGCACATAAATCACCTCATCCCAGTAGGCATGCACGTGTCGCGGCACCCCAACTCCCAGCGGCATCAGTTGGGTTCCGAGCGATAGATCGTTCGAACTTCGGGTCGGATCGACCTTGATGACGATTTCGCCGCTGCGTTGGAGCATGTGTTCGCCGTCGGTCGCCCCAAGAACGTAGCCTTGCATCATTCGCTCCCCCATTTTTTGAACCAATTGCCGTCCATGAACTTGCTTCCTGCGATCCGACGCCAGAACGTCCGTGTCATCCTTGGCGTGCCCTCCATCGCAGGAAGGCCCGTGCCAACTGGCGCCGCGTCCTAGCCAGCTTCAGTCCACCGGTAGGTCAGGCGCTTTTCATTCATGCCGTAGGCCGCGATGCGAGCACGCTCCTGATCCTCGACACCGAGCTTGCTGCGATTGTTCCAACGAGCAGTGAATTCGTCAAGGTAACGCTGTAGGTGTTGTTCGCCGCAATGCTGGTAAATGCCGACCATGCCGCGCTTGAAGATACCAAACATGCCTTCGACGGTATTGGTCGTCACATCGATCTCCATGCCTTTTTGGCGCACCCCAACAAAGCCGCGGCATCTGCCCGATGACGAGGGAATTGAAACGAGCCCGTCGCAGGCCGGCCATCCACGTCTTTCCTTTGACGCTAACAGCAAAGTCGTGGATGGTGGGGCCAAGCCCCGCCATGACGATGTGGCAACACCGCGCACGCCTTGATTCACTTATTACGCAGCATGCCCTTAGGACGTGGCCTAGCTGTTTGAGCGTCGCCACGTGGCGGGCGCCGCACCGATCGCCTTCTTGAATGCGCGGGAAAATGCGGCCTCGGAGTCGTAGCCGACAATCTCGGCAATCTGTGCGAGGGACGCGTTGGTGCTGCGGAGTTTCTGAGTCGCGACCTGCATCCGCCAATTAGCGAGGTACTGAATCGGAGGCACACCGAGCAGGCGAATGAAGCGGTCGGCCAATGCCGAACGCGAGAGGCCGACCTCGCGGCCAAGGTCATCGACGGTCCAACGCCTGGTGATGTCGCCGTGCAGCAGCGCCAGTGCCCGCGCAACGTGCGGATCGCGCAAACCAGCGAGCCATCCGGTCTGGTCGTCCGGTAGGGCCTCCGCGTAACGCCGCACCGCCTCCACGAACAACAGTTCCGAAAGCTTTGCCAGCACGGTCTCCGATCCTGGACGGCCAGCGGAGACCTCCTCCGCGGCGTATTGGAATGTTGAGCGGATCCATTCCGCGGCGGCGCCTTGCTCGACGCTGAGCTTGAGCAGGGGTGGCAGGGTCGAGATCACCGGATTTCCTTCGGCGCTGGCGCAACCAAGGTAACCGCAGACCATCCGCGTACGTCCGCCGTTGCCGCCGTGATGAATTCGAGTACAGCCCGCCGTTTTGGGGCGGCTGGATGATCTCGGTGCCCGCCACCGGTGGCAGGCTCAGGTCGCTGCCCATCAGATGCAGATCGTTGCGCGGCAGCAGAACGACTTCACCGGACGCAATTACGAGATCCTCTCCGTCCTCACCTTCGACCCGAATACGGAGTTCGCCCTCGACGACATAGTGATAAATGACCAGATGGGATGCCGGCCCCAGAGCAGGCGAACAATGCTCGGGCGAGACGCGCGCCGCGATGCACCACGGCGCGAAGAACTCGGCGTGCAGGAACACGCCGCCGGTCAAATGCGCCACCCTCAAGACGTCGGATAATGCGTCCATGCCAGCTTTCTACCCGGATCCGGTGTTTCGGTCATATCTCCCAGCGGGCCAGTCATAGAACCTCGACCGTTTGTCGACGTACAGATGCCCGCACCAGTCGATCGGCTTGTCCATGCCGTCGGCGCGTCACTTCGGGAAAGGGCGAGGCAAAATGAATGCGATCACCAAAGTCTCTGACAGCGACCGGTATGCGCGTTGCATTCGCGCGTCCAAGCGGGTGCGCTGGGACATCGATGAGGACGTCATCCGTGGGCGCTGCTTCGATATCGCCCAAAAATTCCTTCCGGACGGGCTTTCACTGGCCCAGGTGTTCACGACCCTGTCGGCCGATGAGAAGCGGTTCGTGAGCCAGATCCAGGGCCGCACCTACGCCAATGTCTTCGGGCTGGTCGAGCGCTTCATCAATGCCAAGGTTCTGGAATTGAGCAGCGATCACTGGTTCGGCGACCAGGTTGCGCTCGAGGCTCTGGTCCGCTTCAGCGACGAGGAGTTGAAGCATCAGGCACTGTTCCGGCGCATCGACACGATGGTCGGTGACGTTCTGCCCGACGGCTATCGCTTCGACGTCGATTCCGACGCTGTCGCGCGCGCTGTTCTTGGCAAGAGTACATGGGCGGTGTTGGCGCTGACGCTGGACATCGAGTTGTTCACCCTGCTGCACTATCGGCAGAGTATCGATCCCGACACCGAACTCTCCGAATTGTTCAGGGACGTGTTCCTCTATCACTGGAAGGAGGAAAGCCAGCACGCGATCCTCGACGAACTCGAGTGGGTGCGCCACGACGCTGGGCTGACGGCGGACGAACGCGACCGGGCGGTCGACGAGTTCATCGAGTTGATCGCCGCGGTGGACGGCGTCCTGCAATGCCAGGCCAAAGCTGACGCGGGGTACTTCGCGGCGAAGTGCGGCCGCGTGGTTGAAGCGGCCGAGGCGCGCGCGATCGAGGCTGCATTCCTCAAGGCGTACCGCTGGCAATACATCCACTCGGGAGCCCAGCACCCGCCTTTCGGCAAGGTGCTGTCCAGTCTGATAACCGAAGACCAAGGGCAGCGCATTCAGGCGGCGCTCGCCACGCTTCACTGACCAGCACGAACTCCAACATCACCCAAGCGAAGGTAACCGAACATGAGTGCTCAAGCGAGGACTGCGACCCCGAACGTCGTCAATGGCATCAATGTCGACGACCTGTTTGCCCTGATCGAGGGTGTCAAGCGGGACGCCGCAAACGGCAAGACCAACTGGCGCGTCACCACAGTCTGGCAGGGCCAGACACGGAGCCGTGCGCAAGTCGAGGGCTTTGGGATTGGCGGAGAGCAGGTGCCACGCCGGTTCACGATCGACATCGACGAACCATGCGAACTCGGCGGAACCAACCGATTCGCCAATCCGCAGGAACATCTGATCGCGGCGCTCAACGCCTGCTTGACGGTGGGCTACGTAGCGCAGTGCGCGGTGCGTGGAATCACCCTGGAGAGCCTGGAGATCCAGACCGATGGTGAGATCGATCTCCGCGGCTTCCTCGGAATCGATCCAGCCGTGCTGCCGGGCTACGAGAACCTGAGCTACATCGTCCGCATCAAGGGTAGCGGTACCAGGCAGGAATTCGCCGAGATCCACGAGGCAGTGATGGCGACCTCGCCCAACTTCTACAATGTGTCCCGGCCCGTGGCCCTCAAACCGACCCTCGTCGTCGTGTGATCGAAAGCTCGGTTTGGCGAGGCGGCCGCAGACCAGAGGCTGCCTCGCGACGTGCTTTCACTCGGATCCGATCCGAGCGCCTTTCTGTGCGACGGAGCGTTTCATCAGCAGCACAGCGAACACAAGCGCGACCATGACAACGGCCAGCACCCAGAACACATCGAAGTAGGCGAGCGCCGATGCCTGTTGCTGGCGCAGGTTTGCGAGCGCCTGCAAGGCCAGTTGCCGCGCGGCGACCGGATCGCCGGTCTGCTGCAGGAACGGGCCGGTTGCCTGATCAAGGAAGGAACGCGCAGCCGCGTTGAACGGATCGAGCAACTCGCCAAGACGCAGGCTGTGGAACTGGTCGCGGCGCTCCTGCATCGTCTGAGCCAACGAGGTCCCGACGCTGCCGCCCTCGTTGCGCAGTAGGCTCAACAGACCGACTGCCGCCCCGCGCAGCGCGACCGGCGTATAGAGGTAGGCCGCCACGTTGGCAGGGGCAAAGCACATCGCAAGCCCGACAATCAGCACCACCCGCGGCCAGACCGCCTGCCCCGGGCTGATGTCCAGGTTCATCTGCGACATCCAGTAATTGCCCGCGGCCATGGTCAAGAGACCCGCGGCAATCACCCGCCGTGCATCGGTTCCACGACCGAGCGCCCGCCCGACGAACGGCATGGCGACGACGGCGAAGAAGCCGGCCGGCGACATGACCAGTCCGGCGTTCAGTGCATCGTAGCCGAACAGCGACTGGAGCAAGGCAGGCAACGAGGTGCTGGCAGCATACAGCACCGCGAAGGCGCAAAAGATGATGATGCAGCACGCGGCAAAGTTCCGCTCACGCAGCGGCCGGAAATTGACCACCGGACTCGGATGATGCAGTTCCCAGATGATCAGCCCGGCCAGGCCCACGACGAACAGGATCGCCAGTGTCTGCACACGCCAGAACGGATCGCCCAGCCAGTCCCATTCCTGGCCCTTGCTGAGCGTCACCTCCCAACAGACGACGACGATGACGAGCAGCGACAGGCCAACGCCGTCGAAGCTGAACGGTCGCCGCCGCAACTCCATGCGCTGTGCGGTGAGGTAATCGGGATCCCGGAGTGTGATGGCACACGCACCGAGCGCCAGGAGGCCGACGGGGATGTTGATCCAGAACACCCACCGCCAGGAGTAGTCATCGGTTATCCAGCCGCCGAGTGTCGGGCCGACGACAGGCGCGATCAGCGCGGCCAGTCCGAACAGCGTCATGGCCATGCCTTGCCGCTCGACCGGGAAGGCATCCAGCAACACGCCCTGGCTCGACGGCTGAAGACCGCCGCCGGCAAGACCCTGGAGCACGCGGAACAGGATCAATTGCCCGAGCCCGGTGGACATGCCGCACAGCCCGGAGGCGAGGGTGAATACCGCGATAGAAAGCAGGAAATAGTTGCGGCGCCCAAGATGCGCGATCAGCCAGCCGGTGATGGGCAGGATGATCGCGTTGGCGGCAAGGTAGCTGGTGATGACCCATTCGCCGTCATCGACCGTGGCCGACAGCCCGCCCGCGATATAGCGCAGCGCCACGACCGCGATCGTGGTGTCGAGCACCTCCATGAAGGTCGGCACCACGACGACAGCGGCGACGACCCAGGGGTTTGTCGCCGCGCGGGATCGGGGATTCTGGAGTGTCGGCGACAGTACCGCGCCGGTCATTGCAGGTAGGCCTGGAGAAACTTCCCGGCATCGGGTCCGGCGGGCGGCTTGTTGATATGCACGTAGGGAACGACCGAGGTGCCGATGAACAGAGGTGTCTGATCGGCGTTGTAATCGACGAGATCTATCCGGACGGGCAATCGCTGGACCACCTTGACGAAATTGCCCGTCGCGTTCTGGGGCGGCAGCAATGCCAGGGTCGATCCGGTCCCCATGGTGAAGCCGGCGATCCGGCCATTGAAGATGTGCGTGCTGCCATACATGTCGACGCGCAGATCGACGGGTTGCCCGATGCGCAGGTCGCGCAACTGCGTTTCCTTGAAGTTGGCGTCGACCCAGATTTCGTCGAGCGAGCGAACCGCCATCAGGTTCTGCCCGACCTGAACATAGTTGCCGGGATTGACGTTGCGGCGCGTGACGACGCCGTCGATGTCCGCTGTGATATTGCAGTAACGAAGATCCAGCTCTGCCTGCGCGAGATCGCGCTTGGCTGCTTCGAGTTTCGCCTCGGCCTGTTTGACGGCCGGGGCATTGGCCGCGTACTGGGCGAACGT
Source organism: uncultured Alphaproteobacteria bacterium (assembly GCA_963791495.1). Classification (GTDB taxonomy): domain Bacteria; phylum Pseudomonadota; class Alphaproteobacteria; order Acetobacterales; family Acetobacteraceae; genus JAMXLO01. Next base: position 598,879 of record CAWBST010000017.1, read on the forward strand.
GCTGTCGATGTTGCCCAGTTTTTCGAACTGGTCGAGCATCGCTTTCGGCCCCTGGTCGAACGAGTGCACGACGCCGAGCTGTGCGGCACTCTGAATGAGCTCTGCCTGCGCCCCGAGGACGGACGAGAAGGTCTCGTCGAGATCTCGCGGCACCTGGCCGAGATCGCCACCGTCCGATTGGGCCGGCAGCCCCAGCGAGACGCGGATCTGGTGGACTTCGGCCAAGGTCTGAGCTAGTTCCGCGCCAGCCGTCGTCAGCGCAGCTTGCCGCCGGTCGTACTCCGCGCGCGGCACATCGGCTCTGGCGACGAGCTGTTGCGCCCGATCGAATTCAACCTGCGCCAGCGTCAGCGCGGCCTTGCTCTTGTCGACAGCGGCAACCCGCGCATGCAGGAGAGCCACCTGATTGTCGACGTCCTGCACCGCGTGTTGCAGGTTCCAGCGCCGGCTTCTTGCCTGCGCTTCGATCCCACGCACCGCCGCGGTGGCTGCCTGCAGGTCTGCTTGCGCGGTGTCGACCGCTGCCTGCTTCTCGGAGACCGCAACCCGGTACGGTTCCTTGTCCAACTCGGCGAGGAGATCTCCTTTGTGCACACGGTTGTTGTCGTCCACCAGAACGCGGGAAATCTGTCCTGCCACGCGGGGCGCAACAAACGTCACGTGCCCATTGACGAATGCGTCGTCCGTGGAGACGGTGTTGAGCATCTCCTCGACCCGCGGGATGCCGAACACGAGGAGAACTGCCAGGACAGCGACGCCGAGCACACCGGCCAGGAGCTTTCGCTGCCGCGTAGCCTTTTGGGTCTCCTGCGGCGCGGGGCCGGATTCCGGTGGTGGCTGCGCGGGTTTCGTATCGTGGGCGGCCGAAGCATCGCCATTCGCTGTCGGCTGGGCGTTGATCGAACCTGGCTTGTTGCTTTGCTCTGTCATGTCGGGCACCCGGTGACGAGGACAGTCTCTGATTGCTACCGCAGGAGTCGAGAACAAGAATGCGCGAGTTGGTATCGGCACGGTCTGATTAATTCCGAGGAGTACTTCCGAGGAGGAACATTCGAACCCATTGAACGGTCTCCAGTAATCGACAAGGGGGGTTGAACCGTGAAGATCGTCATCATCGGCGGCACCGGCCTGATCGGCTCGAAGACCGCCGCCATTCTGCGCCAGGGCGGCCACGAGGTCATCGCCGCCGCGCCCAATACCGGAGTGAACACCATCACCGGCGAGGGGCTCAAGGACGCCTTGGCCGGCGCGCAGGTGGTGATCGACCTCGCCAATTCGCCGTCATTCGAAGACAAGGCGGTGCTGGAATTCTTCGAGACCTCCGGCCGCAACCTTCTCGCGGCGGAGGCCACAGCGGGCGTCCGGCACCATGTCGCGCTCTCCATCGTCGGAACTGATCGGACGCCAGACAATGGCTACTTCCGCGCCAAGGTCGCCCAAGAGAAACTGATCGTGGCCTCCGGCATGCCCGTACACCATCATCCGCTCGACCCAATTCATGGAATTCCTCCGCGGCATCGCCGACTCCAAGTGCGGATGGAAACATGGTCAGGATTGCGTCCGGCCTGTTCCAGCCGATCGCGGCGGACGACGTTGCTGCTTTCGTCGCCGATGTGGCGCTCGCGCCGCCGCGCAGCGGCATCGTCGAGATCGCCGGCCCGGAATGCGCGCCGTTCAACGAAATCATCGCCCGCTATCTGAAGGCGGTCGGCGACCCACGTGAGGTCGTGCGCGACCCCGAGGCCCGATACTTGGGCGGCCGGGTCGAGGAGCGCTCGCTCGTGCCGTTGGGTGAAGCGCGCCTCGGCCGCATCGGCTTGGACGAGTGGCTCCGCCGCTCACGGGCACGAGCCTGACGCTGCATCCAGCCAACCGACGGACTTATCTCACATGCCGGCGCGCGCTGGTTGCGCTCCTCGCCATCGCACAACACTCGGACTGAGTATCGAGAGTATCACTCGCGAAGCGCGTCCCGACTAGGATGCTGAAAGAACACCAATGGAGAAACCTCAGTCTACTCGGCTTGCCTGGCGAACTCCCGAGCTGCAGCCGTTCCGGCCAAAGCCGCAGACATAAAGGACTGTTCGCGGTCGATCTCGCGGAATACCCGGGCAAGGAGGGTCGCGTAATCGAGGTGTACTATCCGCCGGGCGCACAAGACGTGGTCCACGGCAGATGCCCGCGTTCGTCTACGTGTCGAAGGCCAGATCTTGAAGGAAGCCGATGCGCAGTCAGGGCAGACGTTCTACGAGGGGCCCACCGATGTTCACGATCGTGGGGCGCAAGGCCAGCAACACGAGCCGGCAAGGTTCGTCGCGGTGCTGCTGAAGGGTAAGGGGGCTCCCGTCCTTACGCCGTAAAGAATGACGCCAAGTGCGCGGATGGAACGACGCTGATAAGGCGGACGCCAGGATCCTCGCGGCGTTCGTGGTGGACATGAACGAGCCGGAGCTGACGATCCCATTCCGGAACTGAGGCCTAATACCGTGCGGTAGGATCGCGCCAAATTATAGCGTAACGAAGGGGGACAAACATGAGCTCGGACAACACCTCACACTCCGGTAGAGCGGGGCTCGACGAGTTGGTTCCGTCGCGCTACGCGCTGCGGGTCGGCGAGATCGACGTGCTGGTGGTCAGCGATGGCGTGCTAACGCTGCCAGGCGCGATGTTGGCCCACAACGCCGACCCGGCCGTCCGGGCGGCCTGGCTGGACGACATGTTCCTGCCGCCGGACGTGTTCGACTGGGCGCTGAACGTGGTCGTGGTGCGTAGCGGCGGCCGGACCATACTCATCGACACTGGGATGGGAGGGGAGTTCCCGGGCTTGCCGCAGGTCCGGGCGGTTGGCCCTGCGACTGGAGGCCGCCGGCATCGATCTCGCATCCGTGACCGATGTGGTACTTACCCACATGCACATGGACCACGTTGGCGGGCTGCTCGTCGACGGGGTGAGGGACCGGCTGCGTCCGGACTTGCGGGTCCACCTGGCGGCGGCCGAGGCCGAGTTCTGGGCGTCGCCCGATTTCTCCCACGTCTCCATGCCGCCGACGGCTTCCCGGACGCGCTTCGGCGGTCGGCCACGCGGTTCTTGAACGAGTACCGCAGCCAGATGCGGACGTTCGAGACGGAGTACGAGGTGGCGCCGGGCGTGGTCGTCCGTCGCACCGGCGGCCACACCCCCGGGCACAGCGTGGTCCACCTGGCGTCCGGCGGCGACCGACTGACGTTCGCCGGGGACCTCGTGTTCGAGGTCGGGTTCGAACGCCCCGAGCTGGCACAACGGCTTCGAACACGACCCCGAGGAGGCGGCCCGCGTCCGGGATCGGTCTTTTGCGGGAGCTGGCGGCGACCCGCGAGCTGCTGGTGGCCACTCACCTGTCGTTCCCGTCCGTCTGCCGGGTGGCGGTCGCCGGCGACGCCTTTCGTTGCGGCCGGCCTTCTGGGACTACTGACCGCGTGTGCTTCCGCCACACAATCCACACGAGAAGGAATGCGCACCATGGGCACAATCACCGCAAAGGACGGCACACAACTATACTACAAGGACTGGGGAGAGGGCCCGGCCGTAACCTTCTCACACGGCTGGCCGCTGAGCTCCGACGCCTGGGACGGCCAGATGCTGTTCCTTGCGCAGAACGGCTTCCGCGTGGTCGCGCACGACCGGCGTGGTCATGGCCGGTCGAGCCAGGCCTCCTCCGGGAATGACATGAATGGTTACGCGGACGACCTTGCGACCGTTATCGAGGCGCTCGATCTCAGGAACGCAACGCTGGTCGGCCATTCCACCGGCGGCGGCGAAGTCGCGCGCTATATCGGACGCCACGGGACGACGCGAGTTGCCAAAGCTATCCTCATCGCCGCCGTCCCGCCAATCATGGTGAAGTCCGCTGCCAATCCGGAAGGCCTGCCATTGGAAGTCTTCGACGGCCTCAGGAAAGGCATCCTCGAGGACCGATCGCAGTTCTACAAAGACCTGGCTCCAATGTTCTACGGTGCCAACAGGCCGGGCGCCAAAGTCTCGCAGGGGACGCTGGATCAGTTTTGGCTCTGGAGCATGCAGGCCGGCCTCAAGAACGCCTACGAAAGCATCAAGGCGTTCTCCGAGACCGACTTCACCGAAGACCTCAAGAAGTTCGATGTGCCGACGCTGGTCTTGCACGGCGAGGACGACCAGATCGTTCCCGTCAACAACTCGGCGAGGAAATCTGCGCGGCTCATCAAGGGCGCAAAGGATATCTATTACCCGGGCGCGCCTCACGGCATCACCGCCACACACCAGAACCAGGTCAATGCTGACCTGCTCACCTTCATCAAAGCGTAACACCTACAGGCAAGCGCGTTATCTGGGGCTACAAGCCTCGTATTTGGTCGACATCGAAGCGCGATCCCAATGAAGATATGAAGATCGTCGTCATCGGCCTGATCGCCGACCTACACGGCCGGACAAGGCATCTCCGAGCTACCCCGGGGACCGCCACGCCGTCAGCGCCAATGCCAGCAAGACGAAGCCGGTCAAGCTCCTCGCGGTATTCGTGGTGGACACGAACGAGACGGAACTGACGATTCCATTCGGAAACTGAGGTCGACAGAGCGGCCATTACACCTGCATCGGCACAAAACGACGCCAGGGGCGCCGCGCCGCGCAGATTCAATACCGTCCGAATGTCTGCAGCTCTTGCCGACATGCGTCGCTGAAATCGCGTAGCGGATCGACGTGTCTTTCCACCCAATTCGCCCGCATTTCCTCCATGGTAATGTTCGGCGAAAGATATCTCTCGACAACGATGCGACACACAGAGTCGGCGGCCTCCACAACCTGTGGCGATGACATGAGGCGTATTCGGTTTGTCAGTGCATAGATGGCGACCATCGCGGTTATATCGTCGCGTTTGCTTTGCAGTGCATCGGAATACAATCTCGCCGCCTCGTCCAGAAACCTGCCGAATAACGCGGCTCGGGCGTCCCTCTCGGCGGCAAGCCGCTGGGTCCGGGCTTGCGCATGTTGCGTCGTCCATGAGGTTGCAAACGAAGTCAGGCCGCCGATGGCGCTACCGGCCAGCGCCGCGAAGGCCGATATGTACGCCGCGTCCATCGGGCTCGCTCGGTGAGTGATCTCGTGCAGATTGTACGACGAGCTTGTTCGCGCCAAGAACCGGCATTCCCCCGATTCCCGGTCGTTGTGAGGTCACGATTGCGCGTTCGGGCAGCCTGGGCAACAACGAATCGCACTTCGTATGCGCGTCGGTCCGCAATGACAGGGTCGTGGGTTCACAGTCAGACCGATACCGCTCTACAGATCGAGCTCGACGGCAGTTCTTGGCGTTGAGCAGCAGATGAGCGCATTGCCGTCGGCTGGCGGGTCCAACGGCTCTGGCGCGTACGCGAGTTCGCCTTCGATCAAGCCACTCTCGCAGTTGTGGCATACGCCCGATCGGCAGGACCAACGCACGGGAACGGCGCAGGCTTCGGCCAGCTCGAGCAGGCTGCCGAAGCGGGAATCCCACGGCACGGCGAGACCGCTTCGCAAGAATGTCACCACTGGTCCGTTGCCGGCAGGACCCTCAGGACGGTGAGGCAAGGCTGCGGCGACGCCGGAGATGCCCGGCGTGAGATTGGAGGTGGGGCCGAACACTTCAACGTGGACCCTGGACCAGGGAATGCCCCATGCCGCCAAGCCTTTCTGGAAATCCGCGAGAAAGCGGGGCGGACCGCACAGGTAGAAATCAGCGTCCTGGGGAATCCCGAGTTCATCGAGCAACTGGAGCGAGAGATGGCCTGGTCGATCGAAGTCCTGGCCGAGCCCGTCTCCCGGTGCAGGCCGACTGTAGATCACACAGCGATGGGACGTCTGGAGCGCAGCGAGCAGATCGTCAGCCTCCTTGGCAAACGAATGGTGCGCTCGATCGCGGGCTGAATGCAGCCACCAAACCGGCCGAGGGGCCACGGTGTTTGTAGCGGCAGCATCATGCAACATCGCCAGCATCGGCGTGACGCCGACACCGGCGCTGACAAGGACCACGGGAGCTGCACCGGCCGCGAGCGTGAACGCGCCGCGAGGAGCGCTGACCTCCAGGCGACTGCCTGCCCGTACGCTCTGGTGGAGAAAGCTGCTCGCGAGGCCGCGCTCGTTCTTGACGCCAATCCGATAGTTGGAGACCCCAGGCGGGCCGCACAGCGAATAGTTCCGAGTGACGGCCGGAGCATCCGGGCTCGGCCGCATGCGGACCATGATGTGTTGGCCCGGCAGTGCCGGTGATAGCGCCGAATCGTCTTCGGCGGCGAACTCGAACGATCGGACGTCCGCGCTCTCCTCGCGCGATGCGACGACCACAACCGGGCGGAAGCCACGCCACGCAATGGGTACCGACGCGCCAGGCCCGAGGCCAGCGTTGCCAGTTGTGCCCCCTGCTTCGGCAGCGTCGAGCAGCGCCTGCATCGAGCCTTGCCAATCCTTGCTGAGCGCCGGAATTCGGACTGCGCGGCGCACCGCTTGGGGCGGGTGCTCCGCCGAGTAGAGAAGGGCATCGATCTCGGCGACGGTCATGCGCTCGGGGCCGTCAGAGAGATTTTCGATGTGATCGCCGGCGCCGATCTCGCCTTCCTGGATGACGCGGAAATAGAAGCCGGGCCGGCGGTGCGCAACCAGCAGCGCAGGAATCTCCGGGTGGTTCAGCCGGATGCCGACCCGGTAGCAGGTGTCGCGTGGCTGGCTGACCTCGACGACGGCACCGCCGATCCTGAAGCGATCGCCGATGCAGACCTCGCTATCGGCGAGGCCTTCCACTGTGAGGTTCTCGCCGAAGTTCCCGGCCACGAGATCGGACCGCCCAAGATAGCTCGCCCAGTAGCGGTAGGATTCGAGCTGGTATACCAGGAGCGCACGTTGCTCGCCGCCATGGGCGCGCAGGTCCGCCTGGCCGTCGCCGTCGAGATTCAGCCGACGGGCGAAAATCCGCCCCGTCACCGGCGTCTTCCAGACCGCCGTCCGGACATTCCTGCCCTGCCACGCGACGTCCTGAGGAAGTCCGACATTAACCGAAACGACCACACCCATCACGGAATCTCCCGTGACGCATCTAGCCCGTCTCGGCAGCTACGAGAAGCATCACACCCACCGGGAGATGAGGCGGCTGCGACTGCCATCGAATGCGCAGTAAGTTTTGTAGAGAGTGCAGGCCATGGCGGCACGCAATGCGCCACCGTGATTGTGTGTGCGTGCAGAACTCAAGATCGAAATTGTCGACGACGAAGATATCGAGCGGACGGCAACAGCAGGCGTCTGACCGGCAGAAGATCAGGCCACGCTGCGGTAGTCTTCGAAATCGGTCGTGTCGTGCACGCCGCCCTGTTCTTCCAGCAGCTTGACTATCTCGGTCGCGGGCATGGAGATACTGCCTCGACCATGCTCTCGAGTGCGGCGTGGAGATTGGCCTCGCTCGCCATCACCCGGCCAGCTTGATCACGGAACACCTGGAGCGCATCGGCGAGACGGCCGACCTCGTCGCGTTCGCCACGGAACGGCACTTCGATTGCGATGTCGCCGGCGGCGAGCGACAGCATGACCGTGGCCAGCCGACGCAGCCGATGCAGCACAGCCCGGCTCAGCAGCAACGCTGCGACACCGACCAGGCACGCGCCGGCAATTACCATGAAATAGGCTCGGCGCATGGCCGTCGCCCGGTCGTTCATGGTCGCGAGCTCAGTGGCCGTCGCCTCGCGCATCGCTGCCTTCCACGCGGCGACATCGTCCTCGACGATGTTCGTGAAATCCTCGAAGCGTTGCGCGGATTGCGGCGCCTCGACGTCATCCCGGCCAGCCGCCCCGAGCGCCGCGTGGGCCAACTTCTCCAACTCGGCCGTGCTGGCGGCCAACCGCTCGGTCACAGCTGTGGCGGGCAGGCTCTTCGCACTGAACTCTGCCGGAATCGTCGCCAGCCGCTGGTCCATCTCATCCAGCTCGGCCGACGTCTCCGGGCGCTGCTGGGCACGGGCATCGGTGTTGGCCGTGACCGCCCGGCGATACTGGTCGAGCAGCTCATCGAAGCCATCGACCGCGCGCATCGCGTCGATGCTCTCCTGTTCGACCGCCCTTGCCCCGGCGGCGACGGTTCCGGAATAGATGATGGTCTGCGCATTGGTCGCCAGCAGGGCAACGCACAGCACGCCGATCGCAGCATAAAGGCGCCCCGAGATGCTCCGGAGCAAAGGAACCGGCGGATTGGTCGCGAGCATGCCTGTCGTGTCCGTTCGGGGCTCGATGCATCGTGGCCGAACGGCTCGATCCCCGGCCGGCCCCACGGAGAATGGCGTCATGCCATTAAGAAACCGTGAGTGTCCGTCCGGGAGGTTCGCGAGTCATAACTGACTCCGAGCCGACTAGCGGAAGTGAACCGCGACGACCGGGCGCCAATATGACAAGCACGGTGATCGAGAGCGCGGAATAAGCCAGGTCACGGCTGATTTAGCCGGCTCAAGGTCGGGACCTGACAACCGGCGCAGGTATGCTCTCGATCATGACGTTGATGCAGGCCGGCTTGCCGCTCGCCAATGACCGCTCGATCGCCCCCGGCATCTCGTCCAGAACTCTGCACCAGTTCGCCGTGGCCGCCCAGCGCCGTCACGACCAGGTCATAGCGCGTCGGCAGCAGCTCGCAGCCGAACGTGCGGTTCGGCCCGTAGTCCCGCACCTGGAGATTGTACTCGGCGTTCCAGCGCGCGTCGGTGCCGACCACCGCGACGAACGGCAGATTGCATCGCACCGCGGTTTCGAACTCCGCCATGTGAAAGCCGAACGTGCCGTCGCCCAGCACAACGAACACCGGTGCCTCTGTCTCGATCACACGCGCCGCACAGGCCATCGGCAGCGAGGAACCGATCGAGCCTCCGACACCATTGATCAACCGCCGCGGCACGACCGGCAGCACGCTCTGCCCCCATTGCGCGAATTCGCCGCCGTCGCAGATCAGCATCGTATCGGGATGAGTCTCGACATGCGGCTTGAGCGCGCGGAACACCTCGATCGGATGCAGTTTGCCCGGCGTCTTCGAAGCGAGCGTTTCCCACGATGCCGGCCGATCCGTCAGCAGCGCGCGCACCTCGGCGTACCACGCCTCGCTCGACACGCGCTGCCCCGCGGCGCGACGGATCAGCGCCTCGCCGGCAGGACGCGTATCCGCGACGCAGCCGAAGGCGACGCGCTCACCCCTTTCGCGCACGGCGCGCTCGACCAACGCCGCCTCGGGATCGACGACAACCCACCGGCAGGCGGCATCGACCGCGGGCGGTTCGCCGAACTTCAGCGTGAAGTCCAAAGCCTTGCCCAGCAGCACGATCAGATCGGCGCGCCGGATCGCATCGACGAACGCCCCCAGCGTGGCATCGTTGAAGCCGCGCGGACTCTCCATGATCGCTGTGGGAATACGCGTCGCGTCCTCGATGCGCGCGAGCAGATCGCGCCCCGTGCGGTTGGCCATCGCCGGCCCGGCGAGCAGGAACGGCCGCTGCGCCGCTGCGACAATGCCAAGGATCGCATCAGCCGCCGCATCGTTCAGCGTGACAGGCGATGCCGCGAACGCGCCCGGTTCCGGCCACACGACGTCCGCCGCGGCGACCGTCGCATCGAGCAGATCAGACGGCAGGCTAAGATGTACCGGCCCAGGCCTACCCGAACGCGCGATGCGGATCGCCTTCGCCACCTCGGCACCCAGTGTCGCCGTTGCATTCGCGGTCCATGACGCCTTCGCCATCGGCGCGGCTACATCGGCCTGACGCAGTTCCTGGAAGCCGCCGCGCCCGAGCTGCGTCGTCTCGGTATGCCCCGACAGCAGCACCAGCGGAGACTCCTGACCCAGCGCAGTCATCAGCGCGGCAGAGGCGTTGGCATGCCCGGGGCCGCCGGTGACCATCGCGATCCCCGGCTCGCCCGTCAGCCGTCCCCAGGCATCCGCCATGTGTACGGCTGCCGCCTCGTGTCGCGTATGCACCAGCCGTTGCCGCGTATCGATCGCCGCGTCGAACAGCGACATGATGTGGTTGCCGGAAAGCGTGAAGATCGTGTGGTGTCCGGCGCGTTCCAACGTGCGCATGACGATGTCGGCGCCGCGGATGTCTGTGCTGGCCATGATTGGTTTCCTGGAACTAGCGTGATTGTGCGCGGCGCTGCGAGTAGTCTCAACCCGGTCCCCTGCGAACCTAGGAGGCCGCTGTTGTCTGATCCAGTCGTGTTCGGTGCTGCGTACAGTGTCTACGTACGCGCGGTCCGCCTTGCATTGGAGGAAAAGGGCGTTCCCTATCGCCTCATCGAAGTCGATGTGTTCGCGCCGGGTGGGCCGCCGACCGAGCACCTGAAGCGCCATCCGTTCGGCCGCATTCCGGCCTTCGAGCACGACGGTTTCCGCCTCTACGAAGCCGGCGCCATCTCCCGCTATGTGGACGAGGTCTTCCCTGGTACGGCGCTCCGGCCTGACGACCCCAGGCGTCGCGCTTTGATGAACCAGGTTATCAGCGTGCTCGACAGCTATGCCTATCGCACGCTTGTCTGGGACATCTTCGTCGAACGTGTCCGCGCTCGAGCTCAGGGGCGCGCGCCCGACGAAGCACGCATCGCGGCGGCATTGCCTCGCGCGCAGACTTGCCTGAACGCCCTGGCGGAGACGATGGCCGACCGCCCCTGGCTGACGGGCGCCTCACTTACGCTCGCCGATCTGCACGCCGCCCCGATGTTCGCCTATTTCCGCATGGCGCCCGAAGGCAGCGAACTGCTGTCACGCCACCCTGGCCTCGTTCGGTGGTGGAGTGCAATGGCCGCGCGCAACTCCATGGTGAGCACCCGCTCGCCGCTCGAGTGATTTCTGTCCGGTCACGCGCCGCCAACCAATCGCACGGCCGTTCGCAGGAGCATCGCGAGACCTGCAAGCAACACGGCCGAACCCAGAAGGCGACGCAGAAGCACTTGCGGCAATGCATGTGCGATCGGTGTGCCGATTGCGATCCCCAGCGTCAGCGTCGCGGCGAGGCCGGCAGCGAGCGACAAATCCATGATCCCCGCCGCGATGTTGGCGAGGCTCGCCAGACCCGCGATCGGCAGCGCGATCGCCTGGCCCAGCCCGATTGCCGCCAGCACCGGCACATCCAGCAGCAGCAAGATGGGCAGCAGCACGAAGGCGCCGCCGGCGCCGGTCAGCGCGGAGACGAAGCCAGTGCCGCCGCCCAACCCGAGCAGCGTCCCCGGTGCCAGTCGTCGCCGCCCGATCTCAACACCCCGAGACGGCAGCAGAGCGTAGACACCGCCTGCGAACAGCAGCACGCCGATCGCCGCTTCCAGGACTCCTGCCGGCGCATGCTGTGCCGCGCGCGCGCCGAGCCACGCCGTGGGAAGCGCGGCGAGACAGAGCAGTCCCGCCTCACGCCACGGAATGGAGCCGCGACGGGCATAAAGTGCGACCGCCACGGCGCAACTCGGAACATAGCTCAACAGCGCGGCAGCGATCGCACGCTTCACGTCGATGCCGAGTGTCAGTGTCAGGAAGGGCACCAGCAGCACACCGCCAATGCCGACCGCACCGATCGCTATGCCGAGGACAATGCCAGTGGCCGCGACGGCGGCCGCCAAGGTGAGTGATATTGTCACTTGAAAGGAGCCCGAATGGATTGTGCCGGTCAGACACCGATGTCAAGAAACCCCGACACCGGCCGCGCCTCTTCCGTCATTCTCGCGCAAGCGGGAATCCAGTACACTGGTGGAAACCTCGCCAAGCTGGATTCCCGCTCGCGCGGGAATGACGGATGGAAGCTGCGCGACGAACTGCGCCATTTTCATCCAGGGCGGGTCTGCGCGACGGCCGGTGAGGAACTCGCGAATGACAGGATCTCACCCGCGCGGCCAACGTATATTGCCGAGACTACGGTGACGGAAGACGCCCCAGCGCCGCCTCCAGACGGGCGACATCCGCTTGCGTGACGGCGAGGCGTTCGCGGTTCTCCTCGACCACCTCCTCCGGCGCGCGACGCACGAAGTCGGCGTTGTCCAGCTTCTGCCCGATCTTGCGCGCCTCGCCCGCCGCCTTGTCGCGCTCGCGCGTCAGACGCACGCGTTCCGTGCCGATGTCGATAGCCTCCGCGAGCGGCAGCACAACGGTCGCCTCGTCCAGCACAAGCTGCGCCGAGGCCTTCGGCATGTCGCCAGCGAGCGGCTTCAGTTCCGATGCGCGCGCCAGGCGCCTGATAGCCTCGATCCAGCGCTCGCCGCGCGCGAGCGTCTCCGGTGCGGCGTCGCGCAGCAATATCGGCGTCAGCGTCCCCGGCGGGACGTTCATCTCCGTCCGCACCGAGCGCACCTCGGAAATCAGCCGCACCACCCAGTCGAGCTCGGCGCGGGCAGAAGCTGCATCCGGCACCGTGGCGGGTTCCGGCCAGTCTGCGCGGATCAGGCTGCATAGTTCCCCGTAACCGAAGCGATCCCACAGTTCCTCGGTGACGAACGGCATCGCCGGATGCAGCAGGCGGAGGATCGTGCCCAGCACATAGGCCGACGTCTGACGCACCTCCTGCTCCGCCAGCGCGGGCTTCGCGAACTCGACGAACCAGTCGCAGAATGTATCCCAGGTGAAGCGGTAGCAGGCCGCGGCGTATTCATCGAAGCGATAGGCATCCAGCGCGGTGCTGGCTTCCTCGATCGCGCGGTTCATCGCGTCGAGGATCCATCGCGTTAACGGCAGCGTGGCGCGTGAGGGATCGAACGACGCATCCGGACGGATATCGTTCATCTCGCAGAACCGCGCGGCATTCCACAGCTTGGTGACGAAGCGGCGATAGCTCTCGACGCGCGCGGGACCGAGCTTCACGTCACGTCCCGGCCCGGTCAGCGCACAAATGGTGAAGCGCAGTGCGTCGGCGCCGTAGCGGTCGATCAGCTCGAGCGGATCGATGCTGTTGCCCTTCGACTTCGACATCTTCTGGCCGCGCTCGTCGCGCACCAGTCCGTGGATGTAGACCGCGTGGAACGGCACCTCGCCCATGAAGTGGATGCCCTGCATCATCATCCGCGCGACCCAGAAGAAGATGATGTCGAAGCCAGTGACCAGCACATCGCCGGGGTAGTAGCGCGCCAGCTCCTTGGTCTTCTCCGGCCAGCCGAGTGTGGAAAATGGCCACAGCGCCGAACTGAACCAGGTGTCCAGCACGTCCTCGTCCTGCGTCAGCTCCGCATCGGCGCCGTACTCCGCACGCGCCAGCGTCTGGGCCTCCGCCGCACTCTCCGCGACGAACTCGCGGCCGTCGGGGCCGTACCAGCAGGGGATCTGATGGCCCCACCAGAGCTGGCGCGAAATACACCAGGGCTGAATGTCGCGCATCCAGGCGAAGAACGTGTTCTCCCATTGCTTCGGCACGAACACTGTCTTGCCGGTCTCCACCGCCTCGATCGCCGGCTTCGCCAGCACTTCAGCGTTGCAGTACCACTGCACCGTGAGCAGAGGCTCGATCGGCACGCCGCCGCGATCGCCGTGCGGCACCTGATGCGTGTAAGCCTCCGTCTTCGCCAACAGGCCGAGCCGCTCGAGCTCCGCCACAATCGCCTTGCGCGCCGCGCCTCGGTCCATGCCGTCGAGCGAGCGCACGAACGCAGGATCGGCCGCGCCATCCACTGCCCGTAGCACATCGGCGATCTCCGCCAGCGCCACGCGCGCCTGCCGATCGAGGATCGACGGCATCGGCAACCCATGCCGCTGCGCGACGGCGAAGTCGTTGAAGTCGTGGGCGGGCGTGATCTTCACCGCCCCGGTGCCCTTCTCCGGGTCCGAATAGTCGTCCGCCACGATCGGCAGACGGCGCCCGACCAGCGGCAGGATCGCATGCTGTCCGACCAGCTCGCGGTACCGCGGATCCTCGGGATGCACCGCCACGGCGGTGTCGCCCAGCATCGTCTCCGGCCGCGTGGTCGCGACCCCGATGAACCGGCCGGGCTCGCCCTCGATCGGATAGCGGATGTGCCAGAGGGAACCCTTCACTTCGAGGTTCTCCACCTCGAGATCGGAGATCGCCGTCTGCAGCTTCGGGTCCCAGTTCACCAGCCGCTTGTCGCGGTAGATCAGCCCCTCGCGATACAGCGTGACGAACACTTTGCGCACGGCGGCCGATAACCCGTCGTCCATGGTGAAGCGCTCGCGCGGCCAGTCGAGCGACGCGCCCAGCCGGCGCAGTTGCTGCGTGATCGTGCCACCGGATTCGGCCTTCCACTGCCACACGCGCTCGACGAATTTTTGCCGCCCCAGATCGCGCCGGTCCGTCCCCTGATCCGCCAGCAGCCGCTCCACCACCATCTGCGTGGCGATTCCCGCGTGATCCGTCCCCGGCTGCCACAGCACGTCGCGGCCCTGCATGCGGCGCCAGCGGATCAGCGTGTCCTGCACGGTGAAGGTCAGCGCATGACCCATGTGCAGGCTGCCGGTGACGTTCGGCGGCGGGATCATGATCGTGTAGGGCGTCGCATTGGAATTCGGATCGGCGGCGAAGGCCCCTGCCCGCTCCCAGCCCTCATACAGGCGGGGTTCGATCTCCGACGGGTTGTAGGTCTTGTCCAGCATTTCGCTCTCCTGCGGCCCCACGCGGATGCCGCAAGAGGCCATCGATGGCAATACGGCTCAGGGTACGGCGCGGCCTACGACGCGCTCGATCTCGGCCCGAACCAGGCGCTCGACCAGCAGCGGCAGGTTGGCGTTGAGCCACTCTTTCAGCAGCGGCCGGATTTCCTCGCGCACGATGTCCTCGATCGTCGGACCGCCGCTGCGGACCTGCGTGCTGCGCTCCATCAGCGTGCGTACCAGACCGCCAACCGAGGTTGCCGTCGCTGCCGCGGCCTCCGGTTCGACGAGGCTCGGCAGCCGCGCGGCCGCTGGTAGCGGCTGCGGCGGCGGCTCGGACACAGGGGCTGCCTCGTGAGGGGCGGGTTCAGGCACAATCATCGCGGGGTCCAGCACCAAAATGTCGTCGTCGGCCGGTTGCGCGGACGGCGGCTGCGCAGTAGCAGCCGGCGCCTCGTCCTCGCTCAGAATGCGACGGATCGAGGCAAGGATGTCCTCCATCGAGGGATCGCTCCCAGGCGGACCAGGAGGCGGTGTCTGTGATGCGCTCATCGTGTTCGTCTCAACGGCCAGGCTGGTCGGTCGCGTAATCGCCGAGACCGACCCACTTGTTCTTCACCGCATTATAATAGGCGGTCTCGTCATACAAAGGCACCGGCAAATGCAGATCGCGCGCGGTCAGCCGCCCGATCGACGAGGCCACAGCATACGACGCGATGACGACCTGCGCGAGGTTCTGCACCAGAGTGACGCGTGAACTCAACAGCGCCTGCTGGGCGTTCAGCACATCGAGCGTGGTCCGGCTGCCCACGATGGCCTCTCGCTCCACGCCTTCCAGGGCGATCTCGTTGGCGCGGATCGCCTCACGCGTGCTCTCGGCCGAAGCCTTTTGCGCAGCCAGCGTCTCCCATGCCTGTACCGCGCTCTGCACGACGGTGCGACGCGCATCAGCCACCTGCCTGGTGGTCTGCTGGGCCCCCTGCTTCGCCTGCCGCACGGCGGAATACTCCGACCCCCCCTGATATATCGGCACCGATAGTGCGGCGACGATCTGGTAGCCGCTGTTTTCGCCATTGCGCGTGGAAGTCTGTCTCTGCTCGAACATCTGCCCCTGCAGACTGACCTGAGGCAGAAGCTGGGCGAGCTGAATATCCACGTTGTCCTTCGCCGCGGCATCATTGAACAGAGCGGCGACCACCTGCGGGTTGTTGTTCGACGCCGTCACCGTCGCGTCCTGCTCGGTCTTAACCGGCAGAGCGAGCGGTTGCGGCTCGACCAGATCGCCTGGCGGCAGATAGCCAACCACCTGCTGGTAGGTGCCGCGCGCCGTCTGCAGATTACCCTCGGCCTGCTGGCGCTGCGCGGTCGCCCCAGCCAACGCAGCCTCGGCCTGAGCCACGTCGGTGCGGGTGATCTCCCCGACCCTGAACCGGTCGTTGGTGGCCTGAAGCTGCTTTGTCAGCACCTGCTCGTTGTTGATGTTGAGGGCCAGCAACTGTTGCGCCTGGATAACACCGACATAGGCGGTGATCACGTTGGTGAAACTGGTCTGCTCCTGCGCTATCAGGCTGGCGCGCTCCGCCATCACCTGGTTCTTGGCGCGGTTGATGCTGGCTTGCTGCTTGCCACCCGTATAGATCGGCTGGCTCAACGTCGCCTGCGCGATGCCGATGTCACGCTGGGTACGGGTTGAGATCAAATTTCCGCCCGGACCGTTGCCCGCTATGACGGACTTGCCGTCGCCGTAGCCGCCGTTGCCCGAGAGGATCACCGTCGGGCGCCAGCCTGCCAGGGCCTGTGGCACGGCCTCATCGGTCGCCCGCAGCTTAGCACGTTCTGCCTGTAGCGCGGGTTGGTTGGCATAGGTGGCCGCCAGCGCCTCCGCCAGCGTGTGGGGCACGCCTGGTTGCGACGCTCGCGCAGCGGACGATGATGGCGCCGGGGCGGTGATCGTCTGGGCGATTGTCAACTGCTTGTTATGCTTCGTCGCGGCTGCATGCTTGGGCGCAGCCTGCTTGGGAGCGGCATCCTTGCCCGGCGGCGTCTGGCCGAGCGCGGGTGCCATCGCGAGCCCCACACCGAGACCGAGCACCCAACTGTGCCGAAGAACCATGTCTGCTCCTCTGCCACGCGGCACGGCCTTGTCTGCCACAGCGAGCAGCCCGACGCCAAGCGTGAATGACACGTGAAAGTCAGAAAACGAAGCCGGGCGACGGCATCAGGCTGGGGATCGGAGGCGTTGCGCAATCGAACATCGGCTGCATGCGCAGGCCCGCCAGGCTGGCCTCGGCCAGTATCGCCTGGCATATGCCGGCGGGCCCGGTGCGAACGGCCACCAGCCGGCCAGCCTGCTGATGCAGCTGTCCGCCGATCGCCGGCGGTATCTCCTGCACCGCCCCTTCGATCAGGATAGCGTCGTAGGGGGCTCCCGGCGGCCATCCCGCGCCGAGCGGGCCGGAGACCAGGCTTACCGACGGCGCCAATTCCGCCAGCAGCGCGCGTGCGATGGCTTGCAGAGGGGCAGCCTCCTCGAGCGCGGTGACCCTGGCACCGCAGGCCGCCAGCAGGGCCGCGCCGTAGCCTGTGCCGGCGGCGATCACCAAAACCCGTTCCCCTACGGCGATCGCCGTAAGCTGCACCAGGCGGGCGATGACGGCGGGTTCCATCAGGACGCGGCCCTCGCCCAGCGGCACATCCTCGTCCGCATAGGCAAGTGAAGCGACGTCCGGCGGGACGAACCGCTCGCGCGGCAGACGGCGCATTGCGGCAACGATGCGGGGATCCGTCACCTTGTTGGGACGGATCTGGCTGTCCACCATGCGGTTACGGGCTTCCGCGAATGCCTGCGCGGCACGGTCCATCGGGGGCTGCTCTTCGGGATGCAAGCGAGCGTTATACGGGCCGGGCTGGCGAGCCGCCAAGCGGTGAACCGACAGCTTCGAGGCGTGCGCCGGGTCATCGAGATAGAGCCGGACATCCTCGAACAGCGTGCCCTGGT
Source organism: uncultured Alphaproteobacteria bacterium (assembly GCA_963791495.1). Lineage (GTDB taxonomy): Bacteria > Pseudomonadota > Alphaproteobacteria > Acetobacterales > Acetobacteraceae > JAMXLO01. The sequence continues at coordinate 616,456 of CAWBST010000017.1, forward strand.
TGCCCTTCAGCGCCAGCACGTAGTCGCCGCCCTTTTCGACCACTTTGGCGGCGATGTTGCGCTGGCAGTTCAGCGCATCGGCGGTGACGATCGCGCCGTTGAGCGAGATCATCTCCAGCAGCTTCGGCACGGCGGTGATCTCGTTCGATTTCTCGTCGGTCGCCACTTGAGCGAGCAACAGGCGGCAACCGACCGCCCATGCGCTGACCAGGTGCAGCGGGGATTTCTGCGCCGCCCGGTCGAAGGAGCGGCGCAGCGCCTTGCCATCGATCGCGATCACGCCTTGGGCGGCCGCGGCGAAGTCCTGCATGAAGCGCAGGAAGCAGGCATGGAACTGCGCCGGGTCGAGCAGACGGAACACGCGGCTGAACGTGTCGTGGCTGGGAATGCCGTGGCGCAGCCGCAGGAACTGCCGCAGGAAGGGTTCCTTGGCGTGGCCGAACAGCGCCATGTCGGAGCAGTCTTCCGCCCCGCACAGCATGGCACAGAGGGCTATCATCAGGATCTCGTGCAGGTTGTGCCGAGCGTTGTCTTCGCGCGGATCATCCAGATCGGCAAAGCAGGCCGCAAATCGCTCCATGGGACCTCCGATGGGCCAATCCCATGGTTCGAATCGATCCGCAGGGCGTGCCGCAAGCCCCTATTTCGGGAAGGAAGTCAAATGCAATTCCCCTGGTGCCCCGCCAGGGCCATGACTGGCCAGCGCTCCACCCGTCACCGCGCTCATCACACTGTGCAATCCGGTCGCGATAACGGACAATGGGGCGAATGAGCAGGGGGACGGCCATGCCAGTCATCGACGTTCAGGTTCATCCCTTCGATCGAAATCATCCCGGCCGGCCGTGGGCCAGTCCCTCACATGGGCTCAACTCCGCCTCGGGCGAGGAAATGGTCGCTGCCATGAAAAGTGTCGGCGTCGACGGGGCGATCATGGTGTCGTCGTTCAGCGCCTATGAATACGATCCGAGCTACGCGCTCGAGGTGTACAATACCTATCCGGATAACTTTCGGGTCGTGACGCCGGTCGACGCGACCGATCCAGCGATTGACGATGTGGTGGCGAAATGGGCGGCGACGCCAGGTGCGCGCGGCATCCGCATCCGCATGCGCGACGGCCTGCCGATGGACGCCGACCATCCCGGCCTGAACCGCGCTTTCGCCGCCGCTGCCAAACAGGGCCTGCCGGTCAACCTGCTTTGCTGGGGAATCCTGGACAAAGGCCTGCCGCATATCCAGCGACACCCTGATACGGTCATCGTGATCGACCATCTCGGCCTGCTGCAACCCGCTCGCCCGCCGGTTCCGGCCGACGTCTGGGCCGATCTGCCGAAGCTGCTCGCTTTGGCGCAATACCCGAACGTCAGGGTGAAGATCAGCGGCGCCTGCACGATGTCGCACCAACCATTCCCTTACGACGACATCTGGGATCCGGTGCTTCGGGTCATTGATGCTTTCGGGCTGGATCGTTGCATGTGGGGCACCGATTGGACGCGGACGATCGGCATGCTGACCTATGAGCAGGGCGTCGCGCCGTTCCGCGACACCACACGCCTGTCCGAGAGCGACAAGGCGGCGCTCATGGGAGGAACGTTGCAGAAAGTCTACAAGTGGTAAGTGCCACCGCGGCGATCCGGCCACGTCACACTCTGATGGAATAGCTCAGGAGCCGGCTATGGCGCTGCTTATCGTTGATCTCGACAAACATATCGGCAATGCCAAGGCGTGGCGCGATACGTTCGGGGAACAGCTTCCTGATTTGGAGATCCGCATTTGGCCTGATGCGGGAAACCTGGCGGATATCGAATACCTCGCCTTCATGCATCCCGATTTCGATTCCCTCCCGGTCTTTCCGAATTTGAAGGCCATGTTCAGCCGCTCGGCCGGGGTCGAGTCCTTTGTCAGCCATCCAAAGATGCCGAAGGCGCCGCTATGCAAGGTCGAGCCGCCCGGCGGCGATCCCATGATGACGGAATACGTCGTCATGCATGTCCTGCGTTTTCATCGCGACATGCCCGGGTATCAGGCGGCTCAGGCCAATCGGGAGTGGCGGCGCACCACGATCGTGCGGCCCGAGCAAAGGCGTGTCGGATTCTTGGGCTTCGGCATGATGGCGAAGGCGCCGGCGCTGGTGTTGAAGTCGCTCGGGTTCAAGGTCTCGGCCTGGGTGCGACATGAGCGGGATGAAGGCGACATTCCGATCTATCACGGCCCCGGCCAACTTGAACCATTTCTTCAACAGACCGACATCGCGGTCTGCCTGTTGCCGCTGACGAGGGAAACAGAGGGCATCTTCTGCGCGCGCACCTTTGCCATGATGCCACGCGGGGCGATGCTGGTGAATGTCGGGCGCGGCAAGCATGTCGTGGATGACGATCTGATCGACGCGCTCGATTCTGGACAGCTGTCATACGCCGCGTTGGACGCGCTGTGGCCCGAGCCCCTGCCGCCAGCAAGCCCGCTCTGGCTGCACCCCAAAGTGACCGTGATGCCGCACGTGGCGCGTCGGCCGACCGTTGCTCAACTCGTGACTGAGATCGCGGCGAATATCCGCAGCGTCGAGGCAGGCGGGCGGCCTTTGCAGAAGATCGACATCACGGCGGGATATTAGGGCCTCTGCGACGATCGAGGCGGCTCGTGCCGCCGAGGCAGGCAAGGGACCCGCGGTTGTGGCCGGCGAGGTGAAGGGCCTTGCGACCCACACCAGGGGAGCAGCCGAGCGGGTCCACCGGCGCATCGTCGCCATCCGCACATCGACGCACCAGGTCGGAATCTATGGCGTGAACGCGGCAATCAAGCGGGTGCGGGACGCAACAGGTCACCATGCCGATCGAGCAGCAGCAGTGCCCTGCAGGCGATGGCTAACCTGTCGGAGGTTGCCGACGAAACCAGCGGGGCAAGCCGATCGGTGCTGAGCGCCGCAGATGAGTGCGCCGCCAGATTGTGACGTTGCGAGGAAGTTAATCATTTCCTTGAGGCCACTGGACACGCCGGCCAGGAACCAGGCTTCCACGCGCGTGCCCGCCAACGGTTCCAGCGCAGGGCAACGGATTATTTCGACCTGCACCGTCGCACACATGCCGGTCGAAATGAAATCTGCGAATCCCCGCAAACATCATGTAACGTTCTTTGCGTTGCCACCGCCCCTGAACAAAGTGGTCCAAGGAAGCTGGAATGAGCAGCCTCAATGAACGAACGTCCCGTTCTGACGCCGGCACCCGTGGCCGCCCTCTTGTGGCCGCCGTCATCGTGTCCGTTGCCGCGCTCGCCGCAACGCCTGTCTCGGCAGGACCGCCATTCGTAACGGATGATCCCGATACGCCTGACAAAGGGCATTTCGAGATTAATCTGGCGGGGCAGTATACCCGCTTCAACGGTGGCTCCACGGCGAACATACCGAGCCTCGAAGTGGACTACGGCGTGCTCAGCAATCTGGAGGCGACGATCCTGATACCGCTGGGCCTGTCGCAGGTCAGCGGGGTTGGAACCAATGTCGGCTTCGGCGACGTCGAGCTGAGCCTGAAGTACCGCTTCATCGAGGAGGACTCCTGGGGCTGGCGGCCTGCGGTCGCCATTGCGCCGCAGATCAACCTGCCCAGTGGCAGCGAGGCGAGGGGCCTTGGCGCCGGCCGCACCACTGGCTTCATCCCCATCTGGGCGTCGAAGGATATCAACCAGTGGACCGTGTTCGGCGGCGGCGGCCTCAATATCAATACCGGCCCCGACCAGAAGAACTGGTGGTTCTCGGGCGTTGGGGTGCTGCGCGAGCTTGATCCGAACTGGACGGTGGGGGGCGAGCTGTACTACAGCTCGCCGGACGCGACCGGCGTGAAACATACAATGGGTTTTAATCTAGGCTTTATCTACAACATCAACGACATCTACCACGTCCTGTTCTCGGCCGGCAGAAATCTGATCAACGCCAGAGATACCAACCAGTTCTCCACCTATATCGGCATGCAGTTCACCTTCTGACCGGCGCTTCGCTTCCAATAGTGACGGCGGGCGCCGGCGGCCGCGGAATGCGATAGACCTACGGGGTGGGCCCGAGCCCGCTCCAGCGCCTCGAACGTGCCGAGGCGGGACCCGCGCGACCAGCCCGCGACTTTGCAGATCCTGTCGTCGCTTTACGCGGCTCGCGTCTCGGCCCGCCTGCGGCGGTCATCGCAAGAAGGCCGAACTCCGGGCGAGCGATACTCGTTCCTGTCGATCAACTAGTCCGGTCCCCGGAGGTGGCCTCTCAAGCAAAATGGTCACTGCCCTCTTTAGAAAGCCGTTGACAACTGCCAACGTGTTGTGATTTTGTCATTACCTGCACGTTATTCAAGCGGTACCACCGACGAAGCGATGGTCCAGCGGAGTGGCAGCGAGTTCCAATTGGCCCTGGTCGCCCTGACAGGTCGACATCGGCAGCCAGATGGCCGCTCTGGCATCTGCCGCGGAAGGCGTGCTCGCCGCCCCACGGGTTTTTCGCACCGAGGCGGTGACCTGGTTCACAGCGATAGGGCCGGTATTGCTGTCCTATCGCCCACAAGTGGGAGGTTGAACACGTGACGCGAGCCACAGCGTTGCTCACAATACGCATCATCGAAGGTGCCGACGTTCGCGGGTATTATCTTGCGCGGCTGGCCAGGCTGGTCTGCGCCTGCGGGCTGTTTCTCGCACTGGCAGCCGGCTGGTCCGGCGCCTGGGCTTTCGATCTCGGCGGCTTCAAGGCGCGCGCCGAGACGACCTTGGCAGAACTCAATACCAAGCGCCTGGCAGACAGCAACGCCACTCTTGCCCGCCTCGACGAGATGATCGCGATCGGCACAGTCGGGATGAAGGAGTACGGCGCGCACCATCCCAAATATGCCAAGCTGATGGACGCCGCGATCGCCGATATCCCGGCGATGAAGGGAATGACCGACGTCCAGATCGAAGAGAAGTGGGGCGAGACAGGCACCGGCGGGGACGCCGTCGGCATTCCGCTGAAATCCCTCCCCGAGACCGGCGAGCAGCGCGTCTTTCTCGAATTGGTGGTGGGTCCGTCGACCCAGTACATCCTCATCAAGAAGTGGCAATCGGCGAAGCGGGCCCGTTGGCTTGAGCAAGCCAGGGACGAGGCCGTCGAGCTGCTGAAGCACTTGGAATCCATTCAGGCCGAATAAGGCGTCAGGGCAAGAACGGCGGCTGTACGCCGGGGGGAGTTTCTGTGGAACGAATTGTTTTGGGTTGTTTGCGACTTCGCACGGTGGTCGTCGCGGTCGCGGCCGTCCTCGTCGCCGCCGGCATCTGGCAAATGCGCCAGATGCCGCTCGACGTCGTCCCGGAGTTCTCGCCGCTGACACTGCAGGTGCGGACCGAGGCGCTCGGGCTGTCGGCAGCGGAAGTGGAGTCGCTGATCACGGTTCCGCTTGAGGCCGACCTGCTGATCGGGGTGCCATGGCTCAAGTCCATTGAATCGGAGTCGATCACCGGCGTCTCGTCGATCGACATGCTGTTTGAGCCTGGAACCGACCTCATACGCGCCCGGCAGATGATCAACGAGCGTATGACACAGGCGCGGGCGCTGCCCAATGTATCGACCCCGCCGACGTTGCTCCAGCCTGTCGCGACGGCAAATCGCATCATGAATATCGGGCTGAGTTCCAAGTCAGTCTCGCTGATCGATATGTCGACGCAGGCGCAGTGGACCATCGTGCCCCGACTGACCGGCATCCCCGGCGTCGCGAATGTATCGATCTGGGGACAGCGCAATCGGCAGGTCCAGGTACAGGTTGACCCCGCAAAGCTGCACGACAAAGGCGTCACGCTCGACCAGGTCGTCAAGACAGCGGGTGAGGCCGTCTGGTCGTCGCCGCTGACCTATCTCAACTCGTCGACGCCCGGAGCGGGCGGCTTCATCGACACCCCGAACCAGAGACTGAACGTACGTCACGTTTTCCCCATTGCAGCGGCCGAAGACTTCGCCGCCATTCCCGTCGCCGGCACGTCGCTCGCCTTGCGTGAAGTCGCCGATGTGGTGGAGGCGCACCAGCCGCTGATCGGCGACGCCATCCTCAAGGATGGCCCTGGCCTGCTGCTGGCGGTCGAGAAGTACCCAGGGTTCAACACCGTCGAGGTGACGCAAGGCGTCGAGGCCGCGCTTGCCGAACTTCGCCCAGGCATGGTGGGCATCGATGTCGACACCACAATCTATCGGCCGGCCAGCTTCATCGAGCGGGCGACCGGCAACCTGACCACCGCCGTCATCATCGCCGCCGTCCTGGCGCTCGTCGCACTCGTAGCTCTTCTGGGCAGTTGGCGGGCGACCTTGGTCGCGGCGGCATCCATCACGACATCGCTCGCGGCGGCGTGCCTGGTGTTCTACCTGCGCGGCGTCGACTTCAACATGATGGTGGTCGCTGGCTTGCTGGTGGCGATCGCCGTGGTGGTCGACGATGCCATCGTCGATGCCGAGAACATTCGGCGGCGACTGCGCGAGACCAGCGACGGCACAGTCAGGCCGGTCTGGCGCATCATCGCCAACGCCTCGATCGAAATTCGCGTGCCGATGCTCTACGCCACGTTGATCATTGTGATCGCGGTCGCGCCGCTGTTGCTGATGAAGGGGCTGTCGGCCGCGTTCTTTGAACCCCTTGCGTGGTCCTACATCATCGCCGCGGTGGTCTCACTGGTGGTTGCGACCACGGTCGCGCCTGCTCTGTCCATGTTGCTTTCGGCGCGCGTACCCGGGGTGGCGCCAGGCGAGTCCGCTTTCGTGGCTGGAGCCCGGCGCCTGTATGGCCGGCTGGCCGGCTCGGCGATGCGCTCGCCGAATTTCGCCTGGGCTCTCGTGGCGGCGGGAGTGCTGGTCTGCGTCCTGGTCTGGTCGCAGCGGGAACGCTCGCTGGTCCCCTCCTTCAAGGAGACCGACGTTTTCGTCGAGTTGCAGGCTCCGCCTGGCACCTCCCTGCAGGCGATGGATCGCATCGCTGCGGCGCTGATCCACGATCTCCGCGCGATACCAGGGGTTCGCGACGCAGCCGCGCAAATCGGACGCGCGCTGTTGTCGCATGAGTCGCAGGACGTGAATTCGGCCGATGTCTGGGTAAGCCTGGATCCCAAGGCCGATTACGGGGCCACGCTGGCCGCGATGCAGGCGGTCGCCGGTGCCCAACCGGGCGTCAGCGGTGAGGTGCAGACGTTCCTCTCCAAGAGAATGCGCGAAAGTCTGACCGGCGAGGATGAGGCCATCTCGGTCCGCGTCTATGGCCAGGACCTTGGCATTCTTCGCGCCAAGGCACAGGAGATCCGGCAAACGCTCGGCAGGATCGAGGGCATCAGGAACCCGAAGGTCGAGCAGCAGGACGAGCAGCAGGCGATCGATATCGAGGTCGATTTGGAGAAGGCCCGGGTCCATGGCCTCAAGCCAGGTGACGTTCGGCGTGCCGCGTCGGCCCTGATCGGCGGCATAACCGTGGGCAGCCTGTTCCAGGAGCAGAAGGTGTTCGACGTCGTGGTCTGGGGAGCCCCGAACCTTCGCAAGAACCTCAACGACATCGGGAACCTCATGATCGACACCGAGTCCGGCCCGCAGGTGCGCCTCGCGGATGTCGCCCGCGTCGATTATGTGGCCGCGCCAAGCGTGATCCACCGCGAAGGAGCTTCGCGCCGGATCGACGTCGAGGCAGAGGTCAGCGGGCGCTCTCTGGGCGCCGTGACGGACGAGGTCAGGAACCGCATCAAGGAAGGCGCGTTCCCGTTCGAGTACCATGCTGAGGTACTCGGCGAGCATGTCGAGCGGAAGGCCGCGCTGGCGTCGCTGTACAGCTATATGATCGCAGCCGCGATCGGGATCGTCCTGCTGCTGCAGGCGGTCCTGGGAAGCTGGCGTCTGGCGGGCCTCGTCATCGTCGGCATGCCGGTGGCAGCGCTCGGCGGATGCCTCATTGCATATCTCGTGGGTGGTCCACTTTCGCTGGGCTCGTTCCTCGGATTGGCCGCGGTTCTCGGTCTGTCCGTGCGCAATACGATCATGCTGATCAGGCACATCCAGCATCTCGAACAGCAGGAAGCGGCGCAGGATGTCAGTCTGGTCGTGCGCGGGGCGGGCGAGCGCTTCCACTCTGTCTTTGCCACCGCCATCACCACTGGCCTCATCGCCCTGCCGTTCGTCGCGCTAGGCAATGTCGCAGGGCTGGAAATCCTGCATCCGGCGGCGATCGTGATCCTGGGCGGACTTGTCACTTCGACTGTTCTTACGCTGTTCGTGATCCCGGCGCTGTATCCGCGATTTGTAGTCAAGGCGGCTGCTGAGCTGCGGCCGTTGACTCCGGAGGTCGCATGAGCCCGCTGCTCGGCCGTGACCGGAAGGGTTCGTTCACCGTAGCCAAGCTGAACGGGGCGGCTCTTGCCGTGGCGTTGATATCGTTGGGTTTACAATTCGGGGCGCCGACAGCGATGGCCGACTCCCCGGCTCCACCGATCGCCGAGACCCAGGCGAAGATCAAGCGCCTCGGCTTTGGCATAAGTCTCATCACGCTGCCGGCGAAGGCGGCCAGCAGGCTCGACATCACGACAGCTGAGATCCGCGAGGATCAGTCAGGACGGAAGATCACGCCGTTCTCGTCGATCATCTACGACCTCGATGGTGACGCCTGGGTGTACACGGTTCCGGAGCCACTGAGCTTCGTCCGGGAGTCAGTCGTGGTCGCCCTGGTAAAGGGGAACGACGTTTACCTCGAGGAAGGTCCGCCCGCCGGAACGAAGGTTGTGACGGTTGGAGTGCCCGAGCTGTACGGGACGGAAGTCGGCGTAAACGGCGAATAGCAGTTCGAGGGACATTTCAGTCATGATCCGGTGGGTCGTCGGAACAAGCCTGCGTTTTCGCTTCATCGTCGTGGCACTCGGCCTCGGCCTGACATTTTTTGGCGCCCAGCGGCTGAAGGACATTCCGATCGATGTCTTTCCGGAGTTCGCGCCGCCCTGGATAGAAGTCCAGACGCTCTGCCTCGGACTTTCCCCCGCCGAAGTGGAAGAGCAGGTCACGGTACCGATCGAGAACGCGATGAACGGCGTGCCGGGAGTCGAGATTCTGCGATCGAGTTCCGTGCCCCAGCTCTCTTCCGTCTCGGCGATCCTCGCGCGTGGCGCCGACGAACTGGCCGCGCGGCAGCTCGTGACGGAGCGCGTTGCCATCGCGACGCGCAACATGCCGACATGGGCGGCGCCACCGGTCATGATGCCGCCGGTCTCGACCACCAGCCGGGTCATGAAGATCGGAGTCACTTCGAAGACTCTGTCCATGATGGACCTCTCCATGCTGGCCTACTGGAAGATTAGGTCGCGGCTGCTCGGTGTTCCCGGCGTTGCCAACGTCCCGATCTGGGGCGAGCAATTGAAGATGCTTCAGGTGCAGGTGGATCCTGACGGGCTGGCGAAGCTCGGCCTGACCCTCGACCATGTCATGGAGACAACGTCGGACGCGCTGGAGGTGGGGCTGCTGCGCTATTCCGGCGGGGCCCATATCGGTACCGGCGGTTTCATCGATACCCCCGACAAGCGCTTCGCCGTCCACCATATCCTGTCCAGCACGACTCCGGAAACGCTCGCTCAGGTTCCCGTCGCGAAACGTGACGGCAAGCAGCTCGTGCTCGGCGATGTGGCCCAACTCGCTTGGGGCCCACAGGGAATGGTCGGAGACGCGGTCATCAATGACGGCCCCGGTCTCATGCTGATCATCGAGAAATACCCATGGGGCAACACACTGGAGGTGACCCGCGCAGTCGAGGAGGCAATCAACGAGCTGAAACCTGGTCTCGGCGACGTGGAGTTTGACACCAAGATCTTCCGCCCTGCCGAATACATCGCTGCGTCCGTCGACAACCTGTCCCATGCGTTGGTGCTGGGCTGCATTCTTATCGTTGCCGTGGTTTTCGCCTTCCTTTACGAATGGCGAACAGCAATCGTCTGCATCGTTGCCCTGCCGCTGTCGCTGTTGGCAGCAGTGCTCGTGCTCCACTGGAGCGGCTCGACACTCAACACAATGGTGCTGGCGGGCTTCGTGATTGCGCTTGGCGTCGTGGTCGACGACGCTATTCTGGACGTCGAGAATATCATGCGACGCCTCGGCGAGCGCCGCGCCGTGGGCGACACGCAATCCACCGCCCGCATCATCCTCGATGCGTCCCTCGAAGTGCGGAATCCCATCCTCTACGCGACCCTGATCGTGGTGATTGCCGTCGTCCCCGTCTTCTTCATGCAGGCGCTGTCGGGCGCGTTCTTCAAGCCGCTCATCTTCGCCTATGTGACGGCAATCCTCGCATCGCTTGTTGTCGCGGTGACGATCACGCCGGTGCTTTGCCTGTTCCTGCTGCGCAACGCCTCGCTTGCCGGCAAGGTGTCACCGCTGTCCGAATGGCTGGGGCGCAACTACGTTCGCGGGATCGCCCGGACCATTCGCTCGCCGGCTGCGGCATACGTCACTGTCGCCGTCATCACAGTGGCCGGCGCAGCAGCCTGGCCGTTCCTCGGGTATTCGCTGCTGCCACCGTTCAAGGAGCGGGACTTCCTGATCCATTGGATAACCGATCCCAGCACGTCTCACCCAGAAATGCTCCGCATCACCAAGGCGGTCAGCCGTGAGCTGCGGGCGATACCAGGGGTCCGCAACTTCGGAGCACATATCGGACAGGCCTTCCTGGCGGACGAAATCGTCGGCGTTGCCAACGGCGAAAACTGGATCAGCATCGATCCCAAGGTCGACTACGACAAGACGATCGCCGCCATCAAGGACGTGGTTGACGGCTATCCGGGGCTTTATCGCGGCGTCGAGACCTACCTGGATGAACGGATCGAGGAGGTTCTATCGGGCGAGAGTGAGCCTATCGTCGTCCGCATCTTCGGTTCCGATCTGGCGGTCTTGCGGGAACAGGCGGAACGGGTGCGGCAAGCATTGACCACCATCAAGGGCACCGACGATGTCAAGAAGGACATCAACGTCGATGTGCCCCACATACAGGTCACGGAGAAGCCCGCCGAAGCGCTGCGCTATGGCCTCAAGCCCGGGGACGTGCGGCGTGCGTCGGCCGTCCTGATGGCGGGCGAGGAAGTCGGCGACATCTTCCTGGGCGGACAGACCTACGATGTGCAGGTTTGGACCACCCCCGAGTGGCGCCATAGCCTGACCTCAGTCCAACAGATGCTGATCGATACGCCCACGGGCAAGCGGGTCCGCCTCAATGAGGTGGCCGATGTTCGGATCGTCCCGACGCCGAATGTCATCAAGCGCGAGGGGGGATCGCGCCGCATAGATGTTCAGGCCGGTGTCGAAGGCCGTGACCTTGGGGCGGTGGCGAGGGACGTGGAGCAGCGTCTGGCGGCGATGAAGTTCCCGCTCGGGTACCATGCGATCGTGCAGGGAGCCTATGTCGAGCTGCAGTCGGCGCAGAAGGACCTGCAGGTGTTCGCCGTCCTCGCACTGGTGGCGATATTCCTGCTGCTGCAGTTGTCGTTCCGCAGCTGGCGGCTCGCAACCCTGAGCTTCCTGACATTACCCTCGGCCCTGGTCGGCGGCGTGCTCGCCGCGTTCGCCGCAGGCGGCGTCATCACACTGGGGTCGCTCGTAGGTTTCCTGTCAGTGCTCGGTATCGCCGCGCGGAACGGCATCATGATGATCAGTCATTTCCAACATCTGGAGCAGTTCGAAGGCGAGACTTTCGGCGTGAGCCTGGTCCTGCGCGGCGCCCGGGAACGCTTGCGGCCCATTCTGATGACGACCGGTGCCACGGCTCTCGCAATTCTGCCGTTGGTAATTTACGGCAACCTGCCGGGACATGAAATCGAGTATCCGATGGCGGTCGTGATCCTGGGCGGCCTGGTCACCTCGACCTTGCTCAATCTCTTCGTCCTGCCGGCGCTCTACCTGCGCTTCGGCGGTGGCTCGGTGCAAGCCGAGACGAATTTCTTGCCCGAACCGACTGCCGCCACTGCGGACTGAGGGATCCAAATGATAAAGCCGGTTGTCTTGACTGCGGTCTTGTTGGGCGCCTGCCAAGGCGTTGCATGGGGTGCAGAGAAGTTTGACAGCGTCGCGGTGTATCTCGAGCAGACTGCCGAGGACGAGGACTCCGAGGTAACATTCGAGGCAATCAGCGACACCGCCGGACTGGCGGCACTAAAAGTCGTCGCGCCCGATGAGCGCACCGTCATCGATTTCAAGGCCGCCGATTCCAAGCTGGGGATGCAGCACCTCACACTGGAATCGCCCGAACCGAAGAACGACGGCAGGCTTCAGGCAGACTTCCCGGCCGGCGTCTACCGGTTTACCGGGACCAGCACGACCGGCGCCACGCTGCAGGGCGAGGCGAAGCTAACCCACAAGCTTCCTGCCGTCACGCGGATCCTGCGCCCGCGTCCTGACGAGAAGAATGTGCCTATCGCGGGTCTTCAGGTCAGATGGAACCCGGTCAAGGACGCCACCGCGTTCGTCCTGGTCATCGAGCACGAGAAGACACACCGCGAAATCAGGGCGAACCTGCTGGCCACCGCGACCACGTTCACCATTCCCGAAGGCTTCTTGTCTCCCGGTCTTGAATACAAGGTTGCGGTCGGGACCGTGGCGAAGGATGGAAACAGGTCATTCACCGAAACGGCATTCACGACAGCCGATAGAAAGTAGTTCTGAAGGAAACGCCATGACCTCGACACGCCTTCGCAATGTCTTGATGCAATGCACCTCTGTGCTCATGTTCGCCACCTTTGTCGCGGCTGCCGTCTGCTCGACGTCGGGCGCCTACGCTGCGGGTGAAACCAAGCCCAGTCCTGTGGCGGCCAAGCCTCCCGGTGGCCAGATCAGCCAGGAGCAGGCAACCCAGGCTGCGCTGCAGGCGCTTCCCGGCAAGGTGACAGATGTCACGATTGAAAAGAAGCGCGGCAAGAACGTCTACGTGATAGAAGTCGTCGCGGACAAGGATGGCGAGGAGACCGACGTTCTGGTCGACATGGACTCGGGCGCGGTCCTTGGCATGGAGCACTAGGCCTCGATCGCTTCCGAAGAACCAAATTTTAGCGTGCACAGTGTTTCCGTACGGATGAGACTGGCCACAGAAGGACCAGAACTACGATGAGACGACTCCTCGGCGCAGTTGCGGCCGCAGTGCTCCTTCTCCCCGCTGTCGCCAGCGCGGAGACGACGCCGGGCTTCGGCGCGGAGGAATTCGGCCTCACCCAGCGCCAACTCGTCCAGGCGGTCGAGCAGGTGGAGGAACTGATCGCAAAGTGCATGCGTGAGCAGGGGTTTCAGTACATCGCCGCCGACTACAACACGGTGCATGCCGGGATGAAGGCCGACAAAGCGATGCCCGGCCTCAGCGAGGAGGAGTTCATCGACAAGTACGGCTTCGGCGTTGCGACGATGTACACGGGGCAGCCTCCTCAGCTTACCGGCGGCTACAGTCCGGCGAGGATTGGCCTGGGGGAACGGAACGTGCAGATCTTCAAGGGTCTGTCGCCGGCGGACCAGGTCGCCTACAACCGCGCCCTGTTCGGGGAAAATGCCGGCGCCACGTTCGCCGTCGGCCTGGAGACGGAGAACTTCGCCCAGACCGGCGGCTGTACGCGCAAGTCGATCGAGCAGATATTCAAGCCAGAGCAGATAAAGTCCAGTTACTACAATCCGCAGAATGCCTTCATCAATAACGACCCACGCATGAAGGCGGCGCTGCGGAAGTTCGCAGCCGAGATGAAGAAGGCCGGCTTCGACTATACCCACCCGGACGATGTCGAGCCCGACATCAGGACGCGGCTCGCCGTGTTGACGAACAGCGAGACCGTCCGGGTCGACAAGATGTCAGCGTCCCAGCGCAGCGAACTGAAAAAGCTTCAGGACTACGAGCGCAGGGCCGCTGCCAAGACCTTCAAGCTGCAGGAGGACCTTCTCGGCCCGGTCGAAGAGCAGATCCAGCAGGAAATCTTCGCTCGAAAGGTGCAATGAACGACAGCAGTGATACTCCGGTGGGAACGCCGCTCGCCTCGTCCGCACAGATTTCGGTGCCGGCGCCGGAGCGCGGGCCGGATGGCTTGGCCCTGGCGATATCCCCGACAAGATCCGTCGGCCTGGCGGGACGGCGGATCAAGCTCTTGTACGCCGGTACTGCTTGCTGTGGCTTCGGCGGCGGCCGGTGCATGGCTGGCGGGAACCCGTATTGAATCGCCGGCCGACGTGGCTGCCCGAACCGCCGCGCCCCAGCCATCGCCCATCCTTGTCCCGGTCGAGCAGCGGATCCTGAGCGCCGACGTCGTCACACGCGGCACGGTGCGTTTCGGTCTGCCTCAACCCGTCGCACTAGCCCCGTCGGCCCTCAAGGCGGGTGCGGGATTGGTCACGACGCTGCCCATACGGAACACGCAGCTCAACGAAGGCGATGTCGTCCTGACTGCATCCGGTCGGCCGGTCTTCGTTCTCCAGGGGCAGGTACCAGCGTATCGGGACCTCACACCTGGCCTGACGGGTGAGGACGTGTCCCAGCTGAGCCAGGCGCTGAGACGGCTCGGGTTCGATCCGGGCTCGCCAGATGGGTTCTACGATGAGCGAACCGGCGCCGCTGTTGCCAAGTGGTACAAGTCCAAGGGGTGGGAGCCGTTCGGGCCAACGCGGGAACAGCTTGCCGCTGTCCGGGCGCTGGAGCGTGACTGGAGTGATGCAGTCAAGAACAAGGCCGCCGCCGCCGCCGCGGTTGCCACCGCCGGTGTTGCGATTGAGGCCGCCCGCGCTACCGCAGCGCACAACGTAAGGGCCGCCACCATCGAGAACACGGCCAGGGTGGTCGCTCCGCAACAGACGACCGAGCCGCAACAGGGCAGTGCGCCCTTGACGGTGCAAAGCGAGCGCGCCAGGGCCCAATACGCCGCGACCGCCGCCGATGCGGACCTTGCGGCCCAGATCGCCGACCAGGCGCTGGTCGCGCTCGATCCGCGTCAGACAGAGACCGCCCGCAACGCCGCAAATGCCAAGCTGGAGATGGCCAGGGCGGCTAGGCAGAAGACCTTGCTCGAAGGCGAAATGGCAGTTCAGACGGCCGAGCGCGATGTCCACCTTGCGGCCGGACGGGCCGAACTTGCCCGTTCCGCCGCGTACGCAGCCCGTCTGGAGGGGGACAAGGCGGTACGCACCGCACTCGACGCGCAGAAGCTCTCCGCCCTCGACCTGACCATGGCAACGGAGCGGGCTGACCAGGCAGCGGCGGATCTCGCTGCCGCCAAGCGCAAGCTCGGCGTGCAGGTGCCGATCGACGAGGTTGTGTTCGTCCGCTCCCTGCCGGTGCGCGTGGAGGAAGTTACCGCGACGATCGGCAGTACGGCCGCGGGGTCGCTGCTGACCGTCACCGACAACCAACTGGCAGTTGACTCCTCGCTTCCTCTGGATGCGTCGCCGCTGGTGAAGCCAGGCATGCAGGTCGTCATCGACGAGCAGTCGCTTGGCATCAAGGCGACCGGCACTGTCGAGACTGTCGCGACGACGCCCGGTACCCGCGGCGTCGACGCATTCCACATCTACATCGGCATCCGTGTTGACCCGACGCCGGTACACCTCGAAGGCTTCTCCGTCCGGTTGACCATACCGATCGAGTCCACCAAAGGCGCCGTGACCGCGGTTCCGCTCAGTGCCCTGTCACTGGCCACCGATGGAACCTCGAGGCTCCAGGTGCAGAAGAAGGATGGAACGCTTGAATACGTGACTGTGAAGCCAGGTCTCTCCGCCAATGGATACGTGGAGGTAACTCCACTCAGTGGAGAGCTGGTGCCCGGTCAGCTGGTCGTGGTCGGATACAACAACCCGGACATCAAGGATGTCCGATGAACAACGGATGCTTCGGCGCATCCGCTAGGGTGCTGGAGCTCAGCAAGGTCTGCAAACAGTTCGGCGTTGACCCGGCAGTCAATGCCCTTGTCGATGTCGATCTGTCCCTGGACCGTGGCGAGTGGCTGGCGATCACCGGTCCATCCGGTGCCGGAAAGTCGACGCTGCTGAACATCATCGGGTGCCTGGATCGCACCACCAGCGGCTCCTACCGGTTGGACGGCGTGGAAACCACGACACTGTCGGACAAGCAGCGGGCCGGTCTGCGGAGCCAGCGCATCGGATTTGTATTCCAGTCGTTTCACCTGCTGCCATACCGGAACGTGCTGGAGAACGTGATGTTGGCGGAGGTGTACCGGCGACGGTCCTCCAGTGGCCGACGAGATCGCGCCCTCGCTGCGATCGAACGCGTCGGGCTTTCGCACCGCGCTGACTTCCTGCCGTTCAAGCTGTCCGGAGGCGAAAGGCAGCGCGTCGCAATTGCCCGGGCTTTGGTCGGCTCACCCAGCCTGCTGCTGTGCGACGAACCGACTGGCAATCTGGATTCGAAGAGTTCGGCGAACATTCTCGATTGCCTCGAGGGCCTGCACAGGGAGGGTTTGACGATCGTCATCGTCACCCATGACGAGACAGTCGCCGCCCGTGCTTCACGCCGCGTACACGTCATTGACGGTATCGCCACTGAACGTACGGACCAAGCGTTGCGACCCATGCAGACGGCCTTGGCTCCCGCTGTGGGCCGGCCGGTTTCGGCCCCGCGATCGGGAATGACCGGTCGCGATCTCTTCAACGAAGCGCTTGCAGGGATTTTTTCGAGGCCGGGACGCATGGTCCTTACGGTGCTAGGCGTCGTGATCGGAATTGCCGCTCTGGTCGCGACGGTCGGTCTCACGCGCACCGCCGGAAACCGGATCATCACCCAGTTCGATCAGCTGGCCGCGACCGAACTCTTCGTCGTACCCAGGCCCGGTGCCACGACGGGTATCGTCGATGCCAGGGCGCTTCCATGGGATGCGCCGACCCGGCTGAAGCGGCTGAATGGCGTGGTCGCCGCGGGGAATGTCAGTGACGTCGATGTAGGCAACGCACTGGTGAGTTCGTCGCCCGTCAAGGACCCGCTCAACCCGAGCGCAGTCAAGCTCGCGGTCCGCGCCGGCTCGCCGGACATGTTCCGCGCGGTGCGGGCCGTGCTGGATACCGGGCGATTGCCGGATGCGGGTCACTCCGAACGGGCCGACCGGGTGGCGGTGCTGGGACCCGATGCGGCGCTGCGTCTTGGCATCCATGACGTGGCACGGTTGCCGGCGATTTCCATCGGTGACCAGATCTACCTGGTGATGGGCATCCTCCGCGATACCGCCCGCAGGCCGGAGTTGCTGGGCTCTGTCATCATCCCCGAGGGAACAGCACGCCGCTATTTCGCGCTGCCCGGTCCCGGCATGGTGGTCATCGAGACCAGGATCGGTGCGGCATACCTGATCGCCGAACAGGCGCGCACGGCACTGCGGCCTGACGACCCGCGCGCGTTGCGCGTGCAGGTTCCGCAGGAGCCCAAGCGCGTGCGTGATGAAGTACAGACGGATCTGAACGTGATGTTCCTTCTACTGGGAGGACTGTCGCTCATCGTCGGCGCTCTCGGCATCGCCAATATCACGCTGGTCGGCGTTATGGAGCGAACTGGCGAAATTGGCCTGCGGCGCGCCATCGGCGCCACCCGTGGCCATATTGCCGCGCAGTTCCTCCTCGAGAGCGCATCGATGGGGGTGGTGGGGGGCATCGTCGGTGCCAGCATCGGCGTTCTCGTGGTGGTCGGTGTCTCGGCTTTTCAGGTCTGGAGTCCGGTGCTGGATCCCGCTGTCCCCCTGCTGGCGCCTATTGTCGGCGGCGCGATCGGACTGCTGTCGGGCCTCTATCCGGCATCGCGCGCCGCGCGCCTGGAGCCTGCTGAGGCCTTCCGGCGTTGAAGCGATGACACGGGAGGCGCGCGTGTTTCTCAGTAGCCGAATCGGACGACGGATTCGGATAATGCCACGCGACAAGCATGCCAACTCGGGGAACCAGTCTCGATGGCCGCGTGGTGAACGCATTCGAAGCGAGTGCACGCCGGGTGGCGGTGGTTTTGCTGTGCGTCGCGCTGTCCATGAAACCTGTCATTGCGCTGGCGGCTGGCGATGAGGACATCGCCGATCTCAAACGCGCCGTCGAAGAACTCAAGGCTCAGAACCGTGCGCTCGCCAAGCGGCTTGCGACCCTTGAAGGGGAGAAGGCGCCGCAAAAGCCGCCAGCACCGCCGCCACGCGCCGAGCCACCCGCCAAGGCGGCGCAGCGTGGGCCTGAGACCCAGCCGCCGCGTTTCGAGACAGTGCCGCTGCAGCCTCCGAGAACTGCCGCGAGCCCGGATCTGGAGCAGCGTGTGAGGGAACTCGAGCTTGCCAAGACCGCCCAGGAAGACGCCGTGCGGTCGATTATCGGCGACTCTCTCGCCAAGCTGGGGTCGAACATCAACCAGTACGTCACGTTCGGCGGTTCGCTCGAGACGGTCGCCTCGCACACCACTGACTTCTCCGGCAAGGCGACTGACGCGGTGCAGTTGAGCACAGCGGAGCTGGACTTCGAGATCAAGGTCAACGAGTGGATGCTCGGAAACCTCATCATCTCGTGGGACAGCGGCACCAGCGTGCTCTTCCCAACGACCAACGGCTTCAACGCCGGCGTTGACCGCTTTACCGTGGACCGCGGGACCGTGACCATCGGCGACGTTCAGCGCTTTCCTCTCTACGTGAAGGCCGGACGCGATGTCCTGGCATTCGGCACTTCGACGGGCGTGCACAGGGCTGACGTTCTGTCGGTCGGAACCCCGCTGACCATCGAAACATTCGAAACGAGGCGGAACGAGGTCGGCATCGGGTTTGCGTTGCCGACGCCGACGCCTGGCCCACCGCCGCAGCCCTATATCGCTCCGCCTGTCAGGCCGATGGTTCTGAACCCGCTGGTCAGCCAGTTCGCCAGCCTGCTTGGTTACCAGCCATCTATCCTCAGACCGAAGAAGCCCACTCCCACCACGCCGACACCGGAACCGCCGCCATTCTACGGGGAAATCTACGTCTACGATGCCAATACGGTTGAGGGGATACAGCGCAGATTCTCCAACAGCATCAATGGTAGGTTGGGCTATCACACCAGCGGACATTGCGGTCGCCCGTATGACGAGTTGAAGGCAGGCGACCTTTGTCCCTGGGCCTTCGACGTCAGCGTCGACTACCTGAGCTCGGTGTTCGACAGTAATTTCCTGGAGAGCCAGTACCAGACCTTCATGCCCCAGTTCGGCCAGATTCCCGGCATGTCGGTAGACTTCAAGGCTAATTTCGGGCCTATTCTTCTTATCGCTGAGTACAACGCCGCCTTGACCAAAGCCAAGTTTATCGATGATGCGGGCAGGCGAATCAGCATCGCCCCGGCTGCCTGGCAAGTCGCGCTTGGCTACCAGTTCGATTGGAACCCATGGGTCGATACCATAGGTTCGCAAGGCACCTATGTCGCCCTCGGATATTCGCAAACCCAGGACCTTGCCGGCGTGGTGCTGACTACGACAGCCGGAGCTACCAGGGTAGGCTTCGTCCCGAAAAACCGGATCCTGGTGACCGCTGGCGAGTGGATTTTGGAGGGCGGAAAAATAGCACTCGAGTATTCGCATGACTGGGACTATCCCGTGTCCAAGGGAGGCACGGGCAGACAGGCAGACGGATTCTTCCTGAGCATCTCTTATAATTGGTAATGGCAGGCACCTATCGCATCCGATTGCCTCGGAAGAGGCCTGCGACCAACTGGAGGAGCCATGGTGCCGCAATTCCCACGTCCTAATAGGAGTGCCGTTTTCGAGTGGCGGCCCTGGAAGGTGATGCCGCCAGTGGTTCTGTGCCTTGTTCTGTCGAGTGGCATTGCGCTTGGACAGGGCAAAAAGGTCGCAAGCGAAGCGCCCGGGCTGGACGCCGTTGATCTTGGAAGGTTTGCTCATCCAACAACCATCGATAACAAATGGGCGCCCATGAAGCCGGGAACTCGATGGACTTATGAGGGGACCAGCGTCGAGGACGACGGAAAAGTCGTGCCTCATAGGATCATTGTCACGATCACAGACCTCACCAAGGTCATCGGCGGGATTCGCACAGTCGTTTCATACGATCTCGACTATAGCGATCGAGAACTGGTGGAAGCTGAGCTGGCCTTCTATGCCCAGGACGACAATGGCAATGTGTGGCAGTTTGGCGAATATCCGGAAGAGTACGAGGATGGGAAGTTCATCAAGGCGCCCACGTGGATCCATGGTCTGAAGGGCGCGCGCGCCGGTATCATGATGGAGGCGCAACCCCGACTGGGAACGCCAAGCCTTGCCCAAGGTTGGGGTCCCGCGGTCGGATGGAAGGATCGCGGCATCACATATCAGGTCGGGCAAAAGGTCTCCGTTCGTGCTGGCACTTATGAGGACGTTCTGGTGATCAAGGAGAGCGCGTCCGGGGAGCAGGATGCGGAGCAGCTCAAATACTATGCGCCGGGAGTTGGCAACGTTCGGACAGGCTGGGTCGGCACAGGCGCCAAAATCACGGAAACATTGGAGCTTGTGAAAGTCGAACAGCTGACGCCGAAAATATTGACTGACGCCAGGGCAAAAGCTGCGCAGCTGGAACAGAGCGCGTACCGACGCAGCAAAGACGTGTATGCCAGAACGCAAGCGTCGACTGTGAGGCTTGAGAAACCTTAATTCACCACGCGCCAGTCGGCAACACAGCCGACATTTGGTGCTCGGGAGAATGACCGTACAAGCTACGGCTTGCGCTTGATGACGCCGACTTGGGCCTCGATCTTTTCCTGCAGTCCTTCGCCTCGCGGCAGTGCGGTTCTGGCAACCCCAGTGCGGCTCATGTCGAGCCAAGCGCCCGGCACAGTGGCGAAAATACTGTCACCGGGGTCTCAATCTCCGGCGTTCAGAACGTAACCTTTTCCCTGCATGCAAGTCCGAGTTGCGGCGCGAACCGCCGGAGGCCCGGTGATTGGCGATATGACCCAAGTCTGAGGGGTGCCAGCATTCTTCAGGCGCACGGCCTCTGTCGAGGTAACTCGACAGTTCTCAAGGTCAGCTTTGTATTTCTCCGATGAGTGGTCGCCCTCGACAGGCGGATCATACGGCGCGCAAGCACTGACACCGATGAGCAGTGCCGGGACAATCAAGAATGCGCGGAGCGGCAGCATGCCGTTATTCTAGAGAAAGCGGGCGATCTCGCCAGTGGGGACGCCAGCTGTAATACCAGCGGCCACAAGTTCTGACTTTCCGGGTGGGTTCCCGAATCGGCGGAACTCTGACTCGCTGTGAACCCGAGGTTCGATGGGGTTCGCATGATGGGCAAAGCTGTTGAAATCACACGCCTGGAGCGATCGGCGGCGGAATTGCGGGCGCTTGCCGTGAAGATCGAGGATGCTGACGTGGTGCGGCGCCTGTTGGGTATCGCGCTGCTGCTGGATGGTTGGCCGCGCGGCGAGGCGGCGAGAGCCAGTGGGATGGACCGGCAGACGCTGTGCGACTGGGTGCATCGCTACAACGCAGGTGATGTTGCCGGCTTGGCGACTGCGTCGCGGCCTGGGCGTCCGCCGGCGTTGAGCGACGAGCAAATGGCTGAACTGAAGGACATCGTGATCCAAGGGCCTGATCCGGAGAAGGACGGCGTGGTGCGTTGGCGCTGCGTTGATCTGCGGGTGAAGATCGTCGCGCATTTCGCGGTAACATTTCACCAACGCAGCGTGGCCAGGCTGTTGCGCAAGCTCGACCTGACGCGCTTGCAGCCGCGGCCGTACCATCCGAAGAACGACGCTGCGGCGCAGGGGGCTTTTAAAAAAACTTTGCCAGCCTGGTGAACGAGGCACTGCCCGCCTCTGCGGCTGGCAAGCCGGTGGAGGTGTGGTTCCAAGACGAAGCCCGCGTCGGCCAGAAGGGTTGGATCCCCTATCGGTGGGCGCCGATCGGCTCACGACCACCTGCGGTGCGGGACAACCGCCATGACTCGGTCTATCTGTTTGGCGCGATCTGCCCCGATCGAGAGGTCGGTGCCGCGATCATCATGCCGGCTGCCAATACCGCCGCGATGAACGAGCATCTGAAGGAGATCAGCACGCAGGTGCGGCCAGATGCGCACGCCGTCCTGATCTGCGACGGTGCCGGCTGGCATCAGCGCGGCAAGCAGCTGAAAGTTCCCGCCAACATCACTTTGATCCGGTTGCCGCCCTATTCACCCGAACTCAACTCGATGGAGAACGTCTGGCACTACCTGCGTGCCAACAAACTCAGCATGCTGGTCTGGGACAGCTATGAGGCCATCGTCGCCGCTTGCAAAGCGGCGTGGGATTTTCTGATCAGCGACCCAGATCGTATCAGATCAGTCGGGTCTCGCGATTGGGCATGCGTCAATACTTAAGACTTCTGGTATAATGTGGCGCCATGCTCTGCAAGAGCCTCGCTACGGCTCGAAATACCCGCGTTCCTGTCAGCCACTCATCAATCTGCCCACGATTGCCTTCCTGGCGAGAATGTCGGAAAGACTGACAGGCTGGAAATCCCAAACATCGACGCCAACATCGAACTGGCGCGGCAACGGCTTCAATCGGCCGTGGCTATGGCCGTGCAAGTTGACCGAGCCCTTTCCCATGTCGCACCAAGTCCGAAAAGGGTAGTGGCACAGTACGAGCTTCTTTCCATCGACAGTCAATTCCGCATACGGCTGCACACTCTGCCAGCCGGCGCAGCCCGTGACCACGGCGTCGTCGTTGTTGCCAACGATGAGGTACTTCCGGCCATGCAACGTCGCCAAAAGATCGGCCACCCGCTCCATCGATTGGCGCACGGCAAAGTCGCCGAGGTGCCAGACTTCATCCCGATGCCCAGGGCTGATCACTGAGTTCCAGCGACCAATCAATTCCTGATCCATGTCGGCGACCGACGTGAATGGTCGACGATAGAAGGTCCGAGCGGAGCCGTGGCCGAAGTGATGATCGCTGGTGAAGTAGACGGACATCGGCTGTCCTTTTGGCTCCGATTTGGATTACCGGGCGCTCCAGGAACTATTCCTGCCCACCGAAGGATGATGCCACGCCTGCGCCCAACTGCTGCTTCGCCGCGTCGATATCACCGAGGACCCAAAGCTCAGTGATGCGACTCCGATCCATCGTAAAGAAAGCCGCGCCGGTCCAAATGATTTCTTGGCGCGTCGCCGGCACTCCGAAGAACTGACCACTGTGGATACCTCGGAATCGCATGCGCGCCGCCACGCGCATGTCGCCTTCGATGAGATCATCGATGATGCATTCAAAATCTGCCAACGCGGTGCGTATCGAGCGCATGTAGCCGATGAATCCGACCAACCCGACCCGCCCCGGTCCCAATGAGCCCCTGAAGCGAAAATCAGGGTCGAGGATTTCATTGGCGACCGTCTCGTCTCCTTTGTTCCAAACCTCGTAGTAGAACCGTTCAACCAATCGGCGCGGCTGGATCATGTCTTTTGTTGACTCCGATCCTTAAGGCGGGTCCGGACCAAGTGGCCGACGGCGGAAGAACGCCTGCCCATCATACCGCGTCAGAGGGCGTGTCCGCCATCAGCTTGCGGACCTGCCGCACCCAGGGATCGAACTCCGGTACTGAGTGTTGAGGTGGACACTGAAGTGGTCGCACTCCGGCAGCACGAGAGACTGGACCCTGCATCCGGTCGCGGCAAGTGCGTCACTCATCAATCGCCCAGTGCGCTCCATCCGTTCGTCGTCACGGCCGCCCCAGGCGATGAGAAATGGCACCGATGCGCCGGACGCCAGTGCCAACGGGCTGTCTGGCGCAATGTCGGTCGGCGCTCCCGGTTGCACATCATTTGGCGCGATATCCGGTCGGATCATGCGGCGATTGAATGTCGTGGCAAGGCAGAAGCAGCCTTTGATGGCATCGACCGCCACGCCGCTCTGCACCAGCCAGTCTTTCTGCAAAGCCATCAATGCCGCGATCTGACCTCCGGCCGAATGTCCGCCGACGAACAGCCGGTCTGGTGAGCCGCCATGCTCGGCAATGTTATCCGCGATCCATCGTAAGGCACTGATGCAATCCATGACCGGCGTGGGAAAGGAGACGGTTGGGATCAGCCGATATCCGACGGAGATGAAGGCGGCTGGCAGTTCCACGATTGGCGGCGCCATGAACCCACACCAGTCCTTGGTGCCGTGGGTCCAGGCCCCACCGTGCATGAACAGCAACACCGGCAGATCGTTGAGGCGGCCCGGCCGTTGCGGCAGGAAGATGTCCATGCGCTGACGCGGATCGCTGCCGTAAGTGATATCGCGCAGAACGCGCACGCGGTTCCCGGCATCCGCCGAAAGTCTCAAGCACTCTTCCGCATAACGCTCGGCGGCGGGGCTCATGGCCGGGGTGGCTGTGGTCATGGTTATCTTGATCGATCCTGGTGTCTTGGCCGGCTTGCTGCTGTAGTGCCTATTATCGCGAACCGACAATCCTGGCCAACCGAGCCTGCCGAGAGACAGGTCGCCAGGCGTTCGCCTTCTATACGCAGGTGGCGTCTGCGATTCCTGCAGTTGTCGCCCCCCGCTGCCTCGACGCCCATTGCGACGACGCGATTATGCGGTGGCCGTGGCCTTTGCCGCCAACTACCGAGCAATGCCCAGAAGAGGTCGGGCGTGCTACGGATCGTCCTGGCGATCATCTATCAAGCGAGCATCGCACGCTCTACGATCGACTGCTCGACGCCGCACGTCGCCTGCTATCACACACACGGCAAGGTGACGCACACGAACCGTTGCCTGGCGCGCGCGATACCAACGGTCCATCGTTGTCATCGGCTACACATCCAGCCGCAGCCAGCAAGAATAGCGCATGCTGTCCCATGAGGATGCTGACCAGAACGCGCTATCCTTGCTATTTTGACTCCGTATCTCGTTCTCCCGCGATTCGACTTTCCAGCGCCCTATATCACTGACGGTTCTCTGGATAAGTCCGTAGCGGCCTGCGCGGCATCGGCGGGCATCCTTTGGGTTCGTCTGGAGTGCCGCAGTTTCCAGGGTCGGGCTGGCTGTTCATGGCGCTGCGCGACGGTGTTGTAGGGCCACTCGGATAGTAACTCGCGCCGGCCGTTGATCCTGGATTCGCTGCGCCTCCAGATGGGTACGTTTGCGCGAGTGTGGCCGGCGCCAACGCTATAAGCGTCGTTGCCAAAATGAAGGATCGCATGTTCAGCTCCTTGAGATGTGGGCCTACTGCTCAGAACCCCCAGGATGCTTCGGGTTCCCTTCACGTCATTGAGAATGGCGACTTTCGTCCACTGGGCATGGGCTCGCGTGTGCTGCATATCAACGGATATGTGATGCCCCCACAGCACTCCAACATCGCCATGGATGCCGAAATCCGAGCGGGCAGCCGCGGTTCGGCCTCTATTGATCGCCAGCATCATCAACCTTATTGGTGATGGGGTCTTTTCGATGCGCCGACACGATAAGCAGGTTGTTACCGGGCTGATCACCTTTCTTCTGATCTCGTTTGCAATCGGACTGCACGCTTGGCTCTGACCGGCAGCACTGCTCTGGTCTTTTCTCTTCGGTCTGGCTGATCTCAATCGCCGGTAGGTGATCTCCGTTCACGGCTGGCCGCCGCCTCCCCTGGCCGTGGCGTTGCCTCTGACAGCCCGCCAGTGCAGCAAGTGGGCCACTTCTTTGGCCGCCTACGAACCAGCCAGAAGCGGGTGGCCATGTCTGCGACCAGAATCGGGCCTGTCGGATTTAGTTTCGTGCAGCTGGAGGAAATCAGGATAGGACTCAGCGCCAATCGCTCGGGTCAAGATTTATACTCGGCGGCGCATCGTCAAACTGGCTCTCCACCACTTCGATCGTTGCCACTCTCGGCGTGGCGCCTGGAGGCCTTGCCAGCAGCACGGAGCCGGCCGTGAAGACGGCCAAAGCGGTGAGTCCCGCGAGAGCTTTCAATGCGACCTCCTATACCGACGGTTGGCATCGAGAGGCTCTCACATGTGCCACGGGCGCTGTATGAAGCCTTTCACAGATTGAGCGCCGCACAGGAGGTCTCTCCGCTCCGGCCGGCCTACGGGCTCTGAAGGGTAGCGGGCGGCCGCATTATTTTCGGTGCGGTTCCGTCCCAAATAACCGCCATGCCGGCTCATCGGTTCAGTGTTGGTCAGACGGTCGTGGTGTCATGGAGCACGCCACAGGTAGGTATTCCGCGCCTATGGACAGACGCAGGTTGATGCAATCAGTGCCAGATTTCGCCGGGTCGGCCCGAACGACAAGGTCTTTGTCGAGCGATCGCCTGTCGGGCGGTTGGTCCCCGCATGGGTGAGCGCCTTCGATAGATGGATTGACGGGGTCAATCGGCGCGGTGGCGCGTGATGCACAAGCTCCCTGCCCTAGCGCATCGCAACGATGCGGCATGCCGTTCGGCTGCGCTTCATTACGGTGGGGCGCCAACGAGAGAAGCCGGCGTTGATCGTGTCCGGCGGTAGACGGCCCTCCGGAGTCTTCAGACCTGCGACATTGGCCGTCAAACATGGAACCACAGGGCCTCGCAGCCGTTGCTGACGCGATCTGCAAGCAGCGGACACACAACCAGCGACGGGCGTATGGTCAACCAGACCTGGACACTCCTGAAGGAAAGCATCAGTAGCTTCCTTCAAGATGAGGCACTGACGCGGGGAGCCGCCATCGCGTTCTACACCGTCACATCGATCGGGCCGGTGCTGTTCATTGTAGTGGCCATCGCCGGCCTCGTCTTTGGCGAGGAGGCCGCCAGCGGCGCCGTCTCTGCTCAACTGAGCGGATTAATGGGTCAACAGAGTGCGGAGTTGCTCCAAACAGCAATCCAGAACGCTTCTGGCAAGTTGTCGGGCTCCTTGGCGACCCTCCTTGGCGTCATTGTGCTCATAATCACGGCATCCGGCGTGTTCACGGAGATGCAGCAGACCTTGAACGTGATCTGGAAGGCCGAGCCCCAGGGCAGCACAGTGTCCGCACTGCTGCGCGCTCGCGCCACAAGCCTGGGATTGGTGGCGGCGCTCGGGTTTCTGTTGCTGGTGTCCCTGGTGATCAGCACCATCCTGACCGCACTGAGTAACTTCATCAACGCGATGCTTCCGGCAGGTCACCTTATTCTGCAAACACTCAACTTCCTCGCTTCGTTTGTTCTGATTACCGTTCTTTTCGCAGCAATCTATAAGATGGTGCCAGACCGGCGCATCGAGTGGCGCGATGTGGTCGTGGGTGCCGTCGCCACGTCCCTGCTATTCACGATCGGCAAGTTCTTGATCGGGCTTTACCTCGGCAGCAGTACGGTCGCTACCAGCTACGGTGCGGCGGGTGGTCTGATAATCGTTTTGTTGTGGGTGTATTACTCGGCCCAAATATTCCTGTTTGGGGCGGAATTTACGAAAGCGTATGCACATCACCACGGTAGTCGGACACGCCAGGCAGTCTCAGCTGGCGTGTCTTGATGCAAGAGTTCGTGCGTGAAGTTGCCCTCCTGCTATCTGGTCTGTGGAGCCTGAAGAGAAGCGGGATGAACCTTTCGTTCGGGTATCAAGTGGTTATCGGCCTCGGGATCGCCTAACGGTGCTGATCGGAGACTTGCAGGCGAAGCCCGCAATGCTTGCTAGACCGTTCCGGCCGGATTAACTACGCGACCTTCGTTGGCCGCGATGCGATGAACCCCTCGCCGAGCGACAACAGCAACGCGCAACCAAACCCTTGCTGTTCCGTTCATATAGCCAGAGCCTCATTCGGGAGGGACATGGAATGCAGCCTTTCGCGCCGAATGCTGTGCTGTGGATTGGACTGAGTCTCGGGATAGGAGCGCCGGCTGCGGCCTCCATTCCCCCTCCGGACTCGCCACTTGCCCTCCAGGAGGCCAAACAGTTGGATCGATTGCCCCCGGTCGCACCGTGGGGAAAGGCGCCGATCGATAGCTCTGGGCGGAAGCAGACAGGCCACGCGTCCTATTACGCGACCCAGTTCGCGCACAGGAAGATGGCTGACGGCAATCACATGAACCCGCAGGCGAACGTGGCGGCCAGCAAAACCCTGCCTTTTGGCACCACGGCAAAGGTTATCAATCTGCAAAACGGGAAGTCGGCAACAGTACGGGTGGAAGATCGCGGTCCATTCGTCGCAGGTCGCGTGATGGATGTAACGTTCAAGGTCGCTCAGGAGCTGGAAATGAGCAAGCACGGCGTCGCGCTTGTTGAGGTGAAGCCCATCGTGGTGCCGCAGCCGAACGGCGAGGTGAAGCTGGGTGCGGGCGCGGCCAATCTAACGCCGCAGGAGATTCATGAGGTCAGTCGAGTTGGGACCATCCGCTAGAACGCGCTCCTCATCGCAGAGAGTTCGCTGATCTTTCTCCAGTGGCTATTGCTTCGGCTTGTCTTTGCTAAACGCCTACGACGCCAATGTTCGCGCCAAGTTGAATAGGAGGTCAACCACATTGCCGAATGCCGAGTGGAGAGCCATCCCCATGACCAGCGACCGTTCTGCCTCTTGCGGTTGAGGCTGTTCATAGGCCCAGGGAGGATGAATGACCCAAGATATTGAACAGTCGGCAATGCGAAAAATCTATATTCGCCTGCTACCGTTTGCGATTGTCAGCTACTTTCTGGCTTATGTAGATCGGATCAACGTCAGCTTCGCCGCGCTGACCATGCGCGACGACCTACAGATGTCGGCAACCGCCTACGGCTTTGCGCTCGGCACATTCTACTGGGCGTATTTCATTTTCGAAGTTCCCAGCAACGTCGCCATGGAAAAAGTTGGGGCGCGTCTGTGGATCGCGCGCATCATGATCACTTGGGGTCTGTTGGCCTGCGCGACCGCCTATGTTACCGGTCCAACGAGCTTTGGCGTAGTGCGCTTCCTATTGGGCGCCGCCGAGGCCGGGTTCTTTCCGGGTATCGTTCTCTATTTCACCTACTGGTTCCCCAGCTACCACCATGCTCGTATCGTGTCAGGATTCCTGATCGGGCTACCGATCGCTGTAGCCGCTGGGGCTCCGCTTTCGACAGCCTTGCTTGGCCTGGATGGGTTGCTGGGCCTCAAGGGCTGGCAGGTCATGTATCTTGCCGAGGGAATTCCAACCCTTGCAATTGGTGTCGTCACCCTATTTGTTCTGACCGACAAGCCGGAGCAGGCAAAGTTCCTGACGCAAGAGGAAAAGGGTTGGCTGCGTGCGAGGCTGGATGCCGAGCGGACGGCCAAGGAGTCAGTCCGAACCTTTACCCTGTGGCAGAGCCTGGTCGATACGAAGGTGCTGTTGCTGTCGCTCAACTATTTGGGCATAGTCACCGCCAGCCTGGGGATGCTGTTTTTCATTCCACAGATCATCAAGTCGATCGGCGTCACCAGCAACATGACGGTCGGCTGGCTGACAATGGTGCCCTACATCTGCGGTGGTATCGGTCTTGTGGTCTGGGGCTTCGTCTCCGACCGCATGAACGAGCGACGGTGGAATCTGCTGATTGCCTGCATTGTCTCCACCGCGGGGTTGGTCATGGCTGGCATGACTATGGGCACGTGGTGGGCACTTGTGGGCATGTCGATCGCGGCGGTCGGATTCTATGGTTCCAAAGGACCGTTCTGGGCGATGCCGCCGATGTTCCTCACCGGCACGGCTGCCGCTGCGGCAATCGCCTGGATCAATTCGATCGGCAATCTCGGCGGCTTCTTTGGGCCTTGGTATGTCGGTGTAATGAAGGACTTGACTGGGAGTTTCTCCGGCGGTCTTTACGGGCTGGCGTTGCTCGGGCTTATCTCAGCCTTCGTCTGCGCCGTTTCCCTCCACATCCCCACCGCGGGGGTGACGCCTGCCGCACCAGCACGCGCCGCAGAGTCGCCGGGAGAGTGATCCGACCGGGAGGCATTTGAATAGATGGCCGACGAGGGCCGAGCCCATACACAGTGAGAGAAAGCAAGGCGTTGGCTGCGATGGTTCGCTGCGGACTCAGTTCAGCAGTCGGAGGTGACTCGCACACAGACGGAGCATCTGCCCTGCCTCTGACTGCAGCGATAGACAGGCAGGCGGCATTCCGCGCAGCGGTCATTGAGGCAGGCGCGGATGGTCATACGCAGCGGCGGCGATGCAGGGACTGTCACCCATACGTCTGTGCCGTCCGAGATCGTTGCTACCATACCGTCGGCACTCCCCGTGTGGGCAGACATTGGCCTCGGCGCAGAACCTGGGGACGGTTTTTCTGAGGAACCCATGCCGGCACCTACCGCGAGTTCAGGTTCTGAGTCGTTAAACGCCTGAGACATTGGCGGCAAAAGAGCCGCGACTCGGATGCGCTCGCCAGCCGGCAGAACCGCGATGAAGCCGCGGCAGCCCGCCAGGAGGCCGAGGAGCAGTTGCTGGAGGTATTTGGGCCGCCCAGGATGCCCAGGCCTCCCATGGGGCTGCCGAGGCCCCACATAATCCACAGGCGACCAGGAGGCGGAGGAGGACCACGCCGACGACCGAGCCGTCTGTGGACGGCGCCCCCAGATGCAAGGGAGCAAGAGCCATCTATGACCGATCCTTTCACCGAGATCACCCCCGAATTCCAGCGGGGGTGGGATGCTGCTCTCATGGCCGCGCGCTTTTGGCATGAGTTGCAGGCGAAGAAGGCGTTGGTCCAGGCGAGGCGTAGCAGGTTCCCAAAGAATTTCGAACGCGAGGCCGAGGTCCATCAGAGATCCGCCGAGATGATCACCGTCCTGAGCCCAGACGACGTTTGATCACAACCGCCAGCGACGGTTCCCGTTGGTCAATGTCGCTATCGTTAAAGGCGTGCATTGACGCCAGAGCGGCGACGGAGCAACCGTTACGGCATGCCTTCAAAACTCCGGTTACACAGGCAACTGGGTGGTTCCAAGCGCATGCAGGGAGGCGTTCAATGAGTGATGGCATGCAGCCAAAGATCAGGGCACTGCTTGACGAGCTATACCGTCAGAACCCCGCCAAGCCGCTTAGCTTTTTCTTTGAGGCGGTCTA
Source organism: uncultured Alphaproteobacteria bacterium (assembly GCA_963791495.1). Taxonomy (GTDB): domain Bacteria; phylum Pseudomonadota; class Alphaproteobacteria; order Acetobacterales; family Acetobacteraceae; genus JAMXLO01. The sequence continues at coordinate 647,334 of CAWBST010000017.1, forward strand.
CGAGGCGCTGCCGGAACTGGAGGAGCTAGACCCTGGGCGGGTCAGACGGATGGTTGGTATGGCGTTCGCTCGGAATGAAGTCGACCATGCGTCGCGTGCCGAAGAGATGCTACGATCCCTCCTTGCGAGGGTCCGACATGAGGGCAACAGATCGCCAGAATATGTTGAACAGGTCCAACAGCAACACGAGCAGGCAGAGAGACACCACGCGCAAGCCATCCAACGTCTCGACCAGATCATGAGGGACTGCGACGAACGTTCGTGGTAATGGCCGAGGGGCTGGCGGAGTGATCGACTAGCCAGAGGTGTGCGCGATCGCATGTGGCTGCCGTAGCCGGCAGCCATCCTTTGCACCGGTTTTGCCACTTCGTTTTCTTGGCGCCACCGCGTATTGTGATCTCCACCACCCGCCACCAAGCCGGGCGGCCGTGAGCGACATCCTCCGCTTCTGCCGATCCCGTTACCGGTGTAGCTTATGGGACCCATACCAAGCAGGGAGGCAGGTCAATGGCTGAAATTCTCGGGCTGGGGGTGACGCACTCGCCCTTGCTGGTTGGCAGTGAGGAACGGATGGCCGGGATTTTCGAGAGGGTGCTGAACAGTCCGCGACTTTCGCAGGCCGCCCGAGATCCAGCCAATTGGCCGCCTCGGATGCGAGAGGAATGGTCTGCACACCAAGCCGGTCGGGCAGCTTCGGCGCATCGTCAGCGTGCGATCGAGGGATTCCGCGTTGTGCGTGCCGCGCTGGATTCATTCAATCCGGACTTCGTCTTGATTTGGGGTGATGATCAGGTACCGAGAACTTCCGAGAGGACGGTGTTGCGTCCTTCTGTGTCTTTGCCCTTGACGCGATAGATTCTCACCCGTTCAGGCGAGTCGGCACTGCCAATGCCTGGGGCGAGCCTGCCGATACTGTAATCCACAGCATGGGTCACCGTGCTGGAGGCCGTCAGTTGGCGACCTCACTGGTGGAGCAGGGGTTCGACATCAGCTACGCCTACACGATGCGGCATGAGGCGGGCCTTCCGCATGCATTCATCAACGCAATGCTGCTGCTGGATCACGATCGTCGAGGACTGCCCTGGCCGGTCGTGCCATTCCACATTAACTGCTATGGATCATCCACGATCTCTAAGCGGGGCGCGTTCGCCCATATCGATGGCACCGGTTCCGATGAGCCCGATCCCCCTGGACCCTCGCCGGCACGTTGTTTTGCGCTAGGAGCAGCCACGGCGCGAGCACTGAAGGCCACCGATTGGCGCGTGGCCGTGATCGCATCATCGAGTTGGTCGCATTCATTTCTCACTGCGAAGAACCACTATCTCTATCCCGACCTGCCATCGGATCGTGCCCGGTTCGAGGAAATGCGTGATGGCCAGCTTGATCGGTGGCAGTCACTTACGACCGCCCAGTTGGAGGACGCTGGACAGCAAGAATTGCTGAATTGGGTGTGCCTGGCCGGCGCAATGTCGGAACTCGGCCGTCGGCCCGTGTGGACAGATTTGGCAGAAACCTATGTGTACGCCGCGCCCAAGGCATTCGCTGTCTTCGAGATCGGGTGAGGTCGCGACGAACGCCATGCGATGACCGAAGATTTAGCCAGTCCGACCGAGCCAATATGGCTTCTGTGGGCGCGTGAGATACAGGCTTTGGCGCAGACCGGCCTTGCTTTCACGCGCGACCAATACGATCGCGAGCGCTATCAGCAGCTGCATGCCGTGGCGGCGCAGATCATTGCCAAGCATACCGGTCTGGATGTCCGGGACATCGACATGCTGTTCAGTCAGCAAGCAGGTTACGCTACGCCAAAGCTCGGCGTGCGCGGAGCGGTGTTCCGCGACGACCGGATACTTCTCGTTCGGGAGACGGCAGACGAGCATCGCTGGTCCTTGCCGGGTGGCTGGGCGGACGTGAACGAGAGTCCTTCCGACGCCGTTGCTCGGGAAGTACGTGAAGAATCCGGTCTTGAGGTGCGTGCGAACAAGCTCGCCGCCGTGTGGGACCGTTCGCGGCATCCTCACAGACGAACGCATCCTTTCCAGGTGTGGCGACTTTTCTTCCTGTGCGAGATTACTGGCGGAGAGCTTCGGACCGGACCGGAGACGAGCGAGGTCCGTTTCTTTGCCGAGCACGAGTTGCCCACCGACCTATCGACCAGCCGCGTTCTGCTCGCCCAGATCAGACGTATGTTTGAACATAGGCGCCGACCCGATCTACCGACGGAGTTCGACTGAAGCAGGAAAATGTGTCATCGATCGGGGCTCGCAGCCTTGAGAGGCTGACATCTTGCATGACGAATTTGAACATGAAGGCATTCTCACGTTCGTGCAGCCGTTCAGTGGGGCCCGCAGCAGAGGATGGCGCGGCCAGGAGCCTGGGACGGGTCAAGAGGAGTGTCCCCGCCGTAATCGCACCGATGGGCAAGCCGATGGCAATTGGCGCTCTGGTGAAGGCGGTTACTGGCGAGGACGGCCTAAGCGCCCAGATCAGCAAGAAGTTCGTTAGCCGTAGGTCCGATGTCGAATGCCGGGTCGATGACCCAGCGGTGGAGGGGGCATCGCTGGCCCGGCTTGCGGACCGACAGGACACGCCCCTCGTCGGTGATTTCGTACGCGATCTGCACCGTACCGTCCTCGTCGCCCGTGGCGACAATCGGAGAACGGCCATTCCGCAGGTCGGTAAGGAACGCCCTTGCGTTCGCGGCCGACATCCGAAGGAAGCCGAGGGTGCGCGAGGACGATGGTGCTGCCGCATCAGCGACTATGTGGACGGTCATGCTGGCCCGCGCGATCGCTGGCTGTTCAGGGATGACCCTAAATGTGAGGAGGATGCCGCTACCGCCAATCTCGATCGGTGTGTGCCTCGGTCGAATAGGGGATGTTGGGGGCTGATCACGGGCGGCTGGCGCTGCGGTCGGTTGCGCGGGCATCACCCTCGGTTCCTTGATGGGGAAGTCAGGAGTCGGTGCGCCGGGCGGGGCGCCACGAATAGGTGCGAGGGTCATCGAGGGTCTCCTGCTAGATCATCACCCACCGGCACGGGCGCCCAGCCGTCATGAACCGGCGCTCGACTGCCCGCCAGCCTCGCAGAGAAGGCCGCGGGACGCACCGTGGCGAATGTCACCGATTAGACCGAGCACCGATACGGACGCGAGCGGAACACACAGGGGCTGGCGACTTTTTAGCCAGTCGCGAGATCAGAAGCGGTAGGTGATACCTGAGAACAAGACGAGTGGATCGAAACTGACATGGGCGCTCACGGGAGCGCCACCTAGAGCGGGAACAGCCGGGTTAGCGTTGCCACTGGCCTTGGTGGTGACGAAGATCTTGCTCACAGAAAAGAAAGCTCCCCATCGATCGGAAAACATAACATCGAAGCCGCCTCGGATGACGGCGCCGATCGAATTGCTGACCCGTAGGTTGACGATCGCGCTGTCTTTGGTGCCGAAGACGACCGTGTAGGTGATGCCAGCGCCGAGAAACGGTTGGAAGGCACCGAATTGCCGGAAGTGGTAGTTCGCGGTCAGCATGCTCGGGCCATAGGTGACCTTTCCCAGGGTGAGCCCGCTGAGGTTGCCCCGGCCGGTGAGTGTCGTTGCGGGTGGCACACCGAGCAACGCCAGCAGTGAAACATTGGGTGTCAAGTAGTAGCCAACACCGAAGCCCAGCGTGACATTGTTGGAGGCATGTAGATTTGATCCAGGCAGTGGGCGGCCGGCTGCATTGATCGATGCATCCGTGTCGAACAGGATCCCAGCGGCGCCGAGATTGACATAGAAGCCGCTCGACGGCGGCGATGATTCGCCAGCTTGGACAGCCTGTCCTGCCATCGCCAAAAGAACGAGCGCGGTAGTCATGAGCAATCTTCGATGGGTCGATTGCATGACACACTTGCTGTTTCTGCTCGGGCGGCTGGCCACAATCCCGAAGAAAATCCCGAACCATTGCGTGGCGCGAATGGTCGCTGCCATTCGTATCCGACCGACGCAATGTGATGAGCTTCGCAATGCTGATCGAGAAGGTTTCCACCGGCGGGATGGCATTGCCCGTCGGCCGCGCTCAAGCGTGGCGAAGCAAGCCGAACTTGGCCAGAATCGGTTCGTCAGTGACCCGCAGCAAGGTCGCATCCGCCACACCATGCAGAACGTGACCCTGCCGCGCAGGCACGACCAGTACGTCGCCGCGTGCAAGGACTTCGTCTGCCTGCCCGTCGATCGTGGCACGCAGGGTCCCGGAGACGACCGCGTAGAGGTTGTTCGCGGTCTCATGCAGTTTCTCGGTTACGCTGCCCGAGGGCAGCAACATCGCGTGCAGCCCGATCGTTGGCATTGCGTCTTTGGCGATCTCAATGCTGTGCATGTCTGTTCGGCCGGCGAGAACCGTAGCGAGCGGAATGCGAAAGGCCGCGTCCCGGTCGGTCGGTCGTTGGAATGCCTCGGGATGGTGCTCGAAGAAGGTCGCCTCGACATGCCGCACGAATGGTGCGTCCAAGAAGTCAAGCCAGAACGCGGTCTCACGACCCTCGTTGGCGTGCCCATGCCAGCACCAGGATGGGGTCAGCACGACATCACCGGGCGTCATATCGACGCGCTTACCGTCCACGACGGTGTACACGTCGTTGGTGGCATCGAGCACGAGGCGCAAAGCAGCCGGTGTGTGGCGATGCGAGCGTGCGGTCTCGCCCGGCTGGATCATCTGATAGGCGGCGACCAGGTTCCTTGTTGTGGCGTAGGCATTGCCTGGCGCCGGGTTCACCATGATGAGATTGCGCCGTTCGGCCACGTCAGTACCCACGAACTTGCTGGCTTCCTGTAACGCGGCCCGTGCCTCGGCCGCTCGCCAGACGTGGGTCTGCATCTTTGACCGCGATCCGGCCGACGACTCACGTCGCGCCCAGCCCGCCATCAAGCTGCGAGCGGTGAGCCCTTCATAGTAGCCCCGTGGGGCCAGATCGTCTGGCATGGCTGTTCCTCCCTATCCGCCTACAGACGGTTTGATCACGGTTGAATAGAGGAAACTATACTGCGTCACCTGACGCCTTCGGAAAGCATCGCGACTATCTCGTCAGTCGTCTTCACATCGGCAAAGACGCGGGCCATCGTCTTTAACTCGGCTTCGTGTGTCTCACGGCTCACTTCGGCAACTGCGTCCTCCACCAGTTGAGGTCTATGCCACCACGTACGGTTGTGGAGACAAAGACGCAAGTGGTCACGCCCGACACGACGCAGGTCGTCACGCCCATATTTCGGAGGATCGTGTCGAGCAGGGCTGTGATGGCGCGAGTTAGCAGGGAGGGCTGATCTGAGGATATTATGGAGGGTTCTGAGCAAACCTCGATGGTCAGTTAAGTTGCTGATAATGCTGGAGGTCCGGGCGGGAATCGAACCCACATTCGCGGATTTGCAGAGCAATGCATTGGTGAGGACCCCAGCGATTTCAGCCAGTTGTGGCCGGGTCAAACGAATGTGAATAAACATTGTGAATAACACGGCGGCATGATGCGTCCCATGCCGCCCCCAATCACGACCAGCAAGCCACATCCGCACGCTCGATACCGCGACCTGATCCGATTGCGACAGGGACGGCGCGGTCCCACGGACCTGCTCTGGTCAGCCGTGTTCAAGATCGATGGTCACTGGCGGGTCAAACAGCCGCTCTCGCTGGGAACCCGCGATTGGGAGGAAGCCTGCGAGGTGGCGCGTGACAAATACGCCGCGATGAACGGGCAGGGGCTGACCGCCGTCCTCCGAACCTACAAGGCCGAGACGGGGCCGAAGGTCCCGCACCGGTTCGGCGACTACGCACAAGGCGCGATAGACAAGCTGGAAGCCCAGGCCCAGGCCGCAGAGGCGACGACGCCGGGCAAAGGTCACAACTACCAGCAGATTGCCCGGCGGATCAGATGTGACCTCGTGCCGAAGTGGGGCGAAACCGACATCACCAAGCTGACCGATGACGGGTTGAACCACTGGATCGAGTTCGAATACCGGGTGGAGGACCGGAAGGCTACCGTCGCGTTGTATGGCCGCCAGCCCCGCGACGCCGAACGCCAGAGGGTCTTGGTGAAGCCGGCAGCGACCACGCTCGGCAACCTGGATCAGGCGCTCTTATACGTGTGGCAGGAAGCCACAGCGGAGCGGGCCGTCGAACGCCGGCAGCGGCCGATGATCGACAGGTCGCTTGGCGAAGACAGCGAGCCACGCGCGTTCATCAATTCAGCCGGGCTGAAGGCCATGGCCGATGTCATGACCGATGCGTGGGTCGCCTCAAATGAGAAGCATGGCTCCGACCTGAAACGCATGCTTCGGGCCTACGCGGCACTGATCAGTGCCACGGGCATACGCCCCGGCATGGAGGCCAAGCGCATTCGCGTCGGCGATGTCCATTTCGAGACGCAACGCGACAGACCGATCATCGTCATCGCGGTGCGCGCCCGACAGGCCAAGCATCCCCATCGCCGCGATGTGGTCGTGCTGGAGAGCGGCATGGAGTTTAACGTACGCCGCCTTTTGCGTGAGCTAAAGGAATGGCGGCAATCGCACGGCGCTGTCGATGGCGATCCGCTATTCGCCTATCCCGATGGCCGCGAACCGCTGTTCCGCAACGTGCTTGACACCGTGCTGCACAAGGCGAACGCGGCAATCGATCCTGGCACTGGCGAGAAACGCGTCGCCTACTCACTGCGCCACTACTTCGCGACGAAGCTGATCGAAGACACTGACCTGTCGATTCCGGTGATCGCCGCATGGATGGGCACCTCCTCGGCGATGATCGAGCGTCACTACAATCGCTTCATCCTGAAGCGCCAAGCGCATCGACTGAAAGGTATCAATCCGTGGCTAAACATGATGAGCGAGACCGGCCGAACCGATCCGACGATAATGGCTCGGCTATCGACCGCCGCCAGTCCGGATAGCTGATCCGGCCGATCTGCCGCAACTCACCTCAACGTTGCTGGGCGACTTGGAGTCGAAGCATGGGATCATCGAACACGTCTACGAGTGCATTCCCGGACTGACCGACATGCTATGGCTGCAAGGACAGCATGCTCAGGATGAGGGCGTCATTCTGGTCTGTTATCATCCTTCAAGTGCGAGCGCGTCAATCTGCTCGCGGGCGTCGGTCAGTGCACTTACTGCCACGGCAAGATGCGACTGACCGAAAACGACAAGACTAGCTATCGCTACTGTGGCTGCGGCACCCGGAGCCGGGACCCAGACGCAAGGTCGAGACGATCCGCGACGAGGGGCTGTCCGGCTATCACGGCGTGCATCGCAAACGAGGTGCGTTCGGCCGTTTCGTCAAGCGCTTCCTGGCGGGCGAGATACCGCCCGGCGGCGTGTTCATCGCTGAGGCGTTCGACCGGATGGACCGGCAGGTCCCACGGGTCGCTCAGCAGCTTTTCTTGCAGTTGATCAACGGCGGGCCTGATGTCGTGACGTTGATTCAACGGACAGGTCTACACCGCCGACAGCATCGACCGGAACGTCGGGCAGCTATTCATGTCGATCGGCATCATGATGGGCGCACACACGGAATCGAAGAACAAAGCCGATCGCATCCGGGAGACCTGGAAGACCCGGCACGCTGGGGCCAACGGAAAGGAAAGCGGCGTGGCAAGCGGTGTCTACCCTGTTGGTGGGACGATCGCGCTGCGATATCGCCCCCTGCCTATGCGGGCGCTGCATCAGATCACTCGCGAACGCCGGCTGGTCGATTACATGAGCGATGGTGCCCGCCGGGCCATCGCTGACTGAGCGGATGGCGGCGCTCGCAAAGGAGACCAACGCGGCGCTGCGCACCCGCATCGAGCTACTCGAAGCCAAAGAAGATGGACCGCACTGCGTCGAGTCACCGACGACTCATTGACGGAATGGAGCAAAGATCATGAGTGAGACCGCATGGGTGAGGGCAACACCCGAGCAGTTGGCCCGGTCGAATGAGCTAGGCGCGAAATGGCGCGAGGAGGCGGCGGACCCCATCGTCGCCGTTGGCGCCGCTACCGGGGTGCTCCTGAACGTGATCAATCAGGACGTGCCAACTGAACATCAGGTGGGGTGCGTCGAGGCGGTGTATGCCTCCTTGCGCCAGCTTATCTACGATATCGACGCGGGCGAGGACCGAGACGATGGCGACGACGAAGAGGAAGGCGAGGAGGAGCCGGAGTACGTTACCATCACACTGTCCAACCGTGGCCCGGTGCGGATCAAGGGCGATGACTGGTCGGTAGTCGCCGTAGGCGGAGCGAGCGAGTGGCGCGGGCAACGCGACGATCCAACCAGCATGTGGTCGGCGGGCATCGTCGTACGCCAACACAGCCGATGGGCGCTTCATCGCTTACGGGCGCGCGGGTTACGTCACCCGATACGCCAACGAGCAGGACGTCACCATCAGGGTGGGCGAACTACACGACGCCGGGTATGATCTCGTCACTGCGATCGACGAGGTCAAAGGCGATCTCTTGTCGCGGGCCGACGAAGATGGAGACGGCATGCTGATCCGACAGATCGAGATGGCCTACGACGAGTGTCTCAGCGATTTGCCTGCCGAGGATTTGACGTAGAGCGTTGCGCGGAAAGCAATCGACGGCCCCGCTTCGGCGGGGCTTTCTATGTCCGCCTGATCATCCGTTCCCAACTCGGCAAGGTATGTTGGCGGCGAGCCTTGTGGTATGTTGGGAAAAATCCCCGGAGGTTTTGCTATAGCACTGACACTGAAGGGCAAGAACGGTGAAGACGACATCCCTGGCATCGAGCAGTTGATTAAGCCGAATGCCGCCGACAAACGGAAACGCTCGCTGACCCACGACGAAAAGGGTCTCTACCTGCAAGTGACCGAAGGCGGCGCAAACTGGCTTCAGCGGGACCCCTTCGCCGGCAAGCGGGAATGGATCGGGCTGGAGCGCTCGACGCGCTTGGGCTGGCGACGGCTCGCGATGAAGGGCAGAAGGTACGCACGCTGGTTGCCCAAGGGATCGACCCGATGCTGCATCGCGCCGAACAGCGGCAAGCTGCGATCGATCCCCTGCCCTCCCCGACGTTCCGCCACTTCGCCATCCTGTTGATCGAACAGAAGGCCGATCTCGACTGGCGCAGCGAGCATGACCGGAAACTCATCCGCAACACGTTGGCGACCTACGTGTATCCGAAGATCGCGGACACGCCGATCCGCCGCATCACCATCGAGCATGTGCTCGATCTGCTGACCGAGAAAGTCGCGGTGAAGGGCAAGCCACATCCCGTGCCCTTCTGGACCGGCAAGCACCTCGCAGGCCAAGCGCACCCGTTATTTCATGTCGCGGGTGTTCGAGTACGGGGGCTGGAGGGGGGTCTCACGATGGAAACCCGAAATCCGGCCGATCGGTTTGCACTGTCGAAGCTGGCGACCGGCAAATGGGTCCAAGAGGGTCAAGGGCTATGCCCGGATGGACTACAACGTGGTGCCCGAGTTCATGGCACGCTTGCGCGACATCGATGCCATCCCAGCCCGTGCGCTGGAGTTCCTTATCTTGACTGGCGTTCGCAGCCGCGCGGCACGGTTGGCGCAGTGGTGCCAATTCGACTTCGACAAACGCAACTGCACCGTGCCTGACCTGAATGAAAAAGGGCGAAGCACCCTTGGTCGTACCAATCGGACCGCGTGCCGTTGAGATGCTGATCGCATCGCGGCCCGATAATGCTGAGCCGGATGACTATGTGTTCCCGTCTGCCTATACCGGTGCCAAGCATCCACGCAGTCACGCCTTCATGTGGAACTAGCTTCGCTGGTTGGGGATCGCCAAGGCCGAAGCCACCGTGCATGGCTTCCGGAAGGTGCTGTCCACCTGGGCAGCGGAGGAGCGGCATCATTGATAAGAAGATCGCCGAAGCGGCGCTGTCGCATTCGCAGGGCGGCGTACGCGCCACCTATCAGACCGGCACCTATCTGAAGAAGCGGCGGATGCTGATGGATGATCTGGATGCGTTCTGCTCTGGCCGACCGTTGCAAGACAACGTGGTGGAACTGAAAAGGGGGGCATATAGCCACCCTTCCCTTCTCCGCCTATTGCCGATGGCGGTTTGGCAATCGGGCGACATGCTCTTTCACGCTGGCAAGTTCGACCAGGGTGAGGCGTCCATCCTTCTTGCCCTGAATATACCCGCGCTGAGCCGACGATGCGCGGTGGCGCGGCTGTAGCCATACTGGGCGACAATCTGCTTGACGGGGACGTACTGCGGCGTGATCACGCCTGATATCCTTTTGCTGAAATGCCCGCCACTACCTGGCGATGCCCCCATAGCGGTGCCAACCGCTTCATCCGCTGATCTGGGTGGCCTTCGCGCGATGATGTGACCGCCAATTTGTAAACTTCGCGGCCTACACTTGTCGCTCTCCGGTAGCGGGAGGGGGTGACATGGCTGAGGTCGTCCGCGTCGAGTTCGGGGCTCGCGGCCAACGGGTCCGCCGCGTCAAGCTGGCGCCAGCGGAGAACCAGCCGGTCGAGAGCCAGCCGGCGTGTCTTACGCAGTGCGCAACACCGCCAACTCCGCGCGAAACCCCTGCCAACGCTGAGACGCGCGATGAGAAGCTGGCGCGGCTGGCGAAAGAGATACGCGCGCTGGGCGTCGAGAGCGCGATCGAGCGCGGGCAGAAGTTGATCGAGGCCAAGGCCGAGTTGAGCCACGGCGAATGGCTTCCATGGTTGCGCGAGCATTGTGATATGGCGGAGCGGACGGCCCAGGACTACATGGCTTTGGCGTCCTGGCCAAATGCGCGCTCCCGCGCGGATTTGGGGATCAAGGCGGCGGTCGCTGAAATCCGCGCAAAGAAGAAGGCCGCCCGGCTCCGCACGCCGACGCCAGATCAACAGATCATCATGTTGCCCACCCACACGGGCGGTCTGGTCCCTTACCCCGCGCCAGAGGGCAAACCAACCTTCAACATCACAGGCGGTCACATCGATTGGGCATTCTTCTCATGGGACCCCATCACCGGCTGTATCCACGGCTGCATTTACTGCTATGCGAGGGAGATCGCGATGGCGAGGCCGTTGCTCTTCCCCGCCGCGTTCGATCCGGTCTTTCATCCTGAGAGGCTGGACGCACCGATCAACACGAAGATGCCAGCCGACGCCTCACACGATGAGTTCAAACGGCGGGTGTTTGTGTGCAGCATGGCTGACCTGTTCGGTCCCTGGGTACCGCGTGAATGGATTCGGCAGATTCTCGCCGCCTGCCGTGCCCGCCCCGAATACATCTACCTCTTTTTGACGAAGAATCCGCGCGGGTATCTGGAGTGGCTCGATGAGATGCCGCCGCTGGCATGGATGGGCGCGTCGGTCGATGAGGCGAAGCTGATCAAGTTTGCGGAACAGGCGTTCGCCAAAATCCCCCGGCGGTTCAAGAGGTGGTTGTCGCTGGAACCGCTCCTAGAGTTCCTACCCTTCACCGATCTCAGCCTGTTTGACTTCGCAGTGCTCGGCAGTCAGACGCAGACCATCCAACCAGAAGTCGGCATCGTGCCAGCGATCGCTCCCGACTTTTGGTGGGTCGCCAGCATTGCGCTGGATGCGAAGCAGGCAGGCTGCGCTGTTCACTGCAAATCCAATCTGTTGGGTACGGTCAATCCGCACAGCCCCGGTATGCGACTGCCGCAGGATGCCCTTCCATCATATCAAGAGGTAGCGTGATGCACGATCTCGACACCACCAAGGCCGTCCTGCTCAAGAAGGATGGCACGCTGCGCAAGAGCAAAGGCGGTCGCCGCGAAGGCCAGCGCACCGCCCGCGACCACCAATGTCAACGCGCTGAAGGCGCTGAAATGCGATACCCGCGTCGCCCCGAACCTGTGGCTCCAGGTGCGCGGTGGATCGAAGTCGTGGCTGTTCGAGTGGATGCGCAAAGGCGAGCGGTGCTGGATCGGCTTCGGGGCGTTCCCCGAGGTCAGCTTGGCCGATGCTAGGGACAAAGCCACCGACACAAGGCGCACGACCGCCGCAGGCGAAGACCCCGCGCAAGCCGATTGTCCAGCACCCGTTCCGCGAGGTGGTGCCGGATCGCCAAGCAGAAGCCGTCGTGGACGAACGAACGCTACGCCAAGGGCGTGCCAATCGAGATCGCCAAATGGACGGACGGCATCATCGGCGACATGGACGTGAACGCGATCGACACGCCGCACGTCGAAACAGTGTTGATGCAACCCACCGAGAACGATCACCCGTTCTGGTTGGACAAGCATGTGATTGCGTATCGGCTGAAGGGCTACATCGAGGAAGTGCTCGGCTATGGCGAAGCGGTGGCGCAAGCCGGGGTTCAACTGCGGGGTCTGGAAGGACAATCTCGTCCACCTGCTGCGGACCCGAAGGCGATCCACAAGCCCGAGCCGCACCCGTCGCTGCACTACAGCGAGATGGCCAACTTCATCCGGGTCTGCGCGCGATGGACGGCCTGGAGTTCAATTGTCTGGATGCGCTGATCACGGGCGGTGTGCGGTCGAACGAGATCATCGCTACACGTTGGCCGGAGATCAACCTCGATCGCGCGCTTTGGACGATCCCTGGCAGCAGGATGAAGCGGCGCGCGGAACACACCTGTCCCGGCAGGCTGTAGCCCTGTTCCAGAGCCTGCCACGCACGGGCGATCTGGTGTTCGGTGATCTGGGCGACGAAGCATTGCGCGACGCAGTTCTCGCGATCATGGAAAAGGCCGGGCGCGAGTGGCGCGATCGGCAGCGCGGCAAGATCGTCGTGCCACACGGCTTTCGTGCGTCGATCGCCACCGGCATGGGCGAGCAGGGCTACGAAGATGCGCTGATCGATCTCTGTCTCGCGCACGCGGTCGGCTTCGAAGTGTTGTGAAGACGGCGGTAAGGCAGAGCTTCGCCGGTCGGCGATGCAATGGTGGGCAGACCACCTGGACGGTTAAAGAGAAGGGCGGGTTCAGCACTCGCCCTTCAAGTTTCACCCCTTCGTCTTCAGCCGTTCGATGAAGGCTCGGATGGACGACATCGTGACCCAGACCTTGCCGTTGTGACGGACCCGCTTGACCTCTCCCGCACTGAGGAGATCATTAAACTTCGTTCGCCCGCAGGACAGCAAGCGACGGGCTTGCGAGATCGGCAAGCAGTGGCGGTGGCGCAGCGGGCGCTTCCGACATTTGGAAAATCCCCGGCGATGAATGGCAGGCAGCGGCGGAATACGATGCCGCGTGACCAGAGATAGGCGGGCACCGAGACGGCTGACATGGGATAGCATCGCAGGCGGTGGAAGATTCTTGAGGTGCGAAAGTTCGTGGAGAGATTTGTGGCGGTGCGCGACGTGCGGCCACAGCATCTTGAGATGCGAGAGTTCGCGGTGACTGGTGACAAAGATTCTTGGTGCTCACTAAAGCCGCATGGCCACTGCAACCAGACGCCGCCCTTTGGTTTCTTATCGATTTTGACTGCATCTTTCGGCAGGCACCAAAGAGCAAAGGACACTTGACACCGCAGGGCCGATCCATCATCTGAGCGCAGTGCTGCCTACGCCCATGGCGTGGAGTGGCAGGCAAGACCCTCATAGCTGGCCAGCTTGACCTTGCTTACGGCTACCCGTTCTGCGGTTGCTAGTTGGCGCTCTGCGTCTGCTACGCCCCTTCGGGGCTGCTGATACCGCTCAGCGGTTGCTGCCTGGCGCTCTGCGTCTGCTCCCGCCTTTGGCGGTGCTACCTGCGGCCTCTGGTCGCGCTACGGCTAAAAAGGTGCCTCTGGTGCCGACCACCTTTGCCGACCCGGTATTCGTTTATCGAATATCCGTGTCGGAGGGAGCCTCTGGTTCCGTCGAGATTGGCTAGCCTTTCTCACCCTCTATGTTGCTGCCGCTGGTTCTTCCGTGGAAGGAGATCGCGCCTCATGGCGATGCTGCCGTACGACATCAACACCAACGAGACCTATCAAGATATCCTGCTCGCCTGCACCGCGTTCATCGATGTAGCGACCGGCAAACGGCTAATGTGTCTGGTCTGCTCTGATGGCGGGTTCGGCAAAACCCTGCTGGCGAAACGCAGTTTTCGGGCGGCTAAGGTGCCGTTCGTCCAGTTGGGCGCGACGCCGTCCGAATACGACTTCGTGCAAGAGATGTGGCGAGCCGAGTCAGGCATCACCGCGCACAAGGGACGCAAAGCTGTGGTCGGTATCTCCGACGATAGCGACGGCATGTGGACGCGGGTGACATTCCTGAACCACGTGAAGTCAGGTTTTGGTGCAGACCGCAGGTTGATCCGCTTCCCGACGCGGGAAGCAACCAAAAATCAGGAATACAAGGACAGCGAGGATGAGAGGCTGAAGAAGCGGTATCGTATCAGCGTTTGGCCGCCGGAATTTGACGTGACCATCCGCCTGTGCGGATTGAGCAACATTAACTACTCCGATCCATCTGTAATCACCGACCCGGCCGCGCGGGCGCATTTCGCCGCGTTAGTGAGCAAGGGCCTCGACCCACAGTGGATTTCCAATGATCCGCTCAACGTGTTCCTCTACACTCATCACCTCGCCACGGCACAGAACGCGCTCGGCGGTGCGGGCTTCACCTATGAGGTCGCACGCCTCGCAGTGGACTTCTATGTCGGGAACGTCCACCGACTGACCGACATTCCGCCACGGCGACTGACGCAAATCGCCACCGTGATCCGCGACAATCCTCCCGGCGACGAGCGTGATCGACGGCTCAACATGATGCTGCGGGCAACCGATCAGCGTCCAAAGCTGCAACTGCCGCACACCTGGATACCGGTGCTGCTGTGGCCCGCAGAACCGCCACGGCGGCCTCCACCGCCTGATCCAGAGCCTCAGTCACAGCAGCCTGGACAGGCGGAAAGACCGAAGCCGGAGCCGCAGGTGGAAACACCAACACCGAAGCCAGAGCCGGTGCCAGAGCCGCAGCAGGCCGAACAGGTGGGGATACCGAAGGCCGAACCTGAGCCGGTGCCAGAGCCGCAACAGGCTGAGCAGGTGGAGACACCGAAGCCGGAGCCGCAGATGGAAACACCGACACCGGAGCCGGGCACGGCAGATGCCATCTTGGATGCTGACTTGCCCGTGGAGTTCGATGCACGACGCGGCGCGTTCTTCGGGGCGCTGATGCAACTTAGGACAACAGGTGCCCCGATCGAGGAAGCGATCGTCGCCTTCATCCGCGAGGTCATCATTCTCGACACCGCACACACGCGGCGGGTGTTCGCGTACATGACCGTGCGGGCGATCGTCAACGAAGCCCGCGCGATGATGACCAACGCGTCTGGCCCGACCGTGCCAGAAGAAAGGCCCGTTGGGACGGAGCACGAGAAGCCCGTCGAGGCGCATCTGAAAATCGCGGACGCCGCCTCCTTGCCATTCACCGAGAAGGACGCGGAGACTATTGGGCGCAGATGGGACCTGCCGATCATGCGCGCCAGTCGTTCCAGCCCCGAAAATCGACAGACCGCACGGCTTCGTCGGGCCTTCGTGTTCTATCTGCTGGAGCATGAAATGAGTGATCAGGACGCCGATGCAGCGGCCAAGAAGCTGCACGGCCTTGGCCACTCGTTCTGGATGAAGCTGACAGACGGGATGACTCTGAAAGACGTCATCCGAGCCGCAGAGGAAGCCAAAGCAGAATCAACATGAGTGACAAGCTGCCCGAAAGACACGGTCGCATCGTCAAAAACTCGGTGGACGAGGCGTTCACATTTTATGACGAAGCGGTGCGCGTGGCGGAAGCGCAAGCGAAAGCCGAACCGGACAACTTCAGCGCTGATCTGATCCTTCAGATCGTGTGGACGAAGTTGACCGAACGCATGATAGCGAACGGCTGGAGCATCGGCGACCTAACCCAGAACCGCACCCCTTACAGGTGGGGTCAAAATGAAAGGTACGCTAGAACGGGTGGCTGCGACAACAAAATCGTTCGGCAGCGAAGCGCCGAATGCAGCTAGCCAACAGGCTACGAATGTTCGGTGACGGTTCCCAGGATGGGAGCCGCCACAGCTTGCAATGGTGACCCATTTTTCAATGGAATGGGGCTCGGGTGACCTTGCACATCCTGACCCGAACTCGGCGTTCGTCGGTCGCATCTCCGGGTCGGAGGTCCGCGTCAACCTCGATGTCCTTTACTACACAACCGTGCGATCAAGCGGACCGCCTCCTCCAAACGCTGACCGTTTGGCCGTTCGCGCCAAATGGACGCATTGGAACTCTGCCAGAACCCTTTCGACCACATCGTCGTCTGCGCCGAAGATGACGAACATTGACGAAAATGGTGCTGTGTCTCGGCGCCCATCCGGGCTGATGAAACGTATGCGGTTCCGCAGGAAAAATACGTCGGCGGCGCCGACCACAAGATCATGAAACACCACAAGGTGAGTATGAACCGGCAGCAACAGAGCAACCATCCGACATTCCTTCGCCGACCACGCTGCGTGCGCGCGACGGATGAAAGCCGCCGCGCCCGAAAAAATGGAGGGTTGCAGAGTATGTTGCCGAACCATGGTTTGGAGAGACCGTCCTCAGTGTAGATAGTCCCGGCGCGCAGGGGACTCGCGGTATCGCCGGTTGGGTCGAGGTCTATTTTCCGAGCGCCCGCTCGATGGCGTCGAAGACTTCCGGCGGCGTCCAGCGGCAGTCCCGTCGCCCAGCCTCCCACCTCGCCCGTTCCGGCCTTCTCGCCCGGTAGCGAGGACGCTCAGCAACGCCTCCACCGTATCCACACGTGCCCCGTCGTTTTCAGCCCGCCTAACGGCATAGGAGGAAACTCCAGCACGCCGAGCAGTCTCTGAAATCGGCCAACCACGCCGAGCGCGCAGGGCAAGACGTTTGCCGATACAGGGTCCACGCGGCAACCCAGCGAGGCGTAAATCGAGCGCAGTCATCAGTGCGGCGACCGTCTCCATCCGTCCGCCGCCTTGCGTCTCGATCTCCCACACCGCATGGGGGTTCACTGACGCCCGAGCAGCTAACTGAGGGAGGGTCAGGCCCTGGGCTTTGCGGGCGTCGCGGATCATGGAGCCGAACCGAAAGGGCTGAGATTTCTCTGCCATTGCGGATCGATAGCCGGTCTCCCAAGAGACCGCCACCAGAATCTACCGCATGGTGCGTGTGGGGCGTACAGATATCGGATTGAACGTTGATCTCAGGCGGTAACACGCCGGGCGAACCGGCGTGGAGGTGCCGGCGCTACCCGCTTTGCCGGTCTTCATCGCCAGCCTGCTAGAGGATCGTGATCGCCAGCTTCCGCGCGACGTTCGGATGCACCACGATCTCCTGCTCCTCGCGTCCGGCGAAGTAGGCGACCACCTCGCTCTTGCTCACCATCGTCTGCAACAGCATCGGGTTCCGCTTCTTGATCCGCCGGTAGTCGGCGAACCACTCAGCCCGCGTACGATCGAGCGTCCACGACAGGCCGTGCATGGCAGAGCGCAGATGCACGCCGCGATAGATCGTCAGGCCATCCGGCAGACCGGCGAGATGCTCGCGCTCTTCATCGTCCATCACGGTATGACGCTCCGGCTCTTGGCTCAGCCAGACCTTCCACCATGCGCGACGGTGTTGCCAGATGTTCTCGCTGTCCGACCAAACATGCGACACCATCTCCCAATACTCGCGCCCGAGCAGATTGGAGGCGATAGCCTGCAACGCCTCAACGCGGTGCCGACGTTCGTGCAGCCAGATGTAGGTCTCCCAATCGCCAGTTTGCCTTGCCCGTTCCAGTGCCGCCAGCTTGTAGAGATAGCTCGCGTTCGCTTGGGCATCATCCCGTCGTGGTGGAAGGGACTGAACACCAGCGGGTGTTTCAGCATCATCCCGCCGAACGACATCGGCACAATCCACGGCTTCAGATCGGGATGCAGGTCTTCCTGCCGAGTAAGCAACTCCATATACGCGGCCACTTCATCGTCCATGATTGATCTCGCTCAAATGGGTGGAGAGAGGCCGCTAATGCGCGGCCTCCCGTGTCGTCAGACAGTCTGTGCGTGCTTTGCGATCAGCGTGCGCTCATGTTTCGCACGCTCCTTCGGCCTCATCTTCGCCAGTCGCGCTCGGCAAACAGCCGATCGTACTTGGGTCACAACTGCGCCATGCGGGTTTTCGCGTACTGCGCCGCTTCGCCGGCATCGAGCTTATGCGGCATGGCAGTGGTCTCTTCGACGATCTGAAGCCGTGATGCCGCGATGATGTCGTCGGCACGGGTCTCCAAATCGAACAATCACCTCGGCTCCTCGTGCGCCATCCTCTCGCCGCTTCAGCTTCAGACTGTCGGGGCTACTTCCATCGGGATCAGTCTCGGTGTCCAGGTGCGCCAGATGCTCCGGTGTCTCCAGCCACGGCAATACCTCGACGCGATCATGGTGACAGCAGATGGTGCAGCCATTGCACGGCACCGTGGCATCCTTGTCGTTGCG